>NZ_JBWKNE010000001.1:1100314-2831709 GCF_059415405.1 Variovorax sp. GW821-FHT10C12
CAGAAGAGGACTCGAACCTCCACGATGTTACTCGCTAGTACCTGAAACTAGTGCGTCTACCAATTCCGCCATCTGGGCTGATTTTGCTTCTCAGCAAAGACTACGATTATATACACAAATTTGGCGCGCTCTTTTGAGCGAGTCGAAATTTCAGCTTCTGCGCGACACCGCTCGTGCGGCGGGTGTCCTGCCGAAGGCGGGTGGGTGCGATCGTGCGTGCATGGCCGGCGTCGAGGGGCGTGATCTGACGATCGCGTCGCCCGTTTGATGCAGTTTCGAGCGGCCATGAAAAAAGCCACCGGAGACCGGTGGCTTCAATCGGATGACCTGGTAAAGGTCTGTTTAAACTTGGTGCCCAGAAGAGGACTCGAACCTCCACGATGTTACTCGCTAGTACCTGAAACTAGTGCGTCTACCAATTCCGCCATCTGGGCCCACATGACTGCAGAAGCAGCCACGTTTTGAATTTCAGGAAAGAAGGAGATCATATCAAAAATAATGTCACTTCCAGCAGCTTGTTGGACGAAATCGAAGGAACTGTTCAAGGACATCGCGACGGGCACGGCTTCGTGCAGCGCGACGATGGCGAGGCAGACATCTACCTGCCGCCGAATGAGATGCGCGCGGTGTTGCACAAGGATCGCGTCAAGGCGCGCATCGTGCGACAGGACCGTCGCGGCCGCCCCGAGGGGCGCGTGGTCGAGATCGTCGAGCGACCCGAGCAGCCCATCATCGGCCGCTTGCTGCACGAAGGCGGGATCTGGCTCGTTGCACCGGAAGACAAGCGCTACGGCCAGGACGTCCTGATCCCGAAGGGCGCGACCGGCCCCGCCAAGGTGGGCCAGGTCGTGGTCGTTCAGCTCACAGAGCCGCCGGCCTTGTTCGGCCAGCCCGTGGGCCGCGTGAGAGAAGTGCTGGGCGAGATCGACGACCCCGGCATGGAAATCGAGATCGCCGTGCGCAAGTACGGCGTGCCGCATGAGTTTTCCGCGGAGTGCCTGGCGCAGGCCAAGGCGTTGCCCGAGAAGGTGCGCCCCGCCGACAAGAAGGGCCGCATTGACCTCACCGACGTGCCGCTCGTCACCATCGACGGCGAAGACGCCCGCGACTTCGACGACGCCGTGTACTGCGAGCCCGCGAAGGTGGGCCGCGGCAAAGGCTGGCGCCTGCTGGTCGCCATCGCCGACGTCAGCGCCTATGTGCAGACCGGCTCCGCCATCGACATCGATGCGTACGACCGCGCCACCAGCGTCTACTTCCCGCGCCGCGTGATTCCGATGCTGCCCGAGAAGCTGTCAAACGGCCTGTGCTCGCTCAACCCCGAGGTCGAGCGCCTGTGCATGGTGTGCGACATGCTGGTCGCGGCCGACGGCGAGATCTACGCCTACCAGTTCTACCCGGCCGTGATGTTCAGCCATGCGCGCTTCACGTACACCGAAGTCGCGGCCATCCTCGGCAACACGCGCGGCCCCGAAGCCGCCAAGCGCAAGGAGCGCGTCAAGGACCTGCTGAACCTCGCCGACGTCTACAGGGCCCTGCTCAAGCAGCGCGGCAAGCGCGGCGCGGTCGACTTCGAAACCACCGAGACGCAGATCATTTGCGACGACGCCGGCCGCATCGAGAAGATCGTGCCGCGCACGCGCAACGAGGCGCACAAGATCATCGAAGAGGCGATGCTGGCCGCCAACGTCTGCAGCGCCGACTTCATCGCCGAAGGCAAGCACCCGGGCCTGTTCCGCGTGCACGAAGGCCCGACGCCCGAGAAGAAAGAAATCCTGCGCGGCTACCTGAAGGCCATGGGCGTGGGCTTGAGCATCACCGACGATCCGCGTCCCGGTGAGTTCCAGGCGATCGCCGAAGCCACCAAGGAGCGTCCTGACTCGCAGCAGATCCACACCATGCTGCTGCGCTCGATGCAGCAGGCAATCTACACGCCGTTCAACAGCGGCCACTTCGGCCTGGCCTACGAGGCCTACACGCACTTCACGAGCCCGATCCGGCGCTACCCCGACCTGCTGGTGCATCGCGTGATCAAGGCGATCCTCGGCAAGACGCGCTACCAGTTGCCGATGCTGCCGACGCCCGGCGAGGCGCATGCCAAGCTGGCCAAGCGCCTGGCTTCGCGCGTGAAGGCGCCAACGACCAAACCGCAAAAGGCCACGATTGCGCCGACCAAGGAAGTGCTGGCATGGGAAGCGGCGGGCCTGCATTGCAGCGCCAACGAGCGCCGCGCCGACGAGGCCAGCCGCGACGTCGAGGCCTGGCTCAAGTGCAAGTACATGCGCGAGCACCTCGGTGAGGAGTACGGCGGCGTGGTCACGGCGGCCACCACCTTTGGCATCTTCGTCACGCTCGACGCGATGTACGTCGAAGGCCTGGTGCACATCACCGAGCTAGGCGGCGAATACTTCAAGTTCGACGAGATGCGCCAGGAGCTGCGCGGCGAGCGCACCGGCATCCGCTATGCCATCGGCACGCGGGTGCGGGTGCAGGTGAGTCGCGTCGATCTCGATGGCCGCAAGATCGACTTCCGCCTCGTGCGCGAAGGCGAAGACCTGACCTCGCGTGCCATGAAGGACAAGGGCAGCGCACCGGTGAAGGCGTCGGCCAAGCGAAGCGCCCGCCACAAGGCGGAGGCCGGTGGCGAGTCACGCTCGGAGCACGGTGGCGGCGCTGCCGTGGCGCCCGCCGGCCCGCAATCGGCGATGCAGGCCTTCAAGTCGGCGGTGAAGAAAGCCGCCAACAAGATGCAGGGCAAGGGGCGCAAGCCCCGCCGTGGATGAGATGCGCCGTGCACACTACGTGTTTACCGTGTGTATGGACCAGCTGAAAAGGAGACATGAAGCATGAGCGTGGAAATCAACAAGGGCCGCATCGCGATCGTCACGGGCGCGGGGTCGGGCATCGGCCGCGCGGCCGCGCTGGCCTTGCTGGCTGACGGCTGGAGCGTGGCCCTTGCGGGGCGTCGCCTCGAACCGCTGGAGCAGGTGGCGGAAGAGTCGGGCGCTGGTGCGCGCGCCTTCGCGGTGCCCACCGACGTGGCCAATGCCGAGTCGGTGCAGGCGCTGTTCGGGGCCACGGTCGAGCGCTTCGGGCGCGTCGACCTGCTGTTCAACAACGCCGGCGTGGGCAACCCGCCGGGCCCGTTCGAGGACTGGACGCCCGAGCAGTGGAAGGGCGTGGTGGACATCAACCTCACCGGCATGTTCTTCTGCATCCAGCAGGCCTTCCGCACGATGAAGGCGCAGACGCCGCGGGGCGGCCGCATCATCAACAACGGGTCGATCTCGGCGACCACGCCGCGGCCGAATTCGGCGGCCTACACCTCGACCAAGCACGCGGTCGAAGGCTTGACCAAGACCGCGTCGCTCGATGGTCGCAAGTACGACATCGCGGTGGGGCAGGTGGACGTGGGCAATGCCATGACCGAGCTGGCCGCGCGCATGGCCACCGGCGTGCCGCAGGCCAGCGGCGAGCTCGCGATCGAGCCGCTGATCGACGTCAAGATCGTCGGCCAGTCGGTGCTCTACATGGCGAACCTGCCGCTGGAAGCCAACGTGCTCTTCCACACCATCATGGCCACGAAGATGCCCTTCGTCGGGCGCGGCTGAGTCCTGCGCTCAGCGGGGTGTGCGGCGGGCCAGCGCGCTTGCCGTGAGCGGGGCCGCATCGGCCGGCCACGTGTCGGCGATGTGGCCGTGCTGCCAGACGGCCTCGCACGCTGCCTCGAAGGCGGGGCGGCCCCTCGCGAGCGCCGCGCCGATCATGCCGGCGAGCACATCGCCGGTGCCTGCGGTGGCGAGACGGGCATTGCCGGTCGGAGTGATGGCCGGCGGCTCGTTGCCCGCATCGGCAATCACCGTTCCTGAACCCTTGAGCACCGTCACTGCACCGAAGCGCGATGCCAGCGCGCGAGCCGCGGCGAGGCGGTTCGCCTGCACGCCGCCTGTCGTGTCGCCGAGCAGGCGTGCGGCTTCCAATGGATGCGGCGTGAGTACGGTGGGCGCGCCGGTCTGGCCTCGCGCGATCAATTGCGTCTGAAGTGAGGGGGCGGCGGCGATGGCGTTGAGCGCGTCGGCGTCGAGCACCAGTGCAGAGGCCGTCGACAGCACGCGCGGCAGCAGTTCGCGCACGGCATCGCCGCCCCCGCAGCCGCACACGACCGTCATGCCGGCGAGGTCCAGCGCGTGGGCGTCGCGCAGCATCAGCTCCGGCTGCGAGGTGTCGACGGGCGCTGCGCGGGGATCGAGCAATCCGACGAACACGCGTCCCGCGCCCGCATGGAGCGCGGCCGAGCCGGCCAGCAGCGCGGCCCCCGCCATGCCCGAGGCGCCGCCGATCACTGCGACGTCGCCGTAGCTGCCCTTGTGGGAGGCGTGGGTGCGCGGCTGGATATCGGGCGTGCCTGCGAGGCGGGCTGTCGGTCGCTCCTGGGCGAAGGCGCTGCAACCCAGGTCATCGAACCACACCGTGCCGGCCGCATCGCGGCCCTGGGCCGTGAACAAGCCGGGCTTCAGTGTGAGGAAGGTGAGGGTGGCGCGAACTGATCGCGATGGGTGATTGGCGCCAGGAGCTAACGTGCCGGTGTCGGCGTCAAGGCCCGAGGGCACGTCGAGACTCAGCACTGGTTGCGTGTCCTCGTGCATCCGCGCGATCCATTCGGCCATCGTTCCTGAGGGCGGGCGGGTCGATCCGATGCCGAGCAGGGCATCCATCGCCAGTTCGAAGCTCGATGGAGGCTCCGAAGCGAAGGTGACGCCCGCATCGCGCGCACGCTGCAGCGACGACTTGGCATCCGGCGGCAGCCGGGCTTCATCGCCCACGAAGGTGACGACCGGAAAGAAGCCCCGATGCCGCAATTGCGCTGCGGCTTCGAAGCCATCGCCGCCGTTGTTTCCGGGGCCGCAGGCGATCCAGATCGTTCGCGCGTGCGGCGCGAGCGCCATCGCGAGCCGTGCCGCGGCGAGGCCTGCACGCTGCATCAGCGTGTGAGGGGGCAGGGCGGAGGTCGCCGCCTGCTCGATGCGACGCGTGGCGGCGATGTCGAACAGGTCGGCGGCGCTGGCGGACGTGATGCGATGCATCGGGCCATTGTGCCGCCGACGCCGCGCCTCCTATCATCGACCGATGACGCTCAAGACCTTCGGCTGGTTGCTGGTTCTGCTGCTGGCGTGCCTAGCCGGGTTCATCGGCACGGCCGTGGCGATGACGGCCGGCGCGGCCTGGGCGGTCGGCCTGCTGGTCGTGGTGTGGGGGCTGTTCCTGTTGGTCGAGGTGTTGCGCCGGGTGCCGCTGCGCGACGTCGCCTGGGCGCTGGGCGTGGGCTATGGCATCGGCGTCATCCGGTGGCTCGACGTGCCGGTCGAAGCGGGGTCCGGCACGCAGTGGCTGATGCTGGGCGTGGACTTGGTGGTGCTGGTGTTCTTCGGACTGATTGCGCCAGCTGTCCTGGGGTTGATCGCCCAACGCTGGGCGCCCCGGCCCGAACTGTCGGCGGAAAAACCGGCCACCCCCGAGCAACTGCGCCGCTGGAGCCCTAAAGACTGAGCCGCTCGATCCCCAGGCCTTCGAGGTCGATGCCGGGGTCTTGTCCGCTGATCAGGTCGCCGAGCACGCGTGCGCTGCCGCACGACAGCGCCCAGCCGCTCGAGCCGTGGCCCAGGTTGAGCCACACGCCGGGAATGCCGCTGGCACCCAGTACCGGTGGGCCGTCGGGCAGCATCGGTCGCGCGCCTTTCCATTGCTGGATGCCCGACTGCAGCGTGGCTGCGCCCGGAAACCAGTCGTGCAGCACCTTGTAGAGCGTCTGGATCGCGGCCGGGCTCATGGCGTCGGGCGAGCCGCCGATCTCGGCGCTGCCGGCCACGCGCACGCGCTGGCCCAGGCGGGAGATCGCGACCTTGTAGCGTTCGTCCATCACCGCGCTGCGCGGCGCGTTGAGCGGCTCGCGCACCGGGGCGCTGACCGAGTGGCCGTAGACCGGCGCCAACGGAATGCGCAGTCCCAGCGGACGCAGCAGCGCGGCAGACGACAGGCCGGCGCACACCACGATGGCGTCGAACTGCAGCGCGTCCGAACCGCTGGCGAGCGTCAGCGAAGTGGGGGCCGCGCGGCTCAGCGGTGCGATATCGCAGTTGAAATGAAACTGTGCGCCCAGCGCCTCGGCCTCCCACTTGAGCAGCAGCGCGAACTGGCGGCAGTTCGCGACCTCGTCTTCCGGCAGGTAAATCGCGCCGGCCAGCGGGGTGTCGGGGTTGAGCGCGGGCTCGATCAGGCGGGCCTCGTCGGCGTCGACCTCGCGGAACACGCTGCCGGCCGAGCGCAGCACTTCCAGGCCGGGCTGAATCAGTTTTTTCTCGCGCTTGGAGCGCAGCAGCACCAGGTAGCCGTCGCTGCGTTCGTAGCTCAGCTCGCGTGCTTCGGTCACCGCGTGCAGCCGGGTGCGGCTGTAGAAGGCCAGCCGTTGCATGCGGGCGCGGTTGGCCAGGTAGGTCTCGAGCTTGCAGGCCTTCTGCCAGCGCGACATCCAGCCGAGGTCGCGCGTGCTCAGCGGCCAGCGCAGCTTGATGGCGCCGTGCGAGGACAGCAGCGAGCGCAGCACCTTGCCGCGCATGCCCGGTGCGGCCCATGGTGTGACGTAGCCGGGGGCGACTACGCCCGCGTTGGCGAAGCTGGCCTCTTCGGCGGCGGCGCCGCGGCGCTCGAACACGGTCACTTCATGGCCGTCGGAGACCAGTTCCCAGGCGGTGGTGACGCCGACGATGCCGGCGCCCACGATCGCGATTTTCATTGAAATGTTCTAGATAAAGGAGGCGGCTGACGCCCGTGAGGCGGGCGGTGACAGCGGTTATTTCTGTAGCGTGCGTTCGGCCTGGAGCGCCACCGCGAGCACGGCGTCGTCGTGCATTGCGCCGTGCCACAGCATCAGGCCGACCGGCAGTTCGCCGGCGACGTGGCAGGGCAGTGAGATGGCGCAGCCGTCGAGCATGTTGACGATCGACGGGTTGCGCAGCAGCAGCGCGTTGACGCGGAAGAACTCGTCGTCGCGCTCGGCACCCGGTGCGACGCTGGCGATGGACGGCGCGGTGATCGGCACGGTCGGCGACAGCACGGCGTCGAACGGCGCCAGCGCCTTCTCCACGCGGGCGATCCAGTCGCGGCGGGCGTGAATCAGGTCGATGTACTCGTGTGCCTTCATGCTGGCGCCGCGCAGGATGCGCTGCGCCACGCGCGGGTCGTAGCCGGCGCCGCTGCGCTCCAGCAGGAGCCGGTGCCATGCGTATGACTCGGCCGCCGAGAAACCGCCGGTGGCGTTGATGGACTGCAGGTCGGCCAGTTCGGGCAGCACGATTTCCTGGACATGGGCGCCGGTGGCGCGCAGGGTGGCGAGGGTGCGCTCGAAGGCTGTGGCCACGGCGGGCGCGAGGTCGTCGAGGAAGACGTTCTTCACGACGGCCAGCCGGTAGGCCGACAGTGGTGCCGAGCCGGGCGTCACCTGCTGCGCCGAGAGGATTTCGTGCGCGGTGATGGCATCGCGCACCGACCGGGTCATGGCGCAGACGGTGTCGAGCGTGGTCGACAGCGGCAGGGCGCCGTCGGCCGGCGTGAGGCGGGCGGTGTTCTTGAAGCCGACGATGCCGTTCAGCGCGGCCGGAATGCGGATCGAGCCGCCGGTGTCGGAGCCCAGGCCGATGAAGGCCGCGCCGCTCCCCACCGAAATCGCCGCACCGGACGACGATCCGCCCGGAATGCGCGGCGTGGCGGTGTCGCTCACGTTGGCGGGTGTTCCGTGGTGCGGGTTGACGCCGACGCCGGAAAAGGCGAACTCCGTCATATTGGTGCGCCCGGTCAGCACGCCGCCAGCGGCGCGCAGTCGCGCCACGGCGAGCGAATCGGTCGGGGCGGCCGGCGCATGCGCGAGCACGGCCGAACCGGCGGGCGTCGGCTGGCCGGCGGCATCGAACAGGTCCTTGCTGGTGAAGGCGAGCCCGGCGAGGCGGCTTTCAGGCGCCGATGCGGCGGCGGCCACGCGGGCCTCGTCGAACATCGTGCGGGTGAAAACGTGGGCGCAGGCCGAGGATTCGGAGAGGGCGATGGCGCGCTCCATTTCGGTGCGCGCATCGGAACCGCCAGCCAGAAGGGTGAGACGGGTGGCGTGAAGGTCGTTCATGGCTTCGAGGGTACCTTGGAACGGCTCGGTTCGAGGGAGGAGGGGGTGGCCGCCGTGCTATACTCTTTGGGTTTCGCTGGTTATGCGACAGTTTTGTCGCCGCCAGTCAAGCACATCCGCAAACCGGCCCAATCAAGGTGTTGCGACCCCGTCGAAGGGGTGCAAAACGGGCTGGATTTTAGACCCAACCTTTGGAGTAAATTCAATGTCGACCACCATGCGCGAAATGCTGGAAGCCGGTGTCCACTTCGGTCACCAAACCCGCTTCTGGAACCCCAAGATGGCTCCGTTCATCTTCGGTCATCGCAACAAGATTCACATCATCAACCTGGAAAAGTCGCTCCCGATGTTCCAGGATGCGATGAAGTACGCCAAGCAACTCACGGCCAACCGCGGCACGATCCTGATGGTCGGCACGAAGCGCCAAGCCCGTGAAATCGTGGCTGCAGAAGCTCGCCGCGCCGGCGTGCCTTTCGTCGACACCCGCTGGCTCGGCGGCATGCTGACCAACTTCAAGACCGTCAAGACCTCGATCAAGCGTCTGAAGGACATGAAGGCCCAGCAAGAAGCCGGTCTCGACAGCCTGAGCAAGAAAGAACAGCTCACGTTCTCGCGCGAAATCGCGAAGCTCGAGAAGGACATCGGCGGCATCCAGGACATGGCTGCGCTGCCGGACGCGATCTTCGTGATCGACGTGGGCTTCCACAAGATCGCCGTGGCCGAAGCCAAGAAGCTCGGCATTCCGCTGATCGGCGTGGTTGACTCCAACCACTCGCCCGAAGGCATCGACTACGTGATCCCCGGCAACGACGACTCGTCGAAGGCTGTTACGTTGTACGCCCGCGGCATCGCCGACGCCATCATCGAAGGCCGCAACAGCGCCGGCGGTGATGTGGTCAAGGCCGTTGCCGAAGGCAATGGCGACGAATTCGTCGAAGTCGAAGAAGGCGCTTCGGCCTGATTGGTGCTCTCGCGAGCCTGAAGAAGGGGCTTTGGTGCCCCTTTTTTTTAACCTGATTTTTGGATTTACGGAGATACACAAATGGCTGCAATCACCGCAAGCATGGTCGGCGAACTGCGCGCGAAGACCGATGCGCCCATGATGGAATGCAAGAAGGCCCTGACGGAGGCCGACGGCAACATGGAAAAGGCCGAAGAGCTGCTGCGCATCAAGCTCGGCAACAAGGCTGGCAAGGCATCGGGTCGCGTCACCGCTGAAGGCGTGGTCACGGCTTTCGTCGACGGCGCTGCCGGCGGCATGATCGAAATCAACTGCGAAACCGACTTCGTCACCAAGAACGACAGCTTCCTGGCTTTGGCCAACGCTGCCGCGATGCTGGTTGCCAAGAACAACCCTGCAGACATCGCTGCACTGGGTGCGCTGGCCTATGAGCAAGACGGTTTCGGCCCCACGCTCGAAGACGTGCGCAAGGGCCTGATCGGCAAGATCGGCGAGAACATGAGCTTCCGCCGCTTCAAGCACTTCACGGGCAACGGCAAGCTGGCGTCGTACCTCCACGGCACGCGCATCGGCGTGATGGTGGAGTTCGAGGGTGACGACACGTCGGCCAAGGACGTGGCAATGCACATCGCCGCCATGAAGCCGGTCGCCATCCAGGCATCGGACGTGCCTGCCGAGCTGATCGAAAAAGAGCGCGCCGTGGCCGCAGGCAAGGCTGAAGAAGACCGCAAGGTTGCTGAAGCCGAAGGCAAGAAGCCGCAGCCGGCCGACATCGTTGCCAAGCGCATCGAAGGCGGCGTGCAGAAGTACCTCAAGGAAGTCTCGCTGCACAACCAGCCGTTCGTGAAGAACGACAAGCAGACCGTCGAGCAGATGCTCAAGGCCGCCAACACCACGATCAAGGGCTTCACCCTGTACGTGGTCGGCGAAGGCATCGAGAAGAAGGTCGACGACTTCGCCGCAGAAGTCGCGGCCCAGGTCGCTGCTGCCAAGGCTGCCGCCTGATCCGGCTGTCCTTCAAGCGGCGGTGCGCGACAGCGTGCCGCCGCTTTTTCACCGCCACGTTTTACACTCGCCCCCGCCAACCCTCTAAGGAAAATGCCCATGTCTGATGCCCGCCCAGCCCACAAGCGAATCTTGTTGAAGCTGTCGGGTGAGGCACTGATGGGCGACGACGCCTTCGGCATCAACCGCGCCACCATCGTGCGCATGGTCGAAGAGGTGGCAGAAGTCGTGAACATGGGCGTCCAGGTGGCGGTCGTGATCGGCGGCGGCAACA
This sequence comes from Variovorax sp. GW821-FHT10C12, assembly GCF_059415405.1. NCBI lineage: Bacteria > Pseudomonadati > Pseudomonadota > Betaproteobacteria > Burkholderiales > Comamonadaceae > Variovorax > Variovorax sp. GW821-FHT10C12. The sequence goes on from NZ_JBWKNE010000001.1 coordinate 1,110,725, forward strand.
TCTTCCGCGGTGTCGCGGGAGGCTCCGTCGGCATGGACCGCGCCACGGCCGACTACATGGGCATGCTGGCCACTGTGATGAACTCGCTGGCCCTCGCTGACGCGATGGACAAGCAGGGCCTCGTGGCCCGCGTGATGTCCGCCATTGCCATCGAGCAGGTGGTCGAGCCCTATGTGCGCCCCAAGGCCCTGCAGTACCTCGAAGAGGGCAAGGTCGTGGTGTTCGCTGCCGGTACCGGCAACCCCTTCTTCACGACCGACACGGCCGCCGCGCTGCGCGGTGCCGAAATCGGCGCCGAGCTGGTGCTCAAGGCGACCAAGGTGGACGGCGTGTACACGGCCGATCCGAAAATCGACCCTCATGCAACCCGCTACGCCACGTTGAGTTTCGACGAGGCGATCGCCAAGAACCTCGGCATCATGGACGCCACGGCCTTCGCGCTGTGCCGCGACCAGAAGCTGCCGATCAAGGTGTTCTCGATCCTCAAGAACGGCGCCCTCAAGCGCGTCGTGATGGGCGAGGACGAGGGCACGCTGGTGCATGCCTAGGAGTAAATGAGATGACCATTGCAGACATTCGCAGTGCGACCGACGCGAAGATGAACCAGTCGCTCGCCGCCTTCCAGAACAACCTCACCAAGATCCGCACGGGCCGCGCCAATTCGGCGCTGCTCGACTCGATCCACGTCGAGTACTACGGCTCGCAGGTGCCGCTGAGCCAGGTGGCCAACGTGTCGGTGCTCGATTCGCGCACCATCAGCGTCCAGCCCTGGGAAAAGGGCATGGGCGCCAAGATCGAGAAGGCCATCCGCGAAAGCGACCTGGGCCTGAACCCGGCCTCGATGGGCGATCTGATCCGCGTGCCGCTGCCCGCCATGAGCGAAGAGCGCCGCAAGGAAATGACCAAGCTGGTCCGCAACGAAGGCGAGAGCGCCAAGATCGCCACGCGCAACCTGCGCCGTGACGCGAACGAAGCGGTCAAGAAGCTCGTGAAGGACAAGCTGGCTTCGGAAGACGACCAGAAGCGCGCCGAAGGCGACATCCAGAAGGTCACCGACAAGCACATCGCGGAAATCGACCGTCTGGTCGCCGCGAAAGAAGCGGAGATCATGGCCGTTTGAGGCTTCGCATGGCCTCCTCGCCGCAGACGACGACCCCTCCGCACCACGTTGCCATCGTCATGGATGGCAACGGCCGGTGGGCCACCAAGCGCTTCCTGCCTCGCGTGGCGGGGCACAAGCAGGGCGTGGAGTCGCTGCGGCGCTGTGTCAAGGCCTGCGCCGACCGCGGCGTGGGCGTGCTCACCGTGTTCGCGTTCTCCTCGGAGAACTGGAACCGTCCTCCTGAAGAAGTCTCCGGGCTGATGCAGCTGATGGTCGGGGCGCTGGCGCGCGAAGTGCCGCGCCTCAACGCCGACGGCGTGCGGCTGCATTTCGTGGGCGAACGCGCCGGCCTGTCCGACAAGATGGTGGCCGGCCTGGTGTCGGCCGAGCAGACCACGGCCCACAACACGCGTCTGATTCTCAACATCTGCTTCAACTACGGCGGGCGCTGGGACATCGCGCGCGCCGCGGCCAAGCTCGCCGAGCAGGGCCTGCCCATGACCGAGATGAACCTCGATCGCGCCATGGCGCTGGCCCACGTGCCCGACCCCGACCTGTTCATCCGCACGGGTGGGGAGCAGCGGCTGTCGAATTTCCTGCTTTGGCAGAGTGCCTACGCCGAGCTGTTCTTCAGCGACAAGCTGTGGCCCGAGTTCGACGAAGCCGCACTGGATGAGGCCATCGCCGCGTTCCAGGGCCGCGAGCGTCGTTTCGGCCGGACCTCGGCGCAGGTTTCGGCTTCCGCGGCCTGACACGGCCCGATACCACCTTCCGCATGCTCAAACAACGCATCCTCACGGCGATCGTGCTGCTCGCGATCCTGCTGCCAGCGCTGTTCTATCGAAACCACATTCCCTTTGCCTGCGTGATGCTGGTGCTGATCGGCGCCGCCGCGTGGGAGTGGGGGCGCCTGAACGGCTACGGGCAGGGCATGTCGCTGTTCCTCGGCGCCGAGATGGTGGCGCTGTGCGGGTTGTCGTGGGGGCTGGGCCTGCTGGAGCAGCGCCTGTTCCTGATGTGGATGTTGGCCAGCGCGGCCTGGGTGCTCGGCGGCGCGGCACTGCTGCGCGTCGCGGTGCCCGGCTGGCCCCGCATTCCGCGTGGGCTGCGGCTGGTGGGTGGCCTGCTGGCGCTGTGGGTCGCATGGCTCGCGGCGGTGCAGGCGCGCATGGTCGGCATCAACTTCCTGCTGTCGATCCTGGTGCTGGTCTGGGTGGCGGACGTGTTCGCCTATTTCGCCGGCCGCGCCTTCGGCCTGAAGTTCACGCGCGCCAAGCTGGCGCCCGCCATCAGTCCCGGCAAGAGCTGGGAAGGTGTCTGGGGCGGCATGGCCGGCGTCATCGTGCTGGCGTTCGCCTGGGTCTGGGCCGACAAGAGCCTGGGCGCCATGGTGCCCAGCCTCTACACCCGCCTGCATGAGCGCGGCTGGTGGCTGCTGTTGATCGGGGCGGTGTTCCTGGCGGCGATGAGCGTCGTCGGCGACCTCGTCGAATCGCTGATCAAGCGCAGCGCCGGCGCCAAGGACAGCAGCCGTCTGCTGCCCGGCCACGGCGGCGTGCTCGACCGCGTGGATGCCCTCTTGCCGGCACTTCCCATTGCCATGATGCTGGCTTTCCTGTGAACACTCCCAAACAACGTGTCACGGTGCTCGGCTCGACCGGTTCGGTCGGTGTCAGCACGCTCGACGTCATTGCCCGTCACCCCGAACGCTTCGAGGTGTTTGCGCTCTCGGCGGCCACCAAGGTCGACGAGCTGCTGGCCCAATGCGCGCGCTTTTCGCCGCGCTTCGCCGTCATGGCGAGTGCGCCGCATGCCGCGCTGCTGGCCGAAAAGCTCAAGCAGAACAGCCTGCCGACCCGTGTCCTGATGGGCGACGATGCTCTCGAAAGAATAGCGTCGGAGGACGAAGTCGATGCCGTGATGGCCGCCATCGTCGGTGCTGCCGGCCTCGCGCCATGCCTGGCCGCCGCGCGCGCCGGCAAGCGCCTGCTGCTGGCCAACAAGGAGGCCCTGGTCGTCGGCGGCGAGCTGTTCATGCGCACGGTGCAGGAGGGCGGCGCCACGCTGCTGCCCATCGACAGCGAGCATTCGGCCATTTTCCAGTCGCTGCCCGAAGACCCGTCCACCTGGGCGCGGCGCATCGACAAGATCATCCTGACGGCGTCGGGCGGCCCGTTCCGCACCCGTGCGCCCGACACGCTGGGCGCCGTGACGCCCGAGCAGGCCTGTGCCCACCCCAACTGGGTCATGGGCCGCAAAATTTCGGTCGACTCGGCCACGATGATGAACAAGGCGCTCGAGGTGATCGAGGCGCGCCACCTGTTCGGCGTGTCGCCGGAGCAGATCGAGGTCGTCATCCACCCGCAGAGCGTGGTCCATTCGATGGTGCAGTTCACCGACGCCTCGGTCATCGCCCAACTCGGCACGCCCGACATGCGGGTGCCGATCGCGGTTGGCCTGGCCTGGCCGGAGCGCATCGAAAGTGGGGCGGCGCGGCTCGATTTCCGCCAGATGGGCTCGCTGACCTTCGACACGCCCGATCCTGCGCTGTTCCCCGGGCTGGGGCTGGCATGGCAGGCTCTGCGTGCCGCTTCGGGCACCACGGCGGTGCTGAACGCGGCCAACGAGGTGGCGGTGGCCGCCTTCCTTGACCGGCGCCTGCGCTTCGATCGCATTCATGCGGTCAACCTGGAAACTTTGGAGGCGGTCATGCCCTCCAAGCCGGCATCGCTGGCCGACCTGCTGGCGCTCGACGCCAGCGCCCGCGAAGCGGCCAATGCCGCCGCGGCACGTTTCGCGGCCTGATTCCCTACTGCGCAGAGGACCCTGATGCTCACCGTCATAGCTTTTGTGGTCGCCCTCGGCGTCCTCATCGCGGTCCACGAATACGGCCACTACCGCGTCGCCGTGGCCTGCGGCGTCAAGGTGGAGCGCTTCTCGGTCGGCTTCGGCAAGGCGATCCTTCGATGGCAGCCCAAGCGCCAGCACCCGGGGCAGCAGACCGAGTTCGTGATCGGCGCTTTCCCGTTTGGTGGTTACGTCAAGATGCTCGACGAGCGCGAAGGCCCCGTGGCGCCCGAGGAGCGGCACCGCGCCTTCAACACCCAGCCGCTGCGCTCGCGTGCCGCCATCGTGGCCGCCGGCCCGATCGCCAACCTGTTGCTGGCGGTCGTGCTGTACACGGCGGTCAACTGGATCGGCGTCGACGAGCCCGTGGCCAAGCTGGCCCGACCGGTGGCGGCGTCGTTGGCCGAAGCGGCCGGCCTGCGCGGCGGTGAACACATCACCCAAGCCGGTTTCGACGGCGACCTGTCGCCGGTTCAGTCCTTCGAAGACCTGCGCTGGCGCATGACGCGCGGCGCGCTCGACGGCCGCGACCTCACGCTCGAAGTGGCAGGCGAGGGCGGCCGGCCCGGCCGCCAGCTGGTCCTGCCGCTGAGCCGCATGGAGGCCAAGGACGCAGATCCGCAGATGTTCCGCAAGATCGGCGTGGTCGCACCGCTGACCCGCCCTGAGATCGGCGAGGTCATGGCGGGCAGCGCGGCCGAGCGCGCGGGCCTTCGCAACGGCGACCGGGTCCTCCGCATCGGCGACACCCCGATCCTCGACGGACAGCAGCTGCGTGAAGTCATTCGCGCCTCGCTCGATGCCACCGGCCAGGCGCGCACGCAGACCTGGCAGCTCCAGCGCGACAGCCAAGCGCTGTCGCTCGAGGTCAAGCCCGAAGTGCGCGAGGAGGGCGCGGCCAAGGTCGCGCGCATCGGCGCCTACGTCGGCGCACCGCCCGAGATGGTCACGGTCCGCCAGGGGGTGGTCGATGGCATCTGGCGCGGCGTGGTGCGCACCTGGGAGGTGTCGGCACTCACGGTTCGCATGATGGGCAAGATGCTGATCGGCGAGGCTTCGATCAAGAACCTGAGCGGTCCCTTAACAATTGCTGACTACGCGGGCAAGTCCGCGAGCCTCGGTTTGACGCAGTATCTGGTCTTTCTCGCTCTCATCAGCGTGAGTCTCGGGGTGCTCAACCTGATGCCGCTGCCGGTCCTCGATGGGGGGCACCTGATGTATTATCTTTGGGAGGGCCTGACCGGGAAAAGCGTCTCCGACGCCTGGATGGAACGGCTGCAGCGCGGCGGTGTCGCCTTGCTGCTGGTGATGATGTCGGTCGCACTCTTCAACGACGTCACACGGCTCTTTGGTTAACTTTCTGCCGGCCCTTTCCGTGCCGGCTCAATTCACAGATGAACACAAACTTCAGTCGCTTTCGCCTGCGTAGCGTTGCCGCGGTGGTGGCCAGCGCGCTGGCAGCCACGGCCGCCTGGGCCGTCGAGCCTTTCACGGTGCGCGATATCCGCGTCGAAGGCTTGCAACGCGTCGAGGCCGGCACGATCTTCGGGTCGCTGCCCCTGCGTGTGGGCGACACCTACAGCGACGAACGCGGCTCGGCCGCGATCCGCGCGCTGTTCGACCTGGGGTTGTTCAAGGACGTGCGCATCGACGTCAACGGCAACGTGCTGGTGGTGATCGTCGAAGAGCGGCCCACCATCGCCGACGTCGACTTCGTCGGCGCCAAGGAATTCGACAAGGCGGCGCTGCAGAAGGCGCTGCGTGAAATCGGGCTGGCCGATGGCCGCCCGTACGACAAGGCGCTGGCCGACCGCGCGGAGCAGGAGCTCAAGCGCCAGTACGTGAGCCGCAGCCTCTACAACGCGAACGTCGTGACCACCGTCACGCCCATTGAGCGCAACCGCGTGAACCTGACGTTCACCGTGACCGAAGGCGAGTCCGCCCGCATCCGCGAAGTGCACGTGGTCGGCAACAAGGCCTTCAGCGAATCGACGCTGCTGAGCCTGTTCGACCAGGACAGCGGCGGCTTCATGAGTTGGTACACCAAGTCGAACCAGTACTCGCGCGCCAAGCTCAACGCCGACCTCGAGACGCTGAAGAGCTACTACATCACCCGCGGTTACCTCGAGTTCCGCATCGATTCGACCCAGGTCGCCATTTCGCCGGACCGCAAGGACCTGAGCGTCACGGTGAACATCACCGAAGGCGAGAAGTTCGTGGTGGCGGGCATCAAGCTCGATGGCAACTACCTCGGCCGTGACGACGAGTTCAAGTCGCTCATCACCATCAAGCCCGGCGAGCCCTACAACGGCGAGCAGGTCACCGAGACCACCAAGGCCTTCAGCGACTACTTCGGCACCTTCGGCTACGCCTTCGCCCGTGTGCAGGCGCGCCCGGATATCGACCGCGTGAACAATCGCGTCACGCTGACGCTGCAGGCCGAGCCCGCGCGCCGCGTGTACGTGCGACGCGTGTCGGTCGGTGGCAACAACAAGACCCGCGACGAAGTGATTCGCCGCGAGTTCCGTCAGTTCGAAGCCTCGTGGTACGACGGCGACAAGATCAAGGTCTCGCGCGACCGTGTGGACCGCCTGGGCTTCTTCACCGAAGTGAACGTCGAGACCCAGGAAGTGCCGGGTTCGCCCGACCAGGTCGACCTGACCGTCAACGTGGCCGAGAAGCCCACCGGCACGCTGCAGCTGGGCGCCGGCTACTCGAGCGCCGAAAAGGTCGCGCTGACCTTCGGCATCTCGCAAGAGAACGTGTTCGGCTCGGGCAACTTCCTGGGCGTGCAGGTCAACACAAGCAAGTACAACCGCACGCTGTCGCTGACCACCACCGATCCGTACTTCACGAAGGATGGCATCTCGCGCACGATCAGCGTCTACCACACCACGACGCGTCCGTACTCCACGAGCGAAGACGGCGACTACAAGCTGGTGAACCAGGGTGCAGCGATCCGTTTCGGCGTGCCGTTCAGCGAACTCGACACCGTCTTCTTCGGCGTCGGCCTGGAACGCTATGCGTTCGACCCGAACCGCTCGGCACTCGCCGGCCTCACCACGCCGCAGTCGTACCTCAACTACTTCCAGTGCGCGAGGGACGCGACCGGCTGGTTCGTCACGGGCTGCGACCAGAAGAGCGTCTGGGGGGTGCCTCTGACCGTGGGCTGGGGCCGCGACAGCCGCGACAGCGCGCTGGTCCCGACCACCGGCCGCCTGCAGCGTGCCAATCTCGAGCTGGGCGTGGGCGGGGACATGAAGTACCTCAAGAGCAGCTACCAGTACCAGCAGTTCTTCGCGATCAACAAGCAGTACACCTTCGCCATCAACGGCGAGGTTGGCTATGCCAAGGCGTTCGGCGGCAAGACGTACCCGATCTTCAAGAACTTCTACGCCGGTGGCCTGGGTTCGATCCGCGGCTTCGAGCAGAACTCGCTGGGCCCGCGCGACCAGCCGCTGCTCGGCCAGACCGAAGGCGCGGCACTGGGCGGCACCAAGAAAGCCATCTTCAACGCCGAGCTGAGTACGCCGTTCCCCGGTGCCGGCAACGACCGCACGCTGCGCCTGTACGGCTTCTTCGACGTCGGCAATGTGTTCGGTTCCCGTGCACCCAACGTGACGGACGAACAGTGGAAGGCCCAGAAGAAGCTGCGCGCCTCGGTCGGCCTTGGCATCAGCTGGATCTCGCCGCTGGGCCCGCTGCGCCTGGCGTATGCCTTCCCCGTCAAGTCCCAGAAGGAAGTGCTGAATGAACAAGGCTTCGTCGTGATCCCGAAGGATAGAATTCAGCGCCTCCAATTCCAGATCGGAACGTCTTTCTAAATGAAGCAATTGATTCGTGCCGCAGCCGGCGCGTTCCTGATTCCCGCTTTTGCCCTGGTGGCTGCGCCCGCGCAGGCCCAGGAAAGCTTTCGCATCGGTTTCGTGAACCCCGACCGCGTGCTGCGTGAAGCGCAGCCGGCCAAGGCCGCGCAAGCCAAGCTCGAGGCCGAGTTCCTCAAGCGCGAAAAGGACCTGACCGTGCAGGGCGAAGCGCTGAAGACGGCGTCTGAGAAGTTCGAGCGCGAGGCACCGACCCTGTCGGAAAGCCAGCGCGCCTCGCGCCAGCGTTCGCTGGTCGACCAGGACCGCGACTTCCAGCGCAAGCGCCGCGAGTTCCAGGAAGACCTGAACGCGCGCAAGAACGAAGAGCTTCAGCAGGTCTATGAGCGCGCCAACCGTGTGGTCAAGCAGGTCGCTGAAACCGAAAAGTACGACGCCATCCTCCAGGAAGCGATCTACATCAACCCGAAGCACGACATCACGGACAAGGTGATCAAGGCGCTGAACGCGTCGGTCGGCTCCTCTGCGCCTGCGGCCGGCAAGTAACGCCGCGAACCGGCGTGTCGCTGCAGCTCGGAGCCATCGTTGACGCCCTCGGGGGCGAGCTTCATGGAGATGCCACGCTGTCCATCGAGCGGCTCGCGCCGCTGCAGAATGCACAGCCCGATGCGCTCAGTTTCCTGAGCCATCCCAAATACCAGCAGGAACTGGCCGCCTCCAAGGCAGCCTGTGTCATCGTGTCGACCGCCATGCGCGAGGCCGCCGCGGCGCGTGGCGCCTACATCGTCACGCCCGACCCGTACTACTACTTTGCGCGCCTGACGCAGCTGTGGAAAGCGCACCATGCGCGCCCGGAAGCCGATCGCATCCATCCCTCCGCCGTGATCCATCCCGAAGCCCATGTCGACGTCACCGCGCGCATCGGTGCGCTGTGCGTGGTGGAGCGGGGCGCGCGCATCGGCGCGGACACGGTGCTGAAGTCGCGCGTCACTGTGAGCGAAGACTGCGTCATCGGCGACCGCTGCCTGCTGCATCCCGGCGTGGTGATCGGGGCCGACGGCTTCGGCCTCGCGCCGCACCAGGGCGCCTGGGTCAAGATCGAGCAGCTGGGCGCGGTGCGCATCGGCAACGACGTCGAGATCGGTGCCAACACCTGCATCGACCGCGGCGCGCTCGACGACACCGTGATCGAAGACGGCGTGAAGCTCGACAACCTGATCCAGATCGGCCACAACGTGCGCGTCGGCAAGCACACGGCGATGGCGGGCTGCGTCGGCGTGGCCGGCAGCGCCACCATCGGCGCTCACTGCACCTTTGGCGGCGGTGCCATCGTGCTGGGCCACCTCACGGTGGCCGACGGCGTGCATGTGTCGGCGGCGACCGTGGTGACACGCTCTATCCGCAAGGCCGGCCAGTACACCGGCATGTTTCCGATCGATGACAATGCGAACTGGGAAAAGAATGCGGCAACACTCAAGCAGTTGCACAGCCTGCGCGAACGACTGAAGGCGCTGGAAAAAGCCCCCTCGAAACAATGACGACGATGCAGGAACAGAACACCATGACGGACACGACGCTCGATATCCACCAAATTCTCAAGTTGCTGCCGCATCGCTACCCGTTTCTGCTGGTGGACCGGGTGTTGAGCATGGAAAAGGGCAAGCGCATCACGGCCCTCAAGAACGTGACGATGAACGAGCCTTTCTTCAACGGCCACTTCCCGCACCGTCCGGTGATGCCGGGCGTGCTGATGCTCGAAGCCATGGCGCAGGCCGCGGCGCTGCTGTCGTTCCGTTCGCTGGACATCGTGCCCGACGACAACACGGTCTACTACTTTGCGGCCATCGACGGCGCGCGCTTCAAGCGCCCCGTGGAGCCGGGCGACCAGCTCACGCTGGAAGTCGAGATCGAGCGCATGAAGGCCGGCATCTCGAAGTTCAAGGGCCGCGCGCTCGTGGGCAGCGAACTGGCGTGCGAAGCCTCGCTGATGTGCGCCATGCGCCAGATCAACAGCTGATCCGGCGCATCGTCTCTTGCAAGGCATGACCCAGGTTCATTCGACCGCGATCGTCGACCCGAAGGCCCAGCTCGACGCCTCGGTGTCGGTCGGTCCGTACACCGTGATCGGCCCGCACGTGCGGATCGGCGCGGGCACCACCATCGGCCCGCACTGCGTGATCGAGGGGCGCACCACCATCGGCCGCGACAACAGGATCTTCCAGTTCTCGTCGCTCGGTGCGATTCCCCAGGACAAGAAGTACGCGGGCGAGCCGACCGAGCTCACCATCGGCGACCGCAACGTGATCCGCGAGTTCTGCACCTTCAACCTCGGCGTGCCCGGGGCGGGGGGCATCACGCGTGTCGGCAACGACAACTGGATCATGGCGTACACGCACATCGCGCACGACTGCCGGGTCGACAACCACACCACGCTGTCCAACAACACCACGCTGGCAGGGCATGTGCACCTCGCCGACTGGGTCACCATTGGCGGCCTGACCGGCATCCACCAGTTCGTGTCCATTGGCGCCCATGCCATGGTCGGCTTCGCGAGCGCAGTGACGCAGGACGTACCGCCCTTCATGCTGGTCGACGGCAATCCACTGGCGGTTCGCGGCTTCAACGTCGTGGGCCTGCGCCGGCGCGATTTCTCGGCGCAGCGGCTCGCGGCGGTCAAGCAGATGCACCGTCTGCTGTACCGGCAGGGCAAGACGCTCGAAGAGGCACGCGCCGGCATTGCCGCGCTCACGGCGGAAATGCCCGAAGCCGCCGGCGATGTCGCGCTGATGGAGGCCTTCCTCGCTCATTCAACGCGCGGCATCGCGCGCTGACATGGGCGCGATGAGCACGAACGAACAGCGCCGCTTCGCGCTGGTCGCGGGCGAAGCGTCTGGCGACCTGCTCGCCGGCTTGCTGCTCGATGGCCTCGAGGCCCGCTGGCCTGCCTTGCAGACCGTCGGCATCGGCGGCCCGCGCATGCTGGCCCATGGCTTCCAGAGCTGGTGGCCGCAGGAAAAGCTGGCCGTACGCGGCTACATCGAGGTGCTTCGGCACTACGCCGAGATCGCCGGCATCCGCCGCCAGCTCAAGGCCCGGCTGCTGCGCGAGCGCCCCGAGCTGTTCATCGGCGTCGACGCACCCGATTTCAACCTCGACCTCGAAGCCGGCCTGCGCAGCGAGGGCATCAAGACCGTCCACTTCGTCTGCCCCTCGATCTGGGCCTGGCGCGCCGACCGCATCGACAAGATCCGCGCCGCCGCCGACCACGTGCTGTGCATCTTCCCGTTCGAGCCCGAACTGCTCGAAAAGCAGGGCGTGGCCGCGAGCTACGTGGGCCATCCGATTGCCAACGTGATCCCGATGACGCCCGACCGCGCCGCCGCCCGCGCCGCACTGGGGGTGGACCCCGAGGCGCAGGTCGTTGCGCTGCTGCCTGGCAGCCGGCGTTCCGAGATCCGTTACCTCGCGGCCCGCTTCTTCGCGGCCGCGGCGCTGATGCAGAAGGCCAAGCCGAAGCTGCAGTTCATCGCGCCGATCCTGCCGGGGTTGCGCGCCGAGGTCGAAAGCCTGCTGCAGGCCGCCGGCATGGCAGGGCGAGTGACGCTGCTCGACGGCCAGTCGCATGCCGCGCTCGCCGCCTGCGACGTCACGCTGATCGCCAGCGGCACGGCTACGCTCGAGGCTGCGCTGTTCAAGCGGCCGATGGTCATCGCCTACAACATGAACGGGCTCTCGTGGCGCCTCATGCAGCGCAAGCAGCTGCAGCCCTGGGTCGGGTTGCCGAACATCCTGTGCCGCGAGTTCGTGGTGCCCGAGTTGCTGCAGGAAGCCGCCTCGCCCGAGGCCCTGGCCAACGCCACGCTCGAATGGCTCGACGTGCCCGCGAAGACGCAGGCGCTGCAACAAAGATTTTCAGCGCTGCATGTGCAATTGCAGCGCGACACGCCCACACTGTGCGCCGATGCGATCCAGAAAGTTCTTGAAGGCTGAGCAGGCCCCGCTGGTGTGGGACGCGCCCGGCTTGATGGCGGGCGTCGACGAGGCAGGGCGCGGGCCACTGGCCGGCCCCGTGGTGGCTGCGGCCGTGATCCTTGACGACTTGCGCCCGATCCGCGGCCTGGCCGACTCCAAGACGCTCACGGCGCTGCAGCGCGAACGCCTGCACGACCAGATCCTCGCCAAGGCGCTGTGCTGCTCCATCGCCCAGGCCTCGGTCGAGGAGATCGACAGCCTCAACATCCTGCAGGCCACCATGCTCGCGATGCGTCGCGCGGTCGAAGGCCTGCGGCTCAAGCCCGTCAAGGTGCTGGTGGACGGCAACCGGCTGCCCCGGCTCGACGTGCTGGCCGAGGCCATCGTCAAGGGCGATGCGCGGGTCAAGGCGATCTCGGCCGCATCCATCCTGGCCAAGGTGCACCGCGACCGGCTCTGCACGCAACTGCACGACGAATTTCCGCACTACGGCTTCGCCGGTCACAAGGGCTACGGCACGCGCGAGCACCTTGAGGCGCTCCAGCGTCACGGCGCCTGCGTGCACCACCGCCGCTCGTTCAGCCCGGTGGCGGCGGCGCTGGCGCGCACGGCCGCTGCAACGTCAGGCGTCAACGTCATGGCCGGCGAGGTTTCGGTCGCCCACGTGATCGGCGCCGCCGAGAACCACAGCGCACGCCTCGATCCGCGCGCCGCCCTCTGAGCCTGCCATGACCACCGACACCGGCCCGAGCCACATCAGCTCGCGCGACAACCCCTTGCTCAAGGATCTGCGCAAGCTCGCGCAAGACCCGGGCGCCTATCGCAAGCTCGGCCGGCTCTGGCTCGAAGGCGATCACCTATGCCGCGCGGCGCTGGCCCGCGGCGTCCGGCCGGCAGTGGCCGTGTTTTCAGAAGCGTTTTGGCCCTCGGCGCCCGCCGAATGGGTACAGAGCGCTATCAAAACGGTAGTAGTCGCCGACGACCTGCTGCGCGCAGTGAGTGGCCTGGAGTCGCCCGCGCCGATGGGCTTCGTGCTCGAGCTGCCGCCGCGACCCGAAATCCTGCCCGACGCGCCGAGCGTGGTGCTCGACCGCCTGCAGGATGCCGGCAATGCCGGCTCGATCCTGCGCAGCGCGGCGGCTTTCGGTTTCACCCAGGTGATCGCGCTCAAGGGCACGGCCGCGCTGTGGGCGCCGAAGGTGCTGCGCGCCGGCATGGGGGCCCACTTCGGCCTGCGGTTGGTCGAAGGCGTGGACATCGACGCGCTCGATGCGCTGCGGGTGCCGCTGGTTGCCACGAGTTCACACCGGGGCGAATGGCTGCACAAGGCCGAATTGCCGCACCCTTGCGCCTGGCTGATGGGGCACGAAGGGCAGGGCGTCTCGGCCGCGCTGGAAGCCCGAGCGAGCCACCACATCCGCATCGCGCAGCCGGGCGGCGAGGAGTCGCTCAACGTGGCGGCGGCTGCCGCCATCTGCCTGCACGCAAGCGGAGCAGCCCTGCAGGCCAAATAACACACCCAGTCCGAGCTACAATCGGGGGCTTACTCGCAAATCAGCGTCGCCCGGCCGCCTTCAACGCCAAAATCCCCTTAAGCAGCAGTCCGCAGGCAACGCGCCTGGGGCTCCGGGCGACCGTAACCATCCGGAGAACCCAGTGCTTTTGTCTCTCAAGGGAAGTTTCCCGCCCGCCATCCTGGCGCTCGCAGACGGCACGGTCTTTCTCGGCAACTCGATCGGAGCCGCCGGCTCCACGACCGGTGAAGTGGTGTTCAACACCGCGATGACCGGTTACCAGGAAATCCTCACCGACCCCAGCTACTGCCAGCAGATCGTCACCCTGACGTATCCGCACATCGGCAACTACGGCGTCAACGGCGAGGACATCGAAGCCGACAAGATCCATGCCGCAGGCCTGATCATCAAGGACCTGCCCCTCGTCGCGTCCAACTTCCGCAAGACCGCCACGCTGACCGAGTACCTCGTGTCCGGCCACACGGTGGCCATTGCGAACATCGACACCCGCAAGCTCACGCGCCACCTGCGCACCCACGGCGCGCAGAACGGCTGCATCCTGGGCCTGGCCGCGGGCGAGACCGTGACGCAGGCGCTGATCGACAAAGCCATCGCCGCCGCCAAGGCCGCGCCGAGCATGGCCGGCCTCGACCTGGCCAAGGTGGTGTCGGTCACGCAGACCTACGAATGGACCGAAACCGAGTGGAAGCTCGGCGCGGGCTACGGCGTGCAGATCACGCCCAAGTTCCACGTTGTCGCCTTCGACTACGGCGTCAAGAAGAACATCCTTCGCATGATCGCGCAGCGCGGCGCACGCATCACCGTGGTGCCGGCGCAAACGCCCGCGGCCGACGTGCTCAAGCTCAAGCCCGATGGCATCTTCCTGGCCAACGGCCCCGGCGACCCGCAGCCCTGCGACTACGCCATCAGCGCCGTCAAGGAACTGATCGAGACCGGCATTCCCACCTTCGGCATCTGCCTGGGCCACCAGATCATGGCGCTCGCCTCGGGCGCCAAGACCTTCAAGATGAAGTTCGGCCACCACGGCGCGAACCATCCGGTGAAGGACCTGGACAACGGCCGCGTGAGCATCACCAGCCAGAACCACGGCTTTGCAGTCGACGAGAAGTCGCTGCCGGCCAACCTGCGTCCCACCCACATCAGCCTGTTCGACAACACGCTGCAGGGCCTGGCGCGCACCGACAAGCCCGCGTTCTGCTTCCAGGGCCACCCGGAAGCCTCGCCGGGCCCGCACGACATCGGCTACCTGTTCGATCGCTTCACGGCACTCATGGAAAAGCACAAGACGGAGCACAAGAATGCCTAAGCGCACCGACCTCAAATCGATCCTCATCATCGGCGCCGGCCCGATCATCATCGGCCAGGCCTGCGAGTTCGACTACTCCGGCGTGCAGGCCTGCAAGGCGCTGCGCGAAGAGGGCTACAAGGTCATCCTGATCAACAGCAACCCCGCGACGATCATGACCGACCCGGCCACGGCCGACGTCACCTACATCGAGCCGATCACTTGGCAGACGGTCGAGAAGATCATCGCCAAGGAACGCCCCGACGCGATCCTGCCGACCATGGGCGGCCAGACCGCGCTGAACTGCGCGCTCGACCTGTGGCGCAACGGCGTGCTCGACAAGTACACGGGCGCGGCCACCAACAAGCCGGTCGAACTCATCGGCGCCACGCCCGAAGCCATCGACAAGGCCGAAGACCGCCTGAAGTTCAAGGACGCGATGACCAAGATCGGTCTCGGTTCGGCGCGCTCGGGCATCGCGCATACGATGGACGAGGCCTGGGCCGTGCAGAAGACGCTCGGCTTCCCGACCGTGATCCGCCCCAGCTTCACGCTCGGCGGCACCGGCGGTGGCATCGCCTACAACCCGGACGAATTCGAGACCATCTGCAAGCGCGGCATCGAAGCCTCGCCGACCAACGAGCTGCTGATCGAAGAGTCGCTGCTCGGCTGGAAAGAGTACGAGATGGAAGTCGTGCGCGACAAGGCCGACAACTGCATCATCGTCTGCTCGATCGAAAACCTTGACCCGATGGGCGTGCACACCGGTGACTCGATCACCGTGGCACCCGCGCAGACGCTGTCCGACAAGGAATATCAGATCCTGCGCAACGCCTCGCTGGCCGTGCTGCGCGAGATCGGCGTCGACACCGGCGGCTCGAACGTGCAGTTCTCGATCAACCCGAAGGACGGCCGCATGGTCGTCATCGAGATGAATCCGCGCGTGTCGCGCTCCTCGGCGCTGGCCTCCAAGGCCACGGGCTTCCCGATCGCCAAGGTCGCGGCCAAGCTGGCCGTGGGCTACACGCTCGACGAGCTGCGCAACGAAATCACCGGTGGCGCCACGCCCGCGTCGTTCGAACCATCGATCGACTACGTGGTCACCAAGATTCCGCGTTTTGCCTTCGAAAAATTCCCGCAGGCCGACTCGCGTCTCACCACGCAGATGAAGTCGGTGGGCGAAGTGATGGCCATGGGCCGCACCTTCCAGGAATCGTTCCAGAAGGCCCTGCGCGGCCTCGAAGTGGGCGTCGACGGCCTGAACGAGAAGACGCAGGACCGCGAAGTGCTCGAGAAGGAACTGGGCGAGCCCGGTCCCGAGCGTATCTGGTACGTGGGCGATGCCTTCGCCATGGGCCTGAGCGTGGACGAGGTGTTCGCGCTGACCAAGATAGACCCGTGGTTCCTGGTGCAGATCGAAGAGATCGTGAAGATCGAACTCGAGCTGGAAACCAAGTCGCTGGAAGACATCGACAAGGACACGCTGCTGGCGCTGAAGAAGAAGGGCTTCTCCGACCGTCGCCTGGCCAAGCAGCTCAAGACCACCGACACGGCCATCCGCGAGAAGCGCCGCGCCCTGGGCGTGCGACCGGTCTACAAGCGCGTGGACACCTGCGCGGCTGAGTTCGCGACCAACACGGCCTACATGTACTCGACCTACGAGGACGAGTGCGAAGCCGACCCGACGGACAAGAAGAAGATCATGGTGCTCGGCGGCGGTCCCAACCGCATCGGCCAGGGCATCGAGTTCGACTACTGCTGCGTGCACGCCGCGCTCGCCATGCGCGAAGACGGCTACGAGACCATCATGGTCAACTGCAACCCCGAGACCGTGTCGACCGACTACGACACCTCCGACCGCCTGTACTTTGAGCCGCTGACGCTCGAAGACGTGCTGGAGATCGTCGATAAGGAAAAGCCGCTCGGCGTGATCGTGCAGTACGGCGGCCAGACGCCGCTCAAGCTCGCACTCGACCTCGAAGCCAACGGCGTGCCGATCATCGGCACCTCGCCCGACATGATCGACGCGGCCGAAGACCGCGAGCGCTTCCAGAAGCTGCTGCACGAGCTGGGCCTGCGCCAGCCGCCGAACGCCACCGCGCGCACCGAACCCGAAGCGCTCGAAAAGGCTGCGGCCCTGGGCTATCCGCTGGTGGTGCGCCCGAGCTACGTGTTGGGCGGCCGCGCGATGGAAATCGTGCACGAGCAACGCGACCTCGAGCGCTACATGCGCGAAGCGGTCAAGGTGAGCAATGACTCGCCGGTGCTGCTCGACCGCTTCCTGAACGACGCCGTCGAATGCGATGTCGACTGCATCCGCGACGCCGAAGGCGGCACGCTGATCGGCGGCGTGATGGAGCACATCGAACAGGCCGGCGTGCACTCGGGCGACTCCGCCTGCTCGCTGCCGCCTTACAGCCTGAACGCCGACACCATCGCCGAACTGAAGCGCCAGAGCGCCGCCATGGCCAAGGCGCTGAACGTGGTCGGCCTGATGAACGTGCAGTTCGCGATCCAGCAGAAGGATGGCAAGGACGTCATCTACGTGCTCGAAGTGAACCCGCGTGCCTCGCGCACCGTGCCGTACGTGAGCAAGGCCACGGGCATCCAGCTCGCCAAGGTGGCGGCACGCTGCATGGCAGGCCAGTCGCTGGCGTCGCAGGGCATCACGAAGGAAGTCACGCCGCCGTACTTCAGCGTGAAGGAAGCCGTGTTCCCGTTCGTCAAGTTCCCGGGCGTGGACACCATCCTCGGCCCCGAGATGAAGTCGACCGGCGAAGTGATGGGCGTGGGCAAGACCTTCGGCGAAGCCTTCGTGAAGTCGCAGCTCGGCGCGGGCACGCACCTGCCGAAGTCGGGCAAGGCCTTCATCTCGGTGAAGAACAACGACAAGGCACGTGCCGTCGAAGTGGCGCGCGGCCTGGCCAAGCTGGGCTTCGAACTGGTCGCCACCAAGGGCACCGCCGCGGCCATCAGCGCCGCCGGCATCGCCTGCGAGACGGTCAACAAGGTGACCGAAGGCCGCCCGCACATCGTGGACATGATCAAGAACAACGAGATTGCCTTGGTCATCAACACGGTGGAAGAGCGCCGCAACGCGATCACCGACTCGCGCCAGATCCGCACTTCAGCGCTGCTGGCCCGTGTGACCACCTTCACCACGATCTTCGGTGCCGAAGCCGCGGTCGAGGGCATGGGCTTCATGGACGAGCTGGGTGTGATCTCGGTGCAGGAGATGCACGCGCAGCTGGCTGCTGCCTGATCGGGCGCCGCCGTCATGGAAACGCAGCTGGTCGAACTGGACCTCGCGGACTGGAATGCGGCCACGCCCAACGAGGCGTGGATCGCGGAACTGGAAGCCGGCAAGGTGCTGTACTTCCCTCGGCTGGGCTTCGAGCTGCTGCCTGAAGAGCGCAGCCTGCTGACGCCCAGCCTGCTGTCGCCCGACGTGCGCAACATCAGCCTGGACGCCACCGGCAAGCTCAAGGGCGCCGTGGGCGACGAGGCGGTGCAGCGCGCCACGGCGGCGATGGTGGGGCGCTTTCGGGCGCAGGCGCAGCAGCTCATCCATGGCCTGCTGCCGCACTACACGCCGGCCTTGCGCCTGGCGCCGACCAGCTACCGGCCGGCCCAGGTCGAGACGCGCGTGCAGTCGTGGCGCGCCGACGATCGGCGCCTGCACGTCGATGCGTTCCCGTCGCGTCCCAACTACGGCGAGCGCATCCTGCGTGTGTTCACCAACGTCAACCCCGATGGCGCACCGCGCGTGTGGCGTGTGGGCGAGCCTTTCGAGGACATCGCCAAGCGCTTCCTGCCGCGGGCCAAGCCTTATGCGCGCTGGCAGGCCAAGCTGCTGCAGGCGCTGCACGTCACCAAGTCGTTCCGCAGCGAGTACGACCACCTGATGCTGCAGCTGCACGACGGCATGAAGTCGGACATGGCGTACCAGGAAAACTCGCCCCAGGAAACGGCCAAGTTCCCGCCCGGTTCGGTGTGGGTGTGCTTCTCGGACCAGACCTCGCACGCCGTGATGGCGGGCCAGTACATGCTCGAGCAGACCCTTCATCTGGCCGCATCGAAGCAATACAATCCAGATTCGAGCCCGCTCGCCATCCTGAGCCGGCTGACCGGACGCAATCTCGTCTGATCTGTCCCCCCAATCGACCGCCGAACGGCATCGTTCGGCGGTTTCGCTTTATGGAGAACCAACTGCATGGCCACCATTCCGATCACCAAGCGCGGCGCTGAAAAACTGCGCGCCGAACTGCACCAGCTCAAGACGGTCGACCGTCCCTGGGTCATCAACGCCATTTCCGAGGCACGTGCCCAGGGCGACCTGAGCGAAAACGCCGAGTACGAAGTCGCCAAGGACCGCCAGGGCTTCATCGAAGGCCGCATCCAGGAAGTCGAAGGCAAGCTCTCGGCCGCCCAGATCATCGATCCGAGCGAGCTGGATGCCGGCGGCAAGGTGGTGTTCGGCTCGACCGTCGAACTCGAGGAAGAAGAGTCGGGCGAAGCCGTCAAGTACCAGATCGTGGGCGAGGACGAAGCCGACCTGAAGCTCGGCCTGATCAACATTTCGAGCCCGATCGCACGCGCGCTCATCGGCAAGGAAGAGGGCGACACGGCCGAGGTGCAGGCGCCGGGCGGCCTCAAGCGGTACGAGATCGTGGCGGTCAGCTACCTCTGAACCGGATGAAAGACCGCGTCGCGCTGATGCTGGCGGCCCTGTGGTGGGGCAGCCTCACCACGATCGGCTTCCTGGTCGTGCCGATGCTGTTCGCGAAGCTCGGCAACCCGGCGGTGGCAGGCAATTTTGCCGCCCAGCTGTTCGAGGCGCAGAGCTGGATCGCCATCGGCTGCGGACTGATCCTGCTGATCCATTTCCGCCAGAAGGCCGACGACGGCATGACCCAACCGGTGTTGACCGCCATCTTCCTGGTGCTGGCAGCGTTGCTGCTGGCGCTGCTGCAGCAGTACGCCGTGGCGCCGCGCATCGTGGCGCGCGACAACCTCAAGCTGTGGCATGCCGTGGGCACGGGCATGTACTTCGTTCAGTGGGCCTGCGCCGGCACGTTGCTGTGGCGCATGGGCGGCGCCGTTCGGGCGCCACGCTGAACCGGGGCGGCGACGCGCATCGCCGCCTCCGGCCTGGTTACTCTTTCCAGTGCTTGGCGACCCAGCTCGCCGGCCGGATGTAGCGGAAGGCGCGGTTGCGCCGCCCCGCCAGCGCATCGGGCGGGTTGCACTCGCCGTGGAACACCATCACACGGGCGCCTTCGGGCACGAAGGGCTCTTCCCAGTAGTTGGTCGGCCAGGTCGGGATGCCGTGGTACTTGAAGCTCGGGCACCAGGCGGCCGGCCAGTAGGCCAGCTTGCCCTGCTTGTGCAGCACGTCCGACAGGTAGGCCTGCTCGTTGCGGTATTCGGCCTGCACCTTGTCCATGTTGGCGCGGAAGTACGCCAGCACGTCGGCGTGGGCGCCCAGCTCGAAGCGGTAGACCGATGAATTGCCCGTGATCCGCTCACGCCGCCAGGGGCGGGCGTAGTCGTGAATGATCAGGAACTCGCCGGGCTGCTCGAAGAAGGCGTCCAGGCTGCCGACGATCACCACGTCGACGTCCAGGAAGAGGGCGGTGCCGCGCAGGCCGTGCAGGTCCTGCTCGAAGGTCGTGAGCTTCTTCCAGGCGCCGTCGCGCTGGCCCGGGGCCAGCTGGAGGTTGAGCGGCGGAATGGGCAGGCACGTCACTTCGGGGCGGATGCCGTTGCCGTCGTCGGTCAGGCAGACGAACTTGAAGTCGCCGCTGAGGTGGCGGCGCACCATGGCGTAGAGCCGGTTGACGTACTCGGGGCCGTACTTGGTGCCCCACTTCATGCAGAGGATATGGCGCTGGGCGCCTTGCGCTGCCACCAAGTTCAGTCCGCCTGGTTGCGTTTCTTGGCCGACAGCGGACGCTTGGCCTTGGCGCGCTTGATGGTGCCGCCAGGGGTGAGGCGCTGGTTGCCGAGCACGCGCAGGGTCTTGATTTCGGGGCGCTGGCCGCCACGCTTGCTGTACTTGACGATCTTGACGTCGCGCGGGCCGGGCATGCGGTCTTCGTCGATGACACGCTCTTTTTCGGGCTTCGGGCGCCACAGCACGAGCAGCTTGCCGATGTGCTGGATCGGGGCGGCGTCGAGCTCGTCGGCGAGCTCCTGGAGCATGGCGTCGCGGGCGAGACGGTCGTCGGAGAAGACGCGCACCTTGATCAGGCCATGGGCCTTCAGGGCCGCGTCGGCCTCCTTTTTCACGGCAGGGGTGAGCCCGTCTCCACCGACCATGACGATCGGATCCAGGTGGTGAGCTTCGGCGCGGTGCACCTTGCGCTCGGCAGGGGTAAGTTGAATGGCGGGCATCCCCGTATTATCGACGCGTACACGAACACCCTCATGAGCACCAAAGCCAAAAGCAAAAAAGTCAACAAGGCGTGGCTTCACGACCACATCAACGACCCCTACGTGAAGCTCGCGACCAGAGAGGGCTACCGCGCCCGCGCGGCTTACAAGCTCAAGGAAATCGACGAGTCGCTCGGGCTGGTCAAGCCCGGCCAGCTGGTGGTCGACCTCGGCTCGACCCCCGGTGCCTGGAGCCAGTACCTGCGGCGGCGCATGTCGCCGGGCGGGGCGGCGGTCGGCGACCTCAACGGCACCATCATTTCGCTCGACCTGCTGCCGATGGAGCCCATCGAAGGCGTGACCTTCCTGCAGGGCGACTTCCGCGAAGACGCACTGCTGGCGCAGCTCCTGGCGGTGCTGGCTGGCCGCAAGGCCGACCTTGTGGTGTCCGACATGGCACCCAACCTGTCGGGCATCCATTCGGCCGATGCGGCCCGCGTGGCGCACCTGATCGAACTGGCCATCGACTTCGCCCAGAACCACATGAAGCCCGAAGGGGCATTGGTGGCCAAGGTATTCCATGGCAGCGGGTATGACGAATTGGTCCAGATGTTCAAGGCCAATTTCCGCGTCGTGAAGCCGCTCAAACCGAAGGCGTCGCGTGATAAATCGGCCGAAACCTTCCTCATCGGCAGGGGATTGAAGGCGCTCGATACGCATTGATACCTTGCCGCAGCGTGCCCTCCAGGGGCGCAAACCCTTGTCAGCCTATGGCTGCTATAGGGAAATGTCCGCTTTTCGCAGCTTGAAAAGCCTAAAATGGGGCGCAATTGCGTACCCTCAGCGCGTATTTCATATTCCCGTCACGCGCTTTCGACTGGAGCTTCGTTTGAACAATCAGTGGTTTTCCAAAGTTGCCGTATGGCTCGTCATTGCCATGGTGTTGTTCACTGTGTTCAAGCAGTTCGACACCCGCGGTGGCGTCGGCTCGGGAACGGTGAGCTATTCCGAGTTTTTGGACCAGGTCCGCAACAACCAGATCAAGAGCGCCATCATTCCTGAAGGCGCCGGTGGCGGCGAAATCGTCGCGGTCACCAACGACGATCGCAAGATCCGCACGACCGCCACGGTCCTCGACCGCGGCCTCGTGGGCGACCTGATCGACCACGGTGTCAAGTTTGACGTCAAGCCGCGCGAAGAAGGCTCGCTCCTCATGACCTTGCTGGTCAGCTGGGGCCCGATGCTGCTGCTGATCGGCGTCTGGATCTATTTCATGCGCCAGATGCAGGGCGGCGGCAAGGGCGGGGCGTTCAGCTTCGGCAAGAGCAAGGCCCGCATGATGGACGAGAACAACAACACGGTGACCTTCGCCGACGTCGCAGGCTGCGACGAGGCGAAAGAAGAAGTCCGTGAAGTCGTCGACTTCCTGAAAGACCCGCAGCGCTTCCAGAAGCTCGGCGGCCGCATTCCGCGCGGTTTGCTGCTGGTCGGCCCTCCGGGCACCGGCAAGACGCTGCTGGCCAAGTCGATCGCCGGCGAAGCCAAGGTGCCGTTCTTCTCGATCTCGGGTTCCGACTTCGTTGAAATGTTCGTCGGCGTGGGCGCGGCCCGTGTGCGCGACATGTTCGAGAACGCCAAGAAAAACGCACCCTGCATCATCTTCATCGACGAAATCGATGCGGTGGGCCGTCAGCGCGGCGCCGGTCTCGGCGGCGGCAACGACGAGCGTGAGCAAACCCTCAACCAGATGCTGGTCGAGATGGACGGCTTCGAAACCAACCTCGGCGTGATCGTGGTGGCTGCCACCAACCGCCCCGACATCCTGGACGCCGCGCTGCTGCGCCCCGGCCGTTTCGACCGTCAGGTGTACGTCACGCTGCCGGACATCCGCGGCCGCGAACAGATCCTCGGCGTGCACATGCGCAAGGTCCCGCTGGGCCAGGACGTCAACCCGAGCGTCATCGCCCGCGGCACGCCCGGCATGTCGGGTGCCGACCTGGCCAACCTGTGCAACGAAGCTGCCCTGATGGCCGCCCGCCGCAATGCGCGTGTGGTCGAGATGCAGGACTTCGAGAAGGCCAAGGACAAGATCTTCATGGGCCCCGAGCGCAAGAGCATGGTCATGCCCGAGGAAGAGCGCCGCAACACGGCCTACCACGAGTCCGGCCACGCCCTCATTGGCAAGCTGCTCCCCAAGTGCGACCCGGTCCACAAGGTCACGATCATTCCGCGTGGCCGCGCCCTCGGCGTGACCATGAGCCTGCCGGCACAGGACCGCTACAGCTACGACCGCGAGTACATGCTGAACCAGATCAGCATGCTGTTCGGTGGCCGCATTGCTGAAGAAGTGTTCATGCATCAGATGACCACCGGCGCCAGCAACGACTTCGAGCGCGCGACCTCCATCGCCCGCGACATGGTCACGCGCTACGGCATGACCGACGCGCTGGGCCCGATGGTCTATGCCGAGAATGAGGGCGAAGTGTTCCTGGGTCGTTCGGTCACCAAGACCACGAACATGAGCGAACAGACCATGGAAAAGGTCGACGGCGAAGTGCGCCGCATCATCGACGAGCAGTACGCCTTGGCGCGCCGCCTGATCGAAGAGAACAGCGACAAGATGCACGCGATGGCCAAGGCGCTGCTCGAATGGGAAACCATCGACAGCGAACAGCTCGACGACATCATGGCCGGCCGCGCACCGCGTCCGCCCAAGGACTGGACGCCGCGCATCCCGCCTTCGGGCAGCGGCGGCAGCGGCGGCACGCCGGCCGTCACGACCGACCCGGCGCCCACTGCGGCCTGAGGTGGGCTTGCAATCAAGCAATAACGGGGCCCCTGGCCCCGTTTTCCATGGTGAGCCAGATGGTGCGGTTTGGCAGACCTCGCGCTTCAGGATTGATCTCGCGCAGCCGCGCGTGATGGGCATCGTCAACGTCACGCCCGATTCCTTTTCCGACGGTGGCGCGCATGCGTCCACAAGCACTGCGCTGGCGCATTGCGAGCAGTTGCTGAAAGAGGGCGCCGACATCCTCGACATCGGCGGCGAATCGACCCGCCCCGGCAGCCCGGCCGTGCCGCTCGACGCCGAGCTGGCGCGCGTGCTGCCCGTGGTGCGCGAGGCCGTGAAGCTGAACGCGCCGCTGTCGATCGACACCTACAAACCCGAGGTGATGCGGGCCGTGCTCGATCTGGGCGCGGACATCGTCAACGACATCTGGGCGCTGCGCCAGCCGGGCGCGCGCGAGGCCGTGGCGGCGCACCCGACCTGCGGCATCTGCCTGATGCACATGCACCGCGACCCGCAGACCATGCAGGCGCTGCCGATGCAGGGTGACGTGATTCCCGAGGTGCTGGCTTTCTGGGACGAACAACTGGCGCCCCTGACAGCGCTGGGCATCGATCCCGCGCGCATCACGCTCGATCCGGGCGTCGGTTTCGGCAAGAGCGTGGCGCAGAACTTCGCGCTCCTCGGTCGGCAGCGGGAATTGTTGGCAACCGGTTACCCCTTGTTGCTAGGTTGGTCCCGCAAGTCCTCCATCGGGGCCGTCACCGGCATCGACAATGCATCCGGGCGTACCGTGCCCAGCGTGGCAGCCGCCGTGCTGGCCGTGGACCGGGGCGCAGCGGTCGTGCGGGTGCACGACGTGCGCGACACCGTCGCCGCCCTCGCCGTATGGCGTGCCATGCGCGCGGAAGCACCGCAAGAACACCTTCAAAGAGCAACAACATGACCCGCAAGTATTTCGGCACCGACGGCATTCGCGGCACGGTCGGCCAATCGCCCATCACCCCCGATTTCGTGCTGCGCCTCGCACACGCCGTCGGCCGCGTGCTCAAGAAAACCCAGGCCCGTCCCACGGTGCTGATCGGCAAGGACACCCGCATCTCGGGCTACATGCTCGAGTCGGCGCTCGAGTCGGGCTTCAACTCCGCCGGCGTCGATGTGGTGCTGCTCGGCCCGCTGCCCACGCCGGGCGTGGCTTACCTCACGCGCGCTCAGCGCGCCAGCCTGGGCGTGGTGATCAGCGCCAGCCACAACGCCTTTCCCGACAACGGCATCAAATTCTTCAGCGCGCAGGGCACCAAGCTCGACGACGCCTGGGAGCTGGCCGTCGAGGCCGCGCTCGAAGAAGAACCCGTCTGGGTGGATTCGGCCAATCTGGGCAAGGCCCGCCGCCTCAACGATGCGGACGGCCGCTACATCGAGTTCTGCAAGAGCACCTTCGCCAACGACCTGTCGCTGCGCGGCATGAAGCTGGTGGTCGATGCGGCCCACGGCGCGGCCTACCAGGTGGCGCCGAATGTGTTCCACGAACTGGGGGCGGACGTTACCAGCATCGGCTGCGCACCCGACGGCCTCAACATCAACAAGGGTTTCGGCGCCACGCACCCCGAGGCACTGGTCGCCACCGTGACGGCGCAGAAGGCCGACTACGGCATCGCCCTCGATGGCGACGCCGACCGGCTGCAACTGGTCGATGCCAGCGGTCGCCTGTTCAACGGCGACGAGCTGCTGTACCTGATGGTGGCCGAGCGCATCGCGCGCGGCGAGAAGCCGGCGGGCGTGGTCGGCACGCTGATGACCAACAAGGCTGTCGAGATGGCCCTGCGCGCGCAGGACATCGAGTTCGTGCGCGCCAAGGTCGGCGACCGCTACGTGCTCGAGGAGCTCGACAAGCGCGGCTGGCTGCTCGGCGGCGAAGGCTCCGGCCACCTGCTGGCGCTCGACCGCCACACCACGGGCGACGGCATCGTCAGCGCGCTGCAGGTGCTGCAGGCCTGCGTGCGCAGCGGCAAGACGGTGGCACAACTGCTCGAAGGCGTCACGCTGTTCCCGCAGACGCTCATCAACGTGCGCCTCGCGCCCGACCAGGACTGGAAGAGCAACCAGGCGCTCGCCAGCGAAACCAAGCGCATCGAAGCCGAACTGGGCGATGCGGGCCGCGTGCTGATCCGTGCGAGTGGCACCGAGCCGCTGGTGCGCGTGATGGTCGAAGCGCGTGATCCGAAGCAGTCGCAGTCTTGCGCCGAGCGCCTCGCGGCCACGCTCAAGCCCGCCGCATGACGACGGCGAGCCGCATTGAAATCCGCCTGGCCGACTACCGCGATCCGCTGCAGGCTGCGGCCGTGGTCGAACTGCTCGACAGCTACGCGCGAGACCCCGCCGGCGGTGGCACACCGCTGCCGGCATCCGTGCGCGAAGGCCTGCCCGCTGCGCTCGCCGCGCGTCCGCAGGCGTTCAGCGTACTGGCCTTCGACGGCGACACGCCCGTCGGCCTGATCAACTGCATCGAAGGTTTTTCGACCTTCGCCTGCCAGCCGCTGGTGAATGTGCACGACGTGGTCGTGCGCGCCAGCCACCGCGGCCAGCGCGTGGCGCAACAGATGTTCGCGCAGGTCGAGCAGGAAGCCCGCCGGCGCGGCGCCTGCAAGCTCACGCTCGAGGTGCTGTCGGGCAATGCGCCCGCGCTGCGCAGCTATGAGCGCGAAGGCTTCGTCAGCTACCAGCTCGATCCGGAATTCGGCCACGCCGTCTTCCTGCAGAAGAAGCTCTGACCGAACCAGGCCAATGAAAATGCCGCCGACGCGCAAGGCGTGGGCGGCATGGCCAGATGAGAAAGAGAAGGGCGCGGCAATCGCGCCCTTTCTTTTGTCTGGATCAGAAGCGCGTGACAGGCGCGTCGGCGGTGGCACCCGACTTGTCGGCGGCGTACTTGCCCAGCTCCCACTTGGCGATCGCGTTGCGGTGCACTTCGTCCGGACCGTCGGCAAAGCGCAGCGTGCGTGCGCCAGCGTAGGCCGCGGCCAGCGGGAAGTCGTCGCACATGCCGCCGCCGCCGTGGACCTGCATGGCCCAGTCGATGACCTGGCAGGCCATGGTGGGCGCCACCACCTTGATCATGGCGATCTCGGTGCGCGCGACCTTGTTGCCGGCCACGTCCATCAGCCAGGCGGCCTTCAGCGTGAGCAGGCGGGCCATGTCGATCTTGCAGCGCGCTTCAGCGATGCGTTCCTGCGTGACGGTCTGCGAGGCGACGGTCTTGCCGAAGGCCACGCGCGACGAGGCGCGCTTGCACATCAGCTCGAGCGCGCGCTCGGCCAGGCCGATCAGGCGCATGCAGTGGTGAATGCGTCCGGGGCCAAGGCGGCCTTGTGCGATCTCGAAGCCGCGGCCTTCGCCCAGCAGGATGTTGCCGACGGGCACGCGCACGTTCTCGAAGTACATCTCGACGTGGCCGTGCGGCGCGTCGTCGTAGCCCATCACGTTCAGCGGGCGCACGATGCGGATGCCCTTGGCGTCGGCCGGCACGATAACCATGCTCTGCTGCGAGTGCTTGGGCGCTTCGGGATCGGTCTTGCCCATGGTGACGAACACGGCGCAGCGCGGGTCGGCGGCGCCGGAGATCCACCACTTGTGGCCGTTGATGACGTACTCGTCGCCCTGGCGCTCGATGCGGGTGGCGATGTTGGTGGCATCGCTGGAGGCGACGTCGGGTTCAGTCATCGCGAAGGCCGAGCGGATCTGGCCTTCGAGCAGCGGCTTGAGCCAGCGCGCCTTGATCTCTTCCGAGCCGTAGCGGGCGATGGTTTCCATGTTGCCGGTGTCGGGCGCCGAGCAGTTGAAGGCTTCGGAGGCCCATGGCACGCGGCCCATGATCTCGGCCAGCGGGGCGTATTCCTGGTTGGTCAGGCCCGCGCCCTCATAGCCCGAGGCCGAGGCGCTGTCGACCGGCAGGAACAGGTTCCACAGGCCCTGGGCCTTGGCTTTGTCCTTGAGCTTCTCGACGGTCTTCAGGGCGCTCCAGCGCTTGCCGGCGACCGTGTTGGCGGCCAGTTCGGCGCTGTACTCGGCTTCGGCCGGGTAGATGTGGTCTTCCATGAAGGCGAGAACGCGCTTCTGAAGCTCCTTGGTTTTGGCCGAATATTCGAAATCCATGCTGTCTCCTAGTGGGGTTAAGGGGGAGGGCTGGCTATGCCTTTTGGGCAAATTGCCAGGCCATCTCGGCCATCGGCCGTGCGCCACGGGCGGACGCCACGGCTTGCTCGCTCGATGCGGTACCGGCTTCGACCCGTTTCGCAATGCCCTGCAGGATGGCAGCCATGCGGAACAGGTTGTAGGCCTGGTAGAAATTCCAGTCGGGCGCCAGCGCCTCGGGCGTGCTGATGCGCGTGCGCTCGCAATAGCGGGCGATGTATTCGCTCTCGGTGGGAATGCCCAGTGCCGCCACATCCACGCCGCCGATGCCGCGGCCGGTGGTGGGGGGCATGTGCCACGACATGCAGTGGTAGCTGAAGTCGGCGAGCGGATGGCCCAGCGTGGAGAGTTCCCAGTCGAGCACCGCGATGATCCGCGGCTCGGTCGCGTGGAACATCACGTTGTCCAGGCGGTAGTCGCCATGCACGATCGAGACCTTGGTCTCGTCGCGTGCGCTCGCCGGCATGTGGGCGGGGAGCCAGTCGATCAGCCGCTCCATGGCCTCGATGGGCTGCGACAGCTCGCCGGCGCCGTCGGCCGACGCCTTGTACTGCTTGCTCCAGCGGCCGATCTGGCGCTCGAAATAATTGCCGGGCTTGCCGTAGTCGCCCAGGCCGCGGGCGGCGAAGTCGACCGTGTGCAGCGCCGCGATGACGCGGTTCATCTCGTCGTAGTAGGCCGCGCGTTCGGCGTTGCTGAAGCCGGGCAGCGACTGGTCCCACAGCACGCGGCCCTGCATGAACTCCATGATGTAGAAGGCGCGGCCGATGATGGCCTCGTCTTCGCACAGGCAGTACATGCGCGGCACGGGCACATCGGTGCCCTGCAGGCCGCGCATGACCTTGTATTCGCGCTCGACCGCATGGGCCGAAGGCAGCAGCTTGGCGACCGGGCCGGGTTTGGCGCGCATCACGTAGCTCTGCGTGGGCGTGACGAGCTTGTAGGTCGGGTTGGACTGACCGCCCTTGAACATCTCGACCGTCAACGGACCCTGGAAGCCCTCGAGGTTCTTTTCGAGCCAGGCCGCGAGCGCGTCCACGTCGAAGGTGTGCTGTTGGGACACCGCACGGGTGCCGATGAAACTGGAGAAGTCCTGGCTCATGTCGATTCTTTTAGTTGTCTGCTACGGAGATTTGCATCAGCGCCGAGCGGTCCAGCACGACCAGTCCGGCCGGCTCGATGCGGATGGTGCCCTCGCGCTCCATCGTCTTGAGTTCCTGGTTGACCCGCTGGCGCGAAGCGCCGAGCAGTTGCGCGAGTTCTTCCTGCGCCAGTTGCAGGCCGATGCGCGTCTGGCTGCCGTCGTCCAGGCTCGGCACGCCGTAGCTGCGCACCAGATGAATGAGTTGCTTGGCCAGGCGTGCGCGCAAGGGCAGGGTGTTGAGGTCTTCCACCAGCCCGAACAGCGTGCGGATGCGGCGCGCCTGCAGCCGCATCAGCGCTTCGTACAGCTCGACGTGCGTGGCCAGGATCTTCTGGAAATCGGCCCGCGCCACGCACAGCACGGTGGTGTCGCCATGCGAGTACGTGTCGTGCGTGCGACGTTCCCCGTCGAACATCGCCACATCGCCGAACCAGATGCCCGGCTCGACGTAGGTCAGCGTCACCTGCTTGCCCGACACCGCGGTCGAGCTCACGCGCAACGCCCCCTTGGCACAGGCGATCCAGTGCTCGGGCGGGTCGCCGCGCGCGGCGAGCAGGTCGCCGTCCTTGTAGCGTTTGACAAAGGCGCATCGGAGGATGTCGTGCCGTAGCGATGGAGATAGGGAAGAAAACCAGCGACCACTGTTGATCGCTTCACGTTCTTCGATGGTAAGAATGGGGTCGTCCATGGTCTGTCCTCTCGGCGACTGAAAAGCTGTGGGGTGTCTCGGGAGCGACGCCGTCAGGCGTCACTCGTAGCGAGGCGGTGTCTTGTCGAGGAACGCGGCAATGCCGATGCCCGCGTTCGCGTGGTGCAGGTTGCGCACGAAATGATCGCGCTCCTGCGATAGCTGCGACGCCAGTGTGGCGCCGCGCGCGTCGCTCAGCAGCTCCTTGATGCTGGCCAGCGAGTTCGGCGCGCGAGCGTTCAGGCGGGTGGCCAGGGCCAGCGCGCCGGCCAGCGCCTGCCCGCTGTCGGTGAGCTCGTTGACGAGGCCGAAGGCATGCAGGCGCGCGGCCTCGATGCGCTCGCCGTTCATCAGCCATTCGCTTGCCAGCTGGCGCGGCAGTGCCTGCCCGAGGTGCCAGCTGAGGCCGCCGTCGGGCGAGAGCGCCACGTTGCTGTACGAGGCCGCGAACACGGCGTCGCGCGCGGCCACGACGAAGTCGCAGGCCAGCGCGAGCGAGAAGCCGGCGCCGGCTGCCGCACCTTCGACGGCCGCGATGACCGGCTTGGGGAAGGTGCGGATCGAATCGATCCAGTTGTGCAGGCCCTCGATGCTCTCGGCCTGCACGGAGCGGTCGAGCTGGCGGTTGGCCAGCAGCCGCTGCAGCGAGCCACCGGCGCAGAACCAGGCGCCTTCGCCCACGATGACGACGCTGCGGATCTCGTCGCTGCTCTCGGCGCCGTTCAGCGCCTCGATGCCGGCGGCGTAGATCTCGGGGCCCAGCGCATTGCGCTGGGTCGGGTTGACGATGGTCAGCACCATGGTGCTGCCTTCGCTGGTGCTCTTGAGTTCGGCGGTCATGGTGTGCGTGCTTATTCTTCTTCGTGCAGCAGGCTCAGGCCCAGCGCGCCGCGGCGGCGCAGCCACGGGCTCGGGCGATAGCGCGGGTCGCCATACACGGTCTGCAGGTTGAACAGCACCTCGAGCATGTTGGTCGGTCCGTACAGGTTGCCCATGGCGAGCGGGCCGCGCGGGTAGCCCAGCCCCAGCTGCACGGCGGTCTCGAGGTCGGCCGGCGTGCACACGCGCTGCTGGCACATGTCGGCGGCGATGTTGACGATGGCGCCGATCACGCGCTGCGTGACGAAGCCGCCGCTGTCGCGGATCACGCTCACGGCCTTGCCGTCGCGCGCGAAGAGGGCGTGCGCGGCGTCGCGCACGTCGCGGCGCGTGGCCGGGTTGGTGGCCAGCACGCGGCGCTTGGTGGCGACGTCGTCGATGAGCATGTCGATGCCGACGGTGCGCGTGGCGTCCAGCCGCTCGACGGCCGCGACCGTCGTCACGTCGAAGCCCAGCGGCGCGACCAGGATGATCGACTGCGGTGCGGGAGCGCTGCCGCTGTCGATCTGCGCGCCCAGCGTGTTCACCAGGCGCAGCAGCTCGGCGCGGCGCGCGGCGCGCGGCGACACCCAGACCGCGGGCGTGCCTTCGATCACCGGCGCCGGTGCTTCGGGTGTCTGCTGCATCACGCCGTTGTCGTAGCGGTAGAAGCCCTCGCCGGTCTTGCGGCCCAGCGCGCCGGCGGCCAGGCGCTGCGCGGTGATCACGCTCGGGCGGAAGCGCGGCTCTTCGAAGTACTGGTGGTAGATCGACTCCATCACCGGGTGCGACACGTCGAGCGCCGTGAGGTCGAGCAGCTCGAACGGGCCGAGGCGAAAGCCCGCCTGGTCCTTGAGGATGCGGTCGATGGTGGCGAAGTCGGCCACGCCTTCGCCGACGATGCGCAGCGCCTCGGTGCCGTAGCCGCGGCCCGCGTGGTTGACGATGAAGCCGGGCGTGTCCTGCGCCTGCACGGCGCTGTGGCCCATCTGCGCCGCGTAGCCGGCCAGTTTCTGGCAGACCTCGGGCGAGGTCTTGAAGCCCGCCACCACCTCGACCACCTTCATCAGCGGCACCGGGTTGAAGAAGTGAAAGCCCGCAAAGCGCGCGGGGTGCTGCAGGCCGGCCGCGATGGCCGTGACCGACAGCGACGAGGTGTTGGTGACCAGCGTGGCGGTGGGCGCGACCACGTCCTCGAGCTCGCGGAACAGCGTGCGCTTGACCTCGAGGTTCTCGACCACGGCCTCGACCACGAGGTCGCAGCCTGCGAGCGCCTGCATGCCGTCGACTGCCTTCACGCGGGCGACGTAGGCGTCGCGCGTGGGGGCGTCGATCTTGCCCTTCTCGTGCAGCTTGTTCCATTGGGCGGCGAGGGCTTCGCGGCCACGCTCGGCGGCGCCGGCGAAGCTGTCGAGCAGCAGCACTTCGCTGCCCGCCTGGGCGGCGATCTGCGCGATGCCGCGCCCCATGGCGCCGGCGCCGATCACGCCGATTCGGGGGTAGTTCACTGTCATGGGATCAAGGTTCTCATGGGTTGGTGGGTGTCCGGGGCGGCCGCGCCGGCGCGGGTGCGCGGCGCGGACGAAAGCTCCGATTTTGCAATCTCGCGGGAGGCCCGCGCCCCGGGTGTTACGCGGGGCATCGGAATCAGGCCGGGCGGCGGCTGCGGTCGATGGCGATGCTCAGGCCCATCGCCAGCAGCATCAGTGCAAAACCGACCCGGCTCATCCACTCGGTGGCGTCGTTCGCCAGCAGCCAGCCGCCCAGTGCCGCACCCAGGGCCTGGCCGATGTAGATGCCCGAGCTGTTGAGCGCCACCGAGCCCGGCGCCAGGGCGGGCGCCAGCCCCACGAGGCGCGCCTGCTGCGAGGAATTGGTGGCAAAGCAGCCCAGGCCCCAGGGCACGAGCACCACCGCGAGCCATGCGAGCGTGCTGGCCAGCGGCCACAGCAGCAGGCTCAGCGCGATCAGCCCGGTCGTCAGCAACACCATGCGCCCGGCGCCGACGCGGTCGATGTAGCGGCTGACCACCATGTTGCCCAGCAGGCCGAAAGCGCCGAACAGCGCCCACATCAGGCTCAGCGTGTTGGCGTCGGCGCCGAAGCCCTGCTTGAGCAGCGGGCCGAAATAGCTGAACAGCACGAACTGGCCGACACCCTGCAGCGCCGTGACCGACACGATGCCCATCAGCACCGGGCTGCGCAGCACGCGCGACCAGGCGGCGGCCGTGAGCGCGGCGGGCCGGATGCCGTTGGGCAGCGTGAACCACACCGAGGCGGCGCTCACGACACTGAGCGCAGCGATGGCCATGAAGGCCATGCGCCAGCCCAGGTGGCCGCCGATCAGCGCGCCGATCGGCAGGCCCAGCACCGAGGCCACCGACCAGCCGAGAAAGACGAAGGTCACGGCGCGCCCGCGCTGCTCGGGCGGCACCAGCATGCCGGCGCAGGCCGCGGCCTGGGGCGTGAAGATGGCGGGGGCGATCACCGTCAGCATGCGCACCGGCAGCAGTGCGCCGAAGCTGGGCATGAGCGCCGCAACCACGTGCCACGCGGCGTACCAGAGCAGGGTGAGGGCGAGCAGCTTGCGGCGGTCCCAGCCGGCGACCGCAGCGGCCAGCAGCGGGGCGCCCAGGCACATCACGAAGGCGGCTGCAGTGATCAGCTGGCCCGCCGTGGCGACCTGGATCGCCAGCGAGACGCTGATTTCATTGAGGGTGCCGGGCACGACCATCACGCCCGTGCCGATCACGAAATTGCCGGCCAGCAGCGCCCAGAGCGCGCCTCGCTGCGGCGCGGGCCGGCTCATGAACTCACCGGCGAACCTGCAGCGCGCCGGGATTCACGATGTTCGTGGGGTTGCCGTTGATGTAGCTCACGACGTTGTCGAACGCCTGGCCGAAGTAGCTCTCGTAGCTTTCCTGCTCCACGTAGCCGATGTGCGGCGTGCAGATACAGTTTTCGAGGCGCAGCAGCGCATGGCCCTGCAGCGGCGGCTCGCTCTCGAACACGTCGATGGCGGCCAGTCCGGGGCGCCCGCGGTTGAGTGCGGCCAGCAGGGCATCGGCCTCCACCAGCTCGGCGCGCGACGTGTTGACGAACAGCGCCGTCGGCTTCATGCGGGAGAGGTCTTCGAGCTTGACGAGGCCCTGGGTGTCCTCGTTGAGCCGCAGGTGCACCGACAACACGTCGGCCGCGGCAAAGAATTCGTGACGGCTCTGTGCCACCTGGAAGCCGTCGGAGCGCGCCTTGGCGCAGCTGGCCTCGCGGCCCCAGATCACGACCTGCATGCCGAAGGCCTGCCCGTAGCGGGCCACCAGCTGGCCGATGCGGCCGTAGCCCCAGATGCACAGCGTCTTGCCCTTGAGCACCGAGCCCACGCCGAAATTCGGCGGCATCGACGCCGACTTGAGGCCCGACTGCTGCCAGGCCCCGTGCTTGAGGTTGCTGATGTACTGCGGCAGGCGGCGCATGGCCGCCATGATCAGCGCCCAGGTGAGTTCGGCGGGCGCCTGCGGCGAGCCCGAGCCTTCGGCCACCGCCACACCGCGTTCGGTGCAGGCCGTGACGTCGATGTGGCCGCCGACGCGGCCGGTTTGGGAAATCAGCTTGAGCTTGGGCAGCTTCTCGATCAGTTGGCGAGAGATCTGGCTGCGCTCGCGGATGAGCACGATGACGTCCGCATCCTTGAGGCGAACCGACAGTTGGCCGATGCCCTTGACCGTGTTGGTGTAGACCTTGGCGGCATAGGCGTCCAGTTTGGCGGCGCACTGCAGCTTGCGCACGGCGTCCTGGTAATCGTCGAGGATCACAATGTTCATGGCATGCCATTGTGCCTCGCAGCATCGGCACGTCGCACGTGTGAACGTTTGGATACCCCGTGCCAGATGGCGCCCGGGAGGCCTGTTTCAGGCCGTTGGGGGTGAATCCGCCATGCGCGTGCGGGGCGCGCAGGCACGGCGGGCTCGTTCGCACCTTCTCAGTGCAGGTGGCTGGGGCGGGGCGTGCCGCTCCCGGTTTCCGCAGCTTCCAGAGCGGCGAGCCGGTCGAGTTCGGCGCACACGTCGGCCATGCGGCCGGAAATCACGACCCGGTTGGCGCAGCCGCGCTGCGAGCCTTGCCGATCGACCACACGGACCACGCGCAGCGGGCGGGCGGGTGTCGCGGCGGCGGATGGCGATGTGGCCGGCGCCGGGCCGCCGGCGGTGCGTGCCGTGCAGGCCGGGCGAATGGCCACGTAGCGCAGACCGGCTGCAGCGTCGCTGCTGTCACCGTGCGACGGGCGGCGGGCGGGCATCCAGCGGGTCGCCAGCGATTGCAGGGGCGACCAGAGGTCGGCGATGGCGAGGAGGGCGATTCCCATGTGAACTCCAAAAAAGTATGAGGTTGAACACAGGCAGGATTTCTTGAATCGGCCGCAACAGGGTGATGGCGACTTCACGCCATACGCCCGCCACCTGTCGCGGCCGGATGAGGTGCTGCTGCCGTTGGCAGCAGGCCCGAGACCTACATCAGCATGGTGTTGCGGATGAGGCCGACCGCGAGGCCTTCGATTTCGAAGGGCTCGCCGGGCTGGACGATGATGGTCGGGTAGTCGGGGTTTTCGGCGTGCAGCTCGATCACCTGTTTGTTGCGCTTCAGGCGCTTCACGGTGACTTCTTCGCCGAGGCGGGCCACCACGATCTGGCCGTTGCGTGCTTCCTTGGTGGCCTGCACGGCGAGCAGGTCGCCGTCCATGATGCCGGCGTCGCGCATGGACATGCCGCGCACCTTGAGCAGGTAGTCGGGCTGGCGCTGGAACAGCGTGTTCTCGACGTAGTAGGTCTGGTCGACGTGCTCTTGCGCGAGGATGGGCGAACCCGCCGCCACACGGCCGATGAGCGGCAGCGCGAGCTGGGCCATGCCGGGCAGCGAGAGCGAGAACTGGTTGCCTTCGCGGTGGCGCGTTTCGTGTAGCGAGCGCAGCGCATCGCCCTTGAGGCGGATGCCGCGCGAGGTGCCGCTGACGAGCTCGATGACGCCCTTGCGGGCCAGCGCCTGCAGGTGCTCTTCGGCGGCGTTGGCCGACTTGAAGCCCAGCTCGTTGGCGATTTCGGCGCGCGTGGGTGGCGCGCCGGTGCGTGCGATGGCGGCCTGGATCAGGTCCAGGATCTGCTGCTGGCGGGCGGTAAGCTTCACTGCGAACTGCATAGTGGTTTCCTTGCGGCACTGGCTAGATATCCAGTACCTGTATTTTTAACCAGTTTTCAAAAGTTGACAAGCCATGACTCATTCCTCTTCGTCCGAGACGCGCCGCGTGGTGGTGCTGGGCACCGGCGGCACCATTGCCGGCAAGGCTGCCAGCAGCGGCGACAACATCGGCTACACCGCCGGGCAGGTGGGGGTGGCGGACCTGCTGGGCGGCATCGAGGCGCCGGCCGGCGTGACGCTGGTGGCGGAGCAGGTCGCGCAGCTCGACAGCAAGGACATGGACGCCGACACCTGGCGCCAGCTGGCCGCGCGCTGTGCGCACTGGCTGGCGCAGCCCGACGTGGCGGGCATCGTGGTCACGCACGGCACCGACACGCTGGAGGAAACCGCCTTCTTCCTGCACGCCGTGCTGGCGCCCGCCAAGCCGGTGGTGCTGACGTGTGCGATGCGTCCGGCGACGGCCCTGTCGCCTGATGGTCCGCAGAACGTGCGCGACGCGCTCGTGCTGGCTTCGACGCCTGGCGCGCGGGGCGTGACGGTGGTCTGCGCGGGCACGGTCCACAGCGGCCTCGATGTGCAGAAGGTGCACACCTATCGCCTCGATGCCTTCGCGTCGGGCGATGCGGGGCCTGTCGGGTATGTGGAAGAGGGTGAGGTGCGGCGCGTTCGCGCGTGGCCGCAGGGGGCGCCGTTCGATGCGGCGCGGCTGGCGGCCGTGGCGAAGCCGTGGCCCTGCGTCGAGATCGTCATGAGCCACGCGGGTGCGAGCGGTGCGATCGTCGAGGCGCTCCTGCTTCCGTCGGCTGAACCCTTGCGCGGACTGGTCGTGGCCGCGACCGGCAACGGCACGGTGCACCACGCGCTGGAAGCTGCGGCGCTGAAGGCGCAGGCCGCCGGCGTGGCGGTGCTGCGCGCCACGCGCTGCACGAACGGACGCATCCTGCCGAAACCCGGGGATGGGCTGCGGGATGCGGGTGCACTCACGCCGGTGAAGGCGCGGGTCGCGCTGGTGCTGGAACTGTTGGGAGTGGCTGCCCTGCCAGAGTCGGAGGGCGGCTAAGAAGGCTGACGGATCAGCTGTTCAATGCGGCAAGCGCGCGCTGCGTGATCTCGTCGACCGTGCCCACGCCCTGGATGGCGCGGTACTTCGGCGCGGCGGCCGGATCGGCCTTGGCCCAGGCCGAGTAGTAGTCGACCAGCGGACGGGTCTGCTGGCTATAGACGTCGAGCCGCTTGCGCACGGTCTCTTCCTTGTCGTCTTCGCGCTGGATCAGCTCTTCACCGGTCACGTCGTCCTTGCCTTCCACCTTCGGCGGATTGAACTTGACGTGGTAGGTGCGGCCCGATGCCGGGTGCGAGCGACGACCGCTCATGCGTTCGATGATGTCGCCGAAGGGCACATCGATCTCGAGCACGTAGTCGAGCTTGACGCCGGCCGCCTTCATGGCGTCGGCTTGCGGAATGGTGCGCGGGAAGCCATCGAACAGGAAGCCGCCGTTGCAGTCGGGCTGCGCGATGCGTTCCTTCACGAGGTTGATGATCAGGTCGTCGCTGACCAGTGCACCCGAATCCATGATCGTCTTGGCCTGCAGCCCGAGGGGGGTGCCTGCCTTGACGGCGGCGCGCAACATGTCGCCGGTCGAAATTTGGGGAATGCCGTATTTCTGGCAGATGAAGGTCGCTTGCGTGCCTTTGCCTGCTCCGGGCGCGCCCAGCAAAATAAGTCTCATGGTGTCCTCGGAAGGTTCTTAGATTTTGTGTCGCGCCCCATGCGCGCCCTCAGGCGCGCCGAGGCGGAATTGCGTCGAGGATAGCATGCGTGCCCGTGACAAATTGCCGCCGTTCCCTCGGGGACGGCGGGCAGTTCACGCAGGCGAGCCGGCTGCGAAGACCGCGCGCACGCGCGCCAGGTCTTCGGGCGTGTCGATCCCGGGGCCCGGGGCGACATCGCTCACATGCACCGCGATGCGGTGCCCGTGCCACAGCGCGCGCAGCTGTTCGAGCGCTTCGGTGGCTTCGACGGGTGCTGGCGACAGCAACGGAAATTGCCGCACGAAGCCCGCGCGATAGCCGTAGATGCCGATATGGCGCAGCGGTGCGGGGCTGGGCAGCACCGTGGGCGCCGCACCGCCCGAAGAACCGTCGCGCCACCAGGGGATCGGTGCGCGGCTGAAATAGAGCGCATGACCTTGTGCGTCGAGCACGGCCTTCACGACGTTCGGGTTCATGAAGTCGGCCAGCGAATCGATCGCGTGGACGGCGGTGCTCATGGCGGCCTGCGGGCGCGCGGCCAGCGTGGCGGCGACGGCGTCGATCAGCGCGGGGTCGATCAGCGGCTCGTCGCCCTGCACGTTGACGACGATCGCGTCGCCATCGAGCCCGAGTTGTTCGCAGGCTTCGGCCAAGCGGTCGGTGCCGCTGGCGTGGTCCTGGCGGGTCAGCAGGGCCTCGACACCGTGCGCCTTGCAGGCTTCGATGATGGCGGCGTCGTCGCCGGCCACCACCACGCGAAGGGCGCCGGACTGGCGGGCGCGTTGCGCCACGCGCACGACCATCGGCAGGCCGGCGATGTCGGCCAGCGGTTTGTTGGGAAGTCGCGTCGAAGCCAGCCGGGCCGGCACCAGAACGGTGAAGCTCACAGGCCCAGCTCTTCGTCGGACAGCGTGCGGGCCTCGTTCTCGAGCAGCACCGGGATGCCGTCGCGCACCGGGTAGGCGAGTCGCGCACTGCGCGAGCAGAGTTCCTGCTTCTCGGCGTTCCAGGTCAGCGGGCCCTTGGTGACGGGGCAGACGAGCAGTTCAAGCAGCTTGGTATCCATCGAGCGATGATAGCTTCGCGTCGAGGGCGGCGAAGAACGCCGGCGAGGGTTCGAAGTGCAGCGGCACGGCGAGCGCGTCGGGCGCCTGATGCCAGAGCTTGACGGCGTCTTTCTCCGTGCAGACAAGCGGCAGGGCGGAGCCGGCCGGGCGTTGCCAGCCGGTGAAGTCGTGGTGGTCGGGCAGCGCGAGGGTGTCTGCGAGCGTCAGGCCACGTGCGTGCAGCATCGTGAAGAAGGCTTGCGGCCGGGCGATGGCAGCAAGCGCGATCACGGGCTGGCCGGCGAGCGTGTCGAGCGGGATGCGGCGGCCATCCTTCGCGAGGGCGTACGGCGCCAGTTCGCGGGTGGCGGTGTAGCCATCGGCGAAGGCGGGCCGCTCGCCGCTGTGCAGCAGCAGGTCGCAATGGCGCGGCCACGGCTCGCGCAGGGGGCCGGCGGGCAACAGCCAGCCGTTGCCGATACCGCGGTCGTCGAACACGCAGATCTCGATGTCGCGCGCCAGCGCCAGGTGCTGAAGGCCGTCGTCGCTGACGATGATTTGGGTGGCCGGGTGCTGTTCGAGCAGGGCGCGTGCGGCCTCGATGCGCTGCCGGGCCACGAAGACGGGCGCGCCGGTGGCATGGTGGATCAGCGCGGGCTCGTCGCCGATGTCCTGCGGATCGCTGTCGGGCAGGACTTCGCGGCAGTCGTCTGTACGCCGGCCATAGCCCCGCGACACCACGCCCACGCGCAGCCCGCGCGCCTGAAGATGGCACACGACGGCCATCACGACCGGTGTCTTGCCGGCCCCGCCTGCGATCACGTTGCCGACCACGATTACAGGAACCGGCACGCGTCCGGTCTTCTGCCAGCCCCATCGGTAAAAGGCGCGCCGCAGCGCGAAGAGGGCGCCATAGACCAGCGACAGTGGCCACAGCAGGCAGGCCAGCGCACCGCGGCGCAGCCAGGCATCCTGCAGCCGCGCGCCGGTCGACACTCAGTGACCGGCCTGGGCCGTCGACTGGGCGGCGAAGGTGATCTGCATCAGGCCGGCGCGGCGCGCAGCCTCCATCACCGTCACCACGGCCTGGTGCGGGCTGGCGGCATCGGCGCTGATGATCACGACGCTGTCCTTGCCACCGGTGGCGGCAGCACCGAGCGCGGCGGCCACGGTGTCGACGCTGCGGTCCGCCAGCGGCGACTTGTTGATCACGTAGCGGCCGTCGGCCGACACCGCCACGATCACCTCTTTCGGGTAGTCGCGCTGGGCGTCGACGTCCGCGGTCGGCAGCCGCAGCTGCATCTCGGTGAACTTGCTGTAGGTGGTCGACAGCATCAGGAAGATCAGCACGACCAGCAGCACGTCGATGAACGGGATCAGGTTGATCTCCGGCTCGTCGCGCGCGCCGTGGCGAAACTGCATGCGGCCACGCGAGCTCATTTGCGCAGGGCGTTCAGGTGGCGTGCGAAGCGCTCACCCGAGAGTTCGAGGTTCAGCAGGTACTCGTCGACGCGGCTGCGGAAGTAGCGCCAGAAGATCAGCGTCGGAATGGCCACGATCAGGCCGAAGGCGGTGTTGTACAGCGCGATCGAGATGCCGTGCGCCAGCTGCGCCGGGTTGCCCGAACCGACGGCACCGCTGCCGGGCGACTGCGAGCCGAAGATCTCGATCATGCCGATCACCGTGCCCAGCAGGCCGAGCAGCGGCGCGGCCGAGGCGATGGTGGCCAGCGCCGGCAGATAGCGCTCCAGCTTGTGCGCCACGGTGCGGCCCGAGGCCTCCATGGCGGCGCGCAGGTCTTCTTCGGTGCAGCGCGGGTTGGCGTTCAGCGCGCGCAGGCCGGCGGCCAGCACCTGGCCGAGCATCGAGTTGCTTTCCAGTTTGGTCACGACGTCGGGGCCGGGAACCGCGCCGCGCGACACGGTGATGGTCTCGTCCAGCAGCTTCGGCGGCAGGACCTTGACGGTCTTGAGGCTGGTGAAACGTTCAATGACCAGCGCGAGTGCGATGACCGAACAGGCGAGCAATGGCCAGATTGGCCAGCCCGCGGCAACAATGATGGAAAACAAGAAAATCCTCCGGCCCGTAGACTGCAAATGCGCGGCGATTATCCACCGAGCCACCATCGGCTCGCGGCTTGTTTGCGTGTCGGCAAGGACGCACAGATTCTGTGGATAACTTTGTGATTAACCCGTGGCGCAATGTCTCCGAACCCGCATGGGACGGGCTTTTCGTTAGATCGATTGAATTTTGAGCAGCACTTTTTTTAATGAAATCAACAGCTTGCACGAGAACTCGTGCATCTGTTCCACCATACCCCTCCAAAGTGGGGGGCGCAGCGCCCGTTGTGGAAGAGTGGCCGTCGGTGGCGGAGGGACGCGATGAGCTTCATGGAGCCGAATGCAGCGCCCGGGCCGCGCGTGTGGGCCGTGGGCGCGCTGTGCCGCGCGGTGGCCGATGCGCTCGACGCGCGTTTCAACCCGGTCTCGGTGCGCGGAGAAATTTCGGGTTTCTCGCGTGCGTCGAGCGGTCATTGCTATTTCTCGCTCAAGGACGAATCCGGCCAGCTGCGCTGCGCGATGTTCCGCCGGGCGGCCGGCCTGCTCGACTTCACACCGCGTGACGGCGACCAGGTCGAGGTGCGTGGTCGGCTGGCGGTGTACGAGCCGCGCGGCGACCTGCAATTGGTGGTCGAAAGCCTGCGGCGCGCGGGGCAGGGCGCGCTGTTCGAGCAGTTCCTGCAGCGCAAGGCGCGCCTCGAAGCCGAGGGCTTGTTCGATCCGGCGCGCAAGCGGGCGCTGCCGTCCATGCCGCGTGCAGTGGGCGTCGTCACCTCGCTGGGCGCCGCGGCGTTGCATGACGTCGTGACCGCGCTGCGGCGGCGCGTCCCACATATTCCCGTGGTGCTGGCGCCGGCGGCAGTGCAGGGCACCAGCGCGCCGGGCGAGCTGGTGCGCGCCTTGCAGTCGCTCTACACGCTGGAGCCGGCCGTCGACGTGATCCTGCTGGTGCGCGGCGGTGGCTCGATCGAGGACCTCTGGGCCTTCAACGACGAAACGCTGGCGCGCACCATCGTGCAAAGTCCCGTGCCTGTGATCAGCGGCGTGGGGCACGAAACCGATTTCACGATTGCCGACTTCTGCGCCGACCTGCGCGCGCCGACACCCACGGCCGCCGCCGAACTCGTCAGCGCGCCGCGCGACCTGTGGCTCGGGGCGCTCGACCTGCTCGACGAACGGCTCGGCGATGCGCTGGGCGGACGGCTCGACGTGCTCGGCCAACGGCTGGATCAGGCAGCGGCGCGGCTGGGCCGTCCTTCGGGCTTGGTGGCGCGCCAGCAGCTGCGGCTGGCGCATCACGCGCAGCGGCTGCACTACGCGGTGCTGTCGCGCCGCGAGCGTCTGGGGCAGGTGCCACAGGCCATCGCCACCGATTTCTCCGCGAAGTTCTCGCGTTCGCTGACGCAGCGGCGCGAGCGGCTCGAGCGCGTGGCCCTGCGCCTGCGGCTGCTCGACCCGGCCCTGGTGCTGCAGCGCGGCTATGCCTTGCTGACCGACGGCGAAGGCCGCGCGATCGTCAGTGCAGGCAGCCTGCAGGCCGGCGATGCTGTCGTCGCACGCCTTTCGGATGGCTCGGTCGACCTGACCGTGATGCCCGGCGGTGCGACGGGAACACGTCCGACGCCGGCCCCCTGATTACTTCCTAGAATCCTTCATTCTCCACAACCAACCCACGAGAAAAAACCATGGAACATGTGCTCCCACCCCTGCCATACGCCATCG
Source organism: Variovorax sp. GW821-FHT10C12 (assembly GCF_059415405.1). Lineage (NCBI taxonomy): Bacteria > Pseudomonadati > Pseudomonadota > Betaproteobacteria > Burkholderiales > Comamonadaceae > Variovorax > Variovorax sp. GW821-FHT10C12. The sequence goes on from NZ_JBWKNE010000001.1 coordinate 1,153,103, forward strand.
ACGCACTGGCCCCTGAGTATTCGAAGGAAACGCTCGAGTATCACCACGGCAAGCACCACAACGCCTACGTGGTGAACCTGAACAACTTGCAAAAGGGCACCGAGTTCGAAGCGATGACGCTCGAAGAGATCGTCAAGAAGTCCAGCGGCGGCATCTACAACAACGCCGCCCAGATCTGGAACCACACCTTCTTCTGGAACTGCATGAAGCCCCAGGGCGGCGGCGCACCCACCGGCGCGCTGGCCAAGGCCATCGACGCCAAGTGGGGCAGCTACGACGCCTTCAAGGAAGCCTTCGTGAAGTCGGCCGTGGGCAACTTCGGCTCGGGCTGGACCTGGCTGGTGAAGAAGGCCGACGGCTCGGTGGACATCGTGAACACCGGCGCCGCCGGCACGCCGCTGACCACCGCCGACACCGCGCTGCTGACGGTGGACGTGTGGGAACACGCGTACTACATCGACTACCGCAACCTGCGCCCGAAGTTCGTCGAGACCTTCCTGGCCAAGCTGGCCAACTGGGACTTCGCTGCGAAGAACTTCGGCTGAAGCCGGACCCGGCGCTCGCCATGAAAAAAGCCGACCTGCGGGTCGGCTTTTTTACGGGCGCTGATTTCAGCGTTTGGCGGCGAAGAACAGCTCTCCGCCGAGCTTGGCGCCCTTCTTGATGTTCTTCTTGGCGAACCAGCCCTGGTTCATTTCGAGCACGTAGCGCACCGGCTCCTCGGAGCAATGCGAGTTCTCGGTCATCGGCTGCATGTCGACCAGATTGACGATGCGGCCGTCGTCGGCCACGAAGGCGGCGGTCAGCGGCAGCAGCGTGTTGCGCATCCAGAAGCATTGCGTGGCCGGCTGCTCGAACACGAAGATCATGCCCTCGGCCTGCGGCATCGTCTTGCGGAACATCAGGCCGATCTCGCGTTCGCGGGGCGATTGCGCCACCTGCGCATCGATCTTGTAGAGGCCGACCGACAACTGCGTGCGTGCCAGATCGGTTTGGGGTTGCGGTTGGATTTGCTGCTGCGCGTGGGCCGGCGCCAGGAAGGACGCGGACACCAGAAGCAGCGCGGCGAGACGCTGAAACATCGGATGACTCTTTCGGGGCCGGGACCCAGAAGGTCGGCCCGTGACCAATAAAAATGCCCGCTGAAGCGGGCATTGCCGGGAGCTCGAAAGCTTACACCTTCTTGGCGGCGGCGTGGGCCTTGGAGACGTGGCGCACCTTGTGCTTCTTGACCGTGTGCTTGGCCTTGGCCTTGTGGACGGCGGGAGCGGCCGGCGCTGCGGGAGCGGGTTCGGCGGCTTGGGCGAATGCACCGGCTGCGAAGAGGCCGGCGACCAGGGCTGCGATCAGCTTGTTCATGAGAAATCCTTTGAGATTGTTGATATGGATCACCTCCCTGCGGAAGGTCTTCATTCAACGGACCTCAAGAACCCCGGTTGACAGTGGTTGAACAAAACTGCGAACGAAAAAAAGCGCTCCGGAGAGCGCTTCTTTCAGGGGGGACAGTCCGGCTTACTTGGCGCCGGGCATGTCAGGCGTGCCGCCTTGGGTGGCCTTGCGCTTCACGCTGCCGTCCTTGTTGCGACGACGATCGTCGCGGGTCTTGGCGCGCTTTTCGCCAGCAACGCCAGCCTTGTCGGCACCGAAGGCGCCGCCTTCAGGCGTCTTGGCGATGTCGCCAGCAGCGGGAGCCACTTGGCCAGCGGGCTTGGCTTCCTTCTTGGCTTCAGCGCGAGCTTGCGGCTTGCTGTTGGTCGCGTTGCCTTGTTCGGGCGTGGTGCCGGCCGGGTTCTGGGCGTACGCGCCAGCGGCGAACAGGCCAGCGATCATGACTGCGAGAAGTTTGCTCATTGATGATTCCTCTATCGAGAATTGGTTGGAAACGCCTCCCGGCGAGCAGAAGGTCAGCCAGTAACGGGCGCTATCGCCCTACGGTTGACAATTGCTCGCTGATGGGTTGCGTCTAAAATGTACAGCGATTTGTTAGCTCGCTGTACAGCGATTCTCCCTCGCTGTCTGTATTCGCAGACAGTCGTTCGAATTACGTCACTCCCGGAGTCAAGTCCCCTCATGTCCAGCTATCAGCACATCAAAGTCCCGACCGAAGGCCAGAAGATCACGGTCAACGCTGACAATTCGCTCAATGTGCCCGATCAGCCCATCATTCCGTTCATCGAAGGCGACGGCACCGGGCTGGACATCACGCCGGTGATGCTCAAGGTGGTGGACGCTGCCGTGGCCAAGGCCTACGGCGGCAAGAAGAAGATCCACTGGATGGAGGTCTACGCGGGCGAGAAATCGACCAAGGTCTACGGCCCCGATGTCTGGCTCCCCGAGGAAACCCTGCACGCGGTGCGTGACTATGTGGTGTCCATCAAGGGCCCGCTGACCACGCCCGTCGGCGGCGGCATCCGCTCGCTGAACGTGGCACTGCGCCAGGAGCTCGACCTGTACGTCTGCCTGCGACCCATCCAGTATTTCGAGGGCGTGCCCAGCCCGGTGCGCGAGCCGCACAAGACCAACATGGTCATCTTCCGCGAGAACTCGGAGGACATCTACGCCGGCATCGAGTTCGAAGCCGAGAGCGAGAAGGCCAAGAAGCTCATCAAGTTCCTGCAGGACGAGATGGGCGTCAAGAAGATCCGCTTCCCGAACACCTCGGGCATCGGCGTCAAGCCCGTCTCGCGCGAAGGCACCGAGCGCTTGGTGCGTAAGGCCTTCCAGTACGCCATCGACAACGACAAGCCCAGCGTCACTCTGGTCCACAAGGGCAACATCATGAAGTTCACCGAAGGTGGATTCCGTGATTGGGGCTACAACCTGGCCGCCAAGGAGTTCGGCGCCGAGCTGATCGACGGCGGCCCGTGGATGAAGTTCAAGAACCCCCGAACGGGCAAGGAAATCACCGTCAAGGACAGCATCGCCGACGCGTTCCTGCAGCAGATCCTGCTGCGTCCCGCCGAATACAGCGTGATCGCCACGCTGAACCTCAACGGCGACTACGTGTCCGACGCGCTGGCCGCACAGGTCGGCGGCATCGGCATCGCACCGGGCGCGAACCTGAGCGACACCGTCGCCATGTTCGAAGCCACCCACGGCACGGCCCCAAAGTACGCCGGCAAGGACTATGTGAACCCGGGTTCCGAGATCCTGTCCGCCGAAATGATGCTGCGCCACATGGGCTGGACCGAAGCGGCCGACCTGATCATCAGTTCGATGGAAAAGTCGATCGCCAGCAAGAAGGTCACCTACGACTTCGCACGCCTGATGGACGGCGCGACGCAAGTGAGCTGCTCTGGCTTCGGTCAGGTCATGATCGACAACATGTAATTGCAGGCGCTGACACCGACAAGCGTCAGGCCCACGCCAAGCCCTCGAGCTTCCGAAAGGACTCGAGGGTTTTTTCTTGCCTGTCGCATCCTCGATATCGTTATTGAAATACCTCCTTTGTCTTGCGAACGTAAGGAGCCGTGGGCAAACATCACGGATCAAGAGGCCGCTTCCTACGTTTAACTATTGGTAGAAACTGTGCTGTGTTTGCCTCGCAGCAAGCCGCCAGAATCGCGCCCATTCCAAGAAGCATAGGGGGCGCAAAGTGAGGGAAAAGAACGCAAGAGTCGGCGCGACGACATCGAGTGTCTCAGATGGTCCGATCGAACAAGGCGTGCATGCTGCACGGCAGATCGCCCAATGACGATCTCTCGGCGGGCGCTGTTCGGCAAGCTCAATCTCACCTTGTTTCGCGGCATCGAATCCGCCACCGCATTTGCCAAGCTGCGCGGCAATCCGTACGTTGAGCTGACGCACTGGATTCACCAGCTCTGGCAGCTCAACGACAGCGATCTGCACCGCATCTGCCGGCACTACCAGATCGACGCGCAAGCCATCGAGAAAGACTTCGCATCGGCGTTGTCCAGCCTGCCATCCGGTGCAACGTCACTGACCGATTTTTCCAGCCACATCGAAGCTGCCATCGAGCGCGCGTGGGTGCTGTCCAGCCTCGAGTTCGGCGCGCATTGCGTGCGCGGTGCCTGGCTGCTTGCCGCGCTGCTTCAGACGCCGGAACTGAGGCGCGTGCTTCTTGGTATCTCGCCTGCATTCCTGCGAATCCCCGCAGATCAACTGACAGAGGTCGTCAGCGCCATCGTGGTCGGCTCTCCCGAAGGCCAAGAAGGACCGCACGATGGCTCCGGTCTGCCGTCGGCGCTGCCTGGCGAGGCCAGCGGGGCGCTCGCGGATGCGACGTCGGACGGCAAGTCGGCGTTGCGGCGCTACTGCACGGATCTGACCGAGCGCGCGTCTCAAGGGCAGATCGATCCGGTCATCGGGCGCGGACACGAGATCCGCACGATGGTCGACATCCTGCTGCGTCGCCGTCAGAACAATCCCTTGCTCACAGGAGATGCGGGCGTCGGCAAGACGGCGGTGGTCGAGGGGCTCGCGTTGGCCATCGCGCAAGGCGAGGTTCCTCCCGATCTGAAGAACTGCCGCCTGTGGAGCCTCGATGTCGGAGCGTTGTTGGCCGGCGCAAGCATGCGCGGGGAGTTCGAGTCCCGCCTCAAGGCCTTGCTGGAAGAGGCGGGCAAGTCGGTGCAGCCCGTCATCCTCTTCATCGACGAGGTGCACACCTTGGTCGGTGCGGGCGGGCAATCCGGAACCGGCGATGCCGCCAACCTGCTCAAGCCAGCGCTTGCACGAGGAACCTTGCGCACGATCGGTGCCACCACCTGGAGCGAATACAAGCGCCACATCGAGAAGGACCCGGCGCTGACGCGGCGCTTTCAGACGCTTCAGGTCGCAGAGCCCGACGAAGTTGCCGCGATCGAGATGGTGCGCGGCCTTGTCGCCACCTTCGCCGAGCACCACGGCGTGCTCGTGCTCGATGAAGCTGTGCGTGCCGCTGTGACCCTGTCGCTTCGCTATATCCCGGCACGTCAGCTGCCTGACAAGGCCATCAGTCTGCTGGACACTGCATGCGCGCGTGTCGCCATGTCGCTTCATGCGCCGCCGCCTGAAGTCGCGCAATGGCGGCACCGCATCACAGCGCTTGAGGTCGAACTTGAGCTGCTTGCTCAAGAGGGCGTTGTCATTCACGGCAGCGAGGAAAGAGTGCTGCGCCTTGATGCTGCCAGAACGCAACTCGACGCCGCGCAGCGCACGTTGTCCCAGCACGAGGCGCGATGGCAAGACGAGCTTGCACTGGTTCGCACGATTCATGGATTGAGAACAAAGAAGAGGGAGGAGGCGGGAGGGCCGAGCTGCGCCGAGGGGGATGCGCCCTCGGCGCAGCTGGTGACCCTGGAGCGAGAGCTTGTCGCACACCAGAAGGAGCTGCCTCTGATTTTTCCCCAGGTCGATGAGGCCGTGGTTGCGAGCATCGTGGCCGACTGGACGGGAATTCCCGTGGGGCGAATGGTGACGGACGAAGTTGCAGCTGTCGTCGCACTTCAATCCAGGCTGGAGGGCCTGTTGAGCGATGTGCGAGAAGTCGTCATTGCCGCCAACGCCGCGCGGCACCTGACGGTGCGTGAAGTCGAGCGCGCCTTCGCTATGCCCCGGGCGCTGGACGCAGCCAGTCCGGAGGCCATGGCCCAGCAGTTGGCAGACCTGGCGGCCGCCGCTTCGGGCAACGACCAGGCGCCGCTGCGCCTGTTGGCGCAAGCCGCTGAGGCGGCGGCGCAGATCGTCGCCTGGGCTGCCCAGCACCTGGGGCCGGACGCGCCTCCGCTGCATGCGCTGGTGCGATTGCTGGCCCCGTTCCAGCGAAACGGATCGTCGGCGCCGCCTGTCGCGGCCGCAACAAGACCTGATCCGCTTCCGTCGTGGCCGGCAAGCACGCCAACCGGTGAGGGCCTGGCGACACGCGACGACATCCTGCGTGACATCCGCAAGGCCCGTCGATGGTTCGAGAACCACGAACCGAGCAGTCCTGTCGCCGTGTTGCTCAAGCAGGCCGAACGCATGACCGGCCTGCGGTTTTCCCAGGTGGCCGATGCCATTCCACTCGACTTGCTGCGCAAATGGGATGCCGACGAGGAGGCTTCGCTGTGACGCTGATCCAGGCCAATTTCCTTGTCGTCTGCTTCGCGGTCGGCGCCGCGGGCGCTTTGCTGGGCCTCTGGGCGTTCTCGTACAGGCTTGGCAGGCAACTCGACGCGCAGCACCGTGCCTGGGATGCGGAGCGCGAACAGACGCGGCAGGCGATCCGCGCCGAGTTGGCGTTGCTCGGGCAGCAACAGGCCATGCACCAGGAAGCGCAACGCTTGGCGCTGGCGCACTGGCAGGCAGAGCAGGACGCGCGACGGCTGGTCGAATGGCGGGCGTTGTCGCCAGCGCCCCCTACCTTGCCGGGCAGAAGAGGAGGGCCGGTTGTGTCGCCCGCTGCACCTTCACCCCCGCAGCGGCCGAGAGCATCGCCACCAGCACCCGTCTTGCATGAGGATTCGGAGCCGCAAACCGCACCGGTTCCGCTCGCGCTGCCCGCCGCTGTTCACCGGGAGGCAGAGCCGGCACCCGAGCGCGAACTCACCGATGAAGAAATCGACGCCTTGCCGCCCGATCTGCCGGTTCCGACCCGGGTGCCGGGCCGGAAATTGCCGGCACCCAAGGGGCCCGTTCTGCGCAATCTGTAAAAAAGACCGGCAATCTGCCGGTTTTTTTACGTCTGTCTTCGTGCTGTCGTACACGACGCATGCCTCTTGATTTGTCGAATAGGCGTCACCAAGTCTGTTGGCGTCGGCACGGTGCTTGCACGCTCTATAGAATCTTTTTCATGGCAACGAGAATTCCCAAAACTCCCAACACCCCACCGGCGCAGAAACCGGCGGGCGACGACGGAGATTCGGTCGTTCTGGAGCGCCGCCCGCAAAAAACGGCACCGCCCCAGATGTACCAGGTCGTCATGCTGAACGACGACTACACGCCGATGGAGTTCGTGATCGTCGTCCTGCAGGAATATTTCAGCAAGGACCGAGAAACGGCGACCCAGATCATGCTCAAGATCCACCTCGATGGCCGGGGTGTCTGTGGGGTTTATTCCCGCGACATGGCGGCCACCAAGGTCAACCAGGTGATGGAGGCCGCGCAGCAGGCAGGGCACCCGCTGCAATGTGTCAGCGAACCGGTGGCGTGAACCAGTTGAATTGCACGCGCTCCAACCCATCTGAGAACTTATTTACAGCAAGGCAAAAGGAAATCACATGATTGCCCAGGAACTGGAAGTCAGCTTGCACATGGCCTTCGTCGAGGCCCGGCAGCAACGCCACGAGTTCATCACCGTGGAACATCTGCTGCTCGCTTTGCTGGACAACCCGAGCGCCGCGGAAGTTCTGCGCGCCTGCTCGGCGAACGTCGACGACCTGCGGGCGTCGCTCACCAACTTCATCAAGGACAACACGCCGCAAGTGGCGGGTACCGACGATGTAGACACCCAGCCCACCCTGGGTTTCCAGCGCGTGATCCAGCGCGCCATCATGCATGTGCAGTCCACCGGCAACGGCAAGAAGGAAGTCACCGGCGCCAACGTGCTGGTTGCGATCTTCGGTGAGAAGGACTCGCACGCCGTGTACTACCTGCACCAGCAGGGCGTCACCCGCCTGGACGTGGTCAATTTCATTGCCCACGGCATCAAGAAGAGCGATCCGCCGGAAGCCGTCAAGGGCAGCGGCGAAGCGCCTCAAGGTGAAGGCGAGGAGGGCGGTGGCGAACGCAACGAGAAGGCCTCGCCCCTCGAGCAGTTCACCCAGAACCTCAACCAGATGGCCAAGGACGGCAAGATCGATCCGCTGATCGGCCGCGAGTACGAGGTCGAGCGCGTCATCCAGATCCTGTGCCGCCGGCGCAAGAACAACCCGCTGCTGGTGGGTGAGGCCGGCGTGGGCAAGACGGCGATTGCCGAGGGCCTCGCGTGGCGCATCACCCAGGGCGACGTGCCGGAAATCCTGGCCGAGTCGCAGGTGTTCTCGCTCGACATGGGCGCGTTGCTGGCAGGCACCAAGTACCGCGGTGACTTCGAACAGCGCCTGAAGGGCGTGATCAAGTCGCTCAAGGACAAGCCGAACGCCATCCTGTTCATCGACGAAATCCACACCCTGATCGGTGCGGGCGCAGCCTCGGGCGGCACGCTCGACGCGTCGAACCTGCTCAAGCCGGCGCTCTCCAGCGGCCAGCTCAAGTGCATCGGCGCCACCACCTTCACGGAATACCGCGGCATCTTCGAGAAGGACGCGGCCCTGTCGCGTCGTTTCCAGAAGGTCGACGTGGTCGAGCCGTCGGTGCAGGAAACCGTCGACATCCTCAAGGGCCTGAAGTCGCGCTTCGAGGAACACCATGGCGTGAAGTACGCCGTGGCGGCCCTGCAGGCTGCGGCCGAGCTCAGCGCCAAGTACATCAATGACCGTCACCTGCCCGACAAGGCGATCGACGTCATCGACGAAGCCGGCGCCGCCCAGCGCATCCTGCCGCCGAGCAAGCGCAAGAAGACCATCAGCAAGACCGAAGTCGAGGAAATCGTGGCGAAGATCGCGCGCATTCCCCCGGCCAACGTCAGCAACGACGACCGCAGCAAGCTGCAGACGATCGAGCGCGACCTCAAGAGCGTGGTGTTCGGCCAGGACAAGGCACTCGAAGTGCTGGCCTCCGCGGTCAAGATGGCGCGTTCGGGCCTGGGCAAGGGCGACAAGCCGATCGGCTCGTTCCTGTTCTCCGGCCCCACGGGCGTCGGCAAGACCGAAGCGGCCAAGCAGCTGGCCTACATCATGGGCATCGAGCTGATCCGCTTCGACATGTCGGAGTACATGGAGCGTCACGCGGTGAGCCGCCTGATCGGCGCGCCTCCGGGCTACGTCGGTTTCGACCAGGGCGGTCTGCTGACCGAAGCTGTCACGAAGAAGCCGCACGCGGTGCTGCTGCTCGACGAAATCGAGAAGGCGCACCCGGACATCTTCAACGTGCTGCTGCAGGTCATGGACCACGGCACGCTGACCGACAACAACGGGCGCAAGGCCGACTTCCGCAACGTCATCATCATCATGACGACGAACGCGGGTGCCGAGACCATGAACAAGGCGACCATCGGCTTCACGAACGCGCGGCAGGCCGGCGACGAAATGGGCGACATCAAGCGCCTGTTCACGCCCGAGTTCCGCAACCGTCTGGACGCCATCGTCAACTTCAAGGCGCTCGACGAACAGGTCATCCTGCGCGTGGTCGACAAGTTCCTGCTGCAACTGGAAACCCAGCTCAGCGAGAAGAAGGTCGAGGTCACCTTCACCGACAAGCTGCGCAAGCACCTGGCGAAGAAGGGCTTCGATCCGCTGATGGGTGCACGTCCGATGCAGCGCCTGATCCAGGACACGATCCGTCGTGCGCTGGCCGACGAGCTGCTGTTCGGTCGCCTGACCGACGGCGGTCGCCTCGAAGTCGACCTCGACGAGAAGGACGAAGTGCTGCTCGACATCCAGCCGATCCCGAAGAAGGAAGGCAAGTCGAAGCCCGAAGCCGAGGAAGCAGCCACGGGCTGATCGAGCCTCCGCAAGGAACGAAGTCAAAGGCCGGTAGCATTCGCTGCTGGCCTTTTTCTTTGGGCCCAGCCGAAAACACGCCGCCTTCAACCGCTTTTGCCTTGATCCTCCCCGAACTCAGCCACGAATGGAAAACCGGCCTCTCCCTGGCGTGGAGCGGCTACATCGCCGTGCTGTCGATCTGGATCGTGATGCAAAAGCGCGCGCCGGTGTCCACCATGAGCTGGATCCTGTCGCTGGCGCTGCTGCCGTTCGCGGGCTTCATCGTCTATTACTTCCTGGGGCCGCAGCGGCTGCGCAAGCAGCGGCTCAAGCGCCTGCGCATCCGGGCGAGCGCGCATGCACAGGCCGACCTGGCGCGGCTGCGAGACGCCTCGCAGCACGCGCCGCCGGCGCTGCAGCAGATGGCCCGGCTGGGCACGGCCGCCTGCGGCCTGCCGGTGTCGAGTGCCACGGGTGTCGAGCTGCTGTCGGGCGGTGCGCGCACCTTCGATGCGATCTTCGAAGCCGTGCGCGCGGCGCGCGACCACGTCCATCTCGAGTACTACATCTTCGAGCCTGACCGGATCGGCACCGCGCTGCGCGACCTGCTGATCGAGCGCGCGCAGGCCGGCGTGCGGGTGCGCCTGCTGCTCGATGCGCTCGGCTCCAAGCGCATCGGCCGCAAGTTCATGGCGCCGATGCATGCGGCGGGCGTGGAAGTGGCGCTGTTCCACGACACCAAGATCGGCCGGCGCCTGCGTCCCGTGACCAACTACCGCACCCACCGCAAGATCGTGGTGTGCGATGGCCGCGTGGGCTTCACGGGCGGCGTGAACATCACCGACGAGGAAGACAAGCGCACCAACCCCAAGGACGCGTACCACGACGTGCATGTGCGCATTGAAGGCAGCGCCGTGCGCTGGCTGCAGACCACCTTCCTCGAGGACTGGAGCTACGCCACCGGCGAAAAGCAGCACCGCTCGGACGCCGTGTTGGATGCGCTGCTGCCCCAGGTGCAGGCAGGCGACATCCCGGTGCAGATCGTCACCAGCGGCCCCGACAACGCTTTCGAGGCCATCCACCGCATGCACGTCGAGGCGATCCATTCGGCCACACGCCGGGCCTGGCTCACCACGCCGTACTTCGTGCCGGGCGAGCCCGCGCTGATGGCGTTGACCAGCGCGGCGCTGCGCGGTGTCGACGTGCGGCTGCTCGTGCCGCGCCGCAGCGATTCGGCCATCGTGAGCGCCGCGGCGCGTTCGTACTTCGACGAGCTGATCGCCGCAGGCGTCAAGGTCTGGGAGTACAAGGAGCGCATGCTGCACTCCAAGACACTGGTGGTCGACGACCATTGCGCGATGATCGGCACCGCCAATTTCGACAACCGCAGCTTCCGGCTCAACTTCGAGGTCTGTGCCGTGGTCTACGGACCCGCGCTGACCCAGCCGCTGGCGGCGCAGTTCGAAACCGACCTGCACAGCTCCGGCGCCGTGCGCGCCCACCGCCCGCAGACTTTCTGGCGCCGCCTCGGCGACGCCATTGCGCGACTGTTTTCTCCCTTGCTCTGAATGAACCACACCTTTCTCTGGCACGACTACGAAACCTTTGGCGCCGTGCCGCGCCGCGACCGTCCCTCGCAGTTCGCGGCCATCCGCACCGATGCCGAACTCAACGAGGTCGGCGAGCCGCTGATGATCTATTGCAAGCCCGCGCCGGACTACCTGCCCAGCCCCGAGGCCTGCCTGATCACCGGCATCACGCCGCAGATCTGCCTGGAGCGCGGCATTCCCGAGCACGAGTTCGCGGCCCACATCGAGCAGGCCTTCTCGCAGCCCGGCACCATCGGCGTGGGCTACAACACCATCCGCTTCGACGACGAGGTCACGCGCTTCCTGTTCTGGCGCAACCTCATCGACCCGTATGCGCGCGAATGGCAGAACGACTGCGGCCGCTGGGACCTGCTCGACGTGGTGCGCCTGACCTATGCACTGCGCCCCGACGGCATCGAATGGCCGAAGAAGGAAGACGGCAAGCCCAGCTTCAAGCTCGAAGACCTGGCGCGCGCCAACGGCCTGTTGCACGAGTCGGCGCACGATGCGTTGTCCGACGTGCGCGCCACCATCGCGCTGGCACGGCTCATTCGCGACAAGCAGCCCAAGCTCTTCGACTTCGCCTTCGGCCTGCACAAGAAGGACCGCGTGGCGATCGAGCTCAGCCTGCCCGCGATGCGCGAGACCGCGAAGCCCTTCCTGCACGTGTCGGGCATGTTCCCGGTCGAGCGCGGTTGCCTGGCCGTGATGTGGCCGCTGGCCAGCCACCCGACCAACAAGAACGAACTGCTTGCTTGGGACCTGTCGCAAGACCCGAGCGAACTGCACGACCTCGACGCCGAGACGCTGCGCCTGCGCCTGTTCACGCGCACCGCCGACCTGCCCGAAGGCATGACGCGGCTGCCAATGAAGAGCGTGCACCTGAACAAATCGCCGATGGTGGTCGGCAACCTGCGCACGCTGGCACCGGCCATGGCCGAGCGCTGGGGCGTCGACATGGACACCGCCCTGCGCCACGCCGCCATCGCCCGCGACCTGCCCGACATGAGCGCCATCTGGTCGCAGGTCTTTTCCCGCCCGAAGGAGGCAACGCCCGATGTCGATGAAGACCTCTACGGCGGCTTCGTCGGCAACGGCGACCGCCGTCGCCTGAACCAGCTGCGCGGGCTGTCGCCCGAGGGGCTCGCCAAGGAACGTGTGGCCTTCGACGACGGGCGGCTCGACGAAATCCTCTTCCGCTACCGCGCACGCAACTGGCCCGAGTCGCTGAACGAGGAAGAAGCCGAGCGCTGGGAAGCGCTGCGCGTGGCGCGCCTGTTCAAGGGCGAGGGCGGGGCGCGCACCATCGAGGCGCTGTTCAGCGAAGTCGATGCGCTGTCCGAGAACGCCGACGAGCGCGGCGAGGAAATCCTCGGCGCGCTGTACGAGTACGCCGAATCGATCGCGCCCGAGGCCTGAGCCAAGACCGAGATTCCGGCATGAAGAACGTCGCACGCCACAGGCTGTCTCGCGCAGGCATGGCGGGCGCGCTGGCCGCTGCGGTGCTTGCAGGCTGCGCTGGAGGGCCGCCAGGCCACTGCGCCGCGGGCTTCGACGCCTTCGAGCGCGACACCCTCTATTTCGGCCGCGCCATCCCCACGGGCGGCCAGGTGTCCGACGCCGACTGGGCCGACTTTCTCGACACCCTCGCCACGCCGGCCTTTCCGCAGGGCTTCACCGTGCTCGACGCCGCCGGCCAGTGGCGCGGCACGTCGGGGCAGGTGGTGCGCGAGCCCTCGAAGCTGGTCGTGCTGCTGCACCCGCGCGACGCGAAGGCCGACGCGGCCATCGCCGCATTGATCGACACCTACCGCCAGCGCTTCGCGCAAGAGGCGGTGTTGCAGGAAAGGCAGTCCGTCTGTGCCCGTTTCTGAAGCCGCTTCCACCGTTCGCCGCCTGGTTCCCGCCGACGCGCCGGCCTACCGCGCGCTGATGCTCGACGCCTACGCGCGGCACCCCGAGGCGTTCACGTCCACGGTCGAGGAGCGCGCCAGCCTGCCGCCGGCCTGGTGGGAGACGCGCCTGCGCACGGACGCCGATGCCGCCGAGGTGGTGTACGGCGCCTTCGATGCCGCCGGCGCGCTGATCGGCGCGGCGGGGCTGGGTCGCGAATCGCGGCAGCGCACGCGCCACAAGGCGACCTTGTTCGGCATGGTGGTGGCGGAATCGGCACGGCGCGCGGGCGGCGGCCGGCAGCTGGTGGAAGCCTTGCTCGCGCATGCACGCTCGCTCGATGGCGTGCGCGTGGTGCAGCTGACCGTGACCGAAGGCAACCGCCCGGCGCAGGCGCTGTACGGGCGCTGCGGCTTCCAGGTCTTCGGCGTCGAGCCGATGGCCACCGTGCTCGATGGCGTGTTCTCGTCGAAGGTCCACATGTGGTGCGACCTCGGCGCCGCACCGCCTGTGGCCTAAACGCCGCGCTCGCGCACCATCAGCAGCGCGGGCCCGTCGGGCGTGACCACTTCGCCGAGCGCGCGAAAGCCGGCCTTGGCATAGCTGCGGATCGCGCGGGCGTTGCGGGGCGACGGATCGGTCTGCACGCGCGTCACCGCCGGGTCGGCGAACAGCTGGTCGGTGAAGGCGCGCACCATCGCGCTGCCGAGCCCGCGATTCAATTGGTCCGCCTGGGCCAGGAACTGGTCGATGCCGCGCGCGCCCGGATCGCGCTCGTCTTCCCACCAGCCGTCGCCCGAACCCATCACGACGTACGACTGGATGAAGCCCAGCGGCTGCCCGTCGCGCAGTGCGATGTAGCCGCGGTCGGGCGAGTCGTGCGCCAGCATCGGCGTGAAGTCGGCCTCGACCTCGGCGAGCGTCGGCACCGGCGTCCACCACTCGGCCACGTGCGGGCGGCACAGCCAGGCGTGGAGCATCGCGAAATCCGTGGATTGCAGCGGCCGGAACGAGATCGAAGGCATGGCGGGCGCTCTAGCGGGAGATCCGGTCCACGATGTCCTGCGCCAGTGAGGCGATGGTCAGCGGCGCGCAGCCTTCGGCGTTGTTGCTCACGGTGACGAAGGCGTTCTGCCCGGCGCCCGTGGTGCCGGCGATCACCTTGGCCAGCGCGGCGCGGGTTTCGGGGTCGGGGTCGAGCACCTTGTCGAAGGGGCCGTAGAGTTTTTCGGCTTCTTCATAACCGAAGCGGCCGTGGCGGCGGTGCAGGTTCCAGCGGCACACCAGCGGCCCGGGCCACAGGGCGCGCAGCATCGGCAGCTGGTCTTCGATGGGCGGCATCTTCGCGTGCAGGCCCATGCAGAAGGTCGCGCCCACGCTGCGCAGCATGTCGGCGAAGGCGGGGCACAGCAGCTGCGGGTCGCGCACCTCGACGGCAAGCACGGCATCGGGCGCGGTCGGCTTCAGGTCGGGCATCGCCGCCAGCATCGCGCCGATGCGGGCGATCAGCGCGGGCTGGTCGGCCAGCAGATGCGCGGGGATCGGGCTCAGCTGGAACACCAGCGCGCCGATGCGGTGGCCCAGCCCGTCGAGCGCCGGCTGCACGAACTCCTGCAGCGCGATCTCGTGGCTCAGGAACACCGGGTTGGCCTGCGTGCCGCGGCCGCTTTCGTCGCGCACGGTGGCGTCGGTCACGAGGCTCGGGGCCTTCACGACGAAGCGGAAGTCGTCGGGCACCATGGCCGCGTAGCGCGCGTACTGACTGGCCGTGAGGGCGCGGTAGAAGTTGCGGTCCAGGCTCACGGTGCGCAGCAGCGGGTGCTGCGCGAGCGCCGACAGGCCGTTCTTCGACAGCACGGTTTCGGCGTAGTCGCCGTCCCAGACCAGGCCGGCCCAGCCCGGGTAGCTCCACGACGAGGTGCCCAGGCGCAGTGGCGTCGGCAACTCCGCGGCGAGGGCGACCAGCGCCGCGTCGGGGGCCACCGGCTTCACGGTGGCACCGCGCGATTTCTTCGGCGAAGGCGTCGGCACGTCGGCCGCTTCGGCCGGGTGCGGAAGTTCGGGGAGGTCGGAAAAGAGGGAGTCCTGCACGTCAGCCATGTCTGGGTCGGCATTTTCGGCCAAGCGGGGAGACCCGTCGGCGCCGGGCACAATCCGCGCCATGACACAGTGGTTGCGTACGCGGGGCGGTTGGTGGCTGGCTTGGGTGGTGCTCACGGCCGCCGGCGCCGTGTGGTTCGCGCGCGCCGAGCTGACCCGACTCCAGCAGGATTTCGAGACCGACGCGCGCATCGCGCACCGCCTCATGAGTCAGCAGGTGGTGCAGTACGACGCCGTGCTGGCCACGCTCGCCTTGCTGGAGCCCAACGCCGGCGCCGACTACCCCGAGCGGCGCCTGCCGTCGGTGTACTCGTCGATCCTGCGCGTGCAGCGGCGCGCGGCCGACGAGCCCTGGCCCGATGCCGAACACGCCGACGCGCTGGCCGCCGCCGAGGCCCGCTCGCGCGCCGAACGCCGCGCCGACCTGGCCGTGCTCGACCTGGCGCACGGCCGCTACCAGCTCGTGATCGGCTCGGAGCCGTTGAGCTACGCGCTCGAGATCGACCTCGTCGGCTCGGTGCCCTGGCGCGACTGGCCGATGAACCCGCAGCGCAGTCCCGTGCGCCTGGTCCTGCAGCGCGACGGCCAGCAACTGGTGCTGCAGCACGGCCAAGCGGCCGAACATGGCTGGCGCTACAGCCTGAGCAAGGAACTGGCGTCGCCGAGCCAGCCTTTCGAGCTGGTGGCCGAACGCCAGGTCGGCTGGGCCGAGCTGCCGTGGCGCACCATCGGCGGCTGGGCGGTGGCGATGGCGCTGCTGCTGGCGGGCCTGTGGGCCGCGCAGCGCCAGCGCATCGCGCGGCGTCGCGCCGAGGAGCTGCTGCGCCTGGGCCAGGTGGCGCGGCTCAATGCGCTGGGCGAGCTGTCGGCCGGGCTGGCGCACGAACTCAACCAGCCGCTCACGGCCGTGCTGGCCAACGCCCAGGCCGCGCGCCGCCTGCTCGACGACGACCCGCCCGACCTCGCCACCGCGCGCGACGCGATGGGGCAGGCCGTCGAGCAGGCCCGCCGTGCCTCGGGCGTGGTCGGCCGACTGCGCCGCGTCATCGAGCGCCCCGAGGCCGGCGGCGATGTGAAGCCGCTGGTGCTGCAGGAGGTGGTGCGCAGCGCCATGCATCTGCTGGCGCCCGAGTTCGCGCGCCACGGCGTGGCGGCCCAGTTCGATGCCAGCGCGCAGGCGCCCGTGCGCGTGCAGGCCGAGGCGGTGGCGCTGGAGCAGATCGTGCACAACCTGCTGATGAACGCGATGCAGGCACTGGACCTCGTGCCCGCCGCCGAGCGGCGCCTCGTGGTCTCGGTCGGTCGCAACGGCGAGGAGGGCGTGCTGACCGTCACCGACAACGGCCGCGGCATCGCGCCCGAGGCGCTGCCGCGCCTGTTCGAACCCTTCTTCAGCACGCGCGAAGGCGGCCTGGGCCTCGGCCTGAGCCTGAGCGAAACGCTGGCCAGCGGCATGGGCGGCAGCCTGAGCGCCGCCAACGCCTCGCCGCGCGGTGCGCGCTTCACCTTGCTGCTGCCGCTGGTGGCACCTTCGACATGACCACGTTGACCGCCGACCAGCCCCAATCGCCCCTGATCCACCTGATCGACGACGACCAGGCCGTGCGCGACAGCCTGTCGCTGCTGATCGGCACGGTCGGCCTGCGCGTGCAGGGCTGGGCCGATCCGCAGGCCTTCATCGACGGCTTCGATCGCGCGAGCGTCGGCGCCATCGTGCTGGACGTGCGCATGCCCGGCATCAGCGGCCTCACGGTGCTCGACCGGCTGGTGGCGCAAGGCGTCGACCAGCCCGTGATCATGCTGACCGGTCACGGCACGGTCGAGATGTGCCGCCGCGCCTTCAAGGCCGGCGCGGCCGAGTTCCTGGAGAAGCCGGTGGACGACGAGCAGCTGCTCGAAGCCCTGCAGCAGGCCGTGCGCCAGCATGTGCGCACGCGCGAGCGCTCGCAGGCCGACAACGCCGCGCGCGAACGGGTGGCGCAGCTGTCGGAGCGCGAGCGCGAGGTGCTGGCCTTCATCGTGCAGGGGCTCACCAACAAGGAGATCGCGCGCGTGCTGGCGCTGTCGCCGCGCACCGTCGAGACCCACCGCGCCAACCTGTTCGCCAAGCTTGACTGCGACTCGCTGGCGCAGCTGATCCGGCGCTATGCCGTGCTGGCGTCGGATGCGGGAGAAGAGGGCGCTCCGTAGTTCTACGGAGTGCCGGGCGTAGCCGTACGAATGGTTGCAGCGGACCGTATTTTTTACAGTGACACCGTGGTCGGCACAGGCCGGCACGAACCCTCTCATCACTGGAGAAACAACACATGCAATCGATCATCCGCGTTGGCGGCCTCGCCGTTCTGCTCGCTGCTTCCGTCGCCCAGGCCCAGACGCCGGCCCCCGCTGTTCGCACCGAGAAGAACATCTCGCTCGCGCTGGCCAACCAGATCGCCGCAGAAACTGTCGCCGCCTGCGCTGCCAACGGCTACAACGTGGCCGCCACCGTGGTCGACCGCGCCGGCACCGTGCGCGCCGTGCAGCGCGCCGACAACGCCGGCCCGCACACGCTGTCGTCGAGCGAACGCAAGGCCTGGACCTCGGCCTCGGCCAAGAGCCCCACGCAAGCCATGATGGAAGGCGCCCAGAAGAACCCCGGCGCCGCCAACCTCGTGTACCTGCCGGGCTTCCTGCTGCTGGGCGGCGGCGTGCCGATCAAGTCGGGCAACGAAGTGATCGGTGCCGTGGGCGTGGGCGGTGCGCCCGGCGGCCACCTCGACGAGCAGTGCGCCAACGCCGCGCTCGAGAAGGTCAAGGGCCAGCTCTGATGACAGCGCGCGGTCTCTGGTCGGCGGTGCTCGCCGCCGCGATCGGCTGGAGCGCCGCGCCCGGCGCGGCGGCCCAGGTGCCGCCGCTGGCCGCCGAAGTGCTGGCCTATGAGGGCCTGCATCGCGCCGCCTGGCACGGCGACCTGCCCAAGCTCAAGAGCCTGATCGCTTCCGGCGCCAGCCTCGACGTGCGCGACGCGCGCGGCCGCACGCCGCTGCAGGTCGCCACCTACGCGCGCCAACGCGATGCCGTGACGCTGCTCGCCAAGGCGGGCGCGAACATCGACCTGCTCGAAGACGACCGCTACGACGCCGTGACCATCGCGTCCGTGGCCGACGACGTGACCACGCTCACGCTGCTGCTGCAACTGGGCGCCAAGCCCGGGCAGGTCACCAGCCGCTACGACGGCACCGCATTGATTGCCGCCGCGCACCTGGGGCACGACGAGGTCGTGCGACGGCTGGTCGCGGCCGGTGCGCCGCTGGACCATGTCAACAACCTGCACTGGACGGCGGTGATCGAGTCGATCGTGCTCGGCGACGGTGGCGCGCGCCACCAGCGCACGCTGGCCGCGCTGATCGCCGGCGGCGCCAACCTGCAACTGGCCGACCGCCAGGGCCTCACGCCGCTGCAGCTCGCCAAGGCGCGCGGCTACACGGCGATGGTGAAGCAGCTCGAAGCGGCACGCGCCAAGTAGCCTGCTGCCCCGCAAGCCGGGGGCGACTCGGGGACAATCGGACCTCCCCACGAGGAACCCGCCCCATGTACATGCCTCCGCAGTTCAACGCCAAGGACCCGGCCGTCGCGCTGGGCCTGATGCGCGACCACCCCTTTGCCAACCTGATCTCGAACGACGACGAGGGCCTGCCTTTCGTCACGCACCTGCCCATCGTGGCCGAGCAGCGCGAGGGCGATGCGCTGGTGCTGCTGGGACATTGCGCCAAGCCCAACCCGCACTGGCGCTACCTGCAGGCGCGGCCACGCGCGGTGGTGGTGTTCCAGGGGCCGCACGCCTACCTGTCGCCCTCGGTCTATCCCGACCTGGCGCGGGTGCCGACGTGGAACTACCTCGCGGTCCATTGCACCGTCGAAGCCCGGCTCGTCGAGGCGCCCGAGGCCAAGGACGCGCTGCTCAAGAAGCTCATCGGCGACCACGAGCCGGCCTACGCCCAGCAGTGGAAGGACCTCGGCGAGGAGTTCCAGCGCAAGATGCTGGCCGGCATCATGGGCTTCGAGCTGCACGTGACGGCGCTGCAATGCAAGATCAAGCTCAACCAGCACCGGCCCGAATCGCATGTGGCGATGCGCGAGGTCTACCGCGCCGGCTCGGCCGACGAGCAGGCGCTGGCCGTGTGGATGGACCGGCTCGGCATGGCCGTCGCACCGGAGGCACGCTGAGATGCGGATGTTCGGTTTGATCGGCCTCGTGCTCGCGCTGGTGGTTGTCGGGCTGCTGGCGAAGCAGCAGCTGTCCCGCACCGCCATTGCCAAACAACCGGCCGCGCCTGGCGTGTCGGCCCCTGCGGCTGTCGATGCGCGCACGCAAGCGCAGCAGGTCCAGCAACAGGTCAAGGACGCCCTCGACGCCGCGGCCCAGGCCCGCAAGATGCCCGATGACAACTGAGCCAGCGAACGACGCGCACTGGATGGTGCTCGCGCTGCAGGAAGCGCAGCGCGCGGCCGATGCAGGCGAGGTGCCGGTGGGCGCGGTGCTGGTGAAGGACGGGCAGGTCATCGCGACCGGCCGCAACACGCCGGTGGCGCAGCACGACCCGAGCGCACACGCCGAGATCAACGCATTGCGCGCTGGCGCCGCCGCGCTCGGCAACTACCGGCTCGACGGCTGCGAGCTGTTCGTCACGCTCGAGCCCTGCGCGATGTGCGCGGGCGCCATGCTGCATTCGCGGCTGGCACGCGTGGTGTTCGGCGCCGCCGACCCCAAGACCGGCGCCGCGGGCTCGGTGCTCGATCTGTTCGCCGAGCCGAAGCTGAACCACCACACGCGGGTGCAGGGCGGCGTGCTGGCCGACGACTGCAGCGCGGTGCTGCAGCGCTTCTTTCAGCAACGCCGCAGCGTCGCGCGCGCGCTGGCCGAGCCGTTGCGCGACGATGCCTTGCGCACGCCCGCGGAACGCTTTGCGGCGCTCACCGATTTCGGCTTCGCGCCGCATCACGTCCAGGACCTGCCAATCTTGCAGGGCTGGCGCCTGCACTGGATCGACGAGACCGGCTCGGTCGGCGGCGACGGCCGCGTGGCCGATGCCCTGTGCCTGCACGGCCCGGGCGAGTGGGGCTACTTCTTCCGCCACCTCGTCGGCACGCCCGGCCTGCGCACGCTGGTGCCTGACCTGATCGGCTTCGGCAAGAGCGACAAGCCCAAGCGCGAGGCCACGCACCGGCTCGAATGGCACCGCGACGTGCTGCTGGCGTGGCTCGACCAAGTCCATCCCGAACCGCTCGCGCTGGTGTACAGCGCGGCGGGCGGCGAATTGGCCGCGCTGCTGCAAACGGCGGCGCCGGGCCGTTTCACCGCGACGTTCGCCACACCCGACTGCGGCGTGCGCGCCAAGGACGCCTGGCGCGCGCCGTTCCCCGACCGGGGCTACGAAGCCGCGCTGCGGGCGCTCGGTCCGCGTGCCGCATCGGGCGGGCCAACGGCGGCGCAGGCCCCCCCCCTGGCCCGGCAGATCCGGGACGCAATGGGATACTCGACGACGTGACGTCCAAACATATCTACATCTATTCCCCCTCCAGTGCCATCCGTGACAAGGCCGCCTTCCGGCGCGGCGTGGCGCGGCTGAAGGCTCTGGGCCATGAAGTCGAAGTCGATGAAGCCGCGCTCTCGGCGCACCAGCGTTTCGCAGGCGACGACGCCACCCGGCTCGCCGCCGTCTCGCGCGCAGCCGCGAGCGGCGCCGACGTGGCGCTGATCGCGCGCGGCGGCTACGGCCTCACGCGCATCCTCGACGCGCTGCCGTACAAGGCGCTGGCCAAGGCCATCGACAAGGGCACCGAGTTCGTCGGCTGCAGCGACTTCACGGCCCTGCAGAACGCACTGCTGGCCAAGAACGGCGCCGTCACCTGGTCGGGCCCTGCGGTCGGCGAAGACTTCGGCGCCGAAGGCGGTGCCGATGACATCATGGAAGCCTGCTTCGACGACCTGTTGAGCGGGCAGGGCGAAGGCACCGGCTGGCGCATGCCGGCGCGCGATGCCGAGCTCAAGGTCAAGCCGATCGAAGACGCCGTGCTCTGGGGCGGCAACCTCTGCGTGCTGACCAGCCTGCTGGGCACGCCGTACTTCCCGGTGGTCGACAAGGGCGTGCTCTTCATCGAGGACACCAACGAACACCCGTACCGCATCGAACGCATGCTCGACCAGCTGAAGCTCTCGGGCGTGCTGGCGCGCCAGAAGGCCGTCGTGTTCGGCCAGTTCACGGGTGTGCGCAACATCGCCGGCTACGACCGCGGCTTCGGCATGAACACGGTGATCGACCGGCTGCGCGCCAGCCTGAGGAAGGTGCAGGTCATTGCCGGCCTGCCGTTCGGGCACGTGCAGACCAAGGTGCTGCTGCCGGTAGGTGCGAAGGTGGCGCTGGCCGCCGAGGGACGCGACGTGTTCCTGGTGTGGGGCCATCGGCATGGCCACCATGACCATGATCACCACAGTCACGACCATCACGGCCACGAGCATTGAGCCAGCACGCAGGCGGCCACCGGTGCCGCTGCGATGCCGGCCGATCAGGACATCACTGGTTGGTGAAACGCTGATGGACGCGCGGGCCCATCGAGCCGGGCAGGCCGCCCTTGAACATGCTGTTGATGTCTTTCATCTGGCGTCGCGCGGCCGATTCGCCGTCGATGGCGCTGAGCGCAACCATCACGTCCTGACGCAGATACCAGAGGGTCTCGACATCGCCGGCGAAGCGCACGCGTTGGCTGATGCGCTGGATCGATTGGCCGCCGCGTCCTTGAAGCACCGACAGCATCGCCATGCGAATGCGGCCAAGCTGACTTTCCGCAACCTGCCGCGATCCCAGGCCGGGTACGTTCAGGAGCTGAAAAAGGCGGCGAAAGAGCAGCATGTCACGAAAAGCGTATTGCCGGGAGCTGAGACGGTCGCTACCTTAAGCCTCAGTTGGCCGAGACACAAGATGTGAAACACCGTTTCTTGTTTGCAAACAACAAGCTTTAGCGGTCTCTTTTGTTGTCATTTGAGTTTTGAGTCCAAAAGTATTAAAAAACTTTAGAACTCACCGGCACGATGCGGCAGTGGGCCCGGGTCGTGCAGCGTCAACACGAAGCTTCTGCGGATCGTTCCTTGCATGTGATGGCGCATGTCGGGGAAACTTCTCGCAGGAGCGGCGAAAGGTCCAGAGCAACATAACCAGCGCTTGCTGCCACAAGAAAAAACAGTATGGGTGTCAATTCCACAGTCGTTTTCGCGGACTTGACCGGAAGTACCAGGGTCTTCGAGGCCATGGGGAATGCACGTGCCACCGAGACAGTGACGCGGCTGACCCAATGGATCGGGCGTGTGTGCGAGGCCCACGGCGGCCGGGTCGTGAAGTCGTTGGGCGATGGCGTGTTCGCCATCTTCACGAGCGGCGCTGCCGCGACGCACGCGGTGATCGAGCTGCAGCGCTACCACCAGAAGCGCCTGGCCGGCTGGCCCGTGCCGCTGCGCATGGCGCTGCAGATCGGCGTGGCCAGCGGTGACGTGGTCGAGGTGGAGGGCGACTGCTTCGGCGACGCCGTCAACCTGGCTTCGCGCCTGAGCGACCTGGCCGGCCCCGGCCAGATCTGGGTCACCGAGACGGTGATCATGCAATTGCACGAAGGTGCCGTGCAGCACCGCGACCTCGGGCCCATCAGCATCCGCGGGCGCAGCGAGATGTCGATCGTCCACCGCATCGACTGGCAGGAAGACCTCACCAGCTTCCTCACCGTGCCGGCCGCGCTGCTGCCGGCGCGGCTGCCACCCGATTCCACCTTCGGCCACATCGAGCTCGCGTGGCTCGACGTGCGCTCGATGTTCCGCATCGACCAGTTGCCCATTCACCTGGGCCGCGTGGGCGACGCGCAGTTCGTGGTCAACGACCCGCGCGTGTCGCGGCTGCATGCGCGCATCGAGGTGCGGCAGGGCAGTTGCGTGCTGATCGACGTCAGCACCTACGGCACCTGGGTGCGCTTCCATGGCAACGGCGGGCCGAGCAACGAGATCGCGCTGCGGCGCGACGAGTGCGTGCTGCACGGCCGCGGCGAGATCGGCCTGGGCGCGCCGCTGAGCGACTTCAGCGCGCCGACCATCGCCTTCAACACGACCGGCGACGACGTGATGCTGTCGCGCCGCGCGATCGTCGACTGAAAATTCCGTTCACGTTTGGCAACCAGCTGGTGCGCTTCGAGGTGCACCACGCGGGGGCGTGTGGCGTTGCAGGACCACGCCGGCGCCGTTCGCGCCAGGCCTGGAGCCACCATGCATTCCCCAAGTGATTCTTCCGTTTTCAGATGGGCCGCACTGGCCGCGATGGCGGCCGGCGCGCTGCTCGCCACGGGCGCCGCCAGCGCGCGCACGAACTGGTCGGTGCAGATCGGCACGCCCGGTGCGGTCTATGCGCCGCCGTACTACGTGCCGCCGCCCGTCTATGCGTACCCGGCCCCGATCTACTACGAGCCGCCACCGCCGCGGGCCTACTACCGCCCGCCGCCGCCCGTGTACTACCGGCCGGCCCCGATCTACGTCCCACCGCGCGGGCGCCTCTACTACGGCCCCGGCTATCCCTACCGTGCGCCGAACGACGACGACGAGGATGACGACCGCGATTGACCCGCCACCCGCAAGCGTGCGGGCATGCCAATTCTTGGCGTGAACTCTGACGAAAACGTCACATTCAGTCACATTTGTAAGGTCAAAGAATTCATTTCATGCCCGGAAGACTCTTTCGGTCCGGGGCATGACACTTGCCTTGGATCGTTCAACCGGCGCGGAGGGCGTCGAAGGAGCGACAAAAAATGCAGACCAGCGTTCGGCCTTTCACCGATGTCGAGGCCGCCATGGCGGCGGTCGAGGCCCTGGACGGCGAACTCCGAAAGTTCGAACTGGCCGTGGGGGACAACCTCCAGGACAGCATCGGTCTGCAGATGGCGCAGATCACCGACCGTGCGCTCGCACGCGGCTGGGAACCCAGCGGCTTCATCCAGAAAGACGGCTTTCGCCTCTACCGCTACCGCGCGATGCGCTGAAAGGCGAGGGGGCTTGCTCAGCCCGGCGCGAGGATGCGCTCGAGCGCCCCGATGTCGATGGGCTTTTGCAGGTGGTGGTCGAACAGCACCTCGCCCGGCGCCGCATTCGCAGCGTCCCGTTCCGAAAAACCAGAAATCGCCACCAGCAACCGCGGCGTGCCTTCAGCCGCGGTGGCACGCAGCCGGCGCGCCACTTCGGTGCCCGGGAAGTCGGGCAGGGTGAGGTCGATCAGCGCCGCATCGAAGCGCTCGCCGGCCGCAGCGTCCAGCGCCTGTTGCGCCGTGTAGGTGCAGCGGGCGGTGTGATCCTGCAGCGTCAGCAGCTCCCGCAGCAGGTCGGCTGCGGCCTCGTTGTCGTCGACGATCAGCACATTCACAGTTGTTTTCTCTCGGCATCCATTGATTGCGATCCCGCAGTATCGACGCAGCGCCTACGGGAAACCGTAACAGGGGCCTCGTTTGTTACTTCTCGGCGTCCGGCGCGGCAGCGGGCGTCTGCAGCGGCAGCTCGACGAAAAAGCGCGCGCCGTGGCCCGGCGTGCTCTCCACGCCGATGCGCCCCGCATGCAGGCTCACGATCTTGTGCGTGATGTACAGGCCCAGGCCCAGGCCGGCCGCATGCTTGCGGCTGACGTCGGTGCGCTCGAACTGCTCGAAGATGCGCTGGTGGTCCTCGGGCGAGATGCCGATGCCCTGGTCGCGCACGCTCACGACCGCCTGGTCGCCGTCCTGGCGCACCGTCATCTCGACCGGCTTGCCGCCGCCGTAGCGCAGCGCGTTGGTCAGCAGGTTGGTCAGCACCTGTTCGATGCGGAACTCGTCCCACACGCCGCGCAGCGCCGGGGGCGCGTCCAGGCTGATGGTGCAGCCCGCGGCCTCGGCCTGGTGGCGCAGGTTGTCGACCACGGCGCGGGCCAGCTCGGCCAGGTCGACCGGCTTGGTCTGGATCGACAGCGCATCGCGCCGCAACCGCGTCACGTCGAGCATGTCGTCGATGAGCCGCACCATGTTGCGGATCTGCCGCTGGTCGCGCTCGATCATGGTGGGCAGCTTCTCGGGCGAGAAGCTGTCGAGCTTGCCCTTGGACAGGTGCAGCTGCCGCAGCTGCGCCTCCAGGTAGAGCGTGTTCAGCGGCGTGCGCAGCTCGTGCGACACCATCGACATGAAGTCGTCGCGCATGCGCACCGCGCGTTCCAGCTCGCGCTGCGTGTGCTGCAGCTGCTGCACCAGCTCTTCCTGCTTGCGATGCGCGGCGGCCAGCGATTCCATTTCGTGGCGCAGCGCCTTGCGGTGCTGGTGCAGGTCGACGAACACGCTCACCTTGCTGACCACCGCATGCGGATCGAGCGGCTTGTGCAGGAAGTCGACCGCGCCGCTTTCGTAGCCCTGGAAGGCGTAGTTCATCTCGCGCCCGGCGGCGCTCACGAAGATGATCGGGATGTGCCGCGTGCGCTCGGTGCCGCGCATCAGCTCGGCCAGCTCGAAGCCGTTCATGCCGGGCATCTGCACGTCGACGATGGCGAGCGCGAATTCATGCTCCAGCAGCAGCGCCAGTGCGGCCTCGGCCGAACCAGCGCGGTACACCAGCCGCCCGGGCGCGCGAATCAGCGCCTCGAGCGCCAGCAGGTTCTCGGGCAGGTCGTCGACGATCAGCAGCTTGCTTTCGACCTCAATGGGCATGGGCGGGCTCCAGTAGCTGCAGCAGGATGCGCAGGTCGCGCAGCCGAAGCACGTGGTCGGGGGTGTGGCGCGCAATGGCGGCGAGGGGCATGGTGGGAACCAGGGCTTCTTTCGGGTCTTGCACGGCGGTGAGCCCGCCGGCGCGGTGGATGCGCAGCAGGCCTTCGGCGCCGTCCTCGTTGGCGCCGGTCATGAGAAAACCGGCCACCGACGACCCGTAGGCGTCGGCGGCGGAGGCCATGAGCACGTCGATGGACGGGCGCGAGAACAGCACCGGCGGCTCGCAGCTCAATGAAAAGCGGCGCCCGCGCTCGATCGACAGGTGGTAGCCCGGCGGCGCGAAGTACAGGCAGCCGTCCACCAGCGGCATCTTGTCGAGCGCCTCGTGCACGGGAATCGGCAGGCGCTGCGCAAAGATCTCGGCCAGGTGGCTCTCGTGCGATTCGGGCAGGTGCAGCACCACCGCCATCGGAATTCGCCAGTTGGCCGGCAGGCCGTCGAGCACCGCGCTGAGCGCGTCGATGCCGCCCGCCGAGGCGCCGAGCACCACGGCCTCGACGCGGCGAACCGGAAACGGACGGTGCTGCGTGCCGGCGCGCTTCATGCGACCTTGCGGTAGATGCGCTCGGCGCGCGCGTGGGCGTCGAAGCGGTCGGCGTAGCCCGAGAAGTCGATGCTCTCCTTCGAACCCAGACCGAGAAAACCGCGGTGCGACAGCGACTCGTGGAACAGCCCGAGCGCGCGGTCCTGCAGCTGGCGGTTGAAGTAGATCAGCACGTTGCGACACGACACCAGCTGCGTCTCGGCGAACACGCTGTCGGTGGCCAGGCTGTGGTCGGCAAAGATCACGTCGGCGCACAGCGAGGGGTCGAAGCGCGCGGCCTCGTAGGCGGCGGTGTAGTAGTCGGAGAACGCGCTCAGGCCGCCCGCGCGCTGGTAGTTGGCCGTGTAGCCGCGGATCGCCTCGAGCGGAAAGATGCCCTGGCGCGCCTTCTCGAGCGAGGCCGGGTTGATGTCGGTGGCGTAGATCTGCGTGCGCTCGAGCAGGCCTTCCTCGCGCAGCAGGATGGCCAGCGAGAACACCTCTTCGCCCGTGCTGCAGCCCGCCACCCACACCTTGACCGACGGGTAGGTGTGCAGGATCGGCACCACGTGCCGGCGCAGCGCCAGGAAGTAGGCCGGGTCGCGGAACATCTCGCTCACCGGGATGGTCAGGAACTGCAGCAGCTGGCCGAACAGCGCCGCGTCGCGCAGCACGCGGTCCTGCAGCGCCGAGATGCTGGGCAGCTCGAGCTGCTCCAGCGCATACAGCACGCGGCGCTTCTGCGAGGCCGTGGTGTAGTTGCGGAAGTCGTAGCTGTACTTGAGGTAGATGGCCTCCATCAGCAGGCGCAGCTCGATCTCGGTGTCGCTCAGCGGCTGGGGCTGCATGGGGGCGGTGGCCGGGTCCTGCAGCGCGGCGGGAAGGGGCTTGCGGGTCACAGGCGCTCCATCTTCGGCATCCACACGCGCAGCAGCGAGAACAGGCGCTCCAGGTCCACCGGCTTGGCCAGGTAGTCGCTGGCGCCGGCGGCCAGGCACTGGTCGCGGTCGTCTTTCATGGCCTTGGCGGTGATGGCGATCACCGGCATCTTCACGAAGCGCGGGTCGGCGCGCAGGCGGCGCGTGGCTTCCAGGCCGTCCATCTCCGGCATCATCACGTCCATCAGCACGAGGTCGATCTCGCTGACCTGGTCCAGCCGCTCCAGCGCTTCGCGGCCGTTGCGGCCGATCTCGACCGTGGCGCCGCGCTGCTCCAGCGCGCTGGTGAGCGCGAAGATGTTGCGCACGTCGTCGTCCACGAGGAGGATGGTGCGGCCCTCGAAGATGCGGTCGCGCCCGCGCGCCGTCTTCAGCATGCCCTGGCGCTCGCTGGACAGCGAAGCCTCCACCTTGTGCAGGAACAGCGTCACCTCGTCGAGCAGCCGTTCGGGCGAGCGCGCGCCCTTGATGATGATCGAGCGCGAGTAGCGTTGCAGCTCGGTTTCTTCGTCGCGCGTGAGGTTGCGCCCGGTGTAGACGATGACCGGTGGGAACGACACGATCTCTTCCGCCGCCATGGCCTTGAGCAGCTCGCTGCCCTGCATGTCGGGCAGCCGCAGGTCGGTGATCATGCAGTCGAACACGCGCGTGCGCAGCAGCGCCAGCGCCTCCTCGCCGGAGCCGACGGCGACGATCTCGATGTCGTCGTCGCCGATCAACTTGATCACGCTCTCGCGCTGCAAGGCGTCGTCTTCCACCAGCAGCACGACCTTGACCTTCTGCGTGAGCTTTTCTTCCAGCCGGCCGAACACCTTGGTCAGCTCCTCGCGCGTGGCCGGCTTCAGCGCGAAGCCGATGGCGCCCATGTGCAGCGCCGCGGCCTGTGCGTTGTCGGCGGCCGAGACCACGTGGATCGGGATGTGGCGCGTGTGCGGCGAGTCCTTGAGCTTTTGCAGCACGTCCAGGCCGGTGCTGTCGGGCAGGCGCATGTCCAGCAGGATCGCGTCGGGCACGAACTGCGTGGCCAGCTCGAAGCCGTCGGCCGCACCGTGCGCCACCAGGCAGCGGTAGCCCAGCTCGTGCGCCAGGTCGTACAGGATGTGGGCGAACTGCGGCTCGTCCTCGATGACCAGCACGCGGCGCACCTGGTCGCGCGGGATCGAGCGGTCGTCCGCGAAGCGCGGGGCCGGCACCACGGGCGCGGGGGCAGGGGGTGCGAGCGGCGGCGGCGACAGCACGGCGGGCGCATGCGAGGGCGAGGCGCTCGACACCGACCGCAGCGTGCCCACCGGCACGGCCGGCGCCGGCATCGTCTGCGGCGCGCGCGGCGGCAGCTGCAGCGTGAAGGTGCTGCCCTGGCCGGCTTCGCTCTTCACCGTCAGCGAGCCGCCCAGCAGCTGCGTGAGGTCGCGCGAGATCGACAGGCCCAGCCCTGTGCCGCCGTAGCGCCGGCTGGTGGTGCCGTCGGCCTGGCGGAAGGCCTCGAAGATCAGCTCGTGCTGCTGCGGGTCGATGCCGATGCCCGAGTCGTGCACCGCAAAGGCCGCGCCGCCGTCGGCCGTGGCCGACACCGTGAGCGCCACCTCGCCGCGCTCGGTGAACTTGATCGCGTTCGACAGCAGGTTCTTCAGGATCTGCTCCACGCGCTGCCGGTCGGTGACCAGCAGGGCCGGCGCGTCGGGCCGCAGCTCCAGACGGAACTCCAGGTTCTTGTCGGTCGCGAGCGGGCGGAAGGTGCTTTCCAGGCTCTGGGCCAGCTTGTCGAGCGGCACCTCCTCGGGCACCAGTTCGAGCTTGCCGGCCTCGACCTTGGCGATGTCCAGGATGTCGTTGATCAGCACCAGCAGGTCGTTGCCCGAGGCGTAGATCGATTCCGCGAACTTCACCTGTTCGAGCGACAGGTTGCCCTGCGGGTTGTCGCCCAGCAGCTTGGCCAGGATGAGTGCACTGTTGAGCGGCGTGCGCAGCTCGTGCGACATGTTCGCCAAAAACTCCGACTTGTAGCGGCTGGCGCGCTGCAGCTCGTCGGCGCGGTCTTCCAGGTCGCGCTGCACGCGGCGCAGCGCGGTGTTGCGCTGGTCGAGTGCTTCGGTGCGTTCCGACAGCTGGCTGTTGGTCTGCTCCAGCTCGGCCTGCTGGTTCTCCAGCATGGCCTGCGAGGCGCGCAGGGCGCGCGACTGTTCTTCGAGCTCTTCGTTGGCGGTGCGCAGCTCTTCCTGCTGCACCTGCAGTTCCTCGTTGAGCTGCTGGGTCTCGGCCAGCACGTCCTGCAATTGCTCGCGGTAGCGCGCCGCCGCCAGCGAGGTGCCGATGTCGTCGGCCACCAGGTCGAGCAGTTCGCCGCTGCGCGCGTCGGGCGTGCCGGGCAGGCCCAGCTCGACCACGCCGTTGACGGCGCCGTCGCTCGCCACCGGCAGCAGCAGCACGGCCTTGGGCGCCATCTCGCCGAGGCCGGAGTTGACCTTCAGGTAATCGGCCTGCACCGGGTCGATCAGCATGCGGCGCTGCTCGGCCGCCGCCTGGCCGACCAGGCTTTCGGTGGGCGAGAACACCTGCGGCGAGGCCTCGGCTTCGCTGGAGAAGCCGTAGCTCGCGGCGCGGCGCAGCGGGCCGTGGCGTTCGCGCACATAGAGCGCGCCCACCGAGCTGCCCAGGTGGCGCGAGAAAAACGCGAGGATCTTGCGGCCCATGTCCGGCGCGCTGAGTTCGCCGACCAGCTCGCCCACCAGCTCGGTCTGCGCGTTGCGCAGCCAGGCCTCCTGCGACAGGCGCTCGGCATGCGCCGCCTGCTCGGCCAGCACCACGTCGTAGCTGTCGGACAGCCGCATCAGCTGGCGCCGCCCGAAGTACGACACCAGCCCCGAATACACCAGCGTGAACAGCAGGAACAGGCCGACCACCCACCAGCTCGTGCGGTTGGCCTCGTTGTTGCGCTGGAAGCGCAGCGTCTGCTCGGTGTCCATGAAGGCCGTGAACTCGGCGCGCATCTCGTCGGTCAGGTGCTTGCCGCGGCCCAGCCGGACGGTGGCCTGCGTGTCCTGGCCCGCACGGCGCGCTTCGATCATCTCGCGCGAGAACGCCAGCCACGACTCCTGCAGGCCCGCGATGCGCTCGAGGCGCTCCACCTGCCGGCGGTTGTCCGACACCAGCTGGCGCAGCGCGTCCGTGTCGGACTTCAGGCGCGGCTCGGCGTTCTGGTAGGGCTCCAGGAAGGTCTCTTCGCCGGTGAGCAGGTAGCCGCGCATGCCGGTTTCCATGTCGATGGAGCGGCGCTGCAGTTCGCTGGCGGCGCGCGTGACCTGGTCGGTGTGCTCCACCCAGCTGATGGTCGACAGCAGATACAGGATCAGCACGACGAACGCCACGGCGCCGACCAGGCCGCCCAGCAGCGGCAGCTTGAGGTTGCGCCCCAGCAGGCGGTCGAATTCGACAGGGTCGATCGCGGAGGGAGTTTTCATGAATGCATTTGTAAGCAAAACTTGCCAAGTCTTGCCGAAAAACAGGGCCGAACCTGTCGGAGAAGGCCCCGATACGGCTGTATGTCACGCTTTGCTACGGGTCGCTCTCGCTATACTGTTGTTTCATACAGTATCGGCAGCATGCCTTCCGAAGCCCGCTTTCTCCCGCCGTCCGCCGCCGTCCTGGCGGCGCACGTCGTGTCCGTCAAGGCCTTGTGCGCCTTCGGCGCCAAGGCGGGCGATCTCGACCTGCGCTTCGTGCCCGCGCCCAGCGCGCTCGAAGGCATGGCCGGCCACGCGCTGGTGCAGGCCCGGCGCGGCGGCGACTACCAGAGCGAGGTGCCGCTGGCCACCACCTGCGGCACGCTGCGCGTGCGCGGCCGGGCCGACGGCTACGACCCCGCGCAGGCGCGGGTGGAAGAAATCAAGACCTTCCGCGGCGACTTCGACGCCATCCGCGCCAACCACCGCGCGCTGCATTGGGCGCAGGTGCGCTGCTACGGCTGGATGCTGTGCGAACAGGAAGGGCACGAGCACCTGACCGTCGCGCTGGTCTACCTCGACCTGGCCAGCGGCGACGAAACCGTGCTCGAAGAACAGCACACGCGCGACACCCTGCGCACGCACTTCGAGACCCTGTGCGCCTGCTACAGCGACTGGGCACAGCGCGAGGCCGCGCACCGCGGCGCGCTCGACGACGCACTGACGCAACTCGAGTTTCCCCACGCCGACTTCCGCACCGGCCAGCGCGAACTGGCCGAGGCGGTCTACCGCGCCGCCGTGGGCGGGCGCTGCCTGCTGGCGCAGGCGCCCACCGGCATCGGCAAGACGCTGGCCACGCTCTTTCCGCTGCTCAAGGCGCGCGCGGCGCACAAGCTCGACAAGGTGTTCTTCCTCACCGCCAAGACCTCCGGGCGGCCCGTGGCGCTGGATGCCTTGCGCGTGCTGGGGCAGGGCGGCGCCCACCGGCCGCGCGTGCTCGAACTCGCGGCCCGCGAGAAGGTCTGCGAGTACCCCGACCGCGCCTGCCACGGCGAGGCCTGCCCGCTGGCGCGCGGCTTCTACGACCGCCTGCCGGCCGCGCGCGCCGAGGCCGCGCAGGTGGGCTGGCTCGACCGCGAGGCGCTGCGGCGGGTCGCGCTCGCGCACGAGGTGTGCCCCTATTTCCTGGCGCAGGAAATGACGCACTGGAGCGACGTCGTCGTGGGCGACTACAACTACTACTTCGACGGCAGCGCCTTCCTGTTCGCCAGCATGAAGGACGCCGGCTGGCGCGTCGCCGTGCTGGTCGACGAGGCGCACAACCTGCTGGAGCGTGCGCGTGGCATGTACACCGCGAAGCTCGAAGGCGCCGCGCTGGAGGAAGCCCACCGCGCTGCGCCCGCCGCCGTGCGCGGCCCGCTGGCGCGGCTGTTCCGCGAATGGGACACGTTGCAGCAG
The DNA here is from genome assembly GCF_059415405.1 of Variovorax sp. GW821-FHT10C12. NCBI lineage: Bacteria > Pseudomonadati > Pseudomonadota > Betaproteobacteria > Burkholderiales > Comamonadaceae > Variovorax > Variovorax sp. GW821-FHT10C12. Next base: position 1,185,338 of record NZ_JBWKNE010000001.1, read on the forward strand.
GCGCAGACCGCGGACTACGACACGGCCGACGAGATCCCCGAGCGCTTCCTGCGCACCCTGCAGGCCGCCAACACCGTGATGGCCGAGCACTTCGCCGCCACGCCCGATGCGGCGCAGGGGCCGCTGCAGCGCTTCTTCTTCGATGCACTGCACTTCGCGCGGCTGGCCGAGGTCTTCGACGACCACTCGGTGTTCGAACGCACGCTGGGCGCCACGCAGGAGCAGCGCGGCCTGGCCATCCGCAACCTCGTGCCCGGGCCCTTCCTCGAAGGCCGCTTCGCCGACGCGGTGTCGGTCACCTGCTTCTCGGGCACGCTCGCGCCGTTCGCGTTCTACCGCGACGCGCTCGGCCTGCCCGAAGACACGGCGCTGCTGGACGTCGAATCGCCGTTTCGCGGCCAGCAGCTGCGCGTCGAGGTGGCGACCGGCGTTTCCACGCGCTTTCGCGACCGCGCCGGCTCGCTGCGCCATGTGACGGACATCATCGGCGCGCAGTTCGAGCGCCTGCCCGGCAACTACCTGGCCTTCTTCAGCAGCTTCGACTACCTGGACAAGGCCTGCGCCGCGTTCTCGCTGCGCCACCCCGGCGTGCCCGTGTGGACGCAGACGCGCGGCATGCGCGAAACCGACCGCCACGATTTCGTCGCGCGCTTCGAAGAAGGCGGGCAGGGCATCGGCTTCGCCGTGCTCGGCGGCGCCTTCGGCGAGGGCATCGACCTGCCGGGCAGCCGGCTCATCGGCGCCTTCGTCGCCAGCCTGGGGCTGCCCCAGTACAACGAACTCAACGAGATCACGCGCGAGCGCATGCAGTCGCGCTTCGGCAAGGGCTACGAGTACACCTACCTCTACCCGGGCCTGCAGAAGGTGGTGCAGGCCGCCGGCCGCGTGATCCGCACCGAGGCCGACACCGGCGTGCTGCACCTGCTCGACGACCGCTTTGCGCGCGCCGAGATCCGCGAGCTGCTGCCGCGCTGGTGGCATGTGCAGCTGGCCGGGGAGGCCGGGCAGGCCGGGGAAGACGATGCGCGCCACCCGACGCCTTGAACACGCCGGCCAGCCCGACCTGTTCGGCGAGGCGCCCGCGGCGGCCATCGAGGGCCTGCGCTACGAACCCGGGCTCCTGTCGCACGACGAGGAGGCCGGTCTGCTGCGCATCGTGCAGGGTCTGCCGCTCAAGGAGATGCGCTACAAGGAATACACGGCGCGCCGGCGCGGCACCAGCTTCGGCGGCAGCTACGACTTCGACACCAACCGCCTCAAGCCCGGCGCGCCGCTGCCCGAGGCGCTGCACCCGCTGCGCGCAAAGGCCGCCGCCTGGGCGGGCCTGGCGCCCGAAGACCTCACCCACATGCTGATCGCCGAGTACCGCCCTGGCACGCCGCTGGGCTGGCACCGCGACGTGCCCGACTTCGAGGACATCGTGGGTGTCTCGCTGTGCGGCGACGCGGTGATGCAGTTCCGGCCCTACGTGCCCGGCGCGCCCGCGTCGGGGCCAGCCGCGCTCGACGTCCTCGTCGAGCCGCGCTCCGTGTACCTGCTGCGCGGGCCGGCGCGCTGGGCCTGGCAGCACGCGATCGCGCCGACCGAGGCGCTGCGCTACTCGATCACCTTGCGCACCCGCTCGCGCGCCAGACTGCGCTGACGCGCAGCGCCTGCCTCTTCCGACCCACGGCGCGGGGCGACGGGCCAGCATGGGAAGCGTCTCAACCTGAAGGAGCGATGCACATGCCACGAGGCGACAAGTCGTCCTACACGGACAAGCAGAAACGCAAGGCCGAGCACATCGAGGCAGGCTACGAGCACCGCGGCGTGGCCAAGGGCGAGGCCGAGCGCCGCGCCTGGGCCACGGTGAATGCCGAGAGCGGCGGCAAGGCCGAGAAGCACGGACCTTCGCGCAAGGGCGGGCGCCTCGGTGGCGCCGCCGCGGCGAACCGCACCGCCGCCGAACGCTCGGCCTCCGCGAAGAAGGGCGCCGTCACGCGCAAGCGCAACGCTGAGAAGCGCGGCTGAGGATGGTTGCGAATACCAGCCATATCGTCTGTCCGAAAATCGAAGTCCACCCATCGCGCACCCTGAAAAGCGGACATTCCTTCGCCATCTGTGACGGCAGCCGGACAACTTGCATCGGCCCTGCGTCGGCGCGCCTCCGCACGAAGTCGCCAGCTTGCGCGACGTTGCCCTGAACGCACGCGCTACACCGCCCAACCTCGGTCATTCCGCCTTCTTTTTGCACGCGTTCCGGGCGTTTGCCGGGGCGCGTTCGCGTCGATACGATCCGCCGCCTTGCCCTCCAGAAAGGAACGCGCGGGTGCATCCCTCGAACGTTTTCTCCCCCACGACCGCGCCAGCCGCCGCAGGTGCCGATGCCGCCAATGCCAACGCCGACTGGCAACAGCGCAGCCGCCGCCATGTCTGGCACCCCTGCACCCAGAGCATCCGCCTCGACGTGGCGCCGCCGCTGCCCATCGCGCGCGGCGAGGGCGTCTGGCTGACCGACCACGAAGGCCGGCGCTACCTAGACGCCACCAGCTCGTGGTGGGTCAACCTGTTCGGCCACGCGCACCCGGCGATCAACGCCGCGCTGAAGGCGCAGCTGGACACGCTGCCGCACGTGATGCTCGCCGGCTGCACGCACGCGCCGGCGGTCGAGCTGGCCGAGCGGCTGGCGGCGCTCACGGGCCATGCGCTGGGCTATTGCTTCTATGCCTCCGACGGCGCCTCGGCCGTGGAGATCGCGCTCAAGATGAGCTTCCACGCCTGGCGCAATGCGGGCCGCGCCGGCAAGCGCCGCTTCGTCGCGCTGCGCGGGGGCTACCACGGCGAGACGCTGGGCGCGCTGCACGTCACCGACGTGCCCGTGTTCCGCGACGCCTATGCGCCGCTGCTCGCCAGCGCGCACCTCGTGGCCTCGCCCGATGCGCGCGCCGCGCGGCCCGGCGAAGACGCCGCTGCGGTGGCGAACCGCGCCGCCGACGAGCTCGAGGCGCTCCTGGCCGCGCAGCACGACAGCATCGCCGCCGTGATCGTCGAGCCGCTGGTGCAGTGCGCCACCGGCATGGCGATGCACGATCCGGCCTACCTGCGCCGCGTGCGTGCGCTGTGCGACTGCTTCGGCGTGCACCTGATCGCCGACGAGATCGCGGTCGGCTGCGGGCGCACCGGCACCTTCTTCGCGTGCGAGCAGGCCGGCATCTGGCCCGACTTCCTGTGCCTGTCGAAGGGCATCAGCGGCGGCTACCTGCCGCTGGCGCTGGTGATGACGCGCGAGGCCATCTACCAGGGCTTCGTCGACGACGACGCCGCGCGCAGCTTCCTGCATTCGCATTCCTACACCGGCAACGCGCTGGCCTGCCGCGCGGCGCTCGCCACGCTCGATCTGTTCGAGCAGGAAGACGCGCTGAACCGCAACCAGGACCGCGCCGCACGCCTGTTCGCCCGCCTGCGCGAAGGGCTGGCCGGACACGCAATCGATCACCTGCGCCAGCGCGGAATGATCACGGCCTTCGACGTGCGCGAGCCCGGCGCGCGCTTCGCCGAGCGCTTCCACCTCGCGGCGCGCGACCACGGCCTGCTGATGCGGCCCATCGGCGCCACCGTGTACCTGATGCCGCCGTATGCCATCGCCGACCACGAGATCGACCAGCTCGTGGACGGCACGCTCGCCACGCTCAAAGCCGTCACTACCGCACCCGGCGCCCGCGCCGACGAAGGAGCCCGCGATGCTGCGCTTGCTTGAACGACTGCAGGACGAGATCACCGCGCTCGACGCGCGCTCGCTGCGCCGCCGCCGGCAGATCGCCGAGACCGCCTGCGCGCCCGAGCAGATCCTCACGCTGGCCGGCGCCAACGCGCCGCGCACCATGCTCGGCTTCAGCAGCAACGACTACCTGGGCCTGGCCGCGCACCCCGCGCTGGCCGAGGCGCTGGCCGAAGGCGCGGCGCGCTACGGCACGGGCAGCGGCGGCTCGCACCTGATCCTGGGCCACTCGCGCGCCCATGCGCAGCTCGAGGAGCGGCTGGGCGAATGGATGGCGCCGCACATTCCCGAGGCGCGCAGCCTGTTCTTCTGCACCGGCTACATGGCCAACCTGGCGGTGCTGTCGGCGCTGGGCGACGGCGAGGCGGTGATCTTCTCGGAGACGCTGAACCACGCCTCGCTGATCGACGGCGCGCGGCTGGCCCGTGCCCGCGTGGAACGCTACCCGCACTGCGACCTGCAGGCGCTCGACGCGCAGCTGGCCGCCTGCGACGCGCCGGTCAAGATCATCGTGAGCGACGCCGTCTTCAGCATGGACGGCCACATCGCGCCCGTGGCGGGTCTGCTGGCGCTGGCCGAGCAGCATGACGCCTGGCTGGTGATCGACGACGCGCACGGCTTCGGCGTGCTCGGCGCCACCGGGCGCGGCGCGCTGCAGGCGCTGGCGCTGCGCTCCGAGCGGCTGGTGCTGATCGGCACGCTGGGCAAGGCGGCCGGCGTGTCGGGCGCCTTCGTGGCGGCGCACCGCACGGTGATCGACTTCCTGGTGCAGCGCGCGCGGCCCTACATCTTCACCACGGCCGCGCCGCCGGCGGTGGCGCATGCGCTGCTCACCAGCCTGGCACTCATCGAGGGCGAGGAGGGCATGCGCCGCCGCGCGCAACTGCGCGCCCGCATCACCCAGCTGCGCAACGGCCTCAAGCAGGTGCTGCCGGCCGACGGCAGCGCCTGGCTGGCCGATTCGCCGACCGCGATCCAGCCGCTCATCGTGGGCGACAACGCGCGCGCCATGCAGACCATGGAACGGCTCGATGCGCACGGCCTGCGCGTGGGCGCGATCCGTCCGCCCACGGTGCCTGCCGGCACCGCGCGGCTGCGCATCGCGCTGTCGGCCAGCCACACCGAGGCCGACGTGGCGCGGCTCATCGGCGCGCTGGGCGAGGCCCTGGCCGAACCATGGCCGGAGGCCGCATGACGACGGCAGCAGCTGCGGCGACACAGCGCCGCTGGTTCGTCACCGGCACCGACACCGGCGTGGGCAAGACGCTGGTGAGCAGCGCCATGCTCGCGCTGCTGGCCGCCTCGGGCCTGCGTGCGGTCGGCATGAAGCCGGTGGCAGCGGGGCTCGATGCCATCGACGGCGAATGGCGCAACGAAGACGTCGAGCGCCTGCAGGCGGCCGGCAACGTCGACGCGCCACTGGCCTGGCGCTGCCCCTACGTGCTGAAGGCGCCGATGTCGCCGCACCTGGCGGCGCGGGAAGAGGGCGTGCAGGTCGCGCTGCCCGTGCTGCTCGATGCCTTCGAGCGGCTGTCGGCGCAGGCCGATGCGGTGGTGGTGGAAGGCGTGGGCGGCTTTTGCGTGCCGCTGGGCGACGACCTGGACACGGCCGACCTCGCGGTGGCGCTGGGCCTGCCCGTGATCCTCGTGGTCGGGCTGCGGCTGGGCTGCCTCAACCACGCGCTGCTCACCGCCGAGGCGATCCGTGCGCGCGGGCTGGTGCTGGCCGGCTGGGTCGCGAGCGTGGTCGAGCCGCAGATGCTCTCGCCCGAAGGCAACCTGCAGACGCTGCGCGCCCGGCTCGGTGCGCCGCTGCTGGGCGTGGTGCCGCACCTGGCAGAGCCCTTGGCGGCGCGCGCCGCCGAACACCTCGACCTGCGCGCGCTGCGGGCGAGCGCGGCGCATGCCGCGCGTCGCACCGAGGCCCCGCTCGTGTCAGCCGCGACGGCCTGAATCGGCCAGCCGCTGGGCGCGCACGCCGCCCTGGCGCGCGAGCATCCAGCCCGGGTACTCGGGCGCCAGCGCGCTGGCCCTGTCGATCGCCGCGAGTTCGTCGGCCGTGAGCCGCACCTCGGTGGCGGCGATGTTGTCGTCGAGCTGGTCGATGCGCTTGGCGCCGACGATCACGCTGGTCACCACCGGCTGGTGCAGCAGCCAGGCCAGCGCGATCTGCGCCACCGACACGCCGCGCGGCTCGGCGAACTGGCGCATGAGGTCGATGCAGTCGTAGGCGCGCGCCACGTTCACCGGCGGAAAGTCGAAGCTCGCGCGGCGGCTGCCTTGCGCGGTGGCGGTGTGGCGGTCGACCTTGCCGCTGAGCAGGCCACCGGCCAGCGGGCTCCAGACCATCAGGCCGAGCTGCTCGCTGCGCAGCATCGGCACCAGCTCGCGCTCCAGGTCGCGTCCGGCCACGGTGTAGTAGGCCTGCAGCGACTCGAAGCGCGCCAGCCGGTCGCGCTCGGCGATGCCCAGCGCCTTGGCGATCTGCCAGGCGGCCCAGTTCGACACGCCCACGTAGCGCACGTGGCCCTGGCGCACGAGGTCGTCGAGCGCGCGCACCGTTTCCTCGATGGGGGTGATCGGGTCGATGCCGTGGATCTGGTACAGGTCGATGTGGTCCAGCTGCAGCCGCTTCAGGCTGGCCTTCACGCCGTCCATGATGTGGTAGCGCGAGGCTCCGGCCGAGTTCACGCCCTTGCTGCCGGTTTCGCCCAGCACCTTGGTCGCGACCACCACGCGGTCGCGCGGCACCTTCAGGTTCTTCAGCGCCTGGCCGGTGATGGTTTCGGACAGGCCCTCGGAGTACACGTCGGCCGTGTCGATGAAGTTGATGCCGGCGTCGAGCGAGCGGGCGATGAGGCCTTCGGCCTCGCCTTGCTGCAGCTGGCCGATGTGGTCCCAGATGCCCGGCGCGCCGCCGAAGGTCATCGTGCCGAGGCAGAGTTCGGAAACCAGGAGGCCGGTGCGGCCGAATTGGCGGTATTGCATCGAAAGTTGTCCTTTGCGGGTGGAGGGGCCGTCCGGCTTGACGAATGGCCGGCGGTTGCGAAAAAGTATCCCGCCGGCGCGCCCCCGCGGGCGAGCGCGTTTCTGCAAAGTCTTTGCCTATTTCTCCAGACCTCGTGCGCAGGCCGTGCGAAGGAGAGGATGCGACGCTAAGCTGCGGGCAGCCCAATCCTCCATGGCCGCCACCGCGGCCGCTCCCCTTTGTCAGAGGCCTACCCATGTCTGATGAAACCCCCGACACCGCCACCGTCCTCGCCATGCCGATGCCGCTGGAACCCGAACTCGATGCCGCCCGCGAAGAGCTGGTGCAGCTCATCCGCCACATCACGCGCGGGCAGGACGGCACGGTCGAATGCGCCGTGCCCGGCCTGCAGGTGCACTGCATCAGCAAGCCCGACGGCCCCAAGCACGGCTTCGCCACGCCGGCGCTGGGCCTCATCGCGCAGGGCTCCAAGCGGATCATCGTGGGCGACGACATCTACGTGTACGACCCCATGAACTACCTCGTCACCTCGGTCGACCTGCCGGTGTGCGGCCAGGTGTGCGTGACCAGCGAGAACGAGCCCTACCTGGGCGTGCGGCTGGAGCTGGCGCTCGACGAGATCGGCGACCTCATCGGCGACGAAAAGCTGCCGGCCAAGGCCAACGCGCCGGCCTCGCGCGGCATGTACGTCAACCGCATCGCCATGCCGGTGCTGGAGCCCGTGCTGCGCTTGCTGCGGCTGCTCGACACGCCCGAAGACATTCCGATCATGGCGCCGCTCATCAAGCGCGAGATCATGTACCGCCTGCTGGTGAACGGCGAGGGCGCGCGGCTGCGCCAGATCGCGCTGCACGACAGCCACACGCAGCGCATCGCGAAAGCCATCAGCGCGCTGCGCACGAACTACGCGCAGTCGCTGCGCGTGGAAGACATGGCGCGCGCGGTGCACATGAGCGTGTCGTCGTTCCACCACCACTTCAAGGCCGTGACCGCGATGAGCCCGCTGCAGTACCAGAAGCAGCTGCGCCTGCAGGAGGCGCGCCGCCAGATGCTGATCGCCGGCACCGACGTGGCCAGCGCCGCGCACAACGTAGGCTACGAAAGCCCTTCGCAGTTCGCGCGCGAGTACGGCCGCATGTTCGGTGCGCCGCCGCTGCGCGACAAGCGCCGCTGGCTCGGCGAGGCCGGCAACGACGCGACCTCGATGGAAGCCGCGTAGGCATTGCATCGGTCGCATTGCATCGGTCGCATCGCGCCCGTGCGCCTATAGCACCTGCCGCGATTTCTTGCGTCGTCGCGGCCATGCAGGTTTCGCAAATTCTCGCTATCGTTTTGTTCGCTGCAGCACCCGTCCGCCCGTGGAGGCGGGACTACTCAACAACTCGGAGAGATGCATGCTTTGGGAAAAGAAGCTGGCGCAGTGGAGCGCCGCGGTTCGCGCACGGGCCAACCTGCCCGCGCGGCTCACCTTGTGGGACGGCCAGTCCTACGACTTCGGTGACTTCAGCGGACCGGCGGTCACGCTGCACGTGAAATCGCCCGCGGCGCTGTCGCTGATGCTGCAGCCCACGCTCGACAACCTGGGCGAGGCCTACGTCAAGAGCAAGATCGACATCGAAGGCAAGCTCAGCGACGTGATCGACATCGCCTACGGCCTGGCGAAGACCTCGCTCGACAAGCCCGGCGGCGCGCTGCAAAGCATGGCCCGCTACTTCGCGCACACCAAGTCGTCGGACAAGAAATCCATCGAGTACCACTACGACGTGTCCAACGCGTTCTACCAACTCTGGCTGGACGCGAACATGGTCTATTCGTGCGCCTACTTCGAGAACGGCGACGAAGACCTGGCCACCGCGCAGCTGAAGAAGATCGACCACATCCTCACCAAGATCGAACTCCAGCCCGGGCAGACGCTGCTCGACATCGGCTGCGGCTGGGGCGCGCTGGTGATCCGCGCGGCGCAGAAGTTCGGCGCGCGCTGCGTCGGCGTCACGCTGTCGCAGAACCAGTTCGACCTCGCGACCGAACGCGTGAAGGCCGCAGGCCTCGCAGACCGCATCGAGATCCGCCTGCAGGACTACCGCGACGTGACCGGCCAGTTCGACCGCATCACCAGCGTCGGCATGTTCGAGCACGTGGGCCGCAAGAACCTGCCCGAGTACTTCAAGCGCGTGCAGCAGCTGCTGGCCGACGACGGCATCGTCATGAACCACGGCATCACCTCGTCCGACCCCGAGGGCGGCGGTGTGTCGTACGGCGGCGGCGACTTCATCGACCGCTACGTGTTTCCCAACGGCGAGCTGCCGCACATCAGCCTGGCGCTGCAGGCCATGCAGCAGGGCGGGCTCGAAGCCTTCGACGTGGAGAACCTGCGCCGCCACTACGCGCAGACGCTGCGCCACTGGAGCGACGCCTACGAGGCCCATGCCGACGAGGCGCGCGCGCTCGTCGACGAAGAGAAGTTCCGCATCTGGCGCATCTACCTTGCGGGCTGCGCCTATGCCTTCGAGAACGATGACGTGGCGATCTACCAGATCGTCGGGCGCAAGGCGGGCAGGGCGGCAAGCACGCTCCCGTGGTCGCGCCGCTATATCTACGACGGCACCTCGGCGCTGCGCGCCTGACCCGTCAAGGCCGCGTTGCGGCTACTCGAGCGTGAAGCCGATCTTCACCGTCACCTGCCAGTGCGCGACCTTGCCGTCGACCACGTGGCCGCGCGTCTCGGTGACGGTGAACCACTGGATGTTGCGCACCGTCTCGTGCGCCTTCGCGATGGCGGTCTGCACCGCGTCCTCGATGCTGGTCTTGGACGAGCCCGTCAGCTCGAGCGACTTGTAGACATGGTTCGACATGGCGGCTGCTCCTTGGGTGGTTGCGTGCCCATCGTAGCCATCGCATGGGGGGCGGGGCAACACCTTTGGGCGCGCGGATGCGATGCAAACCGCATCAGGACATTCGCAATCCGTCGTTGGCAACGGCGGGTGCGCTTCGCAGAATCGGCGGCATCGAACCAGGGAAACCGCCCGCCATGCCACTGCACACCGTCGCCTCTTCATCCCCGGCCGCACAGGCCCGCCACGTCCTCGCGCTGACCGCCATCGCCTGGTGCATCGCGCCGGCGTCGCCGCATGAAGTGGCACGCCGCGCACCGCACGGCCATGTGCCGCTGCGCGTGCGCAGGCGGCTGCACGCCACGGCGGTGGCGGCCCTTTTGCCCTATGCATGGTGAGCCGCGCGACCCCGCAAATTCCAGATATCGATAGAGGAATTCAGCGCAAACGGCCCGTGCGATGGCTCGCAGAATTTGAAGCACACCCGCTTCCACTGCGCCATCGCCGAACACCGTGTCCTACTCGCTCTCCCTGCTCGACAAGAGCCTGATCCCCGAAGGTGCCGACGCCACGCAGGCGTTCCAGCACACCATCGCGCTGGCCCGGCGCGCCGAACGGCTGGGCTACCGGCGCTACTGGCTGGCCGAGCACCACGGCAACCGCACCTACGCGGGTTCGGCGCCCGAGGTGCTGGCCTCGCACCTGCTGGCCAAGACCTCGCGCATCCGCATCGGCACCGGCGGCGTCATGCTGCAGCACTACAGCCCGTTCAAGGTGGCGGAGACCTTCAAGGTGCTGGCCTCGCTGGCGCCGGGCCGTGTCGACCTGGGCATCGGCAAGGCGCCGGGCGGCCTGCCGCTGACCAGCAAGGCGTTGCAGTCGCTGCATGACCCGGTGAAGGCAAAGGCCCTCGATTTCGAAGCGCGCCTGCGCGAGCTCGATGCCTTCCTGCACGACGGCGTGCCCGCCGACCATGCGCTGGCCGGCGCGGTGGCCACGCCGTTCCCGCCGGTGGCGCCGCAGCGCGTGCTGCTCGGCGGCAGCCCCGAGAGCGCGCTGCTCGCGGCACGGCTGGGCTGGCAGTTCGTCTACGCGGGCCACTTCAACGGCGACCCCGTGAACATCGGGCAATCGATCGACGCCTACCGCGGCGCGACCGGCCGCGCGCCGCTGCTCGCGCTGTTCGCCTTCGCAGCGGAGACGCACGACGAGGCTGCCGAGCGCGTGGGCGCGCTGCGCAGCTTCCGCGTGACCTTGCCCACGGGCCAGAGCGTGAACCTGCCCAGCCTCGAAGCCGCCGCCGAGTTCGCGCGGCAGGCCGGCGCGAGCGACTACCGCACCGAGGAACGGCGCCCGCACGTCATCGCCGGCACCGGCGACGAGGTGCGCGACGCGCTCGAAGCCCTCAGCGCGCGCCATGGCATCGAGGAGTTCGTGATCGACATCCCGGTGGCGGACTTCGGCGCGCGCGCCACGGCGGTCGAGCTGCTGGCGCAGGCCCGCGAGCCCGCACTGGCCTGAGTTTTTTCCTTTTCCCACCACAAGAACGATCGTCATGAGCAACATCCAGTTCGGCGTCATGCTGCAAGGGGCCGGCAGCCACATGAATGCCTGGAAGCACCCGGGCGGCCCGGCCGATGCCAGCGTCAACCTCGACTTCTTCATCCGCAGCGCGCAGAAGGCAGAGGCCGCGGGCATCGCCTTCGCGTTCGTGGCCGACGGGCTCTACATCAACGAGAAGTCGATCCCGCACTTCCTCAATCGCTTCGAGCCGATCTCGATCCTGTCGGCGCTGGCCGCCGTCACCACGAAGATCGGCCTGGCGGGCACCATCTCCAGTTCGTACAGCGACCCATTCACGGTGGCGCGGCAGTTCGCCTCGCTGGACCTCATCAGCGGCGGGCGCGCGGGCTGGAACGTGGTGACCACGCCGCTGGAAGGCAGCGCCAAGAACTACAGCCGCGCCCACCCCGAGCACGCGCTGCGCTACGAGATCGCCGACGAGTACCTGGCCGTGACGCAGGGCCTGTGGGACAGCTGGGACGACGACGCCTTCGTGCGCGACCGCGAGAGCGGCCGCTTCTTCGACCGCGACAAGCTGCACACGCTGGACCACAAGGGCCGCTTCTTCCAGGTGGCCGGGCCGCTGAACATCCAGCGCTCGCCGCAGGGCCAGCCCGTGATCTTCCAGGCCGGCTCGTCGGACGCGGGCATCGGCCTGGCAGGCAAGTACGCCGACGCGGTGTTCACGCATTCGCCCTCGCTCGAAGACACGCGCACCTTCCTCAAGCAGGTCAAGGCCAGCGCCGTGGCGCAGGGGCGGCAGGCCGGCGACGTGAAGATCTTCCCGGGCATCGGCCCGGTGGTCGCGGCCACCGAGGCGGAAGCCGAGGCCAAGTACCTCGCCATCCGCGCGCTGCTGACGGTCGAGGAGGCGCTGGCCTACCTGGGCCGCTTCTTCGACCACCACGACTTCAGCCAGTACCCGCTCGATGCGCCGTTCCCCGAGCTGGGCGAGATCGGTCGCAACAGCTTCCGCTCGACCACCGACCGCATCAAGGCGAATGCCAAGGCCAAGGGCCAGACGCTGCGCGAGGTGGCACTCGAAGTCGCCACGCCGCGCACGCAGTTCGTGGGCACGGGCGAGCGCATCGCCGACGAGATCATCCGCTGGGTGGACGAGGGCGCGGCCGACGGCTTCATCCTCGGTTTTCCGGTGCTGGGGCAGGGCCTCGATGACTTCATCGCGTTCGTGATTCCCGCGCTGGAGGCGCGCGGTCGCTACCAGCGCACGCTGCCCGGCCAGACCCTGCGCGACCACCTGGGCCTGCCGCGCAAGGCGAGCCGCCATGCCGCGCCGCAAGCCGGCGCCACCGTCGAGCGCAAGGCCGCCTGATGGGCGCCGCGCTGCCACGACCGGCCCTGAAGGACATCCACCGCGTCGAATCCACCATTGCCGGCTACGGTGACGAGTTCATCGCGCTGCGGCGCGACATCCATCAGCACCCCGAGCTGTCGTTCAAGGAGCACCGCACCTCGGCGCTCGTGGCCGAGCGGCTCGCGGCCTGGGGCTACGAGGTCACGACCGGCCTGGCCGGCACCGGCGTGGTGGGCACGCTGCGGCGCGGGCCGGGGCGCAGCCTCGGCATCCGCGCCGACATGGACGCGCTGCCGATCCAGGAAGCCACGGGCCTGCCGTACGCGAGCGAGAACGCGGGCGTGATGCACGCCTGCGGCCACGACGGCCACACGGCAATCCTGCTCGCGGCGGCCCGCTTCCTGGCCGAGGCGGGCAGCTTTCACGGCACCTTGCACCTGATCTTCCAGCCCGCCGAAGAACTCGGTGCGGGCGCCAAGAAGATGATCGACGAGGGCCTGTTCACGCGCTTCCCGTGCGACGCCGTCTTCGGCCTGCACAACTGGCCCGGCGTGGGGGCAGGGCACGTGGGCTGCGTTACCGGGCCCGCGATGGCGGCCATCGACCAGGCCCACATCACGGTGCGCGGCAAGGGCGGCCACGGCGCGCAGCCGCACGAGACGGTCGACCCCGTGGTCGCGAGCGCGCACCTGATCGCGGCGCTGCAGACCGTGGTGTCGCGCAACGTCGATCCGCTGGACATGGGCGTGGTCACGGTGGGCTCCATCCACGGCGGCGAGGCCTCCAACGTGATTCCGAACACCGTCGAGCTCAAGCTCACGGCGCGTTCGTTCAAGCCCGAGGTGCGCGCGCTGCTGGCACAGCGCATTCCCGCGCTGGCGCGGGCGCAGGCCGAGAGCTTCGGCGCGCAGGCCGAGGTGGACTACCGGCCGGGCTTTCCGCCGGTGGTCAATCACGTGGAAGAAACCGCCTTCGCGCGCGCCGTGGCGGTCGACACCTTCGGCGCGCAGCGCGTCGATCCGGCCTTCCGCCCGCGCACCGCCAGCGAAGACTTCGCCTACATGCTGCAGGCGCGCCCCGGCAGCTACGTGTTCTTCGGCAACGGCGAGAGCGCCTCGCTGCACAGCCCGCGCTACGACTTCAACGACGCGATCCTCGCGCCCGCGGCCGTGTACTGGGCCCGGCTGGCCGAGCGCTTTCTTTCCGCCGACGGCGACACCCAGGAAACCACCCCATGAGCGAACAGTTTCTCTACACCACGCCGCTGGACCCGCTGGCCCGGCCGTTGATCGAAGGGCTCACCTTCGAGTACGACAGCCGCTACGGCGACGTGCTGCGCGAGCCCGGCGCGCCGCGCGAGATCGACCGCTACGCGCCCGAAGTGTTCGCACCGCCGCACGGCAACTTCGTGCTGCTGCTGCGCGACGGCGTGGCGATCGGCGGCGGCGCCTTCATGCGCCACGACGAACGCACCGCCGAGCTCAAGCGCGTGTGGACGCACGGCGCGCTGCGCCGCCAGGGCCTGGCCAGCCGCGTGCTGGCCGAGCTGGAGGCGCAGGTGCTGCGCCAGGGCTACGAGCGCATCTACCTCACGACGGGCTTTCGCCAGCCCGAGGCCGTGGGCCTGTACCGCAGCCATGGCTACACGGCGCTGTTCACGGACGACGCCGACCCCGAGACGCCGCGCAAGCTGCCGTTCGAGAAGCACCTGGCGCAATGGGCCACGCAAGGCCGTGCCGGTGTGGCACTGAGCGGGGCGGTGTCGCGATGAACACGACCACCGTGCTCGACGCCGGTCCGGAGCCTCGTACCCCCACGGCACCCCTGCGCCGCAGCGACGCGGCACCGCCCGCCAAGGGCGACTACTCGCACTTTCGCATCGTCCCCGCGACCTACCCGGCGCGCACCGTCGGCACCGTCTTCGCGGTGGCGGTGATCGGCCTCGTGCTGCATTCGGTGCTCACCAACCCCCGCTGGGGCTGGCCGGTGTTCGCGCAGTGGTTCTTCTCGGAGCCGGTGCTGGCCGGGCTGGGCCGCACGCTGCTGCTCACGGCGCTGGGGGCGGTGCTGGGCTTCTTCTTCGGCACGGGGCTGGCGCTGGCGCGGGTGTCGCGCTCGCCGCTGCTGGCACGGCTGGCCTGGGTGTTCACCTGGCTCTTCCGTTCGGTGCCGGTGATCGTGCTGCTCTTGATCATCAACAACCTGGGCTACCTGTACGAGACCGTGTCGCTGGGCGTGCCGTTCACCGACCTGACATTCTTCTCGTACCCGACCACGCAGCTCATCAGCCCCTTCGTGGCGGCGCTGCTGGGCCTCACGCTGAACCAGGCGGCCTTCGCCTCGGAGATCGTGCGCGGGGGCATCCTGTCGGTGGACCAGGGGCAGCTCGAGGCTGCAGCGGCGCTGGGCCTTTCGCGCCGGCGCCAGGCCTCGCGCATCGTGCTGCCGCAGGCCATGCGCAGCATCCTGCCGACGGCCTTCAACGACATCATCGGGCTGGCCAAGGGCACCTCGAACCTCTACATCCTGGCGCTGCCCGAGCTGTTCTACACGATCCAGATCATCTACCGGCGCAACCTGGAAGTGATTCCGCTGCTCATGGTGGCGACCGTGTGGTACCTCGTGATCCTCACGGTGCTGTCGGTGGCGCAGCACTACATCGAGCGGCATTTCTCGCGCGGGGCGCTGCGCCATGCGCCGCGCTCGTGGCTGGGCGGCGTGGTGCACGGGCTGTGGGCGCGGGGCAGGGCGCCGGCCGTGGTGCCCGTGTCGGCACCGGCGCCGGCGCCGGCGCCCGCACAGGTGCCGCGCTGGAACGGCTCGCGCGCGCCGGGCGGCGAGGTGACGATCCACGGCGTGTCCAAGCGCTTCGGCGCGCTGCAGGTGCTCGACGACGTGACCTTCACCGCGCCGCGTGGCAGCGTCACCGTGATCCTCGGCCCCTCGGGCTCGGGCAAGTCGACGCTGCTGCGCACCATCAACCACCTGGAGCGCGTGGACGACGGCTTCATTGCCATCGACGGCGAACTCATCGGCTACCGGCGCGACGCCGACACGCTGTACGAGCTGCACGAGAAGGACATCCTCGCGCGCCGCGTCGACGTGGGCATGGTGTTCCAGAACTTCAACCTGTTCCCGCACCTCACGGTGCTGGAGAACATCGTCGAGGCGCCGCAGTCGGTGCGCGGCCTGCCGCGCGCCGAGGCCGAGGCGCTGGCCACCGACCTGCTGGCGCGCGTCGGCCTGGCCGACCGCAAGGACGCCTACCCGCGCCAGCTCTCGGGCGGCCAGCAGCAGCGCGTGGCGATCGCGCGGGCACTGGCGCTCAAGCCCAAGGTGCTGCTGTTCGACGAGCCCACCTCGGCGCTCGACCCCGAGCTGGTGGGCGAGGTGCTCGCGGTGATCGAGGAACTCGCGAGCTCCGGCACCACGCTGGTCATCGTGACGCACGAGATCGGTTTTGCCCGCGAGGTGGCCGACACCGTGGTCTTCATGGAGCAGGGCCGCATCCTCGAGACCGGCACGCCCGAGCAGGTGTTCAACGCACCGCGGCACCCACGCACGGCCGAGTTCCTGGCCAAGGTGCTCTGAGTTTTTTCCCTTCCCCGTTTTTCAAACCGACCGCCTTTCATGACCCATCGACGCCTTCTCCTGTCCGTTCTCCTGGCGGCCTTGCTGCCGATCGCCGCCACGGCCCAGACCGCCCCGGCGCCCGACCTGAGCCCCGAGCAGCCAGGCCGCCCGCGCGCGCAGAAGATCGACGAGGCCGTGCGGCTCGCGAAGGACTTCAAGTTCCAGAAGGAAGGCGTGCTCGTCGTGGGCACCACCACCGGCCGGCTGCCGTTCGCGGCCTACGCCACCGACACGAAGACGCCCGTGGGCAACGCGCCCGACATCGCACAGCTCGTGGCCGACAGCCTGGGGCGCAAGCTGGAGCTGGTGTCCACCGCCTGGGCCGACTGGCCGCTGGGCCTGCAGTCGGGCAAGTTCGACGTGGTGGTGTCCAACGTGACCGTGACCGAGGAGCGCAAGGAGAAGTTCGACTTCTCGACCTACCGCAACGACCAGCTGGGCATCTACGTGAAGTCGGACAGCAAGCTCGGCCCCATCAAGGAACCCAAGGACATCGCGGGCCTGAAGCTCATCGTGACGGCCAGCACGAACCAGGAGCAGATCCTGCTGCGCTGGAACAAGCAGAACCTGGCCGCCGGCCTCAAGCCCATCGAGATCCAGTACTACGACGACGATGTGGTGCAGCGCCTGGCCATCCAGTCGGGCCGCGCCGACGCCTACGTGGGCCCCAACGCCATCGCGGCCTACGAGGCGCGCGACGGCAAGACGCGGCTCGCGGGCCTGGTGTCGGGCGGCTGGCCGCTCAACGCCGAGATCGCCGTCACCTCGCGCAAGGGCTCGGGCATTGCCGAAGCCGTGACGCTGGCGCTGAACACGCAGATCAGGAACGGCAACTACGGCAAGGCGCTGTCGCGCTGGAACCTGGCATCCGAAGCGATCGAGGTGGCGCGCACCAACCCACCCGGCCTGCCGAAGAACTGAGGGGAGGGGATCATGTCGCTCAAGAAGACACTGGGGGCGCTGGCCGCCCTCGGGCTGATGGCGTTCGCGCCGGCGCATGCCGCCGACACCTTCGACTTCAGCCCCGAGCAGAAGGGCCGCCTGCACACCGGCAAGGACGCCGAGGCCGTCAACGCCATTCCGCCCAGCTTCAAGTTCGTGAAGGAGGGCGTGCTGACCATCGCCATCGCGCCGTTCGCGCCGCCGATCTCCACCTATGCCACCGACGCGAAGACGGTGGTGGGCTTCGACCCCGACTTTGCCCACCTCATCGCCGAGGCGCTGGGCCTGAAGCTGGAGCTGCGGCCCGTCGCCTGGGCCGACTGGCCGCTGGGCCTGAGCTCGGGCAAGTACGATGCCGTGATCTCCAACGTGGGCGTGACCGAGCAGCGCAAGGAGAAGTTCGACTTCTCGACCTACCGGCTCGGCCTGCACGGCTTCTACGTGCGCACCGACAGCGCCATCCAGTCGATCAAGGAGCCGAAGGACGTGGCGGGCCTGAAGCTCACGACCGGCGCCGGCACGAACCAGGAGCGCATCCTGCTCGAATGGGACCGGCAGAACGTGGCCGCAGGCCTGAAGCCGGTGTCGATCCAGTACTACGACGACGATGTGACGCGCTGGCTGGCGGTGACGACGAAGCGCGTCGACGCCAACTTCAACCCCAACGCGCCGCAGGCCTACGAGGCCGCGAAGAACGGGCAACTGCGGCTGGCCGGCACGGTGAACGCGGGCTGGCCGTTGAAGTCGGACGTGGCCGTGGCCACGCGCAAGGGCAGCGGCCTGGCGGTGGCGCTCACCACCGCGGCCAACAACCTGATCCGCAACGGCACCTACGCCAAGGCGCTCGCGCGCTGGCGCCTGGCCGAAGAGGCGCTGCCGAAATCGGAGGTCAACCCGCCGGGGTTGCCGAAGTTCTGACCCTGCGAGCGACACGACCATGACCATCCATCACATCGGTTTCCTCACGCCCGGCAACTACGACGAGGCCGACCCGCACGCGGGCCTCGAAGCCGCGCTGCGGCTGTTCGAGTTCGGCGAGCGGCGCGGCTTCGACAGCGCCTGGGTGCGCCAGCGCCACCTGGAGCGCGCCGTGTCGTCGGCGCCGACCTTCCTGGCCGCCGCCACGCAGCGCACGCGCCGCATCGAACTCGGCGCGGCCGTGATCCAGATGGGCTACGAAAACCCGTTCCGGCTCGCCGAAGACCTGGCCACCGTCGACGTGCTCTCGCGCGGGCGCCTGCAGGTGGGCCTGAGCGCGGGTGCGCCGCCGCACGGCGCCTTGCTGGGCGGGCGCTTCCAGGACGCACCGCCGGCCACGGTCGACTTCACGCACAAGCGCGTGGCGCGGCTGCGCGCCAACCTCGAAGACGTGCTGCTGGGCGACGAGGACACGGTGGTCGAATCCGCCGGCGGGCGCGTGCGTCCGCGCGTGCAGCCCTATGCGCCCGGCCTGGTCGGGCGGCTCTGGTACGGCGGCGGGTCGCTGCGCTCGGCCGAATGGGCGGGGCGCAACGGCTTTCACCTGCTGCTGGGCAACGTGCTCACGGGCGAGACCACCGACGACTTCCTCGAGGCGCAGACCGGCCTGGTCGAGCGCTACCGCGCCAGCGAAGTGCCGGGCGCGCGGCGCGGGCGGATCGCGCTGGGCCGCGTGATCGTGCCGCTCGACGGCGCCGATGCCGCCACGCGGCGCCGCTACCGCGCGTTCGCCGCGGGCCGCGTCGAACGCACGCTGTCGCCGCAGGGCGAGCGCCGCACGCTGTTCGCCGGCGACCTCGTGGGCAGCGCCGACGAGATCCTCGAGCGCCTGCACCGCGACCCCGTGCTGCCGCTGGTGAGCGAGCTGCGCGTGGAGCTGCCCTACAACTTCGACAGCGAGGCCTACGAGCAGATCCTGGACGACCTGGCGGTGCGCATCGCGCCCGAATTGGGCTGGCGCGTGCGCGCCGAGCTGCCACACAAGGAAGTCGCTCTCGCCTGAGCCTCAGACGCTTTGCGCATGCGCTTATCGCAAACGCTTCGTTGGTGATCGCGGGTGGCCTGCCTAGAGTTCGCTCTGATCTGTTTCAGATGTCTTCCATTCAACACAAGGAGTCCCGCATGTCGATCTTCAGCAGATGGTGGCGCGCCGCGTCCCTCGCCACGCTGACCTTCCTGGCCACCGCACCGTCGGCCTTCGCGCAGGCTTCGGCCGACGGCAGCGGCCCACTGGTCTCCACCGACTGGCTCGAGAAGAACCTGCGCAACTCGAAGCTGCGCGTGATCGAGGTCAGCGTGAACCCGGGCCTGTACGAGCGCGGCCACATTCCGGGCGCGGTGAACTTCTCGTGGCACAACGACCTCAACGACCGCGTGCGCCGCGACATCGTGAGCCAGGCCGAGTTCGAGAAGCTGCTGTCGGCGGCCGGTGTCGACAAGGACACCACCGTGATCCTCTACGGCGACACCAACAACTGGTTCGCCGCCTGGGGTGCCTGGGTGTTCGACCAGTACGGCGTGCAGAACGTGAAGCTGCTCGACGGCGGGCGCAAGAAGTGGGAGGCCGAGAACCGGGTGCTCGACAACCGCGCGCCCGAGCACGTCGCCACGCGCTTCAAGGTGACGCAGCCCAACCCGCAGCTGCGCGCGCGGCTGGCCGACGTGCTGGCCGTAGCCGAGGGCCGCTCCGACGCGAAGCTGGTCGACATCCGCTCGGCCGATGAGTACAGCGGCAAGATCTTCGCGCCGGCCGGCGCCGCCGAACTGGCGGTGCGCGCGGGCCACGTGCCCGGCGCGGCCAACGTGCCCTGGGGCCGCGCGGTGAACGAAGACGGCACCTTCAAGTCGGCCGCCGAGCTGAAGGCGATCTACGCGGCCGTTGGCATCGACGGCAGCAAGCCGGCCATCACCTACTGCCGCATCGGCGAGCGCTCGAGCCACACCTGGTTCGCGCTGCACAAGATCCTGGGCTACAAGAACGTGCGCAACTACGACGGCTCGTGGACCGAGTACGGCAACGCCGTCGGCGTGCCGGTCAACAACCCGGCTGGCACGGTTTGGGCGTCCAAATGAATGAGTTGAGGTGAGATGAGTTCGAGGTGAGTCGGCGTTGGAGGGACCTCGCGGCCTCTCTGATGAGCGACATTGGGCGAGCCCTCGGGCTCGCTTTTTTTTGGACCCAAAAAAGAGGGACCGGGGCATGTCCGCTTCGTCAATCCATGCGGCGCCTGCGCCGCTTTCTCGCACAGGCCTGGCCGCTGCGGTCGTGGTGTTGCTGCTGATCGCCGCCGGCGTGCACCTGCTGGGCGAGCGCAGCGGCGGCCGCGCGCTGGCCTTCGCGCTCGGGCTGGGCGCGGTGCTCGGCGTGGTGCTGCAGCGCTCGCGCTTCTGCTTCTATTGCCATGCGCGCGACTACTTCGAAGGCGGCGACGCACGCGGCCTGCTGGCCATCGTGGCCGCGCTCGCGGTCGGCACCGTGGGCATGCATGTCGTGATGACGGGCTGGTTGCCGGTACCGCAGCCGGGGCGGCTGCCGCCCGATGCGCACATCGGGCCGGTCAGCGGCGCCCTGGTGCTCGCGGGGCTGGCCTTCGGCGCGGGCATGGTGGTGTCGGGCTCGTGCATCAGCGCGCACTGGTACCGGCTGGGCGAAGGCTCGCCGACCGCGCCGTTCGCACTGCTCGGTGCGGGCGCGGGATTCCTGCTCGGCTTTGCGAGCTGGAACTGGCTCTACAGCGCCACCATCGCCACCGCGCCCGTGGTGTGGCTGCCGCATCACCTGGGCTATGCGGGTTCGGCGGCGCTGCAGCTGGCGGTGCTCGCAGCGCTCGCGGCCTGGCTCTGGCGGAAGCTGCCGGTGGGTGAGGGTGCGTCGCCTGCACCGCGCCGCTTCATCGACGCCGCGCGCCGCCTGCTGCATGGGCGCTGGCCGTATGCGTGGGGTGGCCTCGCGGTCGGCGCGATCGCCGTGATCGTGGTGCTGCGGCTGCGTCCCCTCGGCGTCACCGCCGCGTTGGGCAGCGCCGCGCGCGACTTCGGCAACGCGCACAGCCTGCTGCCTCAGCGCTTGGACGGGCTCGACGGTTTCGGCGGCTGCGTGACGGCGGTGGTCGAAAGCCTCTGGCAGACGCCCAATGCGCTGCTGGTCGGTGGCCTCGTGGCGGGCGCGCTGGCCGCGGCGCTCGCGAGCGGGCAGTTCAAGCCCGCATGGCCGAGCGTGGGGCAGGTCGTGCGCGGCCTCGGCGGCGGCGTGCTGTTGGGGTGGGGCGCGATGACCGGGCTGGGCTGCACGGTCGGCAACCTGCTGTCGGGCACGATGGCCGGTGCGCTGTCGGGCTGGGTGTTCGGCGCGAGCGTGCTGCTGGCGGTGTGGGGTGGATTGCGGTTGAAGCGCTTGGCGGCGAGGGCGTGATGGCCTGTTACGCAAACAGGTCGGCCGTGGCTGTCGGCACCTCGTCGGTGATCGACAAGTGACTGCAAGGGTGCGGGCAGGCGATCCGTCAGCCCGGCGAGGCAAGGAATTTCTCGAGTTCCGCCCCCACGCGTTCCGTGGCTTCCAGGGGCAGCCAGTGTCCGTAGCCGCGGTACCGGTGCACCACCGCCTGCGCGCCGAAGCGGTCGGCGAATTCCGGGGCGATGTAGGGATCGTCGTCGCTCCAGAGCACCTGCACCGGCAGGCGCGCGGCGAGGGCGCGCAGCTGCGTGTCCCATCCTTCGAAGTGCGCCAGCTCGGTGGCGCGGAAGCAGCGCAACGCGGTCTGCTTCATGGATGGGGTGATGCGGTCGTAGATCCGGTCGATCTGCTCGGTGGTGAGGCGGCTCGCGCCTTTCTTCATTTCGCGCGAGAACGCGCGCCGGCTGGTGAGGAACTGCGCCAGTTCGCCCAGCAGCGGCGTGCGCCAGATGCGGTGCAGGCGGGTCCATCGGTAGCCGGGCGAGAAGGCCGTGTTGAAGATGCTGAGGCGCCGGACTTTCTGCGGATGCCGGATGGCCCAGGGCAGGCCGAACTGTCCGCCGATGTCGTGGACCACGAGGCTGAGCGGTTCCTGCAGGTCGAGCTGGCGCACGAGCTCGTCGACGAATGCCGCCAGGTCTTCCAGCGCGAAGCTGAAGCCGGGTGCGGCGACGGACTGTCCGTAGCCCGGCAGATCGGGCGCGAGGCAGCGATGGTGCGAATGCAACCGGTCGATGAGGCCACGCCACACATCGGCGGTGTCCGGATTGCCGTGCAGGAACAGCACGGGCGATCCTTCTCCCTTGTCGAGCAGGTGAACCTGCGAACCCTTCACGGTCAGCAGCATGGCCGTCCTACTTTCCGTGGGTGGCGTTCGCGCCCGCGACGATGAAGCGCAGCGTGTGGTCGAGCACGGTGTCGAAGCCGGGCGATGCCTCGAGCTTGCCGGCCAGTTGCAGGGACACGGCCCCATGCATCGCGCTCCAGAACACCCGGCCGAGCAGGCGCGGATCGCCCGCGATGGCGCCTTCGGCGACGAGCTGCTCCAACGGCACCGTCATGATCTGTTCGGCACGCTGTGCGGCGCGCTTCAGCTCCGGGAACTCCGACATGCCCGGATGCGGCAGGTTGAAGAGGAGCTTGTAGGCCCCAGGGTTGTCGAAAGCAAAGCGCAGGTAGGCGCCGCGCACGGCCGCCGATCTTTCGGGCGCGCTGCCGGGGGCCTCGAACGCGGCCTCCAGCGACGCCGAGAAACGGTCCAGCGCCGCCGCCGTCACCGCCGCCAGTATTTCCGTCTTGTCCCGGAAGTAGCGGTAGGGCGTCATCGCGCTGCAACCCAGTTGCTGTGCCAGCTGGCGGACCGTGACGCCGTCGACGCCATGCTCGGCGAAGGACTGTTCGGCAATCGCGAGCAGGCGGCGGCGGAAGTCTTGGACGTCCTCTTCTGACAAGGCTTTGGGCATCTCTCCTCCTTTTTATTTACGCTGTAAATGTACATCGTAAAACATCCAAGGGAAATCAGGTTTTCAACGTCGCAGACACCGTATTTCCATATGCGGACTCCTTCGTTGGGGAAGGCGCGGGGGCAGGGCACAGTCCCGCCACGCATCGACAGGCGCGTGTGCACGCACAGCGGCCATCTGCCTGTTTCAACTTCACAAGAACACCCGAGGGATTCCATGCTCCGACCACTCCTGACCGCGGCCCTGCTGGCCGCCGGCCTGCTGCAGGCGCCTGTTGCTGCCGCCGAAACCGTGCGATGGGCGCGCAGCGCCGACCCCGCCACGCTCGACCCGCATGCGGTCAACACCGGCACCAACTTCGGGTTGCTGCACCAGATCTACGAGCCGCTGATCCTGCGCGGCGCCGACAGCAAGCTGCAGCCCGCGCTCGCCACCTCGTGGAGGCTCACGGCCGACCCGACCGTGTGGGAGTTCAAGCTGCGCCCCGGCGTCAAGTTCCATGACGGCGCGCTGCTCACGGCCGACGACGTGGTGTTCTCGTTGCAGCGCGCGCAGGCGCCGAGCTCGGCGCTCAAGTCGCTGCTGTCGTCGGTGGCCGAGGTGAAGAAGGTCGATGCGCTCACGGTGCAGGTCAAGACCAAGGGCCCGAACCTGATCTTCCCGAACAACCTCACGAACCTCTTTATCCTCAACGAGGCCTGGGCCAAGGCGAACAAGGCCGAGCAGTCGCAGGACGTGGCCAGCAAGACCGAGAACTTCGCCACCCGCAACGAGAACGGCACCGGCCCCTACGTGCTGGCCTCGCGCGAGGTCGATGCACGCACGGTGCTCAAGCAGTTTCCGCAGTACTGGGGCCGCGGCCAGTTTCCGCTGGACGTGACCGAGCTGGTCTATGTGCCGATCAAGTCGCCCGCCACGCGCGTGGCCGCGCTGCTGTCGGGCGAGGTCGATTTCGTGCAGGACCTGCCGGCGCAGGACGTGGGCCGGCTCAAGGCCGACAAGCGCCTGCGCGTGACCGAAGGGCCCGAGAACCGCTCGATCTTCCTGGGCCTGAACGTGGGCGCGAAGGAACTCAAGTACGCCGACGTGAAGGGCAAGAACCCGCTGGCCGACCCCAAGGTGCGCGAGGCCATCGGCCTGGCCATCGACCGCGACGCGATCAAGGCGGCGGTGATGCGCGGGCTGTCGAACCCCTCGGGCATCATCGCGCCGCCGTTCGTGCACGGCTACGAGAAGGGCTTCGCGGCCTACCCGAAGGCCAACGCCGCGCAGGCGAAGAAGCTATTGGCCGAGGCCGGCTACCCGAACGGCTTTGCGATCACGCTGCACACGCCGAACGACCGCTACGTGAACGACGAGGCCATCAGCACGGCGGTGTCGGGCTTCCTCGGGCGCATCGGCATCAAGACCACGGTGGCGGCGCGCCCGATTGCGCTGCACAGCACCGCCATCAACTCGGCCGACACCGACTTCTACCTGTTCGGCTGGGGCGTGCCGACCTACGACTCGGCCTACATCTTCGATTACCTGGTGCACACGCGCGGCAAGGACGGCCGCGGCCCGACCAACGCCACCGGCTACAGCAATGCCGAGGTCGACGCGCAGATCGCGTCGCTCGCGGCCGAGAGCGACAAGGCCAAGCGCGACGCCACCATCAAGCGCATCTGGCAGACGGTGCAGAAGGAACGCATCTACATCGCGCTGCACGACCAGGTGCTCAACTTCGCCTCGACCCCGAAGCTGGACATTCCCGTGAGCCCCGACGGCAGCGTGTTCTTCAAGAACGTGAAGGTGGCGAAGCCCTGAGAACACCATGTGGGTTCATCTCTTGCGCCGGCTCGGCCAGTCCGTGCTGGTGCTGCTGGCGGTGTCGTTCGTGTCCTTCCTGGTGTTCCGCCACATCGGCGACCCGACCATCAGCCTGCTCGGCGAAGACGCCACGATCGAAGAACGCGCCGCTCTGACGGCCGAACTGGGCTTCGACCGCCCGGTGCCGGTGCAGTACCTGCGCTACGTGGGCCATGCGCTGCAGGGCGACCTGGGTGTGTCGTACCGGCTGAAGCGGCCGGTGGTCGAGCTCATCGCCGAGCGGCTGCCGGCCACGCTGGAGCTGGCGCTTGTGGCGGCCGTGCTGGCGGTGGCGGGCGGCGTGGCGCTGGGCGTCTACACCGCGATCCGGCGCGACAGCGTGGCCAGCCGCGCGGTCATGGCGGTGTCGCTGGTCGGCGTGTCGTTGCCGACCTTCCTGATCGGCATCGGACTCATCTACCTGTTCGCGGTCGAGCTGCGCTGGCTGCCCTCGTTCGGACGCGGCGACACGGTGCAGCTGGGCGGCTGGAGCACCGGGCTGCTCACGGCCTCGGGCTGGGCCTCGCTGCTGATGCCCGCGCTGACGCTGGGCCTGTACAAGCTGACGCTGATCATGCGGCTGGTGCGCGCCGAGATGCTGGAGGTGCTGCGCGCCGACTACATCCGCTTCGGCCGCGCGCGCGGGCTGCGCGAACGCGACCTGAACTACGGCCACGCGCTGCGCAACACGCTGATCCCGGTCATCACCATCACGGGGCTGCAGATCGGCTCGCTGGTGGCCTTTGCCATCGTCACCGAGACGGTGTTCCAGTGGCCGGGCGTGGGCCTGCTGTTCATCACGTCGATCCAGGGGGTGGACGTGCCGGTGGTGGCGGCCTACCTGCTGCTGATCGCGCTGCTGTACGTGGCGATCAATTTCATCGTCGACCTGCTGTACGTGCTGGTCGATCCGCGCCTGCGGCGCGCCTGACTCCTTCTTTCTTTTCCGAATGACGCTTCCTTCTCCGACCGGCGCCCCCGCACCGCGCCGCTGGCGCAACGCCGAGTCGCCCGTGCTGCGCGCCTTCGCACGCTCGCGCACCGTGCAACTGGCCGCCTTCGTGCTGCTGCTGGTTGCCCTGGCCTCGCTGTTCGCGCCGTGGATCGCGCGGCAAGACCCGTTCGACCCGGCCGTGCTTGACCTGATCGACGCCTTCACGCCGCCGGGGCAGCAGGGCGCTTCGGGCGCGTTCTTCCCGCTGGGCGCCGACGACCAGGGGCGCGACGTGTTCTCGGCCATCCTCTACGGGCTGCGCATGTCGCTGCTGGTGGGCGTGAGCGCGGTGGGGCTGTCGCTGGCCATCGGCGTGCCGCTCGGGCTGGCGGCGGGCTATGCGGGCGGCTGGTTCGACACGCTGGTGATGCGTGTGGCGGATGTGCAGCTGACCTTTCCGGTGCTGCTGGTGGCGCTCTTGATCTTCGGCATTGCGCGCGGCCTGCTGCCCGAGGGCTACCGCGACGACATGGCGGTGTACGTGATCGTGGCTGCCATCGGGCTGTCGGAATGGGTGCAGTACGCGCGCACGGTGCGCGGCGCCGTGATGCTCGAGAAGCACAAGGACTACGTGGCCGCCGCGCAGATCATCGGCCGCTCGCGCACCGGCATCCTGGTGCGGCACATCCTGCCGAACCTGCTGGCGCCGGTGCTGGTGATTGCCACCATCAGCTTCGCGCTGGCCATCGTGGCGGAGTCGACGCTGTCGTACCTGGGCGTGGGGCTGCCGCCCACGCAACCGTCGCTGGGCACGCTGATCCGCATCGGGCAGGGCTTCCTGTTCTCGGGCGAGTGGTGGATCCTGCTGTTTCCGGCGCTGGTGCTGCTGGCGCTGGCGCTGTCGGTCAACCTGGCGGGCGACTGGCTGCGCGACGCCCTGAATCCGAGGCTGCAATGAGCGCGCGCGACCCCTCGCCATCGCCTCGCGGCGAAACGCCCGTGCTGCGCGTGCGCGGGCTCGACGTGGCCTTCGACACGCACCGGGGCACGGTGCAGGTGCTCGATGGCGTCTCGTTCGAGATCGCGCCGGGAGAAATCCTGGGCGTGGTCGGCGAATCGGGCGCGGGCAAGTCGATGGTCGGCGCGGCCGTCATCGGCCTGGTGCCGCCGCCGGGGCGCATCGCGGGCGGCACGGTCGAGCTGCACGGCGAGCGCATCGACACGCTGCGCGGCGAAGACATGCGCCGCGTGCGCGGGCGCCGCATCGGCAGCGTGTTCCAGGACCCGTTGACCAGCCTGAACCCGGTCTACCCGATCGGCCGCCACCTCATCGAAACCATCCGCACGCACCTGCCCGTGAGCGAGCAGGAGGCACGCCGGCGCGCGCTGGCACTGCTGGCCGATGTGGAGATTCCCGACCCCGAAAGCCGCATCGACCAGTACCCGCACCAGTTCTCGGGCGGCATGCGCCAGCGCGTGGCGATTGCGCTCGCGCTGTGCGCCGAGCCGCAACTGCTGATTGCCGACGAGCCCACCACCGCGCTCGACGTGTCGGTGCAGGCGCAGGTGATCCGGGTGTTCCGGCGCGTCTGCCGCGAGCGCGGCACGGCCGCGATGCTCATCACGCACGACATGGGCGTGATCGCCGAGGCGGCCGACCGCGTGATGGTGATGTACCAGGGCCGCGTGCTGGAGACCGGCCCGGTGCGCCAGGTGCTCGACCACCCGCGCGAGCCGTACACGCGGGCGCTGATGGCCGCGATTCCTTCGGTGCACGACAGGCTGCATCGGCTGCCTGTGCCGGAGATCGGCGCGGACATCGCCGTGGCCGCCGCGTTGCCGCCCGCGCAGGCCGAGACCGTGGCGCCGCCGGCCGACAGCCCGCCGCTGATCCGCGTGCAGGGCCTGTCGCGCGAATTCGATCTCTCGGCCGGCTGGCTCGTGCGCACGCTGGCACGCCAGCCGAAGAAGGTGCTGCACGCGGTCGACGGCGTGAACTTCGACATCGCACGCGGACGCACCTTCGGGCTGGTCGGCGAGTCGGGCTCGGGCAAGTCGACCGTGGCGCGCATGATCGCGGGCCTCACGCGGCCCACGGCCGGCACGGTGCATTTCGACGGCATCGACCGCTGGGGCGACGCCGCGCAGACGGCCGCGCTGCGCCGGCGCTTCCAGATGATCTTCCAGGACCCGCATGCCAGCCTCAACCCGCGCTGGCGCGTGGACCGGCTCATCGCCGAGCCGGTGGAGGTGCTGGGCCTGGCCGCCAGCGCCGACGAAACCGCCGAGCGCGTGGCCCAGGCGCTGCGCCGCGTGCGCATGTCGCCCGACGACGGGCGGCGTTACCCGCACCAGTTCTCCGGCGGCCAGCGCCAGCGCATCGCCATCGCACGGGCGCTGGCCAGCCAGCCCGAGTTCATCGTCTGCGACGAGCCGACCTCGTCGCTCGACGTGTCGGTGCAGGCCCAGGTGCTGAACCTCATGCGCGACCTGCAGGACGAGTTCGGCCTGACCTACCTGCTGATCAGCCACAACCTCGCGGTGATCCGCCACATGTGCGACGACGTGGGCGTGATGCAGCGCGGGCGGCTGGTGGAGCAGGGCAGCGCGGGCGAGGTGCTCGATGCGCCGAAGCACGCCTACACCCAGGCGTTGATGGCGGCGGTGCCGGACATGCGGCACGCACCGGCCGCGGCCGTGCTCGCCACGGCCTGAAGTGCCCTCAGGGCACGCGCTGCAGCTGCTCGCGCAGGATGCGCCGGATCTCCAGGATCGCCAGCGGGTTCTCCTGCACGCTGTGCGCCGAGGGAATCACCAGCTCCGACGCCGCGCCGTCGAGGTGCGCGCTGGTGTAGGGCACGATGCCGTCGCTCGACTCGGCCAGCGGCAGGCCCGGCGTGTCGTTGCCGATGATCGAGTGGTAGCGCACCTTCGAGCTCAGCGGCAGCCCCGACGACAGGCGCACGAACGCATCGCGGTCGCTGAGGTTGTCGATGCTGTTGGGAATGCGCAGCGGGCCCATGTCCTGCGAACTCGGCGCCACGCGCATCAGCTCGCGCGAGATGTCGTTGAGCTGGCCCAGCATGGCCACCGGCAGCGTGATGAGGTTGGCCACCCAGCGCGAGATGCGCTTGTTGGCGAACGAGGTGCCGCGGTGCGGCGACGCGATGAAGATGGCGTCGCTGACCTGGGGCAGCGGCTCGAAGCGCAGATAAGGCCCCAGCCCTTCCTCGATGCGACGGCGCTGGGCGGCCGGCATGGGGTAGCCCTCGCGCAGCGCGTCCCACAGCACGTCGCCCGACGACGACACCAGGAGGCGCGACAGCACGCCGCCCATGCTGTGGCCGATGAGCGTGAGGTTGCGCGAAGCCTCGGCCCGGCCCTGCGGATCGAAGTGCGCCAAGGTCTGCGTGATGGCTTCGCGGATGGCCAGGTTGTTCAGCGGCAGCGGCGCATTCGTGGGGTAGTACACCTGCCAGATCTGGTAGCGGCGGCGCAGCGTCTCGTCGCCGAGCACTTCGTTCGCCACGTTGATCCAGGCCTCGGGGCTGCTGGCCAGCCCGTGCAGCATGACGATGGTGCGGCGCTTCGGGTCGTAGGGCTGCATCAGGTAGATGTGCGGCCGGGTCAGGCCCTCGGCGCCGCCGAACAGGCTGCGCAGCGCCTGCAGCGCGAAGTCGGAGCGGGCCAGCCACAGGCCGTAGCCCGAGGTGAAGTTGGCGGCCAGCGGAATCTCTTCGCCGGCCAGCCGGATCGTGCTGGTGCGGTAGGGGTCGAACACGGCGATGCGCAGCGTGCGCGTGGCCAGCACGTCCTGCAGCGTGGCACCGTCGAACTGCAGCAGCGCGGTGAGGGCGGGGAAGGGCGTCTCACTGAAGGGCGGGGCGTCTTCGTCGGCCTGCGCCGCGGTCGGACGGTCGTCGCCCGCGGCCACCAGCTCGGCGCCGAAGCCGTCGCGGCGGTAGATGTTGCGCAGGCCCGAGAAGGTCAGCGAGGCGGCGGGAATCAGCTCTTTCGGCGGGGGCGCGTCGGGTGCGAGCTGCAGCGCCGACAGGTCGGCGTCGATGCGCCAGCCGCTCACCTGCGGAATGGCGGCCACCGATGTGTCACTCTTGCGGTAGCGGCTGAACAGGCCGGTGATGGCGCGTTGCACCGCGTAGTTGTAGTAGTCGCGCACCTGCGTCTGGCGGTCTTCGAAGGCGCGGTCGCGCGGCTTGCGCGCCGTGTGGAACAGGTAGGCGTAGGCATGGCGCGCGGTTTCCAGCCACGCCTCGATGGCCTCGGGCGCCATGGGCTGCGCAGCCGAGCCGCCGTCGCCGCCCGCCAGCGCGAGCTGCAGCCACACCTCGGACAGCGCCGACATGCGTTGCTCGTCGCTCAGGCCGGCGGAGGTGGCGAGGTTCTGGCGGCAGGCGCGGCCGTCCTGGCGGCACTGGTCGGCGTCGGAGCCGATGACACGCAGCACCTCTTGTGCGGAACTGCTGAGCTTGCCGGTGGTGAGCACGTCGCCGCGCCGCTGCGCCAGGTAGTCGGCCGGCGAGATGGTGCCGACGGTGACGCCCGCGCAGCCGGTGAGCAGCGACAGCGCCAGCAGCAGCGCTGGGAAGCCGATGCGCCTCATGGCGCCACGCCCGGCAGGCCCTGGCGGATCGCCTGCGAGAAGTTCACGCCGGGCTGCTGGTCGGTCGCGATGGCCCGGTCGGTGATGCGGCCGCCGGCGCGCAGCGCGTCCATGCTCAGGCCCGGCGTCAGGCCGCCCACGTCGTGCAGGTACTCGGGCAGGTAGCCCGAGGCCAGCAGGCGGTAGTCCATCGGCAGGCCGGGCACGACGTGCCGGGCGAGGCTGTAGACGATGGTCGTGCAGTTGGCGGTGAGCGTGTTGTAGAAGCTCGGCGCGCGCGCCAGCGCGTTGGCTTCGCCCACGTAGCCGAGGAACAGCGAACGCATCTCGGCCTGCGGCAGGCGCACGCGGTACATGTAGACGTCTTCGCCGCGCACGTTGGTGCGCACGCGCAGGATGTCGTGCTCGTCGGCGGCCACGAGGCTGTTCTCGAACTGCTTGAAGAAGCCGCCCACGGACGAAAAGCTTTCGCCGCGCTCCTTGCGGATCTCGATGGAGAAGGTCACGAACTGGCCGTCGTCGAAACCGAAGGACACCAGCGTGTGGGCGATGGCCGGGCCGGTCCAGTACGACAGCGACACGTCGACCGAGCGCAGGCGGTCCAGGTCGTAGCGGCGCGTGTCCCAGCGCACGGTGTAGTCGGTGTCGCTGCGCCAGTCGAAATTGCGCACGTTCTCCATCGTGACCACGCTGCCCTCGACGCGCGGCGTCAGGTAGCGCGCCACGTCGTCGGCCCATTCGCGGTTCTGCGAGGGCAGGATGGTGTTCCACCAGCCGAGCAGCATGGCGAAGCCGATGGCATACGACAGCAGCGGTCGGGTGGCCTTGCCGCGCCACACGAGCACGATCGCCGCCAGGCCGAAGAGGCCCCACAGCACCATCGCGCCGACCTTGAGCGGCGTCGCCACGGGCAGCTGGTACCAGAGGGCCGCGCAGGCCCAGGCGGCCGACAGCAGCAGGGCGAAGCTCACCAGCAGACGGCCGAGGGAGCGCAAGAGGATTCGGAGCATGAAAGAAGGCGCAGAGGGAAGGCGGCCGATTTTCGCCGAGTTGCGGCCTCCCTTTCTGGCCTACAGCGGGTAGGTCACGAGCTTGAAGTCCGGGTCCTCGGGGAAGGACTTCACCGTGAAGCCCAGCCGTCGCACCAGCTTGAGCATGTCGGGGTTGCCGGCCAGCACCAGCCCGTCCATTTCGGAAAGGCCGCGGTCGCGCGCCACGTCGATGATGCTTTCCATCAGGCGCGAGCCGATCCCCTTGCCGCTGAACTCGTCGGCCACCACGAGCGAGAACTCGCAGCTGGTCTGGTCGGGGTTGGTGATGTAGCGCGACACGCCCACGATGCGCTCGGTCTCGAGCACGCTGCCGTCGGGCGCGGTGCTGCGTTCCATGATGGTGGCGACCAGCGCCATCTCGCGGTCGTAGTCGATGAGCGTGAAGCGCGACAGCATCGACGGCGGCAGCTCATGGAAGCGGGAGACGAAGCGGAACCAGCGGCTCTCGGGCGACAGGCCCTGCACCAGCGCCTGCAGCATCTGCGCATCGTTCGGGTGCACCGGCCGCACGACGTACGCGCCGCCACCGGGCAGCGGCCATTCGCGCCGGTAGCGCGCGGGGTACGGCATGATGGCCAGGTGCTGGTAGCCGTTGCCCACCGGGCCCGCCACGGCCTGCGTGCTGCTGTCGACCACGATGCGCGCATCGACCGACACCGCGCCGTGCTCGTCCACGATGATGGGGTTGATGTCCATCTCGCGCAGCTCGGGCAGCTCGCACACCATTTCGGACACGCGCAGCAGCACGTCCTCGATGGCCTCCATGTTCACGGGGTTGGCACCGCGCCATTCGCCCAGCGTCTCGGCCACGCGCGAGCGCTCGATGAGGTGGCGCGCCAGGAACTGGTTCAGCGGCGGCAGCTCCATCGCGCGGTCGTTCATGAGCTCGATCATGGTGCCGCCCGCGCCGAAGACGATCACGGGGCCGAAGGGCTGGTCGGTGACCAGGCCCACGTAGATTTCGCGCCCGCGCCGCGCGCGCACCATCTTCTGCACGGTCACGCCGTTGATGCGGGCGTCGGGCGCCAGGCGCGCCACGCGCTCCATCATCTCCAGGTAGGTGTCGCGCGCGCTGGTGCCGTTCATCACGTTCAGCGCCACGCCCTCGACGTCGGACTTGTGCGAGATGTCGGGCGAGTCGATCTTCAGCGCCACCGGAAAGCCCAGCTGCGTGGCGATCATCATGGCCTCGTTGGCGCTGCGCGCGAGCAGGGTGCGCGTGATCGGGATGTGGAAGCACGACAGCAGCGACTTCGACTCCATCTCGGTCAGCACCTTGCGCCGCTCGGCCAGCACGCTCTCGATGAGCAGGCGCGCGCCGTCGATGTCGGGCTTGGCCAGCGCCGACAGCGGCGGCGGCGTCTGCTGCAGCAGCTGCTGATTCTGATAGAAGGCCGCGATGTTGCCGAAGGCGCCCACGGCCGCTTCGGGCGTGCGAAAGCTCGGGATGGTGGCCTCGGCCAGCACGGCCCGCGCATTGCCCACCGAGGCATCGCCCATCCAGCACGACAAGAGCGGCTTGGGCATCGGGCGCGGAATGTCGGCCAGCGCGCGCGCCGTGGCGGCCGCGTCGACGCCGGCCTTGGGCGAGAAGATGGCGAGCACGCCGTCGATCTGGCTGTCGGCCGAGGCGGTGTCGATGGCGGCGCGAAAGTGCGCGGGCGTGGCGTCTTCCGACAGGTCGATGAGGTCGGTGAGCGACGCGAGCGCCGGCAGCGAGGGCTGCAGCGAGCGCTGCGCGGGGGCCGAGAGGCGGCCCAGGTCCAGGCCGATCTCGTTGATCCAGTCGGCCGCGAGCACGCCGGGGCCGCCGCCATTGGTGACCACGGCCAGCCGCTTGCCCACCGGCCGGTAGCGCGAGGCCAGGCACTTGGCGGCCGAGAACAGCTCGACGAAGGAGCGCACCCGCACCGCGCCCGCGCGGCGCAGGGCGGCGTCGAACACGTCGTCGCTGCCCACGATGGCCGCGCTGTGCGTCTGCGCGGCCTCGTTGCCGGCCGGCTTGCGGCCCGCCTTGAGCACCACCACCGGCTTGGCGTGCGAGGCCGAGCGCAGCGCGCTCATGAAGCGGCGCGCATCGGCAATGCCCTCGAGGTACACGATGATGCTGTGCGTGCTCGAATCGTTGGCCAGGAAGTCGAGCACCTGCGGAATGTCGACCGAGGTGTGCGGCCCGAGCGACACCACGCTCGAGAAGCCCACGCCGTTCTGCCGCGCCCAGTCGAGCATCGACGCCGTGAGCGCGCCCGACTGCGACACCAGCGCCAGCGGCCCGGTGCGCGCGAGCGGGCCGGCCACGCTCGCGTTCAGGTGCAGCGGCGGGCGCTGGAAGCCCAGCGAATTCGGGCCCAGCAGGTGCACGCCTTCGCGGCGCGCGATCTTGCGCCACTGCGCGGCCTGCTCGGCGGCGATGCCCGTGGAGATGACCACCGCGGCCTTGCAGCCGATGCGGCCCGCGATCTCGAGGGCGGCCGCCACGTCGTGCGGCGCCAGCGCGATCAGCGCCAGGTCGGCATGCGTCTGCGCCAGCTCTTCGAGCGTGCCCTGGGTACGCACGTCGAGAAAGCGCAGCGTGCCGTCGAAGCGGTCGGCCCGGAAGGCTTCGCGCAGCGTGCGGCCCAGGGCGGTCTGGCCGCCCGGATCGCTGGGCTGGCCGACGAAGGCCACGATCGACGCCGGGGCGAACAGGGGGGTCAGGAAATGCTTGTCCATGCCCTAGTTTGCCCGGATCGGGGCGTGCCGCAAGCACCGCGTGTACACTCGCCGGCTCATGTCGTGCCTTTCACTTTCCCCCGTTGCAGCATCCAGCGCCGCCGTTGTCGGCCGCACGATGCCGTTCGCCGCCTGCGTGCGAACGAGCGACGCAGTGAATGCACGAATGATTACCACCATGACCGCCGCGGCCCCCTGAGCACGCGCAGGGTGGCCGCTCCGGCAGCCACCTGGTGTCTCTTCTCCCGAATGAACGAAACCCAGCTGGCAGCTGGGTTTTTTTGTTTTTGTCCTGTTCGTTCGTTGTTTGGAGAAGCCCATGTACCGCGATCCCGTCTCGTCCTTCCTGCCCCAGCCCAGCCATCCTGCGGCCATTCGCCCCCTGCGCGTCGGCATGATCGGCATCGGCACCGTGGGCGCGGGCACCTTCCGCGTGCTGGCCCGCAACCAGGACCTCATCGCCGCGCGCGCCGGGCGCGGCATCGAGGTGACGATGGTGGCGGCGCGCAACCTCGCGCGGGCCCAGGGCATCGTGGGCGAGGGCGTCGCGCTCACGGCCGATCCGATGCAGGTGGCCACCGACCCCGATGTCGACGTGGTGGTCGAGGTGGCCGGCGGCACCGGCCCGGCGCGCGACTGGGTACTGGCCGCCATTGCCCACGGCAAGCACGTGGTCACGGCCAACAAGGCACTGCTGGCCGTGCACGGCCCCGAAATCTTCGCCGCCGCCAGCGCGCATGGCGTGGCCGTGATGTACGAAGGCGCGGTGGCGGTGAGCATCCCCATCGTGAAAGCGCTGCGCGAGGGCCTCACGGCCAACCGCATCGAATGGGTGGCGGGCATCGTCAACGGCACCACCAACTTCATCCTGAGCAAGATGCGCGACGAGGGCCTGGACTTCGGCGACGCGCTCGCGCAGGCCCAGGCGCTGGGCTATGCCGAGGCCGATCCGGCCTTCGACATCGAGGGCGTCGACGCCGCCCACAAGACCGCGCTGCTGGCCGCCAACGCCTTCGGCATGCCGGTGCGCTTTGCCGATGCGCAGGTCGAGGGCATCACCGCGCTGCAACGTGTGGACGTGGCCTGCGCCGAGCAGCTGGGCTTTCGCGTCAAGCTGCTGGGCGTGGCGCGCCGACGCGAAGAAGGCGTGGAACTGCGCGTGCAGCCCGCGTTGGTGCCGGCGACGCACCTGCTCGCGCAGGTGAACGGCTCGATGAACGGCATCATGGTCAAGGGCGACGCGGCGGGCGTCACGATGTACTACGGCGCGGGCGCCGGCTCGGAGCAGACCGCCTCGGCCGTGATCGCCGACCTGGTCGACGTGGCGCGCCTGGACGGCACCCACGCCGGCCAGCGCGTGCCGCACACGGGCTTTCGTGCGCATGCGGTGCGCGAACTGCCGGTGCTGCCGCGCGCGGCCGTGCGCAGCGCGCACTACCTGCGCGTGCCGGTGCAGGCGGCGGCCGACATCGCGGCCGTGGCCGAGCTGCTGGGCGCGCAGCGGTTGCCGGTGCGGCAACTGGTGCTGGCGAACGGGCCGGCGGATGCGGCGCCGCAGGTGCTGGTGATCACGGAATCGGCGTTGCAAAGCGCTGTCGATCTCGCCTTGCACGCGTTGCAGACGAGCCCGGTCGTGGCCGGGCCGGTGATCGCACTGCGCGTCGAAACCCTCGACGACTGAGGGCCTGTCACCGAACTCCCGAGGATTTTCAATCGGACTGACATGCGCCGCTGCGAGGATGGCCCGCAGTGCTCGTCGTTGTCCTTGTGAAGTCTTTTCCCGGGAGTTGTGGAACATGGCCGCCCGTTCAATCCGTCGCCGTGCCGAGCGGGCCTTCACCCTCATCGAACTGATGGTGGTGCTGGTCATCATCGGCGTGCTCGCCGCGCTCATCGTGCCGAGCCTGATGGACCGCCCCGACCAGGCCCGCGCCACCGCGGCCCGGCAGGACGTGGCCGCGATCATGCAGGGGCTGAAGCTCTACCGCCTGGACAACGGCGCCTACCCCAGCGCCACGCAGGGCCTGCGCGCGCTCGTCGAGAAGCCGGCCACGGGCAAGGTGCCGACGAACTGGCGCACGTACCTCGAACGCCTGCCCCAGGACCCGTGGGGCAACGCCTACCAGTACCTGAACCCCGGCACGCACGGCGAGGTCGACGTGTTCTCGCTGGGCGCCGACGGCGAGCCCGACGGAGAAAAAGCCAACGCGGACATCGGCTCCTGGTAGCGCGGGAACGGCACCGTGGGCGCGATGGCAGGGATCGGAACAGGCCGCCGGCAACGGCGCATGCGCGGCATGGCGGTGATCAGCGCCTTGCTGATCGTCGCGGTGATCGCCGCGCTGGCTGCGGCGCTGCTCGGGCGGCAGTCGGCCTTCATCCGCACCACGCAGGGCGAACAGTCGCGGGTGCAGGCGCGCTGGCTGCTGCGCGGGGAACTGGGCGCGGCGCAGCGGCTGCTGCGCGCCGAGGCCGTGCGCGAGCCGACCACGCGCCTGGACGGCCTGTGGACCCGGCCGTTCGCCGGGCCCGTGGCAGGGCAGGTGGCCGCCGAGGGCGCGCGGTTGCTCAGCGAGATCAGCGACGAGCAAAGCAAGTTCAACCTGCGCAACCTCGTGGACCGGGGCCGCATCGATCCGGCCGAAGCGGCCGTGTTCCAACGGCTCTGCACCATGACGGGCGTCTCGCAGGCCCAGGCGCAGGCGCTCATGCGGCGCGTGGTCGGCAGCATCGCCGACCCCGAAGGCGAAGCCGCGCAGACGATGCCCGATGCGGCGGCCGACACCATGGCCGCGACGCTGGGCCTGCCGCCCGAACTGCCGCGCGCCCCGCAGGCTCCGCGCCCGCGCGTGCTCGAAGACCTGCTGGCCGTGCCCGGCGTCGACGCCGGCGTGATCGCGCGACTCGCGCCTTTCGTCACGCTGCTGCCGGCGCGCACCTGGATCAACGCGAACACGGCCAGCGCCGAACTGCTCGCGGCGGGCGTGCCCGGGCTGGCGCTGGACAAGGCGCGCGCGCTGCTCGCCGCGCGCGACCGCGGCCAGTGGTTCATCAACCGCGGCGACTTTGCGAACCGGCTCCAGATGCCCGCGCTCGACGAGCGGGACGTGCGCATCGGCATCGACAGCAACTGGTTCCGCGTGGCCAGCGTGCTCGACACGCCGCGCACGAAGTTCGTGCAGGTCGCGCTGCTGCAGGACGACAAGACCAGCGTGCCGCGCGTGGTCTGGCTGCGGGAGGGCGTGTGAGCGCGCTGAAGGTCGATCGCCTGCGCCTGCAATTGCCGCCCTGGCCGGGCGAGGGCGAAGCCGATCCCGTGGACGTCGAGGTGCACTGCGGCTGGCGCACCGCCGATGGCCGCTGGCACGACGGCGGCGCGCTCGCGCTGGCGGCCGTGGTCGGGCGCTTCGAGGCGCGCCATCTCGAGGTCGCGCTGGCGCCGGGCGAGGTGGCGCTGGCGAGCTTCGCGCTGCCGCCGTTGACGGGGCGGCACCTGCATGCGGCGGTGCTCGGGGCCATCGAGCCCTGTGCGCTGCAACCGATCGACGCGTTGGCGGTCGGCATCGGCCCGCGCGGGGGCGATGGCACGGTGCCGGCCGCCTGGATCGCGCGCGACGCGATGGCGCGCTGGCTGGTGCTGCTGCGGCGGCACGGCATGGCGCCGCGTGCGCTGTGCCTGCCGACCGCCTTCCTGCCGATGCCCACCGAGGGCTGGACAGGCCTGCAACTGGACCGCTGGCTCGTGGTGCGCACCGGCGCCGGCGCGGGCTTCATGCAGGCGCTGCCGCACGGCGCGGACCGCGACGCCGCGCTCGCGGCGCACGTGGCGAGCGGCGAGGCGACGTCGCCCGCCGTGCACTGGACGGCGCAGGAAGAGGGCGACCCGGCGCGCTGGTCGGGCGAGGGCTGGCGCTGGGCGCTGTCCGCGAGCGACCCCGCGCAGGCGCACGCGGGCGTGGCGGCGCTGCTGCGGCCGGCGGCCTTGTGGGGCTGCATGGCCGCGCTGGTGTGGACGGCCGGCCTCCAGGTGCATGCCCACCGGCTGGCGACGCAGGGCCAGGCCCTGAAGCGGGAGATGGCCGCACGCGTCAAGGCCGCGTTTCCCGAGCTGCCCGTGGTCGTCAACCCGGTGCAGCAGGCGCGCCAGCAGAAGGAGGCGCGGGCGGGCCAGGCACCGCAGGCCGCGGTCGGCGGCGACTACGCGGCGCTGTCGCGCGCGGCGGTGGGCTTGCTCGCGCAGCTGCCGGCCGGGCAGGTCCAGGCGCTGCACTACACGGCGGGCGAGCTGCGCATCCGCTGGCGCGAGGGCGCAGCGCCGAACACCGAGGCGCTGCGCGGGCTGCAGGCGCAGGCGCGCGAGCGAAGCCTGTCCGTCGACCCGGAGGCCGGCGCGCTGCGCATCACGCCGGCCACGGCCCGCGCAGAGAAGGACACCCCGTGAACCTGTCCCGAAGGGGCGCTGTCTTCCTCGACCCCGCGCGGCGAATGGCACGCGAAGCGGTCGGGCGCTGGCGCGGGCTTCCCGCACGCGACCGCCTCGGCGCGGGCGTTGCACTGTTGATCGTGGTGCTGGCGATCCTGTGGCTGGGCCTGGCCCGCCCCGCGCTCGACACCGCCGCCCGCTGGCAGCGCGACCTGCCGAAGCTGCGCGCCCAGTCCGCCGAACTCGACACGCTGCTGGCCGACGTGCCCGGCGCACCCACCACGCCCGATGCGGCACAGGGCGGCATCGACGCCGCCCTCGACCGCGCAGGCCTGCGCGGCCGCTACCGCCTGCACGGCGCCGTGGCCGACGGGCCGCCGGCGGCCGGGAGCCCGGCGCAGCCCACCCGCGCATGGCGCGTCGAATTCCCGGAGCCCGTACCGGCCGCGCAGGTGTTCGCCTGGCTCGTGGCGGTCTCGGCGCGCCGTGAGCTCGAGATCACAAGGGCGCAGCTGGCGCGCATCGACAGTTCCGACGACGACAGCGAGGGCACGCCGCAGGGCCGCGTGCGCGGCGCGGTGGCGCTGCAGTCCACACAACTCACCAAGGATGGCCAGTGACACGAGATCGAAACGGCGCGGCCCTGCGCCGATGGACGGCGGCATGCTGCCTGGGTGTGTTCGCGATCGCCGCCAGCGCCGCGACCCCATCGCCGCCCGCCAAAACCGTGCCGCGTGCCGGTGCCGAAGAACGCGTGGTGCTGAACTTCGTCGATGCCGACATCACCTCGGTGGTCTCGGCGCTCGCGCGATTCCTGGGGCGCAACTTCCTGTTCGATCCGCGCGTGAAGGGGCAGATCACGCTGGTCTCCGAAGGCGAGGTGCCGGCCGCCACCGCCTACGGCATGCTGGCCTCGGCGCTGCGCATGCGCGGCTTCGCGATCGTCGACGTGGGCGAGGTGAGCCGCGTCGTGCCCGTGGCCGACGCCAAGCAGCAGGGCGGCGCGGTCAACGCGCGCAGCCCCGGCGGCGGGCTCGCGACGCGCACCTTCCGGCTCAACTACGAGAACGCCGAGGCGATGGTGCCAGTGCTCAAGCCGTTGGTCGCGGCCGAGAACAGCATCGCGGCCTACGCCGCCAACAACACGCTGGTCGTCACCGACTACATCGACAACCTCGAGCGGCTGGCACGCATCATCGAGAGCATCGACACGCCGACCGCACTCGACGCCCAGCTGGTCAAGCTGCGCCACGGCATCGCGACCGACATCGCCGCGCTGGCCACCGAGCTGCTCGAAGGCAGCGGTGAGAAAGGCCGGCGCGACATCGTGGTGCTGGCCGACCCGCGCTCCAACAGCATCGTGATCCGCTCCAGCAGCCCGGGCCGCACGGCGCTGGCGCGCGAACTCATCGGCAAGCTCGAGAGCGCGCAGGGCGACCCGGGCAACCTGCACGTGGTCTACCTGCGCAACGCGCAGGCGGTGCACCTGGCGAACGTGTTGCGCGGGCTGCTCACCGGCGAATCGGGCGACCAGAGCGCCACGGGCGGCGGCGGCAGCTCGGTGCGCGCCGCGCTGGGCGCGGGCGGCATGCTCGGCGGGGCGGGGGCGGCGAATGGCGGCGCGGCGAACGGCACGTCGGCCACTGGCACTCAGCCCACGTCCGGCGGCGCCACGGGAAGCACCGCGGGAAAATTCGGCGGCCTGCGCGGCACGGCCGGCGGTGCCAACGGCCAGGCGCAGGGTGCGGCAGGCGGCACCGGCAGTGCGTCCACCGCGTTCTCCAGCGGCGGCGTCACGGTGCAGGCCGACGCCACCACCAACACGCTCATCATCGCGGCGCCTGACCCGATGTACCGCAGCCTGCGCAGCGTGATCGACCTGCTCGACCAGCGGCGCGCGCAGGTGCTGGTCGAAAGCCTGATCGTCGAGGTCACCGAGCGCGACGCGGCCGAGCTGGGCATCCAGTGGATGGCCGGCGGCAACAACGGCCGCGTGCGCGGCGGCACCAACTTCGGCGGCGCGGGCCTCAACGCCAATGCGCGCACCACCATCGACGCCATGCCGCGCGGCCTGAACATCGGCGTGGTCGACGGCACCATCAACCTGCCCGGCGTGGGCGAGGTGCTCAACCTGAAGGTGCTGGCGCGCGCGCTGCAGGTCAAGGACGGCGCCAACATCCTCTCGACGCCGAACATCCTCACGCTGGACAACGAGCCGGCCTCGATCATGGTCGGCAAGACCGTGCCCTTCGTGAGCGGCCAGTACATCACCAACGGCAACAGCAGCACCAACCCGTTCCAGACCATCCAGCGCGAGGACATCGGCCTGAAGCTCAACATCCGGCCGCAGATTTCCGAGGGCGGCACGGTCAAGCTCGACATCTACCAGGAGGTGTCCAGCATCGACGAGCAGACCTCGGGCGCGGCCGGCATCGTCACCAACAAGCGCGCGCTGGACACGAGCATCCTCGTGGACGACGGCCAGATCATGGTGCTGGGCGGGCTGATGGAAGACAGCGTCGCCAACGGCACCGAGGCCGTGCCGGGGCTGGGCTCGCTGCCGGTGCTGGGCAACCTGTTTCGCTACGACAAGCGCCAACGCGTCAAGACCAACCTCATGGTGTTCCTGCGGCCCTACGTGATCCGCGACGCCAACGCCAGCCGCGGCCTCACGCTCGACCGCTACAACTTCATGCGCCTGCAGCAGGGCCGCGCGCGCCCGATGGCGCATGGCTTGCTGCCCGACAGCGGCGCGCCCGTGCTGCCGCCGGCCGACCTGCCCAGCTTGCGTCAGGCGCCCGAGGTCGACCTGCGCCCCCAGAGCTGGGAGCACACGCGCGACCAGCCACCGCCGGCCACCGCCATGGCCAGCGCGGTGCGCCAGGCACCGGCCGCTGCACCGCCGCCACCACCGACGCAGCGCTCGCGGCTGCCGACAGGCGTGACGGTCGAGTCCGACCCCGCCGCGCTGTACGGCGGCGCCAACGACAAGGTCACCGTGGTGCAGTTCGCCGACACCAAGACTGAGCAGGAGGCGCTGCGCATCGTGCAGCGCGTGCGCGTGAGCGGCATCGGCGCCTACATCGTGGGCGGCCCGGGCGGGGAGGGCGCGATGGTGCGCGTGGACGTGCCGCGCGAGCCGCAGGCCGTGGACAACGCGGTCGCCGTACTGCGCGAGCTGGGCTACCGGCCCGAACGGGTGGTGACGCCATGAACACGGCCCGCGCCGACACCGCCTTGCCCCAGGCCTGGGCTCGCAGCCAGCGCGTCGCGGTGCAGCGCGACGGCGAGGCGGCCTTCCTGGCGGTCAGCCCGCGCACGCCCGGCTGGGCCGTGGTCGAGGCGCGCCGCCTGCTGGGCGCGCTGCCGCTGCGGCAGGTGGGCGACGACGACATGGAGCGCCTGCTCGCCGAGCGCCAGGCCGAATCCGGCGACGCCGCCTCGGTGGTGGGCGCGGTGGAGCAGCAGGTCGACCTGGCGCGGCTGATGCAGGACATCCCGGCCGTCACCGATCTGCTCGACGCGCAGGACGACGCGCCCGTCATCCGCATGATCAACGCGCTGCTCACGCAGGCCGCGCGCGACG
This sequence comes from Variovorax sp. GW821-FHT10C12, assembly GCF_059415405.1. Classification (NCBI taxonomy): domain Bacteria; kingdom Pseudomonadati; phylum Pseudomonadota; class Betaproteobacteria; order Burkholderiales; family Comamonadaceae; genus Variovorax; species Variovorax sp. GW821-FHT10C12. Next base: position 1,227,439 of record NZ_JBWKNE010000001.1, read on the forward strand.
GCGCGAGCGACGTGCACCTCGAATCCTTCGAGACCCATTCGGTGGTGCGCTTCCGTGTCGACGGCACGCTGCGCGACGTGGTGACGCCGCGCCGGGCGCTGCATGCGGCGCTGATCTCGCGCATCAAGATCATGTCGCAGCTCGACATCGCCGAAAAACGCCTGCCGCAGGACGGGCGCATCACGCTGCGCGTGGGCGGGCGACCGATCGACGTGCGTGTGTCGACCGTGCCCACGGCGCACGGCGAGCGCGCCGTGCTGCGGCTGCTCGAGAAAGACGCCGGCCGGCTGCGGCTCGAACGGCTGGGCATGGCGCCCGACACGCTGGCCGAGCTCACGCGGCTGGTGCGCCAGCCGCACGGCATCGTGCTGGTCACCGGCCCCACGGGCAGTGGCAAGACCACCACGCTGTACGCCGCGCTGGGCCAGCTCGACCTGGGCACCAGCAACATCCTCACCGTGGAAGATCCGGTGGAGTACGACCTGCCCGGCATCGGCCAGATTCCGGTGCACGCCAAGATCGGAATGACCTTCGGCGCGGCCCTGCGCGCCGCGCTGCGGCAGGACCCCGACAACCTCATGATCGGCGAGATCCGCGACCTGGAAACCGCGCAGATCGCCGTGCAGTCCTCGCTCACGGGCCACGGCGTGCTGGCCTCGCTGCATACCAACGACGCGGTGTCGGCCGTCACGCGCATGGCCGACATGGGCATCGAGCCGTTCCTGCTCTCGTCTTCGCTGCTGGGCGTGCTGGCGCAACGGCTGGTGCGCTGCCTGTGCCCGGCCTGCAAGGCGCCGCGCGTGCAGGACGACGGCCGCACAGTCTACGTGCCCGTGGGCTGCGCGGCCTGCGGCCACTCGGGCTTCAAGGGGCGTACCGGCATCCATGAACTCTTCGTGGTGCACGACGACATCCGGCGCCTGATCCACGAAGGCGGCGACGAACAGGCCATGCGCGCCGCCGCCGTGCGCCACGGCATGCGCTCGATGCGCGAGGACGGCCAGCGCTGGGTGCGCGAGGGCGTGACCACCGCCGAGGAAATCCTGCGCGTCACGCGCGACAGCTGATCTGCCATGGCACGGTTCCAGTACGAAGCGGCGAACGCGGCCGGCGAGGTGCAGCGCGGCGGCGCCGAAGGCGAATCCGCGCGCGCCGTGCGCGCCCAGCTGCGCGAACGCGGCCTGACGCCGCTCGGCATCCGCGAGCAGGCGGCCAGTGGCGGTGCGCTGGCCTGGCTGCAGTCGAGGCTCGGCGCGGCCGACCTGTGCTGGGCCACGCGCGAGCTCGCGAGTTTGCTGGGCGCGCGCCTCACGCTCGAAGCCGCGCTGGTCGCCACCATCGAACAGGCCGAGCGCCGCCACGTCGCCGAAGCATTGGGCGCGGTCTGCGACGGCGTGCGCGCCGGCCTGCGGCTGGCCGACGCGCTGGGGGAACGGCCGCGCGACTTTCCGCCGATCTACCGCGCGCTCGTCAGCGCGGGCGAAGACTCGGGCGACCTCGCGCGCGTGATGGAGCGGCTGGCCGACTACCTCGAGAACCGCGACACCCTGCGCGGCAAGGTGCTCACCGCCTTCATCTATCCGGCCATCGTCGGTTTCGTGTCGCTGTGCATCGTGGTCTTCCTGCTGGGCTACGTCGTGCCGCAGGTCATCGGCGCGTTCGCGCAGGCGCGCCAGGAGCTGCCGGCCATCACCCGCGTCATGCTGGCCGCGAGCGCCTTCGTACGCGAATGGGGCTGGCTCACAGCGGGCGTGTGCGCGGGCGCCGGGTTGCTCGCCCGCGCCGCGCTGCGCGATGCGGGACGGCGCCTGCGCTGGCATGCGCTCGTGCTGCGCCTGCCGCTGGTGGGGCGCTATGCGCTCGGTGTGGACACGGCGCGCTTCGCGTCGACGCTGGCGATCCTCATGGACGCGGGCGTGCCGCTGCTGCGCGGGCTCGAGGCCGCGCGCCAGACCCTGGGCAACGACTGGCTGCGCCGCTGCGTGCTCGAGGCCACGGGCCGCGTGAAGGAGGGCGCACCGCTCGCGGCGGCGCTGAAGGCACAGAAGATTTTTCCGTCGAACCTCGTGCACCTGGTGGCCAGCGGCGAGAAGACGGGAGCGTTGGCGGCCATGTTCGAGCGCGCGGCGCAGAACCTCTCCCGAGATCTGGAGCGCCGCGCGATACGCCTGACCACGCTGCTGGAGCCGCTGATGATCCTGGCCATGGGGGGCGTGGTCATGGCCATCGTGCTCGCGGTGCTCATGCCGATCATGGAAATCAACCAGATGGTGCGCTGAATGTTCGGGAGCTTGGCGCACGCCGGCGCCCCGTTTCGCACGCATTCACGGGTGCGTGTTCCCGAGCTTTTTTCGGGTGGCTGTCACCTCGCGAACGCACCATCGATCCTGTCGCTGCACAGGCGACACGAGTCAAATTTTCTGGTCCCTTCAAAGGAGTTTCCATGCGTGCAAAGTTCAAGTCGGTCGCCCTGTCGGCCGTGATGATGGCGGCCCTCGCGGCCGCCGGCGCCGCTTCCGCCCAGATCGCCGTCGGCGGCGGTGCGACCCTGCCCGAATTGCTCTATGACGATCTGCTGCCCAGCGGCATCGGCAAGACGGACTTCAGCTACACCGGCACCGGCAGCGGCGCTGGCAAGACGGGCTTCATCAGCAACAACGCCACCGCCTTCAAGAACGAATCGGTGACCGGCACCCCCAACTGGCCTGCCACGCAGTCGGTGCATTTCGCCGGCAGCGATTCCGCGCTGACCTCGACGGAGTTCTCGACCTACACGACCAACGCCGCCGGTGCCACCGGCTGGGGCCCGATGATCCAGGTGCCCGCCGTGGCCACCTCGGTGCTCATCCCCTACAAGCGCGCCGGCATCGCCGACCTGAACCTGACCGACGCCAAGATGTGCGCCGTCTTCAGCAACAAGACCGGCGGCCAGACCTGGGGTCAGGTGCGCGGCACGGCCGACACGACGACCGTGAACGTGGTCTACCGCACCGACACCAGCGGCACCAACGAGCTGCTGAGCCGCTACCTCGTGGCCGCCTGCCCGGGCGCCGGCTTCACGGTGTCGAACAGCTTCGCCACGATGGTCGGCGGTGCGCTCTCGCCGGCGAACGTCATTCCTTCGCACTGGGTTGCCGCCACCGGCAGCAGCGGCGTGAAGGCCGCTCTGACCACCGACGCACGCGTGAGCTACCTGAGCCCCGAAACGGGCTACACCGGCTCCGACAACACCGTCGTCGCGAAGATCAACGGCGTGCTGCCGGTCGCCAGCGCGATCCGTGAAGCTCTCGCCAAGCAGGTGCTCCCGAACGGCCCGGCGGCCAACCCGCTGAGCTGGGTGCCCGCCTACGTGATGCCGGCCGCCGGCACCGGCTACCCGATCTTCGGCACCACCAACCTGCTGCTGAACCAGTGCTACAAGGACGCCTCGATCCAGACCAAGATCAAGAACCTGCTGACGGGTCTGACCGGCACGACCTACGACGCCAAGATCGCGACCCACAACTTCGTGGTGCTCCCGAACGGCACGTCGCCGGGCACGCCGCCGGCCGCCAACAACAACTGGAAGACCGTCATCGCCGCCAACTTCCTGAACGCTTCCAGCTCGCTGAGCATCGGCTACGCCAGCGTCTGCAACGGCAAGGGCCGCCCGTAAGTTGCTGATCGGTCCGGCCTGAGCGGGCCTTGCCCGTTCGCCGACCGGAGGCCCCGTGGAGAGGCTGCGCTTCGGCGTGGCCGATTCCCGGGGCCTCTTCGCTGTTCGCGGCGGAACAGAAGGAATGAATGTCATGCGTGCGTCACCGTCGATCACTACCGTGACCACGGCCTTCCGCAGTCCCGAGGGCGCGGAAGAACGAAGTCACCCAGGAGCCTGTGCGTCCCACCGGTATGAGAGCGAACGCGGCATCGGTCCGTGCCCTGGCACTGATCGGGTGCCTGGCCTGGGGCGTGGGCGTGCAGGCGCAGCAGCCACCCGAGCCGGCAGCCAAGGCGGCATCGGCGGCGCGCCGGGTGTTCGACATCGCACCGCAGCGGCTGGGCGATGCACTCGATGTCTACAGCCGGATGACCGGCCTGGACATCCTGATCGACGGCGAGCACGCGCAGCGGCGGTCGGGCGCGGTGCGCGGCACGCTGAGCGCGGCCGAGGCGCTCGAAGCCATGCTGGCCGGCACGGGCATGGAGGCGCGCCATGCGAACGCGGGCTCGGTGGTGATCCGCGAGGCCGCCGCGGGGCCGAAGGAGGCGGGCCTGTCGCCGGAAGCGGCGGGCCTGGAGGGGTCGGGTTTCAACGAAGGGGATGTCTTGCATCAAGCCTATGCCGCACAGGTCCAGCACGCCTTGCGTGGTGCCCTGTGCGATACCACGCAGACGCGGCCGGGCAGCTACCGCCTCGCGCTGCAGCTGCACCTGGACGCGCGCGGTGCGGTGGACCGCTTTCGCCTGCTGAGCACCACCGGCGAACCCGACCGCGATGCCGCGGTGCGGCTCAAGGTGCAGCGGCTGTCGGTCGGCGCACCGCCGCCGCCGTCATTGCCGCAACCGCTCGTGGTGCTGCTGTTGCCGGAAGGGCCGGGCGCGCGCACCGACTGCACGCCGCCGGTGGCGCCATGAGCGTGAGCCTGGCCTCCACGCTGCGCGCGCGCATGGTCGCGCGCTATGTCGAGCTGCGCGGCAAGCTCGAACGCATCGTCGGTTCGCGCGACGACGCGGCCGACGCCATGCAGGAAACCTGGCTGCGGCTCGCGGCCATGGGCGACGCGGGCACGGTGCACAACGCCGACGCCTACCTGCTGCGCATGGCCGCCAACATCGCGACCGACGGCTACCGCCGGGACAGCGTGCTGCTGGTGCGCGGCGAGATCGATGCGCTGGTGCACCTGGTGGACGAGGCGGGCGACCCCGAGCGCATTGCCAGCGCGCGCAGCGACGTGCAGGCGCTGAGCGACGTGCTGGCGCGCATGCCGGCGCGGCGCCGCGAGATCCTCGTGGCCGCGCGGGTCGAGGGGCTGCTCAACAGCGAGATCGCGCTGCGCTTCGAGGTGTCGCTGAGCACCGTCGAGAAAGAACTGCGCGCGGCGCTGGACTATTGCAAGAAGCATTTGCCGGACGTGGACGCGGTGCAGCGCGGCCACTTTGCCGGGCCGAGACACAACTGATGATGAGCGCCATGTCTTCCCTCGATACCGAAACGAGCATGCTGGAGCGCCAGGCGCGGGCCTGGTGGGCGCGCCTGCATTCGGGCCAGGCCACGCGCGCGGATGCCGATGCGTTCAAGCAGTGGGCGGCGCTGAGTGCCGCGCATGCACAGGCCTGGCGCGAGCTGATGCGCGTGTGGTCCGCGCTCGATCCGCTGCTGGCCGAAGAAGCAGCACGACAGGCCGAAGCGGCACGTTCGCGGACGCGGGGCCACCGCTTCTGGCCGGCGCTGTCGAACGCGCTGCATTCGCCGGGGCGCCGTGCCTTTCTCGGCGGCGCGGTCGCGGCCTCGGTGACCGCGGGCGTGCTCGCGGTCGATCCGCCGCTGGGCCTGTGGCCGTCGGTCGGCGAGCTGACGGCCGACTACAGCACCGCGACCGGCGAGCAGCGGCAGGTGGCGCTGGGCGAGGGCCTCAGTGTGCGCATGAACACGCAGACGCAGATCAACCGCCTGCAGGGCGCGCGCGGACTGGCGCTGGTCGCCGGCGAAGCCGAGATCGCGACGGCCGGCGAGGCCGAGCTGTTCGTCGAAGCCGGCGGTGGCCGGCTGCAGGCGCGCGGGGCGCGCTTCAACATCCGCCACACCGGCCCCGAAGTCTGCGTGACCTGCCTCGACGGCCGCGTGCTGGTGTCGGTGAACGGGCAGCAGCGTTCGGTCGAGGCGGGCCGGCAGGTGGTGTACGACCCCAGCGGGCTGCACGAGGTGGTGCGCGCCGACCTGGCGAACGTGAGCACCTGGGGCACGGGCGTGCTGTCGTTCGACGGCACGCCGCTGGCCGAGGTCATCGCGGAGATCAACCGCTACCGGCCGGGCCGGATCATCCTGCGCAACGAGGCGTTGGGCCGCGTGGCGGTGCGCATGCAGTTGTCGCTGCGCAGCATCGACAACGCGCTGGCGATGATCCGCGAGCTGTACGGCGCGAAGCTGCGCAGCCTGCCGGGCGGCATCGTGCTGCTGAGCTGAATTCCCTACGCATCGCATCGCGAGCAGCCTGAAAAAAGTTTACGGGTTGCATCGCGCTGGCTCGTCATGGGGTATGCAACCGACGCCTCATGACACCCGCCTGAGCGACGAAGCGCTGGCCTGGGTCGTGCGCCTGAACCGCCTGCATGGCAGCGAGGTCGAGGCGCAGGCGCTTGAGGGCTGGTGTGCACGCAGCGCGGCGCATGCGCGGGCCTGGCGCGAGGCCTTCGCGCTGTGGCAGTTGCTGTTGCCCGCGGCCTGCCAGACGCGGCCGTTGCCTGCCCCTCGATTTCCGTCGATCGCCCGCGCGGCGAACGACATCCATGTGTCCGCGCGTCGTCCGGGTTCCCGGGCGGCGTTCGATCCCGCCGTTTCTCCCTTCGCGCCGTTCCGCTCCCGCTCATCATGGTCCTGAATCCGCACGCCCATTCTTCGCGCCGACGCGCCGTTTCGACCGAGGGCGAGCTGCGCCTCACGCCGCTGGCGCGTGCGCTGGCCGTGGCACTGGCCACCGCGGGTGCGCTGGGCGTAGCCCAGGCGCGGCAGGCCTTCAGCCCCGCCTGGTTCGCCGACAAGGGCGCGGCGCAGGCCGGCGCGGTCCAGAGCGGGCGCCTGCCGAACGGCATGCCGGCGTCGAGCCTCACGAACCCGGGGCTGCAACAGCAGCAGGCGAATGCACAGCTGCAGCGTTCGATCAGCAACCTGAACCTCGCGGCACAGGCCATCGCGGCGCAGCAGGCGGCCCAGGCGGCGGCGCGCGAAGCTGCACGCAACACGCCGTCGTCGGTGCCCGACGGTCTCACCGAAGGCGGGCTTGCGGTCGATACGAACAGCCTCACGGCCGGCTGGCACAACGCCAACAGGCCCGAGCAGACGCCGTCGGCCGACGGCCGCACGCACGTGGCGATCCAGCAGGCCGGCGACCGCGCGGTGCTGAACTGGGAGACCTTCAACGTCGGTCGCAACACCACGGTCGATTTCAAGCAACAGGCCGACTGGGCCGTGCTCAACCGCGTGAACGACCCGAAGGCGCGGCCCTCGCAGATCCAGGGCCAGATCAAGGCCGACGGCACGGTGCTCATCGCCAACCGCAACGGCATCGTGTTCAGCGGCACCAGCCAGACCGACACGCGCAACCTCGTGACCGCCGCCGCGCACATCAGCGACGACCAGTTCAAGGCGCGCGGCATCCACAGCGCCCGCGCGGGCGAAGGCTATGCACCGAGCTTCACCGATGCACAGGGCGCGGTGAAGGTCGAGGCGGGCGCGCAGCTCACCACGCGCACGCCGGCCTCGGTGACGCAGGGCGGCGGCTACGTGCTGCTGATGGGCAAGGAGGTGCACAACGCCGGCACCGTCACCACGCCGCGCGGGCAGGCGCAGCTTGCGGCGGGCGACTTCTTCATCGTGCGCCCCGGGCAGGGCACGGCCGAGAACACCTTCTCGACCACGCGCGGCAACGAGGTGGCGCCGCAGTTCCTGCCCGACAGCACGGCGGGGCAGGTGAGCAACACCGGCCTGCTGCGCGCGCCCGAGGGCGACATCACGCTGGCCGGGCGCAAGGTGGTGCAGGACGGCGTGGCGCTCGCCACGACCACGGTCGACACGCGCGGCACGATCCATCTGCTGGCATCGGCCGCCGATGCGAAGAGCAGCGTCACCGTCACCGGGCGCGCGCTCAACGCGGTGCTGCTCGACACGCAGGACGGCCGCACGGCGCTCGACAGCCAGCGCAGCGCACTCATCAACGAGTCGGCCAGGCAGGACGTGCTGCGCCGGGGTGCTGCATTGGGCGCGTTCGACAACCCCTCGCAGCTCAACGACCGGCGCGACCTGTCGCGCATCGAGATCGTCTCGGGCGGCGGCGTGCTGTTCGAAGGCGCGTCGACCACGCTCGCCACCGGTGGCCAGATCGCGGTGAGCGCGGGCCGCCAGGGCGGGCGCAGCACCGTGGCCGACGGCGCGCGGCTCGATGTGTCGGGCGCCGTCGGCGTGCGGGTGGCCATGGCCTCGAACAACGTCGAGATCAACATCCAGGGCAACGAGCAGCGCGACGCGCCGGTCAACCGCGACACCACGATGCTCAACAACAGCAACGTGTGGATCGACCGGCGCAAGCTCACGCGCGTGGCCGCGGGCACCGGCGGCTACGACGGCGAGCGCTGGTACACGGCGGGCGGCCTGCTCGAGGTCGGCGGCTACCTGGGCCTGCAGGGTCACGGCATCGGCGAATGGGCGGCGCAGGGCGGCCACGTGGTCTTCACGGGCGCCGAGGTGGTGACGCAGGCAGGATCGAACATCAACCTCTCGGGCGGCACGCTGGACGTGCAGACCGGTGTCATCCGCCAGAGCTGGCTCAAGGGCCGCGACGGGCGGCTGTACGAGGCGTCGAGCGCGCCGGCCGACATCGTCTACACCGGCGTCTACAAGGGCTTCGAGGACGAACACAAGCGCTGGGGCGACAAGACCACGGGCTACTTCTACAACCCGCTGATCGGCCCGCAGCAACGGCTCGAGAACGGCTACACGGTGGGCCGCGACGCGGGCCGCCTCGAAGTGGCGACGGGCGCGGCGGTGCTGCGCGGCGACATCACGGCCACCGCCTACCAGGGGCCGGGGCAGGGCACGAAGAGCGACGCCGCACTCGACGGCTACGCGCAGTCGCACGCTGCGGCGGCCCGCGCGGGCCAACTCACGCTCGGCAACGACCAGGTCGTCGGCTTCAACGACGACCCCACGAAGGGCGCGGTGGGCATCTTCCGCCAGCTGGTGCCGACGCTCGATCGCATCGTGTTCGCGGACGGCGGGGCGGGCGCCGACACGGCCAGGCTCGGGGCCGGCGACCCGCTGCCCGCCGCCGACAAGGAGGCGCTGCGCCTGGACAGCCGGCAGCTCAGCGGCTTCGGCCTGGGTGCGCTCGTGGCCGTGGCCGGCAAGGAGGTCGCGGTGGACGGCGCGCTGGGTGTGGCACCGGGCGGGCGCATCGCGCTGCACGCGACGACGGTGGCGGTGCGCGGCGACCTGACGGCGCGCGGCGGCCAGATCATGCTGGGCAACGTGGTGCGCAGCGCCACCAACGTCGGGGGACCGGGCGATGTCAACCTGCCGCTGGCCGAGGGCACGCTGCCCGAGGCCATCGGCGTGCGCGTCGCGCCCGGCGTGATGCTCGATGCGCGCGGGCTGTGGAGCAACCTGCAGATGGACCCGTCGGGCAGCAGCGGCCTGCCGTACCTCGACGGCGGTGCGGTGCGCATCCGCACCACCGGAGCGATCGACCTGGCTGCGGGTTCGCTGATCGATGTGTCGTCGGGCGGCGCGGTGCTGGCCAACGGCAAGACGCGCGGCGGGCGCGGCGGCGATGTGGACCTGCTGGCGGACAGCAACACCTCGGTGGCGACCCACGGCCTGCTGCATGCAGATGGCGACATCCGGGGCTACGGCGTGAGCGGTGGCGGCACCTTGTGGATGGCGTCGGGCACGGGGGTGGTGATCGGCGGCGAGGCGCTCGGCGAGCGCGCGGCCACCGACCTGATCCTGCTGGAGGACTACAAGGTGGTCGCGGGCAGCATCCTGCCGGTCGACTACCAGTACGAGCGCACTCGCGCGCGCCCCGGGGAGGCGATGGGGTCGGCGCCGTTCTTTCTCGACAACGACACGAACGCCGTCACCATCGCCGCGGCCTGGGTGCTGCCTCGCAGTGCGGGCTCCATCGCATTCAACGTCGAAGCGATCGTGAACGGTTCGGTGGAGCGCTTCAGCTCTTACTCCGCGGGCGACGCCCGGCAACCCCAGACGGTGCCCGCAGGGGCGAAGCTCATCGGCATCAGCAGCCCTGAGGGCTTTCCGATCGACTACGTTGTTTCGGCTGCGATCTTTCCGAACGGGCTGAGCGTGCAAGGGCGCATGGTCACCGTCCCCACGGGCCAGGTCGCGCCCGCCGACTTCACCATTGCGAGCGGCACCCGGGTGGCGGCCGGCACGGTGTTCAACCGGCCCGTCACGGCCCTCGCGCAGATCGGCATCGACAGTGGCATCTTCCAGTCGGGCTTCTCACGCTACGACGTCAACGGACACCTCGGCCTTGTCGTGGCCGACGGTGCGAAGCTCGACGTGCGCATGCCGGTCTACCGCTTCGCACCCGACGCGAAGACCGTTGCAGGCGGCAGCGCGCCCGATCGCGCGCTGGCACTGTGGATGCCGCCGCTGTGGACCGAAGACCCGGTGCGCGGCGTGCTCACGCAGCGCGGCGGCGCCAGCCTGCAGTTGCAGGCGCTCGTGGACAACGGCGTGGCCACGGTGTCGCGGGCGCCGGTCGATGTGCGGCCGGGCGCGGAAATCACGGTCGATGCGGGCCAGTCCATCGGCCTGCGCGGCCGCGAGATCACGGTCGACGGCCTGCTGCGCGCGCCGGGCGGCACGATCAGCGTGGAGGGCAGCGGGTTGCCCGGCAGTGGACAGACGGGCAGTCCGGGCCAGCCCGGGCTGGTGTGGATCGGCGAGCGCGCCGTGCTCGACACCTCGGCGCGGGCCGCGGTGGCGCACGACAACTTCGGCCGGGCCTACGGCCAGGTGCCCGATGGCGGCACGATCCGCATCGGTGGCGCATTCGATTGGGAGCAGGGCAGCAGGACCCGGGCGCCCGAAGCCTTCGTCGTGGTTCGACCGGGCGCGCTGCTCGATGCGTCGGGCACGCGCGCGGACCTCGATCCCGGCGCGGGCGGGCCGCGCGGCATGACCTCGCCGGTGCCGGTGGCGAGCAATGGCGGCACCATCGTCCTCTCGTCGAGCCAGGGCCTCTACCTGGACGGCACGCTGCGTGCGGCGGCGGGCGGCGCGGGCGCTGCAGGTGGCACGCTGGCCGTTGCGCTCGAATCGGCGGTCTATCCGGGCGCGCTCACCACGGGCGAACTGCTGCGGCACCGCGAGATGGTGCTGGCCCAGACGCAAGGCGACAGCCCGCTCGCGACGGCGACCTCGCGGTTCGACGCACGACAACTTCTGCGCACAGGCACGGGCCGGATCGGCGTGGATCGCATCGAGGCCGGGGGCTTCGACAACCTGTCGCTGCTGGTTCACGGACCGTTGAGCTTCGACGGCAGCGTCACGCTGAACCTGGGACAAAGCCTGCGCTTCTACGCGGCGTCCTATGTCCACAGCGAGACGGCCGCAGCGGGTACATCGGTGTCGCTGAGCGCACCGTATGTACGGCTTGCGGGTGTGCGCAGACCCCCCGCCCCCATCGAGATGCCGGAGGGCTCGGTCATGCCCGAAGCCGGCTGGGCACAAGGCCCCTCCACCCAGGCGGGCGATGGCACCTTCGCCGTCTCTGCCGACCTGATCGACGTGCGCGACCGGGTCGGCTTCGGCGCTCACGCCGACGTCAACCTGGGCACGGCACGCTACACGGTGGATCGGCGCGGCTTCGGCGACGTCGAGATCAGCAGCCGGGGCGACATCCGCCTGCTGGGCGGCGGCCAGAGCGAGGGGCTCTCGAGCGAGTCCACCACCGAGTTGTCGACCAGCGGCCGGATGACGCTGACTGCCGCGCAGGTTTATCCGGCGACAGGTGTGGGGGCCCAGATCCTGGCCGGCGTGATGCCGCGAGACCCCGCCTCCGGCGAGGCGCCGCGCTATGCCGAGGGCAGCGTGCTGGCGATCCGCCGCCAGGGCGATGGCGAGGTCGCGATGCCTTACGCGGCGTTCGGCAGCCTGAGGCTCGGCGCCGAGACCATCGAGCAGGGCGGCATTGTGCGCGCGCCGCTGGGGCGCCTGCTGCTGGGCTCCAACACCAACAGTGGTGAAGTGGCCGAGCGGGTGACGCTGCTCGCAGGCAGCGAAACCTCGGTGAGCGGTGCAGGCCTGCAGATGCCCTATGGCGGCACGGTCGACGGCCTGATCTATCGCTACGGCGGGCTGGCCGTGACACAGGATGGAGCGGGCGGCATGGTCGGTGCAGCCATCGTCGGGCGCGGCATCGGCTTCAATGCCCGCCATGTCGACGCGCAGGCCGGCTCGCTGCTCGACCTGTCGGGCGGCGGCACGCTGTCGGGCGCCGGCTTCACCACCGGCCGGGGCGGCTCGGTCGACGTGCTGGCCACGCCGCTCGCGAACGCGAACCCCTTCAACGCCTACAGCGACCGCCGCAGCGGCGTGTACGCCATCGTGCCCGGCAGCGCGGCCCGCTATGCGCCGGTGGCGCCCGAGGCGGGCTTCGGCGCACCGGCGGTGGGGCAGCAGGTCACCCTTCCGGCCGGCGTACCGGGCCTGCCGGCCGGCACCTACACGCTGATGCCCTCGACCTATGCGTTGCTGCCCGGTGCCTTCCGCGTGGAGATCGGCGCGGGCGACCGCATCGGCCTGTCGGGCGTGACCGGCGTGGGCAACGGCTCGTATGTCGCGCCCGGCTACCTGGGCGTGGCCCACACCGCGATCCGCGAGACGCTGCCGAACCGACTGGTGCTCACGCCGGGCACGCAGGTGCGTGCGCATTCAAGCTACCGCGAGACCGACTACAACACGTTCATGCGCGCGGACGCGGCGCGCCAGGGTTTTGCGCGCGGCATGCTCACGGTCGACGCGAAGACGCTGGACGTCTTCCTGGCCAAGCCCACCGACAGCGACGCGAACCGCCTGGGCTTCACCTTCGACGGCCAGGTGCGCCTGGATGCGGCGCCCGGCACCGACGGCTTCGGCGGCACCGTGAACGTGCGCGGCCTGGGCGAGGTGCTGGCGGTGGGGCAGACGGCCGCCACCGACCTGGCCGGTTCGTCGGTGCGGGCCGACGAACTCAGCAAGCTGCATGCACCACGGTTGGTGCTCAATGGCGGCATCTTCGTCGAGTACGGCCAGAAAGGACGACTGGCCACGATCGGCGGCGACGGCAGCCTGGTGGTGCGCAGCGGCGCGCGCCTGTCGGCGGGCGACATCGTGCTGGCGAGCAGTCCCGGCTTCGTGGGTGAGCAGCAGATCGTCATCGAGGAAGGCGCCTCGCTCAGCACCCTGGGCCAGAAGGCCTCGGGTTTCGACTCGAGCGCGGGCTATGTGTTCACGGGCATGTCGGTGCTGGCGCTGTCGAACGGCTGGTTGAACCTGCAATTGGGTACGCCGCCGGCCGATGTGCCGTATTCCGTCGGCCTCCATGTCGGCCAGTGCGTGACGGCCTCGTGCAGCGGCACCACGCAGCTGGTGTCCGAGGGCACGCTGGCCATCGCCACGAACGGTGCGCTGACGCTGGCCGACAACGTGTCCTACGGCACGCGCAACCTGTCGCTCGCAGTCGCGGCGGTCAACCTCGGCGAGGACACGGCCATTGCCACCGCAGGCGCCAACGGCCGCCTGCCGCTGGGCCTGGCGCTGAACCAGGCGCGGCTGGACCGCCTGCTGGCGGGCAACACGGCCATCGGCGCGCCGGCGCTGGAGACCTTGATCCTCAACGCGCGCGACGCCGTGAACATCTTCGGCGCCGTAAAGCTCGACGCCAGCGGCCTCGACCGGCTGGTGTTCGGCACGCCGACGATCCACGGCTATGGCACGGCGGGCGACGTGGCCGCGATCCGTGCGGGTGAATTCGTCTGGTCCGGCTCCGACGCCGTGCCCGGCGCGGCCATGGCCGACATGCTGGGCGCGGGCACGCTCGACATCGGCGCCCGCACCATCGTGCTCGGCCACGGCCCGTATGCACAGCCCAGCGGCCAGGCCACCGATGCGCGCCTGGCGCTGGGCTTTGCCGACGTGAAGCTGAACGCCAGCGAACGCGTCACGGCCAGCGGTCGCGGCACGCTCGCGGTGCACCAGCGGCAGGGCGCGTACACGCCGGGCGAGGGCTATGCCTACGAAGGCGGCAACCTCGCGGTGGTGGCGCCGGTGCTCACGGGGCAGGCGGCCTCGACGATGCGGATCACCGCGGGCGGCGACATCACCGTGGCCGTGCCCGAAGGCGTGGCACCGGGCACGAGCGACGCGCTGGGCGCGACACTGGAACTCAGGGGGAAGCGCGTCGGGCTGGAGGGCAGCATCGTGCTGCCCTCCGGCCGGCTGGTGCTGGCGGCGACCGACAACGTCACGCTCGGCGCGGCCTCGCGCATCGACCTGTCGGGTCGCACCGTGACGCTGTTCGACGTGGTGAAGGACAGCGCCGGCGGCGAGCTGCTGATGACCAGCGCGGCCGGCCACATCACGCAGGCGGCGGGCGGCCTCATCGATGTGTCGGCGCGTCGCCAGCGCGGCGGCACGATCGAGGCCGTGGCGCTGGGCGAGGGTGCCGGCCATGTCGCGCTGGACGGCGCGCTGCGCGGCGCCACCAGCGGCAGCTACGACGCCGGCGGCACCCTGGTGCCCTACGACGCAGGCGAGCTGACCGTGCGCGCCCGGACCCTGGCCGACTTCGCGGGCCTGAACCAGCGGCTCAACGACGGCGGCGTGTTCGGCGCGCGGCGCTTCCAGATCAAGCAGGGCGACCTCGTGGTGGGCGACGGCGTGAAGGCGCGCGAGGTGTCCATCGCGCTGGACGGCGGCAGCCTGCGCGTGGACGGGCGCATCGACGCGAGCGGCGTGCAGGTCGGCACCATCCGGCTGGCCGCGGCAGGCGACCTGCGCGTGAACGGCACGCTCGACGCGCACGGCACCGGCCTGCGCGTGGACAGCGCGGGCCGCATCATCGACAGCCCGAACCGCGCCGTGGTCGACCTCACGAGCCGCGACGGCACGCTCACGCTGGGCAGCGGCGCACGCATCGACCTGCGCGCCGGCACCGACGTGCCGGTGGGCGCCCGCGCCGGACAGAACGACGGCCGCGCGCGCGGCACGCTCGACCTCAATGCGCCGCGCCTCGGCGCGGACGACGTGGCCGTGGCGGTCGAGGGCACGCCCGCCATCGTGGGCGCGAAGACCATCGCGGTGAATGCCTTCCGCACCTACGACGACGCGCCGCTGGCTTCCACGCCCGACGTGACGGGCCACAGGCCGCAACTGATCACGCAGAAATTCCTCGACGAGATCGACGGCCACAGCATCGCCTTCATCGACAAGGCGCTGGTCAATGCCTCGCTGTCGGCACGTCTCGCAGGCCTGGGCAGCTACCACCTGCGCCCGGGCGTGGAGATCGTGAGCGACCGGCTGAACAACCCGAACGGCGACCTCACGGTGGACGGCGACCTCGACCTCTCGGGCTACCGCTACGGCCCCGCGGCCCACCGCGGCGATCCGGCGCGGCGCGGCTTCGGCGAGCCCGGCAAGCTGGTGATCCGCGCGGCCGGCGCACTCAACGTGCACGGCAGCATCAACGACGGCTTCGCGCCGCCGCCGGCCACGCCGGACGACGTGGGCTGGATGCTCGGCGAAGGGCGCTACGCCG
This sequence comes from Variovorax sp. GW821-FHT10C12, assembly GCF_059415405.1. Classification (NCBI taxonomy): domain Bacteria; kingdom Pseudomonadati; phylum Pseudomonadota; class Betaproteobacteria; order Burkholderiales; family Comamonadaceae; genus Variovorax; species Variovorax sp. GW821-FHT10C12. Next base: position 1,242,954 of record NZ_JBWKNE010000001.1, read on the forward strand.
GTGGCGCCGTCGTCGTGCCCATCGACGGCGTGACGCTCGACATCGGCACCCGCTTTCCCGCGGGCGCCACCCTCAACTACAGCGTGGCCGTGAACCCCACCACGCTGCCCGCCGGCACCGTGCTGCCCGTGGACGCGGTGCTGCAAGCGCCGTGGAGCCTGCCGGCCGGCACCGTGATCGCGGCCAACATCTACCGCCCCGACGGTTCGCTGGCCCATGCCGCCGGCTCGGTGCTGGCCACGGCCGTGACGCTGCCGCCCGAGACGCGGCTGGGCGCCGGCACCGCGCTGCGCTCGCCGGCCTCGGTGGGCGCGCTGACCTGGCCCAAGGGCGTGGAGCTGCCCGTGGAGATGACCATGGCCGGCCCGCTGCAGCTCGCGCGCGGCGCGCTGATTCCGTCGAACACCTTGCTGGAACTGCCCGGCAACACGCCGGTGCAGCTGCGGCCCACGGTCGATGGCGTGCAGGGGCGCAACTGGGCGATCGCTCCGATGCTCGGTGAAGGCGCCACCTCGTGGGACCTGCAACTGGTGGCGGGTGCCGACCTCGGTGCGGCCGACCGCCGGGCCGTGCGGCCGGATTCGCGCGCGGCGCTGCAGCTGGCCGATGCGCACAGCGTGCTGAAGTTCACGATCGAAATGGGGCCCGGCAACGGTCCGCCGGTGTGGGCGCCGGGCAACTGGCTGGGTCGCCCGCCCGGCACACCGGTCGAGCCGGACGACCTGTGGTGGTGCGACATCGGCGCCGGCCTCTGCGTGCCCGGCGGTGGCCAGGAACGGGCTGTCGGCGCGCCGAACACGCCCGCCTTCAGCGTGCTGCGCACCGGCACCGGCGACCTCGAGCTGCTGGCGGCAGGCGACCTGCGGGTGCGTTCGCCCTTCGGCGTGTACACGGCCGGCACGGCCACCGCGACCGAGGCGGGCCACAACCGCCCGCGCGGCACCAACGCCGACGGCCTGCTGGGGCCGCAGTCGCCGCTGACCGACTACAACGGCGCGCTCTCGGCCTACCGTGCGTGGTACCCCGACCAGGGCGGCAACCTGCTGATCGCGGCGGGCGGCGACCTTGTGGGTCACATCGTCTCCGATGAACGCTCGAGCGTGCTGGCCGGCAACTGGCTCTGGCGGCAAGGCTCGGGCACGGCGGGCATCGACAGCCCGATCCCGAGCGCATGGTGGATCAACTTCGGCGCCTACGTCGGCGGCATCCCGGTGCCCGGCACGTTCACCCCGCCGACGCTGGCCGGCTTCACAGGTTTCGGCACGCTGGGCGGCGGCAACCTGAGCGTGCGCGTGGGCGGTGATGCGGGGGCCATTGCACCGCGCACGCCGCAGCCACTGGTGAACTCGCAGGACAGACCCAGCAGCGGCGGGCTCGTGCTCGCCGTGGCGAGCACCGGCCGCGTCGGCGCGGATGGTGCCCAGACCCTCACGGGCGGCGGCGACATCGACATGCGCGTGGCCGGCGCCCTGAACCCGCACCGCGCGCTCAACGGGGCCGCGGAGAACCTCGTGCTGACCGGCGCCATCGCCAACCTGCGCGGCAGCACCGACGTGCGCGCGGCGTCGATCGGCAGCCTGGGCCTGCAGTACCTGTCGAGCAATTTCAACCTGAGCGACCCGATCGACACGCGCGCCATCGATCCCTTCAACCCGACCTTTGCCGATGCGCGCGGCGGCATCAACCTGCTGCCGGGTGACGCGACGATGCGCCTGAGCACGCGCGGCGACCTGGTGCTCGGCGCCGCGGCCGACCCCGGACGCGTTCCGACGCCGAACACCTCGGCCTTCAGCGTCGGCGGCACCGGCTACGACGGGGGCGGGCAGGGCTGGTTCAGCCTGTGGAGCGACCGCAGCGCGATCGACCTGCTGTCGGCGGGCGGGCACCTCACGCCCGTGATGGCACGCAGGGACAGCGCCGACTCGACACTGAAGACCACCTCGCCGGATGCATGGATCGTCTATCCGGGCATCTTTCACGCCGCCGCGTTGACGGGGAACATCTACGCCGGCTACGCGGCGCTGCCGCAAGCACGGTACTACCCCGTGGCACTGAGCTACGGGCTGACCCTGGCGCCTTCCGCACGCGCCGAATTCGAGATGCTGTCGGGCGGGTCGATCTACGCGGGCCAACTCGGCATGGGCATGTCGGGCACCGGCACGCCGCTGCCGACGCCGTTCAATCCGGCGTTTTTTGCCGAGTTCGACGCGCAGGGGGTGAAGCAGTTCGTCACCAACGCCTCGCCCACGGGGACGGCCATTTCCGGCTCCCAGTTCTTCGGGCCTTCGCTGTTCGCTTTCGGCCCGAACACGGCAGCGCAGCCGCTGGCCCGTGACGCCGCTGCGCCGCCCGTTCGCTTCTATGCGGCCAGCGGCGACATCGTCGGCCTGCGCACCGGCGAGACCCTGACGCTGCCCGACGACAGCGCGACCTGGTACAACGCCGCCGGCCCGGTCTGGATCAAGGCCGGCCGGGACATCGTCAACACCGGCGATGCGCCGGGCGCGTTCTGGTTCGCACCGTTCGAACTGCAGAGCATGCGCTCACGCGGCGACCTCATCGTCCACCAGCAGCCCACCGACGTCTCGGTGATCTCCGCCGGCCGCGACATCCTCTACGCCAACGTCGACATCGCCGGCCCCGGCACGCTCGAAGTCTCGGCGGGCCGCCACCTACGGCAGGAAGACCGGGGCGGCATCACCTCGATCGGCCCCATCGTGCCCGGCGACACGCGGCCCGGCGCCTCGGTGGCGCTCATGGCCGGCGTGGGCGCGCAGGCGGCGACGCAGGGGCTGGACATGGCGCCGGTCCGCGCACGCTACCTCGACCCGTCGAACCGCGCCGAAACCGGCACGCCGCTGGCGCAGCAGCCGGGCAAGGCCGCGAAGACCTACGAGGCCGAACTCGCCGCGTGGCTGAAGGCGCGCTACGGCTTCGACGCCGGCACCACCGCGCAGGCGCTCGCGTACTTCGATGCACTGGCCCCGGCGCAGCAGCGCATCTTTTTGCGCGAGGTGTACTACGCCGAGCTGCGCGAAGGCGGGCGCGAGTACAACGACGCGGGCGGTCCGCGCCAGGGCAGCTACCTGCGCGGGCGCGAAATGATCGCCACGCTGTTCCCCATGCGCGCGGCGCTCGACGGCGACATCACCATGTTCGGCGGCTCGGGCGTGCGCACGCAGTTCGGCGGCGACATCGACATGCTCGCGCCGAGCGGCAGCATCATCCTGGGCGTGCAGGGCGCGGTGCCGCCGGCCACCTCGGGCGTGCTGACGCAGGGGCAGGGCAACATCCGCTTCTTCAGCGAGGGCAGCCTGCTGCTCGGGCTGTCGCGCATCATGACCACCTTCGGCGGCGACATCCTCGCGTGGTCGGAGAAGGGCGACATCAACGCCGGGCGCGGCGCCAAGACCACGGTGGTGTTCACGCCGCCCAAGCGCGTGTACGACAACGTCGGCAACGTCGAGGTGTCGCCGCAGGCCCCGAGCTCCGGCGCGGGCATCGCGACGCTGGCGCCCATCGCCGAAGTGCCGCCGGGCGACGTCGACCTGATCGCGCCGCTGGGCACCATCGACGCGGGCGAGGCGGGCATCCGCGTGTCGGGCAACGTCAACGTGGCCGCGCTGCAGGTGGTGAACGCCGCCAACATCCAGGTCAAGGGCGAATCGGCCGGCCTGCCGGTGCTGGCCTCGGTGAACGTGGGCGCGCTGACCAATGCCAGTGCCGCCGCCTCGCAGGCCAGCATGGCGGCGCAGGACGTGATGCAGCGCGAACGCGCGGCGGCGCGCCAGGCGCTGCCGTCGGTGTTCACGGTGCGCGTGCTGGGCTTCGGCAACGAGCCCGCAAGCGGGGGTGCCGGCAACGGCGCACAGGCGCCAGCCGACAGCGCCAAGGCGACCACCACCGCCGCCAGCTACAACCCGCGCAGCGTGATCCGCGTGCTCGGCGGCGGCGGCAGCCTGCCGCCGGCGATGAGCCGGCAACTGACGGACGAGGAGCGCGCCAACCTGCAACGCTGAACGCCCCGTCGAGCCCGCGCCCCGGCCGACGGGCGCCCGTGTTCCTTCCCTTGTTGTCCCAGGCCTGGCCGCTGCCGCCACCGGAGAGTCCGGGGCGGCGCGACGGGCGCTCAGCGAAACCGACCATGACTCCCCATCCTCACGCCTTGCGACGCGCCCCGGACCGGTTCTCCTCGATGCGGCCTTCGGTCTGGCGCCTGATCGACGACCGGGTCGCGCTGCCCGCGCTGCGCCCGGCCCCACGGCCGGTGGCGGCGCCGACGCCGGGCGTGCAGCTGCAGCAGCACCTCGCGGCGCAGTACGCGCCGCTGCAACGGCGCCTCGAACGGCAGCTCGGCTGCGCGGACCTGACCAGCGAATGCCTGCACGAGGCCTGGCTGCGGCTGGGCGAATGCACGCTGCAGGAGGTGCCCGCAAACCCCGACGCCTACGTGTACCGCGTGGCGTCCAACCTCGCGATGGACCGCATCCGCGCGCGCAAGCGCTGGCAAGGCGTGAGCGCGGAAGGCGCCGACCTCGAGGCGATGGCCGACCCGCGCCCCGGTCCGGCGCAGATCGCGCAGGCGCGCTCGGACGTCGCCGCCGTCGACCGCGCCATGGCGCGCCTGCCGCAGCGCCATCGTTCGGTGCTGCTGGCGCTGCGCTGGCACGAGATGTCGCGTCAGGACGTGGCCCGGCGCCAGGGCACGACGGCGCGGCGGGTCGACACCACGCTGCGGCAGGCGCTGGCCGAATTGCGCCGCGACGGCGCGGCAACGTGAAGGGAGCGAACAAGATGAAGTGGATGTCGCCGTTGCGGGTCACCATGCAGGAGCTCGATGCCCGGCTCTCGAAGATCGTCGAGCGCGCGCGCGAAGGCCCGGTGGCGGTCAACCGCTACGGCTCGCCCTGGGTCTGGATCGTGAGCCACCAGGCCTGGGTGCAGGCCGACAACCTGCGCGCCCTGGTGCCGCAGAGCCATCCGCTGGTGGCGCTGCGCGACCAGGTGGAAGACACGCTGCGCCACGAGCGCACGCTGCTGGCCGAGCTGGAGCGCCAGCATGGCGGCACGGTCGATGCGGCGACGCTGTTCAAGAGCCTGATGCTGCAGATCATCTATTCGCTCGAAGACGCGCAGAAGGTGCACGAGAGCCTGGCCTACAACATGCTCTTTCGCTGGTTCGTGGGCTTCGAGCGCTTTGCCGACGAGCTGCCCGCGCGCGCGGCCTTTGCGCGCGAACTCGAAGCCTTCGGCGGCGATCCGCGTGCGGTGCGTGTCGTGACGCGGGCGCTGTCGGGCGCCTTCCTGCCGGAGTCGGGCGACGGCGATTTCCGCGTCAACCGCGGGCTGCTGCATGCGCTGTCGAACTGGGCCTCGGCGCCGGATGCGCGCCCGCGCGAAACGGCGCCCTGAGCGCCGCGAAGGTTCAGGGCGCGGCGCGCACGATGCCGGGCGCCGTGGGCAGCACCGGCGCGGCGATGCGCAGCGAGGTGCCGGCCTTGTCGACCGTCACGGCGTCGGCCTCGATGCCCGCGAGCGTGAGCGCGCGGCCCAGCGCATCGCCGACCCGGTAGGACTGCGGCGCGCCGTCGTTCACCGACAGCACGGCCACGCCGGCCTGGCCCGTGCCCTTGATCAAGCCCTTGACCGCGATGTTCGCGCGGACCTCGCCGGGCCCGAACCAGGCCGCGAGCGCATCGGCCGTGGGATCGGCGACGACGGCCTGCGCGGGCGCGGTTCGCACTTGCGGGGCAGAAGGCGTGAGCAGCCGGCCCCAGGTCACGACACCGGCCACGACCAGCGACAGGCCCGCGGCATGAACGAGAAGGCGGGCGGAGGGGGGCGTGAAAGGGCGCATGGTGAAGGGCGGTCAGCGGGCCGCGAGGGCGGCGGGCACCCCCTGTGTCTATCACGTGGGCGTTGGGGTTTCGTGTCAGCGCCGCGTTTCATCGCGGCATCACGCAGCCTGCCTAGCATCGGCCGCATGGCGTGTTTCCACGACGGGATGACGAGCGGCATGCGATGGCCAAGGCGCGGGGAGGGCGGCTTCTCGCTGATCGAACTCATGATCGTGCTGGTCATCGTCGGCATCGCCACCGCCGCGATCAGCCTGGGCATTGCGCCCGACCCCGCGCAGGAACTGCGGCGCGACGCGCGCGAGCTGGCGCGGCACCTGGCCGTGGCGCAGAACGAGGTGCGCGTGGACGGCCGCACGATCGCGTGGCAGGCCGATGCCGAGGGCTACCGCTTTGCGCGCGGCACCTGGGTGCAGCGCGGCGGCAGCGCGATCCCGCAGGTGACGACACTCGGCGCGCTCGACACCTTCGCCGCGGACGACGAACTGCGTCCGCGCGGCTGGCGCGTGGGGCCGGTCGAGGTCGTGCCGGCCAGGCCGGTCGTGCTCACGTCGGAGCCCGTGGGCGCCAGCTGGCAGCGCGAACTGCGGCATGGCGCGACCACGGTGACGGTGACGCGGGATGCGTCCGGGGCGTTTCATGTGCGCTAAGAACCGCGGCTTCACGCTGATCGAGATCCTCATCGCGCTGACCATCGTGAGCATCGCGCTGGCCGCGATCGTGCGCGCCTCGAGCCTCACCATCGGCAACCTCGGCCTGCTGGAGCGGCAGTCGCTGGCGATGCTGTCGGCGGGCAACCAGCTGGCGGAACTGCAGCTGGGCGGCGCGCCCCCCACGCCGGGCGTGTCGCGCAGCGAGTGTCCGCAGGGCGGCATCCGCTTCGTCTGCCGGCTGGAGGTCGGGACCGTGGTCGATGGCTTGCGGCCGGTGCGCGTGCAGGTCTACGCGGCCGACGACGAAGACCGGCTGCTGGCCACGCTGCACACGCGCAGCGCGCCACCATGAAGCGCATGCAGCGCGGCTTCACGCTGGTCGAAGTGATGATCGCCATCGCGCTCATGGCCGTGCTCGCCGTGATGGCCTGGCGCGGCCTGGACAGCGTGAGCCGCGCGAACGACCAGCTCGAAGACCGCACCGAGCGCGTGGCCCGGCTGCTGCGCGCGCTGGACCAGTTCGAGCGCGACGTGGCCTTGCGCGCGACCACCGAGCTGCCGGCGCCGGCGGCTGCATCGGCGAATCCTTCGGCCGCCGCGCCGCTGCTGCCGGTGGCGATGCAGGCGCGTCAGCTGAACGGCGCGCCGTTCGTGATCGAGATCGTGCGCACCGCGCCGGCCGCGCCCGGGCAGTGGCAGCGCGTGCAATGGTGGGTGCGCGGCGATGTGCTCTACCGCGCGGCGGGGCCCGTGTCGGCCGTGTTTCCGCTGCAGGCGCCACAGCCTGCAGACCGGGTGGCGGTGCTCGACGGTGTCGCCACCTTCCAGCTGCGCGCCTGGGAACCCGGCCTGGGCTGGCGCCGCCTGCCGGGCGTGGCGCCGGCGCGCGCACCGGCCACTGGGGTGGAGTTGCTGCTGGCGGTGTCCTCGGGCAACGACTCGGCGCCGTGGGCGTTCCGGCGTGTGCTGGCGTTCTGAGCTGCGTCAGGCCTGCGGTGCGCGCAGGCGCGGTTCCCAGTCTTCGACGCGCCCCGCATCCACCCGCTTGCGAAAGGTGGCGCGCCAGCGTTCGGCCAAGGCGGGCAGGGCGGCGGCCTGCTCCCATTCGGGGGCGAAGCGCGCGTCGCGCGAGAACAGCAGCGCGATGAGGCGCGACAGCGGCCAGTCCGGGTGCGGACGTTCCACGCGCGTGGCCATCGCGCCGGCCCGCACCCAGCCGGGCTCGAGCACGCGGTAGTACCAGCCCGTGCAGCCGCGCGCCTGCATCTCGCGCGCCATGCCGGGCCTGCCGAAGTGGGCGTCGAGCTTCCAGCACGGCTGCCGGCCCTGCGACACCTGCACGAGTGCATCGCCGAGCTGGATCACGTCGCCGATGCACACGGTCGATTCGTCCCAGCCCGTGGTCGAGATGTTTTCGCCGAAGGCGCCCGCGTGCGCCAGCAGTTCGGAGCGCTGGCCGCCCGCCGCCCAGCCCGCGTAGTGCTCGCGCGGGTAGTGGTGCACGGCCTTCTCGATGCCGCCGTGGATGCGCAGGTCGGCCTGCGCGTCGCCCTGCAGGCCGGTGGGCGACAGCCACAGCGCATCGGCCGTGGGCGTCTTGCGGATGCCGCTGCGTGTGCGGCCGTCGGGCAGCAGGGCCACAGGGCCGACCAGCAGGGCGTCGATGGTCAGGGCGGGTTGCGTCATGCGAGCTGCTCCAGCCATGCCGTCAGCATGCGCGTCGCAGCATCGGAGCGCAGGTCGGCCAGCTCGGCGCTGCGGGCACGCAGCGCGGGAATGTCGATGCCGGCCGTGGCCAGTTCGTGGTGGTGCCCGATGAGCCAGGGCTCGATGCGTGCGGGGTCCGCCTCGGCGGTGGAACTGCAGCGCGAGCGCATGGCGGCCGTGGCTGAAGGCCTGGTGCGGCGTGCGCGCGGTGCTCGCCAGCAGTTCGGCACCGGGCGGCAGGTCGAAGGTGTCGCCGTGCCAGTGCAGCACGGGTTCGCCGTCCAGCGCCGCGAGGCACGAGGCCCGGCCCGCCGCGCTCAGGTCGACCGGCGCCCAGCCGATCTCCGTGTGCCCCGACGGGTACACGCGCGCGCCGAGCGCACGGGCCATGAGCTGCGCGCCCAGGCACAGGCCCAGCGTCGGGCGCTGCAGCGCCAGCCGTTCGCGCAGGCCGGCGATCTCCTCGGCAAGCCACGGGTAGGTCGCCGTGTCGTAGGCCCCGATGGGGCCGCCGAGCACCACGACAAGGTCGGCGTGGCGCCACTCGTCGGCGCTGAGCGCGGACGGGCCCGCCTGTCGGTAGTCGATGGCGTGGCCGGCCTGGGTCAGCACGTTGGCGAAGCGCCCGAGGTCTTCGAAGGCGAGGTGTTGCAGGGCGATGCATGGCATGCGGCGAGTGTCCTTTCTTCTTTCAGGCGCGGCAGGCGGTGTCATCGCAGGGGCCGTCGGGCGATGCATCGTCTGAAGGTTGTGCAATGAGGTGCGCGTGTGCCTCTTCGGCCGCGAGCTGCCCGATGGCGGCGCCCAAGGCCATGTCGTCGATCAACCCGAAGTGGCTCATGCGCAGGCGCCCCTGCCGGTCGATCAGCACCGTGCTCGGCGTGCCCTGCCACTGGTAGTCGCGCATCGTGGCGGGGATGCCGCCGGTGGGCGAGGGCTGGTCGATGCCGATGGGAAAGCCCAGGCGGTACTCGCGCACGAAGGCGTCGAGCGCGGCCGGCGTCATGACCTCGTGGTGCTCGAACACCGAGTGCAGGCCGATCACCGCCACGTCTTTCGCGGCGAAGAGCTTCTGCGTCTTCGTCGCCTGCGGCAGCCCGTGCGACACGCAGGCCGGGCACAGCATCTGGAACGCGTGCAACACCACGACCCGGCCGCGCAGCGACGCGAGCGTGACGGGCGCGTCGGTGTTGAGCCACTGCGCGACCTGCAGCTCAGGCGCCTCGGGGCGCGGCCAGGCCATGTCAGGCCGCCTCGGTGCGCAGCTTCACCTGCGGGAAATCCACCGGCACTTGGAACGCCACGTTGACGTAGTTGGTGAACAGGTTGAGCGCGACGTGGGCCAGGATCTCGACGATGTGCCGGTCATCGAAGCCCACGGCGCGCAAGGCCTGCACGTCGGCGTCGTTGACCTGGCCGCGCGCATCGACGAGCTTGAGCGCAAAGCGCAGCGCCGCCGCGGTGCGCGGGTCGGCCGATTCGCCGGCCTGCGCGGCCGCCATGTCGCCGGCCGACACGCCCGCCTTGCGCCCCAGCGCGGTGTGCGCCGCGAGGCAGTAGTGGCAGGCGTTGCGGTCGGCGACGGCCACGGCGATCTGCTCGCCGAGCTGCGCCGGAATGACGCCGCCGCCGAGCGCGCCGAACGATCCCCACAGGCTGCGCAGCGCCGCGGGCGAGTTGGCGACGGCGCGGAACATGTTCGGCGTGGCGCCGAAGGCTCCGTGGATTTGAGAGAGCAGGGCTTGAGCGTCGCCGGTGGCGGCGGTGTCGGTGACGAGGTTGACGCGGGGCATGAAGACTTCCTTTCGGTGATGACGATGGATGCAGTGTCTTCCCGGAATCCGTATGATTTGAACGCTTTCATCCATTCAACATACCTTTTCGTCCAATGCCGAGCGCAACACCGCCGCCCATCGACAGGCTCTCGTCCCTGCTCGAACGCTTCCGTGTCCGGGCCCACCTGTTCCACACGGGGCCGCTGTGCGGCGTGACGCACTTCGCGGCGAAGGAAGGGCGCAGCTTCCTGCATGTGATGCGGCGCGGCGAGATGGTGGTCACGCATTCGGCGCCGTCGGTGCGCGCGGCCGGTGTGCCGCGCAAGCTGGTCGTGAAGGAACCCAGCCTGCTGTTCTACCCACGCCCGCTGGCGCACGACTTCCACAACGCGCCCACCGAAGGCTCGGATTTCGTCTGCGCCACGGTCGACTTCGACGGCGGCGACGCGCACCCGCTGGTGCGCGCCTTGCCGCCGCTGGTGCGGCTGCCGCTGCATGCGGTCGACGGCCTCGAAGCTTCGCTGGCGCTGCTGTTCGCGGAAACCGGGCGCGTGCTGTGCGGCCATCGCCTGCTGGCCGACCGGCTGTTCGAGGTGGTGCTGATCCAGCTGCTGCGCTGGCTGCTCGACCATCCGCAGGAGAGCGGCGTGCCCGCCGGCCTGCTGACGGGCCTGGGCGATCCGCAACTGGCGCGCGTGCTGGTCGCGCTGCACGAACGGCCGGGCGAGCCGTGGCCGCTCGAACAGATGGCCACCGAGGCCGGCATGTCGCGCAGTGCGTTCGCGGCGCGCTTCAAGGCGGTGGTGGGCGCGACGCCCGCCGACTACCTCGCACAGTGGCGCCTGACGATCGCGCAGGCCGAGCTGCGCACGGGCGCGTCGGTCAAGACGATTGCCGACAGCCTCGGCTACGCGAACGCTTCGGCGCTGTCGCGCCTGTTCGCGCAGAAGGTGGGCGTGTCGCCGCGCGAATGGCTCGCACGGCAGTCTTCTTGAACGTTCAGCTCGCCGCGCGCAGGAAGCGCTCGGTCAGCAGCACCCAGTAGGCGCCACCCACGGCAACGTTGCTGTCGTTGAAGTCGTAGCCGGGGTTGTGGACCATGCAGGCGCCGTGCGCGTCGCCGTCGCCATTGCCGATGAGCAGGTAGCAGCCGGGCACGCGCTCCAGCATGAAGGCGAAGTCTTCGCTGCCCGGCAGCGGCGGCGTCTGCCAGGTGACCTGCGCCGGGCCCACGAGCTCTTCGGCCACGGTGCGCGCGAAGGCGGTTTCTTCAGGTGTGTTGACCAGCACCGCGTAGCCGGGCCGCCAGTCGATCTGCGCCTGCACGCCGAAGCTCTCGGCCTGCGCGGCCACCAGCGCCTTGATGCGGGTTTCGATCTTCTTGCGCACCTCGCGGTCGAGGGCGCGCACGCTCACCTCGAGCACGGCGCCTTGCGGGATCACGTTGTTGGCCTTGCCCGCGTGGATGGCGCCCACCGTGACCACCGCCATCTGCAGCGGGTCGATGTTGCGCGAGACCACGCTCTGCAGTGCCATCACGATGCTGGCCGCGGCCACGATGGGGTCGGCCGCGCGGTGCGGCATGGCGCCGTGGCCGCCCACGCCGGTGAGGGTGATGGTGGCGTAGTCGGACGAGGCCATGGCCGGGCCTTCGCGCATCGCCAGCCGGCCCTGCGCCATGCCGGGCATGTTGTGCATCGCGAAGATGGCGTCGCAGGGGTAGCGCTCGAACAGGCCGTCGTCGATCATGCGCACCGCGCCGCCGCCGCCTTCCTCGGCGGGCTGGAAGATCAGGTTCAGCGTGCCGTCGAAGCGCCCGCGTTCGGCCAGGTGCTGCGCCGCCGCCAGCAGCATCGCCGTGTGGCCGTCGTGGCCGCAGGCGTGCATCACGCCCGTGTGTTCGCTGGCGTAGGCCAGGCCCGTGGCCTCGTCGATGGGCAGGGCGTCCATGTCGGCGCGCAGGCCGAGGCGGCGCGTGCCGTTGCCGCGCACCAGCCGGCCCACCACGCCGGTGCCGCCGATGTGGCGCTCGACGGTGTAGCCCCAGGCCTGGAGCTTGTCGGCCACCAGCGCCGAGGTGCGGTGCTCGTCGAAGCCGAGTTCGGGGTGTTGGTGGATGTCGCGGCGGATGCCGATGAAGGTGTCGGCGCTGGCGTGCAGGTCGTTCAGGAGGGCGGTGGTGCTCATTGGGGTTCCAGGCGGATGGACTTGGCGATGTCGCGGTAGCGCGCGGTCTCGGCTTCGTAGAACTTCGCCGATTCGGCCAGCGTCGTCTGCGGCGAGGCCAGCTGCGTCTGGGCCGCGAGCTTCTCGCGCACGCTCGTTTCCTTCAGCGCCGCGCCGACGGCCTGGTGCAGCTTCTGCACCACGTCCTCGGGCGTGTTCTTGCGCACGAAGAAGCCGCTCCAGGTCTTGTAGTTGAAGTTCTTCAGCTCCTTGCCTTCGCTGGCGGTGGGCACGTTCTTCAGCAGCTCGGAGCGCTGCCCGCCGAGCTGGCCGAGGATCTTCAGCCGGCCCTGGTCGGCCAGCGCGCCCATGGCGGCGCTGTAGACCAGCACGGCAAAGTCGACCTGGCCGCCGCCGATGTCCTGCAGCAGCGGTGCGTTGCCCTTGTAGGGCGCGTGCATGAGCTTCACGCCGGTGTCCAGCTGCACCTTCTCGAGGATCAGGTGGTAGAGCGAGCCGATGCCCACGCTGCCGTACGACAGCGGCTTGTCGGGCGACTTGCGCGCCAGGGCAATGAGCTCGTCGACGCTGTTGGCCGGCAGGTCCTTGCGGGCGACGAAGACCATCACGGCCTCGGCCACCGGGTGCACCATGCGGAAGTCTTCGGCCTTGAGCTTCACAGCCGCATTGGCCAGCGGCGCAAGAATGATCTCGTTGGGCGAACCCTGGAAGAGGTAGTAGCCGTCGGCCGGCGCGGCCAGCACCTTCTGCGCGGCCATGGCGCCGCTCACGCCGCCCAGGTTCTCCACGACCACCTGCTGGCCCAGCGCCTTGCCCAGCGGCACGGTGAAGATGCGCGCGGTGGCGTCCGAGGGGCCGCCGGCCGGATAGGGGACCATCAGGTTCACGGGCTTGGCGGGAAAGCCGTCGGCGCGGGCGGGGCCCGCGGCCGCCAGCATCAGCCCGCAGCCGAGCAGCAGCGCGGATCGGAAGAGCGAAGTCGTCGTCAAAGTCATGTCTCCTGGGGTGGTGCCGGCTCGTGGGGCCGGATGCAGGGGAATGCTAGAAGCGGCCCAACGCAACGTCCAATGCATTGTTGGCTGCATTAGCATGAGTCCAATGCATTCCTGAAAACGAGGTTTTCGCCATGACGCTGGTTCAACTGAGGCACCTGATTTCGCTGGCCCACACGGGCTCGTTCAGCCAGTCGGCGCAGGCGCTGCACCTGACGCAGCCCGCGCTCAGCCGCAGCGTGCGCGCGCTCGAAGACGAGCTGGGCATGCCGCTGTTCGACCGCATCGGCCGGCGCAACGAGCTCACGGTCTTCGGGCGCGAGGTGCTGGAGCGCGCGCGGCTTTTGGTGTCGGAGGCCGAGGCGCTGCGCGACCGCGGCCGGCAGATGCGCGAAGGCGAGGGCGGCACGGTGCGCATCGGGCTGGGCTCGGGGCCGGGTGCGCTGCTGATGACGCCCTTTTTGCTGCACATGGCGACGCACCACCCGGCCGTGCGCACCGTGATCGCGCGCGGCAGCACCGACCTGCTGGCGCAGGCGCTGCGCGAGCGCAGCCTGGACGCGCTGGTGGTCGATGCGCGCGCGCTCAAGCCCGCGCCCGACCTGGTGCTGACCCACGTGTACGAGCTGCGTGGCGCCTTCCTGTGCCGCCGCGGCCATCCGCTCACACGGCTGCGCAAGGGCGTGAGTTTCGAGGCGGTGCAGCGCTACCCCATCGCCTCCACGCCGCTGAGCGACGAGGTGGCCCGCACGCTGGTCGAGACCTACGGCCCGCAGGCACATCCGGCCAACTGCGTGACCCTGCAGTGCGAGGAGCTGCCCAGCATCGCCGACGTGGTGCGCCAGAGCGACACGGTGCTGCTCGCGGTGCACGAGTCGGCACCCGACCTGGTCGAGTTGCGGATGGAGCCACCGATGCGCGGCACGGCGCGCTTCGGGCTGGTGACCTTGCGCCAGCGCACCGAGGCGCCGGCGCTGGCGATTCTTCGCCGGCTGATGAAGGAACGGATGGCGGGGGCGTAGGGCGCCGTCTGCTCAGGACGCCGCCTGCGCCGACAGCGCAAGCTGGAGTTCGTCCAGCAGGTCCGCCACGCGCATGTGATCCGAAGCGGTTTTGCCGCGGGCGATTTCTTCCAACGCCTCGGCGGGCGCTGCCACGGCCGCGGCGTCGACCATCAAGGCCGCGCCCCTGATGCGGTGCGCATGGTGCGCCGCACTCGCGGTGTCGCCCGCAGCGAACGCCCGGCGCAGCGCCGCAAGGTCTTCCGCCATGGCCTCGTGAAACTGCGGCGGCAAGGCCGTGTCGGGGCGTTGCGGCGACGACGGCGCTCCGCCCAGCCAGAGCTGCAGCATGCTCGACAGCTCGTCCAGCCGCAGCGGCTTCTTGAGCACGCCGTCCATCCCGCTTTCCATGCATTCGTCGAGGTGCGCCGAGTCGGTCGCGGCCGAGATCGCGATCACGGGCAGATGGCTGGCGCTGGCCTCGCGTTCGCGCTCCCGGAGGCGTCGCGTCGCTTCGTAGCCGCTCATCCCGGGCATGTGGCAGTCCATGAGCACGAGCGCAAAAGGATGCGGTGGCGCGAGCGCCGCCAGTGCCGCCGCGCCGTCGGCTTCGATCCGGGCGTCGTAGCCCAGCATGCGCAACTGCTCGGCGATGATGAACTGGTTGCCCGGATGGTCCTCCACGACCAGCACGGTGGCCGCAGGACCGGAGGGCGGTTTGCCATGCGCCGCAGCGGCATCCTTGGACAGTTCTTGTGGGGGCGACACAAGCCGCGCCGGCAGGGCGAACTCGACCGAGGTGCCCGCACCGAGGCGGCTGGTCAACCGGATCTCGCCGCCCATCAATTCGACCAGCTCCTTGCAGATGGTCAACCCCAGCCCGGTGCCGCCGAAGCGCCGGGTCGTGGAGCTGTCGGCCTGCGAATAGGCATCGAAGAGGGTGGCCTGCTGCGAGGGCGCGATGCCGATGCCGCACCTTCAGCGCACGTAAGAGGTTGAGCCCGTCGATGTCCGAGGGGCCGAGCGAGAAATCCACGAGCACGACATCCGGCCGCGCAGGCCACCCCGTCGACTCGCCCACAAGGCGATTCGACATCCGATCCATCCATCCACCTCTGGAGCGATCCTTGAAGCAGAGTCATTGCACAGACCACACCGCCATTCCCTCCACGCTGCGGCTGCCCATCCTGTGGGATGAGCCCGTGTGCGCCACCATTGCGGTGATCGACCCGGAACTCCGGACCCGACGGCAGATGGGGCGAGCCATCCGCAGGCTCGGCCATTGGCCGCTGGTCTTCACCAGCGCACTGGAGTTGATGCAGGCGTGCCGCTACCTCCAGCTTCGTTTCGACGCCGTGGTCGTGACCTGCCCGGTGGACGCCGGCGCCGCAGGCGCACTGATCGCCCAGGTGCGGGAGCAGGTGGGCCCAGAGTGCCCCTTGGTCCTGAGCGGTGGCAAGCGCGGCCTGCGTGAACTGGCGGTCCTGCATGCGCGCGAATCCGACCACGTGGAGGTGGCGCCGTCTTCGTTCGAAGAAGCGTACCTCCTGATGCGGTGCTTCCTGCAGTGGCGCCGGGCACAGGTGGCGGGCCAGTTCGTCGAATGGGGCGCGTTCCGCTTCGACCTGTCCGCGGACAGCGCGCAGGTGGCCGGCATCCGGGTCGAGCTGACGCCCAATGAATTCGACCTGGCCATCGTGCTGTTCAGGAACGTCGATCAGGTCCTGACCCACCACGCGCTGCGCGCGCTGGTCTGGGAAAGCGGCCATCGCTGCGGCTCCGGGGTGCTCTCCACCAACGTGTGCGGCCTGCGTCGCAAGCTCGGCCTGGGCTCAGGGCGCCATGGGTTGGAACTGCAGGCCGTCCCGGGGCAGGGCTATCGGTTGAGCACCACGGCCAGCGCGCCGGAAGAGAACAAGCGCCGGCAGCGGGAACCCGTCCGAAGGGCAGGGGAACGCGCGTGGGGGAGCGCAGCCGCTGCGCCGGGTTCGGCCGCCTAGGCGCTTGCCGATGCGGCTTCTGCCGCCGCATCGGGCCGCGCCAGCCCCGACGCCACCGCCGCCAGGATGCCGCGCAGCCAGCGGTGTGCCGGCTCGTGCTGCGAGCGGTCGTGCCACAGCTGGTAGAAGCGCATGCGCGGAAAGCCCTGCGGCGCGGGCACCGCCACCAGCGGCAGCGTGTGCACGAACTGCATCGCGAAATGGCGCGCGGTGGTGAAGACCAGGTCGGTGCCCACCAGCAGGTGCGGCGCCACGGTGAAGTAGGGCACGGCAATGCAGGCCTCGCGCGTCTGGCGCAAGGTGGCCAGGTGCGTCTCGACCACGCCGCGCTGCGACGCCGCATACGGCGTGGGCACCACATGGCGCGCCGCGATGTAGCGCTCCATCGTCATGGCGCCCTTGGCGGCCAGCGGGTTGTTCTTGCCCATGAGGCACATCAGGTCGTCTTCGAGCAGCAGCGACAGGTGCAGCCTGTCGGGCGGCTGCGGCCAGTTGCCGATGACGATGTCGAGCTCGCCCTGGGCCAGCGCGCGCTCGTAGTCGTAGGTGACGCTCAGCGGGTGCACCACCAGCCGCGCATGCGGCGCCTCGGCGCGGAACCGCGTCGTCACGTCGGCCAGGAAGCTCATCGCCAGGTAGTCGGGCAGCGCGAGGTGGAAGGTCATCGCGCTCGAAGCGGGCTCGAACTGCTCGGGGCCCGAGAGCATGCGGTCGATTTCGAGCAGCGCGCCGCGCGCGCGGTCGCGCAGCTGCAGCGCCCGCTCGGTGGGCACCATGCCGCTGCGCTCGCGCACCAGGATGGGGTCGGCGAACACCTCGCGCAGCCGGCGCAGGGCGGTGCTGATGGCGGGCTGGGTCTGGTTCATGCGCACGGCCACCCGGGAGACGCTGCGTTCGGCCACCAGGGCGACCAGCACGCGCAGCAGGTAGGTGTCGACGGGGGCGTGGGAGCGTGACATGGCGGCTGGGCGGAGAAAAGAGGCGTTGCCGACGGCAGGACCATCATGGCAAACCGTTATGCCGCACATTCTAGAGAGCGTGATCCGGGGCCGCGATATCTGCCTACAGTTCGCCACCAGCGGGAACGGCAGCCGCAAGCGGACCCACAGAAGGTCCCAGGCGGCGCGTCCCGTCCACACCTAGAAATGGAGACAACCATGAGCATGGACGCCACGATGGCGCCGGTCCGGGAACACACCGCCACGGCGGAACTGGACGGCATCTACCGCAAGATCATCTTCCGCCTGATTCCCTTCCTGATGCTGCTGTGGGTGCTGGCCTGGATCGACCGGGTCAACATCGGCTTCATCAAGCTGACGATGCTGGACGACCTGAAGTGGAGCGAGGCGTCCTACGGGCTGGGCGCGGGGATCTTCTTCCTGGGCTACTTCTTCTTCGAAGTGCCCAGCAACCTGCTGCTGCAGAAGATCGGCGCCAAGAAGACCATCATGCGCATCACGATCGGATGGGGCCTGACCTCGATCGCCACGATGTTCGTGAAGAGCACCGAGGTGTTCTACCTGCTGCGCTTCCTGCTGGGCGTGTTCGAGGCGGGTTTCTACCCCGGCATCATCCTGTACCTGACCTACTGGTTCCCGGACAGCCGGCGCGCCAAGGCCTTCGGCATGTTCATGTCGGCCTCGGCCTTCGCGGGCGTGATCGGCGGGCCGCTGGCCGGCACCATCATGAACAACATGCATGGCGTGAACGGCTGGGCCGGCTGGCAGTGGGTGCTGCTGCTCGAGGGCATTCCCTCGGTGCTGGCGGGCATCGCCACCTACTTCTACCTGACCGACCGCCCCGAGCAGGCCCACTGGCTCACGGCGCGTGAGCGCCAGCTGGTGCACGACGACCTGGAACGCGACCGCAAGGCATTGGGCCACCGCGAGCACAGCATGCTGGCCTCGCTGAAGAACGGCAAGTTCTGGCTGCTGATCCTGATCTTCTTCTGCATCATCGCGGCGAACTCGTCGCTGACCTTCTACGGCCCGACGCTGGTCAAGGAGATCGGTTTCACCAACCCGCTGACCATCGGCTGGATCATGGCCGGCGCCTACCTGTGCGGCGCGGCCGGGATGATCTGGAACGGCTTCCACTCCGACCGCCACCAGGAAGCGCGCTACCACTGCGCGCTGGCCGCGGCGCTGGGTTCGGGTGCCTTGCTGGTGGTGGCGCTGTTCCTGCGCCAGAGCCCGGCCCTGGTGCTGGCGGGTCTCACGCTCGCCGTCGTCGGCACCATGAGCGCGATCCCCGTGTTCTGGCAGATGCCCAACCGCTTCCTGGCCGGGACCGCAGCCGCCGGCGGCGTGGCGCTGATCAACTCGATCGCCAACCTCGCGGGCTTCGGTGCGCCGTGGATGCTGGGCCTCATCAAGACCGCCACCGGCAGCCTCGCGCCGGGACTGTATGTGGTCGCGGCGGTGGAAGTCTGCGCCGCCGTGCTGATCCTGCTGTTCGTGCCGCGCCTGCATAAGACGCCTGCGCGCTGATTCCTTCCACCCCTTCGTCCGACTGTCTGAATACAAAGGAGATGCGCTCCATGCCTTCCCACGCCCATCGTTTCGATCTCCAGGCGCTCAACGCCATGGACTGCGACGCGTTCGTCGCCGCACTCGGGCCGACTTTCGAGAATTCGCCCTGGGTCGCACGCTCGGCCTGGTCGCTGCGGCCTTTCGCCACCATCGACGCGCTGCACGAAGCCATGCTCGACGTGGTGCGCCGCGCACCCGACGCCCAGCAGCTGGCGTTCCTCTGCGGCCACCCCGAGCTGGCGGGCCGCGAAGCCCAGTCCGGCACGATGACTGCCGAGTCGGTCGGCGAGCAGGGCAGTGCGGGCCTGAACGCCCTGAGCCGCGAAGAGATGGCCGAGATCCAGCGGCTGAACCGCGTGTACCGCGAGCGGCACGGCTTTCCTTTCATCATCGCGGTGCGCCGCAGCACCAAGGGCCAGATCTTCGAGGCGCTGCGCAGCCGCGCCGCCGAGTCCACCGAAGCCGAGCGCCGCGCGGCGCTGACGCAGATCGGCCTCATCACCCGCGGGCGCATCGACACGCTGCTGGGTGCTTCGATTCCTCAAGGAGCCGTCCATGCCTGAGAAAGAAATTTCCCTGCCCGCACGCCGTCGCTTCGCGCTGTCGGGCCTCGCGCTCGGCGCCGCGGCCCTGGCGCCCCACGGTGCTGTTGCGCAAACAACGGCCGCACCCGCCGGTCCGGCCCAGGCCAGCGGCCCCATCGTGCTGCACGGCGTGAGCCCGCGCCTGACCGTGCACGCGCTCGACACCTTCCACGGCGCCGCGGCGACCGGCCTGCGCATCGATTTCTCGGTGCGCGAGGGCGACGGCTTCAAGCTGCTGCGCACCGTGACCATGAACGGCAACGGCCGCTCCGACGAGCCGCTGCTCATCGGCGACAGCTACCGAGCAGGCGACTACGAGCTGCTGCTGCACGTGGACGAGTACTTTGCGCGCAAGCCCTCGCGCCTGCCCACGCCACCGTTCCTGTCGAAGCTGCCGGTGCGCATCCGCGTGGCCAACGTGGCCGAGCGCATCCACCTGCCGATCCAGTTCGGCCCGTGGAGCTACACCTACTCGCGAGGCAGCTGACGTAGCGCCCTTCGTTCCCATCGTCTGCAAGGAGTTTTGTTCTCATGACCGGCATCACGACCCATGTGCTCGACATCACCACCGGCCGCCCGCTCGTCGGGCTGAAGGTCGACCTCTACGACGTGGCGACCACGCCGCCGACACGCCTGAACAGCACGCGCACCAACGCCGACGGCCGCACCGACGCGCCCATGCTGGCCGCCGCTTCGGCGCGCACCGGGCAGTTCGAGCTGCAGTTCCACGTCGGGGACCACTTCAAGGCGGCCGATGCGCTGTCCGACGTGGTGCCCGTGCGCTTTGCCATCGCCGACGCCGCGCAGCACTACCACGTGCCGATGCTGTGCGCCCCCTGGTTTTTTTCCACCTATCGCGGCAGCTGACCGCGGGAGCTTTTCCTGAATGACAACATCCCATGACCCCCACGCAGGCGCGTACCTGCTCGACTCCATCCGCCTCGCCATGGGCAACATCCGCGAGCGCAAGACCTGGCCTTTCGGCGCCGTGATCGCGCGCGACGGCAAGGTGATTGCCACCGCCGTCAACGAAGTGGACGCCCTGTGCGACCCCTCGGCCCACGCCGAGATGCAGGCCGTGCGCGCCGCCGCGAAGGCCCTGAAGAGCACCGACCTGTCGGGCTGCACCGTGTACGCCAGCGGCTACCCGTGCTCGATGTGCCTGACGGCGATGTACCTGTCGGGTGTGAAGGAGGTCTTCTACGCCTACTCGAACGAAGACGGCGAACCCTTCGACCTGTCGGCCGCACGTGGCTACGTCGAGATCGCCCGGCCGCTGGAGCAGCGTGAGATGAAGCTGCATTCGCTGCCGGTGCGCGATGAGGCCGATGAGGACTTGTACGAGGCTTGGAGCAAGGTGGCGCAGCCGGCGGGTTGACCCGGAGACGGCGCTGCACCCGAGCCTGCCGGGCCGATGCTGCGTGCCATACTGCCCGCGTGTTCACGTGGCGCAGCAGCCATCGAGGAGAAAGACGCACATGGTCCAGCAGGCCAAGCGCAGCGCAACCACCGTCGGGGCCATCCTCGCCTCGGCGCGACAGCTGTTCATCGAGCGGGGGTTCGCGGCGGTCAGCATCGACGACATCGCGGCCGGCGCGGGGATCGCCAAGGGCGGCCTGTATCACCACTTCCGCGCCAAGCACGACGTCTTCGAGGCCGTGCTCGATGCGGTGCAGGCCGAGCTCGCGGCGGAACTCGGCACACGCATCCAGCGCATCGAAGGGCACCGCTCGCCCCACACCATCGCGACCAACCTGCGCATCTACCTCGAAGCGGCCACGCAGGAAGGCCTGCGCCAGCTGATCCTGGTCGACGGGCCCGTGGTGCTCGGCTGGGAGCGCTGGCGCGGCATCGACGACCGCCACTTCATGGACTCGATCCGCACCGGGCTCGTGGCCATCATGCCGGCGGGCACGCCGCCCGAAGAGATCGAGGCCGCCACGCGGCTCATCGCTGGCGCGGTGGCCGAAGCGGCGCTGGCCTGCGGGGCGGCGCAAGACCCGATGGCCGCCGTGCAGCTGCACTGCCGGTTGCTCGAAACCATGCTGTGCGGGCTGCAGCAACACGGGTCGAATCCGCACCCGGATTGACAAACCGACTTTGAGTCGGTAAATTTTCTCCATCGCATCCGATGGAGACAGACATGGCGTTTCCTGGCAAGACCGATCCCGCCGACCCCGCCCTGGGAACCGAAGCGTTGTTCGCGCGGTACCACGTCGGATGGGAAACACGCGACCCCGACCGCATCGCGTCGCTCCATTCCGAAGACACGACCTACTGGCTGCACGACGGCTCCGCGCCGGTGCGCGGGCGCGAGGCGCTGCGCCAGTACTGCGTCGGCGTGTTCGCCCGTTATCCCTTCAGCTTCGAACTGCGGCGCAGCCTGTTCGGCGCGCGGCACTGGGTGCTGGAGTGGGTGATGGTGCTGCCGCTGAAGGACACGGCAGGGCAGCCCTTCACCGCGCGCGTCGAGATGCTCGACGTGGTCGACGTCAACGACGCCGGCGAGGTGACGCGCAAGGACGTCTACATGAACGGCGCCCAGTCGCAGGCCGCCTTTGCGCGCGCGGGCATCGCGCCCGGCCAGCCGTAGCCGTCTCGTTCTCGAACATCGCTCCCGCCTCCGGCACGCCGGAAGCGGGCAGGGCGCAGCCACGCCCAACGACCGACGCTCACCACCCACCAGGAGCACGCCATGCACACCCGCCCGCATCACACGTTCTGGCCCCGACGCCTGCCTCGCGCCTTGCACGCGGCGCGCACGCCGCTGTGGGACAACCTCGCGGTCAATGCCCGCCGCTTTCCTGACAAGGCGGCGCTCATCTTCATGGGCTGCACGCTGAGCTACGCGCACCTGTGGGCCGCCGTCGAGCGCCTGTCGGCCGGCCTGCATGCGCTGGGCGTGCGCCCCGGCGACCGCGTGCTGCTGGCGATGCAGAACTGCCCGCAGCTGGTGATCGCGCATTTCGCGATCCTGCGGGCCGATGCCGTGGTGGTGCCGGTCAACCCGATGAACCGTGCCGAGGAGCTGAAGCATTTCATCGTCGATCCCGATGCGCAGGTGGCGATCGCAACGGCGGACCTCGCGGTCGAGCTCGCGAAAGCCAGCGATGCCTTGCCGCAGGCGCAGCAGCTGCGCCACCTCGTCGTGACCCAGTTCACCGATGCCTTCGACCCGGCCGCGCTGTCGGAACAGGACATGCCGGCAGCCTGGGCGCCGTGGCTGCTGCCGCGAAGCGAACTGCCGACGCTGGCCAGTGGCGCAGTGCACGCCTGGACCGACTGCCTGGCCTGCGAAGCCGCACCGCCCGTGGCCGGCGCCGATGCGGACGCACTGGCCCTGTTGCCCTACACCAGCGGCACGACCGGCCTGCCCAAGGGCTGCATGCTCAGCCACGCGAACGCGATGCACAACGCGATGGCCATCAATGCCTGGGGCAACGTGACGCCGCAGAGCATTCACCTCGTGGCCGTGCCGATGTTCCACATCACCGGCATGGTGGGCGTCATGCATGCGGCGATGCAGGTGGGCGCCACGGCCGTGCTGATGCCGCGCTGGGACCGCGAACTGGCGGGCCAGCTGATCGCCACGCACCAGGTCACGCACTGGGCCAACATCCCGACCATGGTCATCGACCTCTTGGCCAGCCCGAACGTGGCGCGCTTCGACCTGTCGAGCCTGGTCGCCATCGGTGGCGGCGGCGCGGCGATGCCGCAGGCGGTGGCGCAGCGGCTGTTCGAGCAGTACGGTCTGCGCTACGTCGAGGCCTACGGCCTCACCGAGACCGCCGCGCCCTCGCACTACAACCCGCCCGACGCGCCCAAGCTGCAGTGCTTGGGCATCCCGTTCATGAGCACCGACGCGCGCGTGATCGACCCCGACACGGGCCGCGAGGTCGCGCCGGGAACGCAGGGCGAGATCGTGATCCACGGGCCGCAGGTCTTCGCGGGCTACTGGAAGCGCCCGGCGGACACCGAGGCCGCCTTCGTCGAGATCGACGGCAAGCGCTTCTTCCGCTCCGGCGACATGGGGCATGTGGACGCGGAGGGCTACTTCTTCGTCACCGACCGGCTCAAGCGGATGATCAACGCGAGCGGCTTCAAGGTCTGGCCGGCCGAGGTGGAAGCGCTGATGTTCCGCCACCCGGCCATCCAGGAGGCCTGCGTGATCGCGACCCGGGACGCCTACCGCGGCGAATCGGTCAAGGCGCTGGTGGTGCTCAAGCCTGCGCAGCCGCCGGTGAGCGCGCAGGACATCATCGACTGGTGCGCCGCGAACATGGCGGCGTACAAGGCGCCGCGCGTGGTGCAGTTCGTCGACGCGCTGCCCAAGAGCGGCAGTGGCAAGGTGATGTGGCGCGCGCTGCAGGAAGCCGAGGCCGCGTCAACGTGAATCCGACGGGCCCGGGCGAACGATGACCGGCGCATGCTGCGCCATGAGCCCGGCGACCCACTCGATGAACGCGCGCAGCTTGGCGCTCACATGCCGGTTCGGCGCGAACGCCACGTACAGCGGCATCGGATCGAGCTGCCAGTCTTCGAACAGCGGCACCAGTTCGCCGCGCGCCCGGTGCGGCGCGGCCATGTAGTCCGGCAGCCAGAGGATGCCCAGGCCCGCCAGCCCGGCCGCGAGGTAGGCATTGCCGTCGTCGACCGAGAGCACGTAGCGGCCCTGCACGTCGACGCGCTCGCCGCCCCGGCGCATGGCGTACGGAAAGGTCTTGCTGTGGCGCGACCACAGGAAGCCGACGATGCGGTGGTGCGTGTCTTCCAGCTCGCGCGGGTGCATCGGCGTGCCGGCCAGTTCGAGATACCCCGGCGCCGCATAGATCCCGAGCCGCAGGTCGCCCACGCGGCGGGCCATGAGCGAGGGGTCGGTGAGCTCGCCGCCGCGCACGACGCAGTCGACGTTCTCGCCGATCACATCGACCATGCGGTCGCTCACGCCCATGTCGAGCTGGATGTCGGGGTAGCGCGCATGGAAGGCCGGCAGCGCGGGCACCAGGATCATGCGGGCCAGCGGGCTGGGCACGTCGACCCGCAGGCGTCCCCGGGGCAGGGCGGCGGCGCTCGACAGGCTGGTCTCGGCATCGTCCAGGTCGGCCAGCAGCCGCACCGCACGCTCGTAGTACGCCGCGCCGTCGGCCGTGACGTTCACCTTGCGCGTCGTGCGATGGAGCAGCTTCACGCGCAGCCGCGCTTCCAGCTGTTGCACGAGCTGCGTCACACTGGTCTTGCTCATGTGCAGCGTGTCGGCGGCCTTGGTGAAGCTGCCGGCTTCCACCACGCGGGTGAAGGCCTGCATTGCATCGAAACGGTCCATGGGAGGGCTCCTGCGGGGCGTGTGCCGTGATTGATTGTTTGGGATCTGCAAACAGTGATTGTTGGCTTTGCCGGTTTATCGATGGCGCGTGGCTTCCTAAAGTCCCTGCATCGTCCTCACTCACCGCAGAAAGAAAACACCCCATGGCCTCCTCACGCGACGTCGTTTTTCCACCTGGGCGCCAGGCGCTCTACGAACGCAACCGCTATTCGCCGGCCGTTCGCTCCAACGGCTTCCTGTTCGTGTCGGGGCAGGTCGGCAGCCGCGAAGACGGCTCGCCGGAACCGGAGCTGGAGGCCCAGGTGCGGCGCGCCTTCGACAACCTGAACGCCATCCTGAAGGCCGCGGGCTGCAGCTTCGACGACGTGGTCGACGTGACGGTCTTCATCGTCGATCCGGAATCGAACTTCGAAACGATCTGGAAGCTGGTGCCCGAATACTGGGGCGAAGCGCCGCACCCGACGTTGACCGGCATCGGCGTGACGTGGCTGTATGGATTCCAGTTCGAGATCAAGGTGATTGCGAAGCTGCCGCAGACCTGATTCGGGAACGCTTCGCGGTGGCCTGAAACGAAGTCCTGGCCCGCCCGCCGGGCCGCTCAACGCAACAGACTTCGCGCCACGACCAGGTCTGCCGAAGTCTCGTCGCCCGCCGCGATGACATGCGGACGCAACAGCGGGTCGGCCTCCTCGGCGTGGCCCATGCGGACCAGCAACTGCGCCAGTGCCACGGCCGCGCGCACCTGCAAAGGCTTCACGCCCTGCGACCGGGCCACGGCGATGGCCGACAGGTAGCTCTCGCGGGCTTCCTCGGGCCGTCCCGCGGTCACCAGCACGCGCCCGCGGGTCGTGAGCAGTTCGGACAGGCGCAGGCGGTCGCCGCCCGTCTCGATGCGCTGCGCGATGTCGTCGCACAGCGTGAGGCTCGCGGCGTGCAGCGACAGGTCGGACAGGCCGCGCGCCATGGTGGTCAGGAACACGGTGGTGACCATTTCGTAGCGGCTGACCCGCAGCGTCTCGACCGCGCGGCGGATGAGTTCCACGCCTTCGGCCGGGCGCCCCTCGATCACCAGGATCTGCCCGCGCGTGGCACTCGCGATGCCGAGGTAGGGCGTGAGCGAATGGCGCCGGGCCACGGCCTCGACGGTGTCGGCCAATTCGCGGATCTTCGCGACGTTGCCCAGGTGGACATGCACGGAGCCGGCCCAGATGAGGGCGATGCAGTACGTGACCGCATGGCCGCAGTCGCGTGCCCTGGCGATCGTCTCGTCCGCCACCGCGACGGCCTCGGCATAGTTCCCCGTGAGCCACAGGCTGCGTGCCACGCCGCACATGGCACGAATGTAGTAATCGAAGCCCAGCCGCGAGGTGGTGTCGGTCGACGCGCCCGCACCGTGGCTCGCCACCCGCTGCCAGTGGCCCATGGCTTCCTGCACATGGCCGACGAGGTGCAGCGCGACGCCCATCAGTGAATCGACGATGGCCCGGCATTCCGGGTCGTCCAGCGCGGGCAGGAGCGCCTGGGCCTTGCGCGCGGTCGCGAGCGCCTCGGTGAAGCGTCCGTCGCGGTGCAGCAGCAGGGCGTGGCCGTTGAGCAGGTGCAATGTGGAGCGCGGGTCGCCCAGGTCTTCCGACACCTGGATGCCGCGGCGAAAGGCGGTGTCGGCCTCGTCGCCGTCGCCGCCGATGAACATGAGCGATTGCCCCAGCGCACCGCGCAGGCGAACCTCGGCGTGAGAGCCGACGCACTCGGGTGGCATGCGGTCGAGCGCGGCCTGCGCCCAGCGCGCGCACTCCTTCAGCAGCGACAGCTGCAGCAGCAATGGGCAGAACGAGGCCGCCAGCTCGACCGCCGCGGCCGGGTGCGCGTCGCCCCGAAAGTGGAACGCCATGGCGGCGCCCAGGTTCGGCAGCTCCAGCCGGACCGTGTCGAGCGCTTCCTTGCCCAGCGGATGCGCGGCCTGCCGCGTGGCCCATTGCCCGTAGAAGTGCGAGAAGCGTTCGGCCAGGGCCGGGGCTTCGCCGCTGAGCTCAAGCCGCTTGCCGCCGTACGACTTCGTCGTGTCCAGCAGGCCATAGCGCAGCGCGGCGCCGCCCGCATCGACGTTGACGAGCGACTTCGAGACCAGCCCGGCCAGCAGTTCGACGCCTTCCGAGGGATCGCTGTCGAAGCAGCACACGTCCAGCGCCGCATCGAGCGCGAAGCTGCCGGCGAACACCGAAAGGCGGCGCAGCAGGCGTTTCTCGCTGTCGGTGAGCAGCTGAAAGCTCCAGCCGAGCGTGGCGCCGAGCGTCTGGTGGCGTGGCACGGCCGTGCGCCGCCCGTGCCACATGAGCCTGGCACTCGCATCGAAATGCGAGGTGATGGCCTGAAGGCCCAGGGCCTCGATGCGGCCCGCCGCCAGCTCGATCGCCAGGGCGATGCCGTCGAGTTCGCGGCACAGCTGCGAGGCCAGCAGCGCGTCGCTGTCCTTCAACTCGAAGCCCGCGCCGCTGGCCGCCGCGCGTTCCACGAACAGCTGCACGGCAGGATAGGCCAGCGCCGCCCGGGCAGTGGCGCCTTCGCCCGGTGGGGGAAAGGCCAGCGGCGGCAGGCGGTAGACGAACTCGCCCTCGGCTCGCAGCGCCTCGCGGCTGGTGGCCAGGATGTGAACGAAGGGGCAGTGGCGAACGAGCCATTCGGTCAGCTCCGCGGCGGCCACGACGACGTGCTCGCAGCAGTCCAACACGATCAGCGCCTTGCGCTCGGCCAGGTGGGCGGCGATGAGCGGCAGCTCGTCCTGGCCGTTCTGCAGGCCGACCGCATGGGCCACGGCGGCGCGGATGGAGCCCATGGCGCCGACCTGCGCGAGGTCCACGAAGTGCACGTCGTGCGCGAAGTGCTCCGCCGCCGCCTGGATCGATGCGATGGCAACCGTCGTCTTGCCGATGCCGCCGGCGCCGACCACCGAGACCAGCCGCCGCTGCAGCAGGTTGGTGACGATGGCGTCGATGTCGCCGCCGCGTCCCACGATCGTCGAGCCGAGCGCGGGCAGGGCCGTGCCGGGGCGGGCCGTGGGCGCAGGGACCTCGGCGCCATGGCTCTGGCGCTCGACGGCGGCGACGAAGGTGTAGCCCTTGTTGGCGGTGTTCACGACGTAGCGCGTGCCCGCGACGCCGTCGCCCAGGGCCTTGCGCACCGCGTGCATGTGAAAGCGCAGGCTGCCTTCCTCCACCACCACGTCGCGCCACACGCGCGCGAGCAGGTCGTTCTTGCTGACGACGGCACCCGCGTTCTCGACCAGCACCACGAGCAGGTCGAGGGCCCGGCCGCCCAGGCGCACCGGCACGCCGTCCCGCTGCAGCAGGCGTTCGTCGGGCGAAAGGAGGAACGGTCCGAAGGTGGCTTGCCACCGGGCAGCGGGCGGGGTGGCGGGGCGATTCACGATGGGAAGATCAGGCGTGGACCAGGCGGCAAATTCTACGGCGGGGCCTGCGTTTCATGGGACCTTCCGGATGTCCGCTTCCTCGTCGTCGTCGCGCACCATGAGCAGCTGGAGGCGAACGATTTTTTCGTCCTGGATGGTGAAGTAGATGTCCACCATCACGGGCTGCGACATGCCGGCCACCGCGAAGTCGCCGCGCAGCCCGGCGGCCAGGATCACGACGTCGTAGTGCCGGCGCACGTCCATCGCCGTGATGTGCACCCGCTCGCCGATGATCTCGCGCTCGAGCCATTCGCAGATGGCGTGGATGCCCCAGAAATTGCGCAGCTGGTCGTTCACCTGTGCATCGGGTGCAAACAGGCCAATCACGGCGCGCAGGTCGCCGCCGTTGACGGCGGCGATGAAGTCGCTGACGACGCGGTGGGCGTCCGGCGGGAGTTCCGGCGTGCCGGGGTCGGAAGAGGTGTCCATGGTGCGATCCGCAAGGCCTTCGCGCCATCTTGCGCGTTCGCGGGGCGGCTGCGCGTTAGTTCTTGTTAGGGCCTTGCGGGGCGCGAGGCGAGGGCGCACCACGCGCCCCTCTCCAAGGAGGTAGCCGCGAAGAGAGGCGCCGTGGCTTCGCTGCGCGCCGACGATGCCTGCAGGCCAGCGCCACCGGTTCTCGGCGGCGGGCCGCAACCCCTCAACCCTGGAGTTCGTCATCATGAAACTGAAGACCCGTGCATTGCTTGCCCCCCTGTTCGCCGCCCCGCTCGTGCTGGGCATCGTCGCCGCCAGCCCGGCCGCCAACGCCGCCACCAGCGACCGCATCAACAACGTGGTGCTGGTGCACGGCGGCTTTGTCGACGGCGGGGGCTGGGAGCCCGTCTACAAGCTGCTCAAGGCCAAGGGCTACAACGTCAGCATCGTGCAGAACCCGACGATCTCGTTCGCCGGCGACGTGGCCGCCACGAAGGCCGTGCTCGACGCGCAGGACGGCCCCGTCGTCCTCGTGGGCCACTCGTACGGCGGCGCGGTGGTCACCGAAGCGGGCAACGACCCGAAGGTGTCGCGCCTGGTCTACATCGCCGCCTTCGCGCCGGACAAGGGCGAATCGGTCAAGACCTTGATCTCCAACCCGGTGCCGGGCGCGCCCGTGCCGCCGATCCTGCCGCCGGTGAACGGCTTCCTGATGTTGGACAAGGTCAAGTTCGCGGGTGCCTTCGCCGGCGACCTGCCGGCCGAGCGGGCCGCGTTCCTTGCCAATGCCCAGGTGCCCTGGAGCGTCGAGGCCCTGACGGGCGAGGTCACGACCGCGGCGTGGAAGACCAAGCCCAGCTGGTACCTCGTGGCCACCGACGACAAGATGATCCCGCCGCCCGCGCAGCGCCTCATGTCCCAGCGCGCCGGCGCCACCGTGGTCGAGACGCGCGGCAGCCATGCCGTGTACGAGTCGAAGCCCTCGGCGGTGGCCTCGATCATCGAGAAGGCGGCGCTGGCGAAGGTGCAGCCGCAGTAAGGCCGGGCCGCCAACAAGCTCTAACTGGACCGGCGCACGCCAGAGGCCGAGCATCCCCTTCGGATCGACGCCGTCGTCGATCGCGAAGGAGATGCCATGTGGAATCGTCCGTTGGAACCCGTGAACGTCCTGGTCTGGCTGGCCGAGCCGCTGCTGCGGGCCGGCGTGCGCGCCACGCTCTTCGGCGCCGGGCTGCCGTGGCTGGCCGAGAGCCTGCCGTCGGCGGCGCAGCGCGGCGGCCATGTCGTCGTGACGGACTGGTCGTCCGGCCTGCGCCTGGCGCAGCGGGGCGAGGAGCCCGCGCTCCCGTCGCTGCAGGCGCATTCGAAGATCCTGGTGATCGCCCCGCGGGCGCGCGAGTGCGCCGCGGCCTCGGCGCTGTGTGCCGGTGTCGACGGCCTGGTGCTGTCCAGCTGCACGCCCGACGAGCTGGTGCTGGCCATCCGTTCGTTGGCCGAAGGCGCGCGCTACGTGTGCCCCGAGGTGGCGCAGCGCGTGGCGGCGCGCGACCCCGGCGGGCAGCTGACGCTGCGCGAGGACCAGGTGCTGCGGCTGCTGGCGCGCGGCCAGTGCAACAAGACCATCGCGCGCCAGCTCGGCATCGCGGTCGGCACGGTGAAGACGCATGTCAAGGGCGTCCTGGCCAAGCTCGGCGCGTCGTCGCGCACGGAAGCGGCGAGCATCGCGGCGGAAAAGGGGATGGTGGAAATCCCCGAGTTCCGCAGCCGTCGCGCCGCATGGCCGCCGGGCCCCGCTGGCGCTGCGCACCTACCGGCATGAGAAGCTGGCCGCGCTGGTGATGCTGCCGCTGTCGTAGGCCGGCATGCGCGGGTAGGCGCACATCAGGCCACTGGCCGCGGGCGCGGTGGCCGGTGTGTTCAGCGTGACCTGGTCGGGCGGCGCGATGCCTTTCTCGACCCAGTCGGTCAGCGCCTGGTAGTTGAGCGCCTCCGGGTACAGCGGCGGGTTGGCCTGCGCATTGGCCGTGCCGTTGGTCGGAAAGTGCCCCATGCCCGGGATCAGGTAGAGCTTGTAGAACCCCTGCACCGCAGGCAGGCCGCCCATCTGCGCGGCCACGCGCCGGTAGTAATCGATGGCGCCCGCATGCGGAATCAGCTGGTCGGACGATCCCATGACGGTGATCAGCTTGCCGCCGCGGTCGCGAAAGCGGCTCAGGTCGGGATTGTCGGTGTCGATGTCCGAGAACTGCGGCTGCAAGGCGCGCCCACGGTCGCCCATGTCGGCCAGTTGCGCGTAGCTCAGGCTTTTCCAGCCGTTCGCGCCGTTGCCGGTCGCGTTCACGAAGCTGGGGCCGGCGCGGGTTGGGTCCTGCAGGAACAGGGCCGCCATGTCCGAGGCGATGAAGAACGGGGCCGCACCGGCCACCAGGCCCAGGTTCGCGCCGCGCGGCAGGCCCCACCACAGCTGCTGGGGCGACAGCGTCACGCCCATGCCGTTGTCGACGGCCGGATCGGGCACCGAGCCGTCGGCCGTCGGGCCGAACCACATCTTGTTGACGGCGTTCGCCTGCACGGTGCTCAGGCAGTCCGCCGTGGTGTTGCTGCCGCTGTCGGCGGTGCACAGCAGGGCCGTGTCTTTCGTGGGGTCGTAGCGGCACTGCGCCGGGTCCAGCAGGTAGCCCAGGTGCTGGCCGCCCACGAGGTCGCAGGCGTTGAGCGCCGCCATCGAGACGGCGGTGGACTGCCCGGCGCTGAGCGGCACGCCGCCCAGGTCGCGCTGGATCACGATCTGCGGATAGAGCGCGCCGATGGAAAAGCGCGACCAGTTGATGGCCGGCGAGGTGGCGATGATGCCGTCGAAGTCTTCGGGGTATTTCTGCGCCTGCTTCAGGCCCTGGCGCCCGCCGGTGGAGCCGCCGTGCCAGTAGGTGTAGCGCGCGGGCGCCGCGAAGTAGGCGGCGGCCAGGGCCTTCGCCTTCAGCGTCATCTGGTGGATGCCGCGCTCGGCGAACTCGTTCCAGCCCACGGTGTTGACGCTGCCGTCGGGGTTCATCAGGAAGCTCGAGTTGCCGGCGGGGTGGCCGGTGTCGGTCGTCGCCGCCACCGCGCCTTCCTCGCCCGCCACGCGCCATGGGGAGGCCGTGGGCGCATCGGCGAAGGCCGTGAGCGAGCTCTGAGGACCACCGGCCATGGCAGCGCCGCCGAGCAGGTGCAGGCGCCGGTTCCACTTGGCCGCCGCAGGCAGCCAGACCTCGATGCCGATGCCCCGCGTGGTCGAGGGCGCATCGGCGGGGCCGGCATGGCCCGGCCCGACCAGCAGCTTGACCAGGCACAGGTCCGACGCGACGACGGGCGTGCTGCCCGTGGCCGTGCCCGACAGCAGCAGCGCCTCGCCCGCCTTGAAGGCCTTGACCAGCAGCACCTGCGTGTCGGCATCGGGCTGGAACGCGGTCTTCAACGAGTCGTCGCAGGCCAGCGGTGCCGGCGACGCGGCCGGTGGCGGTGCGGGGGAGGGCGCGGGCGGCGGCACGAAGCCGAAGAGGCCGCCGCCCCCACCGCCGTTGCCGCCGCCGCAGGCCACGAGCGCGGCGCACAGGCCGCCGGCGGCGATGCGTGCGCTGGCGCGCAGCAGGACGTGGATGTCGATCGTCTTGTCCATGAGGCCTCCGGGTTCGAACGGTGAGAAAGCGATCAGAAGTTGTGCGAGATGCCGAACTGCAGCCCGCGCGCCGGACGGCCCGGCGTGCTGGCCGGCGACGAGTCGGCCACCACATAGGCCGCATTGCCGCGGTTGCGCACGAGCGAGTAGGTGCCGTACAGCGCGGTGCGCTTGCTGAGGTAGTGCACGTAGCCGACGGCGTATTGCGTGGCGTCGTCGTTGTCCAGGCCGCCCGGGCCGGAGCGGTTGGAGCGCGCCACCGAGGCCTTGATGACGCCCGGGCCGACGGGCACGCTCACGCCCAGCAGCGTATTGACCTGCTTGTCGCCTTCGGTCTTCTGGCGGTAGTAGTTCGCGTAGAGCTTCACGGGGCCGAAGTCGTAGGTGCCGCCGATGCTCGCCACGCGGTAGTCGTTGGGACCGACCGGCGTGACGCCGTAGGCCAGGGCGATGTCGGCCGTGCCGTTGCTCCAGCCCACGCGTGCGCCGCGGTAGCGTGCGCCTTCCTGGCCTTCGGGCAGGGCGTACATCGCCTGGCCGTAGAAGCCGCCCAGGCCCTTGGGCAGGAAATAGCCCACCGAGTTGTTGGCGCGCGCCAGCGTGCGCGCACCGCCCAGGCCGAAGGGCCAGCCTTCGATGATGTTGGCCGAGCCACCGACGCCCACGGTGCCGAAGGGCGAGAACTGCGAGATGTTCCAGAAGGTGGGCGTGTAGTCGCGCCCGAGCCGCAGCTCGCCGAAGCTGTTGTGCGACAGGCTCACGGTGGAGCGGCGATGAAAGCCGGTGCCCTGGATCTCGCCCGTGTCGGGCAGCAGCGCCATCTCCAGCCAGAAGCTCGCGGCCAGCCCGCCGCCGAGGTCTTCGGTGCCGCGAAAGCCCAGGCGGCTGGGGAAGATGTTGCCGCCCTGGTCCATCGACTTGACCGAGCGCCCGTCGCTCTTGGAGTAGGTGATGTTCATGTCCAGCGTGCCGAAAAGTTGCACGCTCGATTGCGCCGTGGCGCCCGCGCTGGCGGCCAGGCACAGCGCACCGGCGACGGTGTGCGGCAGCCGTCGGTGCAGGCGTTGGAAGGGGTGGTGGGTGATCCTCATGTCTCTATCTCCTTGTTGTAGAAATGGCGTGCGTCGGCACACGGCGCCTGCAGGGAAGGCGCCGCGGCGTGAAAACTGCGGAAGAAAAAGGGCGCGGCCGTCAGCCGCGCGGGGGCACCGTCGTCAGTCGATGCGGATGTTCTTGGCCTTGATCAGCCGGCCCATGGCCTGCGATTCGCGGTCGATGGCGGCCGCGGCTTCGGCGGGCGTGCTGCCGATCGGGTCGAGGCCGGCGTCGCCGAGCAGCTTGCCCATTTCGGGCGAATGCGTGATGGCGACGATCTCCTTGTGCAGCCGCTCCACGATGGCCGGCGGCGTCTTCGCCGGCACCCAGAAGCCCAGCCAGGTGAACACCTCCACGCCCGGGTAGCTTTCCGACAGCGTGGGCACGTTGGGCAGCGCCGCGCTGCGCTTGTTGCCGGTGTAGGCCAGCGCCTTGAGCCGC
This sequence comes from Variovorax sp. GW821-FHT10C12, assembly GCF_059415405.1. NCBI lineage: Bacteria > Pseudomonadati > Pseudomonadota > Betaproteobacteria > Burkholderiales > Comamonadaceae > Variovorax > Variovorax sp. GW821-FHT10C12. Next base: position 1,276,639 of record NZ_JBWKNE010000001.1, read on the forward strand.
CCCGACTTGATGTTCGGCAGCGCCGACACGGGCGGCTCGAAGCCCAGCTGCACCTGGCCGGCGATCAGGTCCGGCGCGGCGCTCTGCTTGTAGGGCACGTGCAGCAGCTCGATGTCGGCCGCGTCCTGGAACAGCTCGAAGCCCAGGTGCGAGGTGGTGCCCGAGCCGTACGACGCGAACGAGATCCTGCCCGGCTCCTTCTTGGCAAGCGCCACCAGCTCGGGGATGTTCTTCGCCGGCATCGCGGGGGTGGCCACGATGAACGAGCCGCCCTTGAGCGCCTGCGTGACCGGCACGAGGTCGTGCTTCGCGTCGTAGGGCATCTTCGAGAGCAGGAACGGCGTCATCGTGAACGGGTTGCTCGTCGAGAACAGCACCGTGTAGCCGTCGGGCGCGGCCTTGGCGACCGCGTCGGTGCCGATGGAGGCCAGCGCACCGGGCCGGTTCTCGACCACAACGGGCGTGTTGAGTGCGCGGCTGAGGCGGTCGGCGTAGGCGCGCGCGAACAGGTCGGAGCCGACGCCCACGGGCGTGGGCGTGATGATCTTGATCGGACGCGAGGGCCAGGGCGCGCCCTGGCCCCAGGCGGGGGCGAGCATGCACGACGTGGCCAGCACGGCGAGCAGCGAGTGAACGAGTCTTTTCATGGGTTGTCTGTCTCCGGTGTTTCTTGTGTTCGAGCTGATGGCGCTCAGGCGGCGTCTGGCAAAGGCGGGTAGTCGACGAGGTCCAGGCCCGGCACCGTCACCCGCGCCGGGTCGTTGCCGTTCGCCTGCAACTGCTCGACGGCGTAGTCGGTCACGCAGCCCGAGAGCAACTGGCGCGGGTCTTCGAGCACCACGCGCAGCCGCGTGTTCAGCGCGCGCCAGTCGTCGGGACCGGCAATGGCCGGCATCTCGGCGACCGCGCGGGTGTCGGCATCGAGCACGGGGCGCACGGTCGAGCCCGGTTCGTAGCGCGGGTAGCCGTCGTACATCAGCGAGCCCAGTTCGCTCACGGCGCGCGTGTGGGCCCACAGCTGGCGCATCGGCGTCTCGAAGGCGCGCACCGCGGCCACGTCGGCACCGGGCTGGAATTCGCCGCCGACGTGCGGCGCGATGAAGAGCCGGTCGAGCGAGAGCGTGTGGCGCGAGGCGCCGAGGATCATGGCGCACACCGAGTTGGTGGTCCACGTCACGCCGGCGGTGGGCCGGCCCTGGCGCCCGACGACCAATGCCATGGCGCGCGACCAGTCGATGGCATGCCGGTCGAGCCAGCCGATCACGCGGTGGCTGATGTCCATGCCGACGAGGAAGAAGGTCGCGATCATCACCGCGTTCATCGGCACCGTGGCGCCGACGGCGCTGCCCGTGCCTTCGAGGTAGTGCGTGCGCATGTCTTCGGGCGTGAAGAGGGCGGGCTGTGCGAGCACGCGCTCGAGGTAGCGTTCGGTGAGCACGCACGAGTAGTGCACCAGCTCGGCGATCTTCTGCTCGCGCCCGCGGTAGGCCGGAACGGCGATCGTGTCGCGCCACAGGGCGACCGAGTTGGCCTCGCGTGCAATGCGCGTGGCCACCAGCAGCCGCTCGGCTTCCTTGCGCCACAGCGGGCCGCCGGGGTCGACCATGCGCATCTTGAGGATCGACGCCACGGCCGGCCCGTGGTGCGAGATGCCCGCCAGCTCCTTGAAGCCGCGCGTGGACAGGCGAAAGCCCTGCACCTCGGGGTCGCGGCCGTTGCCCGGGAACAGCACCACGTCGGCGCTGGTGGCCACGATGAGCGGATCGCCCGCCGTCGCGGCGCCCGTCAGCGCGGCCAGGTTCGCGCCGATGCCTTGCGGCCCGCCCGTGTAGGTTTCGAAGAGCCGCAGCAACTCGGGGCTCTGGTGGGGGTTGGCAGGGGCGTTCATGCAAGCTCCTTGTCTGCAGCGAGGTCAAGCCGGTAGACGCGGCTCGGCGTGCGAAAGCGCACCTCGCCGCTGAGGCTGTTCGTGACCACGAGGTAGTGCTGGCCTTGCGCTTCGAAGCAGGTCGCGTCGGTGCCGCCGGAGGTCGGAAATTCGGCGACAGGCACCAGCTGCCCTTGCGCCATGCGGTAGACCACCGACTGCAGCTGCGGAATCGGCGCCTCGCGCGTGCCGTGCAGGAAGTTGACCTGCACCAGCCGGCCGCCGTCCGCCGTGGCGATCCATTCGAACTCGCGCCCGCCGGGGCCGCTGAGCACCTGGTGCGGCACGAAGCGGCCGTCGCTCCAGCGCAGCAGCACGGTGTTGTCATGCAGGCAGGCGAACACCAGCCAGGTGGCGCCTTCCGCCTCGAAGCAGCAGAAGGCGCGCCCGCTCTTGCCCTCGAAGGTCTGGAACGGCTCGAAGGCCTCGCCGTTCCAGCGCAGCAGGTGCGAGGGCACGGCCTGGTCGGCATACGCCAGCAGCTGCTGGCCGCCCACCTCGATGAAGGCCCAGTTGTAGCCCCAGCCCGAGTGCGCCGTCTGGAACTTGACGAAGCGCTCGCCGTCCCATTCGAAGATGCACGACTCGGCGCCCGGCGCGAGCGGCGTGTCGCCATGGGTCACGCCCTGTGCGAGCGCGAGGAAGTGGCGCTCGCCGATCTGGAAGTGGGCCCACTGCTTGGCGGCCGAGGTGGGCACGCGCTGGAAGACCTCGAAGCGGCCGTCGATCAGCTCGAAGATCGTCGAGTGCGTGTCCAGTGCATAGGGGCCCGATCCGGTGCGCAGGCTGGCGGTGGCCAGGAAGGCGCGCGTGCCGATGCGAAAGAACGCGGCGTCTTCGCCGCCCGGCACCGCAAGGCGCGTGTGTTCCACGAAGCGGCCGTCGTCCCAGCGGTAGACCAGCGCATCGACGTCGCTGTTGCCCAGCGTCATCTGCGCGGGCTGGCCGGCAACGTCCTGGGCCAGTTGCGGCACCACGAGGTAGCGCGTGCCGTCGTGTTCGAAGACCTCGGCGGCGCGTGCGCCCGAGGTGTCCAGTTCCTGGATGCAGTGCATGGTGATGTCGGACATGGTTCAGAAGCCGAAGAGGCGTGCAGGGTTGTCGGCCAGCACCTTGCGGCGCGCGGTGGCATCGGGAATCCAGTCGGCCAGCAGGTTCAGCAGCTCGCCGGTGTCGCGTCCGCCTTCGGGAATGTGCGGCCAGTCGCTGCCCCAGATCACGCGCTCGGGCACGGCCTCGACGATGGCCTGTGCGAGTGGGCGCAGCTTCGCGTAGTTGCCGTCCTTCGCCAGGCGGTACGGGCCCGAGAGCTTGAACCAGCCGCGCCCGTCGGCGACGGCGCGCAGCAGCCGGTCGAAGTCGGCGCGTGTGAGGCCGTCGCTTTCGAGCATGTAGCCCATGTGGTCGATCACGAAGTCCGAGTCGAGATCGGGCAGCACCGGGATCAGGTCGCGCACGACCCAGCCCGGCGTGTAGAACTGCACGTGCCAGCCCAGCGGGCGGATGCGCCGGATGCTGCGTTCGATGTAGGCATGCAGCTCGGCCGTGGGCAGCTGGGCGCGCAGGAACAGGTCGAGCCGCAGCGCGCGCACGCGGCGTGCGTGCATGGCGCGCAGGGCCTCGTCGGACACGCTGTCGTCGACCATCGCCACGCCGCGTGCGCGGTCGCCGGCGGCGTCCAGGGCGTCGAGCATGCAGCGGTTGTCGGTACCGTAGAAGCTGGGCTGCACGATCACGAAGCGCTCGATGTCGAGCACGCCGAGGGCGGCTTGCAGCTGCGCCAGGTTGCCGTCGGGCAGCGTGTAGTGCGGGTGGTCGACGCGCGGGTAGCGCTCGGCAGGGCCGAAGACATGCACGTGCGCGTCGCAGGCGCCGGCGGGCACCTCGAAGGCGGCGCGGGTCAAGGTCTGCGCGTCGCGCATGGGCTTGGAAGTCAGGATCTCGTGGGTCATGGTCAGGCGGTGGCGGGAGAAAGAGATGAGGAAGACGAGCCGACGGACGCATGGCCGGCCAGCGCGCCGCGCACGCGCTCTTGCATCGCGGCGAGCAGCACGTCGGTGTCGATGCCCGTCATGAGGAAGGGCGCCGCGCCGCGTGCCAGCAGCTCGGCGTTGAGCGCCGCGTCGGCGATGCCGCCGATCGACAGCGGCGTGCCGGCGCGCGCGCAGGCGGCGAGGGCGGTGTCCAGCGCGTGCTGCATCAGCGGATGGCGGTAGTCGCCGGGCACGCCGAGTTCGGCGCTCAGGTCGTTGCAGCCGATGCTCACCAGGTCGATGCCGGGCACCCGCGCGATCGCTTCGGCGTTCTCGATGCCCAGCGGGCTCTCGATCAGCACGTTGACCACCACGGCATCGTTGGCCAGCCGGTAGGTCTCGGCCGGCGGCAGGCGGCGGTAGCCGAACTGCGGCAGCGCGGCGATGGCCGAACGGTGGCCGTGCGGCGCAAAGCGGCAGGCTGCGGCCAGGTCGGCGGCCTGCGCGGCGGTCTCGACGCGCGGAAAGATCAGGCCCGACGCACCCGCGTCGAGCAGCCGGCCGATGGCGCCGTATTCGCGCTCGGGCACGCGCACCAGTGCCATCAGGCCCAGGTCATGCGCCGCGGCGCAGATGGCGCCCGCCGCGTCGAGCGCGATGGTGCTGTGTTCGAGGTCGATCCAGACTGCGTGGTGGCCGCTGGCCTTGGCCAGCCGGGCGATGTCGGGCGTGCGCGCCATGCGGATGCCGAAGGCCGTCAGCGGTTCGCCGCGGGCCAGCCCCCGGATCAGCGGATGGCCCTGGAAGGGCTGGGGTGCAGGCGGTTCCTGCGGCGTGTCTCTGCGTGTCATGCAGGCATCGTAGGCAAGCTGTCTTATATTTGGAAATACTGTTTATCGTCGCTTTCTCATACCTGGTAGATATCATGGAACTGCGCCATCTCCGCTATTTCGTCGCCGTCGCCGAGGAGCTCAACTTCACGCGCGCTGCGCAGCGCCTGCACATCGCGCAGCCGCCGTTGAGCATCCAGATCCAGGCGCTCGAGGAAGAGCTCAAGGTCCGGCTGCTCGAGCGCGACAAGCGGCGCGTGTTCCTCACGCAGGCGGGCCGCCACTTCCTGGAGCGTGCGCGCGGCATCCTGCAGGAGGTGGAGACGGCCAAGGGCGAGGCGCAGAGCGCGGCCTCGGGCGAGGTCGGCAGCATCGCGCTGGGCTACACGGCGTCGTCGATGCTGTCGCCGGCCATGCCCGCGGCCCTCCTGCGCTTTCGCAAGCAGCACGCGCGGGTGGTGCTCACGCTGAAGGAGATGACCTCGCTCGACCAGCTCGACGCCGTGCACGGGCACGCCCTCGACGTGGCCGTGCTGCGCCGCCCGAACGTCGAGATTCCGACCGGCCTGATCGTCGAGGAGTGGTACCAGTCGCCGCTGATGGCCGTCGTGCCGCGCGACCACCGGCTCAGCGGCAAGCCGCTGCGCATCGCCGACCTGCGCGACGAACCGCTGGTGATGTACCCGCGCAATGCCGGCATCGGCCTGTACTGGAAGGTGCAGGACCTGTGCGCCAAGGCCGGCTTCAGGCCGCGCATGGTGCAGGAAGCGCGCGAGGCCTCGACCATCGCCGGGCTGGTGGCCGCCGGCGTCGGCATCGCGCTGGTGCCGGGGGACACGCGCTGCATCCAGCTCGATGGCGTGGTCTACCAGTCGGTGCTCGACAAGGAGGCCGTGTCGAGCCTGTACCTGGCGCACCGGGAGGCGGACCCGAATCCCTATGTGGGGCTAATCCTCAAGGAACTTCGGGCGGCGTTGAAGCGCAGGCCGGCCCGCAGCGCAAGGTGACAGGGCGCCTGGCGACCGAACCAGGCGCGCGCCCCGTCACCCGTGCGCGCAGTGGCAAGACGCCCGGTAGCCGCGCAGGCCGCCCAGGTCGAGCACCGTCAGCCCGCGCGTTTCCAGGCGGACGAGTCCCTGCGCCTGGAAGCGTTGCAGCGCCACGTTCACGCGCTGCCGCGACACGTTCGCGAGCAGGCCGATCTCGGTCTGTCCCACTTCCAGCAGGCGCGGCGCATTCGGATAGAGCTCCGGGTTGAACAGGCTCGCCAGGCAGTTCGCGACCCGCGCGTCGGTGTCGAGCAGGCGTTCGTGTTCCAGCGCGCCGATGAACAGGCTGAGCCGCGCGTTGAGCAGCTCCTGCAGGTAGTGGTTGAACGGCACGCTGGTGTCGCGCAGCCATTCGAAGGTGCGGCGCGGCATGAGGGCCACGCGCGTGGGCCGCAGCGCGAACACGTCGTAGCGGCGCGCCTCGTGCTTGAACAGCGAGCCTTCCCCGAACCACACGCCGGACGACACGCCCGTGAGGGTCGAGATGCGCCCGTCCTCGGATGCGACCGACATCTTGGCGAAGCCGTCGATCAGCCCCATCCAGTGCTCGACTTGCTGGCCCGCCCGCGCGATGCAGCCGCCGCGCGAGAACTTTCGTTCCTGCATGCTGCCGAGCACGTGCTCCAGGTCGGCGGGTGACAGGGCCGACGCCCATTTGGAACGCCGAACCATTTCTTCCATGGCCTGCGCCACGCAGGGGAGGGGAGCGTCGGAAGGGTCAGGGATTACCTGTAGCAATTCGCGCGTCATCTGTCGTCGCAACGACCGCGGGCCGGGATGTCCATTCGTATTCTTTCCAAGACATACAACACAGGAGACCTTCATGTTCGCTGCACCCCCACGCCCCCGCAAGCGGGTTTTTCCGTGGCCTCGCCGGCCCCGCGCGATCGCCGCGGGCCTGGCGATGGCCAGCGCGCTGATGCTGGTGGCGGGATGCGGCGGAGGCTCTTCCGGAGGCGGTGTCACGTTTCCGTTCTTCCCCGGCACCAGCACGCCGCCCCCGACACCGGCGCCGGCCGCGTTCCAGGTGAAGACGCTCTCGTCGCCGCCCGACATGGTGAGCGGGGGCGATGCGCTGATCGAGATCACCGCGCCCGCCGGCGTGCCGCTCGACAAGGTGCGCGTGAGCCTGAACGGCACCGACGTGAGTGCGCGGGTGCCGGTGGCCGATGCCGCGGCCCGCGTGCTGCGCGGCCTCGTCACGGGGCTGACGACGGATGCGTCCAGCACCACGGGCAGCAGCAACTCGCTGGTGGTGAGCAACGCCGACAACGCCGCGCAGCGCACCGAGACGAAGCTGGTCAACTACCCCATCACCGGGCCCATCCTGTCGGGCCCGCACATCTCGCCCTATGAATGCCGCACGGTGCAGAACGGCCTGGGCGCGCCGCTCGATGCCAACTGCTCGGCCACGACGCAGGTGCTCTGGTACTACCGCACCAAGGCCAACACCTTCGTGCCGCTGACCGACCCCACCGGCCCGCGCCCGGCCGACCTGGTGACGACCACCACCAACGACGGTGCCACCGTGCCCTACATCGTGCGGGTGGAGTCGGGCACCATCAACCGCGGCGTGTACCGGCTCGCGGTGCTCGACAACCCGGCCAAGGATGCGCCCGCCACTTGGAAGCCCGGCCCGGGCTGGAACAAGAAGTTGGTCGTCTACTTCGACTGCTGCGGCTCGGCCCAGTACAACCAGGGCGTGCATCCCATCGAGTCGATCCTCGGTGACTTCGGCCACGTGCAGCTGTCGCGCGGCTTCGCCTTCATGAACTCGACCGAGCTGTGGAACAACCAGCACGCCAACCCGCACCTGCAGGGCGAGACGCTGATGATGCTGAAGGAGCACGTCATCGAGGAATTCGGCACCGTGCCCAAGTGGACGGCCGGCTTCGGCGGCTCGGGCGGCGCCATCCAGCAGTACCTGATCGCGCAGCTCTACCCGGGCCTGCTCGACGGCATCCAGCCCATCGTGTCCTTCCCCGAGACGCTGATGCCCGAGGTGATGGAGTGCCGGCTGCTCAACAACGTCTACAAGCTCGACGCCGTGACCTGGACCCCGGCCAAGAAAGACGCGGTGAACGGCTTCAACCGCGGCACCTGCGACGCCTGGGACTGGTCGTTCGCGAGCATCATCAAGTCGGACAACGCGGTGGGCTGCGGCTTTCTCGAGCCGGCCCACGCGGCCAACGTGTTCAACCGCACGACCAACCCGGGCGGCATCCGCTGCGACCTGTTCCAGACCAACGTGAACCTGCTGGGCAAGCGTCCTGGCACGCAGGAGGCGCGGCGCCCCATCGACAACGTCGGCGTGCAGTACGGCCTGGCCGCGCTGAACAGCGGGACGATCTCGGTGAAGGAGTTCCTCGACCTGAACGAGAAGGTCGGCGGCTACGACGGCGACGGCAACACGCAGGCCGCCCGCTCCGAGGCGGACGCCGAGGCGCTGAAGCTCACCTACGCGGGCGGCTTCAAGAACGGCTTCAAGGGGCCGGGCCTGGCGAACATCCCGATCATCACGCAGCGCAACAACGCCGACGCGACGGGCGACATCCACGACACGATGCAGGACCTGATCATCCGTGCCCGCCTGCAGCGCGCCAACGGCCGCAGCGACAACCAGATCATCTGGACGATGGGCGCGAACACCCCGCTCGTCGACATGACGGCTTGGTCGATCGACCTGCTCAACCAGTGGCTCGACAACATGGCGGCCGACCCCGCGCCGGCCTCGGCCGACAAGGTGGTGCGCAACAAGCCCGCCGGCGCGAACGATGCCTGCTGGGACAAGGCCGGCAAGCGCATCGACGAGGCCGCCTCGCAGGACCCGGCGGCGAGCTGCAACACGGTCTACCCGCGCTTCAGCACGCCGCGCCTCGTGGCCGGCTCGCCGCTGGTCAACGACGTGCTCAAGTGCCAGCTCAAGCCGGTCAACGCGGCCGACTATGCGGTGACCATCGCCGGCGCCGACCTGGCGCGGCTGCAGTCGCTCTTCCCGAGCGGCGTGTGCGACTGGAACAAGCCGGGCGCGGGCCAGGAGGCGCTGCGCGGCACCTTCCTGCGGCTGCCGCTGAACTGAAGGGGCGAAAGCCCGGGCGGCCCGCACCCCGCCCGGGCTTTCAAAAATTAACGCTGCTCTAACGATTCGGCGCTAGTCTGCGGCCTCCATCGGGAAATTGGGGGCCAGTGTGCGGGTGCTGCTTGTCGAAGACGACGAAATGATCGGGAAGAGCCTGCTGCGCGGCCTGGAGCGCTCGGGCTGGGCGGTGGACTGGGTGCGCGACGGCCTGCTGGCGCGCAGTGCGCTGGCCGACGGCGACTACACCTGCGTGCTGCTCGACCTGGGCCTGCCGGGCCTGGACGGTGTCGAGGTGCTGCGCCACGCGCGCGGCATGGGCAATGCCACGCCGATCCTGATCCTCACGGCGCGCGACGGCCTCGGCCAGCGCGTGGAAGGGCTCGACCTGGGCGCCGACGACTACCTGCTCAAGCCCTTCGAGCTGCCCGAGCTGCTGGCGCGCATGCGCGCGGTGGTGCGCCGGCGCCACGGCGCCGCCAACTCGATCATCGGCAGCGGCAGCGTGCAGCTCGACCTCACCACGCGCGAGGTGCTCTTTCGCGGCACGCGCGAGACGCTCACGGCCCGCGAGTTCGCGCTGATGCACGCCATGCTGGAGCGCCCGGGCGCCATCCTGTCGCGCGAGCAGCTCGAGAACCGCATCTACGGATGGGGCGAGGAGGTGATGAGCAACGCGGTCGACGTGATCATCCACAACATGCGGCGCAAGCTCGGCGCCGACACCATCCGCAACGTGCGCGGCCTGGGCTGGCGCGTGGTCGACGCATGACCACCGGACCCGGCCGGCCCTGGTACTCGCCGAGTTCGCTGCGCAACAAGCTGCTGGCGTGGCTGGTGCTGGTGCACCTGGTCGCGGCGGCGGGCTTTGCCTGGTTCACCTACGAGAGCTACGACCGGCTCATCGTCACCTTCAAGGACGACCAGATGCAGATGCTGGCCGACGCCTACGCCAGCAACGCAGCCGTGCCCGAGCTCAAACCGGCGGACGAACGCAGCACCTTCGAGCGCGGCACCTTCGTCATCCAGGTCTGGAACGGCCGGGGCGAGCTGCTGGCCAGCTCCTGGCCGGCGCTGCCCGTGGTGCGCCAGCCGGCGGAAGGGCTGACCACCGTGCGCACGGGCCCGGGCAGCGAGGGCCTGTGGCGCGTCTACTCGACCGCGCCGGTGGCCGACCCGGGCCGCTTCCAGGTGCAGGTGATCCAGAACGGCGGCGTGGTGCGCCGGCTGGTGGCCAAGCGGGCGCTGTCGTCCATCGCGCCCATCGCGCTGCTGCTGCCGCTGTCGCTGGCCGTGCTGTGGTGGGTGGTGTGGGCCACCTCGCGCAAGCTGCGCAGCGTGGTGCTCGACGTGGCGGCGCAGGACGAGCGCAGCCTGTCGGAGCTGTCGGTGTCGCGCGTGCCCGACGAGATCGCGCCGCTGGTGGAAGCCTTCAACAGCCTGCTCGGGCGCCTGCGCCAGGCCTTTGCCGCGCAGCGCCGTTTCGTGCAGGACGCCGCGCACGAGCTGCGCACGCCCATCGCCGCCATCGGCCTGCAGCTGGACAACATGCGCGCCGAAGTGCCGGGCGAGGCCGTGGCCGAGCACTACACGCACCTCAAGGGCGGCGTGACGCGCGCCCAGCACCTGATCGAGCAGCTGCTGCGCCTGTCGCGCCAGGAAAGCAGCACCGAACCCGAAGCGCCGGTGGCGCTGGACGTGGCCTCGGTGCTGCGCGACAGCGTGGCCCAGCTCATGGTGGTGGCCGACCGGCGCCGCATCGACATCGGCTTCGAGGGCCAGGCCGCCGCGACGGTGACCGCGCCGCCGGCCGAGCTGCGCAGCGTGTTCGACAACCTGATCGACAACGCGCTGCGCCACTCGCCCGAAGGCGGCGTGGTCGACGTGCGGCTGCACGAGGTGGACGGACGGCCGGTGGTCGACGTGATGGACAACGGGCCGGGCATTCCGCCCGAACTGATCGACCGCGCCTTCGACCGCTTCTTCCGCGTGCCGGGCAACCCGACCGAGGGCAGCGGGCTGGGCCTGGCCATCGCGCGCATGGCCGCGCTGCGCAACGGCCTGCGCATCGTGCTGTCCAACCGCCATGACGCACAGGGCCGCCCGGCGGGGCTGCGCGCGCGCGTGCACCTGCGCGCCGCCGATGCGGGCCGCGCGGCTTAACGCTGGGTTAACTCTCGCATAAAGGTCGCATAAAGCGGCCTTCCTACAGTGACTCCTGTCGCGACAGCGGCCGTGCCGCAAGGCGCGATCCCCATCCCCAACAAGGAGTTCACATGCGAAAGACCCTCGGCCTCCTGGCCATCCTGACCCTGGCCGGCGCGGCCTCTGCCGAAACCTACGACGGCGTGCACCAGGGGGGCGGACTGCTCTCGCGCGACGACGTGGCGGCCCAGGCCGTGGCCGCGGCCCATGCCCCCGACCAGAACGTGACGCGCGGCTCGCGCGGGCCCGATCCCTTCACCTCGACCGTCTCGCGCGAGGCCATGCGCCAGGTGGCGGTGGCGACCGCGCATGCGCCCGACCAGAACGTGGTGAGCGGTTCGCGCGTCAACAGCACGATCGTCTCCACGATGCCGAACACGCGAACGGCCGCAGGCGCTGCTGTCGACCGCCAGCCCTGACGCTCACACGCCGAGCGAGCCCTCGATGACAACCGAAACCGGAGACGGTTGCACCCGTCGCACGGTGCTGGTGACCGGCGCAGCCGGCGTTGCAGCGGTCGCGCTGCCGTTGGCGGCGAGTGCCGAACCGGTGGCGCGAGCCGCTGCCGCGCCAGGGCCGACGACCGCCGCCAGCCTGCGCATCAACGGCACGCCGCATGCGCTGTCGATCGACCCGCGGGTCACGCTGCTCGACCTGCTGCGCGAGCAGCTGCAGCTCACGGGCTCCAAGAAGGGCTGCGACCACGGCCAGTGCGGCGCCTGCACGGTGCTGGTCAACGGGCGGCGCATCAACAGCTGCCTCACGCTCGCGGTGTTGCACGAGGGCGATGCGGTGACGACCATCGAGGGCCTAGGCGAGCCGAAGAAGCTACATCCGATGCAGGCCGCCTTCGTCAAGCACGACGGCTACCAGTGCGGCTACTGCACGCCGGGCCAGATCTGCTCGGCGGTCGGCATGCTCGGCGAGCTGCGCGGCGGCATGCCCAGCCATGTCACGCACGACCTGGCGGCGCCCGTGGCCTTCAGCGACGAGGAGGTGCGCGAGCGCATGAGCGGCAACATCTGCCGCTGCGCGGGCTACCCGAACATCGTCGCGGCCATCCGCGAAGTGGCGGGAGCCGCGACATGAGAGCCTTCACCTTCGAACGCGCCGCCACGCCGGCTGCCGCTGCGCTGGCGATGCAGCAGCACCCGGGCGCGCGCTTCATCGCGGGCGGCACGAACCTGCTGGACCTGATGAAGCTCGACATCGAGCAGCCCCCGCACCTGATCGACGTCAACCGCCTCGGGCTGGACCGCATCGAGGCGCTGCCGGGCGGCGGCCTGAAGATCGGCGCGCTGGTGCGCAACAGCGACCTCGCGGCCGACGCGCGCGTGCGGCAAGGCCATCCGCTGCTGTCGCGCGCGCTGCTGTCGGGCGCCAGCGCGCAGCTGCGCAACAAGGCGACCACCGCGGGCAACCTGCTGCAGCGCACGCGCTGCTTCTATTTCTACGACACGACCAAGCCCTGCAACAAGCGCACGCCGGGCAGCGGCTGCGCGGCCATGGAGGGCTTCAACCGCATCCACGCGATCTTCGGCGCCAGCACGCAATGCATCGCGGTGCACTCGTCGGACATGGCGGTGGCGCTGCGTGCGCTCGACGCGCAGGTGGAGACGGTGTCCGCCAGTGGCACCACGCGACGCATTCCCATCGCCGAGCTGCATCGCCTGCCGGGCGACACGCCCGAGATCGAGACCGTGCTCGCGCCCGACGAGCTGATCACCGCCGTGACCTTGCCACCGCCGCTGCGCGGCACGCAGCTCTACCGCAAGGTGCGCGACCGTGCGTCGTATGCCTTCGCGCTGGTTTCCGTCGCGGCCGTGGTGGTGCGCGAGGGCGGCACGGTGACCGCCGCGCGCCTGGCCTTCGGCGGACTGGCCGCGAAGCCCTGGCGCAACGAAGAGGCCGAGCGCCGGCTCGTCGGCACCGACGGCGGTGCGCAGGCGCGCGAGGCCGTGGCCGACCTGCTGTTGGCCGAGGCGCGCGGCCACGGGCACAACGATTTCAAGATCCCGCTGCTGCGGCGCACCCTGCACGCCACGCTGGCGCAGGCGATCGACACCTGAACACAGGAGGGCGACGACATGCAATTCACCGAAGCCGCCGGGCCCAGCGCCCTGGACCGCGAGCGCGTGCTGGGCCGCCCGCTCGACCGCATCGACGGGCCGCTGAAGGTCAGCGGCCGTGCCCGCTACAGCTACGAATACGGCAACGAGGTGCCCGATGCCGCCTATGGCTGGATCGTGCTGGCGGGCATCGCCAAGGGCCGCATCACGCGCATCGACACCGCCGAGGCGCAGCGCGCGCCAGGCGTGCTGCTGGTCTACACCTACGCCAACGTGCCGCGCATGGCGCCGAAAGGGCGCGCCAATGTGGTGTCGCAGCTGTCGGGCCCCGAGGTGCAGCAGCACGGCCAAGCGGTGGCCTTCGTGGTGGCGCAGAGCTTCGAGCAGGCCCGCGCGGCCTCGTTTCTGATCCGCATCGACTACGAGCGCGGCGCGGGCCGCTTCGACCTCGCGGCCGCGCAGGCCGGCGCCCCCAAGCCCGGCGACGACCCCAGCGCCGGCAGCGAGAGCGCGGCCGACACGGCGGTGGGCGACTTCCAGGGCGCCTACGACGCCGCACCCGTCACGATCGACCAGACCTACACCACGCCCGACCAGCACCCCGCGATGCTGGAGCCGCAGGCCACCACCGCGCGCTGGGACGGCGACCGGCTCACGCTCTACACCTCGCACCAGATGCCCAACTGGGCCGCGAGCGACGTGGCCGCCATGCTGGACGTGCCGGCGGCCCAGGTGCGCGTGGTCTCGGCCTTCGTCGGCGGCGGCTTCGGCTCCAAGCTGCGCACGCATGCCGATGCGGTGCTTTCGGCCTTTGCCGCGCGCGAGCTGCGCCGGCCGGTGAAGACGGCGCTGGCGCGCGAGCAGCTGCTCAACCACACGACGCGGCGTGCCGCGACCATCCAGCGCGTGCGTCTGGGCGCCACGCCCGACGGCCGGCTCACGGCCATCGGCCACGAGACCTGGACCAGCAACCTGCCGGGCCGCAGCTACTACGAGGGCGCCTCGCGCCAGACGCGCCTGCTGTACGCTGCCCCGAACCGCATGACGGCGCACCGCGTGGCTGCGCTCGACCTGCCCGAGGCCGCCGCCATGCGCGCGCCGGCGACCGCCAGCGGGCAGATGGCCTTCGAGGTGGCGCTCGACGAGCTGGCTGAAAAGCTGCGCATCGACCCGGTGCAGCTGCGCATCCTCAACGACAGCCCGCACGATCCCGAGCGCGGGCCGTCGCGCCCGTACTCGGGGCGCAAGCTGATCGAGTGCCTGCGCGAGGGCGCGCGGCGTTTCGGGTGGGCCCAGAGAAGCCCTGAGCCGGGGAGGGTGCGCGACGGCCGCTGGCTGGTCGGCATGGGCGTGGCCAGCGCCATCCACCACCACTCGGTGCGCCCGTCGAACGCCAGGCTGAGCCTCGATGCGCAGGGCCGGCTCTTGATCGAAACCTCGATGACCGACATCGGCACCGGCACCTACACCGTGCTGGCGCAGATCGCGGCCGAGATGACCGGCATCCCGATGGACCGCATCGGCGTGCGGCTGGGCGACACCGCGCTGCCGGCCGGTACGGGCTCGATCGCCTCGATCGGTGCCTCGAGCGCGGGCGCCTCGGTCTTCGACGGCTGCCAGCAGCTGTGCCGCCTGCTCGCGCAGCGCGCCGGCTTCGATGCGCAGACGGCGCGCTTCGAGCGCGGCCGCATCGCCCTGGGGCGCCGCTCGCACGCGCTCGGCGAGCTGGCGGGCGCGGAAGGCCTCAGCGTGCTCGGCAACGTCGAGCCCGGCGACCTGCACCGCCGCTATGCGCAGGCCGCGTTCGGCGCCCACTTCTGCGAGGTGGGGGTGGACATCGACACTGGCGAGACGCGCGTGCGCCGCATGCTCGGCGTGTTCGCGGCGGGCCGCATCCTCAACATGAAGACCGCACGCAGCCAGGCCATCGGCGGCATGGTGTTCGGCGTGGGCGCGGCGCTGCACGAGGAGGCCGTGGTCGATGCGCGCCACGGCTACTTCGTGAACCACGACATGGCCGAGTACCTGGTGCCGGTGCATGCCGACATCCCCGACATCGACGCCGTGTACCTGCAGGACAGCGACGACCTCGCGAGCCCGATCAAGTCGAAGGGCATCGGCGAGCTGGGCACCTGCGGCTCGGCCGCGGCGGTGGCGAACGCCATCTTCAACGCCACCGGCGTGCGCGTGCGGAACTACCCGATCACGCTCGACAAGCTGCTGACGGGGCTGCCGATGCGTGCTTGAATGGCTGCGTTGCCAGCGCTTCCACTTGGAGACAAAAGGTGTAGCGCGGACGGCACGAGTCGCGACGGTGTACAAGGCAGATCGGCTCAGCGACCACGCACCACTGACGATGGACTACGAGCTATGCCTGTAGTCTTGGCACTCGCACCAGATACCCAACCCGCTGCGCCGAAGCGCCTCAACCAGCCGACGGCGCAGGGGCTCCCAATACTTGAAGTAGATGCGCTGCAGCGCCCGATACGCGTGGGGGTTGGCGGTGTCCTGCGTGCCGTGCGAGCGTGGCTTCCAGTCCCGGTCTGATCTGGCCATGCGAATCTCATTGGTAGAGGCGGAGTGCTGGGAAGGGTGTGACGGGTCGTGTCGCGGGGATGGACCGACCTTGCTCTCGCATACCCGGATTGGGTGCGGCCTGAAACGCAAGGTAACATTTGGGCCAAGACAGAAGGGAAGTTGGACGGATGTACCTGAGCGAGTATGTGATGGTGGACACGAAAGGGGGCTTCCTCGATCCACTCGGTTTCATGCGGCCGGCAAGTGCGTTCCAGGCCAGCCTGTTCCGGCAGTTCACCGTGCTGTCAAACCACCCGGCCTACCACGGCGTCTTGTGTTCCGTTTGGAAGTACCTGCACGACAAGGGCAGTTCGCCTGCACAGCCCGGTTTCTCGCGCAAATTTCGCGAGATCGAGATCTTCTGGGGGCTGCTCAACGCGCTGAAGGGCGTCGCCGTCCTGAACGTACGCAAGTACAAGAGGCTGACCGAGGACGGCGAGTTCAGCTTGCGCAAAGTGCGGGGGCAGCACAGCCTGTATGCCCGGCTGGCCTATGGGACGCTGGGCCACTACACCCAACCCAGCATTGCGTGGGGCTTCCTGCAACCCGGGGGAAAGGCGATGTCGGAGAACGGGTTCAAGCTCGCGCGTGCGATGGAAGACCGTTGCGATCTTGGATTCCAGCATTGGTTGGGCCGCTGGTCGCAAGGCGACACGTTCGATGCACAAGGGTGCGAACAGCTAGCCGAGTCGCTGCATCTCCTGGCCGCCGCGACGCCTGCCGAACATACGGTCTGGCAGGCGCAGATCGATGAATGGGTCGAACGCAACCCGCGCGGCCGTCCGATCTGGGAGGACCCGGTACCCCTGTCCGAGCTGGAGGAGGCGCAAGCTTCGGCCGAGGCTTACACCGCGCAGTACGTCAAGCTGACCGATCGCTATCCAACCTTGACCTCGGACATCATTGCGATGGCCGAGTTCGAGCGGCTGTCAGGTGCCGTGCAATTCGTCTTCGACCGCAAGCTGCTCAAGCTCCAGTTCACCTCAGGCACCGCGCGCGGCGAGCCGGCAGTACTGGAAGAGCTGCCTCGGGCGATGGTCAAGCTGGCCGCGCGAGCGGCTGAGCGCGGCAGCTCGTTCGAGCCTGCCAAGCTGTTTTCCACGCTCGCAGAATCGGAGCCGACGCTGGAAGCGATCGAAACAGCGATCTGCGACCATCACGCACGCCACCAGAAGCGAAAGGGTGTCAGTGCGTTCCTCGATGAATCCGGCTTGCTGGTAGAGGACACCGTCGACCAGCCCGAGTTCGCGGAAGTTCTCGAGTTGCTGCAGGCCGCCGACACTGTCGATGCCGCCATGGACAAGCTGCAGTTCCGGTCGCGGCGCGACTGGCATTTCCGCCGATGCCGGGTGTATTCGGATTGGGCGAGGGCCAGTGCATGAGCAAGGCACCTGCCCACCAATCGCTGCGCGATTCGTTCGCGGAGGCGATGGACGATTCACAAGGTACGCTGGAGCACGTGCTGGCGCTCACCTACGAGTTCCAGGACCAGCAACTGCTGAACCTGCTGGCGGGCAGGCCGCTGGACGACAACTACGAGCCGCGCAAAAGCGACCTGCAGCGGATTTCGGCCATTGCGCCGGTGGTGATCTACGACTCGCGCAAGACTGGCGAAATGGGGCAGGTTCCGCATTTCATGGAACTGTTGCCAGTGCGTATGCCCGCTTTCAGCTGTCACCACCCGAAGGCTTACCTTGTCGTGCGCGA
The DNA here is from genome assembly GCF_059415405.1 of Variovorax sp. GW821-FHT10C12. Lineage (NCBI taxonomy): Bacteria > Pseudomonadati > Pseudomonadota > Betaproteobacteria > Burkholderiales > Comamonadaceae > Variovorax > Variovorax sp. GW821-FHT10C12. Next base: position 1,294,052 of record NZ_JBWKNE010000001.1, read on the forward strand.
AAAGGCGATCCACCTGATTCTGGGCTCGATGAACCTCACGCGCTCGGGCATGTTCTCGAACAGGGAGGTGTTCCAGCACTTCAGGTGGCGGCAAAAGGAAACCGCGAACCTGCCTTTGCTGGCCGAATTCGCTGACCTGATCGAGCAGGGCTACCAGGTGCAGGCTTCGACTTCGCTGGCCGGCGTTGTCAAGTCGGTCCGCCGGTGCATCGAGCGGTGGAGCGACGAGCACGCGAAGTCTTCGTGTTTTCTCGTGGCGTCAGGCTATGGGGAAAGCAGCGGGCTTGAAAAGCTGGCGCGACTTTGGGAGAAGAACTTTCCTGGTGCTGAAGTTGAACGCGTGTTCGCGGTCAGTCCTTTCTTCGACACAGGCGAGGCAAATTTCGCGACGGACCTGCGCAAGGCATTCCACGATTTTTCCGAACTACGGATCGTGACCGATGCCGCTCAAGCCAAGGGCTTGGCCAAGCATCATTTCGGCGGTGCCACGGCCTGCACCCTGAACTTCATCGCCGAAGAGCTTGGCGACCAGGAGCGGCTGCGCATCCAGCAGGCCAACGACGGGGCTTCGGTGGACAACATGATCCTGCGGCGCAACCTCCACGCGAAGATCCTTGTGCTGCAGGGCCAGGGTCATGCGCTGGTCTACATGGGTAGCGCAAATTTCACCCGCCGCGCCTGGGATGGCACGAACCGGGAATTGGGCATCGCCTGGGTGCAGGACGAAGACCCCAAGCGTTTCGTGAAGCGGCTGGCCGAAGCTTTCGGAGCGGACGAGACCAACCAGTATTCCGGACTTTGCGATGTCGCCGAAAAGGTGAAGGACGAGGAGGGCTACGAAGATTGGCTCGCCTACCCGGACTTCATCGAACGAATCGAACTGGTCGCGCTGTCGGAGGACGAGGTGCGGTTCGTGGTGGTGGGCGAAGGCCTTGAACGCTTGGCCGATTACGACATCAGCTGGGGCAAGGAGACACTGGCTTTCACGCAGGACCGCAGCGCGCCGCTGCTGGCCCGTACCGTGTTTGCCCGCTTGGTTGGCGGTCGCAACCTGCGATTCGCGTCAAGGACCGTGGTGGACGCGGTGTACTACCTCCCGTTTCGCCACTCGGCCGAACTTTTCGAACAGCGCGAATGCCTGCTGAATGAAACCGCGGCGGACTGGATCGCCTTCCAGATTGGCCGTCAGCCGAAAAACTCGGCGATGACGCCGGGTGAGCTGCTGCCAGACGAAGAAGGCGATGGCGACGATCAGGGCGGCGACGGGCGCATCGGCGAGGACCGGGCCGGCAACGCCTCGATCCGCATGCAGAGCTACCTGCACCTTTTCGGACAACTGGAGGCCGAGTACCGCAAGCGCGCGGATGCCGTGCTGAAGGAGCCGCTCGAGACCCGCGCCGAGCGCTGGGAAGGAATGATCGGCCGTCCGCTGGCCACGCTGGTCAAGGTGCTGCAACGCGAACGGCAGACCGGTGCGTCGACAGACGTACAGCACCTCTTCAAGCTGGGTGAACTTTCCTTGATGTTGAGGACCTTGCCGGCGCCAGCTGGCACACAGGCCATTGCCGATTTGGCCTCACCCATGCCGTTCAGCTCGTCGCTGCTGAAAACCTACATCGATCATTGCCTGTCGTCCCATGTCCGTTGAATCTTTCGATCGCATCGTCAAGGCCCATGCCGCCCGGCCGGAACTGGCGGCGGACTGGAAGCGCCAGCGCGCCACAGCCCGGGAGTTCTGCCGCCGGTTCGCGCAAAACAGCGACACCCAGATGCTGGGCGACCAGGTGGGCATGGGCAAGACCTACGTTGCCATGGCGGTGGTCGCGCAAGCCGTCCTGGGTGAAGGAGGCAAGGCGCTGCTGGTAACGCCGCCGAGCGCGGTGCTGCGCGCCAAGTGGGAGCAGGAGATTCGCGGGTTCGCCGGCGCGTACCTGCATGGGGATGCCGGACTGCTGCGACCGTTGGTGGTCAGCGACCACTGGAGCCTCATCGCGAACCTGCACGACCATTCGGACAAGTCGGTTCCCAAGGTGGGCGGTAAGACTCTGCCTTCCCTCCTGTACTCGCTGTGGGAATGGGCCTGCAAGAAGGGGTGGGTCAAGAACAGCCAGAACTGGTGGCCTCAGCTGAACGGTTTCGATCCGGAGTCCGGTGACGCCCTGGGTTTCTATGCCAGATACTGCATCCCGGCCTGGGAAGCCTTTCTTGAGAAGGAAAACGCGGAGCGCAACAATTTCCTGCGGCGGATGCTGGAGCCCAAAGGCAGGCTGTGGACCCACGACGCAGCGTCCATCCAGCAAGTGAAGGCCTTGTTCAGGGATTTCGCCGCACAGCAGGAAAGCTTCGAGCCGAACGTCTTCATCCTGGGCATGAACGCGCTGCGCAGGCCCAAGAGCAACAGCGTTGAAACCCAACGCTTCGCCGGATTCGTGTTGTCGGAACTGTTGCGAAACAAGCATCAACAGACGTGCGAAAAAATGATCGAGGTGCTTCAGGGCAAAGGGCTGGTGATCTCGCCGAAGCTCAGAGCTTCGCAGTTTGGGGAGATGCGGCAGTCCAACCTCTACAACTTGAGCAAGTGCGTGGAGTCGGCGCTCGAGAACGATGAGACGCTGCAAGAGCGTTGGTATTCGCTAGAGCGGAACGCGCACAAGTTGGCTCAGAACAAGATCGCCGCTTTTTTCTCCGACGTGCTGGATGCGGTGGTCCTGCGCAAGCTGCATGAATCGAAGATCAAGCTCGCGGTCGTCGACGAAGTGCACAACTGGAAGGGCGGCGCGAACGGCAGCAGCCAGTTCAGGGCGAGTTTCGCCAAGGCGGTGCCGCACAAGCTGCTGATGACGGCAACCCCCTTGCAGTTGGGCCCGGAAGAAATGGCGCGCATCCTCGGCTACGCCGTGACGCCGGGCGGTTCCACTTCGGAGGTGTTGAGCCTCGTCGCCGGCGATGACGGGCTGGTGTCGAAGTGCCTGGCCGCCAACGACAGGTTCCTGCAGGCTCTCGAGGCGCTGGCCCCGGTGGAGGTGGCGCAGCTGGCCGCCATGGACCAACAGCCGATCGACGACCTCCGTTCGTGGATGGAAAGCGCCGCGCAAGCGCACGACCTGCCGCCCGCCCTGGCAGTCTTCTACCGCCGTGCCTGCGAGTACAAGTCCGCCGTCGATGCCCTGCTTGCTCAGCAAGGCCGGATCATGATCCGGCACACCAAGGACCAGGGTCACCGCAGTTTCCATGCGGGCAGCGAGTTCAGCGTGGGCCAGGAGCGGCTGCGCAATTCGCTGTACGCCATCGGCGGCATGTGGGACGAACGGCACGAGCTGGTGAATTACATGGCGATGCGCCTCGACCAGCGGCTGCGCGAAGCGGCGCAGGGTGACAAGGAAGACGAAAGCAGTCGCGCCCACCTGGTGCGAGGCCTGACGTCCAGCTATTCCGCCTATGCAGTCAGCAGCAAGAAAACGCGCCGGGCCGGCGCTGCCTGGCCAGGGCCGGTCCTGGACTACATGAAGCTTTTCGACGCGGCCATCAGCCAGTCCGAGCACCCCAAGGTAGCCGCGACGGTGGGCCATGCGGTCGCGAACTATCGCGCCGGCAAGAAGACGCTGGTTTTTTGCGAGCGGGTCAGCACGGTCGCGGAAATCAAGGACGCCATCGAGAAGGAGATCGCCTTCGCCGGTTCATCGCCTGCGGCCACGGAAGCGCGCAACCTTCTGCTGGACCACAGACACCTGTTCGTCGACGTGCAATTGCACCGCAGTTGGTGCGCAAGCCGGTCGGTCGCGGGGGCATGGGACCAGCCCCGCCTGTTCGATTCCGCCAGAGCGTTCGCCGAAAGGTGCCTATGCCGCGAGCAGGCGATTCCGACCTCCCGGCGTGTGCTTCGACTCCTTGACCTCTGGTTCCTGCGGCACGAGTTCCGAAATGGCACGGCCGTGGGGCCGGCCGTCGAAAGCTTGGCGGGGATCGCCGATGACCTCGAGCAGGCGGACGTGAAGGGCGGTCCACAGGCCGCGGAGGTACTCGTCTCCAAAGGGGGCGAGGCGGCGTTCGACGTGGTGGCGTTCGACGTCGCCGTCCAGGAGGTGCACCGCGCCGTCGCGGGGTGCAGCACCAACCTCTGGGCGGATGGCGCCTCGGCCGATTTCGACCGCGCTTTCTGGGCGCTGCTCGACAACGAAGCGTTGTTGCTCGCCAAGGGCGACGCGGATGCCCATGCCGAACACCGGGTCACGTTCTACCGGCTGGTGCTGGACCTGGAAACTGGCTTGCGGCGCGTCGCGCTGCGCCCCGATTTCGTGGGGCGCTTTGCCGAGGGCGAACGCGATGGGCTCCTGGATGCATTGCATGGCGCCGTGCGTGAGCGCGGCGGTACCGAAAGCGTGCTGCAACGGATCGAGCGATTTCTTCGCGCACTGACCCAGGCCAACGGCACGATCAACGATCTGGACAAGACGAACACGGCGCGGCGAAGTCTCTGGCGGGCCGTCGAGCTGAAGGACGACACCACGGTGCAGGTGCTGGATGGCGACGTCGCGGCCGACAAGCGGGTGCGGCTGTGCGCTGCGTTCAACTCGCCGCTCGCGCCCGACATCCTGGTGTGCACGGGCATCGGGTCGGAAGGCATCGACTTGCACCGCGAGTGCGGGGAGATCATTCACCACGACCTGCCCTGGAATCCGGCCAAGCTCGAGCAGCGGATCGGCCGCATCGATCGCGTGGGGCGGCTCGGAGAAGGATCGAACGGCCTCGTGCGCGTCGGCATTCCATTCCTGGCCCAAAGCTACGAGCAGTTCCAGTACGAACGGGTGTTGAGCCGCGCCAGGTTGTTCGAAGTGTTGCTTGGCAAGCCGGACTTCGATATGGATGTGGATGAGGAGGTCTACGACCCACAGGAAAGCGGCGTGGTCAAGGACCCGGACGCCGACGATCCGCTGTCCGATGAGGCCTTGCCTGTTCTTCCGGAAGTGCTTGCCGACTGGTTGCGGGTCGACTTGTCATTGGCGGCATTCGAGGCGCGGCGAAGCTTGGTCACAACCGGCTAACCCGGCATCGCTACCCCATACCCCTTGTCAGATGCGGCAGTCCTTTTCGATCGCGCCCTCGAGTTACCGCCGCTACTGCGCGCACTTGCTGCAGGGCGGCATGCGCATGCACGAGATCCGCCCGAATGCGGGTCGGGCGCTGTTCCTCGGCAGCATCGGTGCGGGTGCGCATGTGCGGGGAGAGGCGAGCGCCTTTTTCAACGAGCTGATGCTTCACGCGGCGTACCAGGTGCGCTGAAGCCGGGCAGCGACGATGCGCTGGAATGGTGGCGCATCGACAGCGACCCGCCCGCCAGGGTGACGGACGACGAGTCCGGCGCGGACCTGCCGACCCGCGTCAGGCTCTACCTGCAGTCGCTGGTGATCCCCGAGTCGATGCTGTAGCGGGCCCGGTCTACCGGTCGAACGCGGCCTGCAGGTCTGCCTTGCTCGTGACACCGCGCTGCAGCTGCAGCATCAACAGCAGGCGCGCCTTCTGCGGGCTCAGGTCGCCGGCCATCACCGCGCCGGCTTCGTCGCTGGTCTTGCCGCCGCCCACGAAGCCGTAGACCGGCCGCGTGCGGCCGTTGTGCACACGCGTGGAGACGACCACCGGCACGCCCTTGGACAGCGCGTACTTGAGCGCCTCGAACATCGAGACGTTCATGTTGCCCATGCCCACGGCCTGCACCACGATGCCCTTGGCGCCCTGGTCGACGGCGTAGCGCATGAGCGAGCCGTCGGCACCGCCGAACATGGCCACGATTTCCACGCGCGGCATCTCGGCGCTGCCGATGTCGATGTGCTGGCGGCGCAGCGGCGCGCGCGTGAAGATGACCTTGTCGTCCCACACCTCGCCCAGGAAGCCGAAGTCGCCCGAATTGAAGGTCTCGACGTTGGCGGTGTGCGTCTTGGTCACGTTGCGCGCCGCGTTGATCTGGTTGTTCATCGCCAGCATCACGCCCTTGCCGCGCGCCTCGGGCGTGGTGGCGATGCGGATGGCGTTGAGCAGGTTGCGCGGGCCGTCGAAGTCGGGCGACGAGGCGTTGCGCTGTGCGCCGATGAGGATCACCGGCTTGTCGGACTTGACGGTCAGGTCCAGCCAGTAGGCCGTTTCTTCCATGGTGTCGGTACCGTGCGCGATGACGACGCCGGCCACCTCGGGGCGTGCGAGCGCATCGTCGACGGCCTTGGTCAGGCGCGTCCACCATTTCGCCTCGATGTAGTTGGACGACATGGCCGAGAAGTTGTTGACCTCGATGGTGGCGTACTTGCCGGCATCGGGCACCGTCTGCATCAGGTCGTCGCCCGAGATCGCGGGCACCACGCCCTTGGTGACGGGGTCGATCTTCATCGCGATGGTGCCGCCCGTGGCGATGAACTGCACGACGGGCCTCGTCTGTGCCTGCGCGTGTGCCGAGGTGGCCACCGCCGCCAGGCCGATCGTCGCGAGAGCCAGTGTCCTCTTCAGTGTCTTCATGGGTGTCCTTGTGTGGTGGTGAAGATAAGCGAGCCGTTGCGCCCGCCGGCCACCCGGCCATCGGGCCGGCGCGGTGACGGGCGAGGGGAAACAGTACCAGCAAGCCCGCCGCGACGGGCGAGGCGCGAAGAAGACCATCCGTTTTTTCGATGGATTCCATCGAATCAAACAGGCTTCCGCGAGAGATGCCTGGCTCCTACGCTAGCGCCATGTCATCGAAGTTGAGTCTTCGTTCTTCGCCCGCCGGCGTTCGGCGATTCCTTTCCAGGAGATACCCATGAGCAAAGTTCTTGTCCTGTACTACTCGTCCTACGGCCACATCGAAACGATGGCCCGGGCCATCGCCGAAGGCGCCCGCAGTGCCGGTGCCGAGGTCGACATCAAGCGCGTGCCCGAGACCGTGCCGCTGGAAGTCGCGAAGGGCGCGCACTTCAAGCTCGACCAGTCGGCGCCGGTCGCTGCCGTGGCCGACCTCGAAAAGTACGACGCGATCATCGTCGGCACCGGCACGCGCTTCGGCCGCATGTCGTCGCAGATGGCGGCGTTCCTGGACCAGGCCGGCGGCCTGTGGGCGCGCGGCGCGCTCAACGGCAAGGTGGGGGCGGCCTTCAGCTCGTCCGCCACGCAGCACGGCGGCCAGGAGACCACGCTGTTCTCGATCATCACCAACCTGCTGCACTTCGGCATGACCATCGTGGGCCTGCCGTACAGCCACAAGGGCCAGATGAGCGTGGACGAGATCGTCGGCGGCGCGCCCTACGGCGCCACGACCGTGGCCGGCGGCGACGGATCGCGCCAGCCGACCGAGATCGACCTGGCCGGCGCACGCCACCAGGGCGAGCTGGTGGCCAAGACCGCGGCCAAGCTCTTCGGCTGAGCGCCGGACCGCCAAGGAGAACCACCATGAACCCGCAGAACACCGCAGGCGAAGCGGCCAAGGCCGTCGTGCGCCGCAACACCGAAGAGGTCCAGGGCGGCGGCAACTACGCGCTCTTCGACGAGCTCTTTGCCGACAGCTTTCTCGACCACACGCCGCAGCCCAACTGCACGCCGGACAAGGCGGGCGCCCTGGGCCTGTACAAGACGCTGCGCGCCGCATTCCCCGACTTCCATGCCGACATCCACTGGCAGCGCGTGGACGGCGACGTGGTGACCACCTTCAAGACCTACCACGGCACGCACCAGGGCGAGGTGTTCGGCATCGCACCCACGGGCCGCAAGATCCACTTCGAGACCGTCGACGCGATGCGCGTGCAGGATGGCCAGATCACCGAGCACTGGGGCGTGGCGAATCTCTTTTCGCTGCTGCAGCAGCTCGGCGCCTGGCCGCCGGCCGCCGCGAGCGCCCGTCAGGGAGCACGGCAATGACCGACATCCTCAAGGACAAGGTCGTCGTCGTCACCGGCGCCGCCAGCGGCATCGGGCGCGCGATCGCCATCGGCGCCGCGCAGCACGGCGCCAGGGCGGTGATCGTCTCGGACATCACCGAAACATCGAACGAAGGCGGCCGCACCACGACCTCGGAGATCGAGGCGCTGGGCGTGGCCGTGCGCTTTCACCGCACGGACGTGAGCCAGCGCGCGCAGGTCGATGCGCTGGTCGAAGCGGCGGCGGAATTCGGCGGCGTCGACGTGATGGTCGCCAACGCCGGCATCACGCTGCGTTCGGACGGCCCCGACGTGGCAGAAGACGACTACCGGCGCCTGATGAGCGTCAACCTCGACGGCGTGCTGTTCAGTGCCCAGGCGGCTGCACGCCAGATGAAGGCGAACGACAAGGCCGGCAGCATCGTGCTGATGGCCAGCGTGGGCGGGATCGCGGGCGCCGGCATGACCGTGGCCTATTCCACCAGCAAGGGCGGCGTGGTGCTCATGGCCAAGGCCCTGGCGGATGCGCTGGGGCCCGACGGCATCCGCGTCAACGCGGTCGCGCCCGGCGTCATCGACACCCATTTGGTGCGCACGAACCCGGGCATCGCAGCCGCGTCCGAGGGCTTTCGCCAGCGCACGCCATTACGCCGGCTCGGCAAGCCCTCCGAGATCGCGGATGCGGTCGCGTGGCTCGGCTCTGACATGGCCAGCTATGTGAGCGGCATCGCGCTGCTCGTGGACGGCGGCTTGCTGTCGGTGATCTGAACCGCGTCTGGACAGGAGAAACACCATGTACGCCGAGCCCGTGAACCCGAAGAACCAGCGCCTGGACACCGCGGACGCCTTGACGCTGATGCACGTGCCGCCGAAGTTCGACGTCACCGAGTGGCCGCGCCAGGTCGAGGCTTTTCTGCAGGCGACCGAGAAGCCGCTGCACCGGGCCATCCTGAAGAACTACCTGCGGCATCTGCTGCTGGAGGTGGCGGGCTACTGGGACCGGATCATCGTGCCCGAGCTCACGGTCGACGAGCCCGAGTACCGCGTGGGCGACCGGGGGACGGTGCACGTCCTGTCGGGCAGGGCGGCGGTGGAGGGCTTCTACCGGCAGACCTTCGAGACCCGGCAGAACGTCATGGGTGCCCGGACGATGAACATGGGGGTGGAAGACTACGGCGTGACCACCGAGGCCGTCTGGACGCACGTGGTGCCCGGCGCCTGCCTGAAGGACCACCCGGTCGATGCCGACCCGCAGGCCTGGTACCTCATGAACCACCACCTGTTCCAGATCTTCACGTACACGCGCGACGCGCAGCCCAAGCTGATCTCGGAGCGCATCTACGACGATCCGCAGAGCTACAGCTACGAGAAGCTCGCGCCCGCGGATGTCGTGACGCCGGAGATGGCGCGCGCGCAGCTGGCGCCGTTTCTTGCGCGGGCGACGCTGGCATAGCGCCGCCTTGCTTCATCACGCGCGGGCGGGCGCATCGGCCTGCTTGAGCTGCTCGAGGAACCAGCGCCCAGCCGGCCCCGGCGGCGCATCCTTGCGGTAGGCCGCGAACATCGCGATCGGCGGTGTGCGCGGCTGGAAGTTCTCGATCTGGATCTGCACCAGCGCACCCGTGTCCAGGTCGTGCCGCACCATCGCTTGCGGCATGTGCCCCCAGCCGAACCCCGCACGCAGGAAGGCGTGCTTGGCGCCCAGGTCCGCCAGGCGCCAGGTCGAGGGCGAGAAGACGCCATAGCTCTTGCCGTCCGACAGGCTCGTGCGGTCCGTGAGGACCAGCTGCACGTGCTCTTCCAGCTCGCGCATCCGGATCAGCCCCTTGCGGCGCGCCAGCGGATGCGCGCTGCCCGTCACCGTGACCATCGGCACGTCGAGCAGCTTCTCGGCTTCCACGGCATCGGGAACGACAGGCATCGACCCGATGATGCCCAGGCGGCACGTGCCCTGCAGCACGGGCTGGATGACGGCGCCCAGCGCCTCCACATAGAGACGAAGCGGCGTGTGGGGAAAGGCCGCGCGGAACAGGCCGACGGCCACCGTCAGCGACTCCATCGGGTACATCACGTCCACAGCGACCGACAGCTCGGGCTCCAGCCCTTCGGCCATGGTGCGCGCCTTGGCCTTGAAGCCGTTCATGCTGCTCACGACCACGCGGGCTTCCGCGAGGAGGGCGGTGCCCTGCTCGGTGAGCTGCGGGTAGCGCGCCGAGCGGTCGAACAGCTGCACGTCGATCTGCGCTTCGAGATTGGCCAGCGTCTGGCTGACCACCGACTGCGCCCGTCGCAGCTTGCGGCCCGCCGCCGAGAAGCTGCCTTCGTCCGCCGCGGCAATGAAGGTGCGCAGCTGGTCCATGGATAAGCCGTCGAGCATCTATCGTTCCTTTGGATGGATCACATCGAAAGATATAGGCTTCTCAGGGGGATGTCCAGCTCCTAACCTTCAGGCCATCTCATCACCTGAAGGAAATTTCATGGAGCACGCCCTCAGCGAATCCCCGCCGGCCCTGTCTGTTCAGACGCGCCGCATCGTGGCCCGCACCCGGGGCCGGGCGCACGGACCGGTCACGCGCGTCGTCAGTCCCTCGGACATCGGCGAGCTGATCAAGCCGTTCGTCTTTCTCGACTACTTCGATTTCAAGCCGACCGGCAACGCGCTGTTCCCGATGCACCCGCATTCGGGCATTGCGACGATCACCTTGCTGCTCTCGGGCGACCTGCGCTACGAGGACACGACCGGCGCCTCGGGCACGCTGTCAGCGGGCAGCGTCGAATGGATGCGGGCCGGCAACGGCGTGTGGCACGACGCGAGCCCGAGTGGCTTCGAGCGCTTCCAGGGCTACCAGGTGTGGGTGGCGTTGCCGCGCAGCCTGGAGAACCGCATGGCGCACAGCCAGTACCTGCCCGCCGAGGCCGTGCCGCAGGTCGGCCCCGCCCGCATCGTGCTGGGGCGCCATGCCGGCGCGCACAGCCGCGTGGCCGCGCCGGAAGGCATGAACCTGCTGCACGTGCGGCTGGCTGCGGGCGAACGCTGGCGCTACCAGCCGCCCGCGGGGCACGAAGTGGCCTGGACCCACGTGCACCGCGGCGAGCTGCGCGTGGCTGGCAAGCAGCTGCAAGGCGAGCTCGCGGTGTTCGATGAATCGAACAGCGCCATCGATTTCACTGCCGAAGGCGACACCGACTTCATCGTCGGGTCGGCCGTGAAGCACCCGCACGACCTCGTGCTGGGCTACTACTCCGTTCACACCTCGCCCGAGGCGCTGCAACAAGGCGAGGCGGAAATCGCCCGGCTCGGGCGGCAGCTTCGTGCGGACGGACGCATCCGTTGACTCGCCGTTCGGCTTTCAGTTTCTTCAACCCCCGTGCTTTCAATCCACTCACTTACTTAGGAAATTCATCATGACCACGACCACCACTCCCACCACCCAAACCACCGTCCTGCCGTTCGTCGGACGCATCCTGCTGGCGGCGATCTTCATCGTCAGCGCCCTGGGAAAGATCGCCGCGCCCGAGGCGACCCAGGGCTACATCGCGTCGGTGGGCCTGCCCGCGCCGCTGCTGGGCTACCTGGCGGCCATTGCCATCGAACTGGGCGGCGGCCTGTTGCTGCTGGCGGGCTACCGCACCCGAGTCGTCGCGCTCGGGCTCGCCGTGTTCTCGATTGCCTCCGCGCTCATCTTTCACCACGCGCTGGGCGACCAGAACCAGCTGTTCCACTTCCTGAAGAACCTCGCGATGGCCGGTGGCCTGGTTCAGGTCGTGGCCTTCGGTGCCGGGGCCTTCAGCATCGACAACCGCAAGCAGGTGCTGCGTCATTCGCTGGCCACCCGCTGAGCTGACGTGAACACAAGGCCCGCCCCAGCGATGGGGCGGGCTTTTTTTCGTGGGTACGGGGAAGGCGAACCCCGGCAGATGGCGTTGGAGTTCGGTCGCTATCCATCGTTCGAATCGATGGCTCGGATCGAGAAATTCAGGCTTCTGCGCGAGGCGAAATCTCCCTAACCTGTCACTTGAATCACCCACCAGGAGATCGAAATGAAGCTCTGGAATTTCATCGACAAGCACCACGAAGACCTCGGCGTTGCGCTCTTCATTCTTCCTTGTCTGTTGACGGCGTTCGCGACGGCCGGGATCGTTTTCGGCATCGGCCTGCTGTTCCGCTAGGACCTCGCGGTATCGGCGTTGGGGCGTCGGGTGGAGGAGGGCGGTCGATGCTTCCGCCTTTCGTGCCCGCCGGCTTCAAGGACGCAAAAAAGCCCGCCAGTGCTGCTGGCGGGCTTTTCCTTCATATGGAAGCGCCGAAGGCGCGTCGGGTCACGGCACCAGGATGGCCGACCCCGAGCGATTGCGGGCTGCGATGTCTGCGTGCGCAGTGGCCGCAGCCGACAGCGGATAGCGCGTGACCTCGATCTGGCCGAAGACGCCTGCACGCAGCGCATCGAACACCGCGCGTGTCGCCTGGGCGCGCGCATCGCCTTGCAGATGCTGTGCCATCGGGCCGCCGAGCACCTTCACACCCCGGGCCGCGAGCGAGGGCGCTTCGATCTCGGGAGCACCGGAGGCGGCGCCGATGTTGACGATCGTCCCGCCGTCGCGAACGCTCGCTTGCGAGGCCGCGAAGGTGGCTTTTCCGACGAACTCGTAGACGACGTCGACACCCTGCGGTGCGATCGCGCGGATCTGCGCCGCGAGGTCGGCGTCGCTGGAGACCAGCGCGTGGTGCACGTCAGCGCGCAGGGCATCGCGCTTGCCGGCGCCCGCGGTGCCGATGACCGTAGCGCCCCGTGCCTTGGCCCACCGTGCAAGCAGCAAGCCGACGCTGCTGGACGCGCCCTGCACCAGGATCGTTTCGCCGGCCTGCAGGCGGTGGAACCCGTTCAGCGCGGTCCAAGCCGTCAGTCCCTTGGTCAGCACGGTGGCCGCCTGTTCGGTCGAGATGTCGTCGGGCAGCTTCACCAGCGCCTCGGCGTCGATCAGCCGGTCGGACGCGTAGCTGCCCGGCGCCAGGAAGTACGCCACGCGATCGCCCGCGGCGAAGGTCTCGACGCCGGGACCGACAGCTTCGACCACGCCGGCACCCTCGACGCCCGGCACCGACGGCAAGGCCACCGGGTAGATGCCCTGGCGAAAGATCGTGTCGATGAAATTGACGCCGATGGCGTCGTGGCGCAGGCGCACTTGGCCGGGACCCGGCGCGCCGACGCTGCGGTCTTCCACCTGCAGGACTTCGGGGCCGCCATAGGCGTGGAAACGGATGACTGTGCTCATGAGGGGCTCTCTTCTGGACGTAGGGGGTTGGGATGGTTGTCAGCAGGGCGCCCACGTCGGCGATCTGCGTGTCCGAAGAGTAGGGGCGCTCCATCCATCGGAACAGCCTGTTTTTCCAGATAGGTTCTATCGAGATGAAAGATGGATCGCCAACGCGGGGCGCGCCATTCGCCCGACGTTCAGGAGAGCCGCACATGCAGAAACTGCACGGCGGACTGGACGGCAATCCTTAGGCGAACTCAATGATCAAGCGATGGAATATGCATTGTGGACCGGCATGACCGTCTCTAACCTTGGGCGACATCCTCCACCGCCCAAAGCTTCGACATGTCCTTTGACGAACCGGCCATTCACGACTTTCACGCCCGAACCTATCCGCTGAGAATTTACTCGGGGACGGATGCGCTGATTGAACTCCCCCGGGAACTCCAGCGCGCCGGCGCCTCCCGTGCGCTGATCCTGTGCGGGCGCAGCGTCCGTGAGCGCACCGGGCTCACGCAAGTGATCGAAACCTTGGCGGGTGGCCGCATCGTCGGCATCTTCTCGGGCATCTCCGAAGGCGCGCCTGCGGAGTGCCTCGAGGAGGCTGCTGCGAAGGCGCGCGAGGTGCAGGCCGATGCGCTCATTGCTGTCGGTGCAGGCAGCGTGATCAAGGGCGTGCGCATCGTTGCCATGTTGCTCGGGGAGAACCGTTCCCTGCTGGAAATGGCAACGGTCCATCGCGATGACGAGCCGCCGGTGAGTCAGCGCCTGGCTGCGCCGAAGATGCCCATCTTCAATGTGCTGACCTCGCCAACCTCGGCGCAGAACCGTGGCGGTTCGGCAGCGCGCTATCGTGGATCGGCGCATCACCTGGAATTTTTCGATCCGAAGACCCGACCACGCGCGGTGTTCTGGGACACGAGGGCGCTGGCCACTGCGCCGGCGGCGCTCGCGCGCTCCACGAGCTTCGAGATCTACTGGTGGGCCTTGATGTGCATGGGGGCCGTGCGCACAGCCAACCCGCTGGTCCAGGCCAGTCGACGTCACGCGTGGGAGCTGGCACGACACGCTTATCCGAAGCTGGGCGAAGCGGACGATGCGGCTGCCCGGATCGACCTGTGCGCTGCTGCGTTGCTGCAAAACCGCGACGAGGAAGATGGCGGGCGGCCCTGGTCGTGCCAGCTTCTGGCGCGCGCGGCTTACGCATCCGCCGTCGGCGTCTTCAACCACTACGAAGGGGTGACGCAATCGCGCGGCTATGCGGCCTTTGCACCGGCCATGATCCGTGAACTGGGCGCGGCGGTGCCCGAGGTGCTACACGCGATGGGCGAGGCACTGGGCATGGAACTGCCATCGAACGGCAACGGCACCGAGGCGGCCGAGCAGGTCGCGGCCCAAGTGGCTCGCAACTTCCAGGCGCAAGGGTGGCGGACTGACTTGCACGATTGTGGAATCCCCGCCGCCGATGCGCCCCGGCTGCTCACGCTCGCACTGCGCAACTTCAACGCCAATCACGACCGGCTGCTGGATCGCCATCGCGAGGCGATGCTCGCCGCCATCACCAGGACGATCGCGCCCTAGCGCTCAGGTGGTGCTGTTTCGCACCTCCTGCCGGATCCATTGAAGAAAGGATCCGAAGGCCGGTGTTGCCGCACGCGCCGTGGACCACACGAGGTAGTAGCCGTTGTCGCTGCGCGCGACCAGGTCGAAGGGGGCGACGAGTGTGCCGACCTTGAGCAACTCCACAGCGTAGGCGCGCTGGACGATGGCGACACCCAGCCCATCGACAGCCCCCTGGATCGCCAGCGAGGAGTTCTCGAACGACAAGCGGCGCTTGGGCTTGAGCTTCGTCAACCCGGCGTGGTCGAGCCAGCGTTGCCAGTCGTCCATGCGACGCACGGAATGCAGGAGCGTCGCCTTCGACAGGTCGGCGGGTGTCGCGAGCGGGCATGTGTCACGCAGGAACGCGGGGCTGCAGACGGGTTGGAAGGCGTCGTCGAACAACCTCAGACCGTCAAGGCCTGGAGGTACATCGGTTCCCATGAACGAGGCCATGTCCACGTCCTCGGCTTCAAAGCGGATTTCGCGAAAGCTCGTCATGAGCTGGATGTCCAGCTCGGGATGCGCCCCGTGGAAACGGGACAGGCGGGGCACCAGCCACTTCTCTGCGAGCGTGGGCAGCAGGCACAGCTTGAGCGTGTCGTGACGCGGCCCGCGAGCGATGGCGTTCAGCGTCAGTTCGATCGTCTGAAATGCCTGCGTGAGCGCGGGCCGCAGCACCTGGCCCGCGTCCGTCAGTTCGACCGAGCGGCCCTTGCGCCGCAGCAGCGGAACGCCCACGACTTCCTCGAGCAGCTTGACTTGCTGACTCACCGCGCCGGGCGTAACGCACAACTCCGCTGCCGCATTCGAGACGCTTTGATGGCGCGCGGTGGCTTCAAAGGCTCGCAGGCCGAGAAGGGGCAGGCGGCTACGGTTCATTTGATTTAGTACTTCTAAAAGGTGCGAAGGAAAAAACTGCCTTGTTTGAGGATGGGCAGCTACATAAACTGAAATCTAGCCAATCTAAAACGACGAGGCAAGACATGGAAATCACCAAGTACCCTGAACCTCACTTCCGCAATGATGCGGACGGCGTGACGCTGCTGGGGGCGCGCTATCGCGACACCGGCGAGTTGCGCTTCCCACCACCCGAGTTTCTCCAGGCCGGAGAGGCCGCGGAGCCGGTCTCCATGGGCGCCAGCGGGCGTCTGTACACCTTCACCACGGTTCACCCCGCCAAGGCGGCCGCGTATGCGCTGGGCATGGTCGACTTTGCCAACGGCCTGCGGGTGTTTGGGCGCCTGGCCTGGCCCGAGGGCCGCGAGCCCGCCATCGGTGACCTGGTGCATGCCGTCGCGTTCGAACTCGCGGATGGCACGCCGGATTACGCCTTTGCGCCGCTGAAGGGAGCCGCAGCATGAACGAGCCGTTGATCACCGGTGTCGGCATCTCCGACTTCGGCCGCTTTGCGCATCTCAACGAAGAGGCGCTCGCGCAGGCCGCCATCCTGTCCGCGTTGAAGGACGCGGGTGTGGGCATGCGCGATGTGCAGGCCTTTTACTGCGGCAACGCCCTCGGCGGCCACCTGCCCGGGCAGCGCGCGCTGCGCGAGCTGGGCACCGGCGGCGAAGCCGTCTACAACATCGACAACGCCTGCTCGAGCGGGGCCACCGCGTTTCACCTGGCGCTGCAGGCGCTGCGTGCCGGACAGTACGAGACGGTGCTGGTCTTCGGCATGGACCACCTGAGCGGTCTCGGCGGCGGCGCGCTGCCCATGAACGAGCGCGACTGGAACAACCGGCGCGGCATGATCATGCCCGCGCTCTACGCGATGCGCGCGAAGCGCTACATGCACGAGCGCGGCGTTCCGGCCGAGGTGTTGGCCGATGTGGCGGTGAAGAACCGGCGCCACGGCATGCTCAACCCCATCGCGACCTTCTGCCGCCCCGTGACGCGCGAAGAGGTGCTGGCTTCACGCATCGTGGCCGATCCGCTGACGCTGCTGCAGTGCTGCCCGGGCGTGGTGGACGGCGCTGCCGCACTGGTGCTCAGCACACGGCCTTCCCGGGGCACGGCGAAGCCGGTGCGTGTGCTGGCCTCGGTGGTGCAGTCGGGCCTGTTCGAGATCCACCAGGTGGACATGACCGAGGCGGAAATCACGCGGCGCGCGGCGCGGCTGGCGTACGAGCAGGCTGGTGTCGGCGCTGGCGATCTCAGCCTGATTGAGCTGCACGATGCCTTCACCATTTCCGAGCTGCTGTACTACGAGGCACTCGGCCTGTGTGAGCCCGGGGAAGGGCCAGAACTGCTGGCCAGCGGCGCCACGACGCTCGGCGGGCGCATTCCCGTGAACGCGAGCGGCGGTTTGCTGGCCAAGGGGCATCCGCCGGGCGCCACGGGTGTCGCGCAGATCGTCGAACTGTGCGAGCAGCTGCAGCAGCGCGCCGGCAAGCGGCAGGTGCAGGGCGCTCGCCTCGGGCTGAGCCAGGTGACGGGGGGCGGCATCTGGGGTGTGGACCATGCCGCGTGTTCCATTCACATCCTCGCCGCCTGAAGAAGGAGCCCGTGATGACAGACCACATCATCCCCAACGAGCTGACCGGCCTGACCGCCATCGTGACGGGCGGCGCCCGGGGCATCGGCCTGGGCATCGCCCGAAGCCTGGCCGAGGCCGGATGCCGCATTGCGCTGTGGGACATTGACGCAGACGCACTCCATGCCGCGACCGAACAGCTCATGGCAGAGGGCGCTGAGGTGTCCGCGCGTCGCGTGAGCGTGACGTCGCCAGAGGACGTCCAGGCCGCCAGCGCCGAGCTGCTGGAGCGCAACGGGCGCATCGACGTGCTCGTCAACAACGCGGGCATCGGCGGCGACAAGCTCGTCACGAAGATGGAGCTCGACTTCTGGCAGCGTGTCATCGAGACCAACCTGACCTCGCAATTCATCTGCTGCAAGGCGGTGCTTCCGACGATGGTCGCGCAGAAGTTCGGCCGAATCATCAACCTGTCTTCGCGCGCCTGGCTGGGCAACCGCGGCCAAGCCAGCTACTCGGCGTCCAAGGGCGGCGTCGTCAGCCTGACCCGCAGCCTGGCGCTGGAGTTCGCGCGCAGCGGCGTCACGGCCAATGCCATTGCGCCGGGGATCGTGGAAACCCCGCTGTTCGGCACGCTCGCGGCCCAGGCCCAGGAAGACCTGAAGCGCACCGTTCCCATGCAGCGCATCGGCCAGGCCGAAGATGTCGCCAACGCGGTGCGCTTTTTCGCTTCGCCCGCATCCAGCTATGTGACGGGGCAGGTGTTGTACGTGTGCGGCGGGCGCAGCCTGAGCAGCGCATCGGTCTGACACCGGCCTCACAAGGAAAGGAGACAACATGAAAAGAAGAGAGTTCACGTTGGCAGCCGCCGCCGCGCTGCTGGCACCGGCAGCGTCCGTGCGGGCAGACAACTATCCGTCGAAGCCCGTGCGCCTGATCGTGCCGTATCCGCCCGGTGGTGGCACCGACACCGTGGCTCGCGCCGTGTTCGAGCGTGTCGCCACGCTCATGGGACAGCCCTTCGTGGTGGACAACAAGGCCGGCGCGGGCACCACCATCGGCCTGGGCGAGCTGGCGCGGTCCCGCCCCGATGGCTACACCGTCGGCGTCGGCGGCACCAGCGACCCGCTGCTGCCCCTTCTGTACGACAGGCTGGCGTTCAATCCCTCGGCCGACCTGGCCTTCGTGGCCACGCTGGCGACCGTGCCGATCGTGCTGGCTGCCGGCCCGAGCATTCCTGCCAAGACCCTGCAGGAACTGCTCGCCGCCGGGCGCGCAAAGGGGGCGCAACCCCTGGCCTATGCCTCGCCCGGGACCGCCTCGCCGCACCATCTGGCAGGCATCTACCTGGGCGAGATGGCGGGCCTTCCGCTGGTGCATGTGCCATACAAGGGCACCTCGCAGGCGCTGACCGATCTGGTCGGAGGTCACGTGCCGCTCGCCATGCTGGGCCTGCCTTCGGCCTTGCCGTTCGCACGCCAGGGCAAGCTGAAGATCCTCGGCGTCGCGACCGCGCAGCGCTCCGCCCTGGCGCCCGAGATCCCCACGATCAGCGAGAGCGGGGTGCCGGGCTTCAATGCCGGTTACTGGTGGCATGTGACCGTGCCGACCGGCACGCCCCAAGCGGTCATCGCGCAGCTGCGCGATGCCGTGGACAAGACGCTGCGCACCCCGGCGCTGACCGAGTCCCTGCTCAAGAGCGGCTTCGAGCCGATGCTGCTGTCGCCCGCCGAGGCGGAGAAGGCACTCAGGGAGGACACCGCCAAGTGGACGAAGGTGATCCGCGCGAACAACCTTCGCGGCGGCTGACCGAGGAGACGAACCGACATGCTTGGAGACTCCCTCAACGGCATCCGCGTCATCGACTTCACCCAGGTCGCCGCAGGACCGGTGTGCACGCAGACACTCGCCGACCTCGGCGCGGATGTCGTCAAGATAGAGACGCCCACGGGCGAGCTATGCCGCGCCTTGGCGCCCTTCGTCCAGGGGCAGAGCCTCGGATTCATGGCGCTCAACGGCAACAAGCGCAGCGTGGCGCTCGACCTCAAGAATCCGCAGCAGCGCGAAGCGGCGCTCCAGCTCGCCGCCGACGCGGACGTGGTGGTCGAGAGCTTCCGTCCCGGCGTGATGCAGCGGCTCGGGCTGGGCTACGAGGATGTGCGGCAACGCAATCCGGGCGTCATCTATTGCTCCGTCTCCGCTTACGGGCAGGAGGGGACGTGGCAGCACAAGCCAGGCGTTGATGGCGTGCTGCAGGCGGTCTCCGGCCTGATGAGCGTGACGGGCTTGCCGGAGGCGCCACCATGCAAGGTGCAGGTGCCGGTCGTCGACATGGTGACCGGCTACGTCGCCGCCATCGGCGTGCTGGGAGCGCTGGCGCGGCGCCGACGTGAGGGAGAGGGCGATCGCGAAGGCCAATGGATCGACGCCAGCATGTTCGCGTCCGCCATCGCGTTGCAGCAGATGAGTTTCGCCAGCTACTTCGCCGACGGGGTTCCCCCGGCGCGCATCGGCAGCGCCGCGCCCTATGCCGCGCCCAACGAGGCGCTGCGTTGTGCGGATGGCTGGATCATGCTTGCCGCCTACCACCCGTCGCGCTGGGAGGCGCTGTGCGGTGTCCTCGAATGCCCCGGGTTGCTGACCGACCCACGCTTTCGCGAACTGTCGGGCCGCATTGCGCACCGTCGCGAGCTGGTGCAGTTGCTGGAAGAGCGCATGACGCGCCGCCCGCGCGCCGAATGGCTGAAGCGCTTCGAGGCGGTGGACATCATCTGCGCGCCGATCAACGACTACTCGGAAGTCATCGCCTCGCCGGCATTCACGGATGCGAGGTTGTCCGAGACGGTACGCCATCCGATTGCTGGCGAACTGACCCTGCCCGGGACGCCGTTGCGCGCGGTGGGCGAGGTGCCGCGCGCCCGACGTCCCGCGCCGCTCGTGGGCGAGCACACCCGCGAGGTGTTGCGTGCCGCCGGGATCGCTCACGACGACGAAGGAGACACGACATGCCTGTGACGCTCGAGGTGCGCGATTTCATTGCCACCGTGACCCTGAATCGCCCGGAAGCGATGAACGCGATCGACCCGGAGTCCGCCGCGCAGTTGCACGAAGCCTGGAACGAGATATCGGTCCGCAAGGACGTGCGGGTCGGCATTCTCACGGGAGCGGGCGAACGGGCCTTCTGTACCGGCGCCGATCTGAAGAAGACCATGCCGCCCGCAGAGAGCTTTGCTGAACTGCATTTCGGTTCGCGGGCCAGCCTTCCGCCGGTCTCGACCCTGCAGACGCCCAAGCCGATGATCGCGGCGATCAACGGCTTCGCGTTGGGAGGCGGGCTCGAGATGGCGATGCTCTGCGACATCCGGATCGCTGCGAGCACCGCGGTATTCGGCCTGCCGGAGGTCTGCATCGGGAGCATCCCGGCCGGCGGTGGTACGCAGCGCATCGTGCGCGCGGTGGGCCAGTCGGACGCGATGCTGCTGCTGTTGACCGGCGAGCGCATCGACGCCCAGGAGGCGTTGCGCATTGGCCTGGTTAGCCGGGTGGTTGCGCCACCGGATCTCGCGGCGGCTGCGCGGTCGATCGCGCAGCGCATCGCCTCGAATGCACCCCTGGCCGTGGTCACTGCCAAGAGGCTCGCCCAGGTCGGCCGCGAGTTGCCGTTGACGGCCGGCCTCGAATTGGAGCAGCAGAGCTTCGGCAACCTGCGCGATTCCGACGATCGGATCGAAGGGCGCCGTGCCTTCGCCGAAAAGCGCGCGCCGAGCTTTCAGGGGCGTTGAGCCGCACGAGCTGCGCCGACCAAGACCATTGGAGAGACATGACCCAGGACGCCAAGAATTTCGCCGGCACACGTGCCATTTCCCCGCAGCATCGATTCGATGTGAACGCGCTCGCTGCCTGGCTCGAAAGCAACCTCGAAGGTTTCACCGGCCCCCTCGCGGTAGAGATGTTCAAGGGCGGGCAATCCAACCCAACTTACAAACTGGTGACGCCCACGCGAAGCTACGTGATGCGCGCCAAGCCGGGCCCCGCGGCGAAGCTGCTGCCTTCTGCGCATGCGGTGGAGCGTGAGTTCAAGGTCATGAGCGGCCTTGCCGGTACCGCCGTGCCGGTGCCGCGCGTGTACTGCCTGTGCGAAGACGAGTCGGTCATCGGCCGTGCGTTCTGCATCATGGAGTTCGTCCAGGGCCGCGTGCTGTGGGACCAGTCTCTGCCAGGCATGAGCAACGTTGAGCGCGCAGCGATCTACGACGAGATGAACCGCGTGATCGCCGCCCTGCATGCGGTGAAGTTCGCGGAGCACGGCCTCGCCGATTTCGGAAGGCCCGGCAACTATGTCGAGCGCCAGATCGGCCGCTGGAGCAAGCAGTACGTTGCATCCGCCACTCAGGAGATTCCCGAGATGGACCGGTTGATGGCCTGGTTGCCGGCGCACGTGCCCGAAAGCGCTCGCGATGAACGGATGGTCTCGATCGCGCACGGCGACTTCCGCCTCGACAACCTGATCTTCCACCCCACCGAGCCACGTGCGATCGCCGTGCTTGACTGGGAGTTGTCCACGCTCGGCCATCCGCTCGCGGACTTCAGCTACCACTGCATGTCGTGGCACATCACGCCCCGGATGTTTCGCGGCATCGGCGGACTCGACCTGGAGCGCCTGGGCATTCCGACCGAGAGCGATTACATCCGCAGGTACTGCGATCGCACCGGCATCACGACGCCCGAGGCGCTGGCGCCCGATTGGAATTTCTACCTGGCCTACAACCTGTTCCGCATGGCGGCGATCCTGCAGGGCATCGCCAAGCGGGTCGAGGCGGGCACGGCGTCGAGCGCGCAGGCCGAGGCCGGGGGTGTGCGGCCGATGGCTGAACTGGCGTGGCGTTTCGCGCAGCGGGCCTGAGCACGATGGCGGCCTGCTGGACTCCTTGCCCGTACGGGTTCAGAGCGACTGCAGCCAGGAGAGGTAGCCGGCAGCTCGCCGTTCCGCGCTGCCGTCGAGAAGGAAGATCATTGCCGCCTGCACCGCAAGACCAGCTCCCGCGCCTTGCCAGACGGAGCTCTGCGGCGCCAGGATGACGAGCAGGATCCCGGCTGCGGCGAGCGCGAACTCGATCCAGCGATTCCTCGCAAATTCGTTCATGACGACCTGCATGCGAGGAATTTCCTCGATGCCCAGGCGCACCCGCTCGTTCGCGACGATGTGCTGGACGCGCGCGAGGTCTTGCGGGCTGCGCCACCAGACGGAGCCGCCGACACCCAGCTGGACCAGCGCCGCCAAGACAAGCGGGCCCGCCGCACCGCGCCAGAACGCGCTGTGGCGCCAGGTCCATGCGGCCACGGCGATCGCGGTCACCGCGACGGCGACGAACATCAGGCCACCCCATCGCTCCGCATGGAAGTAGGTCTCGGCCGTGTTCATCCGAAGGTCCGGCGCGGGGAGGCGCTGCATCACGCCTCAGGCCACGGCCGCTCTGGCGAGGGCGGCGTCCTGTTCCGGCGTTCCACCGGACACCCCGAGCGCTCCGGTCAGTGCCCCCTCCGCGTCGAAGATCGGCAGGCCGCCGCCCATCAACAGCAGGCCCCCTGCATGGACGTGGTCGAAGTGCGGGACCGGGGCTCCTACCTGCGGCGGTGCGTTCAGCGATTCGCTGGGCATGCGGAACATCACCGACGCGCGCGCCTTGGCCAGCGCCAGTTCGTTCGACGCCAGCCATGCATCGTCCATGCGCGAGAAGGTCACGAGGTTGGCGCCGCGATCCAGGATCGCGAACACCGCATTGAGGCCTGCATCCTTGGCCGCCTGGCGGCCGCGGGCCACGATGCGATGCGCCTCGTCGATGGCGATGTCAGGCATTCTGGGTCCACTCCGTCTCCTGCCATTGCTTGGCCACGTCGACGGTCGCGAACGGGCGCATCGTGCGATACAGGTGTTCCTTGGCGGGGATGATCTCGACCATCGCGTCGATCATTTCCTGCGGGTCTTCCTGGTTGGCCAGGCCTTCTGTGAAGTCGGGCATCGGAACGACCGCAGTCTTGGGGTCGTACCACTGGACATGGCTTTCCACGCCCGTGTCGTTGAACCCGGTGAGGAAGGCGCCCGGGTTGACGGTGGCCACCTTGACTCCGAAGGGCGCGAGCTCGACCTTCATCGAGCCGGCGATGGCCTCGATCGCGTGCTTGGTCGCGCAGTAGATGCCGAGGAACGGCACCACCAGGATGCCGCCCATGGACGAGGTCCACACCACCTTGCCGGCGCGGCGGGCCACCATCTTGGGCACGATGGCCTGGACCAGTTCGAGGTGCCCGAACACGTTGATGTCGAACGACTCGCGCGCCCGCTGCATCGGGATGTCGGTGATGGGCCCGGCCTCCATGACGCCGGCGTTGAGCACCAGCACGTCAGGATCGAAGGAACCCGCGTGGGCGATATCGATCTTGTCGAGCAGGTTGAGCTTGATCACCTCCAACTCGACGCCTGCTTCGGCCGCATCGGCACGCAGTTCGCGAACCTGCGGCCATGTTTCAGCGCCGGCCACCACCTTGTGGCCGAGCCGCGCCAATGCAATGGCCGTGCCGCGGCCGAAACCCGAGCTTGCGCCCGTCATCAAGATCTTCTGGGACATGAATGAGTACCTGCGAGTGAATCGTGCATTCAGTCTAGGAAGACCGTACGATCAAAACAATCCCATCAATTCTTGTTGTGCCGGTGAATCCCATTCATCAATTCAAGGGCTGTGACCTGCTCTCCCTGAATGTGTTCCTTGCCGTCGCGGCGCATGCCAGCTTTCGCGAGGCAGGAAAGGAACTCGGCATCACCGCATCCGCGGTGAGCCATTCCATCAAGGTGCTGGAGCAGCGCCTGTCGGTCAGGCTGCTCAACCGGACCACGCGCAGCGTGTCGCTGACCGATGCAGGGGAGCGATTGGCGGCCACGCTGCGGCCCGCACTCTCGTCAGTGGCCGGCGCCCTGCAGGAGATCGACAGCTTCGGCGGCATCCCGAGCGGCACCCTGCGGATCAATTCCAGCGAAGGCGCGGTCCGCCTGGTGCTGCAACCGGTGCTGGCACGCTTTCTGCGCGAGAACCCGCAGGTTCACCTCGACATCGTGTGCGACGGAAAGCTCAGCGACATCGTGGCCCACGGTTTCGATGCGGGCATCCGGCTGGCGGAGGCCGTTCCCCAGGACATGGTGTCGATCCGCGTGGGTGCGCCGGTGCGTTTCGCCGCGGTGGCTTCGCCGGGCTATCTGGCGGCACGTGGACGACCTGCCGTGCCGCAGGATCTGCATGGGCATGACTGCATCCGCTTCCGCTTCGACAGCGGCGCGATCTATCGCTGGGAGTTCGAGCGCCACGGGAATGCCGAGACCGTCAACGTCAACGGTCCGCTCACCCTGACCGACCAGCCCTTGATGGTCGATGCAGCCATCGACGGCATCGGCATCGCCTTCGTGCCCGATCACCTCGCAGCCAGCGCGCTGAGCGACGGGCGACTCGAGCGTGTGCTGGATGCGTGGTGCCCGGCATATCCAGGCCTGTGCCTCTACTACTCCGGCCACCGGCATGTTTCCAGCGCGTTGCGCGCGCTGATCGCGATGTTGCGCGAGGCGCTCCAGAACGACGTTCAGCACGAGCGCGCCTGAATTCGTGCGCGTGAGCGCAGGGCGCGCAGTCATCTGCGCAGCCACGATTTTTCCCAGCTGAATCCGCGGGCGAAGGGAACGCTCTCGGCATCTCCCTGGGGCGGAAGTCCCTCGTCATTTCAACGCGCCGAAGCCTTGCGTATCGCTGCACGAACGACACCCATGAACCCCGCGGCGTCGAGGGTGAAAAAGGGCAGGGTCGTTTCAATAGAACTAAAGACAAGGCAGATTATTTGTGCATTGTTCCAGCAGTGCGCGCGGCCTAAAGTTCCGGCACCGAACAACGAAGAGACAAGCTTTCTCTGCAAGGAGGAAGCCAACGCGAATGCAACCGGTGCATGTGGGCTTCCGCCTGCGAAGCCGTGCGCTGCGCGTGTGTGCGAATGCCATGAACCCTTCCCTGGAATCGATCACCCGGCCCGACCCGAACGCACCGCTGCTGCGTGTGCGCGACGTGGTCGTCAGGTTTGGCGGCATCGTCGCGCTCGATCAAGTGAGCTTCGATGTGCCCAAGCAGAAGATCGTTGGACTCATCGGGCCCAACGGCGCGGGAAAGACCACGCTGTTCAACTGCCTGAGCAGACTGTACGAGACCACTTCCGGCGGCATCGAACTCGACGGCCTTTCCATCCTGGACCTGCCGGCCCATGCGATGGCGGCACGCGGCATCGGACGCACGTTCCAGAACCTCGCGCTGTTCCCGAGTGCGACCGTGTTCGAGAACATCCTCATCGGCTGCCATACGCGCAAGCACGGCAATCTCCTGGCCGACATGCTCAGCCTGCGGCGCAGCCGGCAGGTCAACCGCGCAGCGGCTGCCGTGGCGAACGAACTGATCGCCTATCTGCGACTGGGCGACGTCGCGCACCGCAAGGTCGCGCAGCTGCCCTTCGGCACGCAGAAGCGCGTGGAGTTCGCGCGAGCGCTGGCGATGAAGCCCCGGCTGCTGCTGCTCGACGAGCCGGCTTGCGGCCTGAACCACGAAGAAGTCGAGGGCCTGGCCGAGCTCATCCGCGGGACGCAGCGTGACTTCGACCTGACGGTGTTGCTGGTGGAGCACCACATGGGCCTGGTGATGGGCATCTCGGACTGGATCGTTGCACTCAACTTCGGCCGCAGGATCGCCGCCGGGACACCTGCCCAGGTGCAGGCGAGCCCGGAGGTCATCGCGGCATACCTGGGGGAATCCAAATGACGCCGCTGCTGCAGGTGAAGAAGTTGTCCGCCTCCTACGGGGCCATCACGGTGCTGCACGGCATCGACCTCGACGTGATGCGCGGCAGCGTCACGGCGCTGCTTGGCGCCAACGGAGCGGGCAAGACGAGCGCGCTGAGAGCCATCTGCGGCCTGCTGACGCGCAAGGGTTCCATCGAGCTGGACGGCCGGTCGCTCACAGGCATGAGCACGGAGGACATCGCCCGCCTGGGCATCAGCCACGTGCCCGATGGGCGCGGCACCTTCACCCATCTGAGTGTCGAGGACAACCTGCGCCTGGGCGGGATCTTCCAGAAAGACAAGAAGCAACTGGCGTCCGACATCGAGCGGATGTACGCGTACTTCCCGATCCTCAAGGCGCGCCGCCTGCAGCAAGCCGGCCTGCTTTCGGGAGGGGAGCAACAGATGCTTGCCGTGGGCAGGGCTTTGATGTCGCACCCTCGCTTGCTGCTGCTCGACGAGCCGTCGTTTGGTCTGGCGCCCAAGGTTGTCGCGGAGATCTTCGCGATCTTCCGCCAGCTCAACGAGAAGGAGGGCCTGAGCATTCTGCTGGTCGAACAGAACGCAGCCCTGGCCCTCGACATCGCGCAGGAGGCCTACCTGATCGAGACCGGCCGCATCGTCTTCTCGGGTTGCGCCGCCAGCGTGCAGAACAACGAAGACATCCGTCGCGCATACCTGGGAGGCTGAACATGGAACTGCTCGTTCAACAGGTCACCGCCGGTCTTGCGACCGGTGCCATCTATGCCTGCGTCGCGCTGGCGATCGTCATGATCTACCGGGCCATCGGCCACGTGAATTTCGCGCAGGGCGAGATGGCCATGGTCTCGACCTACCTGGCCTGGCAGCTCATCGAGTTCGGACTGCCGTACTGGCTGGCCTTCGTGCTGACGCTGGTGCTGTCCTTCGTGCTGGGCGCCATGGTCCAGCACCTGCTCATCCGCCGGATCCGCAACGCATCGGACATCAACCAGATCATCGTCTTCATCGGCGTGCTGCTGGTGCTCAACAGTGTGGCCGGGTTCATCTGGAGCTACACCGTCAAGCCGTTTCCTTCGCCCTTCGGAACGGCACCTTTCATGGGCAGCCCTCTGGCCAGCGCGCACCAGGTGGGAATGATCGGCGTGATCCTCGTCGTGCTGCTGCTGCTGTTCCTGTTCTTCCGCTTCACCCGCACCGGTCTGGCGATGCGCGCGGCGGTGAGCAATCCGAACTCCGCGCGGCTGCTGGGCATCCGGGTCAAGGCGCTCGAAGCGCTGGGGTGGGGCATGGCCGCCAGCATCGGGGCCATCGCGGGCATCCTGGTGGCGCCCATCGTTTTTCTCGAACCGAACATGATGGCCGGCATCGTCATCTACGGCTTTGCAGGTGCCGTGCTCGGCGGCTTGAACAGCCTGCTCGGCGCGCTGGTCGGCGGGCTGCTTCTGGGCGTGCTGGAAAACCTCATCAGCACCTTCGTTCCGGTCGTCGGCGGGGAGCTGAAGTCCACCATCGCACTGATCGCGATCGTGGTCGTGCTTCTGGTCCGTCCGCAGGGCCTCATCGGCAAGCCAACAACGCACAGGGTATGACCGCTTCATCCAACTCCCGCTCCCCAGCCGGCCGGTACGGCCCTGTGATCGCGATCCTCATTGCTGTTCTGGTGCCCGTGCTGGCGAAGGACTTCCTCGTCTTCCAGGCCACGCAACTGATGGTCTATGCCATTGCCATCATGGGCTTGAACATTCTGGTCGGCATCAACGGGCAGCTCTCGCTGGGGCATGGCGCTTTCTATGCATTGGGCGCCTACACCGTCGCCATCCTCATGGACGGCTACGGAATGTCCTATGGGTGGGCGCTGCCCGCCGCGGCGTTGATCACCTTCGCCGCGGGCTTTGCCTTCGGACTGCCGGCGCTTCGCCTGGAGGGCATCTACCTCGCGCTGGCCACTTTCACGCTCGCCATTGCGCTGCCTCAGATCCTGAAGCTGTCGGTGCTCGACCCGTGGACCGGCGGCGTGCAGGGCATCTCCATCGCGAAGCCGGAGGCGCCGGCTTTCCTGCCGCTCAATGCGGACCAGTGGCTGTATGTGCTGACCCTGGCCATCACGTGTCTTGTCTACTGGCTGGCCCGCAACCTCATCGGCAGCAGGACGGGCCGGGCGCTCACGGCCGTGAAGGACAACGCGCTGGCCGCGCGCACGATGGGCATCAACGTGGCGCTCTACAAGACGCTGGCGTTTTCCGTCAGCGCCTGCTTCACCGGCATTGCGGGGGCTCTCAGCGCGATCGTCGTCCAGTACGTCTCGCCGGACAGCTTCAGCTTCTATCTGTCGGTGGCCATCCTGGTCGGGCTGGTGGTCGGCGGCGTCGGATGGCTGCCGGGCGCTTTTCTCGGTGCCGCCTTCATCCTCTTCGTGCCCAACATCGCCGAGGGCGTGTCCAAGGGCCTGTCGGGCGCCGTCTACGGCGTGCTGCTCATCGCACTCATCGTGCTGCGTCCCGGCGGCTCGGCAGGGTTCGGCGCCGCCTGGCGCGGACTGCTTTCACGCACCGGGCGCACGACGCGCCAGATATCGCTTTCACAAGAAAAGGAGACAGGATCTTGAACACGCACACGCGCTTTTCCAGAAGAACCGGCCTCACGGCCCTGGCCGCACTGCTGATAGGGGGGCCGCTGACCGGACGGGCTCAGAAACGATACGGCCCCGGCGTCACCGACACCGAGATCAAGATCGGCAACACCAGCCCTTACAGCGGCCCGGGGTCGGCCTACGGCGCGATCGCGAAGATGCATGCGGCGTACTTCAGGATGATCAACGAGAAGGGCGGGGTCAACGGCCGCCGGATCAACTACCTTTCCTACGACGATGCATTGAGCCCACCCAAGACCGTCGAGCAGACGCGCAAGCTGGTCGAACAGGACCAGGTGCTCGCCGTGTTCAATTCGGTCGGCACCGCGGCCAACCTGGCGGTCCAGAAGTACCTGAACAACAAGAAGGTGCCGCAGCTCATGATCGGCGCCGGCTCGACGCGGCTGATTGATCCGAAGACCTTCCCCTGGACCATCGGCTGGCAGCCGACGTACCACAGCGAAGGCGCGATCTACGCGAAGCACATCCTGGCCAACATTCCCGATGCGCGGGTCGCCATCCTGTCGCAGAACGACGATTTCGGTCGCGACTATCTCGGCGGCCTCAAGGCGGGATTCGGCGACAAGGCCAGGAGCCTGATCGTCTCGGAGACCACCTACGAGCCCACGGACGCCACCGTCGACTCGCAGATCCTCAAGATGAAGGCTTCGGGTGCCAACGTCCTGGTGAACATCACCACGCCGAAGTTCGCCGCCCAGACCATCAAGAAGGTGGCCGAGATCGGCTGGAAGCCGACGCACTTCCTGACCAGCATCTCGATCTCGATGGGCGCCGTGATGCGGCCCGCGGGCCTGGAGAACGGGCAGGGGATCATCAGCGCGGCCTACCTGATGGAGGCGACCGACGACCGCTGGAAGGACTACCCCGAGATGCGGGAGTGGAACGCCTTCATGGACAAGTACCTGCCCGACGCCAACAAGGCCGACTGGATGAACGTCTTCGGCTATGTGGCTGCGCAGGCATTGGTGCATGTGCTGCAGCAGTGCGGCGACGACCTCTCGCGCGAGAACCTGATGAAGCAGGCCGCCAGCATGAAGAACGTGCGCTTCAAGCTGATGCTGCCGGGCATCTTCGCCAACAGCAGCGACAAGAACTTTTTCCCGGTGCGGCAGCTGCAGATGGTGCGCCTGAATGGCCAGAAATGGGAGCCGTTCGGCTCCGTCATGGGCAGCGACGAATAGACCACGGAATCCAGGAAAGAACCATGCACGACTACAAGATGCTCATCGACGGCCAATGGCTGGGCGCTCGTTCCGGCCAGACGCTCGACACAGAGAATCCCTACACCGGCAAACCCTGGGCCCGCATTCCCAAGGCGGCGCCCGAGGACGCGGATGTCGCCGTGCGCGCGGCCCACCGGGCCTTGAAGCAGGGGCCCTGGGGGGCGCTCACCGCCAGCGGGCGCGGCGCGCTGCTGCGCCGGCTGGGCGACCTGATCGCCGGCGAGGCCGAGGCACTGGCGCGCACCGAGGTCCGCGACAACGGCAAGCTCTTCGCCGAGATGCGCGCGCAGCTCAATGCCGTGGCGCACATGGCGCACTACTACGCGGGCCTGGCGGACAAGGTGGAGGGCAGCGTCCCGCCGCCCGACCGCAGCGGCATGTTCACCTACACGCGCCGCGAGCCCGTAGGGGTCGTCGTCTGCATCGCACCGTGGAATTCACCACTGGCTCTGCTCGCGTCGAAGGCCTTTCCCGCACTGGCCGCCGGCTGCACGGTCGTTGTCAAGCCGTCCGAGTACACCTCGGCTTCTTCGCTGGAGTTTTGTCGATTGTTCGAGCAGGCCGGCTTCCCGCCGGGTGTCGTGAACATCGTGACCGGTCTGGGTGCCGACCTGGGCGAAGCGCTGGTGACGCATGCACTGACGGCCAAGATCGCCTTCACCGGCGGCGAGGCGGCCGGTCAGCGCGTCAACGAATTGGCCGCGCGCGATTTCAAGAGCGTGACGATGGAGTTGGGTGGAAAGTCGCCCAACATCGTCTTCGACGATGCGAACCTGGATGACGCGGTGAACGGCGCAGTCGCGGGTATCTTCGGGGCCGCGGGCCAGACCTGCATCGCGGGCTCGCGCCTGCTCGTGCAGGAGAGCATCCACGACGCATTCGTCGAGCGACTCGTGGCGGTCGCCAAGGTCGCACGCCTGGGCGATCCGAACCTGCCTGACACCCAGATCGGTCCGATCGCGACCCGGCCCCAGTACGACAAGATCCTGAAGTACATCGAGATCGCGAAGAGCGAAGGCGGCCACTGCGTGCTGGGCGGACGCCCGAGCGCAGAGCTCGGCGGCCTGTTCGTCGAGCCGACGATCTTCACCCGCATCCACAACGGCATGCGCATCGCGCGCGAGGAGGTCTTCGGGCCCGTGCTGTCGATCCTCACCTTCAAGGACGAGCGCGAGGCGCTGGAGATCGCCAACGACACCTTCTACGGCCTGGCTTCGGGTGTCTGGACCCAGAACATGGGCCGGGCGTTCCGGATGGCCAACGCACTGGAGGCTGGGACGGTCTGGATCAACACCTACCGGGCGCTGGGCGTGCACATGCCGTTCGGCGGCTTCAAGCGCAGCGGGCTGGGGCGCGAGAACGGCCTGGAGGCCATCGAAGGCTACCTGCAGACGAAGAGCGTATGGCTCAACTACGACGCGCCGACCGCGAATCCGTTCGTGATGCGCATCTAGTGCCAGCCCAGCCCCAAGCCATCAGGAACAACGCCTCTCATGACACAGACAGAACAGTACGACTACATCATCGTCGGCGCGGGATCGGCGGGCTGCGTGCTCGCCAACCGGCTTTCGGAAGACGCTTCGAAAACGGTGCTGCTGCTCGAAGCCGGCCCCGAAGACCGCAGCATGTGGATGAAGATCCCCGCCGGGACGACCAAGGTCTTTCGGCCCAGCGCCGTCAACTGGGGCTACTTCACCGAGCCCGAACCGAACCTGCGCGGCCGGAAGATCTACTGGCCGCGCGGCAGGACGCTGGGCGGATCGAGCTCGATCAACGGCATGGTCTATCTGCGCGGCCATCCGGAGGACTACGACCAGTGGGCGCGCCTGGGCAATCCGGGCTGGGGATGGAACGACGTGGTGCCGTACTTTCGCAAGAGCGAAGATCAGCAGCACGGCGCCAGTGCACTGCATGGTGCCGGCGGCCCGCTGGCCGTGACCGACCCGGTCATCGACGACCCCGCTGGGCGGCTCTTCATCGAGTCGGCGATCAACACCGGCTCGCCCTTGCGCAAGGATTTCAACGACGGCGTGCAGGAAGGCGTTGGGCGGGCGCAAGTCACCGTGCGCGAGGGCCGCAGAAGCTCGACCTCCGCCGCCTTCCTGCACCCGGTGCGCGGGCGTGCCAACTTGCACGTCGCCGTCGAAGCGCTCGCCGAAAAAGTGGTGCTCGAAGGCAAGCGCGCCACAGGCGTGCGCTATTCGCAGCGCGGCGTCAGCAAGCTCGCCACGGCCCGTTGCGAGGTCATCCTGTGCGGCGGCGTGATCAATTCACCGCAGCTTCTCATGCTCTCGGGCATCGGCCCGGCGGCACATCTGCGCGAGCACGGCATCGACATTGCGCTGGACTTGCCGGGCGTGGGCGAGAACCTCCAGGACCATCTCTATGTGTACTACGTGGCGAAGTGCGAGAAGTCCATCTCCCTGAACCACAAGCTATCGGGACCGAACCTTTACGTCGAGGCGATGAAGTACTTCGCGAACCGCAGCGGCTACCTGAACATCGGCGCGGTCCAGGCGACTGCGTTTGCCCGCGTCGGGCCGCAGGCCACCCGACCCGATGTGGAGGTCAGCTTCCGGCCGATGAGCCTGAACATCAGCAAGAAGGGCGACATCGCGCTGGACAGCTTCCCGGGCATCAACGCCTCGTGCAGTTTGCTGCGTCCCCGGGCCCGCGGGCGCATTCGCCTGGCCAGCGCCAATCCGCGCGATTACCCGCGGATCCACGCCAACTACCTGGACAACGCAGAAGATCTGCAGGTGATGCGCGAGGGACTTCGCTGGATACGCAAGACCTTCGAGACCGAGCCGCTCTCGCGTTTCATCCAGAGCGAACACGCGCCGGGACATGCAGTCCAGTCGGACAGCGAGTGGGAGGATTTCATCCGCGACTCGGCTCAGTCCGTCTACCACCCGGTGGGCACCTGTGCGATGGGCAACGACGGCATGGCTGTACTGGATCACGAACTGCGAGTGCGCGGCATCGACGGCCTGCGCGTCGTGGATGCCTCCGTCATGCCTCGAATCACCTCTTCCAACACGAACGCGCCTGCGATCATGATTGGGGAAAAAGGCGCCGACATGATCCGCGCGACAGAGGGACGTTGACGCCAGATCCCCAACTGCCGAGAACTGGGTTCCTTCTTGCCCCTCGATGTCGTCGGTTGGCCGCCTGCACATCGGCGGCGCTGATGTGATCTTCGTCAGGGGCTTTGGACAGGACGGGTGGTTGTACCTCCGAAACTGGCCACTGGATCGGCGAAAGCGCTGGTGCCTGGTTGACTGCTCCGGGGCAGGGAGCGTTCAACTCACGCGTCGGCGAATCGGCCGGCGCGATAGCTCTGGCGTGAACTGCCTCTGCGTTCCGGTCGTCGTCCTTCGACACCCAGGGCATGCCTGTTGCAGATCACGAATCCTTCATGGTCGATCCGGATCGCACCCGCAAGCTCGAGCTGCTTCAACTCCCCATTGATGCGCTGACGCGAGCAGCCCACCAGTTGTGCAATCTGCTCCTGGGCCAGGCGAATGCCGATGCGCGTTTCGCCGACGTCGCAGCCCCGCGAGACACCATGTCGTCTTGCCAGGGAAGCGAGCTGGCGGGCGACGCGGGGGCGAAGCGGCAGTGATTTCACCGCATCCAGCGCCTCGTAGAGTTCGCGCACGTGCCTGGCCTGAAGACGCAGCACAGCGGCGCAAAGTTCGGCACTGGCTGCCATCAAGGCAGTGAACTCTGCCTGGTCGATCGACAGGATCGTCGTGGCCCCGAACGCGGTTGCTTCATGGGTCGAGGCGCCTCCATCGAAGAGGCCGGGTCCGGCAAACCAGACGCCGGGCTGCACGTAGGTCAGAACAAGCTTCTTGCCTGCGCGACCCGGGGAGGCGATCCGCACGGCGCCGCTGGCGCAAGCCAGCCATCCGCATGTCTTGGCGCCGTATGCACAGATCACCTCCTGCGGGTTGTACCTGCGAATCGCGCAATGGCGCAGCAGGTCGTGCCTCAGGGACGGCGAAAGCGAAGCGAACCATCGCCAATCGTTGATCGCGGCGCGCTCTTCCTGGGTCAGCGCAGGCTCGAATTTCATCGAGATGTTGTGGGATGGTTCCATTTCCGGTGTCTCCGGCAACAAGGTATGCCTGGATGGCGCTCGATCGCGCGCGTGGGCAGATGGCGCATGAGAGTCCAGGACCGTCACGCGCGGTCTCGCGCTGTCCGTTTTCCCCTGTGCTTGGTGTTTCACAAAGGGCGCGAGAGTCGCTTCAGTGGCGGGTAGGCGAAGCTCATGTCCAGGTGGCATGCGCACGGCTGGAGGCGACATGGCCTTGAAAGGGGGCGCTATGCGCGAGGGCGCGTGCGCTTGCCGCGGTTGCTGGGGGTCGGCATTCAGAGCGCCTTTGCGAGTTCCGGCACGGCCGTGAACAGGTCGGCCACGAGGCCGTAGTCGGCCACGCTGAAGATCGGCGCTTCTTCGTCCTTGTTGATCGCGACGATGACCTTCGAGTCCTTCATGCCGGCCAGATGCTGGATCGCACCCGAGATGCCCGCGGCGATGTACAGCTGCGGCGCGACGATCTTGCCGGTCTGGCCCACTTGCCAGTCGTTCGGGGCGTAGCCTGCATCGACAGCTGCGCGGCTGGCGCCCAGGCCTGCGTTCAGCTTGTCGGCCAGCGGGGCCATCACTTCGGTGAACTTCTCGGCGCTGCCCAGGGCACGGCCACCGGAGACGATGATCTTGGCGGCGGTCAATTCAGGACGCTCGCTCTTCGTGACTTCACGGCCGACGAAGGCGCTCTTGCCGCTGTCGGCGACGCCTTCAGCGGTTTCAACGGTGGCGCAGCCACCGGTGGCGGCTGCGGCGTCGAAGCCGGTCGTGCGCACGGTGATCACCTTGGTGGCGTCGGTGCTCTGCACGGTGGCGATGGCGTTACCGGCGTAGATCGGACGCTCGAAGGTGTCGGGGCTGTCGACCTTGGTGATGTCGGAGATCTGTGCCACGTCCAGCTTGGCAGCCACGCGCGGTGCGACGTTCTTGCCGTTGGCGGTCGAGGGGAACAGGATGTGGCTGTAGTTGCCGGCGATGGCCAGCACCTGGGCTGCGACGTTCTCGGCGAGGTTCTCTGCCAGCGATGCGCAGTCGGCAGCGATCACCTTGGACACGCCGGCGATCTGCGCGGCGGCCTTGGCGGCTTCGGCGGCGTTGGCACCGGCCACGAGGACGTGGACGTCGCCACCGCAAGCCAGGGCTGCAGTCACGGTGTTGAGGGTGGCCGGCTTGATGCTGGCGTGGTCGTGTTCGGCAATGACGAGTGCGGTCATGTTCGTTTCTTCCTCAGATCACTTTGGCTTCGTTCTTGAGCTTGTCCACCAGGGTGGCGACGTCGGGCACCTTGATGCCGGTGCCGCGCTTGGGCGGTTCGCTGACCTTGAGGGTCTTCAGGCGGGGCTTCACGTCCACGCCCAGGTCTTCGGGCTTGAAGGTGTCCAGCTGCTTCTTCTTGGCCTTCATGATGTTGGGCAAGGTGACGTAGCGCGGCTCGTTCAGACGCAGGTCGGTCGTGATGACGGCCGGCAGCGTGAGCGTCAGGGTTTCCATGCCGCCGTCGACTTCGCGTGCGACGGTGACCTTGTCGGCTGCCAGGTCGACCTTCGAGGCGAAGGTGGCTTGGGGCAGGTCGGCCAGCGCAGCCAGCATCTGGCCCGTTTGATTGGCGTCGTCGTCGATGGCTTGCTTGCCCAGGATGATGAGAGACGGCTGCTCCTTGTCGACCAGTGCCTTGAGCAGCTTGGCCACGGCCAGCGGCTGCAGCTCTTCAGCGGTCTCGACCAGGATGCCGCGATCAGCACCGATGGCCATCGCGGTGCGCAGGGTTTCCTGGCACTTCGCATCACCGCATGACACAGCGATCACTTCCGTGACCAGGCCCTTTTCCTTCAGCCGCACCGCTTCTTCGACAGCGATCTCATCGAAGGGGTTCATGCTCATCTTGACGTTGGACAGGTCGATGCCCGACCCGTCGGCGCGGACCTGCGCCTTCACGTTCGCGTCCAGGACGCGCTTGATTGCCACCAGTGCTTTCAAATCATTTCTCCATCAGAGTGTGTTGTTCATGCATCGGGCTGAAAGCCCAGTCCGAACTGCTGCAGGCGCTCGATCGCCTGCGGGTCGAAACCCCAGTCGTGCAAGGCCTTCGCGCCGTGTTCACCGCGCGCGGGTGCCGGTGTCGGTTGCGCCGAGGGCGTGGCCGAGAAGCGCGGCGCGGGGCCGGGTTGCACGACCCCGTCCACCGCGATGAAGCTGCCGCGCGCGCGGTGCTGCGGATGGTTCGGTGCTTCCGCGAAGCCCAGCACGGGCGCCACGCAGGCATCGCTACCCTCGAAGACGGTGCACCACGCATCGCGGCTACGGCTTGCGAAGGCCTGTTCGAAGGCCGCGCGCAACCGCGGCCAGCCGGCGCGGTCGTGCTGACGGGGAAGTCCTGCATCGGCGAGACCGAGCTTGTCGAGCAGCTCGGCGTAGAAGCGGGTCTCGACGGCACCGACGGACATGTAGTGGCCGTCGCTGGTGCGATAGCTGTCGTACCACGGGCAGCCGCCGTCGAGCAGGTTGGTGCCGCGCTCCTCGCGCCACTTGCCGGTGGACAGAAGCCCCCAGAACACCGAGCCCAGCTGTGCCGCGCCTTCGATCATGGCGGCATCGACGACCTGGCCGGTGCCCCCGCGCTGCACGTTCAGCAGCGCGGCCACCACGCCGAGTGCCAGCAGCATGCCGCCACCGCCGTAGTCGCCCACCAGGTTCAGCGGCGGCACGGGCTTGCCGCCCTGGTTCCCGATGCCCGAGAGCACGCCCGACAGCGCGATGTAGTTGAGGTCGTGGCCGGCCCGCTCGGCCATCGGGCCGGTCTGGCCCCAGCCGGTCATGCGGCCGTAGACGAGCTTCGGGTTGCGCGCCAGCGCCACCTCGGGGCCCAGGCCCAGGCGTTCCATGGTGCCGGGGCGAAAGCCCTCGATGACCACGTCGGCGCGGGCGATCAGGTCCAGCGCCGCCGCCGCGGCATCGGGCTGCTTGAGGTCGAGCGTCACCGAACGCCGGCCACGGCCGGTGATGTCGACGCGCGGGCCTTCGGTCCGGGGAAGCCCCAGGTCGGCCGGCGGCGCGGGACGGTCGATGCGCAGCACGTCGGCCCCCATGTCCGCCAGGAGCATGGCGCCGAAGGGGCCGGGGCCGATGGCCTCGAACTCTACCACGCGAATACCGGAAAGAACGCCCATCGAGAATCTCCAAGCCAGGTTGAACGGACCGGCGCGTGGGGCCAGGAAGGCCGCGCCGGTCGATATGCAAAGTAGACCAGCGCCAGGCCGCGCAGGGGCCACCCGCATCGGGTAGGCGCCTTGGAAAGGGCAGGTGGGCTGCCGCACAATCGTTTTTCAGCAAACCCGACATGAGCCACCGCATTACCCCGTTCACCCAGCCTGCAGGCGGCAAGAGGGCAGTCCCATGCACGACGGCATGGTGAAGTCCGCGGTTCGCGTGTTCGAGCTGCTCGAACTGTTCGAGGCCGAACGCCGGCCGCTGCGGGTCGCCGACATCGTCGACAAGCTCGGCGCGCCGCAGTCCAGCGTTTCCATGCTGCTCAAGACGCTGGTGGCGCGCGGCTACATGGAGTTCGACAGCGCCCGGCGCGAGTACTGCCCCTCGGTGCGGATCGCGTTCCTCGGCGACTGGGCCACCCGCCTGCCGGCGCGCCAGGAGGCCATCCAGGACGCGATGCGGCGGCTGGCCAGCGAGACCGGCGAAACCGTGCTGCTGGGACGCCAGAGTGGCGTGCTGATGCAGTACCTGTCCGTGCGCGAGTCGCAGCATGCGCTGCGCTTCTCGCTGTCGCCCGGGACGATGCGGCCGATGCACCGGACCGCGATCGGCATCATGCTCTTGAGCCAGCGCGACGACGACCAGATCGGCCTGCTGCTGCGGCGCTACAACGCCGAGGCCGGCCGCACGGGGCCGCCCGCGCGCATGGCCGAGACGCTGCGGGCGGTCGCGTTCGCGCGCGAGCACGGGTACTACGAATCCGCCAACCTCGCGACACCCGGCGCCGGCGTGATCGCGGCCTTGCTGCCGACGCCGATCCGCGGCCAACGGCTGGGCATCGGCATCGGCGGGCCGCTCGAACGCTTGCACAAGCGGCGCCGGCAACTGCTCGCCAGCCTGCTCGCGGTCGCCGGCAAGGGCTGAGCCGTCGGGTCCTTCAGCGCGCCGCTGCGGCCCGCGCATCGATGGCCGAGCGCACGGCCAGCAGCCGTTGTGCCTGCGCCAGGTGCAGCCGCTCCACCATCTTCCCGTTCAGGTTGATGACACCCGCCCCGGCGTGTTCCTCGCGCGCAAAGGCGGCGACGATGGCGCGGGCTTCGTCCACCGCGGACTCCGACGGAGAGAAGGCCGTGTTCGCGGGACCGATCTGCGTGGGGTGGATCAGGGTCTTGCCGTCGAAGGCCATCTTCACGGACTGCCGGGCTTCGGCCTCGAAGCCGGTCGTGTCAGAGAAGTCGTTCCAGACCCCGTCGAGCACGCGCACGCCGCGGTGCCTGGCCGTCAGCACGACGCCCATCAACCAGGGCATCAGGTAGCACCGGCCGTCGCCGGGGAAGACGCCGGTCTCCTTCGCAATGTCGTTGGTGCCGACGACGAGGCCGTCGAGCCGGGGCGTGGCCGCCAGCCCGGCCTGGACGATGTCGTCGAGCGCGCTCAGCGCCGCCGCGGTCTCGACCATGAGCCACAGGCGCAGGTCCCTGGCGGCGCCGTGCCGCGCGGCGGCATCGGACAGCAAGCGGACGTCGTGCACCGAGCCGATCTTCGGCACCAGGACCGCGTCGGGCCGGCAGTGCGCCACCGTGGCCATGTCCTGCTCGAAGGCCGGGCTGTCGATGGCGTTGACCCGGATGACGGCCTGCTGCAGGCCGGCGCGCGCGCCGGCGAACACCTGCGCGAGATGCTGGCGCGCCGCGTCCTTCATGTCCGGCGCCACCGCGTCTTCCAGGTCGTAGATGACCGCATCGCAGTCCAGGGTCGAGGCCTTGGCAAGGGCGCGCGGATTGGTGGCCGGCACATACATTGCGGAGCGAAGCGGCCTGAAGGGGAGGGCGTGGGTCGGCATGTGGATTCCAGGGAAGTGAGGGGTTGAACGGGAGCGAGTGTGGGCCGGATGAGCGCTCTCTCTCATCACGGATGTGATGGTGTGGGGCGAATGCTATTCATCACATATGTGATGCCTTTGCGAGAGGGGCCGCTCAATACTCGTCGCAACGAACCCGCAATGCCATGCACGCCGACTCAGCACAAGGACGCCCGTGAAGACAGCGAAGACAACCGAACCCGATGACCCGATCGCCGTTACGCGACTGCTCGCGCAATGGGTCAGCGACACCCAGGACAGCGCGGTCAGCGCCACGGCCTTCGAATGGGCCCGCCATGTGATGCTCGACTGGCTCGCGGTCACCATCGCCGCCGCCGACGAGCCGCTGGTCCGCATGCTCGTGCAGACCTACGGCGGCACGGCCGACCTGCCTTGCACCTTGCTGGCACACGGCGCGCGTGCCAGGCCGCACGATGCGGCGCTGATCAACGGCGCGGCGGGCCATGCGCTGGACTTCGACGATGTCGCCTCGCGGATGTTCGGCCATCCCAGCGTGCCGGTCGTTCCGGCCGCGTTGGCACTGGCCCAGGCCGAAGGCGCCAGCGGACGGGACCTGCTGCGCGCGCTGGTGGTGGGGCACGAAATCGAAAGCCGGCTGGGCGAGATGGTCGGGCCGAGCCACTACCTGCACGGGTTCCATGCCACCGGGACCATCGGCACCTTCGGCGCCGCCGCCGCCTGCGCCAACCTGCTGGGGCTGGACGCCGGCCAGACCGCGCACGCCCTGGGCCTGGCGGCAACGCAGGCGGCCGGGCTCAAGAGCATGTTCGGGACCATGGCCAAGCCGCTGCATGCCGGCAAGGCGGCGATGAACGGGCTGATGGCGGCGCAGCTGGCCGCGCGCGGCTTCACGGCCAACGACAGCGCGATCGAGTGCGTCCAGGGCTTCGCACAGACCATGGCCCCCGAGCGCGCGCCCTTTGCGAAGCAGATCGATACCGGCGGCGGGTTCGCCATCGAAAGCACGCTGTTCAAGTACCACGCCTCCTGCTACCTCACGCATTCGGCGATCGAGGCCATCCGCCAGGCGCGGGAGCGTCACGGCGTCGACCTCGATGCGATGGCGTCGATGACGATCCATGTCTCCGGCAACCACCGCGGTGTCTGCGACATCGAGGTGCCACAGACCGGGCTGAGCGTGAAGTTCTCGCTCCAGCACCTGGCCGCGCTCGCGCTCGACGGCGCGAACACCGCGGCGCTCGACCTCTACACCGACGACACGGCGCGTTCGCCGCGCCACGTGGCGGCGCGCGAGCGCATCGCCCTGGTCATGAACGCGTCCACCGAAGACCGCAACTTCGCGAGCGTGACGCTGCACACGCGCAGCGGGCAGACCTTCACCGAAGAAGCGAATGTCGCCGTGCCCGCCACCGACCTGCCCGCGCAATGGCGGCGGCTGCAGGCCAAGGCGCGCGCGATCGCCGAACCGGTGATCGGCGCCGCGCGCTTCGAACGCCTGGTCGATGCCGTCGGGGCGCTCGACCGGCCGCCTTCTCTCAACCCCCTGCTGGAAGCCATTCAATGACGCCCAACGAACTCACGGTCGCGCGACTGAAGGCCGACGCGACGCGCCGCGCGCGCGGCCATCGCTTCGAGGACTTCGATGTCGGACGCACCTTCACCCATCACTGGGGCCGGACGGTGACGGCGGCCGACAACACCCTGTTCTCGACGCTGACCCTTCACTACAACCCGCACTACACCAGCGAGGCCTTCGCCATGGCCCACGGGCACCCGACCACGCCGGTCAACCCGCTGCTGGTGTTCAACACGGTCTTCGGCCTGTCCGTCGAAGACCTCTCGGAAGGGGGCGGTCCGTTCCTGGGGGTCGACGAACTGTCGTACCTGCAGCCGGTGTACCCGGGCGACACGCTCCACGCGCGCTCGCAAGTGGTGGCCGCACGGCTGGCGGGCAACCGGCCCGGCTACGGCATCGTGACGTGGCACACGCGCGGCACGAATCAACGGGGCGAGGAGGTCATTGCCTTCAAGCGTTCGAATCTGGTCAGAACGAGGAAATAAGCATGTCGCAAGAAGGATCGGGTTACATGACCCAGGAGCGTCGCATGATCCGCGACGCCGCGCGCGAGTTCACGATGAAGGAAGTGCTGCCG
This sequence comes from Variovorax sp. GW821-FHT10C12, assembly GCF_059415405.1. Lineage (NCBI taxonomy): Bacteria > Pseudomonadati > Pseudomonadota > Betaproteobacteria > Burkholderiales > Comamonadaceae > Variovorax > Variovorax sp. GW821-FHT10C12. The sequence goes on from NZ_JBWKNE010000001.1 coordinate 1,335,268, forward strand.
GTCGCCAACCGGCTGGACGGCCCCGACGGCGAGATCCCGATGGAGCTGCGCCGGAAGATGGCGGACATGGGCTACTTCGGGATCATGATCCCCGAGGAGTACGGCGGCCTGGGCCTGGGCTACTTCGAGTACTGCCTCATCTGCGAGCAGCTGGCGCGCGGATGGATGTCGGTGGCGTCGATCGTGGCGCGGGCACAGGGCAGCTGGATCCGTTCCACGCTGCCGAAGGAGAAGCGGGCGAAGTACCTGCCGCGCGCCGTGCGCGGCGAGTTCCTCAACGCCAGCGCCTTGTCGGAGCCCGACACCGGCTCCGACCTCGCCTCGATCTCCTGCCGCGCCGTACGCGACGGCGACGAGTGGGTGCTCAGCGGCAACAAGTACTGGTGCACGTTCGCCGACGGCGCCGACTACATCACCCTGTTCGCACGCACGAGCGCACCGCCCAGCGCGGACAAGCGCTGGCAGGGCATCTCCTGCTTCCTCATCGAGAAGGAGCGCGGCAGCTTTCCCAAGGGCATGACCGGGTCGATGATTCCCAAGATCGGCTACTTCGGATGGAAGACCTTCGAGCTCGCGTTCGACGGCCTGCGCGTGCCGGCCGATTGCCTGGTCGGCGAGGAGGGCATGGCCTTCCCCCTGATGACCAAGGGCCTGGAGGGCGCGCGCGCCCACACCGCGGCACGCGCCATCGGCCTGGCGCAAGGCGCGCTCGAGGACGCGATCGCGTATGCGGGCGAGCGCCGGCAGTTCGGCATGCCCATCGCCGAGTACCAGGCCATCCGCTTCAAGATCGCCACGATGGCGACCGAGGTGGAAGCCGCCCGGCAGCTCATGTACTACGTCTGCAGCGAGATCGACAGCGGCCGGCGCTGCGACAAGGAGGCGTCGATGGCCAAGTACTTCGCATCGGAGATGGCCGAGCGCGTGACCTCGGAGGCGCTGCAGATCTTCGGCGGGGCGGGCTACACCAAGCTCTTTCCCATCGAGCGCTACTGGCGCGATGCGCGGCTCACGAAGATCTTCGAAGGCACCTCGGAGATCCAGCAGCGCATCATCGCGACCCACCTGCTGGGCAAGTCCGAGGTCGAGGCCATGATCGCGGAGCGCGCGTTCGGGCCGCAGGCCGCGCGCGGGGGAGCTGCAGCATGAAGGCGGCGGAACTCACCAGTGCCGACAACTACTTCGAGGACTTCGAAGTCGGGCTGCTGCTGCGGCACGCGCGCGGCAAGACCGTGACGGAGATGGACAACGTGCTCATCACCAACATGGTGATGAACACGGCCGAAGGCCACTTCAACGAGCACGCGATGAAGCAGCAGGATGCGCGAAGCATCTTTGCGCAGCGCGTGGTGTTCGGCGGCATCAACCTGTCGATGGTGCTCGGGCTGGCGGCGCAGGACACGGCCGAGCAATGCCTGCGCGAGCTGACGCTGGACAAGATCCGCCTCTCGAACCCCGTGTTCCACGGCGACACGCTCTATGCCTACAGCGAGGTGCTGGCGCGCAGCGACGCGGACCGCCCCGACGCCGGCATCGTTCATTTCAGGCACTACGGCGTGAACCAGGACGACAAGCTGTGCGTGGAGGCCGAGCGCACGGTCCTGCTCAAGCGCAAGAGCCACTGGGCGCACAAGTGACCGACGCGAACGCTCCCGCCGGCGCGCTCGAGGGCCTGGTGGTGCTCGACCTGACGCAGATGCTCGCCGGGCCCTATGCCGCCATGATGCTGGCCGACCAGGGCGCCCACGTCATCAAGATCGAACCCCCGGGGGGCGACATGACGCGGCGCAACGGCCCGCACCTGGAGGGCGCGCTCCCGATGGCGCAGCGCGGCTTCGGCGGCTACTTCGCGTCGATCAACCGCAACAAGCGCTCGATCACGCTCGACCTGAAACAGCCGGCCGGCAAGGCCGCGCTGCTGCGGCTGGTGGCGAAGGCCGACGTGCTGGTCGAGAACTACCGCACCGGCGTGATGGAACGCCTGGGCGTCGGCTACGACACGCTGGCCGCAGTCAATCCGCGCCTGGTGTATGCGGCGCTGCGCGGCTTCGGCGATCCGCGCAGCGGCGAAAGCCCTTATGCGACATGGCCCGCCTACGACCCCGTGGCGCAGGCGATGGGCGGCATCATGGGCATCACCGGCCCGGTGCCGGGCGGGGCTCCCACCAAGGTGGGGCCGGGCGTGGGCGATCTCATCCCGGCCACCTTCCTCGCGTTCGGCATCGCAGCGGCCTGCTGGCGCGCGCAGCGCACCGGCAAGGGACAGTTCGTCGACGTGGCCATGGTCGACGCCGTGCTGGCCATCTGCGAACGCCTGGTGTTCCAGTACAGCGCAGCGGCGACGCCGCCGCGTCCCGAGGGCAACGGCCACCCGATGCTGTGCCCGTTCGGGCTGTTCCCCGCCAAGGACGGCTTCGTGAGCCTGGGCGTGCCGAACGACCGCTTCTGGGTGCCGTTGACGCGCCACATGGGGCGCCCCGACCTGGCCACCGACCCGCGCTACGCGACCAACGAAGGCCGGATGCAGCACCGGGCCGAGGTCGAAGAAATCGTCGGCGCCTGGACGGCACGCCACACCAAGGCGCAGCTGTCGCAGATGCTGGGCGGCGAGATTCCCTACGGCCCGGTGTTCGACGCCGCCGACATCTTCGAGGACGCGCACTTCCGCATCCGCGAGATGCTGGTCGACACCGAGCAGCCCGGCGCCTCGCGCCCGCTGACCGTGGCCGGCACGCCGATACGGATGAGCGCGACGCCCGGCGGTGTCCGGCGCCGCGCCCCGATGACCGGCGAGCACACCGACCGCGTCCTGGGCGAATTCGGTTTCGCCCCCGCCGAGATCGCGGCCCTGCGCGCCGAACACGCGATCGATTGACCCCCTGCGCACGCTGCGCATTCACCAAGGAAACACCCTCATGCAAGAACGACCCCGAAGACTGCGTCGCTGCCAGCTGTCCGTGCCAGGCTCCAGCGAAAAGATGATGCGCAAGGCCAGCGAGATGGACCTGGACTTCGTCTTCCTCGACCTGGAGGACGCGGTCGCGCCGTCGGAGAAAAGACCGGCCCGCGCCAAGATCGTGCAGGCGCTGAACACGCTGGACTGGGGCCGCACCACGCGCTGCGTGCGCATCAACGACCTCAGCACCGAGTACGCCTACGAAGACATCATCGAGGTGGTCGAGGGTGCGCGCGAGAACCTCGACGTGATCATGCTGCCCAAGGCCATGAGCGCGGCCGACGTGCAGTTCGTCGACAAGCTGCTCACGATGATGGAGAAGAAGCTCGGCCTCACGAAGCGCATCGGCATCGACGTGCTGATCGAGGAGGTCGAGGCCATGATGCAGGTCGAGGCCATCGCCGCGTCCACGCCCCGGCTCGAGTGCCTGATCTTCGGCATGGGCGACTACTCGGCGAGCCAGGGCATCTCGATCCGCGACATCGGCGGGCCCAGCGGCTACCCGGGCGACATCTGGAACTACCAGCGCCACAAGCTCACGATCGCAGCGCGCGCCCACCGGATCGATGCCGTCGACGGACCGTACGCCGACTTCAAGAACCCCGAGGCGTACCGCGAGGAATGCCGGCGCGCGATGATTTTGGGCATGGTCGGCAAATGGGCGATCCACCCGGCGCAGGTGGCGGTGGCGCAGGAAGCCTTCTCGCCTTCCGAGGCCGACGTGGCGCGGGCCCGCGACATGATCAAGGCCTACGACGAGGCCCTGGCGCAAGGCCTCGGCGCCGTGCAGTACGGGGGAAAGATGATCGACATCGCCTCGGTGCGCGTCGTGCGCAACCTCGTGGACAGGGCCGACCGGATCGGCATGTAGTCCACCCGGCGGCCGCACCAGGCCGCCGCACGCCCGGCCCTGCATGCCGCGACGCACGACGGCGTGCGCGGCCGGGTTTCCCTTCGCAAAACCACAGAGACAAACCCATGCGCAACAGATCATCCATGCGGTCCGGCTTTCGAGCGATGGCTGCGATGCTGGCCGTGTTCGCCATCACCGTCGGCACCATCCCCAAGGCCCTGGCGCAGAAGCCGCCATGGCCCGCCAGGCCGATCGAGCTGATCAATCCGTTCCCAGCCGGCGGGGCGACCGACGAGATGAGCCGCTACATCGCGCAGAAGCTGGGCGCGGAGCTCGGCCAACCCGTGCTCGTGATCAACGTCCCGGGGGCCGGCGGCTCCATCGGCATGCAGCGCCTGGCCCGCGCGCCCAAGGACGGCTACACCATCGGCCTGGCCCACTCGGGCACGCATGTCATCACGCCCCTGGTCTACGCCAAGGTCGGCTACGACCCCGTCAAGGACTTCACGCCCGTGGCCCAACTTGTCGACTACGCCAACGTGCTCGTGGTCAATGCCAGCGGCCCCTACAAGACGCTGCCGGACCTGCTGGGCGCCGCGAAGCGCAACCCCGGCGCGATCAACTACGCCTCGGCGGGCAACGGCACGTCGAACCACCTGTCGGCGGAGATGCTGGCGGCGATGTCGGGCGTGAAGTTCACGCACATTCCCTACAAGGGCAGCGCGCCGGCCATGGTCGATGTGCTGTCGGGCACCGTGCCCTTCATGTTCGATGCGATGTCGACCTCGCTGCCGCAGATCCGCTCCGGCCGGCTGCGCGCGCTGGCCACCACCGGCCGGGCCCGCGAGCGGCAGCTGCCCGACGTGCCCACCGTCAGCGAGACCGTCCCGGGGTACGTCGTGGTGGGGTGGGCCGGGATCATGGCGCCGGCCGGCGTGCCGGTGGAGGTGGTCGCCCGGCTCAGCAAGGCCCTGGAGAAAGTGGTCAACACGCCGGACGCCCTGGCGTACTTCGCGTCGCGCGGCAATGCGGCCGCGTACGGCTCGCCCACGCACCTGGCCGAGCTGGTGGCGCGCGACCTGCAGTTCTGGGCCCCGGTCGTCAAGGCGTCCGGCGCGAAGGTCGATTGAGCAGGCCTGCGCACCCATCCGCATCCGTTTGAAACCCCATCCGCCATGTCAGACATCACCGCACTCCTGGAACCCCAATCCCTCGTCGTCATCGGCGCCTCGGAAGACCCGACGCGCATCGGTGGACGCCCCCTGAAGTACCTGCGCAGCTCGGGCTTTGCCGGCGCGGTGTACGTCGTCAATCCGAACCGAGCCAGCGTGCAGGGCTACGACTCCTACCCGGACGTCGACAGCCTGCCCCGGGTCGTCGACCTGGCGATCATTGCGCTGCCGGCCCCGCTGGCCGGCGCCGCGCTCGACGATTGCGGCCGCAAGGGCATCCGCACGGCGATCATCTTCTCCGCCGGCTTCTCCGAGACCGACGAGGCCGGCCAGCGCATGCAGACGGACATCGCCGCCATCTCGCAGCGCCACGGCATCCGCGTGCTGGGGCCCAACTGCCTGGGGGTGTTCAATTCGCACATCGGGTTCTACGGCACCTTCACGCAGGCGCTGTCCGGCGGCTTCCTCGAACCGGGGCCCGTGGCCATCGTCAGCCAGAGCGGTGCCTGCGGCGGCCACCTGGCCTACCTGTGCCGACAGCGCAACATCGGCATCGGCTACTGGATCACCACGGGCAACGAGGTCGACCTGGGCATCTCGGAGTGCCTTCACTGGCTGGCCTGTTCGCCGAAGGTGCGGGTGATCGTGGCCTACGCGGAGGCCGTGCGCAACGGGCCGATGTTCGTGCAGGCGCTGGAGGCGGCGCGCGCCAGGGGCAAGCCCGTGATCCTCCTGAAGGTCGGGCGCTCCGCCAGCGGCGCGCGCGCGGCGGCCTCGCACACCGGGGCCCTGGCCGGCGAAGACGCCGTGTACGACGCGGTGCTCCAGCAGTACGGCGTGCACCGCGCGGGGAGCATCGAGGAGATGCTGGACATCGCCTACGCCTGCCTGGCGACGCCCACCTTCGCGAACAACCAATTGGGCGTGGTCACCGTCTCCGGGGGCATCGGCGTGCAGATCGCGGATGCGGCCGACGAGTACGGCGTCGACGTGCCGCTGTTGGCTCCGTCGGCCCAGGACCAGATTCGCGCGCTCATTCCCTTTGCGGGCACGGCCAACCCGATCGACGTGACCGCGCAGCTCACGAACGACCGCAGCCTGCTGGGCAGGTGCCTCGACATACTCCTGGCACCGGGGCAGTTCGGCGCGCTGGTGTGCTTCCTGACGAGCTCGCCCGCGTCCAGGGCCTCGGCCGACTGGCTGCTCGAGACCTTCGGCGCCCTGCGCGAACGCCATCCGCACGTGCTGTGCGTGCTGTCCTTTGTCGCGCCCGTCGAAACGGTGCGCGAGTTCGAGCGACTGGGATTCCTGGTGTTCGAAGACCCCAACCGGGCGGTGAGGGCGCTGGGTGCGCTGTCGCGCTTCGAGCGCTCGTTCGCGTCGGCACGCCTGGCGAACGAGGACGCGGCGCAGGCGCGAGGTGTCGGCCTGCGTGTCGATGTCTCGGACGAGCAGGCGGCCAAGCGCGTCCTTGCCGCCGCCGGCATTCCATCGCTGCCCGAAGTGCTGGCCCCCACCGCGGCCGATGTGCGCGCGGCCGTCGAGCGGCTGAAGCGGCCGGTCGTGCTCAAGATCGTGTCACCGGACATCCCGCACAAGACCGAAGTCCAGGGGGTGGTGCTGAACATCGACTCGCCGGACCGTGCTTACGAGGCGGCCGTGGCGATGTTCGAGCGCGTGGGCGCCGCGTGCCCCGCGGCCGAGATCCGCGGCATCCTCGTGGCGCCGATGTGCGAGCGCGGCATCGAGACCATCTGCGGCGCCTACCAAGACCCGGTGTTCGGCCCCATGGTGCTGTTCGGCCTGGGCGGCGTCCATGTCGAAGTGCTGAAGGACGTCGTGCTGCGGCGGGCCCCCTTCGGCGTGCCGGAGGCGCGCGCGATGATCCGCGAGATTCGCGGCGCCGCGCTGCTCGCGGGCGTTCGCGGACAGGCCCCGTCGGACACCGAGGCGCTGGCCCGCGTGCTGGCCGCGCTGTCGGTCTTCGCCTTCGAGAACCGCGATTGGGTGGCCGAGATCGACATCAACCCCTTCGTCGTCCTGGCGGCCGGCCAAGGGGGCTTTGCGCTCGATGCATTGATCCAGACTCGCGGCCCGGACCCTGCACCGGACTAGGGCCTGTTCACACTATTTCTAGCTGCAAGGCGCCCGTGCGCAGCAAGGCTTGAAGCCTTGCAAGCGCACAGCTCACGCGGGCGTGAACATCGGGATCGCGTGACCCCCTTCGGCGGCCTTGAAGCACACCTTCACACGGTCGCCGATGCGCAGGGTGTCGAGGTCGCAGTCGACGATGTTGCTCAGCATCGTGACCCCTTCGTCCAGCCGGACATAGGCGATGGCATAGGGCGCGGGGTTGGCCGCGCGCGTGACGCTCACGCTGTAGATCGTGCCGAGCCCGGAAGCGGGCTGCCACTCGAGCGCGTCGCTCATGCAGTAGGGGCACAGCGAGCGGGGGTACCAGTGGGTCTTGCCGCAGGCGGGGCAATGCTTGATCAGCAGGCTGCCTTCGGCGGCCGCGCGCCAGAAAGGGGCGGTGGCTGCGTCGATGATCGGTGCCGCCAGCGGGCGGTCCTGGTAGAGGGTCGTCATGGTTCAGGCCTCCCGTTCGAGAATCAATGTGGCGCTGCCGTGGCGTGAGCCCAGGAGTCCGCCGGTGCCCTGGGCCAGGGCCAGCGCGCAGTTCGGTACCTGCACCTTCGGGTGCGCCTCGCCGCGCAGCTGGCGCACCGCTTCGATCACCTTCGTGATGCCGCCACGGTTGGCCGGGTGGTTGTTGCACAGGCCGCCGCCGTCGGTGTTGAAGGGCAGCTTGCCGATGCCGGAGATCAGGTTGCCGTCCGCCACGAAGCGTCCGCCTTCGCCCTTCTTGCAAAAGCCCAGGTCCTCCAGCTGGATCAGCACGGTGATCGTGAAGCTGTCGTAGATCGACGCGTACTGGATGTCGGCCGGCGTCAGGCCCGCTTCCGCGAAGGCGATGGGGCCCGAGATCGCGGCGCCCGAATAGCTCAGGTCGACCTGCCCGTTGAGCTGGCCCTTCACCGTCTCGCCGGCGCCCAGCAGGTTGACGACCGGGCGCTTCAGCGCGCGCGCGATCTCCGGGCGCACGACCAGCAGCGCGCCGCCGCCGTCGCTGACCACGCAGCAGTCGAGCTTGTGCAGCGGGTCGGACAGCAGGGGAGAGTCGAGCACGTCGCGCACGGTCACCGGCTCGCGCAGCATCGCGTGCGGGTTGTGTTGCGCATGCGCGGCCGCCGCCACCTTGATCCAGGCGAGCTGCTCGCTGGTGGTGCCGAACTCGTGCATGTGGCGGGCCGCGGCCAGCGCGTACATGTTCAGGGTGAGCGGGCGGTAAGGGGCTTCGAAGGCGACGTCGGGCGTCGCGGTGCTGGCCGTGCGCGGGGTCAGCCCGCTGGAGCCCTCGCTGCGCGGCCGGCCGGCCAGCGTGATCAGCGCGACGTTGCACTTGCCGGCCGCAATGGCCTGCGCCGCGTGCGAGACGTGCACCAGGTAGGACGATCCGCCGGTCTCGCTGGAGTCGATGTGGCGCACCCTCAGGCCGAGGTAGTCGACCATGCTGAGCACGCCGAGCCCGGGCGCGTCACCGGCGCAGAAGTAGCCGTCCACGTCCTGCAGCGTGAGGCCGGCGTCCTCCAGTGCGCCCTTGGCGCATTCCGCGTGGAGTTGCGCGACCGTCTTGTCCGGGGCCTTGCGGGTGGGGTGTTCGTAGGCGCCTGCGATGCAGGCCTGTCTCTTGATGCTCATCGGGTTCCTTCTGTGCAAAGGGGGCAGGGCGCGCGCGACGGCGGGCCCTGTCCACACTTTATTGCAGCGAGCCGGCCACGGCGACGGTCTGGCCGGTGATGTAGTTCGAATCGGGCGAACAGAACAGGTACACGCCGGCGGCGGCTTCCTCGGGCGTGCCGGCCCGTCCGAGCGGGTTGCGCTGGGCATGCGCCTTCACGTGGCCCGGGTTCAGGCCCACGCGGATGTCGCGGCCCTCGATGTGGATGGTGGCGCCGGCGTCGACGTCGGCCGAGGTCATGCGGGTGCGGATCAGGCCGAAGGCCACGCAGTTGACGTTCACGTTGAAGCGGCCCCACTCGCGGCTGAGCGCGCGCGTCATGCCGATCACGCCGGCCTTGGCCGACGAATAGTTCATCTGGCCGGCATTGCCGTTCAGCGCCGAAGTCGACGAGATGTTCACCACCTTGCGGTACACCTCGCGCCCGGCCTCCAGGTCCGCCTGGTGCTGGGCCTTGATGTGCGGGTAGGCGGCGCGCAGGATGCGAAAGGGCGCCGTCATGTGGCAGTCGACGATGGCGTACCACTGCTCGTCGGTCATGCGCTGCACCACGTCGTCCCAGATGTAGCCGGCGTTGTTGACGATGATGTCGATGCCCCGGTAGGTCTGCATCGCGGTGTGGATGAAGCGCTCGGCGAAGTCCGGCGCGGTCACGTTGCCGACGCAGGCCACGGCCTCGGTGCCGTTCTTCTTCAGCAGTTCGACCGTCTCGTGCGCCGGCTCCGCGTCCAGGTCGTTGACCACCAGCCGTGCGCCTTCGCTGGCGAGTTTCAGTGCGATGGCCTGGCCGATGCCGCGACCCGATCCGGTGACCAGCGCCACCTTGCCGTCCAGTTTTCCCATGTCTTGCTCCTCGTGAAAAAGTGGGTGCAGCTCAGGCTGCGGTGAACACGGTGACGACGCACGCGCCGCCGAGGCCGACGTTGTGCGCCAGCGCCACCCGGGCCTTCTCGACCTGCCGCGCCTCGGCCGTGCCGCGCAGCTGGTGCGTGAGCTCGTAGCACTGGGCCAGGCCCGTGGCGCCCAGCGGATGGCCCTTGGACAGCAGGCCGCCCGAGGGGTTGACCACCCAGCGTCCGCCGTAGGTGTTGTCGCCGTCGTCGACCAGCTTCTCGCCTTCGCCTTCCGGGCACAGGCTCAAGGCCTCGTAGCTCAGCAGCTCGTTCTGCGCGAAGCAGTCGTGCAGTTCGATCACGTCCACGTCGGCGGGGCCGATGCCCGCCTGTTCGTAGGCCTGCGTCGCGGCCGCGCGCGTCATGTCGAAGCCCACCACGCGGATCATGTCGCGCGTGTCGTAGGTGCTCGGGGTGTCGGTGGTCAGGGCCTGGCCGGCAATCCGCACGTCGGTGCGCAGGCCGTGCTTGCGCGCAAACGCTTCGGACACCACGACGACCGCCGCGGCGCCGCAGGTCGGCGGGCAGGCCATCGGCCGGGTCATCACGCCGTCCCACAGCGCCGGGGCGGCCAGCACCTCCTCGGGCGTCATGACGTTGCGGAACACGGCCAGCGGGTTGTTGGCGGCGTGGCGGCTGGCCTTGGCACGGATCCGGGCGAAGGTCTCGAGCCGCGTGCCGTACTTGTGCATGTGCGCGCGGCCCGCGCCGCTGAACTGGCGGATCGCGCCCGGCAGGTCGGGGCGCTCGACCAGTTCGTTGGTCAGGTGGCCGGCGCGTTCCAGCGAGCGCGCGCGATCGGTCCAGACGGATTTCAGCGCGCCCGGCTGCATGTACTCGAAGCCCACCGCCAGCGCGCAGTCCACGGCGCCGCTTTGCACCGCCTGGCGCGCCAGGAACAGCGCCGACGAACCGGTGGCGCAGTTGTTGTTGACGTTGAGCACCGGAATGCCGCTCATGCCCACGTGGTAGAGCGCCTTCTGGCCGCAGGTGGAATCGCCGTACACATAGCCGGCGTAGGCCTGCTGCACCTCGCGGTAGTCGACGCCGGCATCGGCCAGCGCCTGGCGCACCGCGTGGGCGCCCATCACGTCGTAGGTGTCGCTGGTGCCCGGCTTCTTGAACGGGATCATGCCGACGCCGGCGACGAAAACCTTGCTTGTCATGTCATCTCTTCCTGTCTGTCTGTGTTTTGGGGGGAGGGGTGGAGTCAGAGCTTTCTTGAGATCAGGTCGCGCATGACCTCGCTGGTGCCGCCGTAGATGCGGTTCACGCGTGAATCGGCGAAGGCACGGGCCACCGGGTACTCCAGCATGTAGCCGTAGCCGCCGTGCAGCTGCACCATCTCGTCCAGCGCCTTGCCCAGCGTCTCGGTGGCGAAGAGCTTGGCGACGGCCGCTTCTTCCAGCGTGAGGCGCCGGCGCATGTGTTCGCCCAGGTAGTGGTCGACCATCAGGCGCACGGCGATCGCCTGGGTCTTGATGTCGGCGAGCTTGAACTTGGTGTTCTGGAAGTCCCACACGGTCTGGTTGAAGGCGCGGCGGTCCTTCACGTAGTCCAGCGTGTGTTCCAGGCAGACCTCGAGCTTGGCGGCCGCGGTGATCGCGATGGCGAAGCGCTCCTGCGGCAGCTCGCCCATCAGGTAGGCGAAGCCCTTGCCTTCCTCGCCCAGGCGGTTGGCCACGGGCACGCGCACGTTGTCGAAGAACAGCTCCGAGGTGTCCTGCGCCGGGCAGCCGACCTTCTCGAGGTTGCGCCCGCGGCGAAAGCCCGCGCGGTCGGCCTCCACCACGACCAGGCTCACGCCCTTGGCGCCGGCGGCCGGGTCGGTCTTGCACACCAGGATCACCAGGTCGGCGTTCAGTCCGTTGCTGATGAAGGTCTTGCTGCCGTTGATGACGTAGTGGTCGCCTTCGCGAACAGCGGTGGTGCGCACCGCCTTCAGGTCGCTGCCGGTGCCGGGCTCGGTCATGGCGATGGCCAGGATGAACTCGCCCGAGCAGACCTTGGGCAGCCACCTCTGCTTCTGTTCCTCGTTGCCCAGCCGCTGGATGTACGGCGCGATGATGTCGGAGTGGACCCGAAAGCCCGGGCCGCTCACGCCCACGCGGGCGAACTCTTCGGCGAACACGGCCGCATGGCCGAAGTCGCCGCCGCCGCCGCCGTACTCGGTGGGCAGGGTGACGCAGAGCAGGCCCTCGCGGCCGGCCTTGCGCCAGGTCTCGCGGTCGACGCGGCCGGCCCGGTCCCACTCGGCCTGCCGGGGCAGGCATTCGCGTTCCAGGAAGCGGCGCACGGTGGTGCGGAATATCTCGTGATCGTCGCGGAAGATGCTTCGGGTGATTTGCATGGTGGGTTCCGGTGGTCAAGGGGGGAAGGCGCGGCCCGCAGGGGCCATGGCGGCAAAGATATCGACGCGTGCCGTTGCGCGGACCCCCCGTGTGGAGTGGCGCGCGGGGTGCCGATGCCGGGCGGCGATGCGCGCCCCACCCGACGCGGGGGGCGAAAGCCCGGGGCGGCGGTGATCAACTACGTGCCAGGCTGTGCAAGCGTTCCTGCAAGCGGCCGATCAGGAGACAGACAGACGATGGAACCCATTCCTGCGACCCACCCCGGCGTCATCGAGCGGCCCGAGAGCCCGCTGCGTCTGGCCCGGCACTGCGCCCGCGACGGCGTGCCGGAACAGGTGCATGTGCCGCAGACCAGTCTCTTCGCCAACCTCGAGATGGCGGCCCGGCGTTTCCCGACAAAGCCGGCCATTCATTTCTACGGCGCCACGGTCAGCTATGCGGCCCTGCTGCAGGAGGCCGAGCACCTGGCGGGCTACCTGCAGCGTGCCTGCGGCGTGCAGCGCGGCGACCGCGTGCTGCTGTTCAGCCAGAACTGCCCGCAGTTCATCAGCGCCTACTTTGCGATCCTGCGCGCCGATGCCGTGGTGGTGCCTGTGAACGCCATGCTGCTGGAAGACGAGCTGCGCCACATCGTGGCCGACAGCGGCGCGGTGGCGGCCTTCTCGGCGCAGGAACTGGTCGGCCAGCTGGCGCCGCTGGTGGGCACGACCTCGCTGCGGGACGTGGTCGTGCATGCCTACGGCGACGCGCTGCCCGGTGACGACGCGGGATTCACCGTGCCGGACTGGCTGCGCGAGCGCGCCCCTGCCGAGGCGGGGTTTGCCGGTGGCGTGCGATGGCAGGACGCCGTGGCGGCGCAGGCCCGACCCGGCCCCGCGCTGGCCGGCCCCGACGACCTGTGCATGCTGCCGTACACCTCGGGCACGACGGGGGCGCCGAAGGCCTGCATGCACACCCACCGCACGGCGATGTCTTCGGTGGCCGGCGCGCGGCTGTGGCGGCACACGAACGCCGAATCGATCTTCCTGGCCTCGGCGCCGTTCTTTCACCTGCTCGGGCTGCAGAACTGCGTCAACGGCGTGGTCTACGCCGGCGCCACCGTCGTGCTGCTGCCCCGCTGGGACCGCGAGACCGCCGCCGAGCTGATCGAGCGCTACCGGGTCACGTGCTGGGGCGCGCCGCCGCCGATGCTGGTCGACTTCTTCTCGCAGCCGGGCATCGAGGCGCGCGACCTGCGCTGCCTGGTGCAGGTCGGCGGCGGCGGCGCGGCCATGCCCGAGGGCACCGCACGGCTGATGCGCGAACGCTACGGCCTCACGTACGGCGAAGGCTACGGGCTGACCGAAACCGCCTCCTTCCTGCTGGCCAATCCGCTGCATCGCCCCAAGCCCGGCTGCCTGGGCGTGCAGACCTTCGGCGTGGACGCGCGCATTGTCGACCCCGAGACCCTGAAGGAGCTGCCGCAAGGCGAAACCGGGGAGATCGTGGTGCACGGCGCACAGGTCATGCGGGGCTACTGGAACCAGCCGGAGGCGAACGCCGAGAGCTTTCTCGTCATCGACGGCAAGCGCTTCTTCCGAACCGGCGACCTCGGCTGCATGGACGAAGACGGCTACTTCGCCATGCGCGACCGCCTGAAGCGAATGATCAATGCCTCGGGCTACAAGGTCTGGCCGGCGGAGGTAGAGGCCATGCTGCACGGCCACCCCGCCATCCAGGAGGCCTGCGTGATCGCCAGCCGCGACGAGCGGCGCGGTGAAACGGTCAAGGCGGTGGTGGTGCTGCGCGCCGACGCACGCGACATCCGCGCACCGGACATCCTGGCGTGGTGCCGCGAGACCATGGCCAGCTACAAGGCCCCGCGCCTCGTGGAGATCGTCGAGCGATTGCCGCGCTCGGCGACCGGCAAGGTCGCGTGGCGCGAGCTGCAGGACGCCGAGATGCGGCTGTAGCACCCGGCCCGCCGCAGTGGCGGGCCCCCCAGAAAACAGACACACAGGCACCGCGATGCGCCAGGCCCCTGCACGCGCAGGGGCGAACACGATCGTCGAAACAGGACCGGGCCGAGGTCGGCCCGGCCAACCCCAAGGAGAAATCGAGATGAATGCAAGCACGATGCAAGGGAAAGTCGTTGTGGTCACGGGCGCCGGTCGCGGCATCGGCCGCGCGATCGCTCTGATGATGGCGGCGCACGGCGCCAGGGTGGTGGTGAACGACGCGGGCGTGTCCGTAGACGGCGCGCTCGGCGCGGAAAAGCCCGCGGACGAGGTCGTCGGCCTGATCCGCGAGAACGGCGGCGAGGCCGTGGCGAACGGCGACAGCGTGGCGCAGTGGGACGGTGCGCGGCGCATCGTCGAGACGGCCGTCGACACCTTCGGGCGGATCGACGCCGTCATCAACAACGCGGGCATCCTGCGCGACAAGATCTTCCACCAGATGACCGAGGACGACTGGGAGTCCGTGCTCAAGGTGCACCTGTTCGGCAGCTTCAACGTCAGCCGCGCCGCCGCCGATCACTTCAAGGCGCAGCAAAGCGGCAGCTTCGTGCACATGACCTCGACCTCCGGCCTGGTCGGCAACTTCGGGCAGGCCAACTACGCGGCCGCGAAGATGGGCATCCTGGGGTTGTCCAAGTCGATCGCGCTCGACATGGGCCGCTACAACGTGCGCTCGAACTGCATCTCGCCCTTTGCCTGGAGCCGCATGGTCGGCAGCATCCCGAACACGGCGGACCAGGAAAAGCGGATCGCCAAGGCCAAGACGCTCACGCCCGAGACCATCGCGCCCGTCGCCGTGTTCCTGGCCAGCGATGCCGCGCGCGAGGTCACGGGGCAGATCTTCGCGGTGCGCCGCAACGAGGTGTTCCTGATCAACCACCCCCGGCCCATCAGGTCCATGCACCGCAGCGAAGGCTGGACGCCGCAGACGCTGGCCGAGCACATGCTCCCCGCCGTGAAGGCGTCGTTCGCACCGCTGGACCGCTCGTCCGATGTGTTTTCCTGGGACCCGGTCTGAGATGCGGCGCCACGCCCACAAGGAGGAAGATGCCATGAACAGTTCCCTGCACGAAGAGGCGAGCGTCCTCGCCGATTCGCTGATCCGTTTCATCGAGCGCGAGATCGTTCCGCTCGAGCGCGAACACCACGACCTGCTGGCCAGCGAGCGCACCATCTACGGCGCCGACGGGCGCTTCACCGAGCCGATGCTCGCGCTGCGCCGCCGGGTCCGCATGCGCTCCGCGGAGCTCGGCTTCTACAACCTGTTCGCCCCCGAGGAACTCGGCGGCGGCGGGCTCGGCGCGGAAGCCGCGCTGGTGATCCAGGAGCGCCTGAATGCCGCGTGCGGGCCGGCGCGTGCGCTGGTCCAGGGCGTGGTCATGCCGTCCGCGTTCACCAACGGCCTGTCGCCGGTGCTGCGCCATCTCGACCCGCAGGTCCTGGCGTGCTACCGCGACGACCTGGCCAGCGGCGACAAGACCATGTGCTTCGGCCTGAGCGAGCCCGACGCCGGCTCGGACGTCTTCGCCATGAAGACGCGCGCCACCAAGGAGGGCGACGACTGGGTGCTGACGGGCACGAAGCAGTGGATCACCAACGCGCCCTATGCCGACCTGGCGATGGTGTTCGCGGTCACCGACGAGGCGAAGGCGCGCGAACGCAAGGGCGGCATCACCGGCTTCCTGGTGGACACGAAAGCCCCGGGGTTCAGCGTGCCGAGCGTGATCCCGACCATGGGCCACCTCGGCGCCGAGATCGGGATCGTCACGCTGGACGGCGTGCGCGTGTCCGACAGCCACCGCCTGGGCGCCGTGGGCGGCGGGCTGTCGGTGGCGATCGGCGGCGTGAGCGTGGGCCGGCTGTCGATGGCCGGCACCTGCGTGGGGCTGGCGCGCTGGGCGCTGGAACAGGCGATCGACTACGCCAAGGTGCGCAAGACCTTCGGCCGCCCGATCGCCGAGCACCAGGCGATCCAGTTCATGCTGGCGGAGTCGGCCATGGACATCTACGCGGCCAAGTGCATGGCCCGCAACTGCGCGCAGCGCATCGATGCCGGCGAGCCGGCCACCAAGGAAGTCTCGATGACCAAGGCCTTCGCCACCGAGATGCTGAACCGCGTGATGGACCGCTGCATCCAGATCCACGGGGCCATGGGGCTGACCAACGAGCTGCGGCTCGAAGCGGGCTTCCGGCTGGCGCGCACCATGCGCATCCCCGACGGCACGGCGGAGATCCAGCGGCGCACCATCGCCGCGCGCCTGCTCGCCGGCGACACGGTGTTCTGACGCCACCATCCGGAGGAACCGCCCATGCGACATTTCAGCAGCCTCGACGCATTGCAATCCTGCGTCGGCCAGGACATCGGCCACAGCGACTGGGTCCTGATCGACCAGAAGCGCATCGACCTTTTCGCCGAAGCCACCGGCGACCACCAGTGGATCCATGTCGATCCCGCGCGGGCGCAGGCCGGCCCGTACGGCGGCACGATCGCGCACGGCTTCCTGACGCTCTCGCTGCTGCCGATGCTGTCGGCCCAGGCGATGAAGATCGACGGCACCAAGCTCGGCGTGAACTACGGCCTGAACAAGGTCCGCTTTCCGTCGCCGGTCCGGGTCAACAGCCGGGTGCGCGCCCGCATCCGCCTGCTGGCCATGGAGGCCCTGCCGCCGCTGGGCGCGCTGTCGGGCTTCCAGATCACGATGGAGGTCACCATCGAGTGCGAGGGGGCCGAAAAGCCCGCCGCCGTGGTGGAGAGCGTGGCGCGGCGCTACGCCTGAACCGGGGCGGCGCCGCTCAGGTCCTGGGCGGCGTGCCCGTCTCCCACTCGAGGTCGCGCAGCCGCGCGGCCGCCTCGTCCCGGCTGGCCACGCCCAGCTTGCCGTAGATCTTGCGCAGGTGCCACTTCACGGTTTCGGGTGACAGGCCCAGCATGCGCGCGATCTTCTTGTTGGGCAGGGCCTGTGCCAGCAGGCGCAGCACTTCCGCTTCCCGTTCGCTCAGGTCCAGCCCCTGCAGGCCCAGGGCCGTGCGCGCGGCGCGCGGGGTATCGGCGCTGGTCGCCGATGCCGCCGGGGCCGGCGTGCGTTGCGCGGCGGCCAGGCGCGTCACGTAGAAACTGAGCACCGGGTCCAGGGGCTCGCCCTGTTCGATCTCGCCGATCAGTTGCAGCGCATCGGGGTCGGTGTCGAGCAGGCTGCGCACCAGGCCCAACCGGTGTCCCTGCCGCAAGGCCACGTTCAGGTGGCGCCGGGCGGCGTCCACGCGTTGGCGGCGGAAGTCGACGAAGGCGCTCTGCAGCCGCAGCAGCGCCACGCGGCGCTGCCAGCCGCGCGCGTCGCACAGGGCGATCAGTTGCTCCAGCCGCACCGAGGCGCCGTGCAGGTCTTCGTTCGCGATGCACCAGCGCACGTGGGCGTGCGCCGTCACCGCGTGGATTTCGTCCAGCGCGCTCGGGCCGTCGGGGCGGTGCCGTGCATCGACTGCGTCGAGCCGCGCCAGGCAGGCGTCGGCCGCGTCGAGTTCGCCGCACTGCAGGTGCCGGTGCACGCGCTCGGCCAGGGCGTGCGCCAGCAGCCGGTCCAGGCCGAGCTGCACCGCGTACTCCTCGAGGCGATCGAGCCAGGCGAAGGTGTCCAGCGGATGGCCGGCCACCCAGTGCGCGGCCGACAGCACGGTCAGCACCTTCAGCACCGAGTCGGGGATCGACACCCGCTCCAGGATGTCGACCCGGTCTTCCAGAAGCCGGATCGCGCCTTCGGCGTCGTTGTGCTCGTACAGGACATCGCCGAGCAGGGCCGTGGCGAAGCACGCGGGGTCGGCGTGGGCTTCGTCGCGTTGCTCGGCCTTGCGCAGCACGTCGCGGCTGATCCGTTCGACCTGGATCATCTGGCCTTCGAGCGCGTAGCTGAAGCCCACCATGCAGCGGCCGCCGAGGCTGCCGATGGTGGTGCCGGTGAGCGGCGTGCCCTCGAACAGCAGGGGCGCGGCCTCGAGCTGGACGCTGCGCGCGCGCTCGTACTCGCCGCGGTGCATGTAGAGCCACGACAGCAGCATGCGGTGCGCGCCGAGCGCCATGCCGTCGGCCTCCGGCGGCGGCTGCAGCAGCTGCGGAAGGATCGCCATGGCCGCGTCCGTGTCGTCGCGCTGCAGGGCCAGCACGCCGCGCAGCAGGCACAGCGTGTCGCGCGAGACGACGTCGTCGGGCGCGAGGTCGGCCTGCAGGCGCTCGATGCCGGCGGCGGCGGCATCGAACTCGCGCGCGTACAGCTGCATGCGCAGGGTCCAGATGCGTAGCGCGGGGCGTGCCTGCACCTGCTCGGCCGGCAACAGGCGAACCAGCCGGACCACCTGGCGCAGGTTGCCCTGGCTGAACAGGAGCTTGGCCGATCGCTGGACCATGTCGGCCGCGGCCGCCGGCGCGCCCGCCGCCACCGCATGGTGCACGGCATCTTCGATGTGGTCGTGCGCGTGGAACCACTGCCAGGCGGCGGTGTGCACGCGGCGGCGTTGCGTCTCGCCGAGCGCGCGAAAGCGCTCGAGCAGCGTTTCGCGCAGCAGCGGATGCAGGCGGTACCAGGGCTCGCGCCCGGGGCCCTCGAGCGCAACGATGAACAGGTTGTCGCTTTCCAGGCGCGCCAGCAGGGCGACCACGTCGGCCGGCTCGAGCGGGGGCTCTGCCAGCACCGCGCACAGCGCGGCGCAGACGCGGCGGCACACCGCCGCGCGCACCAGCAGTTCGATCTCGGCGGCCGACAGGTGCGACAGCACTTCGCGCTCGAAGTACTGCGCGAAAGCGCCCGCGTTGTGCACGTGCTCGCGCACCGGCGCTTCGGCCACGGGGCTGCCGCGTGCCTGCTGCTTCTTTCGCTTGCGCAGGTTGGCGAACAGCAGCAGGCCGGCCACCCAGCCGTCGGTGAGTTCGTGCAGGTGCCGCGCGTCGCGCGCAGCGATCTCGCCGAGCTGCGCCTGCAGGAACTGCTGCGACTCGGCAAGCGTGAAGCGCAGGTCGCCCTGGTGCAACTCGAGCACGAGCTCCTGGTCGCGCAAGCGGGCCAGCGACAGCGGCACCGCCGTGCGCGACAGCAGCACCAGGTGCAGATTGGGCGGCGCGTAGTCCAGCAGGCACTGCAGCGCTTCGTGGATGCGCTCGCAGCCGATGAGGTGCAGGTCGTCGACCACCAGGGTCAGTTCGCGTGGGTGCGCGGCGATGCCGTGCAGCAGGCAGATGATCGTGCGCTCGACGGCCTCGGCGTCGGTCCCCCGGCCGCCCAGCATGGCGGCCTCGCGCGCAATGGCGGGGTCCACCTCCTTCAGGCTCGCGACCAGGCTGTCGAGCCAGCGCGTCAGCTCGTCGTCGTCCGCGCCGAGGCCCAGCCATGCCACGTCGAAACCCAGCAGCAGCAGGGCCTGGCGCCAAGCCGCCAGGGTGGCGCTCTTGCCGCAGCCGGCGGGGCCCTGCAGCACGACGCAGCGCCGGTGCCGCGCCTCGGTCAGCCGGGCCAGCAGCCGTTCGCGCGCGACGACGCGCGTGGCGCCGCGGGGCACCAGGCGGCTGTCGCCGGCCATCGTGTCGGTGTCGGAGGCCGCACCTGGCACGGCGTGCGGCGGGCTGGAGGGAAGAGGGGGCTGCATCTGGAATCTCGCGTTCGCATCCGGAACCGATTCATGGGGCGACCCGCGCAGGCGGATGGCAGGAATCGCTCTGGATGGTACAGGCCGACCCTCCTTTTTGCGCCCTGCGCAGGGGCTCTGCGGGCGAGGGGATTCCCGCCCCCACCCGCGCCGGGGGGTCTCGCCGTACAGCCCCGCCCGTAACCTGAATCCCATGCGAAAACCCACCTCATCGCGAACCGGGCCGAAGGCCTCGCACCCCCGAGCGCAGACATGATCGACAGGACATTCATCGGCAAAATGCTTCCGGGCTTCCAGGTCGTGGCCGAAGCGGGACAGCTGCGCTTCTTTGCCAAGGCCACGGGCGAGACCAACCCCATTTACTTCGACGAATCCGCGGCCCGCGATGCGGGGCACCCCGGCCTGCCGCTGCCGCCCACCTTCCTGTTCTCGCTCGAGATCCAGCAGCCCGCGAGCAGCTGGCGCAAGGAGATGGGCATCCAGCCCGCGCGCATCCTGCACGGCGAACAATCGTTCACCTACCACCGCATGGCGCATGCGGGCGACGTGCTGCGCTTCAACAGCCGGATCGCCGACATCTACGACAAGAAGGGCGGCGCGCTGGAATTCGTGGTGCGCGAAACCCGGGTGACCGACCCACGCGGCGAGCACGTCGCGGACCTGCGCAGCGTGCTGGTGCAGCGCAACGCCTGACTGAAACTGACATGCGACACGGAGAACCGCCATGGGCACACTGAATCTCGCGCAGGTCCGCGTCGGCGACACATTGCCGCCGCTGACCCTGGCACCGATCGACCGGACCACGCTGGCCTTGTTCGCGGGGGCGTCCGGCGACCACAACGCGATCCACATCGATCTGGACTTCGCGCGCCGCGCCGGCATGCCCGACGTGTTCGCGCACGGCATGCTGTCGATGGCCTACCTGGCCCGCCTGCTGACCCTGTGGGTCGACCAGCGGCAGCTTCGCCAGCTGGGCGCGCGCTTCGTCGGCATCACCCACCTGGGCCACCGGATCACCTGTACGGGCCACGTGGTCGAGGCGTTCGAAAGCCAGGGCGAGCAGCGCCTGCGGCTCGAGATCCGCACCGCCAACCAGTACGGCGACACCAAGATCCTTGGCGACGCCGTCGTCGCACTCCCACTTTGAGGCCATGTCCATGCGCAACCGAATCCTGCTTGCAGTCGCCGCGTTCCTGTGGGCCGCGGTCTGCGCCGCCCAGACCTACCCGTCGCGGCCCCTCACGATGATCGTGCCGGCGCCGCCGGGCGGTGCCACCGATTCGCTGGCCCGGGTGCTCGCGGACGAGATGGGCAAGAGCCTGGGCCAGCCGGTCATCGTGGACAACAAGCCGGGCGCGGCGGGCCTGCTCGCGGTGCAGGCCGTGACCCGCGCCGCGCCGGACGGCTACACGCTGCTGCTGACCCACGCGGCGCCGCTTGTCAACACGCCGCACCTGTTGCCGAAGGTGCCCTACAACGTGCGCCGCGACCTGGCCTTCGTCTCGCTGGTGGCCGGCGGATCGGTGGTGCTGGCCGTGAACCGGGACGTGCCGGCCAAGGACATGAAGGAGTTCCTCGCCTGGGCGGCGGCCCACAAGGGCGCGATCAGCTACGGCTCCTACGGCGTCGGCACCTTCCCGCACCTGGTGGGCGCCCACCTGAACCGGTCCCGGGGGCTCGACATGGTCCACGTGGCCTACAAGGGCGAGGCGCAGGTGGCGCAGGACGTGAGCGCGGGCAACGTGGCGTGGGGCATCTTCTCGCTCGGCACCCTGACGCCGCTGGTCGACAGCGGGCGGCTGCGGCCGCTGGCCGTGTTCGGCGACCGCCGGACCAAGGTGCTGCCGAACGTGCCCACCATGGCCGAGTCGGGGCTGGGCGACGCGGAGTTCACGCCCGCCGGATGGGTCGGCGTGATGACCCGCGCCGGCACGCCGCCCGATGTGCTGGCCCGGCTGGAAAAAGAAACGCGCGCCGCCACGCACACACCGGCCATGAAGACGCGTCTGCTGAGCAGTTCGACGGAGGCGATCGGCAGCACGTCCGAGCAGTTCCGCCAGGAGTTCGAGAAGACCGAGCCCGTGGTGAAGCGCCTGATCGCGATCTCGGGGGCGAGGGCGGACTGAGCGCGTGTCCGCTGCCCCGAGTGAGGGAGGAGGGCGGCGGCGTTTTTCTTGTTGGCAGTGCGTGGCCGCGCCACGATGAAAGGGACCGCATGAACACCAGGCTTGCATCGGCAAGGCCATCCATCGACGGGCAACTGCGGCGGCGGCGCCTGCTGGCGGCCGGGCTCGGCGCCATGGGCAGCGGCTTGCTGGCGCCCGGCGCGGCGCGCGCACAGGCGGCGGCATGGCCGTCGAAGCCGATCCGCATCATTGCCGCCCAGGCCCCGGGCTCGTCCAACGATGCGACGGCGCGCGCGCTGGCCGAGTACCTGACGGGGCGCCTCGGATCGCCGGTCATCGTCGAGAACCGGCCCGGCGGCATCGGCATGATCGCGGCCGATGCGGTGGCCCGCGCCGCGCCCGACGGCCACACGCTGCTGCTCACGCTGCACAGCCAGCTGGCGCAGGCGCCGGTGCTGCTCAAGAAGGTGCCGCTGGACACCGGCAAGGACCTGCTGCCCATCGCGGCCTTCAGCACGGGCGTCGGCGTGATGGTCGTCAAGAAAGACCTGCCGGTGAAGAACCTCAAGGAGCTGATCGCGCTGGCGCGCCAGCGGCCGGTCAGCGTGGGGAACTTCGGCATCGGCTCGGGCTGGCAGCTCATGCTGAGCCAGCTCGCGAAGCAGACCGGCGGCAAGTTCGATCTCGTCAACTACAAGGGCACGGGGCCGATGGTCTTCGACCTCATGGCGGGCAACATCGACATGGGCGCGGGCTCGATGGCGGGCCTGGCCAGCGGCATCCAGCGCGGCACGCTCAAGCCGATGGTCGTGGTGTCGGGCGGGCGCTCCGACAAGCTGCTGCCGGGCGTTCCCACCTGGGCCGACGAGGGTTTTTCTGGCCCGGCGTTCGAGGACATCCGCGACTGCAACATGCTGCTCGGCCCCGCCGGCCTGCCGAACGAGGTGGTGCAGCGGCTGGCCGAACTCGCGCGTGAATCGGCCGCCCGGTCGGAGAGCGTCAAGGCCGTGCTCGCGCAATTGGGCGTGGAGACGGCGCCGCTGACGGGCGCCGAGCTCCAGAGGTTCATCGGGCGCACCTGGCCCAGCTTCCGGGCCCTGACACGCGAGCTGGGGCTGGCGGCCCAGTAGGCGTGCGTGCGCCCCGGGGCGCAGGCCGTCGCGTTCAGCGACCGGCCGGCGCGTTCGTGGTCGCGAAGATGTAGCGCGCGAAACGCCATTGGCCGTCGGCCTCGCGATGGAACAGGAACAGCTCCTGGTTCGCCTCGGCCCCGGGCGGCTGTTCGCCCGCGAGCAGCTTCACCGTGCCGTTCGAGCGGGTGCGCGCATAGGCCCAGTCCTTCGAGAGCGGGCGGACCTCGTCGAGCTGGAAGCGCACGTCCAGCCGGATCGCCGAGAACACCTGCCGGTAGGCGCTGCGGACCGCGTCGCGGCCCACGGCCGGCGGGCTGTTCTGCGGCATGAACACGGCGTCGTCGGCGTACAGCGCCATGACGCCGTCGACGTCCGAGGCGTTGAGCGCCTGCTCGTAGCGGCGCAGCTGCTGGCCGATGGCGGCCGTGGCCGCGTGGTCGGCGGCGGGCGATGCCGCGAGCGCGGCCATCGGAAGGGCGGCGGCCAGCAAGGCGGTCGCCAAGGTGGTGTGAAGCAAGGCACGCATGGGAAGCTCCTTGAAGAGGTGGGGAAGGGGAGGGAGGTCAGAGGCGCACGACGAGCTTGCCGAGCGCGCGGTCGCTTTCCATCAGGCTGTGGGCGTGGCGCACGTCGTCGAAGTCGAAGGTGCGCGAACGCAGCGACGGGATGCGGCCCGCGGCGACCTGTTCGGCGATCCAGCGCAGCGGCGCGTTCGCCAGCGGCAGGGCCGGCGTGCCGAGCAGGCCGCTCTGGAAGAAGCTCAGCTGCCTGGCATCGGGCAGGTCCTGCATCAGGTGGAACTGCGACAGCACCGGAGGGCCGCCCAGCAGCCCGACCACCGAGACGGCACCGAAGGGCTTCAGGGCCTGGATGGTGTCGCGCAGCGTCGAGGCGCCCACGACCTCGAGCGCCACGTCCACGCCGGCGGGCACCCGCTGGCGAACGGCCGCGGCGATCTCGCCCGTGTCGACGATGACTTCGTTCGCGCCCACCTCGCGCAGCCGCGCCGTGTTCTGTTCCGAGCGCGTGGTCGCGATCACCTTCAGACCGCGTGCCTTGGCATAGGCGACGGCGGCCTGGCCCAGCGAGGCGGTGGCGCCGCGCACCAGCAGGGTCTGGCCCGGCTGGATCGCCAGCGTGCGGTCGAGCGCGCCCCACACGGTGAGGTACGACTCGGGCAGCGCGGCCAGCTCTTCCCACGACAGCGGGATGTCGTCCAGCGCGATCACGTTGTCGCGCAGCACGGTCACCTGCTCGGCGTAGCTGCCGTTGCGGCTGAACTGCATGCCGCCCATGGCGGTGGCCACGCGCTGCCCGGTGCGAAAGAGGCCGGCGGGGTCGAGGATGACCTCGCCGACCGCTTCGATGCCGGGCACGCGCGGGGCGGTGATGGCGCCCATCTTGCCGGCGCGCAGGTAGGTTTCCGCGCGGTTCAGGCCGAAGGCGCGCACGCGGATCTGCACTTCGTGGGCGCCGGGTTCGGGCGAGGCGATGTCGCGCAGCTGGAGCATTTCCGGGCCGCCGGTCTGTTCGATGACATAGGCTTTCATGGCGAGGTCCTTTCGGGGGGAGAGGGTGGTGCCGTCGGCCTTTCCGGCGGCTGGAACTCACTGTAGGTCGCTCATGATTGGCAAGGAAGACGAATATCTGGTAACTTGCCTTCCATATCTGGAAGGATCAAATGGACCTCAACGCAGCGCAGATGTTCGTGGCCGTGGTGCAGGCCGGCAGCCTGTCGGCGGCGGCGCAGCGCATGGACATGCCGCTGCCCACCCTGAGCCGGCGCATCCGCGAGCTCGAGCGCGCGCTGAAGGTGCAACTGCTGGAGCGCTCGGCGCGCGGCACCAGCCTGACCGAGGCCGGCACGCGGCTGTACGAGCACGCCAGCCGCGGCATCGAGGCCCTGGCCGAAGGCGAGCAGGCCGTGATGAGCGACCAGGCCCGGCTCAAGGGCCGCCTGCGGCTGTCGCTGCCGCCGGGCTTCGAGCCCTGGTGGGCCTTGTTGCGCGCCTTCCAGCATCAGTACCCCGACATCGAGCTGTCGGTCTACACCACCGAGCGGCGGGTCGACCTGGTGCAGGACGGCATCGACGTCGCGTTGCGCGTGGGCACCATCGTCCACGAGTCGATGGTCGCGCGGCACATCACCACCTACCGCCATGTGCTGGTCGCCAGCCCGTTGCTCGTGCAGCGGCTGGGCCAGCCTGCGTCACCCGACGACCTGCACCGCTTTCCGTGCGCCGTCTGGTGCCGTGACGTGAGCGCGCGCGGCACCTGGCAGCTGGGCGACCAGGTGCTGGAGCCCCGCCCGGTGCTGTCGACCAACAGCTACCTGCACCTGCGCAGCCAGGCGCTGGCCGGCGAGGCCGTCACGGAGCTGCCGCCGTTCCTGGCCGCGGCCGGCCTGCAGGCCGGCGCGCTGTGCGCGCTGTTGCCGGGGCACCCGCTGCCCGAGCAGCAGGTGCACCTGCTCTATCCGTCACACCGCCATCCGTCGAGCCTCGTGCGCGCCTACCTGGACTACTGCCAGCGTCACCTGGCGCATCACCTGGGCGTGTCCTAGGCCTGCGGCCCGCGCCGCGTCAGCGGCCAGATGGCTTCGAGCGCGGGGCTGCCCTCGCGGTACGCCTGGCAGGTGTTGACGAGCCCGGGCCGGGGCAGGGGGCCGGGCCGTGCATGGGCGGCGCGCATGCCGCCCTTCTCGCGGCCCAGCGCGAACAGCGCCTGCATGGCGGTGGTGGCCGCCGGGCCCATCAGTTCCGTGAGGTGGGTGCAGCCCTGGGCGCCGCCCACGAGCGCGCGCACCTTCTTCGTGAAGCCGGGGCCGATCTGCAGGCCGACCAGCGCGTCGTACACGGCATTGCGCTCGCTGCACCAGGGCGTGGGGGCGGCGTCGGAGTGCACCTGCAGCGCGCGGATCACCAGCTCGGCATCGACCGTCAGGACCACGCGCATGCGGTGCAGGTCTTCGCCCGCGCCCAGCCGCTTGAAGAACAGGTCGGAGCCCTGGGGCGAGATGTCGCGCATCGTGCTTTCCACATCCACCAGCCCGTCGTCGCGCAGGTAGCCGTGGCAGGCGATCTCGCGGGTGTGGAGCGGGCGGCGCGAGGGCGCGGGAGGCGGGGTGGGGCAGTCCGTCGTCATGTGCGTGGTGTCCTGTGCAGTGGGCGGGTCCATGGTGCGCAAACGGCGCCGCGTGGGCACTACCCACGGTGGGTGGTCGCGGCCGCGAGGCCGTTCCGGCGGCCACCCGATCGGGGTGGCCGCGCCGGTGCGGGCGCGCGTTCTACTCGCCTTCATCCCCAAGACCCAGACACGAGGCCGACCCGGACCCAACATGCAGGCAGCAGCCCCCCGCGCCACACACCCTTGCCCCACGCCCGCGGGCGTGACCGAGCGCCCCGTCGGCGCCTTGTGCATCGACCCGGCGCGCGCCCGTGGCGGCCTGCCGCGCGAGGCCCACATTCCCGAGACCAGCCTGTTCTGCAACCTCGAGACCTCGGCCCGCCGCTACCCGGCCAAGACCGCGGTGCAGTTCTTCGGCAAGGCCGTGCGCTACGACGAACTGCTGGCCGAGACCGAAGCCATGGCCGGCCACCTGCAGCATGCGTGCGGCGTGGCGCCCGGCGACCGCGTGCTCGTGTTCAGCCAGAACTGCCCGCAGTTCATCGCCGCCTACTTCGCGATCCTGCGGGCCGACGCGGTGTTTGTGCCGGTCAACGCCATGCTGCTGCGCGACGAGCTCGAACACATCGTGCAGGACAGCGGCGCGGTGGCGGCCTTCGTGGCCAGCGAACTGCTCGAACGCATCGCGCCGCTCGTGGGCACCGGCGCGCTGCGCCGGCTCGTGGTGCATGCCTACGGCGACGCGCTCGGCGACGCGGACGACGACGCCGCCCTCGTGCCGCCCGACTGGGTGCGCGCGCGCATCGCCGACGTGGCGCTGCCGCCGGCCGCCGTGTCATGGCAGGCCGCGCTGGCGCGCCGGCAGGTGCCGCACCCGCACCGCGCGGGGCCCGACGACCTGTGCATGCTGCCCTACACCTCGGGCACCACCGGCAAGCCCAAGGCCTGCGTGCACACGCACCGCACGGTGATGACCTCGTGCGTGGGCTCCTCGCTGTGGCGCCGCACGCATCCGTCGTCGGTGTACCTCGCGGTGGCGCCGCTGTTCCATCTGCTGGGGCTGCAGAACAACGTCAACTCGGCCATCTTCTGGGGCGGCACCATCGTGCTCATGCCGCGCTGGGACCGCGAGGCCGCGGCGGTGCTGATCGAGCGCCACCGCGTGAGCTTCTGGGCCGCGCTGCCGGCCATGCTGGTCGACTTCTTCGCGCAGCCCGGCATCGAGCAGCGCGACCTGTCGAGCCTGGCCGTGGTCACCGGCGGCGGGGCCGCCACGCCGCAGCATGTGAACGACATCCTCAAGCAGCGCTACGGCCTGGACTACATCGAGGGCTACGGCCTGACCGAAAGCGCCAACTTCCTGTGCGCCAACCCCATGCACCAGCCGAAGAAGGGCTGCCTGGGCGTGCCCACCTTCGGTGTCGACCTGCGCATCGTCGATCCGCAGACGCTGGCGCCGCTGCCGCAAGGCGAGGCCGGCGAGATCGTGGTGCATGCCGCGCAGATCATGCTGGGGTACTGGAACCACGCGCAGGCCAATGCCGAGAGCTTCTTCGTGCGCGACGGCAAGCGCTTCTTCCGCACCGGTGACCTCGCCAGCATGGACGCGGAAGGCTACGTCTTCATGCGCGACCGCCTGAAGCGGATGATCAACGCCTCGGGCTTCAAGGTCTGGCCGGCCGAGGTCGAGGCCGCGCTGCACACGCACCCGTCGATCCTCGAAGCCTGCGTGATCGCCGCGCCCGATGCGCGGCGCGGCGAAACGGTCAAGGCCGTGGTCACGCTGCGCGACGGCTGCAGCGACGACAGCGCCACGCTGCTGGCCTGGTGCCGGGAGCACATGGCCGCCTACAAGGCGCCGCGCATCGTGCAGATCGTCAAGGCGCTGCCCAAGTCGGCCACCGGGAAGATCGCCTGGCGCGAGCTGCAGGAGCAGGAGGCACGCACTGCTCAGGCCGCCGAAGCCACGGCCCACTGAGCGAAAGCACTGCACCATGTCCATGACCCTTGCGCTGCGGCGCTCGATCCAGGCCGCGCCCGAGCGCATCGCCACCGTCTTCTACCAGCGGCGCCAGAGCTTTCACACCTTCGGCGACCGCGTGGCCCGGCTGGCGGGCGCCCTGCAGTCCCTCGGCATGGGCCCGGGCGACCGCGTGGGCCTGCTGGGCGTGAACTCCGACCGCTGGCTCGAAGTGCTGATGGGCGTCTGGTGGGGCGGCGGCGTGCTCAACCCCGTCAACACGCGCTGGAGCGTGCCCGAGATCGTCTACTCGCTGGACGACTGCGACACCGGCATCCTCGTGGTCGACGATCATTTCCTGGACCGCGTCGAAGGCATCCGCGCCAGCGCCAAGAGGCCGCCGGTCTTCATCTACGCAGGCGAAGGCCGCGCGCCAGACGGCATGCCGTCGCTGGCCGCACTCATCGACGCCGCCGCGCCGGTCGAGGACGCCGACCGCGCCGGCGACGACCTGGCCTGCATCCTCTACACCGGCGGCACCACCGGCTTTCCCAAGGGCGTGATGCACAGCCACTGGACGCTGTGGGCCATCGGCGTGCAGCGCTTCGCGCAGACGCCCATGCCCGAAGGCAGCATCGCGCTGCACGTCGCGCCGCTGTTCCACATGGGCGGCATCGGCCGCGCGCTGGTGCAGTTCATCGCCGGCGAAACGCACGTGCTGGCCACCGCCTTCGACGCGCGCGAGGTGCTGCAGACCATCGAGCGCGAGCGCGTGACCGACGTGCTGCTGGTGCCCACCATGCTGCAGGCACTCATCACGCACCCGGAGTTCGACTGCTTCGACCTGGGCAGCCTGCAGCGCCTGGTCTACGGCGCTTCGCCGATCGCCGAGCCCGTGCTCGAGCGTGCGATGGCCTTGCTGCCGGGCGTGGCCTTCACCCATTCCTACGGCATGACCGAACTGGGCGGCGCCACCTCGAACCCGCCGGGCAACCACGGCGCCGAAGGCCGCGCCTCGGGCCTGTCGCGTTCGGCCGGCCGCGCCAACGTCGGGGTCGTGGTGAAGGTGGTCGATGCCAACGGCCGGGAACTGCCGCGCGGCGAGGTCGGCGAGCTTGTCGTGCGCGGGCCCAACGTGATGCGCGGCTACTGGAACAAGCCCGAGGAAACGGCGCGCGTGCTGCGCGACGGCTGGCTCTACACCGGCGACGGCGCCCGCATGGACGCGGGCGGCCACATCTTCATCGTCGACCGGCTCAAGGACATGATCGTGAGCGGCGGCGAGAACGTGTACTCGGCCGAGGTCGAGAACGTGATCGCGCGGCATCCGGCCGTGCAGGCTTGCGCCGTCATCGCGGTGCCGCATGCCCAGTGGGGCGAGGCGGTGCATGCGGTGGTGGTGCGCAAGCCCGGCGCGCAGCTCGACGACGCGACCCTGCACGCCCACTGCCGCGACGCCATCGCGGGCTACAAGTGCCCCAAGAGCATCGAGTTCCGCGAATCGCTGCCGCTGTCCGCCGCGGGCAAGGTGCTCAAGCGCCAGCTGCGCGAGCCGCATTGGGCGGGGCAGTCCCGCCAGGTGAGCTGAGCCGTGGCGCGCTTTCGCACCCGCCTCACCGAAGGCTTCGGCATCCGCCATCCGATCCTGCTCGGTGGCATGCACCACCTGGGCCAGTCGGACATCGTCGCGGCGGTGGTCAATGCCGGCGCGATGGGTTTCATCACCGCCCGTTCCTTCGACACGCTCGACGACTTTCGCGCCGACCTGCGCCGCTGCCGCGCGCTCACGGGCGGCCGGGCCTTCGGCGTCAACCTGACGCTGTCGCGCCGCGCGGGCGCCAACGCGCAGGTGCCGGGCTGGATCGAGGTGGCGCTGGCGGAAGGCGTGCGGCATTTCGAGAGCGCCGGCGATTCGCCCGAAGCGCTGGTCGAGCCCATCCATCGCGGCGGCGGCCTGCTGATGCACAAGTGCCCCAGCGTGCGCCATGCCCAGAGCGCGGCGCGCCTGGGCGTCGATGCCATCGCGCTGGTCGGCTGCGAGGAGGGCGGGCACCCCGGCGCCAACCCGCTGTCCGCCTTCGTCAACGGCGCGTTCGCGCTGGAACAGATCCGCTTGCCGCTCGTGCTCGGTGGCGGCATCGGCAGCGGACGGCAGATCGCGGCGGCGCTGGCGCTGGGCGCCGACGGCGTGGTGATGGGCAGCCGCTTCCTGGTGGCGAGCGAAGTCCGGGCCCACGAGGCGCTGAAGCGGCGCATCGTCGAAACCGGGCCCGAAGGCTCGACGGCCATCCTCGGCTCCATCGGCGACACCTGGCGCGTGCTGCACAACGAGGCCGCGCGTGAAGTGCAGCGCCTGGAAGCGCAGGGCGTTCGCAGCCATGCCGGGTTCGGCGACCTGATCCTGTCCTCGCGCACGCGCCAGCGCGTGTATGCCGACGGCGACGTGGACGGCGGCATCGTCTCCTTCGGACCGGGCGGCGCGTTCGCCGACGAGATCGTGCCGGCCGCGCAGATCGTGGAGCGCCTGATGCGCGATGCCGCGCAGGCCGCAGGGGCCTTCGCGCGACAACACATCACGGCGCCTGAACTCAGCCCTTGAACACCGGCGCGCGCTTCTCGACGAAGGCCGCCACGGCCTCGTGATGGTCCGCCGTCTGGTGCGACATCACCTGGAAGGCCGCCGACATTTCGAGCAGCGTGTCCAGCCGCGAATGCAGCGCCTCGCGCAGCAGGCGCTTGGCCAGTCGCACGGCGTGCGGCGGGTTGGCAGCAATCTGTTCGGCGATGGCGCGGGCCGTGGGCAGCAGCTGCTCGCGCGGCACCACGCGCGACACCAGGTTCCATTCCGCGGCCTGGCGCGCGTCGATGGTCTGGCCGGTCAGGGTGAGTTCGGTGGCGCGCGACAGGCCGATGATGCGCGGCAGCAGCCAGGCGCCGCCGTCGCCGGGAATGATGCCCAGCTTGACGAAGCTTTCGGCAAATTTCGCCTCTTCGGCCGCCACGCGGATGTCGCACATGCAGGCCAGGTCCAGGCCCGCGCCGATGGCGTGGCCGTTCACCGCCGCGATCACCGGCACCTCGAGGTTGAACAGCGCCAGCGGCAACTTCTGGATGCCCAGGCGGTATTCGCGGCGCAGTTCCATCGCCGGCAGTTCGCTGTAGCGCCCCATGTCGCGCACGTTGCCGCCCGACGAGAAGGCCGAGCCCGCGCCCGTGAGGATCACCGCGCGCACCGAATGGTCGGCGTGGATGCGGTCGATGGCGGCCAGGAACTCCGGCACGGCCGTGTTGCCGGTGAGCGGGTTGCGGCGCTCGGGGTCGTTCATCGTCAGCGTGACGATGTGGCCGTCTTGTTCGTAGCTCAGAAAGTCGGTCATCAAAGAATCTCCTCCATGGTGAATTGCAGGACCAACGGCGTCGCGCTGCCGAGCAGCGCCTCGCCGACGATGCGGTTCCAGTGCGTTTCCGAGCCGTCGGCCATGCGCCATTCGTGCAGGCGGCGGCTGTAGAGCTGGAGGTCGAACTCCTCGGTGACGCCGATGGCGCCATGCAGCGCATGCGCCGTCGATGCCACCAGCGGCACCGAGGCGCTGGTGCGCGCCTTGGCGGTAGCGGCGGCCAGCAGCGACGGGATCTTTTCGCCGGCCCGGAAGGCCAGCTCGGCCGCCACGCCGGCGCACGCGACGTGCTCGGCCATCACGCTCAGCTGGTGCTGCACCGACTGGAACTTGCCGATCGCCTTGCCGAACTGCACGCGGTCGTTGCAGTAGCCCAGCGTCATCGCGAACAGGCGCTCCATCGCGCCCGCGAGGGCGGCGGCGTGCAGTGCCGCGCTGAACACGGCAACCTGCGCGCCTTTGTCACCGACCGGTGCGCCGACAGCATCTGCGGTCCAGCGCAGCGATGCGCCGAGGCTGGCGCGAACGCCGGTGGTCGTGCGCTGCGCGCGGGCGGCGTCGAGCAGCACGAGCTGCCCGTCGACGTTGGCGAGCACGTGCTCGGCGATGGCGCCGAACGCAACGTGGGCCGCGCTCACCGACCCGTCGGCCGCGCGCCGCGCATGGCCGGCCAGCGTGAGCAGGCCGGGCGGCGGTGCCACGTCGCCCAGCAAGGCGCGCGCCGCGATGCGCTGCGCCGCGGGCACCGGCACCGCGTGCCGGCCGAAAGCGACAAAGATCGGAAAGACCGCGTCCAGGTCGAGCCCGGCGCCGCCGGCGTCTTCGCTGGCCATCAGTTCGAGGAACCCGCTCTCGGCCAGCGCGCTCCACAGCGCTGCGGCCGAGCCGCCGTTCTCGATCGCGCGGATGGCACCCGGCGTGCAGTGGTCGACGAGGATCGCCTCGATGGCTTCGGTGAACATGTGCATGTCTCCTTGGGGGGGCGTGCTCAGCGCAGGCCCAGGCCGCGCGCGATCATGCCGCGCAGGATCTCGCGCGTGCCGCCGCGCAGCGAGAAGGTGGGCGAGATCTGGCTCAGGTAGGCGATGGTGCGGTGCAGGTCGGCATCGACCTCGGCGCCGCGCGCCGGGTCGGCCGCCACGGCCGCTTCGATGGCGGCGGGAATCGCCTGCTCGAACTCGGTGCCGATGTCCTTGACCAGCGCCGCCTCGACCACGGGGCTCTCGCCGCGCGCCAGCTTGGTGGTCACGGCGATCGACAGGCTGCGCAAGGTGGCGAGCTGCGTCGTGAAGCCGCCGAGCAGCACGGCGTCGGCCGGCGTGAAGCCGGTCTTGCGCAGGCTCTGCAGCCAGGTGTCGAGCAGCACCACGCTCGAATACAGCCGCTCGGGCCCGCTGCGTTCGAAGGCCAGCTCGGCGTTCACCTGCATCCAGCCGCTGCCTTCGTCGCCGATCAACGCGTCGTCCTTCAGGAAGACGTCGTCGAAGGTGACTTCGGAGAAATGCGCGTCGCCCGTGAGGTCGACGATGGGCCGCACCTGGATGCCGGGCAGCGAGAGGTCGACGATCAGCTGCGACAAGCCGGCGTGCCGGTCTTCGGGTGCGCCCGAGGTGCGCACCAGCGCGATCATGTAGTGCGAGCGCTGCGCGTTGGTCGTCCAGATCTTGCGGCCCGTCAGGCGCCAGCCGCCGTCCACGCGGGTGGCGCGCGTGCGCACGCTGGCCAGGTCGGAGCCGGCGTTGGGCTCGCTCATGCCGATGCAGAAGAAGGCCTCGCCGCGGCAGATGCGCGGCAGGTAGAAGTCCTTCTGCGCGGCGGTGCCGAACTTGTTGATCAGCGGGCCGCTTTGCCGGTCGGCGATCCAGTGGGCCGCGACGGGCGCGCCGGCCGAGAGCAGTTCCTCGACCAGCACGAAGCGGCGAAAGGCATCCAGGCCCGCGCCGCCGTACGCGGCGGGTAGGGTGATGCCGACCCAGCCGCGCTGCGCGAGCCGGCGGCTGAAGGCCGCGTCGAAGCCCATCCAAGTGCGCGCGCGCACGGCGGGCGCGGCTGGTTCCAGGTTCGTCGCGAGGAACTCGCGCACCTGCGCGCGAAAGGCCTCGGCCTCGGCGGGCAGCATGGCGAGGCGGAAGGACTCGAGCAGTTGGCTCATGCTAGTGCTCCGTGGGAATCTCGCCGGTGGTGAGCGCGTTGGGCGCCGCCTGTTTCACCAGCCCGGGGATCAGATCACCCAATTCCTCGACCGTCCAGCGCCCTTGCTTCTCGATGCGCGGGCCGGCGTGCCAGCCCTCGGCCACCGTGATGCGCCCGCCGCGCGCGCCGAACACGCGCCCCGTGATGCCGCGCGACGCGCTGCTGCCCAGCCAAGCCACCAGCGGCGCGACGTTCGACGGGTCCAGCGGATCGAAGTCGGGCGTCTCGTTGCGGATCGCCTGCCACTTGGGGCTGGCGAAGATGTCTTCGGTCAGCCGGCTCATGGCGGTGGGGTAGATGGCGTTCACCGTCACGCCGTAGCGGTCGAGTTCGCGCGAGGCGATCACCGACAGGGCGGCGATGCCGGCCTTGGCGGCGCCGTAGTTGGACTGGCCGGCGTTGCAGTACAGGCCCGAGGACGAGCTGGTGTTGATGATGCGCGCGTCGCGCTGGCGGCCGGCCTTCGATTCGTTGCGCCAGTAGGCGGCGGCGTGGCGCGAGGGCGCGAAGGTTCCGCGCATGTGCACGCGGATCACGGCGTCCCAGTCTTCCTCGTCCATGTTGACCAGCGTGCGGTCGCGCAGGATGCCGGCGTTGTTGACCAGCACGTCGAGGCCGCCGAAGGTGGTCACGGCCGCGTCGATCATGCGCTGCGCGCCGGCCCAGTCGGCCACGTCGTCGCCGTTGGCAATCGCCTGTCCGCCCATCGCTTCGATCTCGGCCACGACCTCCAGCGCCGGGCCGCTGGCCGCGCCGGGGCTGCCGTCGCCGCGCCCGCCCAGGTCGTTCACCACGACCCTGGCGCCCTGGCGTGCGAATTCGAGGGCGTACTCGCGGCCCAGGCCACGGCCCGCGCCGGTGATCACGACCACGCGGTCCTTGCAGAGTTGCTGCTTCATGTCGATGTACTCCTTACTTTTGCGTGAGGTCGACCTGCTTCGACAAGGCGCGGTAGCGCGCGCGTTCCGACGCGATCATCTCGCCCATCTCCTTGCTGCCGACGGTGAACACTTCGGCGCCCGCCGTCTCCGTCACGTAGGTGGCGAACTCCGGCTGCTTCATGGCCTTGAGCAGCGCCGCCTCCAGCGTCTTCACGGCGGGCTCGGGGGTCTTGGCGGCCACGCCCAGGCCGATCCATACGTACAGGTCGTAGTTCGGCTGGCCGTTCTCGCGCACCGTGGGCACGCTGGCCAGCTTGGGGTGGCGTTCCTTGCCGGTCACGGCCAGCGGGCGCACCTTGCCCGAGGCGATCAGCGGCAGCGCGCCGCCGACGTCCAGCAGCGCCAGGTCGACCTGGCCGCCCATCAGGTCGGTCTGCACCTGCCCGGGCGACTTGTAGGGGATGTAGTTGAACTCGACGCCCGCGCCTTGCTGCAGCATCAGCGCGCCGATGCGGTAGTGGTTGCTGTAGCTGGCCATGCTCACGGTCTTCGGGCTCTTCTTCGCCGCGGCCATCGCTTCGGCGTAGGTCTTGTAAGGCGAGTTGGCGCCGGTCACCAGCACCGCCGCGCTGCGCAGCATGGTGGCGAGCGGGCGCAGTTCTTTCTGCGCGTCGTAGGGCAGGCTGTCGTTGATCAGCGGGTTGATCACCATCGACGAAGGCGAGAGCATGAGCACGCTGTAGCCGTCGGCCGGCGAGGCCAGCACGCTCTGCACCGCCAGCACGGCGTCGCCGCCCGGCTTGTTCTCGATGAAGGTCGACTGGCCGCCCAGCTCCGGCGTGACGAGCCGGGCCACCAGGCGCGTGACCGTGTCCGAGCCGCTGCCCGGCCCGAGCGGCACGATGAAGCGCACGGGGCGCGAGGGGAAAGCGTCGGCGGCCTGCGCGGGCGGCATCGCGACGGCGCAGAGCGAGGCCAGTGCGGCGCCCAGCAGGCGAAAGGTGTGGCGGCGGTTCATGTCGTGTCTCCGTTCGGTTGCTTGAATCAAAGGCGTGCCAGGTGCACGAGTCGCGCGGCCTGCGCGTCCACGTCGCCGAACAGCTGGTCGAGCACGTGGACGCGGCGCAGGCAGTGGCCCACGGCGTATTCCTCGGTCATGCCGATGCCGCCGTGCGACTGGATCGCCTGCTGGCACAGCGCCCGCGCGTGGCGGCCGATGGCCAGCTTGGCGCGCGGCAGGTCGGTGGCGGCGTGGTCCGAGGCGGGGTCGTCGACGGCCACGGCGGCGGCGATCGCCATGCTGCGCGCCATTTCGAGCGCGACGGCCATCTCGGCCACGCGATGGCGCAGCGCCTGGTACTCGCCGATGAGGCGGCCGAACTGCTTGCGCGTGGTGACGTAGGCGGTGGTGAGCGCAAAGGCCGCCTCCATGGCGCCGACCATGTCGGCGCAGACGGCGGCGGTGCCGGCGGCCACGGCGGCGCGGAGGGCGGCCGCGGCCTGTGCGTGGTCGGCCACGTCGCCCAGCGGCTCGGCGACCGTGCCGTCGAGCCGCAGTTCGCCGGCGGGCGTGTCGTCGATCAGGCGGAAGGGGCGCAGCGTGGCATCGGCGGCCTCCACGAGGAAGAGCGCCAGGCCGTCTGCATCGCCGGGCTGGCCGCTTACGCGCGCGCTCACCACGAAGCGATGGGCCGCGCTGGCATGCAGCACGAGCGACTTGGCGCCGTCGAGGTACCAGCGCTCGCCGTCGCGCCGCGCGCGGGTCTCGACCCACAGCGGTGCGTGGCGCCCTGGCGCTTCGTCGTGCGCCCAGGCCATGCGCAGGCTGCCGTCGGCCAGGGCCGGCAGCAGGCGGTCTTTCTGCGCGTTGCTGCCCGCCGACAGCACGGCCGTCGTGGCGAGCACGCTGGAGGCCAGGTAGGGTTCGAGCAGCAGCGCGCGGCCGAAGGTCTGCATCACCGGCAGCCGGTCGCCCGCGCCGCCGCCCAGGCCGCCGAAGGCCTCGGGGATGCCCAGGGCCGTGACGCCCAGCGCGGCCAGCCGGTCCCAGGCCGCTTCGCTCCAGCCGGCCGGCGAACGGGCGATGGCGCGGCGCTGCTCGAAACCGCAGTGGTCGTCCAGCAGCCGCGACAGGCTGTGCGCCAGCGCCTGCTGGTCTTCGTTCAGGTCGAATTGCATGGCTTCTTATCCCAGGAGCGTCTTGGCCAGGATGTCCTTCTGGACCTCGCTGGAGCCGCCGTAGATGGTGGTCGCGCGGTAGAAGAAGTAGCGCGGGGTGGTGGCCGCCAGCGCAGGCAACTGTCCGGCATCGCCTTCGATGTCGTGGCGCTCCAGGCCGGCCGGGCCGGCCAGGCGCGCGACCAGCGTGGTCAGCGCCTGCATCAGCTCCGAGCCCTTGAGCTTGAGCACCGAGGCGAAGCCGGGGTTCTTGCGCCCGATCTCGGGGTCGAGCAGGAAGCGCCAGTTGGTCAGCTCCAGCGCGCGGATCTCCGCGCCCAGCTCGGCCAGTTCGACGCCCAGCTTCGGGTCGTCGAGCAGCCGCGTGCCGCCCTGGCGCAGGCCGGCCGCGAGTTCGCGGGCCGCGTCCAGGCGCTCCCAGCACAGGCCCACGTTGGCGATGTTGGTGCGCTCGCTGGCCAGCAGGTACTTGGCGCAGTCCCAGCCGCGGCCCTCCTCGCCGACGAGGTTGGCGACCGGCACGCGCGCCTTGTCGAAGAAGACCTCGTTGAGGTGGTGCTGCCCGTCGATGGAAACGATGGGGTGCACCGACACGCCCGGCGTCTTCATGTCGATCAGCAAAAAGGAGATGCCGTCCTGCTTGCGCGCCGTCTGCTCGGTGCGCACCAGCGCGAAGATCCAGTCGGCCTGGTGCGCCGAGGTGGTCCAGATCTTCTGGCCGTCGACGACGTAGTGGTCGCCGTCGCGCGCGGCGCGCGTGCGCAGCGAGGCCAGGTCGGAGCCGGCATCGGGCTCCGAGAAGCCCTGGCAGAACCACAGTTCGAGCCGCGCGAGCTGGGGCAGGAAGAAGCGCTTCTGCGCCTCGGTGCCGAAGCGCAGCAGCACCGGGCCGAGCATCGCGATGTTGAAGGGCAGGGGCAGCGGCGCGCCGGCGCGCTGCAGTTCTTCGAACAGCACCAGCCGTTCGGTGGTGCCCAGTCCGGCGCCGCCGTATTCGGCGGGCCAGTGCGGCGCGGCCCAGCCGCGCTCGTGCAGGATGCGCTGCCAGGCCACGGTGTCCTGCTTGCGCGGCGCATGGCCGCGACGCAGGCGCGCGCGGATGTCGGCGGGCAGGCGTTCGGCGATGAAGGCGCGCACCTCGTCGCGGAAGGCGAGGGCGTCGGCGGGCAGCTGCAGGTCCATGTCAGTTCCTGCCGTAGAGCGTCACGACGCAGGCGCCGCCCAGGCCCACGTTGTGCTGCAGGCCCAGGCGCGCGCCTTCGACCTGGCGCTTGTCGGCGCTGCCGCGCAGTTGGTGCGTGAGCTCGTAGCACTGGGCCAGGCCGGTGGCGCCCAGCGGGTGGCCCTTGGACAGCAGGCCGCCCGAGGGGTTGATGACGACCTTGCCGCCGTAGGTGTTGTCGCCGTCGTCGACGAACTGCTCGGCGCCGCCCTCGGGGCAGAAGCCCAGCGTCTCGTAGCTGATGACCTCGTTTTGCGCGAAGCAGTCGTGCAGCTCGCACACGTCGATGTCCTCGGGGCCGACGCCGGCCGCCTCGTACACGCGGGTGACGGCGGTGTGCGTCATGTGCGTGCCGATCCAGCTGAGCATCGACGGCGGCTCGAAGGACTGCACCGGGTCGGTGGCCATGGCCTGCGCCAGGATCTGCACGTCGGTGCGCAGCCCGTGCTTCTTGGCGAAGCGCTCCGACACCAGCAGCGCCGCCGCGCCGCCGCAGGTGGGCGGGCAGGCCATCAGGCGGGTCATCACGCCGGGCAGCAACACGGTGTCGTTCATGACCTCTTCCGTCGTCACGACCTTGCGGAACAGCGCCAGCGGGTTGTTGGCCGCATGGCGGCTGGCCTTGGCGCGCACGGCGGCGAAGGTCTCCATGCGGCAGCCGTAGCGCTCCATGTATTCACGGCCCGCGCCGCCGAAGGTGCGCAGGGCCTGCGGCATGCCGTCCATGTCGGCCGTGAGGCCGCGCAGCACCGGCAGGAAGCGCTCGCGCGTGGGCGGGCGGTCGTCCCAGTGCGACTTGAGGGCGCCGGCCTGCATCTGCTCGAAGCCCAGCGCCAGCACGCAATCGGCATCGCCCGAGGCGATGGCCTTGCGCGCCAGGTACAGCGCGGTGGAACCGGTGGAGCAGTTGTTGTTGACGTTGACGACCGGAATGCCCGTCATGCCGACCTCGTACAGCGCCGTCTGGCCGCAGGTGGAGTCGCCGTACACGTAGCCCACGTAGGCTTCCTGCACCGCGTCGTAGCCGATGCCCGCATCGGCCAGCGCGCGGCGCACGGCCTCGGCGCCCATCTCGGTGTAGCTCAGGCTCTGGCCCGGCTTGGCGAAGGGGATCATGCCGACGCCGGCGACGATTACTTTTTCGGTCATGTGTGTGGTCCTGCGAGAAAATGGAGTCAGAGTTTTCTGGAAATAAGGTCGCGCTGGGTTTCGTTGCTGCCGCCGAACACGCGCGTGATGCGGTAGTCGGTGAAGGCGCGGGCAATCGGGTACTCCAGCATGTAGCCGTAGCCGCCGTGCAGCTGCACCATGTCGTCGATGCACTTCCACAGCGTTTCCGTCGCGAAGAGCTTGGCGATGGCCGCCTCCTGCACGCTGATGCGCCGGCGCATGTGTTCGCCGATGTAGTAGTCGACCAGCGTGCGGGCCGCCACGGCCTGCGCCTTGATGTCGGCCAGCTTGAACTTGGTGTTCTGGAAGTCCCACACCGTGCCGTCGAAGGCCTTGCGTTCCTTCACGTACTCGAGCGTCTGCTCCAGCAGGCGCTCCAGCTTGGCGGTGCTGTACACGGCGATGATCAGGCGCTCCTGTGCCAGCTCCTGCATGAGGCAGACGAAGCCCTTGTTCTCTTCGCCCAGCAGGTTGTCGACCGGCACGCGCACGTTGTCGAAGAACAGCTCGGTGGTGTCGGCGGCCGGCTGGCCCACCTTGTCGAGCTTGCGCCCGCGCCGGAAGCCCGCGCGGTCGGCCTCGACCATGATCAGGCTCACGCCCTTGCTGCCCGCGCCCGGGTCGGTCTTGCAGGCGACCAGCACCATGTCGCAGTTCAGGCCGTTGCTGATGAAGGTCTTGCTGCCGTTGATGACGTACTCGTCGCCGTCGCGCACCGCGCTCGTGCGGATCGACTTCAGGTCGGAGCCCGTGCCCGGCTCGGTCATGGCGATGGCCATGATGGTCTCGCCGCGGCAGATCTTGGGCAGCCAGCGCTGCTTCTGTTCCTCAGTGCCGAAGCGCACGATGTACGGGGCGGTGATGTCCGAGTGCACCGACAGGCTGAAGCCCGAGACGCCCGAGCGGTGCAGCTCTTCGGCCAGCACGCACGAGTGGCCGAAATCGCCGCCGCCGCCGCCGTATTCGGCCGGCACGGTGACGCACAGCAGGCCCTCGCGGCCGGCCTTGAGCCAGGTCTCGCGGTCGGTGCGGCCCGCGGCGTCCCAGGCGGCTTGGCGCGGCAGGCATTCGCGCTCGAAAAATCGCCGAGCGGTGTCGCGCAGCATCTCGTGGTCTTCGCGGTACACGGTGCGGTGGATGTTCACGCAGGTCTCCTTGTCTTGCAGCGATTCTGGGCGCCGCACCCCCTTAACCCCACTACCCCGATCGGGTGGCGGGCGGGCCACAATGCCGGCCAGAGACATGCAGAACAAGCCACTTTCCCCCTCGCGTTCGCCCGACGCCTCCGGGCTCAAGGCCCTGGTCGCCACCAAGATGGTTCCCCCCCGCAGCGCCGGGCGCGCCGTGGCCCGCGAAGCGCTGCTGGCGCGGCTGATGGAAGGGCGGCGCCGCCGCTGCGTCGTGCTGCAGGGCCCGGCCGGCTGCGGCAAGACCACCACCCTGGTCGCGTGGCGCCAGGCATTGCTGCCGCTGGGCTTCGACGTCGCCTGGCTCAGCCTCACGCCTGAGGACAACGAACCCACGCGCCTGCTCGACTACCTGCTGGCCAGCGTGGCGCAGGTGGCGCCGGTCGCCACGCAGGAGGCCGCCGACTACGCCGGCCGCGGCGTCGACAGCGAAGCCGTGGAGCGCGCCCTGATCGCGCTGGTGCGCGGCATTGCCGCCCATCCGCGCGAGCTGGTGCTGGTGCTCGACGACCTGCAGCACCTCATGGACGCGCGCCTGCACGAGGCGCTGCAATGGCTGCTCGACTACGCGCCGGGCAACCTGCACCTGGCCATCGCCTCGCGGGGGGCGCTGCCGCTGTCGCTCGACCGCCTGCGCGCCGAGGGCCAGGTGCTGGAGATCGACGTGCGCGACCTGCGCTTTTCGCCGGCCGAGTCCGAGCGCTTCCTGCAGTCGCAACTGGGCAGCATCGCGCCGCGCGATGCGCTGGCGCTGCACGAACTGTGCGACGGCTGGGCGGCCGGCCTGCAGCTGCTGGCCATCAACTGGAAGAAGCGCCGCCAGGAGCTGGGCGTGGGCGCGGGCCAGGTGCCGGGCGACTTCGTGCGCGCCCACGTGCAAGACCCGCAGGCCTTTGCCGCCTACTTCGAGAAGGAGGTGCTGTCGCACCTGGCGCCGGCCGACCTCGACCTGCTCATCAGCGTGTCGGCCTGCAGCCGCTTCTGCGCGCCGCTGTGCGCGGCCTTGCTCGGTCGCCCTGCGGACGATCCCGCCACGGCGCCGCTGCTGGCGCGGCTGGAGGGCGAAAACCTGTTCATCGTGCCGATCGAGAGCAGCGCCGAGCGCGAGACCTGGTACCGCCTGCACCCGCTGCTGCGCGAGACGCTGCGCGGGCGCCTGCGCCAGCGCAGCGAGGCCGCGCAGCGCGCGGTGCACCGCATCGCGTGGCAGTGGTTCCGCGACCACGGCCTCATCGACGAGGCCGTGCGGCAGGCCGTGGCGGCGGGCGAGGGCGCCGCCGCTGCCGCGCTGGTCGAGAAGTCGGCCCACGGCCTGGCCGTGCGCGGCGAGCTGCGCAAGCTGATCGGCCTGGTGCGCCAGCTGCCGCCGGCCGAGGTGCAGGCACGCATCGGACTGCGGCTGTGGATGATCCGCATCGAGCTGTTCGCGCGCGAGCTGGACGCCTTTTCGGCCCACATCGCGCGCCTGCGGCCCGACATTCCGCCGGACGACGCCATCAGCCACTACTGGCTCACGCTGCTCGAGGCCTCGCTGGCCCTGCAGCACGACGACACCGACGCCGCCCAGGCGCTGCTGCCGCGCCTGCAGGCCGCGCCCGAGGGTGCGGACGCACTGGCCACCGGCGCGCGCGACAACATCCTGTCGTGGCTGTACATGCACCGCGGCGACTACGAGCGCGCGCGGCGCGTGCAGCAGGACAACCCGATCCGCCTGATCGACGGCGAGCCGCTGCGCGGCAGCTCGTCGGGCACGCTGCAGGGCCGCAGCCTGGCCGGCCTGAGCTACGCCATGGAAGGGCGCATGACGCAGGCCGAGCGCGTCTACCGCGAGGTGCTGCGCGAGGCCAACGAGGGCGGCAGCGCCTGCGTCGACGCCACCTACCTGTCGACCGCGCTGCTGGGCGAGGTGCTGTACGAGCACGGCGAGATCGACGCGGCGCTGGCGCTGCTCGAAGACCGCGTGGACGCGCTGGAGCGCGTGTCCATTCCCGACTCGGTGCTGCGTGTGCACCGCTCGCTGGCCTCCGCGCACTGGGCGGCCGGGCGGCGGATGGAAGCCATGGCCTGCCTGGAGCGGCTGGAGGACTACAGCGCCGCGCTGGGCCTGGACCGGCTGCTGGTGCACAGCCTGACGATGCAGGTGCACTACCGCCTGCAGATGGGCGATGCGGCCGCCGCCGAGGCGGCGCTGGCGCGCGCCAACGAGATCGACGCGCGGCATGCCGACGCCGCGCACAGCGCGCTCGGCGAGATCGCCGTGGTGGCCGAGCGCGCGCGCATCCGCTGGGCGCTGGCCCGTGGCGACACCGACGACGCCGCGCGCCGGATCGAAGCGCTGATCGCGAACATCGAACTGCGCGGACGGCAGCGATTGATCGCGCAGATGAAGCTGCTGCAGGCGCTGATCGAGCAGCGCCGGGGCAGGGCGCAGGCCTCGCGGGAATGCACGCTCGCGGCCTTGCGCAGCGGCCACCGGCTGGGCCTGGTGCGCAGCCTGCTCGACGCGGACCCGGCCGTGATGACGCTGGTGGCGGAAGTGGCCAAGGACGCATCGCTGGACCCGGTGCTCGGTTTTTATGCGGAGCGCCTGGGTCGCGTGGGACTCGTGCCTGTCGCTGCCGATGCGCCTGTCTCGGTGGGTGTGGCCCCCGAGGCGAGCAGGCGCCCGGTCGAGCCGTTGAGCGAACGCGAGCGCGACGTGCTGGGCTTGCTCGCTCAGGCCATGCCCAACAAGAAGATCGCGTTGGCACTGGGCTTGTCCATCGACACCGTGAAGTGGCACCTGAAGAACATCTACGGGAAGCTGGGCGTGGCAGGGCGGGATGAAGCGGTGGCGTGGATGCAAGGGGGCGGATGAACGGAGGGCATATCCTCTCTCCACCAAAGGTGCGCGCAGCGGGACGGCTCGAAAGCTACGCACTGTCTTCGGAGCCAATCTCGTCACATCTCTGGAATCATTTTCATGACGTCAACTGCAGCGGCCGTAGAAGAGATTTCCCGGGTAGTTTGCGAACAGCCACATCGGAAGGAACCTCATCCTGCCAACGACCAAGGCGCGGGGCGGCGCCTGTCGATTCTTTGGCGCATGCAATGCGCCTTTCGCTGAACAGAAATCGGACAGCTGCAAACAAGTCCCCTGGGAGTCGTTTTCGCCAGATGCCGACGCTGGTTGCTGGTATGCGACCGGCGTCGCTCATTCGCGAGCGCGAGCCGATTTGCCGTAAGAAGCCTGGGCGCCACCGTCGAAGCAAGGCGCTGGGGCCCGTGTGGAAAGCAGCAGCGACCGTTGGCGCACGACCGCTGGAGAACGGCGCCTGCCCCCCAACGCGGGTGGCCGCCCCAGCCGGTTCGGACGGCCTACTCAAGCCCACGGGTCGAAATCCGCCCGCAGCCCTGAGAAACGAAAGCCCGGCCGCCATGCACCCACTTCCCAGTCCGACCCTGCACCAGGGCGCCACCTTCGCCGAGCTCTACCGCGGCGCCTTCAAGGCCTTTGCCATGCGCGAAGCGCTCGTGGGCGATGGCGTGCGCATGCGCTACCGCGAACTCGAACAAGGCTGCCATCGCATGGTGCGCTGCCTGCAGGCGATGGGCCTGCGGCGGCAGGACGGCATCGCCGTGCTGGCCGCCAACCGGCCCGAATCGGTGATGGTCATCATCGCAGCGCACCTCATGGGGCTGGTCTACACGCCGCTGCACCCGCTGGGGTCGGAAGAAGACCAGGCCTTCATCTTGAGCGACGTGAAGGCCAGGGCGCTGGTGATCGGCGTGCCGCAGCATGCGCAACGCGGGGCCGCGCTGGCGCAGCGGCAGCTGGTGCCGCATGTGCTGACGCTGGGGCCGGCCGCCTACGGCATCGACCTGCTGGCGGCATCGGAT
Source organism: Variovorax sp. GW821-FHT10C12 (assembly GCF_059415405.1). Classification (NCBI taxonomy): domain Bacteria; kingdom Pseudomonadati; phylum Pseudomonadota; class Betaproteobacteria; order Burkholderiales; family Comamonadaceae; genus Variovorax; species Variovorax sp. GW821-FHT10C12. Next base: position 1,379,376 of record NZ_JBWKNE010000001.1, read on the forward strand.
GGCATGGACGGCAGCGACATCGCGCTCGACGCGCAGCCCGACGACATCCTCAAGATCGCCTACAGCGGCGGCACCACGGGCCGCTCCAAGGGCATCGTGCATCACCACCGCACGGTGGTGACGTCGGCGCTGCAGCAGCTCGCCGGCTGGGAGTGGCCGCAGGAGGTGCGTTTCCTGGCGGCCACGCCGGTGTCGCATGCGGCGGGCGCGATGCTCCTCACGACCTTTCTGCAAGGCGGCACGGTGCATCTGCTCGAACGCTTCAGCGTCGACGGTTTTCTGAAGACGGTCGCGACCGAGCGCATCACCACGACCTTCCTCGTGCCCACGCAGATCTACGGCCTGCTCGACGCCGCCGAGGCGCTGGCGGCGCACGACGTGTCGAGCCTGCAGCTGGTGTTGTACGGCGCCGCGCCGATGGCGCCGGCGCGCTTGCGACAGGCCCTGGCCCGTTTCGGTCCGGTGTTCGCGCAGGTCTACGGCCAGGCCGAGGCGCCCATGACCATCAGCTACCTGCGCCGCGACGAGCACGACCTCGATCGCCCCGAACGGCTGGGCAGTTGCGGTCGCAGCCTGCCGGGCAACCAGGTGCGCCTGCTCGATGCCCACCACGGCGAAGTGCCGGTGGGCGAGATCGGCGAGCTGTGCGTGCGCGGCCCGCTGGTGATGTCGGGCTACCTCGACCGGCCCGAGGAAACCGCCAGGGCCTTCGCCGGCGACTGGCTGCACACGGGCGACATGGCGCGCCGCGATGCCGACGGGTTCCTCTACCTCGTCGACCGCGCGAAGGACATGATCATCAGCGGCGGCTTCAACGTGTATTCCAGCGAAGTGGAGAGCTGCCTGGCGCAGCACCCGGGCGTGGCGCTGTCGGCGGTCATCGGCGTGCCGCACGCGAAGTGGGGCGAGGCGGTGATGGCGGTGGTGGTGCGCAAGGAGGGCGCGCGGGTGGAGGCCGACGAGCTGATCGCCTTCGTCACCGAGCGCAAGGGCGTGGTGCAGGCGCCCAAGGTGGTGAGCTTCGTCGACACGCTGCCGCTGACCGCGCTCGACAAGGTAGACAAGAAGGCGCTGCGCGCCAGGCACTGGGCGGGGCAGGACAGGCAGGTCGGATAGAAGACAGCAAAACGGCCGCACGCAGCGGCCGTTCGCATGCCTGTCGGCGCTTGCGCTTCAGTCCACCTTCGCGCCCGACACCTGCACCAGCTTCTGGATCACCGGTCCACTCGCCTCGAAGTTCTTCCTGAACTCGGCCGAGCTGTTGCCCATGCCCACGAGGCCGAAGGCCTGGAAGCGTGCCTTCATGGCGGCGGTCTGCACGACGGCGCGGGCTTCTTTCTCCAGCCGCGCGAGGATCGGCGCCGGGGTCTTGGCGGGGGCGGTCAGCATCACGCCGCCGATCGGCTTGAACTCGTCATCGGGGAAGCCGGCCTCGACCATGGTGGGCACGTTGGGGAGTTCGGGCAGGCGCTTGTCGCCGACGATGGCCAGGGCCTTCAGGCGGCCGCTGGCGATGTGCGGGGCCATGGTGCCCAGGGTGCCGATGCCCATCGGGATCTGGCCGCCGAGGATGTCCTGGATCATCGGCGCCTCGCCCTTGTACGCGGCATGCGCCATGTCGAGGTGGCGCGATTCGCTCAGGTGTGCCATCAGCAGGTGGCTGGAAGAGCCGACGCCAAATGAGCCGTAGTTGACCTTGCCCTTGTTGGCGGTGGCCCAGCTCACCAGCTCCTTCATGTTCTGCACGGGCACGTCCTTGCCGACCGCGAACACCAGGCTGGCCGAGCAGATCTCGGTGATGAAGGCGAAGTCGCGCCGCACGTCGTAGGGCACCTTCGAGAACATGTAGGGCGCGTAGTAGATCGGCGTGGCATGCGAGAAGAACAGCGTGTAGCCGTCGGGCGCGGCGCGCGCCACCGCCGAGGCGCCGAGCAGGCCGGAGGCGCCGGGCTTGTTGTCCACGATGACGGTCTGGCCCAGGCGCTTGCCGAGTTCGTCGGCCATCACGCGCGCGAGCACGTCGGTGGCGCCGCCCGGCGGCGCGGGCAGCACGAGCGTGATGGTGCGCGTCGGGTAGTCCTGCGCGAAGGCGAGGGTGCCGCAGGCGAGGGCGGCGATGCCGATCCATCGTCTGGCGAAATGAGATGTGCTGTGCATGGTGTCTCCGTTTTTCTGTGAATGCGAGGAAGGGCGCGTTCAGGCGCGCGCCACCTGCGGGCCGGGCTGCGGCGCGAACAGCTGCGCCACCAGGCCGGCCCGGCGCGCGCGCGTGGCCGACTGGTTGACGTAGCCCTTGTCCGCGATTTCGTTGGCGTCCATCGAAGGCGGCTCGGCCATGAGCAGCAGGCGCTCGACGCGCAGGCTGGCGCTGCCGCCGTCCTTGCGCAGGCGCTCGCCGAGGGCCGCGACCAGCGCCGGATGCGCCACGAGCGCGGCGGCGTCCAGGCCCGCGAGTTCGGGCAGCAGGCGCTGGCAGGCGGCCACGTTGGGCCAGGCCAGCGCGGCGACGTAGGTCTGGTCGTGGCCGCAGATGACGGCGTCGGTGATCAGCGGCGCGCAGCGCTCGACCAGCCCCAGGCGGACGGCACCGGTGCGCACCCAGGTGCCGTTGACCAGCTTGAAGTCTTCCGCCACGCGGCCGTCGAAGCGCATGCCCCGGGTGGGGTCGCTGGCGTCGACCAGCCGCACCGCGTCGCCGAGCTTGAAGAAGCCTTCCTCGTCGAAGGCCGCCGCCGTGAGCGCGGGCTGCGCGACATAGCCGCTGAAGTTGTGGGCGCCGCGCACCCGGATCTCGTAGCGCTCGCATTCCAGCGGCACCAGCTTGATCTCGGTGCCGGGCGCGGGCGCGCCGATGTTGGCGAGGTCGTCGCAGGCCCAGTTGCGGTAGGTGCCCACGCCGGTGGTTTCCGTCGAGGCCAGCCCGGTGCCGAACACGATGCGTTCGCCCACGGTGCGCTCGGCCACGCGCTGGATGCGCTCGTTGACGTCCTGCGGCAGGCTGGCGCCGCCGTAGCCGAAGTTGACGACACGCGCGAACAGGCTGCGCGCCAGCTGCGGGTCGCGCTCGAGTTCGGTGGCAAGCAGGGTCCATGCCGAGGGCACGCTGGTCAGCACGGTGGGCGAGACCTCGCGCAGGTTGCGCACCGTGCGCTCGAACAGGCCCGGCAGCGGCTTGCCGTCGTCGATGTAGTGCGTGGCGCCGAGCAGCACCGCGCGCCCGAGGTTGAGCACGCCGCCCAGGGCGTGGTGCCAGGGCAGCCAGTCGAGGAACACGGGAGGCTCGTCCTGCTCGGCGAAGCTGGCGAACATGTCCGACTGGCTCGCCGCCGTCGCCTGCAGGTTGCGGTAGCTGATGGGCACGCCCTTGGGCACGCCGGTGGAGCCGGAGGTGAAGAGAATGCGCGCGATGTCGTCCGGGCGGATGGCCGCGTGCGCGGCAGCCACGCGATCGCGGCACGCGGCCGTGAGTTCGCGCGCCGAGAGCGCCTGCCACGACAGGGCGCCCGGTGCGGCGCTGTGTACCGCGATCACCGGCACGTCGGGGCCACCGACGGCGGCGACGGCGCGTTCGAAGGTGGCGCCGTCCTGCACGAACAGCGCGGTCGGCGGCACGAGTTCGCACACGCCCTTGAGGCGCGCGAAGTCGCGGCTCAGCAGCGAGTAGGCAGGCGACACCGGCGCGACCGGCACGCCGACGTATTCGGCGGCCAGCAGCAGCACCAGCTGCTCCAGCGAGTTGGGCGAGAGCACGACCAGCGGCCGGCCCTGGCCCAGGCCGAGTTCGAGCAGGCCCGCGCCCACGATCTGCACCTGCTGCCACAGCGCGCGCCAGCTGAGGCGCTTCCATTCGCCGCTGTGCGCGTCGCGTTCGCAGAAGGCCGGCAGGTCGCCGCGGCGTTCGGCCCAGTGGGGGATGTAGCCCGCGAAGCCCGTGCGGCCGGTGGCCTTGGGCGTGAGCGGGGAGCGCAGGATCAGCGTGCCGTCGGCGCGCCGTTCGCACAGGGTCTGGCGAACCGCATAAGGCACGGCGCGGTAGCGCACCGCGGCAGGGGCCCGGGTGGGTTCGTCGGCGAGGGTTGTCATGTGTGTCGTGTCTCCGGAATTTTTCTGGACCAACGCGAGGCCGCGGGCGTGCCAGGCCACCCGCGGCCTTCCCCGCCCGGCGCGCGCTTACTGCGGCGAGCCGGCCACCGCCACGATCTGGCCGGTGATGTAGTTCGACTCGGGCAGGCAGAACAGGTACACCGCGCCGGCCGCTTCTTCCGGCGTGCCGCCCCGGCCCAGCGGGTTGCGCTGCGCGTGCGACTTGAGCAGCTCGGGGTTCAGGCCCACGCGGATGTCGCGGCCTTCGATGTTCACGGTGGCGCCGGCCTTGGCATCGGCGTTGGTCATGCGGGTGTGGATCAGGCCGAAGGCCACCGCGTTGACGTTGACCTTGAAGCGGCCCCACTCGCGGCTCAGTGCGCGCGTCATGCCGATCACGCCGGCCTTGGCCGACGAGTAGTTCATCTGGCCGGCATTGCCGTTCAGCGCCGAGGTCGACGAGACGTTGACCACCTTGCGGTACACCTCGATGCCCTTTTCCTGGTCGGCCTGCGCCTGCGCCTTGATCACGGGGTAGGCCGCGCGCAGGATGCGAAAGGGCGCCGTCATGTGGCAGTCGACGATGGCGTGCCATTGCTCGTCGGTCATGCGCTGGATCACGTCGTCCCAGGTGAAGCCGGCGTTGTTGACGATGATGTCGATGCCCTTGAAGTGGTCCATCGCCGTCTTGATGTAGCGCTCGGCGAAGTCGGGCGCGCTGACGTTGCCCGCGCAAGCGACAGCCTCGGCGCCGTTCTTCTTCAGCAGCTCGACCGTCTCCTGCGCCGGGTCTGCGTCCAGGTCGTTGACCACGATGCGCGCGCCCTGGCTGGCCAGCTTCAGTGCGATGGCCTGGCCGATGCCGCGGCCCGAACCGGTGACCAGTGCCACCTTGCCGTCGAGAGTTCCCATGTGTGTGTCTCCAGAAATGAATGAAGGGGTTGATGGATGTTCAGAGCGCGACCACGGCGTCGCCCACGATGCGGACCTCGCCGTACTGGTTGCGCGTTTCGATCTCGAGTCGCACGCGCTGTTCGCCGTCCACCTCGAACTTCTCGACCACCCGGCCCGCGCAGGTGATCTGGTGGCCCAGGTGCGTGATGCCGGTGAAGCGCACGCCGAAGCTGCGCAGCCGGCGCTGGTCGACCCACTGCGTGAGCAGGCGCCCCAGGTAGGCCATCGACAACATGCCGTGCGCGAACACGTCGGGCATGCCGGCCTTGCGGGCGTAGTCGATGTCGATGTGGATCTGGTTGTGGTCGCCCGAGGCGCCGGCGAACAGGGCCAGCGTGGTGCGGGTGATGGGCGGCAGTGCCAGCGGGGGCAGGGCGTCGCCGACCTGGGTGGTTGCAAGGGAAGGGGTGTGCATGGTCGTTGCCTTCATGCGTTCTTGTGAACGAGGATGGAGCGCAGGTCGGCCACGTGCTCGCCGCGCTGGTTGGTGACGCGCGACTTGCGTTCCACGAAGCTCAGCGCGCCGCCTTTCTTGTCGTAGATGTCGGCGATGTGCGTCTCGAACTGCAGCGTGTCGCCGGCGTAGGCCATGCGGTGGTACGCGAAGCTTTCCTCGCCGTGCAGGATGCGCGAGGTCACGATGCCCAGCGTCTCGCGCCAGGCGTTCGAGGGAATCTGGAACTCCAGCGAGAACAGGAAGGTCGGCGGCAGCGGCAGGCCCGGGTGCCCGGCGTCGCGCGCGGCCGATTCGTCCAGGTACACCGGGTTGGTTTCGCCGATGGACTTGGCGAAGAAGCGCAGCTGCCCCGCCTCGGCCGTGGCCTGGTAGACCGGCAGCTTCATGCCGATGTGCTTCTTGTCGATCATGTTCAGGCCCTCTTGTAGATCGTCACGACGCCGGCGCCGCCCAGGCCCAGGTTGTGCTGCAGCGCCACCTTGGCGCCTTCGACCTGGCGTTGGTCTGCCGTGCCGCGCAATTGATGCGTGAGTTCGTAGCACTGCGCCAGGCCCGTGGCGCCCAGCGGATGGCCCTTGGACAGCAGGCCGCCCGAGGGGTTGGTGACCCAGCGACCGCCGTAGGTGTTGTCGCCGTCGTTCACCAGCTTCTCGCCTTCGCCTTCGGGGCACAGGCCCAGGCCTTCGTAGGTGAGCAGCTCGTTCTGCGCGAAGCAGTCGTGCAGCTCGATGACGTCGATGTCCTTGGGGCCCACGCCGGCCTGCTCGTAGGCCTGCTTCGCGGCCAGGGCCGTCATGTCGAAGCCGACCACGCGGATCATGTCCTTGGCGTCGTAGGTGCTGGGCAGGTCGGTGGCGAGCGACTGGCCGGCGATCAGCACGTCGGTGCGCAGGCCGCGCTTGCGGGCGAAGGCTTCCGACACCACGATCGCCGCGGCGCCGCCGCAGGTGGGTGGGCAGGCCATGAGGCGGGTGATGACGCCGTCCCACAGCATGGGCGCATTCATCACGTCCTCGGTCGTCACGACGTTGCGGAACACGGCCAGCGGGTTGTTGGCGGCGTGGCGGCTGGCCTTGGCGCGGATGGCGGCGAAGGTCTCCAGCTTGGTGCCGTACTTGCGCATGTGCGCACGGCCGGCGCCGGCGAACTGGCGGATGGCCGAGGGGATCTCGGGGTGGCCGACCAGTTCGTCCACCACCTGGGCGGCGCGTTCCAGCGCCGGTGCGCGGTCGTCCCAGCGCGACTTGAGCGCACCCGGGTTCATCTGCTCGAAACCGAAGGCCAGTGCGCAGTCGACAGCGCCGCTTTGCACCGCCTGGCGCGCCAGGTACAGGGCCGAGGAGCCGGTGGCGCAGTTGTTGTTCACGTTGAGCACCGGGATGCCGGTCATGCCCACGCGGTACACCGCCTTCTGCCCGCAGGTGGAGTCGCCGTAGACGTAGCCGGCGTAGGCCTGCTGCACGTCGCTGAATTCGAGCCCGGCATCGGCCAGCGCGCTGCGGATGGCCTGCTCGCCCATCACGTCGTAGGGCTCGCTGGTGCCGGGTTTCTTGAAGGGGATCATGCCGACGCCGGCGACGAATACCTTGTGTGCCATGGGGTTCCTTGAGTGGTTTGAATCAGAGCTTTCGCGCAATCAGCTCGCGCATCACTTCGCTGGTGCCGCCGTAGATCCGCGTCACGCGCATGTCGACGAAGTCGCGCGCGATGGGGTACTCCAGCATGTAGCCGTAGCCGCCGTGCAGCTGCACCATCTCGTCGAGCGCCTTGCCCAGCGTTTCGGTGGCGAAGAGCTTGGCGATGGCCGCTTCTTCCAGCGTGAGGCGCCGGCGCATGTGCTCGCCGATGTAGTGGTCGATGAGGGTGCGCACGGCCACGGCCTGCGCCTTCACGTCGGCCAGCTTGAACTTGGTGTTCTGGAAGTCCCACACGGTCTGGTCGAAGGCGCGGCGCTCCTTGACGTAGGCCAGCGTGTTCTCCAGCGCGCGTTCCAGCCGCGCGGCGGCGCCCACGGCGATGGTGAAGCGCTCCTGCGGCAGCTCGCCCATGAGGTAGGCGAAGCCTTTGCCTTCCTCGCCCAGGCGGTTGGCCACGGGCACGCGCACGTTGTCGAAGAAGAGCTCGGCCGTGTCCTGCGCGTACTGGCCCACCTTCTCGAGCTTGCGCCCGCGCCGGAAGCCCGCGCGCGTCGCCTCGACCGCGATCAGGCTGATGCCCTTGGCGCCGGCGGCCGGGTCGGTCTTGCAGACCACGAGGACCAGGTCGGCCGTGAGGCCGTTGCTGATGAAGGTCTTGCTGCCGTTGATGACGTAGTGGTCGCCCTCGCGCACGGCGGTGGTGCGCACCGCCTTCAGGTCGCTGCCGGTGCCGGGCTCGGTCATGGCGATGGCCAGGACGATCTCGCCCGAGGCTGCGCCGGGCAGCCACTTGCGCTTCTGTTCCTCGGTGCCGGCGCGCAGGATGTAGGGCGCGATGATGTCCGAGTGCATGCCGAAGGCCGGGCCGCTCACGCCGGAGCGCGCCACCTCTTCGCTGAACACGGCGGCATGGCCGAAGTCGCCGCCGCCACCGCCGTACTCCTCGGGCAGCGAGGCACACAGCAGGCCTTCGCGGCCGGCCTTCAGCCAGGTCTCGCGGTCGACCTGGCCGGCGCGGTCCCAGTCGGCCTGGCGCGGCTTGCATTCGCGTTCCAGGAAGCGGCGCACCGTCTCGCGGTACATCTCATGGTCGTCTCGAAAGACGTTGCGGGTCACGTTCACGGATTTGTCTCCTGAGGGGCTCGTGGCAAGACCCAAAGGTAAATCCGGGGGCGCGGGGGACCACCACTCCCGATGGGGGGCGGGTTGACCCGAAGGGGGAGGGCTGCGTCAGTCCGGCGCGGTAGTGGCGCCGGCGTCCCACCCGAGGTCGCGCACGCGCGCCACGGCTTCGTCGCGCCCGGACACGCGCAGCTTGCCGTAGATGCGGCTCAGGTACCACTTGACCGTCTCGGGCGACAGGCCGAGCGCGCGCGCGATCTTCTTGTTGGGCATGGCCTGGGCCAGCAGGCGCAGCATCTCGACCTCGCGCTCGCTGAAGGCCTCGAGGCCGGCCGGTGCCGCAGCGGCTGCACCGGCTGCGGCGGTGTTGCCGGTGCCGTCCGCGGGCGTCTCGGGGCGCGTGCGCACGGCCAGCAGGCGCTCGACGTAGAAGGCCAGCACCGGATCGAGCGATTCGGTGCGCGCGAGCTCGTCGAGCATGCGGCGCGCCATCGGGTCGGCATCGACGATGCTGCGCAGCAGGCCGAGCCGGTGCCCGCGCCGCAGCGCGTCGCGCAGCTTGCGCCGGGCGGATTCGCCGCCCCCGCGCTGGGCGTCGAGCGCCGCGCCGCGCACCAGCAGGTGCACCACGCTGCGCTGCCGGCCGCGCGCCTCGCACAGGGCGAGCAGGTCGGCCAGCTGCGCGGCGGCGCGCTCGAAGTCGCCCAGCGTCACCGCCAGCCGGATGCGCGCGCGCTGCGCCACTTCGCCGATCTCGCCGGTCGACCCCGCGGCCGGGGCCGCATGGCGCGCGTCGATCGCCTCCAGCCGGGCCAGCGCCGCCTGCGCGGCCGTCAGTTCGCCGCACAGCAGGCGGCAATGCACCTCGTCGGCAAACCGGTGGGCCAGCAGGCGATCGAGCCGGTGGCGCGTGGCGTAGGTCTCCAGCCGCTCGAGGTGGGCGAACGCCGCGGCCGTGTCGCCGGCCTGCCAGGCGGCCGCGGCCAGCACCCGGTACACGCGCAGCACGGCATCGGGCATGGCGATGCGCTCCAGCATGCCGACCTTGTCCTCGAGCAGCGCGCGCGCCTGGCGCGAGTCGTCGAGTTCGTAGAGCACGTCGGTGAGCAGGCTGAGCGCGAGAAAGCGCGCATCGGCGCCGGCCTTGCCGGCCTGCTCGGCTTCGGCCGCCACGGCGCGCAGCACGCGCTCGGCCTGCGTCATCTGGCCTTCCATTGCATAGCTCAGCCCGACCAGGCAACGCCCCTGCAGGCTGCCGGCGGCGGTGGCCACGAGCGGTGCGCCGTCGACCATCAGCGGCGGCGCCTCGCGCTGCACGCGGCGCGCCTGTTCGTAGGCGCCTTGCTGGATGTGGAGCCACGACAGGATGTTGTGCCGCACCCCGACGGCCAGCGGATCGGCGTCGGGCGGCACCTGCAGCAAGGGGGGCAGCATCGCGAGCGCGGCCTCGGTGTCGTCGCGCTGCAGCGCCAGCGCGGCCTGCAGCGCCGCGACGTGGAAGCGGTGCGCGACCGCATCGGCCGGCAGGTCGCGCGTGAGTTCGTCGAGCGTGCGCGCGCAGGCGTCGAGGTCACGCTCGAAGAACTGCGTGCGCACCAGCCACAGCCGCATGCTGAAGCTGCGCTGCAGCTGCTCGGCCGGCAACTGGCGCAGCAGCATCGCCAGTTCGCGGCGCTCGCCGCGCACGATGAGCGACTGCGCGCACTGGTCGACCAGCGCCGCGGCCTGCGCCGGATCGCCCGACTGCACGGCATGGCGCACCGCGTCCTGCAGCAGGCCCCGGTCGCGAAACCAGGTGAAGGCGCGCGCGTGCACGGCTTGCCGCGCGGGCTCGGCAAGGGCGGCGAAGCGGGTCAGCAGCGCGTCGCGCAGCAGCGGATGCAGGCGCAGCCAGGTCTCGCCCGACGGGTGCTCGAGGCGGTCGACGAACAGGTCTTCGCTCTCCAGCCGCAGCAGCAGCGTGGCCACGTCGGCGACGGTGTCGGGCGCGTCGGCGAGCGCGGCGCACAGCGGTGCGCACAGGCGATGGCAGGGCGCCGCGCGCACGAGCAGCGCGAGTTCGCCGGGCGACAGGTGGGCGTACACCTCCTGCTCGAAATACCGGGTCAGGGCCGTTGCATCGCGGGCCGGCAGGCCGGCGAAGGGCTGGCCTGTCGAGGTGGTGGCGGGGGTGCGCCGCTTCCTCTTCCAGTCCAGTGCGAAGAAGCGCAGCGCGGCCACCCAGCCTTCGCTGAGTTCGTGCAGGCTGCGCGCGGTGCGGGCATCGACGTCGTCCACGTGGGACTTCAGGAACTGCGCGCTCTCCGCCGCCGTGAAGCGCAGGTCATGCCGGTCGAGCTCCAGCGTCTGGGCCTGGCTGCGCAGCCGCTCGAGCGACAGCCGCAGGCGTCCGCGCGAGACGAGCACCAGGTGCAGGCGGGGCGGGGCGTAATCGAGCAGCCACTGCAGCGCCTCGAGGACCGCGGGGTGGCGCAGCCGGTGCAGGTCGTCGAGCACCAGCACCAGTTCGCGCGGGGAGGCCGCGATGGCGCGCACCAGCGTGATGACCTGCCGCTCGATGGCATCGGGGTCGGCACCGAGGCCGGGGGCGGCGGGCCACGCGGTGCTTTCGCGCGCCAGCACCGGATCGACCTGCGCCACGCCGGCCAGCAGGCCCGCGAGAAAGCGCGCGGGGTCGTCGTCGGCGGCGGCCGGCGCGAACCAGGCGACGTCGACACCTATCGGGACCAGCGCCCGCCGCCAGGCCGCGACGAGCGTGGACTTGCCGGCGCCGGCCGGCCCGGTGACGGCGATGCAGCGCAGCTGCCGCGCCGCGTCCAGCCGCGCCAGCAGGCGCTCGCGCCCGACCGCGGCGGCACCCGGGCGCCGCGCGGCCTCGGGCAAGGCGGGAGGGGGTGGGACCGGCATCGCGGTCGATTGTGCAGCAGCGTGACGGGGCGACCCCACCCCCTGCGGGTGGGGCCGGGCACGGTGCGCGAGAATCCACGCCGATGCCGACCCTGCCCACCGAGCGCACGAAACACAACGATGCGCAGCCCGTGTCCGGATCGCTCCCGCGATCCGCCGGGCTTTTGCTGTCGCGCGAAACCTTGCTCGCGCGCCTGTCCTTGTCCACCTCGGCGCCGCACCGGCTTGTCGTCGTCCAGGCGCCCGCGGGCTGCGGCAAGACCTCGTTGCTGCAGCTGTGGCGTCGCGAGCTGGTGGCGACGGGTTCGGAGGTCGCCTGGGTCGCGCTGGGCAGCGACGACAACGACATCCCGCGGCTGGTCGATGACCTGTTCGCGGCGCTGGAGGCGATCGATGCCGCCATCACGCGCGAGGCGCGGCTGCTGGCCGGGCGCGGCAGCGATGCCGAGGCGGTCGAGCGCATGGTCATCGCGCTGGTGCAGGGCATTGCGGCCAGCGGGCGCGACATCGTGCTGGTGCTCGACGACGCGCACCACCTGCACGGCGGCGAGGCGGTGCATGCGATCCAGCTGCTGGTCGAGTACGCGCCCGCCAACCTTCGCTGCGCACTGGCCACGCGCACCGCGCTGCCGCTGTTCCTCGCGCGGGCGCGCGCCGCCGACCGGGTGCTGCAGCTGGGGCCCGACGACCTGCGCTTTTCGCGCGACGAATCGGCCGAGTTCCTGCGCGGGCGGCTGTCGGGCGCCGACGACCGCATCGCCGAGCGCCTGCATGCGCTGACCGACGGCTGGCCGGCCGGGCTGCAGCTGCTGAGCGTGGCGCTGCGCCGCCGGCCGGGCGCGCTGCCGGCGCAGCTCGAGCGTGTCTGCGATCCCAAGACTTTTTCCGCCTACCTCGAGCACGAGGTGCTGTCCCGCCTGGCGCCGGAAGAGCTGCGCCTGATGGTGTGCTGCGCGGTGTCGTCGCGCTTCAATGCGTCGCTGGGCGCCGCGCTGCTCGGCGAAGCACAGGCCGCGGCGCGCTGCGCGGCGCTGCTGGGCCGGCTCGCGGGCGAGGGGCTGTTCATGACCCGCGCCGCCGGCGCGGACGACCCGGCGGCGTGGTGGCGCATTCATCCGCTGCTGCGCGACGTGCTGCGTGCCCGCTTCGAGACCTGGCCGGCGCCCGAGCGCCGCCGCGTCCATGTCGCGGCCTGGCACTGGTTCGCGGCCGAGGGCCTGCACCACGATGCCGTGCGCCATGCGATGCAGGCCGGCGAGGCCGACGCCGCCGTCGAACTGGTCGAGGGCTGCGCGAGCGACCTGTTCGTGCGCGGCGAGCTGCGCCAGCTGGTGAGCCTGGTGCGGCTGCTGCCGCCCGCGCTGCTGCGCGAGCGCGCCGGGCTGCGCCTGTGGATGGCCTGGGTCGAGGTGTACGAGCGGCGGCTGGCCGACTGCGCGCACACCGTTGCCCAGCTGCGCATCGACCTGGCCGACGCGCCGCCCGCCATGCGCTACCGGCTCACGCTGCTGCGCGGCCTGCTGGCGGTGCAAAGCGACGACACGCTCGGCGCCATGGCGATACTGCAGGAGCTGCAGCACGCGCCCGAAGGGGCCGACGGCATCGCGCGCGCCGGGCGGCGCAACATCCTGAGTTGGCTGTACATCTACCGGGGCGAGTACGAGCGCGCGCGCCGCATCCAGCTCGACGAGGAGCCGCCGCTGGTCGAAGGCCAGGTGCTGCACGGCACGCCCTTCGGCGCGCTGGTGGGCCGTTGCCTGGTCGGGCTCGCGCACGGGGTCGAGGGCCAGATGATCCAGGCCGAGCGCATCTACCGCGACGTGCTGTTCGAAGCCGACCAGCGCGGCGGCAGCTGCGTCGACGCCGCCTGCATGGCGGCCGGCCTGCTGGCCGAGGTGCTGTACGAACTGAACGACCCGGTCGCCGCGGCGCAGCTGATCGAGCAGCGGCTCGACGTGATGGAGCGGGTGTCCATTCCCGACACGGTGGTGCGCGTGATGCTGGTGCTGACGCGCGCCCACGGCATGGCCGGCCGCCCGCTCGACGCCTTCGCCCACCTGGAGCAGGTCGAGGACTACGCGCAGCGGCTCGGCCTGGACCGCGTGCTGGCCTACTGCCTGCTGGAGCAGTTCAAGCTGCACGCGCAGCGCGGCGAATCCGAGGCGGCGCGCCAGTGCATGGCACGGCTGGACGCGCTCGACGCGCGGCACGCGGGTGTCGAGTCCGAAACCCTGAGCGAGATCATGGTGGTCGCCGAGCGCGCGCGCATCCGCCTGGCGATCTGGGACGGCGATCTGCAGGGCGCGCTGCGGCGCATCGACGCGCTGTGGGTCCTGTGCGAGCGGCGCGGACGCATCCGCCGCCTGGCCTACCTGCACCTGCAGGCGGCCGTGCTCGAGCGTCGGCTGGGCCGCGACGACGTGGCGCGCGAGCGCACCCGCGAAGCCCTGCGCATCGGGCACCGGCTCGGGCTGGTGCGCTCGCTGCTCGACGCCGACCCCGACGCGCTGGCGCTGATCGAGGCCGTGGGCAACGAGCCCGGCACGGACCCGCTGCTGGCCTTCTATGCCCGGCGCGTCCAGGCCTCGGCCCGCCAGCCGCAGGCGAATGCAGGGGGCGGGCAGGGCGCAGGCAGTGACGCGGCCCGCACCGCCTCGTTCGAATTGCTGAGCCCGCGCGAGACCGAGATCGTGCAGCTGCTGCAGCAGTCGATGCCGAACAAGAAGATCGCGCGCGCGCTCGGGGTGTCGCTCGACACCGTGAAGTGGCACCTGAAGAACGTCTACGGCAAGCTCGGCGCGACCGGGCGGGACGACGTGGTGCAGCGGCTGCGCGCCGCCGGGCCGAGGTAGCGCACCCCCACCCGGGTTTTCCCGAGCCGCCCCACAGGGGTGGGGTGTTCGCCGCACCGAACCGGATGATGACCTCCAGCGCGTCGCGTCGTTCCTGAGCGCGACAGCGACTTCCAGGAGACGCATCCATGTCCATTCGATTTCTTCTCTTTGCCGCTGCGGTCCGCGCGCTGCTTGTCGGCGCCGCGTTCACGGTGTGCGCCCAGGCGCAGGCCGCCGGCTACCCCGAGCGCCCCGTGCGCATCCTCGTGGGCGTGCAGGCCGGGGCCAGCACCGACACACTCGCGCGGCTGGTCGCGCAGAAGCTCGGCGACCGGCTGGGCCAGCCGTTCATCGTCGAGAACCGCACCGGCGCGGCCACCCGCATCGGCATGGAGACCATGGCGCGCGCGCCGGCGGACGGCTACACGCTGGGCCTGGCGAACGCGGTCTCGACCAGCTTTCCGCTGATGTTCGACAACTTCCCCTTCGTGCCCGGCAAGGACTTCGTGCCGGTGTCGATGGTCGGGCGCGCGCCGTCGTTCCTGGCGGTGCGCAGCACGCTGCCCGTGCGCAACGTGGCCGAGTTCATCGCCTACGCGAAAGCCAACAGCGGCAAGCTGAGCTTCGGCTACGGCGGCGCGGGCAGCAACCCGCACGTGGCCGCGCTCACGCTGGTGCGCTCGCTCGGCGTGAAGGCCATCGGCGCGCCCTACAAGGGCAACGCGCCCACGGCGCTGGCCGTGGCGGCGGGCGAGGTCGACTTCGCGATGCTCGAGTACGCCGCCGTGCGCCCGATGGTGGAGCGCGGCAACATCCGCCTGCTGGCCGTGACCGAGCCCAAGCGCTTCGCGCTCACGCCCGACGTGCCCACCGGCGCCGAGCAGGGCCTCACGCGCGAGATCGAGGGCATGACGCCCTGGTTCATGTGGCTGGCGCCGGCGGGCACGCCCAAGCCGGTGGTCGAGCTGCTCAACCGCCACGTCAACGAAATCCTCAGGCTCCCCGAGGTGCAGCAGCCGCTGCGCGCCGCCGGCATCGAGCCCGAGGGCAGCACGGCCGCCGCGGCCACCGACTACTTCCTGGGCGAGCGCGCACGCATCACGCGGCTGTCGCAGGAGCTCGGCGTGTCGTTCAAGGAATGAAACGAAAGAACCCCATGGCATCCGACACCGAGATCCTTTCCCTGCGCGAATCGCGGCTCGTCATCGACGGCCCGGTCGCCGAGTTCTCCCACCAGCGGCCCGGCGCGCGCAACGCGCTGTCGATGGAGCTGCGCGCCGACTACGCCGAGATGCTGGCGCGCGTGCGCGAGAACCGCGCGCTGCGCGTGCTGGTGCTCACCGGCTCGGGCGGCAGCTTCTGCGCGGGCGGCGACGTCAAGGGCATGAACGAGCGGCTGCAGGACCCCGACCCCGAACGCAATTCGCCCGACGCCACGCGCCGCCGCCTCATGGATTCGCAGCTGTGGCTGACCCAGCTGCGCGAGCTCGACCTGCCGGTGATCGCCGCGGTGGACGGTGCGGCCTACGGCGCCGGCTTCGGCCTGGCGCTGCAGGCCGACTTCATCCTGGCGTCGACGCGCGCAGCCTTCTGCATGTCGTTCGCGCGCATGGGCGCCGTGCCCGACTACGGCGCGCTGTACACGCTGCCGCGCATCGTGGGGCTGGCGCGCGCCAAGGAGGTGATGCTCACCGCGCGCCGCATCGGCGCGCACGAAGCGCAGGCCATGGGCTTCGTCCATGCGGTGCACGAACCCGAGGCGCTGGCGCAGGCCGCGCGCGACTTCGCGCACCGGCTGTCGGCCGGCCCGCGCGAGGCGGCCGCCATGACGCGCAGCCTGCTCAACAAGAGCTTCGAGACCGACTACGCCACGCTGGCCACGCTGGAGGCCTGCGCGCAGGGCGTGGCCATGGCCTCGGCCTACCACGCCGAGGCGGCGGCGCGCTTCGCACGCGGCGAGCCGGGCCTGTTCGACTGGGACCGCGACAGCGCCGCGCCGCAGCAGAAATAGAACGAGAAAGAGCACCTTCATCATGTCCCCTCATGCATCCACCGCCGACCTCGAGGCTTTCCGCGCCGAGGTGCGCCAGTTTCTGGACGAAGCCATTCCCGCCGACATCCGCGCCTCGGTGCGCGCGCACTGCCTGGTCACGCGCGAGCAGGCCAGCCGCTGGCAGCGCATCCTGCATGCGCGCGGCTGGGGCGCGCCCGGATGGCCGCGCGAACACGGCGGCCCCGGCTGGTCGCTCGTGCAGCAGGCCGTGTTCCGCGAAGAACTCGCCGCCAGCGACGCGCCGCGCTACGAGAACCTGGGCATCGACACCATCGGCCCGACGCTGATGCGCCACGGCACGCCCGCGCAGCAGGCCCGCTTCCTGCCGCGCATGCTGTCCTTCGACGACTACTGGGCGCAGGGCTACTCCGAGCCCGACGCCGGCTCCGACCTGGCCTCGCTGCGCACGGCCGCGCGGCGCGAGGGCGACCACTACATCGTCAGCGGCACCAAGATCTGGCAGAGCTACGGCCACTGGGCCAACTGGGCGCTGGTGCTGGTGCGCAGCGACGCCGGCGCGGCGCGCAAGCAGGACGGCATCTCGGTGCTGCTGATCGACCTCGAATCGCCCGGCGTCACCGTGCGCCCGATCCGCTTCATGAACGGCGCGCAGTTCCATGTGCAGCTGTTCTTCGACGACGTGCGCGTGCCGGTCGAGAACCTCGTCGGCGTCGAGCATGCCGGCTGGAGCGTGGCCAAGGGGCTGCTGGTGATCGAGCGCCTGTTCGTCGCGCGCGTGGCCGAGTGCAAGGCCGACCTGGTCGAGACCGGGCGCATGGCGGCCGGGCGCGGACCCGGCGGCGCCTCGCTGCTCGAACAGGACGTGTACGCGCGGCGCTTCGCCGAGCTCGACGTGCGCGCCCGTGCGCTCGACGCCGCCTGGTGGCCCGCCGTGCGCACGGTGGAGGCGGGCGGCGACGCGGGCCTGGAGGCCTCGCTGCTCAAGCTGCAGGGCAACACGCTGCTGCAGGACCTGCAGCAGCTGCAGCTCGAATTTGCCGGCCTCGAGGCGCTGCCTTGCGATGCCGGCGCGATCGAGGGCGTGCCCAACCCCGCGCCGCTGTCACCCACCCATGCGGAAAACCTGGCGCTGCATGTCTGGCGCTACCGGGGCATCACGCTGGGCGGCGGCACGTCCGAGGTGCAGCGCGGCATCGTCGCCAAGGCCATCTTCCGCGGACAGAGCGCGCTCGATGGCGATGCCGGCGAGCCGCTGAACGACGAGCAGGCGATGCTCGACGCGGCACTGCGCCGCCTGCTGGCGCAGCGCTACGCCTTCGAGCACCGCCAGCGCGTGCTGGCGGACCACGGCGGCTTCGACGCGTCGTTCTGGCAGGCATTGCACGAACTCGGCATCGGCAGCCTGTGCGTGCCCGAACGCGACGGCGGCTTCGGCGGCGGGGCGGTCGAACGGTGCGCCGTGATGGAAGCGACGGGCGAGGCGCTGCTGCTCGAGCCCTTGCTCTGGAGCACGGTGCTGGGCGCGCAGCTGGTGAGCGACACGCCGCCTTCAGCGCTGCGCAGCCGACTGCTCGAGGGCTTGGCCGAGGGCTCATTGCGGCTGGCGTTCGCGCACGGCGAAGGCAACGGCGTGGCCGATGTCGCACGCGTCGACACCCTCGCGCGGCGCCACCGCGACGGCTGGCGCCTGAGCGGCCACAAGCGCTTCGTGCTGGGCGGC
The DNA here is from genome assembly GCF_059415405.1 of Variovorax sp. GW821-FHT10C12. Taxonomy (NCBI): domain Bacteria; kingdom Pseudomonadati; phylum Pseudomonadota; class Betaproteobacteria; order Burkholderiales; family Comamonadaceae; genus Variovorax; species Variovorax sp. GW821-FHT10C12. The sequence continues at coordinate 1,397,104 of NZ_JBWKNE010000001.1, forward strand.
GACGGCGCGCAGACGCTGCTCGTGAGCGCGCGGCTCGAAGACGGCGGCCTCGGCCTGTTCGCCTGCGATGCGGAGGTCGCAGGTGTGGCACGGCGCAGCTACCGCCTGCACGACGGGCGCGGCGCCTGCGATGCCGTCTTCGACGACGTGGCGCTGCCGCTCGACGCGCTCATGGCCGGGCCCGAGCGCGCCGGCGAGATCATCGAAGAGGCCGTGGCCTTCGCCACCCTCGCGCTGGCCGCCGAGAGCGTCGGCGCGATGCGGCGCGCGCTGGCACTCACGGTCGACTACCTGCGCACGCGCAAGCAGTTCGGCCGTGCGCTGGCCGACTACCAGGCCCTGCAGCACCGCGTGGTCGAGCACTACCGGCTGTGGGGGCAGGCGCGCACGCTGGTGCGCGAGGCCGCGCAGGGCTGGCCCTCGGTGTCGCCGCAGGAGCGCGTGCGGCGCGTGAGCGCGGCCAAGTACGCCGCCGGCCTGGCGGGCCGCGCCATCGCGCTCGACAGCCTGCAGTTGCACGGCGCTATCGGCCTGCAGGACGAGACCGCCATCAGCCACTACGCCAAGCGCCTCATGGCCAACGACGTGCTGCTCGGCGATGCCACCTTCCATCTCGGCCGCTTTGCCGCCGCAGGAGCCGCGACCCCATGACCTCCCGCAAAGAACCCGCCCGGGGCCAGGGGCCGCTGGCCGGCCTGCGCGTGCTCGACATCGCCACCGTGGTGGCGGCGCCCTCGGCCGCCGCGCTGCTGGCCGACTACGGCGCCGAGGTGCTCAAGATCGAGCTGCCCGGCGTGGGCGACGGCTGCCGCGCCTTCCCGCCCTTCAAGGACGGCAAGGCGCTGTGGTGGAAGGTGACCAACCGCAACAAGAAGCTGATCTCGCTGGACCTGCGCAAGCCGCGCGGCCTGGCGCTGTTCAAGCGCCTGCTGCCGCGCTTCGACGTGCTGATCGAGAACTTCCGTCCCGGCACGCTCGACCGCTGGGGCCTGGACCGCGACACGCTGTGGGCGCTGAAGCCGGGCCTCGTCATCCTGCGCGCCACCGCCTTCGGCCAGACCGGCCCGTACCGCGATCGGCCGGGCTTCGCGCGCATCTTCGAGGCCATGGGCGGGCTGACCTACATCTCGGGCGAGGCCGACGGCCAGCCCATGCATGCGGGCTACCCCATCGGCGATTCGATCGGCGGCCTGTTCGGTGCGCTCGGCGTGATGACCGCCCTGTGGAAGCGCGCGGCCCACCCCGAGGCGCCGGGCGAGGAGATCGACCTGTCGCTCACCGAGGCCATGCTCAAGCTGATCGAGTTCCTGCCGATCAAGTACGACCTGCTCGGCGAAAGCCACGAGCGCTCGGGCAACACCAGCCAGTACGCGGCCCCCACCGGCGTGTACCGCACGCGCGACGGGCAGTGGGTGTCGCTGTCGGGCAGCACCAACGCGCTGTTCGCGGCCAACTGCCGCGCCATCGGGCGCGAGGACCTCCTGGCCGACCCGCGCTTCGGCAGCAACCCGGCGCGCTGCGCGCACACGGCGGAACTCAACGCGCTGTTCGCCGACTGGTTCCTGGCGCACGACCTGAACGAGGTGCTGGCCTCCTTCGAGCGCCACCAGGGCACGCTGGCGCCCATCTATTCGGCGCGCCAGATCGTGGAAGACCCGCAGGTGAAGGCGCGCGGGTTCCTGTGCAGCGTGCCCGACCGCGACTTCGGCGAGGTGCGCATCCAGGGCGTGGTGCCGCGCTTCCTGCGCGACCCCGGCGCCATCCACACGCCCGGCGGCGCGATCGGCGAGGACAACGCCGAGGTGTTCGGCGAATGGCTCGCGCTCGATGCGGACGAGCAGGCACGGCTGCGGGAAGAGGGCGTGATCTGAGGAGGGGCGCCACGCGCCCCATGCCTCGCACTGGGCGCGTGTCTCAGGCGGCCACGCCGAACCCCAGCCGCGCCCGCGCGTCGTCGTATTCGCGCCGCAGCCGGGCACCGATCTCGGCCGCGGGCCGGACTTCGCCGATGCAGCCCACGCCTTGCCCGGCCGACCAGATGTCGCGCCACACCTTGGCCTTGGCCATGCTTTCCGAGCCGAAGTCTTCTTCGACGGCGCCGCGCGCGGGCAGGGCGTCGGGGTCGTAGCCCGCCGCCGCCACGCTGCTGCGCAGGTAGTTGGCATGCACGCCGGAGAACAGGTCGGTGTAGACGATGCCTTCGGCCGGCGCGTCGAGCACGGCCTGCCGGTAGGCCGGCACGATGCTCGCCTCGCTCGCTGCCAGGAAGCGCGTGCCCATGTAGGCGAGGTCGGCGCCCATGGCCTGCGCGGCCAGGATGTCGTCGCCCCGCGTGATCGCGCCGCCGAGCAGCACCAGGCCGTCGAACCACTGCTTCACTTCACCCACCAGCGCGAAGGGCGACAGGTGCCCGGCATGCCCGCCGGCGCCCGCGCACACGAGGATCAGGCCGTCCACGCCGGCCTGCGCCGCCTTGCGTGCGTGCCGCTGGTTGACCACGTCGTGGAACACCAGGCCGCCGTAGGCGTGCACGGCTTCCACCACTGGTGCCGGGTTGCCCACCGACGTGATGACGATCGGCACGCGGCGGCGCACGCAGGTCGCGAGGTCGGCGGCGAGGCGGTCGTTGGTCTTGTGCAGGATCAGGTTCACCGCGTAGGGCGCGGCGGGCGCGTGCGGGGGCGCCGCGTCGTGCGCGGCAAGCTGCTGCGCGATGGCATCGATCCACGCATCGAGTTCGGCGGCGGGGCGTGCGTTCAGCGCGGGAAACGAACCGACGATGCCGGCTTTGCACTGCGCGACGACAAGCTCGACGCCGCTGGCGATGAACATGGGGGAGGCGACGGCCGGCAGGCGCAGCCGCTGGAGCAAGGGGTGAGGGGAGGTCATGGCGCAAGTAGATGCCGCCGCGCACGCCAAGGCCCCACTCTTCAGGAGTGGGTGAGAAGGCCGTGGCCGCGCGGATCATCGGATGCGGGGTGCCGCCACCGGCCGCCCCCGAACAACAGCGAACGCGCGGGGCCCGGAAGGCCGCGCAAGAAAGGCAACTCCCGATGAACGAACACGCCCCCGCCGCCCCGGCGCACTCCCAGCCCTTGCAGGGCATCCGCATCGTCGAGTTCGAGGGCATCGGCCCGGGCCCGGTGGCCGGGCGCATCCTGGCCGCGCTGGGCGCCGAGGTCACCGTCATCGCGCGCCCGCACAGCGGCGCCGTGCAGCGCCTGGGCAGCACCACCGACAACCCGCTGCGCGCGCGCAAGCAGGTCGTCACGCTCGACCTGAAGACGCCCGAGGGCGTGGCGCAGGCGCTGGACCTCGTGGCCACGGCCGATGCGCTCATCGAAGGCAACCGCCCGGGCGTCATGGAGCGCCTCGGGCTCGGCCCGTCGGTGTGCGCGGCGCGCAACCCGCGCCTGGTCTACGGCCGCATGACCGGCTGGGGCCAGGACGGCCCGCTGGCGCAGGCCGCGGGACACGACCTGAACTACGTGGCGCTGACCGGCCTGCTGTCGCTGTCGGCACAACCCGGCGCGACCCCGATGGTGCCGCCGACGCTGGGCGACGCCAGCGGTGCGCTCGGCCTGGCCTTCGGCATGGTCAGCGCACTGCTGGGAGCGCGCAGCACGGGGCAGGGCCGCGTGGTCGACGCGGCGATCCTCGACGTGGTCGCGATGCTGGGCACGCTGGTGCACTGGCTGCATGCCAACGGCAGCATCGGCGGCACGCAGCCCAGCGTGTTCCACGACTCGCCGTTCTACGACGTGTACGCCTGCAAGGGCGGCGGCTTCGTCACCGTCGGCGCCATCGAGCCGCAGTTCTACGCCTTGCTGCTCGACAAGCTCGGCATGGCCGACGTGGACCCGCGCGAGCAGATGCAGCGCGAGAAGTGGCAGGCGCTGAAGCAGCGCTTTGCCGCGTGCTTCCTGGGTCGCACCCGCGACGAATGGTGTGCGCTGCTCGAGGGCAGCGACGTGTGCTTCGCGCCGGTGCTGACGATTTCGGAGGCCGCCGTGCATCCGCACAACATGGCGCGCCGTCTGTTTCCGCAGACGCCCTCGGGGGCGATCGATACGCAGGTGGTGCCGCGCTTCGCGGCGTTGTGAAAGAAGGGGGCGCCTGCGCGCCTCAGGCTTGCAAAAGAGATTGCTGCTGGAAGTCGACCGCGAGCACCGTGCATTTGATTTTACATAATGCACATTGTGTTGATTTCAACTGAACCATCCCAGCCGCACTCAACCCATCCAGCCGCTCACCACTTCCCATCCTTCGGCACCGCCTTCACCCCATTCGCCTTCGCATCCCCAGCCGCCTTGATCAGCTCCGCCGACTCCGCCCGGTTCGCCTTCACCGCGAAATCGACGGCGGTCATGCCGAGCTGGTTCTTCATCGCCGTGTCCGCACCTTCGGCCAGCAGCAACTTCACGGCATCGTTCGATCCGTACATCGCGGCCATCATCAGCGGCGTGGTGCCGTTGGGCGACTGGGCGTCGATGAAGGCGTGGTTCTCGAGCAGCAGCTTCATGATCGACAGTTGCCCGCTGCTCGCCGCGTAATGCAGCGGTGTCCAGCCGGTCTTGTTGACGGCGGCGTCGCGCTTGAGCAGTTGCACCACCAGGTCTTGCTGGCCCTTGATCGACGCCAACATCAGCGGCGTTTCGTCCTTGGCGTTGGCCAGGTCGACGTTGAGCTGCGGCGACTCCATCAGCACCTGGATGACCTTCGGCGACGGCTCGCGCAGCGCGAGCATCAAGCCGGTCTGGCCGTGTTCGTCGCGCGTATTTGGGTCGAAACCACGGTTCAGCAGGGTGCGCACACCGCTGGCGTTGTCGCCGCGCACGGCGCGGAAAAAGTCTTCGAACGAACCGGCGTGCGCTGCAAAAGATGCAACCATGACAACAAGATATATCGACTTCTTAAAGTAATTTTTCATGATTTGACTTCCCTGAACAATGTTTCGAAGTTGTCGCTTGTCGCCTTGGCGATGTCCTCTACGGGCATTTGTCGCAGTTCGGCGATCTGTTGTGCCACGAAGGGCACGTACGACGGGTTGTTGGTCTTGCCGCGGTACGGCACGGGCGCCAGGTAGGGGCTGTCGGTCTCGATCAGCATGCGGTCCAGCGGCACGAAGGCCGCCACGTCGCGCAGGTCCTGGGCTTTCTTGAAGGTCAGGATGCCCGAAAAGGAGATGTAGAAACCCAGGTCGAGCGCGGCGCGCGCCACCTCGGCGGTTTCGGTGAAGCAATGGAACACGCCGCCGGCCGCCCTGCCCGCGCCGTCTTCGCCCTCCTCCTTGAGGATGGCCAGCGTGTCGGCCGAGGCGTCACGCGTGTGGATGATCAGCGGCTTGCGGGTCTGCTGCGCGGCGCGGATGTGCACGCGGAAGCGGTCGCGCTGCCACTCCATGTCGGCGATGCTGCGACCGCCCTTGCGTTCTTCCATCTGGTAGTAGTCGAGGCCCGTCTCGCCGATGGCCACGACACGCGGACGCGCCGACAGGCGCACCAGGTCTTCCACGGTGGGCTCGGCGATGTCCTCGTTGTCGGGGTGCACGCCCACGCTGGCCCAGAAGTTGTCGTAGCTGGCGGCCAGGGCCTGCACGTCGTCGAATTCCTCGAGCTTGGTGCAGATGCACAGCGCCCGGTCGACCTTGGCGGCGGCCATGGCGGCGCGGATCTGGGGCATCTGGTCCGCGAATTCGGGAAAGGTCAGGTGGCAGTGGGAATCGGTGAACATCGGAAAGGATGAAGTGCGGCGCGCCTGTGGGAGATCGCGCCGTGTCCGGAGTTCCGCGTCACGGGGACGGCGGCGGAAAGAACTCAGATGGTCTGGGTCGGGCGGTCGGAGGCCATGGAGCCACCGAGCGCGGCTTCGATGCGCGCCTTCAGCTGGCGCGACTTCTCGTCCGAGGGAAAGCGCACGCCGACGCCCGGCGCCCGGTTGCCGGCAGCGCGGGCCGGCGTGATCCAGGCGACCTTGCCGGCGACCGGGTAGCGCTGCGGATCTTCGGGCAGCGTGAGCAGCACGTAGACGTCGTCGCCCAGCCGGTACTCGCGCGTGGTCGGAATGAAGATGCCGCCCTCGGCAAACAGCGGGATGTAGGCCGCGTAGAGCGCGCCCTTTTCCTTGATGGCGAGCTGGATGACGCTCGGCCGGGCGGGCGTGGCAGACGAAGCGGCGGCGGGAGCGACAGGTTGGTTCATGGGCGGCGAGCGGCAGAGTTTAGGGTGCTTCGCGCCTCGCTCACAAGCGCTTCGAGCATGAGGCCGGCGTTGAACGGGTGCTCGGCGGTCCGCGCGGCGGCGGCGAGCGACTTGGACCAGCGCGCCAGCGCCAGCTTGTGCGGGGCCGGCGGCAGGTCGGCCGCGTCGAAGAAACGGGGTTCGGCGCCGTGGCCCACGGCCATGAGGTCGTGGCAGAGCTTTTGCAGCGAGACGACGGCCTGGGCCGGCGCCTGGTCGGCCAGCGCGCCCACGTCGCCGCGCGACACGGCCTTGGGCAGCAGCGACCACGCCTTGGGCGACTGGCCCGAGCGCGCCAGCCGCAGCGCATCGCTGGGCCGTCCGCCCGCGGCACGCAGCAGCTGCGCCGCGTCGGCGGCCGGCACGTCCTGCGCCACCAGCCAGGCCTCGGCCTCGGCGGTTTCGGGCCACGGCAGCGTGAAGCCCAGGCAGCGGCTGCGGATGGTCGGCAGCAGCTGCCACGCGGCTTCGCTGGCGAGCACGAAGCGCACGTCGCCGACGGGTTCCTCGAGCGTCTTGAGCAGCGCGTTGGCCGTGATGGTGTTCATGCGCTCGGCCGGATACACGAGCACGACCTTGCCGCGGCCGCGCGCGCTGGTGCGCTGCGCAAAGCCGACCGCGTCGCGCATGGCTTCGACGCGAATCTCGCGGCTGGCCTTGCGCTTCTTGTCGTCGATGTCGGACTGCGCCTTTTCGTCGAGCGGCCAGCCCAGTTCCTGCATCGCGACCTCGGGCATCAGCACGCACAAATCGGCGTGGGTGCGGACCTCGATGGCATGGCAGCTCGCGCAGTGGCCGCAGGCCGCACCGCCCTCCTCCACCGGCTGTTCGCACAGCCAGGCGGCGGCGAGCGCCAGCGCCAGTTCGTACTGGCCGATGCCCGACGGCCCCTGCAGCAGCCAGGCATGACCGCGCTGGCGCAGCAGTTCGGCCAAGGGCTGGCGCAGCCACGGGGTCAGCGTGTTCACCGGCTCGCTCATCGCGCGGCCCCCTGCACCGGCGACAGCACGCCACGCGCCACCAGCGCGGTGTCGATCTGTTGCCAGACTTGGTCACGCGTTTGGCTCGCGTCGATGCGCACGAAGCGCGACGCATCAGCAGCGGCGCGGGCGGCGTAGCCTTGCGCCACGCGGCGGAAGAACTCGACGGGCTGGGCTTCGAACTTGTCGGGCACGCGCGCGCCGGCCAGGCGCTGGGCGGCGATCTCGGGGGCGAGGTCGAACCACACAGTCACTTGGGGCTGCAGCAGTTGCGACGCAGGCAAACCTGCCCGGCCCGCCTGCACCCACTGTTCGAGGGTCGCCAGCACGGCGGTGTCGAAGCCGCGCCCCGCGCCTTGGTAGGCGAAGGTGGCGTCGGTGAAGCGATCGCACAGCACGACCTCGCCACGCGCCAGCGCCGGTTCGATGACCTGGGCGATGTGGTCGCAGCGCGCCGCGAACACCAGCAGCGATTCGGTCAACGGGTTCATCGGCTGTTCGAGCACCAGCCCGCGCAGCGTCTCGGCCAGCGGCGTGCCGCCGGGTTCGCGCGTGCGCACCACGGTGCGGCCCTGTGCCTTGAAGCGGGCTTCCAGTGCGTCGAGGTGACTCGACTTGCCCGCGCCGTCGATGCCTTCCAGCGTCAGAAACAGACCGGTGTCACTCATTGGGTCGCCTTGGGTTGAGGGCTGCCACCGCCTCGCTGGTAGCGGTTGACCGCGCGGTTGTGGTCGTCGAGCGAGCTGCTGAACTGGCTCGTGCCGTCGCCGCGCGAGACGAAGTACAGCGACTTGCTCTGCGCCGGCTGCACGGCCGCCAGCAACGCGGCCTTGCCGGGCATGGCGATCGGCGTGGGCGGCAGGCCGCCGCGGGTGTAGGTGTTCCAGGGCGTGTCGGTCTGCAGGTCGCGCTTGCGCAGGTTGCCGTCGAAGGCGGTGCCCATGCCGTAGATCACGGTGGGGTCGGTCTGCAGCGGCATGCCGATGCGCAGCCGGTTGGTGAAGACGGCGGCAATCTCCGCGCGGTCGTTGGCCTTGCCTGTCTCCTTTTCGACAATGCTGGCCAAAATAAGCGCCTCATCGGCCGATTTGAGCGGCAAATCGGCCGCGCGCGCCGCCCAGGCGGCCTCGAGCTTCTTGTCCATGGCCCGCATGGCGCGCTGCAGCAGTGCGATGTCGGTCGAGCCCTTCGAGTAGGTGTAGGTATCCGGGAAGAAGCGGCCTTCGGGATGCAGGCCCGGCTTGCCCAGCGCGGCCATCAGCGCGTCTTCGCTCATGCCCACGCTTTCGGGCTTGAGCTGCTCGGCCTTGGCGAGCGCGGCGCGCACCTGGCGGATGTTCCAGCCTTCGACCAGCACCACGCTGCGCGTGGCCTCCTCGCCGCGCACCAGGATGTTGAGCAGCAGCCTGGGCGTGACACCGCGTTCCAGTTCGTAACTGCCGGCGCGCATCTGGCGGTCTTGCCCCGAGACGCGGAACCACAGGTACAGCAGCTGCGGCTGCACGTCGACGCCGGTGTCGGCCACGGCCTGCGCGATGCCGCGCGGCGTGGTGCCGGGCTCCACCGACAGGTCGACGCTGGGCGTCGGCAACTTGAGCGGCTGGTGCACCCACCAGAGACCGGCGCCGCCGAGCGCCAGAACGGCCAGGGCCACGAGCAGGAAGAGCGTGAGGAAGAAGCTGCGCACGAATCCGAGGAAAAGACGGAGGAAGAAAAAGGGCCTGCAAGAGGATGGACACAGACCCGCGGGAAAGACCGGCCCCATCGCTGCGACGGGGAATCCCTGCCGCCCCGAAGGAACAGGCACGGCCATGATAATTCAGCGATGACCACAGTCGTTCTCAACGGGGTGAGCACCCTGCCCCACCTCGGCGTGATCCGCGCCGAAGGCCCCGATGCCGCCAGCTTTCTGCACGGCCAGCTCACGCAGGATTTCTCGCTGCTCGGCGCCACCGAAGCCCGCCTGGCGGCGCTCTGCACGGCCAAGGGCCGCGTGATCGCCAGCTTCATCGGCATCCGCCCGCAACCCGAACTCATCCTGCTGGTGTGCAGCCGCGACATCCTGGCGGCCACGCTCAAGCGCCTGTCGATGTACGTGCTGCGCGCCAAGGTCAAGCTGACCGACGCCACCGAACAGTTCGCGCTGCACGGCGTGGCCGGCACCGCCCTGACCGCCAACGGCCTCGATGCGGCCCTGCCGCCCGGTCGCCGCACGGCCATCGGCGAAGACATCAGCGTGGTGTCGCTGTACCCGGCCGACGGCGTGCCGCGCGCGCTGTGGATCGCCCCCGCCGACCAGAAGGCGCCCGTGGGCCCGACGCTCGACGCCGCGCTGTGGCCCTGGAGCGAGGTGCGCAGCGGCATCGTCACGCTGACCACGCCGGTGATCGAGGCCTTCGTGCCGCAGATGATCAACTACGAGTCGGTGGGCGGCGTGAACTTCAAGAAGGGCTGCTACCCCGGCCAGGAAATCGTGGCGCGCAGCCAGTTCCGCGGCACGCTCAAGCGCCGCACCTACCTCGCGCAGACCGACGCGCCGCTGGCCGCGGGCCAGGAGGTGTTCGCAGCCAACGACGCCGAACAGCCCGTGGGCACCGTGGCGCAGGCCGCGCCCGCGCCCGACGGCGGCTGGTCCGCGCTCATCTCGATCCAGATCGCCGCGCTCGAGGCCGGCGGCCTGCACGCGGGGGCGCCCGGCGGACCGGTGCTGTCGGTCGAGCCGCTGCCCTATCCGCTGCTCGAAGACATCTGATTTCCCCTGCGTCCCTGCCTTCTTTCCGGGGGCGCTTGGCGCTGTCTCACCGACAGCGCCATTTTTTTGCGCGACGCTTAACCCCGTTCGCGAGGCCCCGCCGTAGAAGCCTGCATCGATCCACTCCTGGCAAGGAAGCCACCATGATGCAGCGCAGACTTCTCCTCACCACCGTCCTGGCCCTGACCGCGCTGTCGGCGGGGGCGGAAAGCCCGATGCGGCCGTACCCCTCCGGTGCCAGCCGCATCGGCGGGCTGATGAACATCAGCATCGTCGACCGCACGAGCGGCGCCGAGCTGCCGATCTACCGCCACCGCGGCGAGTACTGGGTGGCCGGCCGGCCCGGCGCGCGCTATGCGATCCGGGCGCGCAACGCGATGGGCGAACGCATCATGGCCGTGATGTCGGTGGACGGCGTCAACGTCGTCACCGGCGAAACCGCCGGCGTCGGCCAGAACGGCTACGTGTTCGGCCCGCGCGAGCGCAGCGACATCGCGGGCTGGCGCAAGAGCGATTCGCAGATCGCGGCCTTCGAATTCGCCGCCGCTGGCAACTCCTACGCGAGCCGTACCGGCCGCCCCGACGACGTGGGCGTGATCGGCGTCGCGATGTTCCGCGAGCGCCGGCCGGAACCGCCGCCGCCGGTCGTGACGCCCTATCCGTCGCGCGACGAGTACAGCGGCGGCAACAGCAGCCGCGAACGGCGCAGCGAGGCACCGCCGGCACCGTCGTCGATGGGCGATGCGCGTGCCAAGGCGGCCCCACCTGCCGGCAATGCCGACATGGCCGCCGAGTCGTCCGCCAGCGCCATGGCCCGCCAGTCGGCGCCCAGCCCGAGCCTGGGCACGGCCCACGGACGGCGCGAGACCTCGTACGTCGGCAAGACGACCTTCGAGCGCGCCAGCTCGCAGCCCGACGAGGTGATCCGCATCCGCTACGACAGCCGAGAGAACCTGGTCGCCGCGGGCGTCATCCCCGAGCCGCAGCGCTGGCCGCGTCCGTCGGGCCCGTCGCCCTTCCCCGGCTCGGACCCCGGCTACGTGCCGGACCCGCCGGCCCGCTACTGATCGAAAGCGCTGCGCTCAGCGCAGCGCGCGCCGCATCTCGATGTGCGCAATGCCGGCTTCCTCGAACGGCTGGCCGTGCACCGCGTAGCCCAGCCGCGCGTAGAAGCGCTCGGCGCTGCGCTGCGCATTGAGCGCCACCTCGCGGTCGCCGCGCGCGCGGGCCGCGTCTTCGAGCGCCTGCACCACGGCCGCGCCGTGGCCGCCGCTGCGCAAGGTGCGGTGCACCGCCATGCGGCCGATGTGCGAGACGCCGTCCTCGGCGGGCAGCAGCCGGCCGGTGCCGATGGCCTGGCCGAGCCGGTTGCGCGCCACCGCATGCAGCACGACCGCGTCGTGCGCGTCCCACTCCAGCTCCTTGGGAATGTTCTGTTCCTCGATGAACACGGCGCGGCGCAGCGCGCTCGCGCCGTCGCCGAGCGTGGCCCAGTCGCCGGTCTCGATGGTGCGCATCGGCTCGCCGGCCTCGAAGGCCGTCAGCGTCTCGCGCAGGGCCGCGGGCACCGGCTTCGAGGTCTGCGTGGCCGGGTCGGCGAACACGTAGACCAGCTCGCAGCCCACCAGGAACTCGTCCTGGCGGAACAGGCCGCCCTGGAAAATGATCGACGAGTTGCCGATGCGCGCGCACTTCATGCCCACGTCGATCACGTCGTCCATGCGGGCCGAGGCGCGGAAATCGATGGTCGCCTTGCGCACGTACAGGTCGCCGCCCAGCGAGTGCATCGCCTCTTCGTACGGCAACGCCATCGCGCGCCAGTAGTCGGCGATGGCGGTGTCGAAGTACATCAGGTAGTGCGCGTTGAAGACGATCTTCTGCATGTCCACCTCGGCCCAGCGCACGCGCAGGCGGTGGAAGTAGTGGAAGTCCTCGCGACGGACCGGGGTGTTGTTGTTCTCGCTCATGGGTTCAATGCCTCTTTCAGTGCGCGGGCCGCGTCGTTCTGCGCCTGCAGCGCTTCAGGAATCGCGCGGCCCATCTTGATGAATTCGTGGATCACGCCACGGTAGATTTCCAGGTCGACCGCCACGCCCGCGGCGCGCAGCTTGTCGGCGTAGGCGATGCCTTCGTCCACCACCGGGTCGGCCTCGGCCAGGCCGATCCAGGCCGGCGCCACATCGTCGACGTCGTCGGCCAGCAAGGGCGCGAAACGCCAGTCGTCGCGGTCGGCGGGCGTATTCACGTACTGGGCGAAGAAGAAGTCGATCATGGCCTTGGTCAGCAGCGGGCCGTCGACATGGCGTCGGTGCGACTCGGTGTCCTGGTGCGCGGCCATGCCGGGATAGATGAGCAGCTGCAGCGCCACCGGCAGGCCGGCATCGCGCGCCAGGATCGCGCACACGGCCGCCAGCGTGCCGCCCGCGCTGTCACCGCCCACCGCCAGGCGCGTGCCGTCCAGGCCCAGGCTCGCGCCCTGCGTGGCGATGAACTGGAAGGCGTCCCAGGCGTCGTTCGATGCGGTCGGAAACTTGTGCGCGGGCGCGAGCCGGTAGTCGATCGACACCACCGCGCAGCCGCTTTTCTGGCTCAGCACGCGGCACAGCGTGTCGTGCGTGCGGATGTTGCCGACCGTGAAGCCGCCGCCGTGGAAGTACACGAGCACCGGCAACACCTCGGCAGACGGCGCATACAGCCGCGCGGGCATGGCGTGGCCGTCGCGCGCGGCGATGTGGAAGTCTTCGATGCGCGCCAGTTCAGGCTTGGGCACCTCGAGCACGCCCGCGCCCTTTTCGTACGAGGCCTTGGCTTCGTCGGGCGTGAGCTGGTCGAGCGGCGGATGGCCCGCGCGCGCCATGCGCTCGACCACGCCGGCCATCTTCGGGGTGAGTGCCGGTTGCGCGAGGCGGTTTGCTGTCGTGGTCGTAATGCTCACTTGAAAGACACCACCACCGGTTGCATGCGCGACAGCCCTTCATAGCTCACCACCACCGTCTGCCCGGCCTTGGGCGGCAGCAGCGGCGAGAACGAGCCCAGGCTGATCAGGTCGCCCGGCTTCAGCGCGATGCCTTCCTTGGCCAGCGCACCGGCCAGCCACACCACCGCATTGAGCGGGTGCTCGAGGATGTCCGAACCCTTGCCGGTCGCCAGCTCCTTGCCCTGCCCGTCCTTCATGACCACGCGCATGTTGCGCAGGCTCTCGAGCATCCAGGCCTGACCGTCGGTGGTCGTCGGCACATCGACCGGCAGGCCACGCACACCGAGCCGCGCGCCGACGTTGATCGCCGCCACGCCCGGGCCGTTGAGCTTCGACGGTGTCTGCACCGCGAGATCGGGCAGCTCGATGAAGGGAATGAGCTGGTCGATGTTGGCCAGCACCTCGGCCGGCGTCTTCGCCTTGTGGATGTCGGCGCTCTTCACGCGCACCAGCATGTCGGCTTCGAACAGCGGTCGCGCGCCGAAGGCCGCGTCGACCACCGCGCCGGTGTCGAGCAGCATGCGCTGGTAGAGCACACCCCACACCGGCTGGTCGTAGTTGAACCGCTTCTGCACCGCGGGGTTGGTGAGACCCGCCTTGTAGCCGACCACGTCACCGAGGTTGCGCGCATGCAGCACGTTGAGCTTGGCGCGGGTGCAGGCGGCGTCGGCCTCGTCGAGGTTCTCGATGTCGGCGGCGGGCGTGCGCGCCGCCTGCGCGGCAGCAAAGTCGGCCACCTGGGAGTCACTGAGGCAGGCGGCCTGGGCCGAGACGGCCAGCACTGAGCCGAGCGCGACACACGCAAGGGTTTTGTTGATGGGCAAGAATGTCCCCTCTTGTTAGATTCGAACGGTCAGCAATCGTACTGCCCTCGGGCGTTCCCCCTCATGGCCCTCATCCAATACCTCACCCAGATCCAGTTCGAATTCGGCGCCATCCAGCTCCTGTCGAGCGAGTGCGCGCGCATCGGCATCAACCGCCCCCTGATCGTCACCGACGCCGGCGTGCGCGCGGCCGGCGTGCTGCAGAAGGCGCTCGACGCCATCGCCGATCTCGAGGTCTCGGTGTTTGACCAGACGCCCTCCAACCCGACCGAGGCCGCGGTGCGCGCCGCCGTCGAGCTGTACCGCAGCGGCCGCTGCGACGGCCTCATCGCCGTGGGCGGCGGCTCGGCCATCGACTGCGCCAAGGGCGTGGCCATCGCGGCCACGCACGAAGGCCCGCTCAAGACCTACGCCACCATCGAAGGCGGCTCGCCCAAGATCACCGAGCGCGCGGTGCCGCTCATTGCCGTGCCCACCACCAGCGGCACCGGCAGCGAGGTGGCGCGCGGCGCCATCGTCATCGTCGACGACCACCGCAAGCTGGGCTTCCATAGCTGGTTCCTCATGCCCAAGGCCGCGATCTGCGACCCCGAGCTCACGCTCGGCCTGCCGCCCCGGCTCACGGCCGCCACCGGCATGGACGCCATCGCGCACTGCATGGAAACCTTCATGTCGGCCGCCTTCAACCCGCCGGCCGACGGCATCGGCCTCGACGGCCTGGAGCGCGCCTGGGGCCACATCGAACGCGCCACCAAGGACGGCAGCGACCGCGAAGCGCGCCTGAACCTCATGAGCGCGTCGATGCAAGGCGCCATGGCCTTCCAGAAGGGCCTGGGCTGCGTGCACTCGCTGAGCCACAGCCTGGGCGGCGTCGATCCGCGCCTGCACCACGGCACGCTCAACGCCCTCTTCCTGCCGGCGGTGATCCACTTCAATTCGGGCGCCGAGTCGGTGCAGAAAGAGCAGCGCCTGCAGCGCATGGCGCAGGCCATGCACCTGGACTCGGCCGGCGACCTCGGCCATGCGATCCGCGACATGAACGCGCGCCTCGGCCTGCCCGCTGGCCTGGCCGAAGTGGGCGTGACGCCCGCGATGTTCGAACAGATCATCGACGGCGCCATGGCCGACCATTGCCACAAGACCAACCCGCGGCTGGCCACGCGCGACGACTACAAGGCGATGCTCGAAGCGTCGATGTAAGTCCGCTGGCGGCGACGATGGTCGCCGCTTTACTCCAGCTTGACCCCCGCCGTACGGATCACCTTGCCCCACTTGGTGGTCTCCGCGGCAATGAAGGCATCGAACTCCTCGGGCGTGCTGCCCGCCGGGAAGGTGCCCATGGCGTCGAGCTTGGCGCGCGTCTCGTCGCTCTTGATGATGCGCGCCACCTCCTCCGACATGCGCTTGACGATCTCGCGCGGCGTGCCCGCCGGTGCCAGCATGCCCGCCCAGGTGCTGCCGGTGAAGCCCGCGAAGCCTTGCTCGATGAAGGTGGGCACGTCGGGCACGGCCGGCAGGCGCTTGTCGCCGGCCACGCCGATCAGCCGCACCTTGCCGGCCTTGCCCTGGTTGATGAGGCCTGTGGGCGCGTCGAAGAACAGCTGGATCTGCCCGCCCATCAGGTCCGTCAGCGCAGGCACCGCGCCGCGGTACGGGATGTGGATCATGTAGGTCTGCGTGAGCGACTTCCACAGCTCGCTCGTGAGGTGCGCGGCCGAGCCGTTGCCCGAGGAGCCGAAGCTGATCTTGCCGGGGTGCTTGCGTGCGTAGTCGATGAGCTCGCGCGCGGTCTTGAACGGCGCGTCGTTGTTGACCGCCGCCAGCAGCGGCGACACGCCCATCAGCGAGACGCCCACGAGGTCCTTGCGCGGGTCGTAGGGCAGCTTGGGGTACAGCGTGGTGTTGGCCGTGTAGGCCGCGATCACGACGCCGAAGGTGCTGCCGTCGGGCGCGGCCTTGGCCACGGCATCGACGCCGATCAGGCTGTTGGCGCCGGGCTTGTTGTCGATCACCACGGGCTGGCCGAGCCGCGTCTGCAGGCCCACCTGCACCAGCCGCGCCATCTGGTCGGTGAAGCCGCCCGGCGTGTAGGGCACGACGATGCGGATCGGCTTGTTCGGCCACGCGCTCTGCGCGAAAGACGGTGCGGCGAGGCTGGCTGCGGCGGCGGCCGTGGCAAGGGAGAAACGGCGGCGGGAGAGCGTGGCGTGCGGCATGGTCGGGAACCCCTGGAATGGCATCTTCTGTGAATGGACTGGACCATTCTCGAAGCGCCCTCGCGCGCCGGCGCTCAGGGTTTGTCCCCGACGGGACAAGGCGGGTTCAGAGCGGCAGGATGTCGCGCGAACGCCCGGCGTCGCCGAGCCAGGCCTCGAACTCGTCTGACATCCGCGTCGCCTCGCGCGTGGCCTGGCCCCACGCAGAGATGCGCGCCTGCGCGTCGTTCGCGAAGCGGATGAAATCCTTGCGGTCGGGCAGCTTGCCGTGCGGCAGCGTCTTCACCCACTCGGGGTTGGGCGCCAGCACCACCATGCGGTCGAGAAAGCGCGTCGACTTGTGGCGCCAGCGCAGCCCCTTGTCGAGCCAGCCCGGCACCACGGCCTGCTGGAAGTGCGGGTACAGCACGATGCCTTCGTCGGCCGGCTGGTAGTCCAGATGCAGGTGGTAGTCCGTGATGCCGCCGTCCCAGTAGGCGCCGCGCGGCGCGCCCGGAATGTCGTGCACCGCCGCCAGCAGGAACGGAATGGAGCACGAGGCCTGCAGCACCCGGTTGAAGTTGGCCTCGCTCAGCGCGTGCTGGCGCGTGCGGAAGTCGGTCGTGCCGAAGGGCAAGGCCGCGCCGGGCGTGGAGAACACGCAGCGCTCCAGCCAGGCGCCCAGGCTCTTGCGGTGCAGGCTGTTGCTCGCGAAGGCGCCCAGGTAGCCGACCGGCGTGCGCGCCCTGCCCTCGCGCCCCAGGATGTGGCGCCCGCGCGAGGTCACCACATGCAGCCGGTAGCGCGCATGGCCCAGCACCTCGCCGATGCGCCCGCCGTAGAAGGTGTCGAGGCTTTCCGCGAAGCGTTCGCTGAGCTGGTGCGGGCTGAGCCGCTTCTGGCCCGGCGGCACTTCGAACTGCTGGCGCACGTAGTCGTGCTCGAAGCGCCCGAAGGCCGCCTCCGGGTCCGACAGGCAGGCCGTCGCCAGCCGCCACGCGCCGATCGACGCGCCCACCAGGTCCACCGGCTGGCTCGACTGCGTGAGCCAGCGCCCGAAGATGAAGCGATCGAGCGGCCCGAGGATCAGCCCCTTGGGCCCGCCGGCCGCGCCGGGGATGGTGCGCACGTCCTGCGGGCGCAGGCCGTGCTGCTCGATGTGCTGGCGGGCCGCGGGGCCGGCGTAGATGCGCAGGGCTTTCATGCCGACGGTGTTTGCAAGAAACGTGCGGTCCGCGGGTGGGTTACTTGCGCAACCCCTGCAACTTGGCAAACGCACTCGCCATCTGCCCCGCCGGTTGCGGCGAGTTGTCGCGCCGGCCTTGCTGTTGCTGCCCGCGCCCTGCCCCTTCGAAGCGGTTGTCGCGCGGGCCGTCGCGGCGTGCGGGCGCGGCGTCGAGCTTCATCGACAGGCCGATGCGCTTGCGGGCCACGTCGACTTCCATCACCTTGACCTTGACGATGTCGCCGGTCTTGACGACTTCGCGGGCGTCGTTGACGAACTTGTGGCTCAGTTGGCTCACGTGAACCAGGCCGTCCTGGTGCACGCCCAGGTCGACAAAGGCGCCGAACTGGGCGACGTTGCTCACGGTGCCTTCGAGGATCATGCCCTCGGTGAGGTCGGAGATGTCGTCCACGCCGTCGTTGAAGCGCGCCACCTTGAAGTCGGGGCGCGGGTCGCGGCCGGGCTTCTCGAGTTCGCCCAGGATGTCCTTGACCGTGATGACGCCGAACTTCTCGTTGGCGAACAGCTCGGGCTTGAGGGTCTTGAGCATGTCGGCGCGGCCCATCAGCTCGGCGATCGGCTTGCCGGTCTTGACGATGATCTGCTCGACCAGCGGATACGTTTCGGGGTGCACGCCGGTGATGTCCAGCGGGTCGGCGCCGTCGCGGATGCGCAGGAAGCCGGCACTCTGCTCGAAGGCCTTGGGGCCGAAGCCGGTCACGTCGAGCAGCTGCTTGCGGGTGGAGAACGCACCGTTGGCTTCGCGCCAGCGCACCACGGCCTTGGCCACGCTGGCCGACAGGCCGGACACGCGGCTGAGCAGCGGCACGCTCGCGGTGTTCAGGTCGACGCCCACCGAGTTCACGCAGTCTTCGACCACGGTCTGCAGGGTGCGCGCGAGTTCGCTCTGGTTGACGTCGTGCTGGTACTGGCCCACGCCGATGCTCTTGGGGTCGATCTTCACGAGCTCGGCCAGCGGGTCCTGCAGGCGGCGCGCGATGGAGGCGGCGCCGCGCAGGCTCACGTCGACATCGGGCATTTCCTGCGAGGCGAATTCGCTGGCGGAATAGACGGAGGCGCCGGCTTCGCTGACGACGACCTTGTCGACCGTCATTTCGGGCGCACCGGCCTGCGCGGCCATCTTGGCCAGCAGCTTGATGAGGTCGCCGGCCAGCTTGTCGGTTTCGCGGCTGGCGGTGCCGTTGCCGATGGCGATCAGGTTCACGCCGTGCTTGGCGCACAGCTTGCCCAGGGTGTGCAGCGAGCCTTCCCAGTCCTTGCGCGGTTCGTGCGGGAACACGGTGGCGGTCTCGACCAGCTTGCCGGTCGAATCGACCACGGCCACCTTCACGCCGGTGCGGATGCCGGGGTCCAGGCCCATCACGACGCGTCGGCCGGCGGGGGCTGCCAGCAGCAGGTCGCGCAGGTTGTCGGCGAACACCTTGATGGCGACCTTTTCGGCGTCTTCGCGCAGGCGGGTGAACAGGTCGCGCTCGGTCGACAACGCCAGCTTGACGCGCCAGGTCCAGGCCACGCACTTGCGCAGCAGGTCGTCGGCCGGGCGGACCGCGTGGCTCCAGCCCAGATGCAGCGCGATCTTGCCTTCGGCGATGCTGGGCTTGCCCGGCTCGGGTTCGACGGGCAGCACGAGCTTGGCGTCGAGCACCTCGAGCGCGCGGCCGCGGAACACGGCCAGCGCGCGGTGCGACGGCACGCGGCCGATGGGCTCGTCGTAGTCGAAGTAGTCGCGGAACTTGGCGATGTCGGCGTTGTTCTCGTCCTTGCCGGCCATCAGGGTGGACTTGAGCAGGCCTTCGTTCCAGAGCCATTCGCGCAGGCGCTGCACCAGCACGGCGTCTTCGGCCCAGCGCTCGGACAGGATGTCGCGCACGCCGTCGAGCACGAGGGGCACGGTGGAGAAATCGGGGCCCGGCTTGCCGTCGTCCAGCGTGGTGGCGGGTTGCAGGAAGGCCTTGGCTTCGACGGCCGGGTCGAGCGTGGGGTCGGCCAGCAGCTTGTCGGCCAGCGGCTCGATGCCGAATTCGCGGGCGATCTGGCCCTTGGTGCGGCGCTTCTGCTTGAACGGCAGGTACAGGTCTTCGAGTTCCTGCTTGGTGGGCGCGAATTCGATCGCGGCGCGCAGCTCGGGGGTCAGCTTGCCCTGCTCGTCGATGGCCTTGAGCACCGCCACGCGGCGGTCTTCAAGTTCGCGCAGGTAAGACAGCCGGGCTTCCAGTTCGCGCAGCTGGATGTCGTCGAGGCCGCCCGTGACTTCCTTGCGATAGCGGGCAATGAACGGAACCGTGGCGCCTTCGTCGAGCAGTTCGACGGCGGCCTTCACCTGGTGCTCGCCGACCTTGATTTCAACGGCGAGCTGGCGAATGATTTTCTGCATGTCTTGAGCGCGTCCCTGGCAAAGCGCGGAAGTTTGCCATAGGCGAAGACGCCTCTCGCCGGCCACCGCCACAGGATGGTTACAACGTGCTCTCGGCCTCTGCCACGACCGCAGCCGGCGGCAGCACTTCACCGGGCATCACGAGCCGGATGCGCAGCCCGTGCGGCGCCGCGTCCATGACGGCCAGCTCGCCGTGCAGCGCCTCGGCGCGTTCACGCATGCTGCGCAGGCCCTTGCCCCCGAATTCGCCGGCCGCCGCACCCAGGCCGCGCCCGTCGTCCAGCACTTCGAGCACCAGCCCGTGTGAACGTTCGCGCGGGCCGAAGCGCACTTCCACGCGGGTGGCCTGCGAATGGCGCAGCACGTTCGACAAGGCCTCCTGCGCGATGCGGCACAGCTGCATCGCGGCCTCGGGCGACAGCGGCGGCGTCACCACCACGTCCTGCACGTTCCACACGAGCGTGATGCCCAGCCGGTCGAACGCCGGTTGCAGCCGGTAACGCAAATGCCCCAGGCGCTCGCCGATGCTGGTGTCGGCCTGGTCGTCGAGGGAGTCGACCGTCATCTGCAGTTCCAGCAGGCAGGCCTGCAGCGCCATCGACAGCTCGCGGGCGTCGGCGGAGCGCGGGTCGTAGCTGGCCATGAGCGCCACCAGCCGCGAGCCGACGCCGTCATGCAGGTCGCTGGCGATGCGGCGGCGCTCGGCGAGCACGGCCTGCGCCTGGCGGTAGCGCACGAGGCGGCGCCGCGTGAAATACCAGGTGGCCACGATCATGCAGAGCACGGCGACGTTCACCCCCTGCAGGGCCCAGAAGGCGGCCGGCACCTCGGTACCCAGTGTGGTGATCGCCGAGGTCGCGCGGATCACCTGCCCCACCACCGGCGTCAGGTGCAGTGCAAACGCAAGCCCCACCCACAGCAGCATCCGCCGGCGCGAGGCGCGCGGCCACAGCCAGATCAGGAGCACGCACCACGCGGCGATGGAAAGCCACACGAACTGGTCCTCCAGGAAATACGGCGGGAGCGGGGGCGCCGGCGCGGGCATGGGTGGCTCCGCTGCGAACGCGGCGCGCCCGAAGCGCGCCCTAGAGCAGCCCCCGGTGCGAGGCGAAACTCACGGCCTGCGCGCGGGTGTGGGCGTGCAGCTTGCGGTAGATGTTTTTGACGTGTGCGTTAACCGTCTGGGCACTGATGGTGAGCTGCAGAGCGATCTCTTCCGTCACATATCCCGTGGCTACAAGTCGCAACACTTCGCGCTCCCGTGCCGACAGGGTGGCCTTGCTGTCCGGCGGGCGCACCGGGCTCGCATTGGAGCGTTGGTGGTCCAGGTGCACGAGCAGCCGGCGTGCCAGCCGGGGGGTGATGGCGGCACCGCCATTGACCACCTGCAGCACGGCCTGGGCGTAGCTCTGGAACCAGGCGTTCTTCACCAGGTAACCCGAGGCGCCGAGCTCGAAGGCGTGCAGCACCTGAGGCTCGTCTTCCAGCGCGGAAATGACGATGATCTCGGCGGCGCTGCGGTGTTTCTTGGCTTCTTCGATGAGCTCGAATCCGCTGCCGTCTCCGAGGCGGATGTCGACCATGAGCACATCGAATTCATGCTGCATCAGGAGGCGCCGGCCCTCGCGCAGGGAGCCGGCCTGGCCTTCGAGCTGGATGCGCAAATCGCCCAGCAATTCCTGGGCGATGACACGGCGGACAAAGGGGTCGTCGTCGACGAGCAAGACACGAACGGGCTTGGTTTCCTGACCCGTGAGGTAGTCAGGCCACGGCAGGGTATCCGCCGAGGGGGCGAGGAGCCCGCCAAACTGGCCAGGATTGGAGAACTTCCTAGCACCGCCACCGACATCGGTCAATGAAATGTCAAGCTCGTTTTCCATTTACGTCCCCTTGTCACAGAAATAAGTCGCGACTTCGTGAACAAAAGTTAATCGATTTCTACTCTTTTTTTGGTTCGCGGCTTTTTTGATTACCTTGGTTTCGTCTCGTTGCAATATTGCCAGATTGTGAACGAAAGTGATAGTGGCTCCGAGGGGAACCCTGCGGAAAACCGGCTCCCTGCCGGCACCGGAAATGGCCGCGGACATTGCTTTCGCCATAGCCTTGCACTACCCAGCCTGAGGCATTTTTCGATCCCTTCCCCCCGCTGAAACTGCATCCCGGTCGCAACGGAATCCATTCGATCCGTGCTCGCTGACCGTTAGCTGATGGCCGGATTCCCCGGCGATCGGGTTCGTTTCAACACTATCGAGGAAGCATCATGAAGAAGACTCTTATCGCCATGGCAGTGGTTCTCGTGGCTGGCATCGGGACTGCAACCGGTAGCAGCGTGGCGCTCGCCGTCACCAACACCACGACCGGCTCCTCCAGCTCGGCGGGCTCGGTTGCCGCCAGCTCCGGAACGGGCAGCGCACTGAGCTACAACGCAGCCAACTCCAGCTCGTCGGCCACGGCCAACGCAGCGGGCGGCGCAGCAGGCAATGCCTTCCTGCGTGTGGGCGGCGCCACGGCAGGCGGCACGGCAACGACCCAAGGCAGCGTGACCAGCGTGGCAGCAACGACCGGCAACGGCGTGGCCGCAGGCGGTGCGAATGCACAGGCCAATGCAACGTCGGCTGCCAATGCCAACTACGCCGGCGGCGGTGCAAACCCGGTGAGCGGTTCCGCAGGCGGCGCAGCCGGCTCGACCACCAACAACACGGCTGCAACGGCTGCAGGTCCTGGCGGCGGTCTGGCTGTGGTGACGCGCACCTCGGGCACGACGGCTGGCTACAACGCCACCTCCGGTGCTGTGAACGGCGTGGTCAACGGCACGACCACCTCGGCCACCGCGGGCTCGACGGGCGGCTCGACCGGCGTCGTCAACTTCCACCTCGGCAATGCAGCGACCTTCAGCAACGGTGGCGGCACCGCTGGCGGCGCGATCGCTGGCGCAACCGCAAACGCTCCCTGAGCGATCCGGTAGATCGGTTGTTGGACCAGAAACGGGGAGGGGCACGCCCCTCCCCCGCTTCCCAAAGGAGTCGAAAAAATGAAAACATTGATTGCCCTGACCTTGCTGGGCTTGTCCGCGGGCGCCTTGGCGCAAACAACGGCGGGTGGCGCCAACAACCAGTCGCAGAGCTCGGCCACCACCAACGCCCAGGGCAACACCCAGGCGGTGAACTTCAACAGCTCCGCCCCCTCGGATGTCACCTCCCGGGCCACGGTGGACAGCAACAGCACACAGAACATCAACAACACGGGTGCGACGACCAGCGTCGTCGACTACCGTGGCAGCTACACCGTCAAGAACGTGCCGTCCGTGAGCGGCCCGAACCTGACGACCAGCAACGACACCTGCATGGGCAGCACCAGCGCCAGCGCCAACGGCCCGGGGGTCGGCCTGAGCTTCGGCACCACCTGGACGGACGAGCACTGCAAGCGCCTGAAGATGAGCCGCGAGCTCTGGAACAAGGGCATGAAGGCAGCGTCGCTGGCCATGGACTGCATGGACCCGGCGGCCCAGGCCGCGCTGGAAATGACCGGCTCGAAGTGCCCGCAGTCGATGACCGCCGAAGAACGCGTGAGCGCGTTCGGACCTCAGGCATCAGGCAGCGGTGCACCGGTGGCGGCACGTCCGGCGGCGCCTGTGGCTCCGGTGGCCGTGGCACCGGCACCTGCGCCAGCCCCCGTGGCGGTGGCCGTGCCCCAGCCGGTTGCGCCTGTGGCACCTGCAGCGCCTGTCGCGTTGGCTCCGGCCCCGACGCCCGCGCCGGTCGTGGCGGTGCAACAGCCCGCCGCACCGGCCACGCTGGTCGAGGCGATGCCCATGGCAGCCCCGGCGCAGGAACCGCCGGCACCGCAACCTGCGCCGGCCGCGACCGTCGTCCCGGCGTCTGCGCCGGAGGTGGCACCGGCCCCCGTGGCTGCAGCGCCCGCCGAGGAAGCCGCGGCACCTGCGGCGGAGGCGGCACCGGTCATGGCAAGCGCCGTGGCCCCGCAGCCGGACATCCTGGAAGCGCGCATCACGCGCCGCCTGCCGGCTGACCCGGCCGACGAGGTGGCTTCGGCATCGGCCGACGCGCAATGAGGCCGGCTCTGGAGTCCATCACCATGAACACCAGGACCGTTCCTCTCTGGCTGGCCGCCTGTTGCGTGGCGACGGCGTCGGTCGCCGCCACGCCGCTCATCCGCATCGAGCGGATGCCCATGGGCAGCGGCCTGCAGAACGCCAGCGGCACGGAGAACGCCGAGCCGGTGGGCGACTACGGCGTCTGGCACGTGCCGCAGTACATGCCGGGGTTTCCGACCTCGGCCACCATCTGGCCGCGCGTCGTGATCATCCAGTGCAACGTCACGCGGTGCAGCGGCTACGAAGTGACGCCCGAACTGGGCCGGGGCGAGTACCTGTTCTTCCGCCCCGCCGAAGACAGCAGCGTCGGCCGCAAGTAGAAAAACAGACGTCGACTTTTCGAACGCCGCGCCGCCGGGCCCGCAAGGTCCCAGCGGCGCTCGGCCGTGTGCGTATACCCTTCGCACATGCAACACCCCCTCGTGCGCGCCTTGCGCGCCCTGCTCCGCGCCGCCGCCACGGCGGTGCTCGTTCCCGTGCTGTTGTTCGAGGAATGGGGCTGGGCCCCGCTGGCAGCGCTGATCGCGCGGCTGGCGCGCCTGCCCTTCTGGGCGCGGCTCGAAAGCCGGCTGCGCGCGTTGCCGCCCTGGGGCGCGTTGCTCGCATTCTTCGTGCCGGTGCTGCTGCTCTTTCCGGTGAAGCTGCTGGCGCTGTTTCTGTTCGGCCGCGGCCACGCGGTCAGCGGCATGGCCGTGCTGCTGCTGGCCAAGCTCGCGGGCACGGCGGTGGTCGCGCGGATCTTCCAGCTGGTCGAAGGCTCGCTGATGCAGCTGGCGTGGTTCGCCCGCTGGTACCCGCGCTGGAAAACGTGGAAAGACGGCGTGCTGACGCGGGTGCGCGAAAGCCGCCCCTGGCGCATCGTGCGGGCGGTGCACCGGCGCGTCCTTCGGGGATGGCACCGGCTGCGCGCCGAGTGAATCTATTTTTACCCGGGTGTATTGTGTTTTATATTTTGCCCGGGTAATATTTGGAGATGAATCCATCTCCCACCGCCCGACGTACCCTCGTCAAGCAATACAAGGACAGCGTGCGTCCCGCCGGCGTCTTCGTCATCCGCAACCTGATGGACGGCCGCGTCTACGTGGCCGGCAGCCTCGACGTCGAAGGCGCCATGAACCGCGCCCGCTTCGAGCTGAACCTGCGCTCGCACCGCAACAAGGCCTTGCAGCGCGACTGGCTTGCGCAGGGCGCGACACACTTCGGCTTCGAGCTGATCGACCGGGTGAAGGAGCGCGACGACCCCGCCTTCGACCGCGCGGCGGAACTGGAAAAGCTGCTGGAGCTCTGGCGCGAGGAGCTCCAGTGCACCACTGACAAGGGCTACAACACGCCATGAGCACCGACGCACTGGACTTTTGCCTTGACCTCGGCCGCGCCCACGCCAGCCTGAGCCTGAAACTCAACGAGGACCTGGGTGCCTTCCACGGCTTGGACTACGACGACTTCACCCTGCTCCATCTGTTGCTGCGTGCCGGCAACGACGCCATGCCGATGGCCGAGCTGGCGCACACGCTGGGGTTGCCAATGTCGGCGCTCATCCGCAAGATGGTGCTGCTCGAAAAGACCGGACTGGCCGAGCGCACGACGGGACCCGATGGCGACGCCCGACGCCATGCGATTATTCGCAGCGGCGGAAAGAAGTTGATGCAAGCCGCCATCACCACCGTCGAGGCGATCTGCGCCGACGCCGTGAAATCGCTGGACCCGCAACGCCTGCCAGACCTGCATGCCGCGCTGCGGGTGCTGTGCGATCACGACGCGCCGCACGCCTGAACCGTCCTGCGGGTAGATTACGAACCTCGTTTCGTTCCGCCCGGATCGACAACCCAAAAAGAATCCGCATGTCACCCGACGAACTACCGACCACATTCACTGCGTTTGCCGGCTTCCAGCGCGTCGCCGCCGGCACCAAGGCCCAGGTGCTCACGCAACTGCGCGAGCGCGGCGACGCCGCCACCTGCCTCGTGTTCGACGACCAGACCGGCGAGCAGCTCGATGTCGATCTGCGCGACCCGAAGGCCATCGAAACCTCCGCACTCGAAGCCGAAAAACACGAAGACGCACCCCGCGGCGTCGGCCGTCCGCGCCTGGGCGTGGTGGCGCGCGAAGTCACGCTGCTGCCGCGCCACTGGGACTGGCTCGGCCGCCAGCCGGGCGGCGCCTCGGTGGCGCTGCGCAAGCTGGTGGACGACGCACGCCACGTGCACGCCGACCGCGACACGGTGCGTGCCGCGCGCGAAGCCACCTACCGCTTCATGACCGCCATCGCGGGCAACCTGCCCGGCTTCGAGGAAGCCACGCGCGCGCTGTTCGCGGGCGAGCATCAGCGCTTCAGCGACCTCGTGGAACCCTGGCCCACCGACCTGCGCGTGCACCTGCACAAGCTGTCGGCCGGTGGCTGGGGTGCTGCATGAGCGCGGCGCCCGACCACGCCACCGGCCCCGGCAGCAACCAGAGCGGACTCAAGGGCGTGCCCGTCGCGCCCGTGGGTGCGTCGCGTCCGCTGTGGAAGGTGTTCCTGTTCTTCCTGGCGCCGATGTTGCTCAGCAACATCCTGCAGTCGCTCTCCGGCACCATCAACAACATCTACGTCGGGCAGATGCTCGGCGTGAGTGCGCTGGCGGCGGTCTCGAGCTTCTTCCCGGTGATGTTCTTCTTCATCGCCTTCATCATCGGCCTGGGCGCCGGTGCGTCGGTGCTCATCGGCCAGGCCTGGGGCGCGCGCGACGCGGCCAAGGCCAAGGCGGTGGCGGGCACCACGCTCACGGTGGGCCTGCTGCTGGGCCTGGCGATCGCGGTGTTCGGCGGTGTCTTCACCACGCCGATGCTGGCCATGCTGGGCACGCCGCCCGACGTGCTGGCCGACTCCACGCGCTATGCCCGCATCATGCTGATCGCGATGCCCGGCGTGTTCCTGTTCCTGCTGGCCACCGCCATGCTGCGCGGCGTGGGCGACACCATCACGCCGCTGCTGACGCTGCTGATTTCTACGGCCATCGGCCTCGTCGTCACGCCCGCGCTCATCCGCGGCTGGGGCGGGTTGCCGCAGCTCGGCGTGGCAGCCGGCGCGTGGGCCTCGGTGCTCTCGTTCGCGGTCGCGACCACATGGCTGGGCTTCCGGCTGCGCCAGAAAAAGAGCCCGCTCGCGCCCGACGCGGAGTTCGTGCGCTGCCTGCGCATCCAGCCGCAGCTGCTGAAGGCGGTGCTGAAGATCGGCGTGCCCACCGGCGTGCAGATGATCGTGGTGGCGCTGGCCGAAGTGGTGCTGCTGTCGATGGTCAACAGCTACGGCTCCAACGCAACGGCCGCGTACGGCGCGGTGAACCAGGTGGTGGCCTACGTGCAGTTCCCGGCCATCTCGATCGCGATCACCACGTCGATCCTCGGCGCGCAGGCCATCGGCGCGGGCCGCGCCAACCGGCTCGGCGCGATCGTGCAGACCGCGCTGGGCATGAACCTCGTGCTCACGGGCGGGCTGGTGCTGCTGGGCTACCTGTTCTCGCGCCCGCTGATGGGCTTCTTCATCACCAGCGCACCGGTGATCGAGATCGCGCAGAACCTGCTGCACATCATGCTGTGGAGCATGGTGCTGTTCGGCATGGCCTCGGCGATCTCGGGGATCATGCGCGCCAGCGGCTCGGTGCTGGTGCCAACGCTCATCACCATCGCGTGCATCCTGGGGGTGGAAGTGCCGGTGGCCTGGCTCATGAGCCGCCACTTCGGCATGGGCCTGGACGGGATCTGGGTCGCCTACCCGGTGACCTTCGGCGCGATGCTGCTGCTGCAGACCGCGTACTACCGCCTGGTGTGGCGCAAGAAGCCGATCGGCCGGCTGGTCTGATCGGCGCCTCGGCGGGGGTCACTCCCCGTCGAAGGCCTTCTTCACCGTGGCGATGTCGAGCTTGATCATCGTCATCATGGCCGCCATCGCACGGGCCGCCTTGGCCGCGTCCTTGTCCTGGAACATGCGAATGAGCGGCATCGGCGTGACCTGCCACGACACGCCGAAGCGGTCGGTGAGCCAGCCGCACTGCACCGGCTGGCCGCCGCCTTCGAGCAGCTTGTCCCAGTAGTAGTCGACCTCCTCCTGCGTCTCGCAGGTCACGATGAGCGAGATGGCCGGCGTGATCTTGTACTCGGGCCCGCCGTTGAGCACCATGAACGACTGCCCGTCGAGCTCGAAGGTCGCCGTGAGCAGCTTGCCCTTCTTGGCGGGATTCACATCGCCCCAGAGCAGCGTGTCGGTGAGGCGCGACTTCGGAAAGATGGCGGTGTAGAAGTTGACCGCATCCTCTCCGTTGCCGTCGAACCAGAGGCAGGGAATGATCTTCTGCATGGAATCTCCTTGGGTTGAATGATGAACTGGAGGGTTCAGTATCAAAGCCGAAGCGGCGCGTTGTCAACCTGCGCCGCGGCTGTCAGTGAGAAGTTCGCAGGCAGGGCGCGGGTCACAATGGTCCGGTCCTTTGCTTCGGAACTGCCATGTTCGCCCCCTCTAGAACCCGCTTCAGCGCCCAGGCTTTCCTGACTGCCGGGCTCGCTGCCCTGGCGGTGTCGGCCGGTGCGGCCGATGCCACCTATCCCGACGCCGCCGCCAGCGACCCCGCCCGGCTCGGCTGGATGACCGGCTCGCCGCCGCCGCCCGACCGCACGCTGCGTTTCGAGGACGGCAGCTATTTCCAGTTTCCGGCGATGCGCTGGAGCGTGTCGAATTTCCGCCAGCTGATGCCGACCGTGAACGTGTCGCGCGGGCTCGGTGCGCCCACCGCCCTGCCCCAGGCCTTGCGCAAGGAGATCGACACGCTCAGCTTCACGCCGCTCGATGCGAAGACGCCCATGACCTGGGACGCCTCGCTGGCCGCCACCTACACCGACGGCATCCTCGTGCTGCACCGCGGGCGCGTGGTCTACGAGCGCTACTTCGGCGTGCTGAAGGACGACGGCCAGCACGGCGCCATGTCCGTCACCAAGTCGGTGGTCGGCACGCTGGGCGCGATGCTGGTGGCCGAAGGCACGCTCGACGCCGGCAAGCCGGTGGCCGACTACGTGCCCGAACTCGCGAAGTCGGCCTTCGGCAACGCCACCGTGCGCCAGGTGCTCGATATGACCACGGGCCTGAAGTTCAGCGAGGACTACGCCGACCCGAAGGCCGAGGTCTGGGCCCATGCGCAGGCCGGCAACCCGCTGCCCAAGCCGAAGGACTACACCGGCCCGCGCAGCTACTACGAGTTCCTGCAGACCGTGCAGCCCGAAGGCAAGCACGGCGAGGGCTTCGGCTACAAGACCGTCAACTCCGACGTGCTGGGCTGGGTGATCGCACGCGCCACCGGCCGCACCGTGGCGCAGTTGCTGTCGGAGCGCATCTGGCGCCACCTGGGCGCCGAGCAGGACGCCTACTTCACCGTCGACTCCATCGGCACGCCCTTCGCGGGCGGCGGCCTGAACACCGGCCTGCGCGACCTCGCGCGCTTCGGCGAAATGCTGCGCAACGACGGCCGCGTGAAGGGCCGACAAATCGTGCCCAAGGCCGCCGTCGAAGACATCCGCCGCGGCGGTGACAAGGCCGCCTTCACCAAAGGCGGCTACCCCCTGCTGCAGGGCTGGAGCTACCGCAACATGTGGTGGGTGACGCACAACGACCACGGTGCCTACATGGCGCGCGGCGTGCACGGCCAGCGCATCTACATCGACCCGAAGGCGCAGATGGTGATCGTGCGCTACGCCTCGCACCCGGTGGCGGGCAACGCGGCGAACGACCCCGTCACGCTGCCGGCCTTCGAGGCGCTGGGGCGGCACCTGATGGGCGCTCCGGCTCGCCGCACTGCAGCAAAAAGGTAGGCGTTTCGCTTGCCGGTGGAGGGGAGCGCGCGGGCTACCCTCTTTCTTTCAGTGCCCGCATGCCGGGTGTTTCTGCCCTTCGGTGGCGTTCGGCAGGCCCAGGAAGTCCAGGATGTGCGGCGTGGTCCCGTCCACCTGCGTCAGCACGGTGCCGCCCAGGTTTCCCACGCAGTAGCTGGGCTTGAGCGGGTTCAGGTGGTTGTTGTTCAGGATCAGCAGCGTGTCGCGTTCGGCCGCCGTCTGCCCGCCATGGCTGCTGCCGGTGCCGCCGTGGTCGGAGGTGACGACGATCAGCCATTCTTCATTCGCGTAGTTCGGGCGCGACGTGAGCGCCGTGAGCACCTGCTGGATCTGCTGGTCTTCGCCGGCGATCTTGCCCTGGTAGTAGGCATTGAGCGGGTCGTAGCTCGGCGCGTGGACGTCGACGTTGTGCAGGTAGTAGAAGATGGCCGTCGGCGGGTGCTTCCAGCTCAGCCAGCCCTTCACCGCATCGGTGGCCTGCTGCGAGTTCTTGGCCGCGTTGGCGACCACGAAGTCGGCCAGCGCCGGGCGCAGGTTGTGCGTGATGTTGAACCAGTCGCCCACCACCGCCGTCGTGGCCGTCGGCCAGGCTGCCTTGATCTGGTCGAACACGTGCGTCTTCTTCAGCGGCAAGGTGGTGGTGTTCGAGGTCACGCCATGCTTGTCGGCCCAGAAGCCGGTGAACACCGACGACCAGCCCGGCCCGCTCACGGTCGCCTGCTTGGTGCCGCCTGCCAGCACGTTGCCGTGGAAGGCGCCGCCGGCGATCAGCGCCGACATCGCCGGCGTCTGCACGCAGCCCGCGCACTGGATGGCGTCGCCGCGCAGGCCGTCGATGCCGATCAGCAGGATGTGCTTGTTGCCGGGCACGGGGTTGGGAACGCCCTCGCCCGCAATCAGTGAATAGTGGTCGTAGGGGTTGCCGACGTAGTCGGTCTTCAGGCCGCCGATGTCGCTGGCGCGCTTGTCGCTCAGGTCGCAGCGCTGCTGGGTCTTGTTGTAGTCGAAGGACTTGCACCACGACGAGCGGCTCGCGTCGGTGCAGGCGTTGGCGCAGTCGGCGGGCGTCACGGCCTGCAGGGCCTCGGTGTTGTAGCCGCTGATGGCCGCATTGGGCGTGCGCGCGAAAGGCTTCAGCGGATCGGGCTGGAGGCTGTAGTGGTCATACGGGTTGCCGGGGTAGTCGGTCTTCAGCCCGCCCACATCGGCGGCGCGCTTGTCGCTCAGGTCGCAGCTCTGGCCGGCCTTGTTGTAGTCGAACGAGACGCACCAGGCGCCGCGCGGCGCGCCCAGGCAGGCCGAGGCGCACATCTCGGGCGTCGACTGCGTCAGGTTCTCGATGTTGTTGCCAGAGATGGCGGCGTTCGGCGTGGCCGCGAAAGCGTCCAGCGCGGCGGCGCCTGCATGCCCGGCGAGTGCGGCAAGCAGCAGGCCCGCCAGGGATGCACGGATCGATGACTTCATGAGGTCTCCTCATCACAGGGTCGTGGGGTGATTCCCGGGTGCCGCCTCGCCGTTTTTTCAGTGCGAGTGCAACGCCGGGCGGAGTAAATCACCGCCGCCTGCCATCGATCCAATTCAAAAATCTTCGATGTTGTATTGAGCAGAGCTATACATCGACGTGTCACGCAGCGCGGTCAGGCCACGCGATTTGAGAACGCCATGACCCCGTCGTCCACGCGCCCGAGGCGCAGCAGGAGGATGTCGCGCAGGTAGTTCTGGTGCAGCTTCCACGGCGTGTGAGCGCCCTGCTTGGGAAACTTGTCGAGCGAGCGCTGCACGTAGCCCGAGCTGAAATCAATCCAGGGTTCGGGCGACAGGTCGGGGCCCGCGTTGTGCGGCGTGCATTGCCGCCAGCCGTGCGTGTGCATGTGGTTCAGCAGCCGGCAGACGTAGGCGCAGGTCAGGTCGCACTTGAGCGTCCACGAGGCGTTGGTGTAGCCGAAGGACGAGGCCAGGTTGGGCACGTCGCTGTACATCATGCCCTTGTAGTTGAAGGTCGCTGCGGGGTCGACGCGGCGGCCGTCCACGCTCAGTTCGATGCCGCCGAGCACCTGCAACTCGAGGCCGGTGGCGGTGACGATGATGTCGGCCTCCAGCACGCGGCCCGACTTCAGCCGCAGGCCCTCGGGCGTGAAGGTGTCGACGTGGTCCGTGACCATCGAGGCGCGCCCCGCGTTGAGCGCCACGAACAGGTCGCCGTCGGGCACGAGGCACAGGCGCTGGTCCCACGGGTTGTAGCGCGGCGTGAAGTGCGTGGCGACGTCGTAGCCGGGCCCGAGCGCATGGCGCACGCCGCCCAGCAGCATGCGCCTGACGCGCGCCGGCTTGCGCCGCGCGAGCCGGAAGAACAGCATGCCGAGCGTCACGTTCTTCCAGCGCGTGAGGCGGTACGCGGCCATCGCCGGCAGCAGGCGCCGCAGGCGGTTGGCAATCGGGTCTTCGGCCGGGCGCGCCACCACGTAGGTCGGCGAGCGCTGCAGCAGCGTGACGTGCGCGGCGGTCTGGGCCATGGCGGGCACCAGCGTCATCGCGGTGGCGCCGCTGCCGATCACGACCACGCGCTGGCCGCCGTGGTCCAGGTCGGCGGGCCAGTGCTGCGGATGGACGATGCGGCCTTGGAAGTCGGCCATGCCGGCGAAATCGGGCGTGTAGCCCGCTTCGTAGCGGTAGTAGCCGCTGCACAGGAAAAGGAAGTTGCAGCGCCACTGCACGAGCTGCTTGTCGGCGCCCTGCGCCACATCGACCGTCCAGCAGGCATCGGCGCTCGACCAGGCGGCGCGCACCACGCGGTGCTGGTAGTGGATCTTGTCGTCGAGGCCGTGCTGGCGCGCGGTGTCGCGCACGTACTGCAGGATCGAGGGGCCGTCGGCGATCGCCTTGGCCTGCGTCCACGGGCGGAACACGTAGCCCAGCGTGTACATGTCGGAGTCGGAGCGCACGCCCGGGTAGCGGAACAGGTCCCAGGTGCCGCCGCTGCGTTCGCGGCCTTCAAGGATCGCGTAACTGCGGCCCGGGCACTGCGCCTGCAGGTGGCAGGCGGCGCCGATGCCGGACAAGCCGGCACCGACGATCAGGACATCGACATGCGGCGGCGCGTCGGCCGGTTGTGCTGCTTCCATCGGCTCTTTGTCTCCTGTCTCAT
Organism: Variovorax sp. GW821-FHT10C12; assembly: GCF_059415405.1. Classification (NCBI taxonomy): domain Bacteria; kingdom Pseudomonadati; phylum Pseudomonadota; class Betaproteobacteria; order Burkholderiales; family Comamonadaceae; genus Variovorax; species Variovorax sp. GW821-FHT10C12. The sequence goes on from NZ_JBWKNE010000001.1 coordinate 1,429,809, forward strand.
GGCTTGTTGTTGTCTTGGTTTTCTGCAGGCGCGCGCCGGATCATCAGCCAGGCGCTCACCGCACTCAGCACGGCCAGGCCGGCGCTCAGCAGCATCACCCAGCGGAAGCCCGCGACGAAGGATTCGGCCACCGCGCGCTTCACGGCGGCGACGGTGGCCGCATCGGCCCCCAACGGCGCGCCGGCCGCGGCCAATCGGTCGCGCTCGGCCGCAAGAAAAGCCCGCACCTCGTCCGACGCGCCCATCGCCTGCAGCCGCTCGGCCAGCGCCGCGTCGAAGGCCCAGGCCATGATGGCGCCGAACACCGCGATCGCCAGCACCGCCGCCGCGCGCGACACCGCGTTGTTCACGCCCGAGGCCACGCCCGCGAGATCGGGCCCCACGGCGTTCATGACCGTGGTGGTGAGCGGCGCGACCGTCACCGTCATGCCGAAGCCCAGCACCACCACGGCGGGCAGGAAACCGCTCCAGTAGCTCGCGCCCACGCCCGGCAGTGCGAACAGCGCAAAGCCCACGGCCGCGATGGCCGGCCCGATGACCAGCGGCAGGCGCGGCCCGAAGCGGTCGACCAGCTGCCCGGCCCAGCCCGAGAGCGCGAACATCAGGAAGATGAACGGCAGCAGCGCCGCGCCCGCCACCGTGGCCGAGTAGCCCTGCACCTGGATCAGGTTGAGCGGAAAGAAATACAGCCCGCCGCCCAGCGCCGCATACAGCAGCAGCGTCAGCAGGTTGGCGCCGCTGAAGTTGCCGATGCGCAGCAGCGACAGCGGCAGCATCGGCGTGCGCGCCCGGCGTTCGGCGACGACGAAGCCGACGCTGCCCACGACGCCGATCGCCAGCGCCGCGAGCACGGCCGGCGAACGCCAGCCCTGCGTCGGCGCTTCGATGAAGGCATAGACGATGCCGCCCAGCCCGGCGGTCGCCAGCAGCGCGCCCCACAGGTCGAGCCCGCCGCGCGCCGCAGCGCCTTTGCTCTCGGGCACGTGGCGGCGCACGATCCACAGCACCAGCAGCGCCATCGGCACGTTGATGAGAAAAGCCCAGATCCACGAGAAGTGATCGACCAGGAAACCACCCAGCACCGGCCCCACCGCCGCCGTGATGCCGCTGAAGCCCGACCAGGTGCCGATGGCCTTGCCGCGCTCCTTCTCGGGAAACGACGCGCTGATGAGCGCCAGGCTGCCCGGCACCAGCAGCGCGCCGCCGATGCCTTGAATCGCGCGTGCGGCGATGAGCTGTTGCACGTCGGCCGCCAGTGCACAGCCCACCGACGACAGGGCGAACACGACGACGCCGATGGCGAAGATGCGCCGCCTTCCGTAGCGGTCGCCGAGCGCGCCGCCCACCAGCAGCAGCGCCGCGAGCAACAAGGCGTACGACTCGACCACCCATTGCGCCTGGAAGGCCGTGGCGTGCAGGTCGGCCTGGATGGCAGGCAAGGCAACGTTGACCACCGTGCCGTCGATGAAGGCCATGCTCGAGCCGACGATGGCGGCGGCCAGCACCCAGGGCTTGGAGGCTTCGGGGCAGGCGCCCTCTTCCGTGGGTGATGGAGACCCATGCAGGATCAGCGTGTCGTCGCAGGGCGCCTTGCCGATCTGTGCCATGGGGCCTCCGATCTATCGGATGACGGCGTGGTGCCTTCCCCCGTCAGGGAAAGGTGAAAGCCTCAGGTCGCGCACGCCGTCGCGCCCGGGTTCGTCCGCGCCGCGTTCACGCTGCGCGCCATGGCCGCCGCCGCCGCGGCCGTCACGCGCTGCGCACCCTGCGCCAGCGCGTCCATGCCACCGCCGGTGGCTTCGCCCGCGTCGAGCCGGCACACCAGCGTGCGCGCCTCGTCGGAGCGGCGCAGGGTCCAGGTGAAGCCGGCGTCCACGCGCCCGCCGTCCACCATCTCGAACTGGCGCACCTGCACCGCCACGCGCCACACGGGCTGCGAGGTCTGGCGGCCGCCCTGCGTGACATCGAGCGCGCCGAGCCGGCCGGCGATGCCGCTGCCCAGTGCGTCGCGCAGTTCGTTCTCGAAGGACGAGGCCCAGCGGTGCTGCTCGAGCACGTCGACCTGCACGCCGCCGGTCGGGCGGCGCACCACCATCTGCGGGCGCGCCAACCGCTCGGGCACGGCCACGGGCGCGAGCTCGATGTACAGCGGCGCGGCGGCATCGGGCTGGCGGGGCGCTGCATCGGTGAGCGCGGGCGGGCTGGCCAGCGTGTAGTAGCTGTCGGGCTTGCTCGCGCAGCCGGCCAGCATCAGCGCTGCGGCGGCGCACGCGAGCGCGAAGGTCGTCGTCTTCATTTCTTGTCGTCCGGTTTGCCGCGCAGCAGCGATTCGGGATGGCGTTCGAGGTAGTCGGTCAGCACGCGCACCGAGCCGGCGGCGCGCGTCAGCTCGCGCAGGGTCTGGCGCATGTCCTGCTGCAGCGGCGAGTCGTCGGCCAGCGTGCGTTCGGCCGAGTTGACGGTCTTGCGCACGTCCTTCATGGCGGCGGCCAGCTCGGGCGTCACGTCGCTGTTGATGCGGCTGACAGTCTGCTCGGTGCTGGTGAGCGTCTTGTTGAGCGTGGCCAGCGTGGTGCGCAGGTCGCCGGCAATCTGCTCGTAGGGCACCTTGTTGAGCTTGGTCGCGATCTCCTGCACCTGCGTCTGGATCTCGTCCAGGCCGTTGGCAATGGTCGGCAGCTCGATCGGGCTCTTCGACAGGTCGATCTTCGCGGGCGGCGCCTTCGGGAAGAAGTCGAGCGCCACGTAGACCTGGCCAGTCAGCAGGTTGCCATTGCGCAGCTGGGCGCGCAGGCCCTTCTCGGCCAGGAAGCGCAGCCGTTCCTGCTGCGTCGCGCGCGACTCCGTAGGCTGCGCACCGCTCTCGCGGCGGCGCAGGCGGTCGGGATAGATCTGCACCAGCACCGGCATGCGGAACTCGCGCTCGGCGCGGTCGAACTCGACGCCGATGGATTTCACCTCGCCCAGCACCACGCCGCGGAAGTCGACCGGCGCGCCCGGCGTGAGGCCGCGCAGCGACTGGTTGAAGTACATCAGCAGCGTCTGCGAGGGGCCGTCGGGCTCCTTCATGGCGGAGCTTTCGTCCTGCGCCAGCGCGAAGGCGGTGTTCTCCTTGGCCAGCGGGCCCATGGCATCGTCGGGCGCCTGGAAGGCGATGCCGCCGAGCAGGATGGTGGCCAGCGACTGGGTGCGCAGCGTGAAGCCGCTGGCGCTGAGCTGCGCGTCGATGCCGCTGGCCTGCCAGAAGCGCGTGTTCATGCCGACGAACTTGTCGTACGGTGCGTTCACGAACACCCGCAGCGTGACGCCGCGGCCGTCGCCGTCGAGCTCGTAGGCAGCGACCTGCCCGACCTTGATGCGCCGGAAGTACACGGGCGAACCGACGTCGAGCGAGCCCACGTCGCGTGCCCGCAGCAAAAACTGCTGGCCCGAGTCGCCGCGCGTGACGATGGGCGGGGCTTCGAGGCCGGTGAATTCGCCCGAGGTTTCCTTCTCGACGCCCGCGTCGGCGCCGATGTAGGCGCCCGACAGCAGCGTGCCCAGGCCCGAGATGCCCGAGGTGTCGAGCCGGGGCCGCACCACCCAGTAGCGCGAGTCGGCCGAGGTGAAGCCCTCGGCGTCCTTGTTCAGCTGCACCAGCACGCGCACGTGCGAGCGGTCGCGCGCCAGGCGCAGGCTCTGCACGAGGCCGATCTGCACGTCCTTGTACTTCACGGCGGTCTTTCCGGCTTCGAGGCCCTCGGCCGTCTTGAAGGTCAGCACGATCTCGGGGCCGCGTTCCATGAGGATCTTGGCCACCAGCGTCACGCCGACCAGCGCGGCGACGATGGGAATCAGCCAGATCAGCGAGGGCAGCCACTCGCGGCGGCGCGCCACCTTCGGCTTCGGCAGCGCGGGCGGGGCCGACGCTGCCGGACGGTCTTGCGGTTGCGTGTCTTCTTCACTCATGCGATTTTTTCTTCCCTGCTTTCAATCTGTCGTTCATCCGTGTCTGCTTCAGGCACCGGGCCGTCCCACGTCAGGCGCGGGTCGAAGCTCAGCGAGGCCAGCATGGTCAGCACCACCACCGCGCCGAAGGCTGCAATGCCCACGCCCGCGGTGATGACCGCGAAGCCCTGGATCTGCACCAGCCCGGTCAGCAGCGACACCACGAACACGTCGAGCATCGACCAGCGTCCGATGATCTCGATGATGTGATACAGCTTGGCCCGCTCGCGCCGGCGCCAGTTGCTGCGCCGCTGCGCCAGCACCACAAGCAAGAGCAGTACCGCCAGCTTGAACAGCGGCACCAGGAAGCTCGCGATGAACACGATCGCCGCCAGCCCCCAGGCGCCCGACACCCAGAAGTAGATGACGCCGCTCAGGATGGTGTCGTACTGCGCGCCGAACAGCGTGCGCGTGATCATCACTGGCAGCAGGTTGGCGGGGATGTACATGATGCAGGCCGCGATCAGGAAGGCCCAGGTGCGGTTCAGGCTCTGCGGCTTGCGCGTGTGCAGGCGCGTGCCGCAACGGGCACAGGCGTCGCCATCTTCGGCATCGCGCCAGACGGCCGTGCAGTGCGTGCAGACATGCAGGCCGAGCGCGGCGGCCGTCGGCACCGGGTTCTCGTGGTCGTGCTCGTCGTCGGCCTGCGCCTCCCAGGGGCGTGCCGAGGCCAGGCGGGCGGACAGCCCGCGCATGTTCATGCGCGCACCTCCGGCGGGTCAGCCTCTGCGTTGGCATCTTCCTCATCGGCCTGGCGGAAGGTCATCTCCCAGAACGCGCCGGGGTTGAACGACAGCACGGCCGTGAGCGTCACGGTAAGCGCCACGAAGGCCCACAGCGCGGGCCCCGGCACCACCGTCGCCATGCTCGACAGCTTGACGATCGCCACCAGCACGCCGAGCAGGAACACCTCGATCATTCCCCAGGGCCGCAGCGTCTGCATCATGCGCACCAGCATCGCAAAACCCCAGGGGCGGCGCGCACGGGCCAGCGGCACCAGCAGGTAGGCCAGGATGCACAGCTGCAGCAGCGGAAACAGGATGGTCGTGGCCAGCACCAGCAGCGCCACCGGCGACATGCCCTCGGCGCTCAGCACCACCACCGCGCCGGCCAGCGTGGTCTGGCTGCGCAGGCCCTGCAGCTCGATCTCGACGATGGGAAACAGGTTGGCGATGGCGAACATGATCAGGCTCGCGACCGTCAGCGGCAGGATGCGCCGCTGCTGCGCACCCGGGTGCCGGTCGAGCTCGGTGCCGCAGCGCGGGCACTCGGCCACGTCGCGCGGCGCCAGCGGCGTGCGGGCGTAGACCGCGTCGCAGCCCGGACAGACCACGGTGTCAGGTACTTCCTTCATGAGGCCGTACCCTACCTTATTCAGGCATGCGGACTTGTCGTCTTCAGCCGCAGACTGCTGAAAACCGCCGCCACCGCCGCGCAGCCCGCCGCCAGCACCAGCGCCACCACCGGGCCGTGTCCGCCGTGCGGGCTCCAGACGCTGAACACCGCCGCCAGCACCACGGCCCCCAGCGTCTGCCCCGTGAGCCGCGCCGTGCCCAGCATGCCGCTGGCCGCACCACTTCGGTGCGCGGGTGGCGAACTCACGATGGTGTGGTTGTTGGGCGACTGGAACAGCCCGAAGCCCAGCCCGCACAGCGCCATGCGCCAGGCGATATCGGCATTGCCCGGGTGCGCCGGCAGCGCCGCCAGCAGCGCCAGGCCCATGGCCAGCAGGCCCAGGCCGATGCCGCCCAGCAGCCCGTCGGGATAGCGTCCGATGAGCCGCCCGGCGATGGGCGCCATCACCACGATGGCCAGCGGCCACGCGGTGATCAGCAGGCCGGCCTCGATGTGGCTGCGGCCGTACACGTCGAGCAGCAGGAACGGCAGCGCGATGTAGGCCAGCATCTGCGCGCAGAACGCCGCCACCGAGGTGCCCATCGACAGCGCGAACACCGGAATGCGCAGCAGGTCGATGGGGAAAAGCGGTACCGTCAACTTGCGTTGGCGCCGCAGGTAGACAAAGCCCACCGCCAGCCCGGCGCCCAGCGTGGCCCAGGCCGACCAGGGCGTGCCTGTGGCCTGCACCCCGCCCTCGCGCACGCCCAGCTGGTCCACGCCGAGGAAGACCAGCGAGAACATCAGCACGTTGAGCGTCACGTCGACCAGCGAGAAGCGCGCGCCGGCGGCCGGCGCCGAGCGGTTGAACGGCAGCGCGCGCATGCCGAGCGCGAAGGTGACGATGCCCAGCGGCACGTTGATGGCGAAGAGCCACGGCCACGACGCCACCGAAAGGATCGCTGCCGCCACCGACGGCCCGGCCACCGACGAGGTGGCGACCACCAGCGAATTGATGGCCATGCCCCGCCCCAGCTGCGCCGAGGGGAACGTGAGCCGCACCAGCGCCGCGTTGACGCTCATGATCCCCGCCGCGCCCAGCCCCTGCAGCGCGCGCGACGCGATCAGCGTGCCGAGCGAATTGGCGAAGGTCGCGGCCAGCGACGACACGGTGAACACCGCCATGCCCACCAGGTACACGCGCCGGTAGCCCACGAGGTCGCCCAGCGAGGCCAGCGGCAGCAGCATCACCAGCGTGGCGATCTGGTAGGCGTTGACCACCCAGATGGCCTGCGCCGGCGTGGCCTGCAACTCGCGCGCGATGCCGGGCAGCGCCAGGTTGACGATGGTGCCGTCGAGCACCGAGACCGTGAGCCCGAGGATGATGACCAGCATCGCCCAGCCGCGCGCGGGCGCGGCCAGGCCGTCGAGCTGGGCCTGCGGGCCGTTGCCTGTCATGGCGACTGTCATGTCAGGCCTCCTGCGCCCTGCCCCCGGTCGGCTCGGAGCGCACGCCGCCGAGCGTGAGCCAGGTCAGCACCAGCGCGATGAGCGCGCCGGCGGCCATGCCGGCCACCATCGGCAGCGGACGGCCGTTGGAGAACAGGCCCACCACCGCCATCGCGAGCGCGCCGGTCAGCATCTGCAGCGTGCCCAGCAATGCCGAGGCCGTGCCGGCGATGGCGCCGTGCATCTCGAGCGCGAGCACCCCGGTGGTCGGGATCACGAGGCCCATGAAGCCCGAGGCAATGAAGTACAGGACGATCAACACCCACAGGTTGTCGCCGCCCATCGCGAAGTACACGAACATGGCGACCATCGCCACGCCGCAGCAGGCCACGCCGAACTTGACGAGGTTGACCAGCCCGTAGCGCTCGCCCAGCGAGCCCGTGAACTGCGACGCCGCGATGAAGGCCGCCGCGTTCACGCCGAAGGCCACGCTGTACATCGCCGGCGACAGGCCGTAGTGGTCGATCATCACGAACGACGAATTGGCCAGGTAGGTGAAGAAGCCCGCCATCGCGAAGCTGCCGATGAACACCAGCCCGAGGTAGTGCCAGTCGCGCAGCAGCAGCCAGTAGGCCGACAGCGCGCTGCCCAGGCTGCTTTCGACGCGGTCGGAGGCCGGGCGTGTTTCCTCGAGCAGCTTGACCATCATGGCCAGGCCCGCCACCGCGGCGATGGTGACGGCCCAGAACACGCCGCGCCAGCCGGTGAAGGCGATGACCAGGCTGCCCGCGAGCGGCGCAAGAATCGGCGACACGCTGAACACCAGCATCAGCAGCGACATCAACCGCGCGGCATCGGTGCCGGTGTGCAGGTCGCGCACCACGGCACGCGGAATCGCCATGCCGGCGGCCGCGCCCAGGCCCTGCACGAAGCGCAGCGCGATCAGGGTCTGGATGTCGGTCGCCAGCGCGCAGCCCACGCTGGCCAACGCGAACAGCACCAACCCGGCATACAGCGGCGGCTTGCGACCGACCATGTCGGAGATCGGGCCGTAGAGCAATTGCCCCGCGCCGAGCGAAAGGAAGAAGGCGGTGAGGCTCATCTGCACCGCGCCGATGTCCGCATGCAGGCTCTGCCCGATGGCGGGCAAGGCCGGGAGGTACATGTCGATCGCGAAAGGCCCGATGGCGGAGAGCAGGCCCAGCAGCAGGGCCATTTTGAAGAACGGAGAAGAACGCATCGGGTCGATTGTGGCGAAGGCGCGCAATCGGTGCAGGCGTGGGGTCGGCGGCTTTCGCCGCTAGTGCATTCGTTCTACCGGGCGGTACGCCGCGCCCCTTCAGTACAGCGTGGCCTGCTGGCGCGCGGGCAGTTCGCGGTCGTAGGTGACGCCGTCGAAGGCCGCGTCGGTCAGCGCCGAAAGAATGGCGCCCGGTGTCGGCACGGTGCGCGGCGCGTCTTCCGGCACGGGCGCCCAGAGCTTCGAACGCTGGATCGCGCGGGCGCACTGGAAGAACACGGTCTCGACGCTGATCTCGATCACGCACTGCGGCGCACGCCCTTCCACCGCGAAGCGCGCCAGCAGCTCGGGCGCCACGCGGATGCGTGCGCGCCCGTTCACGCGCAACGTTTCGCCCACACCCGGAATCAGGAACAGCAAGGCCACACGCGGGTCGGCCACGATGTTGCGCAGGCTGTCGATGCGGTTGTTGCCACGCCGCTCGGGCAGCAGCAAGGTCCTCTCGTCCTGCACCGCGACGAAGCCCGGGGCGTCGCCGCGCGGCGAGGCGTCGAGCCCGCCGGGGCCGGTGGTCGCGAGCACCGCGAACGGCGATGCGGCGATCAGCGCCTGGTAGCTCGGGTGCAGGTACGGCACTTCCTTCTTGAGCGAGGCCTCGCCCGGCTGGCCGAACAGGGCTTCGAGTTGCGCGACGGTGTCGATGGTGGTCATGGGGCGATGTTCTCCTGGATCGGGGTGGGTGGCGATGCGCGTCGGACACAGGCGAGCGCCGCGATCGCCAGCAACAGCGCGGCACTGCCGTAGATCCACGGTGGCGAGGCAATGGGCAGCAGCACGCCGGCCAGCAAGGGCCCGGCGCCCGCGCCGATGTCGCGCCAGACCGCGCGGGCCGCGAGCGCCCGCACGCGCTCCGGTCCGGGCGTGCGACGCGCCACGATGGGTGGCAACAGCGGCAGCTGCAGCGCGCGCAGCACCACGATCAGCGCCGCGCAGCTCCACAGCCAGCCCAGGCCGAAGCCCACGAGCGCGAGCGACGTCACCAGCGACAGGCTCACGAGCAGGCGCTCGGCACCGAAGTGCTCCGCCATGCGCCCGCCCACCGGCCCAAGGAAGATTTCCGCGAGGTAGCGCAGCGCCATCAGCACGCCGGCCACGATCACCGCGCCGCCGGGCAGCAGGTCCTTGCCGAGGTACGACAGGCCCACGATGAACAGGCCATCGAGTGCCAGCCCTTCCATGAACGACCAGCCGTCCAGCGCGTTTGGCCGCTGGAAGCGCCGTGTCGGCGCAGCACTGTGATGCGGCTTCGATGGCAGCCGCCGGGTGACGCACAGCGCGAGCAACGACACCACCGCCAGCACGCCGAAGATCGCGCGCGGCCCGACCGTGTACGCCAGCAGCGCACCAAGCGGCAGCGCGAGCACCGGCCCGGTCGCGATGAAGGCGCGCGAACGCCCGCTGCGCCGTGCGGCACCGATCGGGTCGGCCGTGGCCAGCGCCTGCGTCGACAGGTTGAGCGCCGCGAAGCACAGGCCCCAGGTCAACCGCAGCGGCAACAGCGCCCAGAAACCCGAGAGCGTGGCGTAGCCCAGCCCGCAGCAGGCGGCGGCCACCACGGCCAGCGTGCAACTGGCCCGGTCGCCGTGGCGCGCATAGAAACGCGCCACCCAGCCGTAGCCCGCGATGCGCACCAGCCGGTTGGCCGCCAGCAACAGGCCGACCTCGGCCAGCGAGACGCCGAACTGCGACGCGTACATGGGCAGCAGCAGGTACAGCACCACGTCGGCCGGCAGCGAGAGGCCGAGCGCCATCGCGGCGTGGCGGGAATCCAAGTCGGTGGAACGGACGGGAACGGCGGGAGAAAGCGGTGGTGCAGCGGACATCGAGCCCGTATCGTGCCCGCTCGCGACGCCCGCCGACAAACGACATTCCCGCGCGGCATGCGTGAGAAAATCGCACGCATGCCGCTTCGCGAACCGCCCCTTCATGCCGTGCGTGCCTTCGTGGCGGCGGCCCGCCACCTGAGCTTCACGCGCGCCGCGGTCGAACTGCATGTGACGCACAGCGCGGTGAGCCGGCAGATCAAGAGCCTCGAAGCCTGCCTGGGCGTGGCACTGTTCGAACGCCGCATCCGGCAGGTCACGCTGACGCCCGAGGGCCAGCAGTTCTTCTCGGAGACCGAACCCGCGCTCGCGCAGATCCACGCGGCGGCCCGCGCGCTGCAGCTGCAGGGCCCGGCGCGCGCGGTGCGCATCAACGTGCGGCCCTCGTTCGCCGTGCGCTGGCTGATTCCCCGGTTGCCGTCGTTCGTGGAACGCCATCCCGATATCGAGCCGCAGGTCGTCACCAGCACCGTCATGCCCGAGCAGGCCACGGACAGCTTCGACATCGCCGTGCGCCGCGGCCTCGAGGGCTGGCCGTCGTCGATCCAGGTACGCCCTTTCCTCGAAGACGAAGTGCTGGTGGTCGGCGCGCCCGCGCTCTTCAAGGCGCAGCCGCTGCCCGACCTGCGCGCCCTCGCCTCGCATGTGCTGCTGTCGGCGCGCACGCGCAAGGACGACTGGGACAACTGGAAGAAGCAGGTCGGCGCACCGCGCGCGCGGCCGGCCGGGCGGCTGCAATTCGATCACCTGCACTTCGTGCTGCAGGCTGCCGTCGACGGACTGGGCATCGCGCTCGCGCCGACCTCGCTGGTGGCGCACGACCTGGCCTCGGGCCGGCTGCAGTCGCCGTTGCCTGGGATGCGGATGACGCTGGAGCGTTACTACTACGGGCTCGCGCCTGACGCGGCACCCGAGGCGGTGTGCGTGGCCGAGTGGTTCGAACAGATGAACGCAGGCTGAGGCTTCCACGTCCGCAAACGGCCAGCGGCGAAGGGGCGCGGCCCCGAGGATGCGGTCTTTCTCTTCGTGCCACGCCCCATGCCCTCGCCGCTTCCCCGTTCCTTCTCCCACCTCGCCTGGGCCAATCTCGCAGCCCAATCCGCCGAACAACTGAGCCTCGCGGCCGTGCCGCTGGTGGCCGTGCTCGCGCTCGGCGCCGGGCCGGGCGAGATCGGCTTCCTGGCGGCGGTACAGACGCTGCCCTTCCTGCTGGTCTCGCTGCCGATGGGCCTGCTCGCGGACCGCATGTCACGCCGTCGCTTGATGGTGTGGGCCGAGGGGCTGCGTGCGGTGTCGCTGCTGGCCTTGCTCGGCATGGTGCTGTCGTCGACGCTGGGCATCGGCGGGCTGGCCGTGCTCGGCTTCCTCGGCGCGGTCGGCACCGTGGGCTTCAGCGTCGCGGCGCCCGCGCTGGTGCCGGCCCTCGTGCCGCGCGACGCGCTGGCGCGCGCCAACGGGCGGCTGGAGCTGGCGCGCAGTGCCGCCTTCACGGCCGGGCCCGCGCTCGCAGGCGCGCTGGTCGCGTGGGCCGGTGCGTCGTCGGCTTTCGTGCTGGCGGCGGTGCTGTCGGTGGCGGCCGTGGGCCTGCTGCTGCGTCTGCACGAAGCGCCTCGCCCCGCGGCTCCGTCGCGCCATCCGCTGCGCGACGTGCACGACGGCGCGCGCTTCGTCTGGCAGCACGCTTTCCTGCGGCCGATGCTGATGACCGGCGCGGTCTTCAACATCTCGTGGTTCGTGCTGCAGGCGGGCTATGTGCCTTATGCCGTGCGCGTGCTGGGCCTCGGCGCGCAGGCCGTGGGCTTCACGCTCGCGATGTACGGCGCAGGCATGGTGGTCGGCGCGCTGCTGACTTCGCGCGTGACGGCGCGGCTGCCGTTCGGTCGCGCGATCCAGGTCGGGCCGGCGGTGGCGGTCGCTGCCGCCGCGACGATGGCGGCCACGCTCGTCGTGCCGACCGCCTCGCTGGCCGCGTTCTCGTTCTTCCTGTTCGGCGCGGGGCCGATGGTCTGGGTCATCACCTCGACCACGCTGCGCCAGAGCGTGACAGCCTCGGCGATGCTGGGTCGGGTGTCGGCGGTGTTCCTCACGGTGAACGCGGGCGCGCGCCCTGTGGGCGCGGCGCTCGGCGGCCTGGTCGGCGCCTTGTGGGGCGAGCCGGCCTGTCTGCTGCTGGCGCTCGCGGGCTTCGTGCTGCAGGCCGCGATCATCTTCGGTTCACGCATCGCAGGACTGCAGCAGTTGCCCGTGCCGGCGGCCTGAACGTTCAGGCTCAGAACAGCGAGCGCGTCCCGCTGGGCGTGGCGCCTTCGATGTCGAGCATGCGCAGCTTGGTCAACGCACCGCCGCCCGCCGAGAAGCCGCCCGGCTTGTTGCCCGCAGCCAGCACGCGGTGGCACGGCACGACCGGCGCGAAGGGGTTGTGGCCCATGGCCTGACCGACCGCGCGCGACAGGCCCTTGTCGCCGAGTTCTTCGGCCACCTCGCCGTAGGTGCGCGTCTGCCCCGGCGGAATGCGCCGCGCGATCGCATAGACGCGCTGATGGAATTCGGACACGCCGCGCATGTCGAGTTCGATGTCGCACAGGTCGTCGGTCGCGCCTTCGAGCAGCGCCTGCACACCCGCGATGGCGTGCTGCGCGCGCTGCGTTGGCGGGGCTTCCTCCAGATCAGGAAAGCGCCGATGCATGCGCGCACGCGTCGCGGCCTCGCCCCGCTCTTCGGGCAGCTGCACACCAACCAGCCCCTGCGGCCCCCAGGCCAGTGCGCAAACGCCGATGGCGGTCGGGAACAAGGCAAAGCCGGAATCGGAAGGGGATGCGGCAGTCATCGAAGCATTGTGATTCAAGGTTGAAAACCGAGGCGCGAGCACGGGCGCGAAGCCCACTTCCGCAGAAGAGAAAAAGTACCAGCCAAACACCCCGAAATACCAGACTTTCACTCGGCGCTTCGAGGCATTTCCGCTCATCCTTTCGAACGCACCGAACGTCGGCAAGCCGTTGTCGGACATGTACATCGCCCCCTAGTCTCGCGCCCAGAAGTTGTCGGCTGAAATTCCAAAACAACAGGGAGAGACATGCACATGAGGCCACGCGATTCTTCGCGGCCCGCGCGGCTGCGCGACCAGCGCGGACTGACCGCCATCGAGCTGATGGTCACGCTGGCGATCCTCGCGATCCTGATCGGCATCGCGGCGCCTTCGATGACGCGCTTCATCGTGCAATGGCGGCTGTCCAACGCCGTCAATGCCGTGACCGGTTCGCTGCGCATCGCGCGCACTGAAGCCATCGCCCGCGCAAGAGCCGTCGTCGTCTGCCAGTTGCGCGCTGGCACCGCGGTCGACTGCGAAACCGGCTCGGGCGGCAACGATCTAGCGGCCGGCTGGATCGTCTTCGTCAACAACGACCGCGACGGCGACTTCTCCTATTCCGAATCGACAGACGAGGTGCTGCTGCGGCAGGACGCACTGCCCGGCATCGCGAAGATCGCCCTCGGCAAAGCAGGCCGCTTCGTCTTCCTGCCCAACGGGCTGGTGAGTTCGGGAAGCAACAGCATCACGGTCGATGCCCCCGGCTTCGAAAAGTCCAGCACCACCCCATGGGCACGCAAGACGCTGTGCATCAGCAAGCCCGGGCGTATCCGCTACGCCGCGGATGGCGAAGACTGTTCGGGCAACGACGAATGAAGCGCCCTACACAACGCGGTGCCACCCTCCTCGAGGTGCTGGTCGCCATCGTCATCCTGGCCATCGGCCTGTTCGGCATGGCGGGGCTCACCTCGGCAGCCCTCAAGTACAACCAGTTCTCGCGCATGCGCGCCACCGGCCTGAGCCTGGTCACCGACTACGCGGAGCGCGCCCGCGCCAACCTCGCCGGCTTTGCCGGCTACGCCCACACCAAGGCCTACAACGCCAGTGCGCGCGCGGCGGCCTCCAAAGATCCGACGTCCCCGCGCGCTGCCTGCCTCGTCGACACGTCCAACCCCGCCAGCCCGCTCAACACCTGCGGCGCAGCCATCGCCACGTATGACCAGTCGCAGTGGCTCACCAACGTTGCAAACCGACTGCCGGGCGGCACGGCCTACGTCAGCACGGAGCTGCCCGACGTTGCATCGGGCGTGAACGGCCTGCCCGCCACGCGTGTGCTGAACATCTGGCTGATCTGGAGCGCCATCGAGGAAGGCGCCGGCTTCGGACGGAAGGAGCAATTGCAGCAACCCTGCCCCGCCGGCGCCAACATTGCGACCGGCGCTTCGGTGAACTGCATGTACTTCCGAATCACGCTATGAGCACTGCCCCCATGGTTCCTCGCCGCATGCGCCATCCGGCCCGCGGCTTCACGCTGATCGAACTGATGGTCGCGTTGACGATCGGGCTGGTGATCCTGGCCGCGGCCCGGTCTGTCTTCGCGACCTCCAGCCGCAGCAGCCAGCTGTCGGAGCTCGAGACGCAATTGAACGAGGACGGCATCCTCGCGCTCAACCTGGTCCAGCAGCAGCTCAAGCAGGCCGGCTATTCGCAGCAGCGCATCCCGAGCAGCGGCGCCACGGTGATGGGCAACTACGCCGGCCCTGCCGTGCGCGGCTGCGACGGCGGATTCACCGATGCCGGAGCCGCCTTCGACAAGCTTGCGTGCACCAAGGGCGACGGCAGCGACGCCATCGCCATCCGCTACGAAGCCACCATCGACAACACCATGCCCCAGCTCACCGACCCGACGCTGGCGACGAACTGCCTGGGCAACGCCATCAACCCCTTGACGCCTTCGCAGGTGGCGCCGCCCCCCACGCCGGCCCCCGGCATGCCGCTGCCGGGGGCCTACGCGCTGGCCGACAACCGCTACCTGGTGACCGGCTCAGGCATGGCACCCATGCTGTCCTGCCGCGGCATGGAGAAGCGCAACACCGGCAACGCCATCGGCTCGTCGCAACCGCTGCTCGCCAACGTCGAACACATGCAGATTCTTTACGGAGTGGCCAGCCGCCCCAGTGCGGAACTCGCGGCCACCTACGACCCGCTGCGCCACCAGATCGTCGACTACCTCGATGCCACCCATGTCGACGAACTGCCCGTCACCGGCACGCTGTCCGACAACACCGAAGACCGTTGGGGCCGTGTGCTGAGCGTGCGCGTGTGCCTGCTCATGCGCAGCGAACGGCCCGTGCGCGACGTGCCCGAAGGCGGCATGGCCTACAAGCAATGCGACAACACCGATGCGACCGGCACCGACGGCTACCTGCGCAGGACCTACACCACCACCGTCCTGCTACGCAACCGGGTGATCGCGCCATGAACACGAAGCCATTCCCTTCTGTGCACCACATCGCCGGCGCGAGCGAACGCGGCGTGGTCCTGATCGTCACGCTCGTCCTCGTCGTGATCCTGTCGCTGGTCGGCACCTTCGCGATCCGCAATGCCACGCAGAGCGAGCGCAGCGTGAACGGCATCCGATCGGCCGAAGTGGCCCGCGAAGCCGCCGAGACCGCGCTGCGCTTTTGCGAGCAGGTGGCCATCTTCGACGGCGACGACAAGGACTACACCGACTACGCCTCTGTCGGCATGCGCGCCCGGATCATCACGACCCCCATCGGCTCGGAGTTCGACGAAACCGCGGCATGGCGCAAGAAGGCCAGCTGGGTAGGCAACAGCGCGATCGTCGTTCCGAAGGCGTATGTCAACAAGAAGCCCACCGGCACCACGGTCGACGCCACGCCCCTGGAGATCGAACCGCGCTGCCTCATCCAGAAGATCGCCACCACCTCGACGCCCAAGCTGACCGGCTACCTGATCACCGCCCGGGGCTTCGCCAACAACGCTCGGTTCGAGAAGTCAACCGGCGTCGCCACCCAGGGCGCGGAAGCATGGCTGCAGTCCGTGCTGACACGCGACAAATGACTTCATGACCTTCATCGCCATGACACACCTGCCTTCCGGTTCCTCTCGCTCCCGCCGCGGCTTCACGCTGATCGAAGTCATGGTCGTCGTCGCGATCATTGCCATCCTCGCGGCCGTCGCGCTGCCGAACTACCAGGAGTACGTGCGCCGCTCCAAGCGCGCGGAAGCCCAGGGCATCCTGATGGAAGCCGCACAGTTCATGCAGCGCTACTACTCGGCCAACGACCGCTACACCGCTGTCGCAGGCGATGCCGGCGAGGAGACCGAGCAGAAGAAAGGCGCAGAGAGCCTGCTGCCCAAGGCTTTGCAGCAGTCGCCGAAGTCCGGCGCCGCCAACTACACCATCGCCGTCTTCGCGCGCGACACCCCGCCCAGCTACATCCTCAAGGCCACCCGCACCGGCAGCATGACCGGCGACCGCTGCGGCACGCTGACCCTGAGCGGGCTGGGCGTGAAGGACATGGACGACGAGGTCACGGGACTGCTGACGAAGGAGTGCTGGAGATGAATCTCACGCCTCCTCGGCGCCCCACTTTCAACCGCAGAGAAAACCGCATGACCGCCACGCGCCCGTTTCTTGTTCCGGCACCCGCCAAGGCCGCACGCACGCTGCGAACTTTCATCAGTCTCGCTGCCGCTTGGGGTGCGGCGCTCCTTCCTGTCGGCGACGCACTCGCCGCCACGACACCCAGCCAGGCCCCGCTCTACAACGCCGTGCCGGGCGCCAAGCCCAACCTGATGTTCGTGCTGGACAACTCCAGATCGATGACGTTTGAATATCAGGAGGGCTACTCGATCCCGGACAATTGCAAGGGCACGGAGGGGGCGGTTTGCGACGGAAAATATGGCTGGCACGCCATGCGGTCGAGCAGCGTGAACACGCAGTACTACAACCCTGCCGTTACCTATGCGGCCCGGGTTGCGGCCAATGGCGCGAAGCAGAGCTACTCAGTCTTCTTCATCAGCAACCAATCCGGCAAGACGCTTCCCGCACACGTGAAGTACGGCACAGCGACGGAGGCCACTGGGAAAATCTTTTCCTACGTTCATTGCAAGAACAACGACTGCTCCATTGCCGACAACAGGAAACTGACCAACCTCGCCTATCCACTCACGAACCAGCCCGTTGAACTGCCTGGCGGACACAAGCGAACAGACTGCGGAGAAAGCGCCACGCGGTGCAGCCAGGAAGCCGAGCTCAAGAACATCCTGAATTGGCACGAGTGGTATCGCACTCGTGCACTCGCCGTCAGTACCGCGCTGGGCCAGGCGATGCAGAGCTACGAAAACAAGTTCAGGGTGGGGTACGTGCAATACAACGAGGGCGCGGACGCCGCGAAGAACATCGTGAGCGGTGTCAACTACTTCAGGGACGAACCGTCCGGTACCGGAAAGAAGTGGAAAACCGATTTCTACGAATGGATCTATGGCATCGCGCTGACCGGAGGAACGCCGAGTCACAACGCCCTGGTGCTCGCCGCCAACTACTACGCAGGCAACGCAACGCAGTCCATCACGTCCGCCCCGCTGAGCAGCCCCTGGAAAAACGACCCCAACGACCCGAAGAGCGGTGAACTGAGCTGCCGGCGCGCCTACAGCATCGTGCTGTCCGACGGGGCCTGGAATGCGGGCACCGCGAAAGAGGCCGATAAGCGCTATACCGAAATCCAGGGGGGGAATTTCGACGGCAAGCCGTCCGGAAATGCCGCCGCATTCCGCTACGAACCGAAGGGCGCACCGGGCCAGGACAGCACGGATCCGGTCACGAAGCTGAACGCCAGAAGCCTCTACGTTCCTTACGGCGACGCCAGCTCCAGCAGCGCCAGCAGCAACGGCTTCGCCGATCTGACCGCTCGCTATTTCTGGCACACCGACTTCGCCAAGACCCTGCCCAACGACATTCCCCCGATGGGCGGCCAGCACAACCCCACGTTCTGGCAGAACATGACGACGTTCACCATCGGCTGGGGCCTGACGCCGTCCGGTGATGCAGGCAGGACCGGAGGGCTGACCTGGCAGCAAATCGAAAGCTACAACAATGATTGGCTCTCTGGCAATCCGGCAAAAAAACCCAGCTGGCCCACCGATGACCTGAACGATGGCGACAAGACGACCGATGCGCAACGCGTGGACGACTTCATCCGCGCCGGGTTCACCGGCGGCGGCCGTTCCTACAGCGTCTACTCGGGCGACGACGTGCGCCGGGCGCTCGACAACGCACTGAGCAGCATGGTCGGGTCCGGCAACGACGCAGGCGTGGCCGTGTCGGGCAACAGCAACGAGTTCCAGACGCTGCAAGGCCAGTACAAGTACACGACCGAATACCAGACCGCGGACAACAGCGGCGACATCAAGGCCTTCGAGCTGAATGCCGACGGCGACTACAACGCGGTCGACAAAGCCGGCAAGCCGATCCCGGCCTGGTCCGCCAATGCCAGGATACCGGCCGCCGACAAGCGAGCGATCTTCGCGTTGTCGAACTACGATCCCGCGACGCCCGCCACTGCCCTGCGCATGGCACTGACCCACGGCACGAGACTGGACAAGCTGCCGGATGATTTCCGGACCCTGCTCAATGCCGACAAGCAACAGGCCCCCGACGAGAGCTTTGTCCGCTACCTGTTGGGCAGCGACCCGCAGAAGGATGCTGGCGGCACGGTCTACCGGTTGCGCAAGCAGCCCATCGGCGCCTCCGTCAACTCGCCGCCGGTGTTCGTGGGTGGGCGTTTCGACATGGGCTACGGCCCCTTGAGCGCGGTGGACGGCAGGGGCACCCCCTATGCCGAGTACAAGGCGCTCAAGAGTTCAGCCCCTCCCACCATCTTTGCCGCCACCAACAACGGCAAGGTCCATGTGCTGAACGCCGCCAGGAACGACGCAGGAGGCATCGAGCTGGCCGCCTTCATGCCCAAGGGCGCCATGGCGTCGCAGATCGACCTGGCCAATCCGAACTTCCGCTTCCGCTACACACTCGACGGCCCGCTGGTCGAGCAGGACGTGTACGACAAGAACGGCCTGACGCCAGCGGGTGGCAAGAACACATGGCGCCAGGTGGTGCTGGGCACCGGCGGGCGCGCGGGGCCGTTCATGTATGGCCTGGAATCGCCCTTGAGCCTCACCAGCCGGGCACCGACCCAGAACCACTTTCTCTGGGAGGTGAACAACCAGCACAAGGACTACGCCGATCTGGCCTACGTGACCAACAATCCCGTCGCGGGTCAACTGGACGACGGCGCCTGGGTCATGCTCACAGGCAGCGGCCACTACCCCGAAACTGGCAAGCAGGTCGGGCTGTACGTGGTGGAGGCCCTGACTGGCAAGCTCAAGAAATTCATCGGGCTTCCGACGGAATTTGGCAATGCCGCCACCGGCGGCAACCGCGGCCTGGGCGGAGTGGTCGCCGTGCGGGACACCACCCGCCGCATCGTCGCCGCCTACGCCGGCGACGCGAGCGGCAACCTGTGGCGTTTCGACTTGCGCAGCGCAAAGCTCGGACCTTCCGCCAAGGGCCAGCTGCTGTTCACCACGCAAGGCGGCAAGACGCAGCCGATCTACGCCGCACCGGCATGGCAGGTCCACCCCGGCGATGGAAGCACCTGCACGTACAGCGCCACCACGCAGTGCGGCGCCATCGTGGTCGTGGGCACAGGCATCCTGCTCGACGAGGAAGACCTCGCAACGCCCGCCAGGAAGCAGGCCATCTACGGCATCTGGGACCCGACGCCCATCGGCGGCGACGCCAGGGCCGACGCTCGCAAGGTCGAACTCGCAGACCTCGTGGAGCAAACCATCGACAAGGCCTCGGCAAAGGTCGGCTTGCTCAACGAGCGCGACAAGAACTTCTACCAGGTCAGCAGCAACGCCGTGGACTGGAAAACCAAGAAGGGATGGCTGCTGAACCTCGGCCTGATTCCCTACCCCGGGGCCATGGAGAACGGCGAGCGCGTGGTGGGCGACCTGAGCAACCTGGGCAGCAGCGTGATCGTCACGTCCTTCCTGCCCGAAGACAAGAACCTGGGCATCGAGTCCTGCACGGCCACCGGCAGCCTGCCGAACAACACCTACGTGCTGGACGCGCTGACGGGCAAGAACAAGTACTCCTTCGACGTCGATGCCAACGGCAGCTTCGATTTCTATTCCGTCGTCTCGAACCCTGCCGGCGGCTTCACGCGCGGCAACGTGACCTCGCGCAACATGGTCGGCCAGCCCAACGAAGGTCGCCCCGACGGCAAGCCCGAAGTCAATTGCACCAATGAAGCGGGCTTCCTGACCGGCGTGGGCGACACGCAGAAGATCGGCGACGGCTGCGGGGTGTCCCGCACCTGGCGCCGCAGCTGGCGCCAGGTGGTCTCGCCACCCTTCTGAACTCCAAAGAGAACCGCAGCCGCCTCAGAGCATCATGTGCCGCGCCAGCAGCACCGCCACATGCACCGCCTCGCGCTGCGCGCCGTCGCCGATCTGGTGCCTGCAGCTCGTGCCGTCCGCCACCACGATCGCATCGGGCTTGGCACGGATGGTCGGCAGCAGGCTCGCTTCGGCCATCTGCATCGACACCTCGAAGTGGCTGGCCTCGTAGCCGAAGCTGCCGGCCATGCCGCAGCATGAGCTCTCGATGAGCTCGGGCTCGGCGCCCGGAATCAGCTTCAGCACCTCCATGATCGGGCTCACCGCGCCGAAGGCCTTCTGGTGGCAGTGGCCGTGCAGCAGGATCGGCGCGGTGGCCGGCTTCAGCGCGAGTTCGAAGCGGCCGGCCTTGCGTTCGCGGGCGATGAACTCTTCGAACAGCAGCGCCTGCTTCGCGACGGCCTGCGCCTTGTCGCCGAAGCCCATCACCAGCGTTTCGTCGCGCAGCGTAAGCAGGCACGAGGGCTCGAGCCCGACGATGGGAACGCCGGCCTGCGCCAGCGGCAGCAGCGCGTCGATCAGCGCCCCGGCGCGAATCTTGGCTTCGTCCACCATGCCGCTGGCCAGGAAGGTCCGGCCGCAGCAGTGGTGCCCGCCGCCCTTCTCCACCGTGTGCAGCGCATAACCCGCGGCGTGCAGCACGCGCGCCGCCGCGAAGACGTTCTCGCTTTCGAAGGTGCCGTTGAAGGTGTCGACGAACAGCACGGCGACCTTCTCGCCGCGCGCTGCCGCAGCCAGCACCGAGGCCTGATCGGAAAACAGGCCGGCCGCCACCGCGTCCTTCGCACGCCAGAAGGTGTCGGTGCGCCATTCGGGCAGTGAGCGCTTGGCCGAAAAGCCCAGCATCTTCTCGCCCAGCCATGCCGCGCCCGGCACGCGGTTGCGCAGGTTCAGCAGCCACGGCATGCGGCTGGCGCGGTGCGCGTAATCGGGCATGTAGGCGACCAGCTTGTCTTTCAGCGTGTGGCCGTGGCGCTTCTTGTAGTGGTCGAGAAACTCGACCTTCATCTTCGCCATGTCGACGCCCGTCGGGCAATCGCGCTTGCAGCCCTTGCAGCCGACGCACAGGTCCATGGTCTCGTGCATGGCCTCGCTGGTGAAGGCGTCGGCGCCGAGCTGGCCCGACAGCGCCAGCCGCAGCGTGTTGGCACGGCCGCGTGTCAGGTGCTGCTCGTCGCGCGTCACGCGGTAGCTGGGGCACATGGTGCCGGCGTCGAACTTGCGGCAGTGGCCGTTGTTGTTGCACATCTCCACGGCCTTGGCGAGGCCGCCGGTGCTGTCGCCGCCCGTGCCCGGTGCGGTGGTCACCTCGGTCACGGGGTCGGCATTGACGTTCCAGCCCGACCAGTCGAGCACGGGCTTCAATTCGATGCGGCGGTACGGCCTGGGCGCCGTCGGCGGCGCAAAGCGGAACAGCGCGCCGTCGTCCATGCGCGGCGGGTCGATGATCTTGCCGGGGTTGAACAGGCCGATCGGATCGAGCTGCTGCTTGATCGCGCGAAAGGCCTCGTTGATCGCCGACCCGAACTGCCATTCGATCCATTCGCCGCGGCACAGCCCGTCGCCGTGCTCGCCGCTGAAGGCGCCCTTGTACTTGCGCACCAGCGCGCTGGCCTCTTCGGCGATGGCGCGCATCTTGGCCGCGCCGTCGGCGCGCATGTCGAGAATGGGCCGCACGTGCAGCGTGCCGACCGAGGCATGCGCGTACCAGGTGCCGCGGCTGCCGTACTTGGCGAACACCTCGGTCAGCGCGTCGGTGTATTCGGCCAGGTGTTCGAGCGGCACGGCGCAGTCCTCGATGAAGCTCACGGGTTTGCCGTCGCCCTTGAGGCTCATCATGATGTTGAGGCCGGCCTTGCGCACTTCCCACAGGTTCTTCTGCCGGCCGTCGTCGGGCATCTCGACCACGCTGCCGGGCAGGCCGAGGTCGCCCATCAGCTCGATCAGCCGCTTCAGTTGCGGCAGCAACGCGGCCTTGTCGGCGCCCGAGAACTCGACCAGCAGGACGGCGGCGGGCTTGCCGATCAGCGCCGTTTCCACGGTCGGCTTGAATGCGGGGTTGGCCAGGCTCAGCTCGATCATCGTGCGGTCGACCAGCTCCACCGCGGTCGGCCCGAGCTTCACGATGTGCTGCGCCGCGTCCATGGCCGCATGGAAGGTCGGGAAGTTCACGATGCCCAGCACCTTGGCGCGCGGCAGCGGCGCCAGCTTGAGCTTCAGGCTGCGCGTGTAGGCCAGCGTGCCTTCGGCGCCAATCAGCAGGTGCGCCAGGTTCACGCTGCCGTCGGCCGTGTACGGCTTCTCGCTCTGGTTGTCGAAGATGTCGAGGTTGTAGCCCGCCACGCGACGCATCACCTTGGGCCAGTGCTGCGCCATGGCATCGCGGTGCGCTTGCGCCAGCCCGTGCACGAATTGCGCAATGCCCGCCGCGCGTGCGCCCAGCATGCCCAGCGGCCCGAACTCGACCAGCTCGCCACTCGACAGCCACGCGCTCGCGCCCAGCACGTTGTGCACCATGTTGCCGTAGGCGATGGAGCGCGAACCGCAGGAGTTGTTGCCCGCCATGCCGCCCAGCGTGGCCTGCGCGCTGGTCGATACGTCGACCGGGTACCAGAGCCCGTGCGGCTTGAGCTGCGCGTTCAGGTGGTCGAGCACCAGGCCCGGCTCAACCGTGGCGGTGCCCTCTTCCACGTTCACCTCGAGCACCTTGCGAAAGTGCTTGCTGTTGTCGATGACCAGCGCCGCGCCCGTGGTCTGGCCGCACTGGCTGGTGCCGCCGCCGCGCGCCAGCACCGGCACCTTCAGGTCGCGCGCGATGTCGATGGCGGTGGCGATGTCGCGCTCGTTCGTGGGCACGAAGGCGCCGACCGGCGTGATCTGGTAGATCGACGCGTCGGTGGCGTAGCGCCCACGCGAGCCGTCGTCGAACAGCACCTCGCCCTGCGTGTCGGTGCGCAGCCGGCGCGCCAGCAGTTCGCAGGTGTCGTTGGGCGGAAGGACGGTTCCGGCTGGCTGCATGTGGCTGGCGGGGTCGATGCGCATGGTGGGGTGTCAGCTCGCTTTGTTGGTTGTGCTCTTGGCTTGTGGATAGATCTGCCCGGCGCGCAGCAGCTCCAGCACGGTGTCGCGCTTGCGCAGCACGTGCGCCGTGAGCACCTTGCGCATGGCCTGCGCGTCGCGCGCGGCCAGCGCCTGCACCATCTGCTCGTGCTCCTCGACCGCGTGCTTCCACTTGGTCTCGTCCTGGTTGGTGCGAAAGCGCAGCGACTGCACGCGGGCGTTGATCGAGCGATAGGTGTTCGACAGCACCGGGTTCGCCGCCGCGTCGTTGATGGCCGTGTGGATGCGCGCGTTCAGGCGGTAGTAGCCCGACAGGTCGCGCCGCGCGAAGCAGGCCATCATTTCGTAGTGCAGCGCGCGCACCTCGGCCAACTCCTCGTCGGTGATGCGCTTGGCCGCCAGCTCGCCCGACATGCCCTCGAGCATCGCCAGCACCTCGAAGGTGTTGAGCACGTCGGCCTCGGTGAGCTTCACCGCCACCGCGCCGCGGTTGGGCAGCAGGTCGACCAGCCCCTCGGCCGCCAGCAACTTGATGGCCTCGCGCAGCGGCGTGCGCGACACGTTCAGCTGCAGGCACAGCTCGCGTTCGTTGAGCTTGGCGCCGGGCGCGATGCGCCCCTCCACCAGCATGGTGCGCAGGCGCGCCGCCACCTGGTCATGCAAGGCCAGCCTGGAGATTTCGATGATTTCAGCAGTCATGTGGGGTTCCCTTGTTTGCATTTTGAATGCAAAAAATAGCCGAAACAACCCAGGTTTGTAGGTATAAACCAGCATACATAAATGCATTTTGAATGCAAAACTGAGCGCACAAGGAGAGCCCATGCTGCAACTCGACATCCACCCCACCGGCCGTCACTTCCTCCAGATTCCCGGCCCCAGCCCGGTCCCCGACCGCATCCTGCGGGCCATGAGCCTGCCCACCATCGACCACCGCGGGCCCGAGTTCGGCACGCTGGGCCTGAAGGTGCTCGGCGGCATCAAGGAGATCTTCAAGACGAAGCACCCGGTCGCCATCTACCCCGCGTCGGGCACTGGTGCATGGGAAGCCGCGCTCGCCAACACCCTCAGCCCCGGCGACCACGTGCTCATGTACGAGACCGGCCACTTCGCCTCGCTGTGGCAGAAGATGGCCACGCGCCTGGGCCTGTCGACCGAGTTCCTGGCCTACACCGGCACCGACGCCCACCTGCCGAATGCGCCCAGCTGGCGCCGCGGCGTGCAGGCCGAGCTCATCGAGGCGCGCCTGCGCAAGGACACGGAGAAGAAGATCAAGGCCGTGTGCGTGGTGCACAACGAGACCTCCACCGGCGTCACCTCCGACATCGCCTCGGTGCGCAAGGCCATCGACGCGGCGGGCCACCCCGCGCTGCTCATGGTCGACAGCATCTCGGGCCTGGCCAGCGCCGACTACCGTCATGACGAATGGGGTGTCGACGTGTGCGTGAGCGGCTCGCAGAAGGGCCTGATGCTGCCGCCCGGCATCAGCTTCAACGCGCTGTCGCCGCGCGCCCTCGAAACGGCCAAGCACGCCAAGCTGCCCAAGGCCTTCTGGGCCTGGGACGAGATCGTCGAGATGAACAAGGATGGCTACTGGCCCTACACGCCGAACACCAACCTGCTGTACGGCCTCTCGGAGTCGCTCGACATGATCCTCGGCGAAGGCCTGGACAACGTGTTCGCGCGCCACCAGCGCTGGGCCGCCGGCGTGCGCGCGGCGGTCAACACCTGGGGCCTGCCGATCCAGTGCGCCGACCCGTCCGTGTACTCGCCCGTGCTCACCGGCGTGATCACGCCCGAGGGTGTCGATGCCGACGCCGTGCGCCGCCTGATCCACCAGCGTTTCGACCTGTCATTGGGCACTGGCCTGGGCAAGCTCAAGGGCCGCATGTTCCGCATGGGCCACCTGGGCGACAGCAACGACCTCACGCTCGTGGCCATGGTCGCGGGTGTCGAGATGGGCATGAAGCTCAGCGGCATCAAGCTGGCGGGCAGCGGCGTGCAGGCGGCGATGGACTATTTCGCGAGCCACCAGGCCGCACCGGTCGCCCTGAAAAAAGCCGCCTGAGCGCCACGCTCCGAACCTCCTACCGGCCGCAGCGCATCGCTCGAACGATGCGGCGGCCCACCACCACCCTGCCGGGCCCGCGCAAGCGGCTCCCGGCACGCATCGGATTCCCCAACCGACGGAGACAAAGAAGATGCAAAGACGTTCCCTGATCCAGGCCGCCGCCGGCGCGGCCGCCACGCTGGGCGTGCCCCGGCTGTTCGCGCAGGAGTGGCCCACCGGCCCCGTGCGCATCGTGGTGGGCTTTCCACCCGGCGGCGGCACCGACGCGCTCGCGCGCGTGGTCGCGCAGAAACTCACGATCATGTGGGGCCAGCAGGTCATCGTCGAGAACAAGGCCGGCGTCGCCGGCGTGCTCGCGGCCGACTACGTGGCGCAGCAGCCCAGCGACGGCAGCACCCTGCTCATGGCCCATATCAACAGCCACGCGCTCGCGCCCAGCCTGCAGCCCAAGCTGCGCTACAACGTGGAGCGCGACTTCGTGCCGATCGTGCTCGTGGGCGTCACGCCCAACCTGCTCATCGCCAACCCGGGCCAGAAGGCCCTCAGCGTGAAAGACATCGTCGCCGCCTGCAAGGCCGCGCCCGGCACCGTGAGCTTCGGCTCCGCCGGCGCGGGCTCGGCCCAGCACCTGGCGCTGGAGATGTTCAAGCTGCAGGGCGGCGTCGATGCGCTGCATGTGCCGTACAAGGGCAGCGGCCCGCTGCTGGCCGATCTGATGGGCGGGCAGATCCAGTACAGCTTCGAGACCATGACCGCCGCCACCCCGCACGTGAAGAACGGCCGGGTGCTCGCCGTGGCCCAGACGCGCACCAAGCGCGCCAAGGGCCATCCGAACGTGCCGACGATGCAGGAGCAAGGCTTTGCCGGCTTCGAGGCCACCACCTGGTACGGCCTGGCCGGCCCCGGCAAGCTGCCCCCGGCCATCGCGCAGAAAGTGAACCGCGACGTCAACACCGTGCTCGCGATGCCCGATGTGCAGGAACGGCTCGACACCTACGGCGCAGAAGACGGCGGTGGTTCGCAGGACAAGTTCAAGCAGTTCATCAGCACCGAGATCGCCAAGTGGGCGAAGGTCGTCAAGGACGGCAAGGTGCAGGTTGAGACTTGACGGTCGTTGTTCAGGGCGACGCTCACGCCGACGGGGCACCTTGCTCCGCGAATGTCCCCCGCCCTTCGGGCTCCTCCTTGATTTCGCTGCGCAAGGCACCCCATCAGCGTGATCGTTTTCAGAGCACCGGTTGATCGGCCGCAAACGCAGAGCGTGCCCTCGTGCGCAGGGCACTGGGTGCTCCCCGCAGCGAAATCAAGGAGGAGCCGAAGGCGGGGGACATTCGCGGAGGGGAGTACCCGGTGTCCTGTGCCCGCGCCCCCGAACGAACCGAACCCCAAGAGAAACTGAGAAGATCCAAAAATGACCCCGGACCAAAAAGCCCTCACCGAAGCCCTCATCGCCGCACGCCAGGCCAACCGCACGCTCGACGCCACCCCCTGGACCGACGCCCTGCCAGACGCAACTCAAGCGTATGAAGTGCAAGACGCCGTAGCAGCAGCCCTCGGCTGGTTCGACGGTGTCCCGAAGACCTGGAAGTCCGGTGGCGGCTCCCGCAGCGCCACGCTCACACACGCCCCGCTGCCCCCGCTCGGCGTGCGCCAAAGCCCCGCCAACTTCAGCGACCTCACATTCCACACCCCCGGCATCGAGGCAGAAATTGCATTGAGACTCGGCCAGGACGTCACACCCGCCCAAGCCGCCGCACTCGACCACGACAACTCGGCAGCCCTCATCGACGCCATGGCCGTCTCCGTCGAAATCGTCGATGCCCGCTGGCAAGACCTCGCTGCCACGCCCGCCCTGCTGCGCCTGGCCGATTCGCAAGTCCACGGCGCACTCGTGCTCGGCGACTGGCAACCGTACGCCGCCGTCGACTGGGCCTCGCAGCGCTGCGAAACGAAGATCAGCGACGCAGAAACGGTGGTGCGCGAAGGCACGCATCCGCTGGCCGATCCGGCGTGGCTGCTGCCGATCTGGCTGCGCCACCTCACGCGCCACGGCCAGACCGTGCCCGCCGGCACCGTCGTCACCACCGGCTCGTGGGTCGGCGTGCTGCCCTGCCGCCGCGGCGATCAGGTGACGGCCGAATTCCCCGGCATCGGCGCCGTGCGCTTGAGCGTGTAACGCCCGCCGCCCACGCCCGAACACGCCACCAGGAAGTCGAGCACCGCCCGCACCCGCGCGGGCAGCGTGCCGGCCTTGCCGATGTACACCGCGTGGATCGGCTCGATCTCGCCCGGGTTGAACTCCTCGAGCAGCGGCACCAGCCGGCCGGCATCGATGTCGTGCTGGATGTGATACAGCGACAAGCGCGCCACGCCCGCCCCCGCGATCGCCAGCTGCCGCAGCGTTTCGCCGTCGCCCGCGCGCACCGGCCCCGCCACCGGCAACATCACCATGCGGCCATCGACGCGCAACGGCCAGTCGGGCGTGTTGCGCCGGTAGCTCCAGCCCAGCCGGTTGTGCGCCTCCAGCTCCTGCGGCGTGCGCGGCGTGCCGTACGTCGCCAGGTAGTCCGGCGCGGCCACGATGGCCTGGCTGGTTTCGCCTAAGCGCCGCGCCACCAGGTCGGACGACGGCAACTGCCCCCAGCGGATCGCAATGTCGGCGCGCTCGTCCATCAGGTCGACGATGCGATCGGTCAGCGCAATGTCGAGCGTGATCTGCGGATGCATCTCGAGCAGGCGCGGCACCAGCGGCACCAGCTTGTGGTGCCCGAAGGACACGCTGGCGTTGATGCTCACCCGCCCGCGCGGCGCAGCACCGGCCGCGGCGCACCGCTCGGCCTCGTCCATGTCGGCCAGCACGCGCGTGCTGCGCTCGTAGAAATGCAGCCCTTCGGGCGTGAGCTGCAGCTTGCGCGTGGAACGGTGCACCAACTGGATGCCCAGGCGCAGCTCGAGCCGCGCCACCAGCTTGCTGACGGCCGAGGGCGTCATGTCCAGCAGCCGCGCCGCCGCCGAGAAACCGCCCGCCTCCACCACCTGCACGAAGGCCTCCATTTCGCCGGAGCGGTTGACGTCGATGCGCGGCATGGGCTTCCTTTGCTGTGACTTGAATTCACAAGTGCATGTACTGGCGGCATTCTAGTCATCGAGGCCGATCGTCCGCACAGTACAGGCATCATGCCCATCGCTCTTCTTGCCCTCACCGCCGGTGCCTTCGGAATAGGCACCACCGAATTCGTCATCATGGGCCTGCTCCTGCAGGTGTCGACGGACCTTCACGTTTCCATCACGGCCGCCGGCCTGCTGATCTCGGGCTACGCGCTCGGCGTCGCGGTCGGCGCGCCCGTGCTCACCATCGCCACCCGCAAGCTGCCGCGCAAGACCGTGCTGCTCGCGCTGATGGCGATCTTCACGCTCGGCAATCTCGCCTGTGCGCTCGCGCCCAACTACGAGATGCTGATGGCCGCGCGCGTCATCACCTCGCTGGCGCACGGCACCTTCTTCGGCGTCGGCTCGGTGGTCGCCACCGGCCTCGTGGCGCCCGAGCGCCGCGCCTCGGCCATCGCGATCATGTTCACCGGCCTCACCGCCGCCACGCTGCTGGGCGTGCCGGCCGGCGCATGGCTGGGCCTGCAGCTGGGCTGGCGCTCGACCTTCTGGGCGGTGACCCTGATCGGCGTGCTGGCCTTCGTGGTGCTCGCAGCCTTCGTGCCCCGCATGAAGGGCGAGGCCAAGCCGGCACCGCTGCGCGAAGAGATCGCCGTGCTCGTCCGCCCGCAGGTGCTGCTGGGCCTGGCGATGACGGTGCTCGGCTTTGCCGGCGTGTTCGTGGTCTACACCTACATCCAGCCGCTGCTGACGCAGGTCACCGGCCTGTCGGAATCGGCCGTGTCGCCGGTCCTGTTGGTGTTCGGCGGCGGCCTGGCCGTCGGCAACATCCTGGGCGGCAAGCTGGCCGACCGCGCGCCGATGGCCGCCGTGCTCGGCACGCTGGTGGCGCTGGCCGTGGTGCTCGGTGCGATGCAGTTCACCATCGGCACGCCGTTCACCGCCGTGGTCTTCGTCGGCCTGCTCGGCGTGGCCTCGTTCGCCACCGTGGCGCCGATGCAGCTGCGCGTGCTCGAGAAGGCTTCGGGCGCGGGCCAGAACCTCGCCTCGAGCCTGAACATCGCGGCCTTCAACCTCGGCAACGCGCTCGGTGCCTGGGTCGGCGGCGTGACCATCGACCACGGCCCGGGGCTGCGCGCGCTGGGCTGGGTGGCCGCGCTGCTCACGCTCGTGGGCCTGGCGATCGCGCTGTGGAGCCGCGCGCTCGACCGCCGCGCACAGAAGACCGGTCAGTTGCCGGCCGACGGCGCCTCGGTACGGGCCTGATCCTGCACCCCAAGGCGGCGCGCGAAGAACGAAAGGATCTCGTCGCGCGCCGCAAGGGTCGGCTGGCCGGCCTCGTCGATCAGGTGCGCCGTCACCACGCTGTGCGGGCTTGCGACCACCTGCGAGAAGAACGACGGCAGGTCGCGCGTGTTGGCCGCGCTGTCGGGCAGCACGCGGGCCACGAAGCGATCGCCCAGCGCGTCGGCATAGGCCGCGAAACGCTGGGCCCGGCAGAAGCGGTCGCCCTCGAAGCGGTAGGCCATCACGGTCAGGTCGTCGCGCTCCAGGCGCTGGCGCACCTGGGCGATCTCTTCCGGCGAGATCTCGATGCCGCCGGGGTTGTCCAGCGGCAGCGACGGCTGCGACAGCACCGGCGCCAGCACGGCAGGCTCCAGCATCATGGTGAGCGCGAAGTTGCCGGTGAAGCACATGCCGATCGCGCCCACGCCCGGCCCGCCGCATTCCGCGTGCGCCAGCCGCGCGAGCGCGCGCAACCACTGCGTCACCGGGCTCGAGGCATTGCCCGCGAAGGCGCGGAACTCGGCGCTCACGCAGGCGCGCTGGAACACGGCCTTGCCCTCTTCCGCATCCGGCACCGCACCGTCGCGGCCGAACATCGACGGCATGTAGACCGTGAAGCCGGCGTCGCGCACCCAGCGGGCGAAACGCGCCACGTGCGGGCTGATGCCGGGCATCTCGGTCATCACGATCACGGCCGGGCCGGTGCCGGCGACGTAGACCGCCTTGGTGGCGCCGTCGAGCGCGATCTCGCGGCGGGTGAAGTCGTCGAGCGGGTCGGTCATGGCAAGGCCTCCCGGGCGTGCAGGTGAGCGCCGTGAGGCACAAGGGCAAGGATGTGGGACACGAAGGCACTTTCGGTGTTGCGACGATGCCCATTGCACCCGAGCATGCACTAGACTGCCAGTGTCCATTCAGACGCCTATCGGGCGTTTTCTGCCATGCACGACTTCACCGTTCTCGTTCTTCCGGGCAGCTTCGCCACCAGCACCGCCGTCACGCTCGACGTGCTGGCGGCCGCCTCCACGCTCGCGCCGCGCCACCAGATGCCCCGCCCCACCTGGCGCGTGGTATCGCCCGATGGCGGCAGCGTGCCGCTGAGCAACGGCCTGCAGATCGACACCCTCGCCATGCCCCGCCGCGCGCGCGCCGACGGCTCGACCTGGATCGTGCCCGGCCTCGGCGTCGACAAGCCGGCCGACCTCGCACTGCGCCTGACCGACGACCACGCCCGCGCCGCCATCGATGCGGTGCGGCGCCATGCCGCGCGCGGCGGTGCGGTCGCGGCCTCGTGCTCGGCGGTGTTCCTGCTGCAGGCAGCCGGCCTGCTGGCGCAGCGCCGCGTCACCACCTCGTGGTGGCTGGCGCCCGAGCTGCGCCGGCTCGAACCGGCCTGCCATGTCGACGCCGACCGCATGGTCTGCGCCGACGGGCCGGTGAGCACGGCGGGCGCGGCCTTTGCGCAGTCGGACCTCATGCTGCACCTGCTGCGCACGCGCTTCGGCCCCGCGCTGGCCGAGGCCGTGAGCAAGGTGCTGCTGATCGACGGCCGCCAGGCGCAGGCCCCGTTCGTCGTGCCCTCGATGCTGTCCAACGGCAACGAGCTGGTCGCGCGCCTCACGCGGCGCATCGAGGCCGCGCTGCCCACGCCGCCCAGCGTGGCCGCGCTGGCCGAAGAGTTCGCGATGTCGCAGCGCACGCTGGCCCGGCGCGTGCGCGCCGCCACCGGCCTGGGGGCGCTGGCGTTGGTGCAGAGCGTGCGGCTGAACCGCGCGCGCCTGCTCATCGAAAGCAGCCGCATGACCATCGAGCAGGTCGCGGCGCAGGTCGGCTACGAAGACGCCACGGCGCTGCGGCGGCTGATGCGCAAGTCGGCCGGTGCACCGCCGAGCCGGTTCCGGTCGGCGCTGCAGGCGGCGTGAGGCGCTTGCAGCAGAATGCGCCGCACCATGAACCGTCCGCCTGTCACCCTCCGCCCCGCCACCGCAGCCGACGCGCACACCCTTGCCGCGCTCGCGATCCAGGTCTGGCTCGACACCTACGCCACCGACGGCGTGAACGACGTGCTCGGGCGCTACGTGCTCTCGACCTTCACGCCGGCCGCGTTCGCCGCGTGGTCGGAATCGCCCCATGTCGCGTTGCGCGTGGCGCAGGTCGGCGACCAGCTCGTGGGCTATGCGCTGCTGCAGTTCGGCGCCGCGCAGCCGCTGGTGCCGGGCTGCGACACCGAACTGCGCACACTCTATGTGCAGTCACCGTTCGCGCGCAGCGGCGTCGGGTCGATGCTGCTGCGCGAAGCCCGCAGCGCCGCCCACGCACGCACGGGCAGCGACGGCCTGTGGCTCGCGGTGTACGCGAAGAACCCGCGCGCGGTCGCGTTCTACGAGAAGCAGGGGCTGACGGCGATGGGGCTCACGCAGTTCATGCTCGGCGGAAAGCCGCACGACAACCACGTGATGGCCACGCCGCCCCGTTGAGCGCGCAGCTGATCAGGCCAGCGGCAGCTCGATGCAGGCGGCCAGCGGCACTTCCGTGATGCGCTCGCTGCTCGCCACGACCACCGCCCGCCCTGGCTGCGCAACGCGCCGCCCGATCGCCTGCCACAGGCCGTGGATCGAACGCGCATCGAGCGCACCCACCGGGTCGTCCAGCAGCACCACGGGCCGCCCCGACGCGAGCGCGGCAGCCAGCCCGACCTTGCGGCGCGAGCCGGTCGACAGCATGAACATCTGCTTTTCCAGATGCGGCGTGAGCGAGAACGCATCGACGAGCCGCTGCCACTCGGCCTTGTCGAAACCCGCATCGCCCTCGCCCAGCAAGGCCGTGCAGGCCTGCACGCTGAGCGCGTCGAAGGCTTCCGATGCCGGCTCGCAGAAGAAGACCTGCCGCCGGTAGGCCGCGGGTTCGGCGTCGAGCGCCACGCCGGCCGCGCGCAGCTGCCCGGCCGATGCGGGCTGCTGCCCCGCCAGCACGCGCAGCAAGGTCGACTTGCCGCTGCCGGTGTCGCCGTACAGCAGCGTGACGCCCTCGCCGATGGCGGCGGACCAGCGGTCGGCCAACGCGGGCTGGTCGGGGTACGCGAAGCGCAGGTTCTGGATCTCGAGGAGAGAGGGAGCTATGGAAAGCCTCATGCGGAATATGTATCTGTAACGCTAGACTGAACGCCATTTGTAACCGCACCCGCCGCGAGTCGGGCAGGACAGGACACAACGCCGTGAGTCTCTCCGATCTTCTGGGCAGCGCCTGGCAGGGCCTGCACGCCGCATCGAACCCCGACGAAACGCACGCCGCCGAAGGCCTCGAGGACTACCTCGTCTTCTTCGCCTGGGGCGACGGCACGACGCAGGCACGGGTGCTGTCCGGACGCGGCAAGGACCTCGAAGCCGCCTGGGCACAAGGCACGCGGGCGCTCGAGGCACAGGCCACCGGCGTGCCGCGCGACCTGCGCGTCGACTGGGTTCGCCGCCTGCGTCCGCTGCGCTGGGCCGCGTTCAAGGACGGCCTAGGTGTCCCCGCCGCCGAAGGCCTGGCCTTCGATGCGCGATGCGAGTCTGCCCTTCTTGCCCCGCAGGTCGACAGCCAGCGCCGCCGCCTCCTCAACGCCCCCACCGACGACGACACCACCGTGTGGGCCTTCCAGACCCGCGCGGTGCATGTGGACGCCAGCGGCGTGCACGTCCTCGCCGCCGATGGCCATCGCGAACTGCAGCCCATCGACGTGGCCTTGCTGCGCCGCCTCGTCGCCGCCAGCGCCGACCATCTCGCCGCACGCGTGCAAGCAGACGGCGCGCTCGCGCCGAGCACGCCCGATGGCGACACCCCCCGCGCCGCCGACCACGCCCACGCCGTGCACGCGCTGCTGGAGGCCTGGGACCCGGCGCAGGCCGAGACCCGGCAGGCCGCGATCCACCGCGCGCTCATGCGGCTGACGCGCACACTGATCCGGCCCGCCGCACTGCCCAACGGCACGCACGTCGCCTGCCTCGTGGAGCCCGGCAGCAGCGACACCTCGCTGGGCGCCAACGCCGCCTGCATCGGCGCGCTGGTGCGCTACACCGAGCTCAGCCGCGACCGGCGCTACCTGCCCCTGCTCGACCAGCTCGCGCGCACCGTGCTGCACATGCAGGACCCGATCTCCGGCCGCTTCGCCCACGCGCTGCACCACCCGTCGATGGCGGAGAAGGCCGAAGCGCCCGGCGATGCGCGCGAGGACGACCAGGCCGTCGTCGCGTTGCTGCGTCTGTACGCGCTGACCGGCAACCGCCGCTGGTTCGGTGCCGTCGAAAAGGCCTTCGAGCACTTCGTCGCCGTCGGCTACGCCAACGCACAAGACCACGCGCTGTGCCGCGCTACCAGTGCGCTCGTGCGCTACCGGCCCGAGCCGCGCCACTTCCAGTTCGGCCTGCAGAACCTGAACGCTTCGCTCGACTTCGCGCTCGCACAGACCACCGCCGTGGCGGCCCTGCCGGCCCAGCTGGCGGCCGGCGCCGAACTGGTCGCGCGGCTCGACGCCAACCCCGCCCAGCAGCCGCTGCTCGACGGGCTTGATCGCGCCGCGCTGCACCGCGCGCTGCTGCACAGCATGCAGCGCCTCGCCGACAGCCACACCGGGCCCGAGCGCGCGATGTTCTTCGCGCAGCCGGCGGCCGTCGAGGGCAGCTTCTTCGGCGACACCGCGCAGGCGCTCGGCGATGCCGTCGCCTGGCTGAAGCTGCTGCAGTCGCCGGCCGGCGTGCCCTTGCACGACGCGGCGCTGGCCGAGGCCGTGCGCGCCGCCGCGCGGCAGCCGCTGGCCGACGCGGTGCTCGATGCCGTGCCGCGCGATGTCCGCTTCACCCACCCGCTCACGCTGGGCCCGCTGCGCCTGCTCGGCGCGCGCGTGCGCCCGCGCGAGATGACCGGCCCCGGCCCGCTCACCGTCGAGACGTGGTGGCAAGCCGACGCGCCCGTCGACACCGACTGGCGCCTGGACATCGGCACGCGCCCCGCCACCTGCGTCACCGCGCCGGCCTGGGGCCTGTCGAGCGGCCACGCGCCCTGCCAGGGCCGCCACCCCGTCAGCCGCTGGGAACCGGGCAAGGTCTACCGCGACGTCCACACGCTGCGACCGCCGCTGGCCACGCGGCTGTACGACGTCGACATGCAGATGGAAGCCGGGCTGATCGGTCCTGACGGTCGTCGTGTGGAGCGCCTGCGCATGCCGCGCTTCTTCGACTTCGTCGTGCAGGAAGGCAAGGCATCGCCCGCGCCGATGTGGCGCTATCCGCCGGTGCCGCGCTACCGCGTCGTCGCGCCCGCGTCGCTGCCGCCCGACCAGCCGGGCGAGCCGCGGCAGACCTGGAACGCCGCGCAGATCGAAGCCGTGACGGGCGGCACCTGGCATGTGGCCCCGCCGCCGGGCTGGTTAATTCGCTCGCTCACGCGCGGCGAAGGCCACACGCCGCTGGTGCCGTCGCCCACGATGTTCGTCGCCTCCGACTACTGGACTCTGGCGACCCACGAGCGCTTCGGCGACAACGAGAGCGAGCGCAACTGGGACTGGTCGGAGTCGGTCGCGCGCATGCAGCCCACGCTGGCCGGCGCGGTGCTGCGCAAGCCCGTGCCGGGCCTGGCGCCCGACTTTCCGGTGCTGCTGGTCGACGACCCGATCCAGGCGCTGGTCGAGCTGGGCATCGCCGCGCGCGAGCGGCTGCAGGGCAAGGTCATCGGCATCACGGGCAGCGCGGGCAAGACCTCGGTGTGCCACATGCTCGACCACGCTTTCGCGCCCACGCACACCCGCTTCGCGACCATCGACAACTACAACTCGCGCGTGGGCATGCTGTCGATGCTGGCCAACACGCCCGCGCAGACCGACCTGGTGATCCTGGAGGTGGCCGTCAGCGCGATCAACGCGGTCGACTACCAGAACATCAAGCGCGTGCGGCCCGACCTGGCCGTGCTCACGAACATCACGGCCTCGCACCTGGGCGAAGGCGAGACCGTGATGGACGTCGCACGGCGCAAGGCCAATATCTTCGAAGGCATGCAGCCCGGCGCCTGGGCCGTGATCTGCACCGACACCGACCATTTCGACTACCTCGTAGAGCGTGCGCGGGCGCGTGAGCTGCGCGTGCTGACCTACGGCAGCGCCGCATCGGCCGACTTCCGTCTCGACGCGCACGACCCGGCCACCGGCCACGTCCGCGCCAGCCGCCCCCACAGCGACGGCCAGCGCTTCGAATACACGCTCGGCGCCAAGGGCCGCCACATGGCCGTCAACAGCCTCGTGTGCTTCGCCGTGGCGCATGCGCTGTCGCTCGACAGCGGGCGCGTGCCGGAGCAGTTGGCGTCGTTCGCCGCCGTGAAGGGGCGCGGCCAGGAGCTGTCGTTCACGCTCGGCCACAGGCGCTTTCGCGTCATCGACGAGTCGTACAACGCGAACCCGCTGTCGATGACGGCGGCGCTGGCCTCGCTGGCCGAGCAGCCCGAGGAACAAGGCCGCAAGCTGCTCGTGCTCGGCGACATGAAGGAGCTGGGCGACGACACGCAGCGCCACCACGATGCGCTCGTCGAGCCCATCGTCCAGTGCCATCCGGCGCGCGTGCTCCTGCTGGGTGAGTGCATGACGCGGCTGCGCGAGCGCCTCGCCGCCGCCTTGCCGCAGGGCGCCACCGTGCAGGCCTTCGACACGCTGGAGGCGCTGGAGCGCGCACTGCTCGAACAGGTCGCCACCGACGACACCGTGCTCTTCAAGAGCTCCAACGGCACGGGGCTGTGGCAGATCGTGCGCAACATGACCGAGCTGCAGGAAGAAGAAAAGGAAAAGGAGCAGCAACAACAGGCACGCCGCGCGCGCGAACGCGCGGCAGCGGCGGCTGCTGCTGCCGCGGCAATGCCGAAACCGCCCGTGCTTCCCCCCATGCCCCAGCCGCCCGCCGTCGTGATCCGGCGCGCCGGTTCGCCGACGGAGAGCGCGCAGCCCACGCCGAGCTGGGTGCTGTACGACTTCACGCACGACCGGCTGCTGACCCATCAGCCTTCAGAACACAGCTTTGTGCCCGCCTCGCTGTCGAAGCTGGTCACCGCCGCGCTGGTCGAGCAGAAGCTGCGCGACGACCGGCTCGACCGCCATGCCGAAGCCGTGCAGGTGCCCGTCGACCCCGTGCCCGCGCGCGACGATCCGTCTGCCGCGCTGTATGCGGCCGATGCGCCGCCGCTGCCCCTGCATCGCCTGCTCGAAGCGGCGCTGGTCGTGTCGTCCAACAAGGCGGCGCTCACGCTCGCGTCGTGGCACAGCGGCGACTTCGACAGCTTCGTCGCGGCGATGAACCGCCAGGCGCAGGCCTGGGGCATGCACGACACGCACTTCGCCTGCCCCGCCGGCCTGGTGCGCACGGCGCGCACCACCGCGGTCGACATGCTCACGATGGCGCGCCATGTGCTGCGCGACTTTCCGGCGCTGCTCGAGATGGCTGGCAAAGACCGGCTCGACGGCCTTGACACCGAGGCCCCGAGCACCAACCTGCTGCTGGGCCGCATGCCCGGCGTGGACGGCCTGAAGACCGGCTCGCTGCCGGGCCTGGGCGCACACCTGATCGCCACCGCGCAGCGCGACCAGCGCCGGCTGGTGTCGGTCGTGCTCGGCGCGCCGGATCGCCAGACCTGTGCGCGGCTGTCGGCGTTGCTGTTGCAGCGTGGGTTCGAGACGCCGGCGGCGCCTGGGCTGCATTGAAATCAGCGCCGCAGCGTCAGGCGAACCTCGTGTTCCATCCGATGCAGACAGGCCTGAGCGAACGCCAAACGAACCACGGTCGACTCGGGCGCCGT
The DNA here is from genome assembly GCF_059415405.1 of Variovorax sp. GW821-FHT10C12. Lineage (NCBI taxonomy): Bacteria > Pseudomonadati > Pseudomonadota > Betaproteobacteria > Burkholderiales > Comamonadaceae > Variovorax > Variovorax sp. GW821-FHT10C12. Next base: position 1,467,326 of record NZ_JBWKNE010000001.1, read on the forward strand.
GGTCAGGAACAGATAGCCCGGCCCCACCCGCGTTGGCATCAAGGTCATCCGTCCATCGCGGATTTCGTGCATGACCATGATGTCCCCAGGGTTCTCGCCGACCTTGCCCAGCGCCGCCAGATCGTCGCGCGTGATGCAGACCACGGACGTGTCGAACTCCGCCAGCATCTTCGTTCGATAGTGAGGCGGTGAGCCGTACAAGGCCGACACCGACGCGAAGCTGATGGTGCTCCCCGGCGAAGGCTTCAGGCGTGCGAAGCGATGCGTCAAGGACGCCATGTCGCCCTCGAGTTCCAACCTCAGCCGCCGGGTTCGTTCTGGCAACGGGGTTTCGGTGTCCACCAGAAAGCGGCGATAGCTCTCGACCACCGACGCGGCATCTTTCGGCGTCGTGGCGCATCCGGCCATCGACAGCAATGTCACGGCGGCCAGCGGCAGCAGGAAAGGGAATTTCATGTCACCGTGCCCAGCGGCTGCAATCCCTTCACCCACTCGAACACCGCCGCCACGTTCGGATCGTCGCGCCGCGCCTGCGGGCACACGAGGTAGAACGGCGAGCCCTGCAGCACCGGCCCGAAGGGCTGCACGAGGTTGCCCGCGCGCAGCTCGTCGGCGATGAGCGCCAGGCCCATCAGCGCCACGCCCTGCCCCTGCAGCGCGGCCGAGACGGTGTGGGTCTCGTCGGAGAACGCGGGGCCGGCCGTCACGTCCAGGCCGGGCACCTGGGCCACGTGCTGCCATGCGGCCCAGGTGCCGGGCTGGGTCTTGCTGTTCGGCACCGCGAAATGCAGCAGCGTGTGCTTCACGAGGTCGGCCGGGCGGCGCAGCTTGAGCGCGGGGCTGCAGGCTGGTGCGAAGACGGTGTCGAACAGCTTCTCGGCCACGAGGCCCGGCCACTGGCCCTTGCCGTAGCGGATGGCGACATCGGCCGTGAGGCCGTCGAGCGGCACCGCGTCGTGCGAGGCGTGGATGCGCAGGTCGAGCCGGGGGTGCGCCGCGCGCAGCGCCCCCACGCGCGGCAGCAGCCAGCGCGCGGCCACGGCGGGTGTGGTCGACAGCGTGATGGCGCTGCGCTCGGGCGGCGCCCGCAGGCGCGCCACGGCCTGCGCCATGGCAGCGAACGAATCGCTCAGCACCGCCTGCAGTTCGCGGCCCTGCGGCGTCAGCACGAGCTGGCGCGGCTGGCGCACGAACAGCGCCACGCCCAGCGACTCTTCGAGCTGGCGCACCTGGTGGCTGATGGCGGTGGGCGTGACCGACAGCTCGTTCGCCGCGAGCTTGGCGCTGCAATGGCGCGCGGCGGCCTCGAAGGCGCGCAGCGAGGCCAGCGGAGGCAGGGAATGCAGGAGGGCCATGGCGTGCTGATAGATGAATTGAATTTTCTGCAGAGAGAAAAATTCGTCGTTTGTCCGGCCACGGATGCTTCGATAGATTGGGAACCGTGTCAAGCAGACAGCTGAATTCCCTTCACCCAACCGAGGACCACGCCATGACCACCACCACCCTGCTCCATATCGATGCCAGCCCCCGTTCCGGCCGTTCAGGCTCGGTCGTCCACGGCTCGCATTCGCGGCGCCTGAGCCACCACTTCGTCAGCACCTGGCAGGCGGCCCGTCCGCAGGACGAGGTGATCTACCGCGACTTCGGCACCGCGCCGCCGCAGGCGGTCACCGGCGACTGGATCCACAGCGCCTACACGCCCGCCGAAGCGCGCGAGCCCTGGATGCACGAGGTGCTGGCCGAGAGCGACACCTTCATTGCCGAGCTGCGCCGCGCCGACGTGATCGTGATGGGCACGCCCATGTACAACTACAGCGCCCCGGCCACCGTGAAGGCGTGGATCGACAACATCGTGCGCGTCGGCGAGACCTTCGACATGGACCCGAGCCTGGACGACCCCTACGTGCCGCTGCTGGCCGAGCGCCCGCGCCGCACCGTGCTGCTCACCGCGCATGGCAGCAGCGGCTTCAGGCCCGGCGGCATGCAGGCGCATCTGAATTTCCTGGTGCCGGGGGTGAAGGCCGCGCTGGGCCTGGTCGGGCTGCGCGAGGTGCACGACATTGCGGTCGAGCACGCGGAAGACCAGGGCGACCTGCTGGAGCGGTCGATGGCCGAGGCGCTGTCGGGCATCGAGCAATTGGTGCGCGACCTGCAGGCGAAGGTGCAGGCCGGCTGAAGGCGGCCCGCGAGGGGCCGCCTCAGGAAGAGATCAGGCGGAACGCAGCTGCTCGCGCAGCTTCTGCCCGATCTCGGGGCGCTCCAGGAACGGGTCGGCCGGGTTGGTGATCGACACGATGTTCTCCATGCGGCTCTTCACGTTGCCCAGCGCCTTGGGGTGGCTGAACACGTAGAACTGGTTGTCGCTGATGGCTTCGAACACCTTGTGCGCCACCTCGGCGGCCGTGATCTTGCCGCTGCTCACCGCCTTGTTGCTCATGGCCTGGCCGATGAGCTGGCTCTTGGTGAGCTCGGTGTCCTTCGGTGCGTTCGGGCGGTTGCGCTCGCTGCTCGTGATGCCGGTGGGCACGAAGTACGGGCACAGCAGGCTGGCGCCGATCTGGTCGGTGACCAGGTTCAGGTCTTGGTACATGGTTTCGGTCAGGCTCACGACGGCGGCCTTGGCCGCGTTGTAGATGCCCATGTTGGGCGGCGTGAGCAGGCCGGCCATGCTGGCGGTGTTGGTGATGTGGCCGCGGTAGCTCGGGTCCTTGGCGGCGGCCTCGAGCATCATGGGCGTGAACAGGCGCACGCCGTGGATCACGCCCCACAGGTCGACGCCCAGCACCCATTCCCAGTCGGCCACGGTGTTTTCCCACACCAGGCCGCCGGCGCCCACGCCGGCGTTGTTGAACACGAAGTGCGGTGCGCCGAAGCGTTCCTTGACGGCCGCGGCCAGCGCTTCCATCTGGGCCGCGTCGGACACGTCGACCTTGCGCGCCAGCACCTGGACGCCCAGGGCTTCCATTTCTGCCTTGGCCTTGTCGAGTGCGTCCTGCTGCACGTCGACCAGCACGAGGTTCATGCCGCGGGCGGCCCCGATGCGCGCGCATTCGAGGCCGAAGCCCGAGCCTGCGCCGGTGAGTACGGCGGTCTTGCCCTTGAAGTCCTGGATCATTTGCCGGTGTCCTTCTTGCTGAATGTGTCTGACGTTGAAACGGAAGCCGCTATTGAAATACGGAACCGCCGCGCGCGCAGTCACGAAGGTGCCCGTCGCACGCGGATCTTTCGGTCATCAGGCCTCTGCTTTCTTCAACACATAGCCGATGCGCGGAAAGTGCACATGCACCCTGCCCGTGCGCTCACTGTTGCGCTCCAGCGTGTAGTGCGTGCGCGTGGCGGCCACCAGGATGCCCGGCGTCTCTTCGAGGCCGAAGCTCTCGGCACGCAAGGTGACGGCGCTGCCCAGGGGAATGCCGTGGTCGTCCTGGAAGGTGCTGTCGGTCAGCAGCGTGTGCGGCGTGGCGGCCTTGGCGACGGCGATGGCCTCGTCGCTGGAGAACTTCGACGACGTGCCGTGGCCGATGGCCGCCATGCGGTCCATCCAGTCGACCACCGCGGGCGTCAGATCGAGGATGCCCTTCACCGCTTCGATGCGGCGCGTGTACCAGAGCGGGTGGTAGGCCGAGAAGTCGGCAATGCTGGGCACTTCGCCCAGCAGGAAGGGCTTGTCGTCGAGCATGTCCGACAGGCGGCGCAGGTACGACTTGTAGGCGCTGGTGGCGTCGGCCGGGCGCAGGCGCGTCATGTTGCCGGCGCTCATCTTGCCGCGGTCTTCGCCGAAGGCCTTGATGGCTTCAGGCGGCGCCTTGGCGAACACCTCGGCGGCGCCCCTGGGCTGCAGGTTCCAGGCCATGGCGGCCCAGAACAGCGAGGTGTCGGCCCATTGCGCGAGGATGCGCGACATGCCCTTCTCGGGCTCGGGGTAGAGCGTGGGCTCGGGCTGCAGGTGCTCCAGCACGTCGGCGATGAGCGCGCTGTCGCAGTACATGTCGGCGCCGATTTGCAGGAACGGCGTCTTGCGGTAGCCGCCGGTGAGCACCTCCACGTCGGGCTTGGGCATGATCGGCGGAATGAAGACCGACTTCCACGGCAGCTTCTTGGCGCCGAGGATCAGGCGCACCTTCTCCGAGAACGGCGAGGTGGTGTAGTGGTGAAGGATGAGGTCGGCCATGGTGTCTTTCGTGGAGGTGTTCTTGTCGGGGTTCAGCGCGGCTGCGCCCGCTGGATGATCGAATCGAAATCGGTGCCCGCGCCCAGCGTGCCGAAGGCCTGGCCCCAGTCGCCGCCCAGGCGCGAGGCGCAGAAGGCATCGGCCACGGCGGCGGGCGCGGTCTGCACCAGCAAGGCGGCCTGCACGGCCAGCGCCACGTCTTGTGCCAGGCGGCGTGCCTCGGTCTCGGAGGCCATGGCCTCGATGCGTGCGGGCAAGGCGTCGGCCAGGCGGTCGAGGGCGGCCTGCTGGCCGCGCGCGGGGGCCAGCTCGTGCGCCAGCGCGGCCACGGCGTCGCCCTTGCGCAGGCCGCGCAGCAGGTCGAGCGCCATGATGTTGCCGGCGCCCTCCCAGATGGAGTTGAGCGGCATCTCGCGGTAGATGCGCGCGAGGATGCCCTCGCCGCCCTCTTCCACGTAGCCGTTGCCGCCCAGGCACTCCATGGCCTCCTGCGCGAAGTGGCTGCCGCGCTTGCAGATCCAGAACTTGGCGACCGGCGTGAGCAGGCGCGCCATCAGGTTCTCGTGCGCGTCAGTCTGGCGGTCGAAGGCCCGCGCGAGGCGAATGGCCAGGGCGGTGGCGGCCTCGCTTTCGAGCGCGAGGTCGGCCAGCACGTTCTTCATGAGCGGCTGTTCGACCAGCGGCTTGCCGAAGGCCTGGCGCTGCGCCGTGTGGTTCAGCGCGATGCCCAGCGCCTGGCGCATGAGGCCGCTGGTGCCGAGCGAGCAGTCGAGCCGCGTCATCGTGCCCATCTCGAGGATCTGCGGAATGCCGCGTCCCTCCTCGCCCACCAGCCAGGCGCTGGCACCGTGGAACTCGACCTCGGAGCTGGCGTTGGCCTTGTTGCCGAGCTTGTCCTTCAGCCGCTGGATGTGGATGGCGTTGCGTGTGCCATCGGGCAACACGCGCGGCAGGAAGAAGCACGACAGCCCGGCCGGCGCCTGCGCGAGGATGAGGAAGGCGTCGCACATCGGCGCCGAGAAGAACCACTTGTGGCCCGTGATCGCGTAGCGCTCGCCCCAGGCGTCGCTGCCGTCGCGCACGGCCTGCGTGGTGTTGGCCCGCACGTCGGAGCCGCCCTGCTTCTCGGTCATGCCCATGCCCATGGTCACGCCAGGCTTGTCGTGCAGCGGCTTGAGCGCGGGGTCGTACCAGAGGCTGGCGAGCTTCGGGCCCCAGTCGGCATGCACGCCCGCGTTGTCGCGCAACGCGGGCGTGACGGCGTAGGTCATCGAGATCGGGCACAGGATGGACGGCTCCAGCTCGGTGAAGAGCATGAAGCCCGCCGCGCGCAGCACGTGCGGCGAGGCGGACGTGCCGGTCCACGGCGTGCCGTGCAGGCCCACGCCGACCGCGGCGGTCATCAACGCGTGGTAGCTCGGATGGAACTCCACCTCGTCGATGCGACGGCCGAAGCGGTCGTGCGTGTGGAGTTCGGGCGTGTGGATGTTGGCCAGCCGCGCATGCGTCTGCATGGCGGCCGAGCCGAGGGTGGCGCCCAGCTCGTGCAGCTGCGTGGTCTGCAGCGCGGGCGCGTTGAACTTCAGCGCATCGCGCAGGGGGCGGTGGGTGTCGAAGAGGTTGTAGTCGACCAGCGGCGTGGGCTGGTTGAAGACCTCGTGCGTCGTGTCCATAACCGGCCTCCTTGCCGTGCGTTTCAAGCCATCAGATGAGCTTCACCAGTTGCTTGCCGAAATTCTTGCCCTTGAGCAAACCCAGGAAGGCCTCAGGGGCGGATTCGATGCCCTGCGCGATCGACTCGCGCGGCTTGAGCTTGCCCGTGCCCACCAGCGTGCCGAGTTCGGTCAGCGCCTCGGGCCACACTTCCATGTGCTCGCTGACGATGAAGCCCTCGATCTTCAGGCGGTTGATGAGGATCAGCGCCGGGTTCGCCAGCGGCAGCGGCTGGCCGTCGTAGCCCGCGATCATTCCGCACAGCGCCACGCGCGCGAACGCGTTGGTGCGCAGCAGCACGGCGTCGAAGATGTAGCCGCCGACGTTCTCGAAGTAGCCGTCGATGCCGTTCGGGCAGGCTTCCTTGAGCGCGGCGCTCATGGTCTTCACGTCGGGGTGCTGGCGGTAGTCGATGCAGGCGTCGAAGCCGAGCTCGTCGGTCACGTACTTGCACTTGTCGGGGCCGCCCGCGATGCCGACCACGCGGCAGCCGCGCGCCTTGGCCAGCGCGCCGAAGGCGCTGCCCACGGCGCCGCTGGCGGCGGTGATGACCACGGTTTCACCGGCCTTGGGCGCGATGATCTTCACGAGGCCGTACCAGGCCGTCACGCCGGGCATGCCCACGGCGCCGAGGTAGTGCGACAGCGGCACGTGCGTGGTGTCGACCTTCTTGAGCGCGCCGGGCTGCGAGGCATCGACCACGCTGTATTCCTGCCAGCCGCCGAAGCCGACGACCTTGTCGCCCACGGCGTACTTGGGGTGCTTGCTCTCGACCACTTCGCCGACCGTGCCGCCCTGGAACACCTGGCCCACGGGTTGCGGCTGCGCGTAGCTCTTCGAGTCGTTCATGCGCCCACGCATGTACGGGTCGAGGCTCATGTAGTGGTGGCGCACCAGCACCTGGTTGTCGGCGAGTGCGGGCGTCTCGACAGTCACCAGCTTGAAGTTGCTGGCCGTGGCTTCGCCCTCGGGGCGGTTGTCGAGGTGGATCTGCTTGTTCGTGGGCATGGAAGTCTCCGGGGGAATGGGGTGTCAGTCGGTCGATGGCGGACGCATGGCGTTCGCGCTCGCAGGGCCGGTCGGCAGCCGGCGCTTCACGTACTTGAAGGTGCCGGTGGCATGGGCGCACACGCGCTCCTGCTCGTCGTAGATCTTGGCTTCGGTGAAAGCCAGCGTCGCGGTGCGGTGCAGCAGCGTGCCGCGCGCGTGCAGCGGGCCGACCGACGGCTGCATGAAGCTGGTCTTCATCTCGATGGTGACCACGCCGGTCTCGGGCGCCACGCTGCGCGCGGCGGCCGCCATGGCGATGTCGAGCAGCGTCATGCAGGCGCCGCCGTGCGTCACGTCGAAGGTGTTCAGGTGCTCGGGCTTGGCGGTGTAGATGATCTCGGACTGGCCGTCCTCGAACTTCGTGAGCTCGAAGCCGAGGTGGCGCGCGAACGGAATCTGGCTCGTGTACGAGCGGATGTTGATGTCGCTGGATTTTTCAGGCGAATCGGACATGTCAGGCCGCACCCAGCACCACGCTCACGCCGCCGTCCACCGCGACCCACTGGCCGGTGATGTGCTTGCCGGCGTCGCTCGCGTACAGCAGCGTCAGGCCCTTCAGGTCTTCGTCGTCGCCCAGGCGGCCCAGCGGTGCCGAGGCGGCCATGTGCTCTTCGCCCAGGGTCTTGATCAGGCCGGCCGCCATCTTCGTCATGAAGAAGCCCGGGCAGATCGCGTTGACGTTGATGTTGTACTTGCCCCATTCGGCGGCCAGCGTCTTCGTGAAGCCGATCACCGCGGTCTTCGAGGTGTTGTAGGCCAGCGTCTGCATGCCGGGCGGGTTGCCGTTCAGGCCCGCGATCGAGGCGATGTTGATGATGCGCCCGCGCTTCTTCGGGATCATGTAGCCGTTGGCAACCTGCTGCGCCAGGATGAAGTAGCCGCGCACGTTGAGGTTCATCACCTTGTCCCAGGCCTCGACCGGGTGGCTCTCGGCCGGCGAACCCCAGCTGGCGCCGGCGTTGTTGATGAGGATGTCGATGCCGCCCATGCGCTGCAGGGTCTCGTCGGCCAGGCGGCGGGTGTCTTCTTCCTTGGAGCAGTCGGCGGCGATCCAGCGCGCGTCGATGCCGGCGGCCTGCAGCTCGGCGGCGGCCTGCTCCAGGTCGTCGGCCTTGCGCGAGCTCAGCATGATCTTCGCGCCAGCTTCGCCCAGCGCATGGGCCATCTGCAGGCCCAGGCCGCGCGAGCCGCCGGTGATGAGGGCGGTCTGGCCCGTGAGGTCGAACAGCTGTTGGGTGGTGCGGGGCTTCGTCATGTCGGTGTCTCCGGTGTGGATGATGAAAGAAGAGGGTTGCGTTGGCTGTGAAGGCGGTGGCTTCGGGCCGTCAGGACGCGGTGTCGTCGGCCTCGACGGCGGCGGCCTTGCCGGCGGCCACGGCTTTTTTCAGTCGGCGCCAGTCGGCCTGGTTCACGTCGGCATAGCCTTCGGCGAAATCGGCGAGCGCCGTGTTGAAGCTCTTGGCGCGCCCCAGGTAGCCGTCGATGGCCCAGGCGTCGCCGCCCTTGGCATGCGCGCGGGCCAGGCTGTAGCCGCAGGCCTCGGCGAACTCGAGCAGGTCGACCGGCTTGAAGTCCTCGAGCTTGTAGGAGGCCTTCATGTCGCGCAGCTGCCGCACGTAGAAGCCGCGCCCGCCCGGTCCCTGGGCCCAGCCCAGGAAGACGTCGCTGGCGGCCTGTGCGAGCCGCTGGCCCTGCACCACGCGCTGGCCCGGCGACGCCGTGTCCGGTGCCGCGCCCAGCGGGGCTTCGAGCACCGACTCGCCGGCCTCCTTGCACTGCAGGAACAGCGGGTGCGCGCGGTCGGCCACGAACAGCAGCAGGAAGCAGCGCCGGCCGACCGAGCCGACGCCGGGCGTGAGCACCGCGACATCGTGCAGCTCGTAGCGGTCGAACAGCCGCTGGCGCTCGGGCGGCAGGCTGGCGCGGTACTGCGCCAGGAAGGCCGGCAGTCCGGCGCGGAAGCGCTTGATTTCACGCGCCGTCGCGCGGGCGTCGTGGTACACGAACGGCGGCTGGTCGCGGATCATGAGGCGGCCGTCGACCGTCTCGGTCGCGCTGTCGGCGAACACGCGCGAGGTGCTGCGGCGCGCCTTCTTGATGACCGCGAGCTCGGTCGCGTCTTCGGCGCCGAGCTTCAGCAGGGTTTGCGAGGTGAGCCGCGCGTACCAGGCCTCCAGCGTGTCCATGCGCGCGAAGGCCCGCATGCGGTCGCGGTAGGCCTCGGCCAGCTGCTGCACGGCCTCGCGCCCGATGCGCGGCTTGAAACCCCGGTCGCGTGCGGCCACCACGAACGAGGTGGCCAGCCGGCGCACGTCCCAGTCGAAGGGCCCTTGCAGGGTTTCGTCGAAATCGTTGATGTCGAAGACCAGCGCGCGCTCGGGGCTGGCAAAGAAGCCGAAGTTCGCGAGGTGTGCATCGCCGCACAGCTGCGTCGCGATGCCACTGTGCGGCAGCCTGGCGAGGTCGTTCGCCATCAGGCTGGCGGCACCGCGGTAGAACGTGAAGGGGCTGACCAGCATGCGGCCGTGGCGCACCGGCACCAGCTCGGGCACGCGGCCGTGGTTGGACGCCTTCAGCCAGCCGAGCGGATCGCGGTCGGTGGCGTCGGGCCGGGGCACCTGCGCCCACTGGCCAAGCGCACAGCGCTGGCGCTGCGCACGGCCGAACGCCCGCCGTTCGGCCGGTGAGGCCGTGGCGTCGGGCGCGTGGGGTTCAGAGCTCATAGTCCATGCACTGGCGGGCTTCTCGGACGGCGCTGATGAAGGGCTTGAGCGCCACGTGCTGGGGATGGTCCGCATAGGCCGCCAGCGCGGCGGCGTCGGTGAATTCCGAATTGAGGATCAGGTCGTAGGTGGCCTCGAGCCCGGGCTGGGCAATGACCACCTCGAAACGGTGCGTGCCGGGCGAGAGCGTCGCGCAGGCGTCGAGCAGCGCCTTGGCCTTGAGCAGGTTGGTCGCCTTGTCGGCGCCCTCGGCGTGCTCCTTGAACTTCCACATCACGATGTGCTTGAGCATGGTCGGTCCTTGCCTTGTTTCTTACTTGAGCCGCGAACGCACGTAGATGAGCACGACGCCCACCGCGGCGACCACGGCGCCGGGCACGGCCATCGACCAGCCCAGCGCGGGCTCGGTGCGGCCCGTGGCCACCCCCAGGATCACGAGAAACAGGCCGCCGTAGATCAGGATCCAGATCCACTTCTCGAGCCGCGCATGCGGCTTGGGAGGTTTCGGCGGTTGGGCGGCGGGCGGGGGTGAGTTCGGGGCGGCGTTGGCCATTGTCAGAAAGCGTCCTCGGGCAAAGCGGTACAGGTCGGGTCACGGGTTTCGACCACCTGGAGCCAGGCACCGATTTTCGGCAGCTCGTAGTGGAAGAAATAGTCCGTGGCGCCGATCTTGCCAGCTGTTACCGCCCTCGCCTTCTGTGCGTCGATTTCCAGGGCCCGCAGCGCCACGTCGAGCCAGAGCCAGGCCAGCACGGTGTGGCCGAAGGCCTGCATGTAGGGCACGGCGTTGGCCAGCGCGTCGGCCGGGTCGCCGGTGGACCAGGCAGCTTCCGTGGCGCTGCCGATGCGCTGCAGCGCGGCACCCAGCGCCTTGGCATGCGCCGCCAGCGCCGGCACCTTGGCCGCGCGGCCGATGGTCTCGGTGACGCGCCCAGCCAGCAGCTGCAGGCCGCGGCCCTTTTCCATCAGCACCTTGCGGCCCAACAGGTCGGCCGCCTGGATGCCGTGCGTGCCCTCGTGGATCATGTTCAGGCGGTTGTCGCGCCAGTACTGCTCCACCGGGAAATCGCGCGTGTAGCCGTAGCCGCCGTGCACCTGGATCGCCAGCGAATTGGCCTCCAGGCACCACTCGCTGGGCCAGCTCTTGGCGATGGGCGTGAGCACCTCCAGCAGCAGACGAGCGTCGTCGGCCGTCTGCGCATCGCCGGTCTTCTGCGTGTCGACCAGGCGGGCGCAGTACAGCTCCAGCGCCAGCGCGCCCTCGCAGTACGCCTTCTGGGCGAGCAGCATGCGGCGCACGTCGGCGTGCTCGATGATGCGCACCTGCGGCGCGGCCGAGTCCTTGACCACGGCGGCGCCGGCGGCTTCTGGCTTCTTCACCAGCCGCCCCTGCGGGCGGCTCTTGGCGTAGTCGAGCGAGGCGTAGTAGCCGGCCATGCCGAGCATGGTGGCGGCGGTGCCGACGCCGATGCGGGCCTCGTTCATCATGTGGAACATGCAGTGCAGGCCCTTGCCGGGCGCGCCGACCAGGTAGCCCACCGCGCCAGCCTTGCCGCCGACCGGGTACTTGCCCTCGCCGAAATTCAATAGCGTGTTGGTGGTACCGCGCCAGCCGAGCTTGTGGTTCAGGCCGGCCAGCGCCACGTCGTTGCGCTCGCCGGTGAGCTCGCCCTGCGTGTCCACCATGCGCTTGGGCACGATGAACAGCGAAATGCCGCGCGTGCCCGGAATGAGCTTGCCGTTTTCGTCGGGAATCTTGGCCAGCACGATGTGCACGATGTTCTCGGTCAGCTCGTGGTCGCCGGCCGAGATCCACATCTTGTTGCCCGTGAGCCGGTAGCGCGGGCCCAGCGGGTCGTCTTGATAGTCGGCGCCGTCGGGCACGGCGCGCGTGGCCACGTCGCTCAGCGACGAGCCGGCCTGCGGCTCCGACAGGCACATGGTGCCGGCCCAGCGGCCCGAAAATTCATTCTTGGCAAACACCTCTTTCTGCATCTCGGTGCCGTGCACCATGAGCAGGTTGGCGTTGCCGCTGGTGAGCATGTTCGAGCCGATGCTCACCGAGGCCATCGCGAAGAAGCTGTTGGCCGCGGCCTGCACCGTGTACGGCAGCTGCATGCCGCCGATCTCGTAGTCCTGGGCGGCGCTCAGCATGCCGGACTCGACGAAGGCCTTGTGCGCGTCGTGCGTGGCCTGCGGCAGGATGACCTTCTCGCCGTCGAAATGCGGCTCCTGCGTGTCGACGGTGCGGTTGAACGGCGCGTACTTTTCGCGCGCGATGCGCTCGCAGGTGTCGAGCACGGCGTCGAAGGTCTCGCGCGAGTGGTCGGCAAAACGCTCGCTCTGATTGAGCTTCTCGGCGTCGAGCCAGTCGTAGAGCAGAAAGTCGAGGGTGGGACGCAGGCTCATGGTGATGTCTTCTTCAGGCTACGACTTCGCGGGTGACGAAGTCTTCTTCGGGGAATCGGGCAGCGTGGCGATGGTGCCCTGCGCCAGCGCGCAGAGCTTCTCGGTGCCGTCGTCGGCCACCGCCACCACCTCGCAGGTGCACACGGCCTGCGAGCTGCCGGTGTGCACGGCCCGGGCGCGCGCAATCAGCCGCTGGCCGATGGCGGGCCGCACGTAATTGATCTTGAATTCGGAGGTCACGACCGGCACGCGCAAGGCGCTGCCGCCGGCAAAGGTGAGCGCGTTGTCGGCCATGTAGCTCACGATGCCGCCATGGGCGAAACCGTGCTGCTGCTTCAGCTGCGCGCCGAGCGGCAGCTGGAGCTCGGCATGGCCCGGCGCGAGCGCATGCAGCTCGGCGCCGATCAGCACGCTGAAGGGCTGCGCGGCCAGCACGCTGCGCCCGTAGGCCAAGACGGCTTCGGGCGAGACCTCCTGGTCATTGCCCAAGCCGGACATGGTTACAGGACCTCGAACACGCCCGCAGCGCCCATGCCGCCGCCGATGCACATCGTGACCACGACCTTCTTGGCGCCGCGGCGCTTGCCTTCGATGAGCGCGTGGCCCGTGAGGCGCTGGCCGCTCACGCCGTAGGGGTGGCCCACGGCGATGGCGCCGCCGTTGACGTTCAGGCGGTCGCCCGGAATGCCCAGCTTGTCGCGGCAGTAGATGACCTGCACGGCGAAGGCTTCGTTCAGCTCCCACAGGTCGATGTCGTTGACCGTGAGGCCCAGGCGCTTGAGCACCTTGGGAATGGCGAAGACCGGGCCGATGCCCATTTCGTCGGGCTCGCAGCCGGCCACGGCGAAGCCGAGGAAACGGCCCAGGGGCTTCAGGCCCTTCTGTTGTGCGTACTTCTCGTCGACCACCACGCAGGCGCCGCCGCCGTCGGAGAACTGGCTGGCGTTGCCGGCCGAGATCAGGCCACCGGGCATGGCCGAGCGGATGCCGCTGATGCCTTCCTTGGTGGTGCCGGGGCGGATGCCTTCGTCGTTCTCGATCGTGACTTCCTTGGTGCGCAGGCCCATCACGGGGTCGGCCACGCCGGCCAGCACGGTGATGGGGGCGATTTCAGCCTTGAAGAGACCGGCTTCGAGCGCGGCGGTGGCGCGCTGCTGGCTCTGTGCGCCGTACTCGTCCATGGCGTCGCGGCCGATGTTGTAGCGCTTGGCGACCTGCTCGGCGGTCTGCAGCATGTTCCAGTAGATCTCGGGCTTGTGCTTCACGAGCCACGGGTCGGCCAGCATGTGCGTGTTGGCTTCGTTCTGCACGCACGAGATGCTCTCGACGCCGCCGGCCACGTACACGTCGCCCTCGCCCGCGATGATGCGCTGGGCGGCGGTGGCGATGGTCTGCAGGCCCGACGAGCAGAAACGGTTGATGGTCATGCCCGAGGTGGTGACCGGCAGGCCGGCGCGCAGTGCGATCTGGCGCGCGATGTTGGAGCCGGTGGCGCCTTCAGGCGTGGCGCAACCCATGATGACGTCGTCGACCGAGGCCGGGTCGATGCCGGCGCGCTGCACCGCGTGCTGCACGGCATGGCCGCCCAGCGTGGCGCCGTGGGTCATGTTGAAGGCACCCTTCCAGCTCTTCGCGAGCGGCGTGCGGGCGGTGGAAACGATGACGGCGCTGGTCATGGTGAGGTCCTTTGAAGATGGAAGGGAAAAGAGGGTGTGGTCGTCATTGCGCCGGAGCAGCGTTGGTGTTGCTCAGGAGCTGGTGATAGAAGCCGATCATCTCGCCGTAGTTCGAGATGGCCAGGCGTTCGTTGTTGCCATGGAAGCGCGCCAGGTCTTCGCTCTTCACGCGGAACGGCGAGAAGCGGAAGACAGCGTCGCTCACGAGGCTGAAGTGGCGCGAATCGGTGGCGGCGGTCATGAGGCCGGGCGCCACCACGGCATCGGGGAAGCTCTGGCGCACCGCCTGCTGGATCGCGCGGTAGCCGGTGCTGTCGGTGGGCGACACGGGCGACGGCTCCGAGTTGCCGGGGTACTGCTTGATCTTGATGTCGTCGTTGGCCAGCGTCTTGCGCAGGTGCGCCTCGACGCTCGCGATGCTGTCGCCCGGCAGGATGCGGAAGTTGACGGCCGCCTCGGCGCGGCCGGGCAGCACGTTGTCCTTGTTGCCGGCGCGCACGATGGTCAGCGCCGTGGTCGTGCGCAGCATGGCGTTGCTGCTCGGGCTCTTCTCGAGCTGGCCGCGCACCAGCGACTCGGTGAGCCACAGGTTGGACAGCATCACGCGATTGACGCCGCTCATCTCGGGCGCGAGCGCACCGAACATCTGGTCGGCCACGCCCTGGATGCCGCCGGGCATCGGGTTGGCTTCGAGCCGGGCCAATGCGGCGCTCATGCTGCCGATGGCGCTGTGTTGCGGCGGCATCGACGAATGGCCGGGGGCGGTGTCGAGCGACAGGAAGAAGGTGCCGTAGCCCTTCTCGGCCAGGCCGATGAGCGCCGCGGGCTTCGAGAGACCGGGCAGCACGCCGTCGAGCACCAGCAGACCTTCGTCGAGCACCCAGTCCAGGCGTACATTGCGCGACTTGAGCAGTTCGGCGATGGGCAGCGCGCCGCGCAGGCCGCTCACCTCTTCGTCGTCGCCCATCACCAGGTAGACGGTCTGCTTCGGCTTGAAGCCGGCGCCGATGAGCAGCTCGATGGCTTCCATCTGCGCGAAAAGATTGCTCTTGTTGTCGAGCGTGCCGCGGCCCCAGACGAAACCGTCCTTGATCTCGCCGGCGAAGGGGTCGACCGTCCAGGCTTTTTCAGTGCCGGGGGCGATGGGCACCATGTCCTGGTGCGCCATCAGTGCGATGGGCTTGGCGGACGGGTCTGTGCCGGCCCATGTGTAGAGCAGTGCCTTGTTGCCCACGACTTCCTTCTTCAGGGTGGCGTGGACCTTGGGGTACTGCTGTTCGAGGTAAGCGTGGAGCTTGTCGAACTCGGCCGCGTTGGCGGCCGAGTCGTCCATGCTCGACACCGTGCGGAACGTGATCGCCGTAGACAGCCGCTTGGCTGCTGCCTGCAGATCGATGTCCAGCTTGGGTGCGGGCGCCACCGCGAGTTGCTGCGATGGCGTGGTCCAGGTCTTGACCGCCACGGCCGCCACGAGTGCCAGGAGCACCAGCAGCAGCCCGAGGAAGATGCGTTTCAACATGGGCGGTCTTGATCTGGGTTCAGTCGTCTCAGCTGAAGGACTTGCCTTCGGCCACCAGCTTCTGGATCAGCGGTGCGGGCTGCCAGAACTCGGCGTCGTCGCGCGGGTTCTGCGCAAAGCGCTTCATCGTCTCGGCCACGTTGTACAGGCCGACCTGCGAGGCGTAGTGCATCGGGCCACCGCGGTAGATCGGGAAGCCGTAGCCGGTCAGGTACACCATGTCGATGTCGCCCGACTTGGAGGCAATGCCGTCTTCCAGGATGCGCGCGCCTTCGTTGACCAAGGCGAACACCAGGCGCTGCACGATTTCCGTGTCGGAGATCTTGCGCGGCGTGATGCCCAGTTCCTTGCGGTGGTCCTCGATCATTTTGTTGACGAGTTCCGACGGAATGGCGTCGCGCTTGCCGGCCTGGTAGTCGTACCACCCTGCCCCGGTCTTCTGGCCGAAGCGGCCCAGTTCGCACAGCTTGTCGGCCGTGCGGCTGTACTTCATGTCGGCGCGCTCGACGGCGCGGCGCTTGCGGATCGCCCAGCCGATGTCGTTGCCGGCCAGGTCGCCCATGCGGAACGGGCCCATGGCGAAGCCGAACTTCTCGATGGCCTTGTCGACCTGCTGCGGCGTGGCGCCTTCGTCCAGCAGGAAGCCGGCCTGGCGGCTGTACTGCTCGATCATGCGGTTGCCGATGAAGCCGTCGCACACGCCCGACACGACGGAGGTCTTCTTGATCTTCTTGCCGATGGCCATCACGGTGGCCAGCACGTCCTTGGACGTGGCCTTGCCGCGCACCACTTCGAGCAGCTTCATCACGTTGGCCGGGCTGAAGAAGTGCATGCCGACCACGTCCTGCGGACGGTCGGTGAACGAGGCGATCTTGTCGACGTCGAGCGTCGAGGTGTTCGAGGCCAGGATGGCGCCCTTCTTGGCGACGCGGTCGAGTTCCTTGAAGACCTTTTCCTTGACGCCGATTTCTTCGAACACCGCTTCGATGATGAGGTCGGCGTCCTTGAGTTCGTCGTAGCTCAGCGTGGTGCTCAGAAGCGCCATGCGCTGCTCGTACTTGTCCTGCTTGAGCTTGCCCTTCTTGACCTGGGCTTCGTAGTTCTTCTTGATGGTGGCAATGCCGCGGTCGAGCGCCTCTTGCTTCATCTCGAGGATCTTGACGGGGATGCCCGCGTTCAGGAAGTTCATCGAGATGCCGCCGCCCATGGTGCCGGCGCCGATAACGCCCACAGCCTTGATCTCGCGCTTGGGCGTGTCTTCGGGCACGTCAGGAATCTTGCTCGCGGCACGCTCGGCCATGAACAGGTGGCGCAGGGCCAGCGATTCGGGCGTGAACATCAGCGCGGTGAAGAGACGCCGCTCTTCGGCCATGCCGTCGTCGAACTTCATCTTGGTCGCGGCCTGCACGGCGTCGACGCACTTCAGCGGCGCGGGGTAGTTCTTCGACATGCCGCCGACCATGTTCTTGGCGAACTGGAAGTAGGCATCGCCTTGCGGGTGCTTGCACGGCAGGTTGCGCACCAACGGCAGCTCGCCGCCCTTGGCAGCGACCGACTTGGCGAACTCGACGGCTTCGTCGAACACCGATTCGGCCGAGGCGGCCAGCTTGTCGAACAGCTTCTGGCCCGGCAGGCTGGCGAGCAGCTCGCTCTTCACGGGCTCGCCGCTGACGATCATGTTCAGGGCGGTTTCCACGCCGATCACGCGCGGCAGGCGCTGCGTGCCACCGGCACCCGGCAACAGGCCGAGCTTGACTTCAGGCAGTGCCACGCTGGTGCCCGGTGCGGCCACGCGGTAGTGGCAGCCGAGCGCCAGCTCGAGGCCGCCGCCCATGCACACGGAGTGGATGGCTGCGACGATGGGCTTGGGCGAGGCTTCGAGCGAGAGGATCACGCTCAGCAGGTTGGGCTCTTGCAGCGCCTTGGGCGTGCCGAATTCCTTGATGTCCGCACCGCCCGAGAACGCCTTGCCGGCGCCGGTGATGACGATGGCCTTGACGGCGCTGTCGGCATTGGCCTTGGACAGGCCGTCGGTGATGCCGATGCGTGTCGAGAAGCCGAGACCGTTGACCGGCGGGTTGGTCAGGGTGATCACGGCGACATCGCCGAGCACTTTGTATTCAGCCGTCATGCTGCGTTCCTTGGTGTGTGAAGAAAAAGAAGAAAAAGCACGAGTGTTCTTTTTCGAGGATTCTAGGCGTTTTGCGCGACGCAACAATGGCACGCAGTCGCTGTCGAGACAAGGCCCTCAAGAGAGGGCCGGACTTTCCAGGAACACCGCGGAACCGGCTTTGCCGGGCCGCAGGTGTTGCCCCCCTGCAAGGGGGTTGGCGTAGCGACACGAAGTGCGCGAAGCCTGGGGGTTTGCTTAAACCTCCAGCCACTCCCTGCGGGTATTGCCGTCTGCGCGCAGGCTGTCGGGCGTCCCGTCGAACACGATGCTGCCGTGACCCATGACGAGCGCGCGGTCCGAAATCTGCATCGCGATGGTGAGCTTCTGCTCGATGAGGAGCACCGAGATGCCCTTGTCCTTCAGCGTGCGCAGGTACTGCCCCACCAGCTCGACGATCTTGGGCGCAAGGCCTTCGGTCGGCTCGTCGATGATGATCAGGTCGGGGTCGCCCATGAGCGTGCGGCACAGCGTGAGCATCTGCTGCTCGCCGCCCGAGAGCACGCCGGCCTCAGTGTGCTGGCGCTCCTTCAGGCGCGGGAACATGCCGTACATGTCGTCGAACGACCAGCGGCTGCCCTTGCCCGAGCCCTTCTGCCCCAAGAGCAGGTTCTGGTGCACCGTGAGCTTGGGGAAGATGTCGCGGTTCTCGGGCACATAGCCGATGCCCATGTGCGCGATCTCGTAGGCCTTGCGACGCAGGATGTCGCTGCCCTTCCACTGCAGCGTGCCCTCGGCATGCACCAGGCCCATGATGGCCTTGGCGGTGGTCGAACGGCCCGAGCCGTTGCGACCCAGCAGGGCCACGATTTCGCCCGGGCGGACGTCGAAGGAAACGCCATGCAGCACATGGCTCTTGCCGTAGTAGGCGTGGATGTCGTGAAGCTTCAGCATGTCAGTGTCCCGCCCCTTGTGCATCGGCGACCGACGACCCGAGATACGCCTCTTGAACCCGCGCGTTGGCGCGCACGGCGGCGGGCGTGTCGAAGGCGATGACCTCGCCATACACGACCACCGCGATCTTGTCGGCCAGCCCGAAGACCACGCCCATGTCGTGCTCCACCGTCAACAGCGTCTTGCCGACGGTGACGTGCTTGATGAGCGAGATGAAGTGCGAGGTCTCGGTCTTGCTCATGCCGGCCGTGGGCTCGTCCAGCAGGATCACGCCGGCGCCGCCGGCAATCGTCACGCCGATCTCGAGCGCGCGCTGCTCGGCATAGGTGAGGTTCACCGCATGCACGTCGCGCTTGCGCTCCAGGCCGATCTGCTTGATGAGCTCTTCGGTGCGCGCGTTGGCGTCGTCCAGGTTCGAGAGAAAGCGCAGGAAGGTGTACTTGTAGCCCAGGCTCCACAGCACGCCGCAGCGCAGGTTCTCGAAGACGCTGAGCTTCGGGAAGATGTTGGTGATCTGGAAGCTGCGCGACAGCCCCAGGCGGTTGATTTCAAAGGGCTTCTTGCCGTCGATGCGCTGGCCGTTGAGCAGCACCTCGCCGCTGGTGGGCGTGAGCCGCCCGCTGATCAGGTTGAACAGCGTCGACTTGCCCGCGCCGTTCGGCCCGATCACGGCGATGCGTTCGCCGGCCTTCACCGCCAGGTCCACGCCGCGGATGATTTCGGTCTTGCCGAAATTCTTGCGCAGCGCCTTCAGTTCCAATGCGTATTGCGCGCTCATTTACGCCGCCTCCCGACGTTTGATTTCTGCTTCGATCTCTTCCTGCGCCTGGCCCCAGACCCGCACGAAGCGGCGCCGTGCCACCTCGAGCAGGCCCAGGCCCACGGCCAGGATCGCGATGGCGCCCAGCCAGCTGGTCACGCCCGCCGTGTTCAGCATGGTGCCGAAGAACTTCAGGTCCGGGCCCATCGCCGCGTTGAGCTGGATGTGATAGATCATCTCGATCAGCGCGGCAGCGCCGACCACCACCGGCACCAGGGCCACGGCGAGCGCGGCGTACAGGCCCCAGAAGCGGTTGAACTTGCCGAACTTGGCCACGCGCAGGTTCATCATGACCAGGCTGGCGATGCCGCCGGGGGCGAACATCACCATGAACACGAACACCAGGCCGAAGTACAGCTGCCAGGCCTTCGACAGTTCGGACAGCAGGATCGAGGCGAACACCAGCAGCACCGCACCGATGATCGGGCCGAAGAAGAACACCGCGCCGCCCAGGAAGGTGAACAGCAGGTAGCCGCCCGAGCGGATGGCGTTCAGGCTGTCGGCCGCGTTCACGATCTCGAAGTTGATCGAGGCCAGGCCGCCGCCGATGCCGGCGAAGAAGCCCGCAATGATGAACGCGAAGTAGCGCACGCGCTGCGTGTTGTAGCCGATGAACTCCACGCGCTCCGGGTTGTCGCGCACCGCGTTCAGCATGCGGCCCAGCGGCGTGCCGGTGAAGGCATACATGAGCGCGGTGCACACGAAGCAGTACACGGCGATCAGGTAGTACACCTGGATCTGCGAGCCGAAGTTGAAGCCGAAGAAGGTCGGGCCGTACACGCGGTCGGTGGTGATGCCGCCCTCGCCGCCGAAGAAGCTGGGGAACATCAGCGCCATCGAGGCCACGAGCTCGCCGATGCCCATGGTGATCATGGCAAAGGTGGTGCCCGACTTCTTGGTGGTCACGAAGCCCAGCAGGATGGCGAAGAACATCCCCGCCAGACCGCCGACGAGCGGAATGAGCACCAGCGGAATCGTCGGGCCGCCCTTGGTCGCCAGGTTCATCGCGTGGATGGCGATGAACGAGCCCAGGCCGGTGTACACGGCATGGCCGAAGCTCAGCATGCCGCCCTGCCCCAGCAGGATGTTGTAGCTCAGGCAGATGATGATCAGGTAGCCCATCTGCGAGAGCATCGTCAGCGCCAGGCTGCTCTTGAACAGCAGCGGCGAGATGATCAGCACCAGCGCGAACAGCGCCCAGATCAGGTAGCGCCCGATGTTCCAGGGCTTGAAGCGGTAGTACCGCGTCGGGGTCGTCGGGGAAGTGGTGGTTGCGGTGGTCATGGTGTCAGTCCTCCCGGGTGCCCAGAAGACCCTTCGGGCGGAAGATGAGGATCAGCACGAGGAACAGGTACGGCAGGATCGGCGCGACCTGCGAGATCGTGAGCTTGAGCAGCTCGTAGCCGAAGGTCTGGTCGGTCACGGCCACGCCCAGGGCCTGCAGCGCGGTGGCCAGCGAGTGGTCCAGCGCAACGGCGAAGGTCTGGATGATGCCGATCAGCAGCGACGCCAGGAAGGCGCCGGCCAGCGAGCCCATGCCGCCGACCACCACCACCACGAAGATGATGGTGCCGACCGAACCGGCCATGGCCGGCTCCGTGACATAGGTGTTGCCGCCGATCACGCCCGCCAGGCCGGCCAGCGCGGCACCGCCGCCGAACACCAGCATGAACACGCGCGGCACGTTGTGGCCCAGCGCCTCGACCATGTCGGGGTGCTTCAGCGCCGCCTGGATCACCAGGCCGATGCGGGTGCGCGTGAGCAGCAGCCACACGGACACCAGCATCAGCATCGCCACCAGCATGATGAAGGAGCGCGACTTGGGGAACTGCGTGCCGTACAGCGAGAACAGCGGCCCCTGCAGCGCCTCGGGCAGGCCGTAGGGCACCGTGGAGCGACCCCAGACCAGCTGGACCAGCTCGAGGATGAGGTACGAAAGACCGAAGGTCACCAGCAGCTCGGGCACGTGGCCGAACTTGTGGACCCGGCGCAGGCTGTAGCGCTCGAAGGCCGCGCCCAGTGCGCCCACCAGCAGCGGCGAGAGAAAGAGCGCGGGCCAGAAGCCGACGATGCCTGACAGGGTGTAGGCGAAATAGGCGCCCAGCATGTAGAAGCTGGCGTGTGCAAAGTTGAGCACACCCATCATGCTGAAGATCAGCGTAAGGCCAGAGCTCAGCATGAACAACAGCAGGCCGTAGCTGACGCCGTTGAGCAGTGAGATGACGAAGAATTCGACGTTCATCGGTCTTCCGTGTCGGTTGAAAAAGAAAGAGGCCCGAGTGTTGAAGTCGGGCCTCGACCGGTCAGTGAGCGATCAGACGGCGATCAGGAGGCGCCGCCGGGTCGCTTCATCTGGCACGAGGTGGGCGTGCTCGAGACGTAGGGCTCGTAGTACTTGACCGGTGCCAGCGTGTAGCCGGTGTTCTCCGGGCTGTACGGGCTCTTCGCGTCGGCCTTCTGCCAGCGCGTGATCCACAGGCCCTGCTGCAACTGGTGGTCGGACTTGCGCATCTCGACGTCACCGTTGAAGCTCTTGAACTTCATGCCTTCCATGGCGGCGGCCACCTTGACGGGGTCGGTCGACTTGGTGCGCACGAAGGCTTCGGCGAGCATCGCGTACACGGTGTACGGCGACGTCGTGTACAGGTCTTCGTTGAAGCGCTTCTTGAACTCGTTCATCATCGGCGCGATCGGGCCCGGCGCGTTGTAGTGGCTGTAGCCCACCATGTAGACCTTGCCGTCCGAGGCCGCGCCCATGGCGGTCGGCGTGCCGTTGGTCACGGCGTAGTAGGTGTAGAACTTGACGTTCAGGCCTGCGTCGTTGGCCGACTTGATGAGCAGCGCGAGGTCGGAGCCCCAGTTGCCGGTGATGACGGTGTCGGCGCCCGAGGCCTTGATCTTGGCGATGTAGGGCGCGAAGTCGCGCACCTGGGCCAGCGGGTGCAGGTCGTCGCCGACGATCTGCACGTCGGGGCGCTTGGTCTTGAGGTTGTCCTTGGCGTACTTCGCGACCTGCTGGCCGTGCGAGTAGTTCTGGTTGATCAGGTACACCTTCTTGATGTCGGCCTGGTCCTTCATGAAGGTGGTCAGGGCTTCCATCTTCATGGAGGTGTCGGCATCGAGGCGGAAGTGCCAGTAGCTGCACTTGCTGTTGGTCAGGTCGGGATCGACGGCCGCGTAGTTGAAGTACACGACTTCCTTGCCCGGGTTGCGGGCGTTGTGCTTTTCGAGCGCGTCCATGATGGCCAGCGCCGGGCCGGAGCCGTTGCCCTGCACCACGTAGCGCGCGCCCTGGTCCATGGCCGAGCGCAGCGCGGCGGTGGTTTCCTGCGGGCTGAGCTTGTTGTCGATGCCGATGACCTCGAACTTCACGCCGGCCACGTTCTTCTTGTTGAATTCTTCGGCCAGGAACTGGAAGGTCTTGAGCTGGTTGGTACCGACGGCCGCCATCAGGCCCGACAGCGGGTCCAGCCACGCGATCTTGACGGTCTCACCCTTCTGGGCAAATGCACCGGCGGCAGTTGCCGCGAGCACGGCGGCGGTAGCGATCTTCAGAGCGAACTTCAATCTATATCTCCTGGTCAAACCGATATCAAAAACGCTGCACAAGCGTACAAGTCTTTGCCACCCCACCCCTCAGGGAATGCCCGTAAGGAAGGGGCTGCAAAGGCACGTATCTATCGCGCAGGCGACAGTGCATTTCCTTCTTTTGCTACCCGGCGGTAGGTATCTTCTACCGATGGGTAGGAAATGCGTTCACAAAGACGCCTAGGGGCGCTTCATCTGGCAGGTCGTGGGCGTGCTCGCCACATACGACTCGTAATACTTCACGGGGACGTTGGTGTAGCCGGTGTTCTCGGCGTCGTAGGGGTACTTGGCGCTGGCCTTCTCCCAGCGCGAGATGTACAGCCCCTGCTGCAACTGGTGGTCGGCCTTGCGCATCTCGACCTCGCCGTTGAAGCTCTTGATCTTCATGCCTTCGAGCGCCGCGGCCACCTTGACGGGGTCGGTCGACTTGGTCTGCACGAAGGCGGCATCGAGCAATGCGAAGGTGTGATAGATCGAGGACTGCGTCAGGTCGTCGTTCATCTTCTTCTTGTAGCCGGTCAGCAGCCGCTGGATCTCGCCGCCCATGTTGTAGTGGGCATAGGCCACGGTGTAGACCTTGCCGGCCGAGGTGGCGCCCATGGCCGTGGGCGTGCCGGCGCCCGGCGCGTAGTACGTGAGGAACTTGACGTCCAGTCCCGAGTCGTTCGCCGCCTTGATGAGCAGCGAGAGGTCGGAGCCCCAGTTGCCGGTGATGACGGTGTCGGCGCCCGAAGCCTTGATCTTGGCGATGTAGGGCGAGAAATCGCGCACCTGCGCGAGCGGGTGCAGGTCGTCGCCCACGATCTGGATGTCGGGGCGCTTGACCTTCAGGTCTTCCTTGGCGAACTTGGACACCTGCTGGCCGTGGGAGTAGTTCTGGCCCAGGATGTAGACCTTCTTGATGTCGGCCTGGTCCTTCATCCAGGTGGTCAGCGCCTCCATCTTCATGGAGGTGTCGGCATCGAGGCGGAAGTGCCAGTAGCTGCACTTGCTGTTGGTGAGGTCGGGGTCGACCGCCGCGTAGTTCAGGTACAGCAGTTCCTTGCCGGGATTGCGCGCATTGTTCTTCTCGACAGCGTCGATGATCGCGAGCGCCGGGCCCGAGCCGTTGCCCTGGGTGATGTAGCGCGCGCCCTGGTCCTGCGCCGAGCGCAGCGCCGCAGTGGTCTCCTGCGGGCTCAGCTTGTTGTCGATCGCGATGATCTCGAACTTCACGCCCGAGGCATTCTTCTTGTTGAACTCGTCAGCCAGGTACTGGGTGGTCTTGAGCTGGTTGGTGCCCACGGCCGCCATGAGGCCCGACAGCGGGTCGAGCCAGGCGATCTTGACGGTCTCGCCCTTCTGGGCGAAGGACGCTGAAACGCTCACCAGCATGGCACAGGCTGCCACTGACTTGATACCGAAGTGCATGAAGAGTCTCCTGAGTGAAAGAGGCGGGACGCCAGCGTACAAGCGCCCTTTTCTTCGCCGCACAGGGAATGCCCGGAAGGAAAGCCGCCGGGGCGGCCTTCCTATCGCGTGCGCGACAGTGCGGGTGGGCTTTGCCGTGCTTCAGAGGCCCGGCAGCTTGTAGTCCTTGAGCAGTTCGCGAAGCTTGGTCTTGAGAATCTTGCCGGTGGCGCCGATCGGAATGGCCTCGACGAACACCACGTCGTCGGGGATCTGCCACTTGGCGGTCTTGCCCTCGTAGAACTTCAGCAGCTCCTCGCGGGTGACTTCGGCGCCGGGCTTCTTCACGACGGCGATGATCGGGCGCTCGTCCCACTTGGGATGGAACACGCCGATGCAGGCCGCCATGGCGATGGCCGGGTGCGCGACGGCGATGTTCTCGATGTCGATGGAGCTGATCCACTCGCCGCCGGACTTGATCACGTCCTTGCTGCGGTCGGTGATCTGCAGGTAGCCCTCGGCGTCGATGGTGGCCACGTCGCCGGTGGGGAACCAGCCCCGGCCCGCGGCATCGGCCACCAGCGGGTTGCCGCCCTCGCCCTTGTAGTACTCCTTGACGACCCAGGGGCCCTTGACCAACAGGTCGCCGTAGGCCTTGCCGTCCCAGGGCAGCTCGTCGCCGTTGCCGTCGACGATCTTCATGTCGACGCCGAAGATGGCGCGGCCCTGCTTCATGCGGATCTGCAGCTGCGCGTCGGCGGGCAGCGACAGGTGCTTGTTCTTCAGCGTGCACAGCGTGCCCAGCGGGCTCATCTCGGTCATGCCCCAGGCATGCAGCACCTCGACGTTGTAGTTCTCCTGGAACGCCGTGATCATGGCCGGCGGGCAGGCCGAGCCGCCGATGACGGTGCGGTTCAGCTTGCTGAACTTCAGGCCGTTGGTCTGCATGTGGCCCAGCATCATCTGCCACACGGTGGGCACGCCCGCCGCGAAGGTCACGCCTTCGGCTTCGATCAGCTCGTACACCGACTTGCCGTCGAGCGACGGGCCCGGGAACACCAGCTTGCAGCCCACCAGCGCGGCCGAGTACGGAATGCCCCAGGCGTTGACGTGGAACATCGGCACCACCGGCAGCACCGAGTCTTGCGCCGAGATGCGCATGACATCGGGCAGCGCGGCAGCGTAGGCATGCAGCATGGTCGAACGGTGGCTGTACAGCGCGGCCTTCGGGTTGCCCGTGGTGCCGCTCGTGTAGCACATGCTCGAGGCCGAGTTCTCGTCGAAGCTGGGCCAGTCGTACGCGGTGGGCTGCGTGCCCATCCAGGCCTCGTAGCTCACGAGGTTGGGCACGCCGCTGTCGGCCGGCAGCTTGTCGGCGTCACACAGTGCAACCCATTTCCGGATCGTGGGACAACGCGCATGCACCGCCTGCACCAGCGGCAGGAAGCTCAGGTCGAAGCACAGGATCTGGTCTTCGGCATGGTTGGCGATCCACGCGATCTGGTCGGGGTGCAGGCGCGGGTTGATGGTGTGCAGCACGCGGCCGCTGCCGCTCACACCGTAGTACAGCTCCAGGTGGCGGTAGCCGTTCCAGGCCAGGGTGGCGATGCGGTCGCTGAACAGCAATTGCTCGCCGTCCAGCGCGTTGGCCACCTGCCTGGCGCGCGATGCGATGTCGCTCCAGGTGCAGCGGTGGATATCACCCTCGACACGGCGCGAGACGATCTCGCCGTCGCCGTTGTGGCGCTCGACGAACTCGATCAGCGACGAGATCAAAAGCGGTTGGTCTTGCATCAAACCCAGCATCTACGGACTCCTATGTGAAATGACTTCAAAAAGCGTTGCGAACGAGAGATTCACGCAAGCTTCGGCCACTTGCACAATGACACAAACCCGCACTGCATGATTGAACGAAGCGGCTCAAGTGGGCGCCTTCGGACCGGTGCCCGCGGGCACCGTCACCACGTTGGCGCGGCACGGCTGGCGCAGCGTCTTGCCGCACTCGGGCCGGTCGGCCGCATGCGGGTAGGCGACATAACCCAGCACGATGCTCGACGCGTTCGCGCCCTGGTGCCACAGCGTGTTGGTCGAAGGCCTCGTGTCGTTGCCGAACAGCCAGAAGCCGGTCTGCGACGGCGAGTCCACCGTCACGCGGATGCTGGAGCCGGCGCGAAAGACGTGGGCGAACTTCTGGATCTCGATGCGCACCAGGTTGGGCTGGCCGGACTGCAGCGGTGCTTCCTTCGGTTGGGTGAAATCGCCGAAGGGGCGCAGCTCGGTGGAGCGACTGGTGTCGAGCGCCCGCTTGGAGGCGCGCAGCCAGCCGCGCTGCACGAACATCTCCTTGCCGTCGGGGCGCACTTCCGACACCGTGACCTGCAGGTCGGTGCTGTCGGCGGTGGCGCTCAGGTACAGGTCGGCCGAGCCTTCCCCGTAGAAGCTCAGGTCCTCGGGCAAGGCGGCGGTGGTGAAGGTGAGCTGGCCGTCCTTCTCGGCATCGGCCACGGCCTGCCAGCCTTCGGCGGCCGGGTTGTTCACCACCGGGCTTTTCGCCGGATACCGGTAGTCGGACGAGGCCGCGCCGGCGGTCGGCTTGGCATCGCCGAGCCCGCCGCCCGGCTGCAGCCACAGGCGCATCGGCTTGACCTTGACCGGCAGGCGGTCGAACTCGGCCACGGCCGTCTGCTTCAGCTTGGCGGCGCCGTTGATCGCCTTCTGGTCGGTCTGCTGCATTTCCTGCAGCAGGCGCACGTGCGGCTCCTTCTCGAAACCGTTGTCCTCGCCCTTCACGAAATGGGCGAGAAAGCGCTTCAGCGTGCCGTCGATGTAGTCGGAGGTGACGTTGGTGTGGTGGTCGCCGTTGGAGCTGATGAGCCACATCTTTTCGGGCGCCATGGTGTCTTCGTAGTAGCCCGAGCGCGGACCGATCTGCTCGTCCTGCCACGACTGGGTGCCCAGCGCGGGAATGTCGATCTTGCCGGTCTCGTAGAACGCGCTGCGCTTCACGTAGAGGCCGTCGGCATACGGGTTCTCGAGCCACTTGGTCAGGTCGAGATCGGGGCGCTTGAGCTTCTCGATGTTGTCGGCCACGGTCTTGGCGCATTCCGTGTCGCCGTCGAGCTTGGCGGCCAGCGCGGCCGCGCGGTTCCAGGTGGCCGGGAAGCCGCCCCACCACTGCGCGGGAAAGCCGACGTTCTTGATGCCGCCCGGGTAGCCCACGTCGCGGTACGGGTCGGTCACGTTCTTGCTGGGCGTGATCGCCAGCAGGCCCTTGGGCCGGTGCGCCGCCACCCACAGCTGGTTGTAGCCCGAGTACGAGTAGCCGATCATGCCGATCTTGCCGTTCGACCATGGCTGCTTGCCAGCCCATTCGAGGGCGAAGGCACCGGCCGCGCCGGTGCTGGCGTCGAAGACCTGGTCGTCGCCCGTCGAGCAGCCGGTGCCCGGCAGATTGAGGCCCATCACCGCATAGCCCTCGGCCAGCCAGCGCTGGCCGATGTTCGGGGCCGAGCCCGAACTGTAGCCGTCGTACTCGACCAGCAGCGGATAGGTGGCGTTGCCTCCGCTGGGCAGCAGCAGCGAGTAGCGCATCCTGTTGCCGTCGGGGAGCGTGATGTAGCCCCACTTGCGGACCGGGCCCGTCTCGGGCGTGACCGGCGGCTGCGCGGGTGGCGTTTCGGCGGCGGGCGGGAAGAAGCTGAACCCGCTGCTGCCCGACGAGCCGCCGCCGCAGGCCGCAAGGCCCGCCACGGTGGCAAGCAGCGACGCGGCAAGGTGCCATCGGCGGGGGTGCGTGGAAATTCTCAAGGTGTTGTCTCCGTTATCGTTTTTGGTTGATGGCATGCGTTGCCCGGGCGCGTCTCGGGGCGGGACGGCGATCCCCTGCGGTCCGCTGTATCAGGGCGCCGCGGTGATCTTCGTGGCGGTGGGCGTGGCGTCGAGCAGCAACTGCGAGGGCCACGTTCCCCAGGTGGCGCCGAGTTCGGGCGTGTTCGGATCGCCGTTGCGCATGAAGGCACCGACGCTGGCCATGACGGCCTTCGACAGCGCCACGCGCCCCTTCTCGTTGGCCTTGCCGCCCATCACGTTGCTGAGCAGCGAACCCTCGAAGTTGCCGAACACGAACGGCAGGTCGAAGGCGTGTGCGGCGCCGTACACGTCGTTCCACGGCGCGGCTTCCTGCGACCAGTCGAGGCGGTAGTGCCAGATGTTCGACTGGCGCGTCTTCATGGTGTTGAGCAGGTTGTCGCGATTGGCGCCAAACAGGCCCTGCGTGACGATGTCGGTCGCTGCGTTGTAGCCCGTGCCAGGAGTACCTACCGGAAGGTAGGATGCGTCGATGATTTCGTTCACCGTGAGCGTGGGGGCGGCGTCCGGGTTGAAGTTGAACATCATCGAGAAGCGCACGTCGTCCTTGACGATCCAGCCCGCCTTCAGGCCCGGGATGCCCAGCGATCCCAGCAGCGACGCAAAGAGCTTGCCTTCGTCGCGCGTGTTGCCCGCGAGCATGGGCACCTTGACGTACTTGTCGGCCGCGATGGCGGCGATCGGGTCGGCCGGCAGCACCGTGCCATCGGGAATGGGCGCCACGCTGCCCAGGCCGGCTGCGGTGACCTTGGTCAGCAGCGCCCCGCCCGCCTGCGCACGCATGTACTCGGCGATCTGCGTCGGCGTGCGCGTGCCGATGTACACCTTGGCCGCTGCGTCGTCGGCCACGGTGCCGTCGGCGACAAGCAGCTTTTCGAGGATCGTCTGGCCCTGCGTCTGCGACACCGACACCGGCTGCAGCGAAGGCAGCGTCCTCGCCGGCAGGTTGGTCGCGAGCGAAATGCCGCCACTCATTTCGAAGGCCTTGTGGAACAGGCCCTTGGCCATCGGCGAGGTCATCACCGCCAGCAGGTTGGTCGCGCCGGCCGATTCGCCCGACAGCGTGACGTTGCCCGGGTCGCCGCCGAAGTTGGCGACATTGCCCTGGATGAAGCGCAGCGCCGCCATGTTGTCCAGCAGCGCGAAGTTGCCCGAGTCGTCGCCCGCCGTGCCGCCCGGCCGCAGCTGCGGCATGTTCAGGAAGCCCAGGATGCCCAGCCGATAGCTGGCGGTGATGACCACCGCGTTGGTGGCCTTGGCCAGTGCCGCGCCGTCGTACAGCGGATCGGCCGTGTAACCCGAAATGTTGCTGCCGCCATGGATGAACAGCAGCACCGGCAGGTTCTTCTCGGTGGTGGCCGGGCGCCAGATGTTGACGAACAGGCAGTCTTCGCTGCCGACCGGCTTGCCCAGGTTGGTGCCGATGGTGGCGTCGTAGGTGTTGCTGGTGCCGGGGCTGAAGATCCGGCCGATCTGCAGGCAGGCGTTGCCGAAGGCCTTGGCCGGGCGGATGCCGGTCCAGGCCTCGGGCTCGACCGGTGCGCGCCAGCGCAGCGCGCCGACCGGCGGCTGGGCGAACGGAACGCCCTTCCAGGACCAGGTGCCATTCCTGGCGCTGTCGTCCACGCCCTCGACCTTGCCGGCCGTGGTCTGGCGCACCATCGGACCGTCGGCGGCGGGTGCCGGAGCGGGCGCGGGCGCCGGTGCTGGCGGCAACACGGGAAAGGCGGTCGCCCCCGACGAACCACCGCCGCAGGCCGCGAGCGCCGCCGCGGCGGCCAGCGTGGCCACCGTTGCAATGGCGCGCGCCATCGCCGTCTGTCCTGCCGCACCCTGGTTTTGTGCTGTCGTCGTTGTCTTCATGTTTTGTCTCCACACCGGGTTAATCGGAATGCCTGGCTCGGCGCGCGGCACCCATACTCCGGGCCGCCGTGCACTGGAAAAATTCTAGGAACCGGCCCCGTTTTCACTGCTATCGCAAGCGAGCCAATCGAATGACTTCAGAAGCCTCCCTGCCGCGCCATTCGCGCCGGCCGTCGCGCCGCCCCGGCTGTCCGCAGCCCGAGCTGCGCACCAGCTCGGCCGCCTGGCTGGAGGGGGTGCTGTCGATGTTCGAGGCCGAGGGACTGAACGTGCCCGCGCTGCTGCGCGATGCCGGCTTCGACCCCGACTCGCTGCACCGCCAGAACGCGCGCATCCCGGTCGACGAGATCTCCGTGCTGTGGCAGGTGGCCGTGGCGCACGCCGGTCGGCCCACGCTGGGCCTGGACCGCGACCTGGCCGCCACGCACAGCAAGCTGGGCACCGTGGGCCACGCCATGGCCTGCAGTCCCACCCTGGGCGCGGCGCTCACGCGGCTCACCCGCTACATGGCCGTGATCTCCGACGCCACCGCCTTCTCGCTGCAGTCCGACGCACGCGGCTGCTGGATGGTCATGGAGCACACCGGCGGCAGCCTGCCGATCCCGCGCCAGCGCGTCGAGTACGCCCTGCTGACCGTGCTCATGCAGTGCCAGTGGCTCACGCGGCGCGAGCTGCAGCCGCTGGCCATGGAGTTCGTCTATCCGCCGCCGGCCCACGACCGGCTGCACCGCGAGGCCTTCGGCTGCGAGATCCGCTTCAACGCGCCCGCCAACCGCGTGCTGCTGTCGTCGGCCGACATGACCATGCCGCTGCCCACCCACCACCCGGCGCTGGGCGAAATGCAGGAGCACCTGCTCGAAGACCAGCTCAACCTGCTGGGCCAGACCACCACCGCCAGCCTGGTGTGCGCCGAGATCGCGCGCCGGCTGCAGCACGGCGAGCCGCGCCGCCAGGACGTGGCCTCGGGCCTGGGGCTGGCCGACCGCACGCTGCAGCGCCGCCTGCAGGAAGAGTCGGTGTCGTTCCAGGCGCTGCTCGACCGCACCCGCCGCGAACTCGCCAAGCAGTACCTAGCCGAACAGCGCCACACGCTCGCGGACGTGGCCGACCGGCTGGGCTTCGTGGACGTCAGCAACTTCTTTCGCGCCTGCAAGCGCTGGTTCGGCCTGCCGCCGGCCCAGTACCGCGCCAGCCTCGCGCTCGACGGCGCCGGGGCGCTGCGCGGCGCGCTGCTGAACTGACCGACAGCCTCCACTTCGCGCGCCCGATGGCCTCAACGGCCTGGGGTTTCGCCCACTGCCGGACAATCCGGGCATGAGCTTGTTAGCCGAAGACACCCCGGTCGCCGACCTGGGCCTGCGCTGGAAGCCCGGCTTCTCGACGCTGGGCCCCGCTTTTTTCACCGAACTGCGCCCCACGCCGCTGCCCGACCCGTACTGGGTCGGCCACAGCGACGCCGTCGCCCGCGAACTGGGCCTGCCACCCGGCTGGCGCGACTCGGACACCACGCTCGCCGCGCTCACCGGCAGCCTGCCGGTCGCGGGCACGCGGCCTTTCGCCACGGTCTACAGCGGCCACCAGTTCGGCGTCTGGGCCGGGCAACTGGGCGACGGGCGCGCGATCCTGCTCGGCGAGACCGAGGGCGGGCTCGAAGTGCAGCTCAAGGGCGCAGGGCGCACGCCCTACTCGCGCGGCGGCGACGGCCGCGCCGTGCTGCGCTCGAGCATCCGCGAGTTCCTGTGCAGCGAAGCCATGCACGGCCTGGGCATTCCGACCACGCGCGCGCTGTGCGTGACCGGCTCCGACGCCCGCGTGCGCCGCGAAGAGCTGGAAAGTGCCGCCGTCGTGACCCGCGTGGCGCCGAGCTTCATCCGCTTCGGCCACTTCGAGCACTTCGCCGCCAACCAGCGCGAAGACGAGCTGCGCGCGCTGGCCGACTACGTCATCGACCGCTACTACCCCGAGTGCCGCACCACCGCGCGCTTCAACGGCAACGCCTACGCCGCCTTCCTCAAGGCCGTGAGCGAGCGCACCGCCGCCCTGCTCGCCCAGTGGCAGGCCGTGGGCTTCTGCCACGGGGTGATGAACACCGACAACATGAGCATCCTCGGGCTCACCATCGACTACGGGCCGTTCCAGTTCCTCGACGGCTTCGACCCGCGCCACATCTGCAACCACAGCGACACCCAGGGCCGCTACGCCTTCAACCAGCAGCCCAACGTCGCCTACTGGAACCTGTTCTGCCTGGCGCAGGCGCTGCTGCCGCTGATCGGCGACCAGGAAATCGCCGTGGCCGCGCTGGAGTCGTA
Source organism: Variovorax sp. GW821-FHT10C12 (assembly GCF_059415405.1). Lineage (NCBI taxonomy): Bacteria > Pseudomonadati > Pseudomonadota > Betaproteobacteria > Burkholderiales > Comamonadaceae > Variovorax > Variovorax sp. GW821-FHT10C12. The sequence continues at coordinate 1,499,487 of NZ_JBWKNE010000001.1, forward strand.
CAAGACCGTGTTCCCGAATGCCTTCGAAGACCGCATGCGCGCCAAGCTGGGCCTCACGGCACCCGCCGAGGGCGACCGTTCGCTGATCGAGGGCGTGCTCAAGCTGATGGCGGCCGAGAAGGTCGACCACACCATCTTCTGGCGCCGCCTGTCGAACCACATGGCCGACGGCAACGTGGAGCCGGTGCGCGACCTGTTCCTCGACCGGGCCGGTTTCGATGCCTGGTTGCTCTCTTTTTCAGAGCGCCATGCACAATCGCAGCGTGCCGAAGCGGCAAAATTGATGCTGCAGTCGAACCCCAAGTTCGTGCTGCGGAACCACCTGGGCCAGCAGGCCATCGAAGCCAGTCAGCAAAAGGACCACGCGGGTGTGGCAACCTTGCTGACGCTGCTCCAAACCCCATGTGAAGAACACCCCGGTGCCGACGACTACGCCGGCTTCCCGCCCGACTGGGCCTCCACGATCGAAATCAGCTGCTCATCATGACCACGCCCGTACAGAAAACCGACGCCGAATGGAAAGCCCTGCTCGCTGAAAAGGGTGCCGAACCCGCCGCCTTCGAGGTGACGCGCCACGCCGCCACCGAACGCCCGTTCACCGGCAAGTACGAAGCCCACTGGGACGACGGCACGTATCACTGCATCTGCTGCGGCGCCAAGCTGTTCGAAGCCGCCACCAAGTTCGACGCCGGCTGCGGCTGGCCCAGCTTCTCCGAAGAAGCGGTGCCCGGCGCCATCCGCAACATCGTCGACCGTTCGCACGGCATGGTGCGCACCGAGAACGTGTGCGCCAATTGCGGCGCCCACCTGGGCCACGTGTTCCCCGACGGCCCCACCGAAACCGGCCTGCGCTACTGCATGAACTCGGCGTCGCTCGACTTCCAAAAGAAATGAAACTGCTCCTCGACTTCTTCCCGATCCTGCTGTTCTTCGGCGCCTACAAGTTCGCCGACATCTACACCGCCACCGGCGTGCTGATGGCCGCCACCGTGGTGCAGATGGCCGTCATCTACGCCATGGAACGCAAGCTGCAGGCGATGCAGAAGGCCACGCTGGTGCTGATCCTGTTGTTCGGCACGCTCACGCTGGTGCTGCACGACGACCGCTTCATCAAGTGGAAGCCGACGGTGCTGTACGGCGCCATGGCCGTCGCGCTGGCGGTGGCGCTGTGGGCGCTGAAGAAGAACTTCCTGAAGATGCTGCTGGGCGCGCAACTCGAGCTGCCCGAGCGCATCTGGGGCCGGCTCAATGTGGCGTGGATCGGTTACTGCCTCTTCATGGCGCTCATCAACGGCTACGTGGCGGCGTACTTCACGACCGAGGCCTGGGTCAACTTCAAGCTCTGGGGCTATGTGTTCCCGATCGTCTTCCTGGTGGCGCAGGGCCTGTACATCGCGCCACACCTCAAAGAAGACAAGCCGACCGCATGACCGACGCCACCACCTTTCCCCTGCCCACCGTGGCCGCGCTCGAGGCGGCGCTGCGCGCGACGCTCGCGCCCACGCAGCTCGAAGTGATCGACGAAAGCGCCGCCCATGCGGGCCATGCGGGTGCCAACGCCGAGGGCTACGGCACCCATTTCCGGGTGCGCATCGCGTCCCCACTGTTCGACGGGAAGCCCCGCGTGGCGCGGCATCGCCTTGTGTATGATGCCCTCCAAGTTTTTATCGCACAGGGTCTGCACGCCATCGCCATCGAGGTGCTCTGAGTCGTCCAATCGGTTGCTTGCCGCGTTCGCCGCGGCCGCCCACCCTCTCCTTCTTTTCTCCTGATTCCTGCTTTCTTTCCCGCGCCTTTTCCTACACGCGCATTTCCTCTCCAGCCTGATATTCATTTCATGAAAAAACACATCTTGCAGGCCGTTGCGGCCGCAGCGCTGATCGGTGCACTCCCCCTGACGGCCCTGGCGCAGAACGCAGCCATCGTGAACGGCAAGCCGGTGCCCAAGGCCCGCATGGACGTGCTGGCCCAGCAGCTGGCCGCCGCTGGTCGCCCGGTGACGCCTGAAATGCAAAGCCAGCTGCGCGAGGAAATCGTGGCACGCGAAGTGTTCATGCAGGAAGCGCAGAAACAAGGCCTCGACGCCACCGAGGACTACAAGAACCAGCTCGAGCTCGCCCGCCAGGCCATCATGATCCGCGCGCTGTTCGAGAACTACCGCAAGACCAACGCGGTGTCCGACGCCGACGTGAAGGCCGAGTACGACAAGTTCGTGGCAGCCAACGGCGGCAAGGAATTCAAGGCCCGCCACATCCTGGTCGAGACCGAAGACCAGGCCAAGAAGATCATGGCCGACCTGAAGAAGGGTGCCAAGTTCGAAGACATCGCCAAGAAGCAGAGCAAGGACCCGGGTTCGGGCGCCAACGGCGGCGACCTCGACTGGGCCAACCCCGCCAGCTTCGTGCCCGAGTTCTCGGAAGCGATGATCAAGCTCAAGAAGGGCGAGACCACCCCTGCCCCGGTCAAGACCCAGTTCGGCTACCACATCATCCGCGTCGACGACATCCGCCAGGCCCAACTGCCGAAGCTGGAAGAAGTGAAGCCGCAGATCACGCAGCAGCTGCAGCAGCAGCGTCTGCAGAAGTACCAGGAAGACCTGCGCGCGAAGGCAAAGGTCGAGTAAGCCTGCGGCCATCGCCCTAGAAAAAGCCCCGCGACTGCGGGGCTTTTTTCATTGGGGCGTGATGCTGAAGTCTTTGAGAAACCGGGCCCAGCCGACAGACGCCCCCAATGAAAAATGCCCTTCAGGCCAAAGCCTGAAGGGCATTTCTTATTGACCTGATTCAGGCCGCTTGCACGGCCTGACGACGTCCGATCAACCCACCCACTTGCGCGCGTTGCGCCAGATCTGCATCCACGGGCTCAGTTCGCTCTTGTCACCCGAGGTCCAGCTCATCTGGATGTTGCGGAACACACGCTCGGGGTGCGGCATCACGGCGGTGAAGCGGCCGTCCGGCGTGGTGACCGAGGTCAGGCCGCCCGTGCTGCCGTTCGGGTTGAACGGGTACTGCTCGGTCGGCTGGCCGTGGTTGTCCACGAAGCGCATCGCGCCGATGGCCTTGGCGGCGTCGCCGCGGTGCTTGAAGTTGGCATAGCCCTCGCCGTGCGCCACCGCGATCGGCAGGCGGCTGCCGGCCATGCCCGCGAAGAAGATGCTGGGCGACTCGAGCACCTCGACCATCGACAGGCGCGCCTCGAAACGCTCGCTCTGGTTGGTGGTGAAGCGCGGCCAGGCCTCGGCGCCCGGGATGATGTCGGCCAGCTCGGCAAACATCTGGCAGCCGTTGCACACGCCCAGGCCGAAGGTGTCGGCGCGGCCGAAGAAGGTCTTGAACTGCTCGGCCAGCTTCGGGTTGAAGGTGATGCTGCGCGCCCAGCCGATGCCCGCGCCCAGCGTGTCGCCGTAGCTGAAGCCGCCGCAGGCGACCACGCCCTTGAACGCGGCCAGGTCCGCCCTGCCCGTCTGCAGGTCGGTCATGTGGACGTCGAAGGCCTCGAAGCCGGCTTCGGTGAAGGCATAGGCCATCTCGACGTGCGAGTTGACGCCCTGCTCACGCAGGATCGCGACCTTGGGGCGCGACTGCAGGATGGCCGGCGCCACCGGGGCGTTCGGCAGGAACACGTGCATGCCCGGGTCGTTCGGCACGCCGGCCGCGGCGTGTTCGGCGTCGGCGCAGGCCGGGTTGTCGCGCTCGCGGGCGATCTTCCAGCTGACCGAGTCCCACACCTGCTGCAGGTCGTGCAGCGAGGCACTGAACACCGACTTGGCATCGCGCCAGACTTCGAGCTTGCCCTTGCCGGCGTCCATGGCCGAGCTGGCCGGTCGCGTCTTGCCGACGAAGTGGCTGTGCGTGCTCAGGCCGTGGGCGCGCAGCACCTGCATGACGTCGTTGCGCTCGGCGGTGCGCACCTGCAGGACCATGCCCAGCTCTTCGTTGAACAGCGCCTTGAGCGTGAGCTCTTCGCGGCGCGCGCTGACCTGCTGCGCCCAGTTCTTGGCGTCGCCGGTTTCCATGCGGCTGTCGGAGATGCCGTCGCCTTCGGTGACGAGCATGTCGACGTTCAGCGCCACGCCGACGTGGCCGGCAAAGGCCATTTCGCAGGCGGTGGCGAACAGGCCGCCGTCGCTGCGGTCGTGCATCGCGAGGATCTTGCCGTCGGCGCGCAGCGCGTTCACGGCGTTGACCAGCGCCACGAGCTGCGCCGGATCGTCGAGGTCGGGCACGGTGTCGCCGCTCTGGTCGAGCGTCTGCGACAGGATGCTGCCGGCCATGCGGTGCTGGCCACGGCCGAGGTCGATGAGCACCAGCGTGGTGTCGTCTTCCGTGGCGTCGAGCTGCGGCGTGAGCGTGCCGCGCACGTCGGCCAGCGAGGCGAAGGCGGTGACGATCAGGCTCACGGGCGAGGTGACCTTCTTCGCTTCGCCATCGTCCTTCCACTGCGTGCGCATCGACAGCGAATCCTTGCCGACCGGAATCGACACGCCCAGGGCCGGGCACAGTTCCAGGCCCACGGCCTTCACGGTCTCGTACAGCGCAGCGTCTTCGCCGGGCTCGCCGCAGGCGGCCATCCAGTTGGCCGACAGCTTGACGCGCGAGAGTTCGATCGGCGCGGCCAGCAGGTTGGTGATCGCCTCGGCCACGGCCATGCGGCCCGAGGCCGGCGCGTCGAGCGCGGCCAGCGGCGTGCGCTCGCCCATGCTCATCGCTTCGCCGGCGAAGCCCTTGTAGTCGGCCAGCGTCACGGCGCAGTCGGCCACTGGCACCTGCCACGGGCCGACCATCTGGTCGCGGTGGGTCAGGCCGCCCACGCTGCGGTCGCCGATGGTGATGAGGAAGCGCTTCGAGGCCACGGTCGGGTGCGCGAGCACGTCGATGGCGGCCTTCTGCAGGTCGACGCCCGTGAGGTCGAGCGGCTTGAAGCTGCGGGCGACGGTCTTCACGTCGCGGTGCATCTTGGGCGGCTTGCCCAGCAGCACGTCCATGGGCATGTCGACTGGCTGCACCGCGGCGCCTTCGTCGGCCACCAGCAGCTGGCGCTCTTCGGTCGCCACGCCGACCACCGAGAACGGGCAGCGCTCGCGCTCGCAGAAGGCCTTGAACTGTTCGAGCGATTCGGGCGCGATGGCCAGCACGTAGCGCTCCTGGCTTTCGTTGCACCAGATTTCCTTCGGCGCCATGCCCGACTCTTCGAGCGGTACCGCGCGCAGGTCGAAACGCGCGCCGCGGCCGGCGTCGTTGGTCAGCTCGGGGAAGGCATTGCTCAGACCGCCCGCGCCCACGTCGTGGATCGCGAGGATCGGGTTGGCCGCGCCCTGCTGCCAGCAGTGGTTGATGACCTCTTGCGCGCGGCGTTCGATTTCGGGGTTGCCGCGCTGCACCGAGTCGAAGTCGAGCTCGGCCGCGTTGGCGCCGGTCGCCATCGAGCTGGCGGCGCTGCCGCCCATGCCGATGCGCATGCCGGGGCCGCCGAGCTGGATCAGCAGCGAGCCGGCCGGGAACAGGATCTTCTTGGTCTGCGTGGCGTCGATGCTGCCCAGGCCCCCCGCGATCATGATGGGCTTGTGGTAGCCGCGCTGCACGGTGTCGAGATCGCTCGTCACCGCCTGCTCGTACTCGCGGAAGTACCCCAGCAGGTTAGGCCGGCCGAATTCGTTGTTGAACGCGGCGCCGCCGAGCGGGCCCTCGGTCATGATCTGCAAAGGGCTGGCGATGTGCTCGGGCTTGCCGTAGTGGCCCTCTTCCGGCCAGAGCTTCGAGACGGTGAAGCCGGTCAGGCCCGCCTTGGGCTTGGAGCCACGGCCGGTGGCGCCTTCGTCGCGGATCTCGCCGCCCGCGCCGGTCGAGGCGCCGGGGAACGGGGAAATGGCCGTCGGGTGGTTGTGCGTCTCGACTTTCATCAGCACATGGCTCAGGGCGCTATCTTTTTGATAGCTCTGCGAGCCGTTTGCCGGGATGAAGCGCTCGATGGTCGCGCCCTCCATCACCGAGGCGTTGTCCGCATAGGCGATCACCGTGTGCTGCGGGTTCTGCTTCTCCGTGTGGCGGATCATCGAGAACAGGCTCTGTGGCTGGGCCACGCCGTCGATGGTGAAGTTGGCGTTGAAGATCTTGTGGCGGCAGTGCTCGCTGTTGGCCTGCGCGAACATCATCAGCTCGACGTCGCTGGGGTTGCGACCCAGGCGGGTGAAAGTTTCGACGAGGTAGTCGATTTCGTCCTCGGCCAGCGCCAGGCCGAAGCCGGTATTGGCCGCCACCAGGGCGTCGCGCCCGCCGGTTTGCACGTCGACCTGCGCCATCGGCTGGGCCGGCAGTTCGCTGAACAGGCTGGCCGCCTGCTCGACCGCGGCGAGCACCGATTCGGTCATTCGGTCGTGCAGCGGGCCGGCCACGGCGGCCAGCGCGTCGCCTTCGAGCACGGGGGCCTTGCCGATCAGCGGCGCCTTCAGCTTCAGGTGGTACTGGGTGACGCGCTCCACGCGGCGCAGCGCCAGGCCGCAGTTGTGGGCGATGTCGGTGGCCTTGGAGGCCCAGGGCGACACGGTGCCCAGGCGGGGCGTGACCACGACCGAGGCGCTTGCCTTGGCCGCCACGGCCTCGAAGGGCTCGCCGTAGGTCAGGAGCGCGGCAAAGCGCTCGCGGTCGGCGTCGCCCAGCGAGGCATCGGTGACCACCAGGTGCACGAAACGGGCCGAAATGCCCTCGATGCGCGGCTCGATGGCCTGCAGCTTCGGCAGCAGTTGCCGCGCACGGAAGTCGCTGAGTGCGCTGCCGCCCTCGAACATGGTTACGACAGGAAGGGCTTGAGGTGCGGGCTGCGTCACGGTCGATGGGGGGCCTCGGGGGCCGCGTTGGGAATCAAGGAATCGAGGCGGAGGCCGCTGACTGGGGTCATCCGCGTTAACCCGGAATTTTAGCTTGCCGAATGGGATAATTCGGGGCATGAGCATTACCTACAAAGACGCCGCAGGCATCGAAGCCATGCGGGTCGCCTGCCGCCTCGGTTCCGAGGTGCTGGACTACCTCACGCCCTTCATCAAGCCCGGCATCACGACCAACGACGTGGACCGGCTGGCCGCTGAGTACATGGTCAAGCAGGGCACCACCTCGGCCACGGTGGGCTACATGGGCGCCAGCAGCGTGCCGTTCCCGAAGTCGCTGTGCACCTCGGTGAACCACGTGGTGTGCCACGGCATCCCCAATGACAAGCCCCTGAAGAAGGGCGACATCATGAATGTCGACGTCACCGTCATCAAGGACGGCTGGTTCGGCGACAACAGCCGCATGTTCGTGATCGGCGACGCCTCCATCGCCGCCAAGCGCCTGTGCAACGTCACCTTCGAAGCCATGTGGCACGGCATCCTGCAGGTGCGCCCCGGCGCCCACCTGGGCGACGTGGGCCATGCGATCCAGAAATTCGCCGAGGGCCAGGGCTTCTCGATCGTGCGCGAGTTCTGCGGCCACGGCGTGGGCCAGCGCTTCCACGAAGAACCCCAGGTGCTGCACTACGGCCGCCCGGGCACCATGGAGGAGCTCAAGCCCGGCATGATCTTCACGATCGAGCCGATGATCAACGCCGGCAAGCGCGACGTGAAGGAAGACTTCAAGGGCGGCCAGTACGACGGCTGGACCATCGTCACGCGCGACCATTCGCTGTCGGCCCAGTGGGAGCACACGGTGCTGGTTACCGAGACCGGCTACGAGGTGCTGACGCTCTCCGAAGGCAGCCCGCCGCTGCCGGCCTTCGTCACCTCCACCAAAACCTGACGCGCCCCAGCGCGCCCCCGCCGTGATCGAAGCAGCCAAGATCGACGTGGCGACGCTGCGCGAAGCCTATCGCGCGAAAAAGCTCGCCCTTTTCGACACCCTGCGCTTCGCACGCGCGCCCACCCGCAGCGTCCACACGGTGCTGCGCCAGCTTTCGGCGCTGGCCGACCAGACGCTGACAGCGCTGTGGAACGAAGCCGGCTTCGGCGACGCCTTTGCGCTGGCCGCGGTGGGCGGCTACGGGCGTGGCGAGCTGTTCCCGTACTCCGACGTCGATGTGCTGCTGCTGCTGCCGCCCGAGGGCCAGGACAGCGGCGTCGAGCCGGCCCGCATCGAGGCCTTCATCGGCCAGTGCTGGGACGCCGGCCTCGAGATCGGCTCCAGCGTGCGCACGCTCGAGGAGTGCCTGGACGAGGCCGCCAAGGACATCACGGTCCAGACCTCGCTGCTCGAATCGCGCCTGATCACGGGCGACAAGAAGCTCTTCGCGGCCTTTCGCCGCCGCTTCACCCAGGCCATCGACCCGCAAGCCTTCTTCGTGGCCAAGTCGCAGGAAATGCGGCACCGCCACCAGAAGTTCGACAACACGCCCTACGCGCTCGAACCCAACTGCAAGGAATCGCCCGGCGGCCTGCGCGACCTGCAGACCATCCTGTGGATGAGCAAGGCCGCCGGCTTCGGCAGCCGCTGGGACGACCTGGCCAAGAACGGCCTGGCCACGCCCTTCGAGGCGCAGCAGATCAAGCGCAACGAAGCCCTGCTCTCGCTCATTCGGGCCCGCCTGCACGTGATCGCCAACCGGCGCGAAGACCGGCTGGTGTTCGACCTGCAGACCGCCGTGGCCGCGAGCTTCGGCTACGAGAGCGAGTCGCAGCGCAAGTCGAGCGAGGCGCTGATGCGTCGCTACTACTGGGCGGCCAAGGCGGTGTCGCAGCTCAACCAGATCCTGCTGCTCAACATTTCCGAGCGGCTGCAGCCCATCGACGAGCAGCCCACGACCATCAACGAGCGCTTCTACGAGCGCGCCGGCCTCATCGAGATCGCCAGCGACGACCTGTACGAGCGCGAGCCGCACGCGGTGCTCGAGACCTTCCTGCTGTACCAGAAGACCATCGGCGTGAAGGGCCTGTCGGCGCGCACGCTGCGTGCGCTGTACAACGCGCGCCACGTCATGGACAGCAAGTTCCGCAACGACCCGGTCAACCACGTGACCTTCATGCGGATCCTGCAGCAGCCCTACGGCATCACGCATGCCTTCCGGCTCATGAACCAGACCTCGGTGCTGGGGCGCTACCTGCGCGTGTTCCGCAGCATCGTGGGGCAGATGCAGCACGACCTGTTCCACGTGTACACGGTCGACCAGCACATCCTGATGGTGCTGCGCAACGTGCGCCGCTTCTTCATCGCCGAGCATGCACACGAGTACCCGGGCTGCTCGCAGCTCGCGGCCGGCTGGGACAAGCCCTGGATTCTTTACGTCGCCGCCCTCTTCCACGACATCGCCAAGGGCCGCGGCGGCGACCACTCCACGCTCGGCGCGCGCGACGTGCAGCGCTTCTGCAAGCAGCACGGCATCGCGCGCGAAGACGCCAAGCTCATCGAATTTCTCGTGGCCGAGCACCTGGTGATGAGCCAGGTCGCGCAGAAGCAGGACCTGGGCGACCCCGAGGTCATCGGCGCCTTTGCCAAGCGCGTGGGCAACGAGCGCTACCTCACGGCGCTGTACCTGCTGACGGTGGCCGACATCCGCGGCACCTCGCCGCGCGTGTGGAATGCCTGGAAGGGCAAGCTGCTCGAGGACCTGTACCGCTTCACCCTGCGCGCCCTCGGCGGTCGCATGCCCGACCCGGACGCCGAGGTCGAGGCCCGCAAGCGCGAGGCGCTGGTGCAGCTCGCCCTGCACGCCCAGCGCTTCGAGGCGCACAAGGCGCTGTGGGACACGCTCGACGTCGGCTACTTCATGCGTCACGACGCCACCGAGATCGCCTGGCACGCCAAGCAGCTGTCGCGCTTCGTGCCGCCGAAGAACGTGCCCATCGATCCGAAGGCGTTGCCCATCGTGCGCGCGCACCTGTCGCCGGTGGGCGAAGGGCTGCAGGTGGTGGTGTACACGCCCGACCAGTCCGACCTCTTCGCGCGCATCTGCGGCTACTTCGACCAGGCGTCATTCAGCATCCTGGACGCCAAGGTCCACACCACGAGCAACGGCTACGCGCTCGACACCTTCCAGGTGGTGACGACCTTCCAGCCCGACCACTACCGCGACCTGATCAGCATGGTCGAAACGGGCCTGGCGCAAACGCTCACCGAAGCCGGCGCCCTGCCCGCGCCGAGCATGGGACGCGTGTCACGCCGGGTGCGCAGCTTTCCGATCAAGCCGCGCATCAGCCTCGTGCCCGACGACAAGGCGCAGCGCTGGCTGCTCAGCATCTCGGCCAGCGACCGCGCGGGCCTGTTGTATTCGGTGGCGCGCGTGCTCGCGCGGCATCACCTGAACCTTCAACTGGCGAAGGTGACGACCCTGGGCGAACGGGTGGAAGACACCTTCCTGATCAGCGGGCCGGAACTGCAAGGCCAGAAGACGCAGCTGGCCATCGAGACCGACCTGATGGAGGCGCTGGCCTCCCAATGAGGCCGCGGACTTGGCGGGTGCGGGCTCAGCCGCAGTACGCGCCGAGGATGCGACCCGTGGGATCGACCTGCGCGTTGAGGCGCGTCGCGTCCTGGGCCGGGTCGGCCGGTGCCGTGGCCGGCACGGTGCGGGCGGTTTTCGCGCCGGCGCGCTGGCGCATTTCTTCGAGCAACGGACGCGTCGCCTGCATGCCGAGCGCGAAGCGCACTTCCGGGGCTTGGCAACTTTCGGGCGGGGGCGCGAAGCTCGGCGGCGCCGGCACTTCGGAGGTGAGCGGCCGGTCCTTGGGCGGGGCTTCGCAGCCCGCGAGCACCGCAGCCAGGGCCGCAGCCATCAGAAGAACCCCGTGCCGGCCAATCGTCATGCGCATCTTGTCTTGCTCCTTGAAACCAGCCTGAAGCTTAGCCGCCCGCGGCGGCCGGTTCATGACCCCTTGCGCTGCAACGGGGACAACAGCCCCAGGCGGATGCCCGTGATCACGGCCTCGGTGCGATTGTGCACACCCAGCGCCTGGAACAAGGTGCCGATGTACTCCTTCACCGTGTGCTCCGACAGGCCGAGCTCGCGCGCGATCGACTTGGTCGGCAGCCCGCGCGCCAGGCCGTGCAGCGTGTCGGCCTGCCGCGGACTGAGCGTGGGCCTGGCAGTGCTCTTCGGCCCCAGGTGCAGGATTTCCTGCGGCAGGTAGACCTCCCCCGCCAGCACAGTCTCGAAGGCCCGTTTCAGGAAGTCGGCCGGCATGCTCTTGGGCACGAAGCTCATGGCGCCGGCTTCCAGGCAGCCACGGATGATGTCGACATCGGTCGAGGCCGACACCACCACGGCCGCGATGTCGGGCGCCGCCGCCTTCAGGCGCACCAGCGCGTCCAGGCCGTACTCGCCCTTGAGTTCGAGGTCCAGCAGACAGATCGCCAGGTCGGGGTGGCGCAGCGCCAGGGCGCAGGCCTCATCGACCGTGGCGGCTTCGAAGATTTCGGCATTGCGTTCCATGCTCTCCAGCAGCATGCGCAGGCCCGCGCGAAACAACGCGTGGTCGTCCAGCGTCATCACTTTCATGGCACACCCCCTTCGGCCTTTCTGGCCGATATGCACCCTCATTCTGACGCTGGCGCCCACGGGTGCACCCGCCGTGCGTCGGAACTAGATCACCCTCCACGCAAAAAACTACCAGCCCCTGCGAAGGAGGGGTTGGGTACCGGGCGCGTTTCGAGGAGATTCAGGGCCGACCGCTGTTGTCGCCAAAGGGGGCCGACCATGAACGCCAGCTTTCAAGACCGACTGATCTCGCTCGTCGCCGAGTCGCAGCCCCAATGGAAATCCGAACTCGCCCGACAGTGCGGCGTCAGCGCCCCCACCGTGATCCGCTGGCTCACCGACCGCCACAGCTGCGCAGGCACCTTGCACCTGCATGCGATCGCCGCGTACTTCGAGGTGCCGGCCCGGTGGCTGGCCACGGGCGACGGCCCGGAGCGGGTCCGCACGCGGCGCTCACATTGAAAGGGTTGTAAGCGGACCTCTGTGAACGGGCGCGCAGGCGGCAAGCCGGTCCCGCCCATGGCGTATGCTGAAAGGCCGCGCACGGCACCGCCGGCGCGCTCCCTTTCATCACCCGCTTTCGACATGAGCACCACTTCCCATCCCCTCGCGGGCCAGCCGGCCCCGTCTGATCTGCTGGTGGACGTGCCCCGCCTCGTCTCGGCCTACTACACCGGTCGCCCCGACCCGGCGGTGCCCAGCCAGCGCGTGGCCTTCGGCACCTCGGGCCATCGCGGCTCGTCGTTCGACGACGCGTTCAACGAATGGCACGTGCTGGCCATCAGCCAGGCCATCTGCGACTACCGCAAGCAGCAAGGCATCGACGGCCCGCTGTTCCTGGGCATCGACACGCACGCGCTGTCCACGCCCGCCTTCGCCAGCGCGGTCGAGGTGCTGGCGGCCAACGGCGTCGAGCTGATGCTCTCGAAGGACGACGAGTACACGCCCACGCCGGCCGTGTCCCACGCCATCCTGGTCTACAACCGCGGACGCACCAGCGGACTGGCCGACGGCATCGTGATCACCCCCTCGCACAACCCGCCCGAAAGCGGCGGCTTCAAGTACAACCCGCCGAACGGCGGCCCCGCGGGCACCGACATCACCTCCGCCGTCGAAGCCGCCGCCAACAAGATGCTGGCGAACAAGCTCGAAGGCGTGAAGCGCATGCCGCTGGCGCAGGCGCTGAAGGCGTCCACCACGCACCGCCACGACTACCTGAACACCTACGTCGAAGACCTGGCCCAGGTGCTCGACATGGACGCGATCCGCGGCGGCACCATCGACCTGGGCGTCGATCCGCTGGGCGGTGCCGGCGTGCACTACTGGCCCGCCATTGCCGCGCGCTACAAGCTGCAGCGCCTGAACGTGCTGAGCCAGGCGGTCGACCCGACCTTCCGCTTCATGTCGCTCGACTGGGATGGCCGCATCCGCATGGACCCGTCGTCGCCCGACGCGATGCACGGGCTGGTCGCGCTGAAGGACCGCTTCGGCATCGCCTTCGCCTGCGACACCGACCACGACCGCCACGGCGTGGTCACGCGCAGCGCGGGCCTGATGCAGCCGAACAACTACCTCGCGGTGATGGTCGACTACCTCTTCACGCACCGCCCGCACTGGCCGGCGCAGGCGGCCGTCGGCAAGACCGTGGTCAGCAGCCGCATGATCGACCGCGTGGCGGCGCGGCTGGGCCGCCCGCTGTACGAAGTGCCGGTGGGCTTCAAGTGGTTCGTCGACGGGCTGGTCGACGGCTCGCTCGGCTTCGGCGGCGAGGAAAGCGCGGGCGCCACCTTCCTGCGCCAAGACGGCAGTGCATGGACCACCGACAAGGACGGCATCGTGCCCGCCCTGCTCTCGGCCGAGATCGCCGCGCGCACGGGTCGCGACCCCGGCGAGCGCTTCACCGAGCTGACGCAGGCGCTGGGGCGCCCTGTGTCCGACCGCGTGGACGCACCCGCTACGCCCGAGCAGAAGAAGCGCCTCTCCGCCCTGTCGCCGCAGCAGATCACCTCGACCACGCTGGCAGGCGAGAAGATCGAGAACGTGCTGAGCCACGCACCGGGCAACGGCGCGGCCATCGGCGGCGTGAAGGTCGTCACCGAGAACGGTTGGTTCGCCGCACGGCCGTCGGGCACGGAGAACATCTACAAGATCTACGGTGAGAGCTTCCTCGGCGACGAGCACCTTGCACGCATCCTCGGCGAGGCGCAGCAGGTGGTCGACAAGGCGCTGTCGGCGAGCTGACGCGAGGCAACAGCGCATGGACACGCTCGTGCTGCGGCTGCAACCCGGCGACGACCTGCGCGCGGCGCTCGACGCTGTGCTGAAGCAACCCGGCATCGGCGACGCGGCCTTCGTGGTCTCGGGCATTGGCAGCCTGAGCGGCGCGAGCATCCGTTTCGCGGGTGCCGAGTCGGCGACGCGGATCGAAGGCGACCTTGAAATCCTCACGCTCGCCGGCACGCTGTCGCCCGATGGCTCGCACCTGCATCTCAGCGTGTCGGATGCCGTCGGCCGGGTGTCGGGCGGCCATGCCGCGCCGGGGTGCGTGGTGCGCACCACGGCCGAGATTCTCGTCGCGGTGCTGCCCGAATGGCGCTTCTCGCGCGAACCTGATGCGCAGACCGGCTACGCCGAGCTGGTGCCCAGGCGTCGCTCGAGCCAGACGCTGTAGCGCGACAGCCCGAAGCACAGCAGCCAGTAGACGGCTGCCACGAACAGGTAGCCCTCGAGGTAGAACGGCCGCCAGACCGGATCGCCACCCAGCGCCAGCCCGAGCGCGCCGGTCAGCTCGAACAGGCCGACCACGGTGACCAGCGAGGTGTCCTTCAGCGTGCCGACCACGCTGTTGGTCAGCGCCGGCACCACGAGTCGCAGTGCCTGCGGTAGCACGATGTCGCGCTGCACCGGCCAGCGGCCGAAGCCGAGCGCCATCGCCACCTCGGTCTGCCCACGCGGCACGGCCTGCAGGCCACCGCGAATGATCTCCGCCAGGTAGGCCGCGACGAACAACGTGAGGCCCATGAGCACGCGCACCAGCACGTCGGGCTGCCAGCCCGCGGGCCACAGCAGCGGCAGCAGGAATGAGGCCATGAACAGCACCGAGATCAGCGGCACGCCGCGCACCAGCTCGATGTAGCTCGCGCTCAGCGTGCGCACCACGGGCCATTCGGAGCGCCGCCCCATCGCGAGCAGCAGCGCCAGCGGAAAGGCCAGCGCCAGCCCGACCACCGCGAGCCCGATGGTGAGCGGCAGGCCGCCCCAGCGGCTGGTCGGCACCACGCTCAGCCCGGCCACGCCGCCGTGCATCAGCCCGACGAACAGCAGCAACGCCGCGCCCCACAAGGGCGCCAGCCACCAGCGCCAGCTGCGCGGCCAGGCGCTGAGCACCGTCACCGCGGACAACACGACGACGGCAACGGCCGGGCGCCATTGCTCTTCGTACGGGAAACGCCCGAAGAGCATGGGCCGCCACTTCTCGGCCACCACGCCCCAACAGGCGCCGTGCTGCACCGCGCGACAGGCGTCGGCGTCGGGGCGGAACACGGCGTGCAGCACGCCCCATTCGAACGCGTGGAAGCCGGCCCAGGCCAGCACGCCCAGCAGCAGCACCGTGGCCAGTGCGCGCAGCGGCGAACCCCACAGCTCGCTGCGCCATGCGATGGGGCCTTGCGCGACATTTCTCATCGCCAGCCTCGCAGCGCGACGCGCGCGTTGTAGCGGTTCATGCCGAAGGAGATCACGAGCGACAGCAGCAGGTACACCGCCATGATGATCGCGATGCACTCGAAGGCGCGCCCGTTCGAGCCGATGGTCGTGTTGGCCACCGACACCAGTTCCGGGTAACCCACGGCCACAGCGAGCGACGAATTCTTGGTAAGGCTCAGCAACTGGTTGGTGAGCGAAGGCACGATCACGCGCAACGCCTGCGGCAGGATCACGATGCGCAACTGCTGCACCGACGACAGGCCCAGCGCCTGTCCCGCCAGCACCTGTCCCTGCGAGACCGAGAGGATGCCGGCGCGCACGATCTCGGCGACGAATGCCGCCGAGTACAGCGACAGCCCGGCGACGATGGTCACGTACTCCGGGCTCAGCGCGGCGCCGCCGCTCACGCCGAAGTCGCCGCGCTCGGGCCATTCGAAATGCGTGGGCCACCCACCGCCCTCGCCCGTCACCGGCCAGGGCACGCTGAGCCCGCCCTTGCTGAGCCACACGCCCGGCAGCAGGTGCACGGGCTCGGTCGGATCGGGCAGCAGGTTGGCCATCGCGAAAGCCAGCATCAGGAGCTGCACCAGCAGCGGCACGTTGCGCAGCAGCTCCACATAAGCAGTGCAAATGCCGCGCAGCAGCACGTGCGGCGCAAGCCGGCCGATGCCGATCAGCATGCCCAGCACCACCGCGAAGATGGCGGCCGGCACGGCCGCGCGCACGGTGTTGATCAGCCCTGCGAGGAACGCGCGCCACGACGGCTGGCTGGCGTCGAAGTCGAGCCAGCCTTCACTGATCGAAAAGCCCGCGGGCTCGGTGAGGAAGTCGAAACCTGAACGTACGCCGCGTGCACGCAGCACATCGAGTGCATGGTTCACCACCCAGGCGGCGCCGGCCACGACGGCCAGCACCAGCAGGGCCTGAACGAGCCAGGCCAGCCAGGCGCCGCGGCGCGAGGCGCCCTCCTGCCTCATCGCACCGGTGGTGCGTAGATCAGGCCGCCCTTGCTCCAGAGATTGTTGGAGCCGCGCGGCAGCTTGAGCACCGACTTCGGACCGACGTTGCGCTCGAACATTTCGCCGTAGTTGCCCACGGCCTTGATGGCGCGGTACGACCAGTCCTTGTCGAGACCCAGCAGCTTGCCGAGGTCTTCACCGGCGCCGAGCAGGCGCTGCTGGGCCGGGTCCTTGCTGCCGGCCTTGAGCTGGTCGGCATTGGCCTGCGTGACGCCGAACTCTTCCGCCTCGATGAGCGCGTTGGGCACCCACTTGGCAATGGCGAACCACTCGTCGTCACCGCGGCGCACCAGCGGTGCGAGCGGCTCCTTGGAGATCAGCTCGGGCAGGATGAGGTAGTCGTCGGGGTTCGGCGCTTCCTTGTTGCGCAGGCCGGCCAGCGCCGAGGCGTCGGTCGTGAAGGCCTGGCAGCGGCCCGAGAAGAAGGCCTTGAACGAGGCCTCGAAGCTCTCGAACACGACGGTCTTCACCGGGATGTTCTGCGCGCGGAAGTAGTCCGACACGTTCTTCTCGTTGGTGGTGCCCGACTGCGTGCAGATGGTGGCGTTCTTGAGCTGCTTGGCGCTCGTCACCTTGAGCTTCTTGGGCACCAGGAAGCCCTGGCCGTCGTAGTAGGTGATGGTGGTGAAGTTGAAGCCCAGCGACGCGTCGCGCGTGAGCGTCCAGGTGGTGTTGCGCGCGAGGATGTCGATCTCGCCGGCCTGCAGCGCCGAGAAGCGCTGCTGCGAGTTCAGCGGCACGAAGTCGACCTTCTTGGGATCGCCCAGCACGGCCGCGGCGATGGCGCGGCAGGTGTCGACGTCCAGGCCCGACCAGTTGCCCTGTGTGTCGGGGGCCGAGAAACCGGCCACGCCGTTGGTCACGCCGCACTTGACGGTGCCGCGCTGCTTGACCGCATCGAGCGTCTTGCCGGCAAAGGCCGGGGCCGCGGTGGCCATCGCGAGAACGGAAGCGGCGGCGAGCAGTGCCGGGCGCAGTCGGGTGGTTGGGGTGGTCGTTGTCTTCTTCGTCATGGGTGTGTACTCCTCAACAGTAGGCAAAAGGCAGTGTACGGGGCGATGCAGGTCGGCGACAAAGAACCCTGCGTTGGATACATATGTCGAACTGCCTCTTGGCGACAGGCCGGTTTGCCTCGCAGTTTCACTACCATACGGCCCTTTCATCACTCCCAAACAGGAATCACACCATGGTCAAGTCCGACGACACCGGCAAGCTCATCCTGCGCGTTGCGCTGGGCATCCTCATCCTGCTGCATGGCATTGCGAAGGTCGGCAAGGGCGTCGATGGCATCGGCGGCATGCTCGCGTCGCACGGCGTGCCCGCGGTGCTGGCCTACCTGGTCTACGTGGGCGAGATCCTGGCACCGGTGCTGCTGATCGTCGGCCTGTTCACGCGGCCCGCCGCACTGGTCGTGGCCATCAACATGGTGGTGGCGATCTGGCTGGCCCACCGCAAGGACCTGGGCGCGCTGAACGGGCAAGGCGGCTGGGCGCTGGAACTGCAGGGCATGTTCCTGTTCGCGGCGATCTCGCTCGCGTTCACGGGTGGCGGGCGCTTCGGGCTCAACAACAAGTAAGCCGGTCAACGGACGGACGACCCGTCAGTCGTCGTCGGCCGCATCGAGGCCTGGAAACAGGACCTCGGTGTAGCCGAAGCGCGAGAAATCGCGCACCCGCATCGGGTACAGCTTGCCGAACAGGTGATCGACCTCGTGCTGCACCACGCGCGCATGGAAGCCGTCGGCGGTGCGGTCGATCGGGTCGCCATACAGGTCGAAGCCCGTGTAGCGGATGTGGGCGAAGCGCGGCACCACGCCGCGCAGACCTGGCACTGACAGACAACCTTCCCAGCCCTCTTCCTCTTCATCGCCCAGCGGGGTGATGACAGGGTTGAGCAGCACGGTGCGCGGCACTGGCGGCGCATCGGGGTAGCGTGGATTGACGGTGTCGGTGCCGAAGATCACCAGTTGCAGGTCGACGCCGATCTGCGGCGCCGCAAGGCCGGCGCCATTGACCGCCTGCATGGTCTCGAACATGTCGCGCACCAGCAGGTGCAGTTCGTCGGTGTCGAAAGCGGCGACCGGCTGCGCGGTGCGCAGCAGCCGGGGGTCGCCCATCTTGAGAATTTCGCGGAAGGCCATGGCGAGATTATCGCGACAGCCTCACACGAACGTCATGCCTGGGCCGCGATCACGGAGGCGTGGTGCCTTGCGAGTCGGGCGAGGTCCACAGCCGCGCCCGGCCGGTCGGCATCTGCTGCGGCCGCGAAGGCGTGATGCCAGGCACGCCGCCCGCACCGGGCCGCACAGGCGGCACCACCGCGACCGGCGGACGGCCACCACCCCAGGGCGGACGCGTCGTCGGGTACGAAGGCGTGGGCCGCACGCCAGGGTACGGATAGCCAGGCCGATAGCCGTCGTAATAGGGACGGCGGTCGTAGTACGGGCGACGGTTGTCGTAGTAGCCGCCCCCCTGGATGTAGACCGGCGCAGGCACCACCACAGGACCCGGATCGGCGTAGTACGGATCGGAATAGCCGCCGGAGTAGTACGGATCGCCAGGAACGGCCACGCAGCCGCTCAGCAGCGCGATGCCGCCGAGTGCGAGGCTGGTAGCGAGGACACGAATTTTTTGCATGAGGGACTCCTTGTCGGCCTTCTGTAGTCGTTCAACGCCCGCTTGTAGACCCTGTTGACTGCGCGGATGTGAAGTCGCGTAACGGCCGGTAAGGGCCCCAGCCACCGATGCCGACGGCTTCAGGCCTCAGGTGCCGGTGGAACCCCGTTCGCGAGGATCTCCAGCATACGCGCCTCGTCGATCACCGTGACGCCGATGTCGCGCGCCTTGTCGAGCTTGCTGCCAGCCTCTTCCCCGGCCACGAGGTAGTGGGTCTTCTTGCTGACGGAGCCGGCCACCTTGGCGCCGGCTGCCTCCAATTTATCCTTCGCTTCGTCGCGGCCCAGCGTAGGAAGGGTGCCGGTGATCACGAAGGTCAGTCCCGCCAAAGGCTTGGGCGCACGGGCTTCGGGCTCGAACTCTTCCCAGGTCAGGCCGCAGGCGCGCAGCTGCTCGACCACCTCGCGGTTGTGCGGCTGGTCGAAGAAGGTGCGCAGGCTTTGCGCCACCACCGGACCGACGTCGTTGACCTCGAGCAGCTGTTCCTCGGTCGCGTCCATGATCGCGTCGAGCTTGCCGAAATGCTTGGCCAGGTCCTTGGCCGTGCTCTCGCCCACGTGGCGAATGCCCAGGCCGAACAGGAAGCGCGGCAGCGTCGTCTTCTTCGAGGCTTCGAGCGCATCGACGAGGTTCTTGGCCGACTTCTCGGCCATGCGGTCCAGCCCCGCCAGCGTGACGAAGCCGAGCTTGTAGAGATCGGGCAAGGTGCGGATCAGGTTGGCATCGACCAGCTGCTCGACCAGCTTGTCGCCCAGCCCGTCGACATCGACCGCTCGCCGCGCCGCGAAATGCAGGATGGCCTCCTTGCGCTGCGCTGCGCAGAACAGGCCGCCCGTGCAACGGTAGTCGACCTCGCCCTCCTCCCGCACCGCCTCCGAATCGCACACGGGGCACTTGTGCGGCATGGTGAAAATCGCGCCGCGCTGGTCGTCGGGCTTGGCCAGGCTGTCGGGCGCCACGCCCACCACTTCGGGAATCACGTCGCCGGCGCGCCGCACGATCACGGTATCGCCCACGCGCACGTCCTTGCGGCGCGCTTCGTCTTCGTTGTGCAGCGTGGCGTTGGTCACGGTCACGCCGCCGACAAACACCGGCGCCAGCTTGGCCACCGGCGTGAGCTTGCCGGTGCGCCCCACCTGGATCTCGATGCCGACCACCTCGGTCAATTGCTCCTGCGCCGGGTACTTGTGGGCCACGGCCCAGCGCGGTTCGCGCGAGACAAAACCCAGCTGCCGCTGCAGCTCCAGGCTGTCGACCTTGTAGACCACGCCGTCGATGTCGTACGGCAGCGCATCGCGCTGGCGGCCGATGGTTTCGTGGAACGCTATCAGTTCAATAGCGCCCGTCGCCCGCGCTGTCTGCGTGGCGACCGGGAAGCCCCAGACATGGAACTGCTGCAGCCAGTCGAACTGGGTGGCGATCTCGGGACCGCCGTCGCTCGCCGGCGAGACTTCGCCCAGGCCGTAGGCAAAGAAGCTCAGCGGCCGCGCCGCCGCGATCGCCGGATCGTGCTGGCGCACCGCGCCGGCCGCCGCATTGCGCGGATTGACGAACACCTTCTCGTTCTTCTGCCCGGCGGCGATCTTCTCGCGCTGGCGTTCATTGAGGGCGTCGAAATCGGCGCGCTTCATGTAGACCTCGCCGCGCACCTCGACCACAGGCGGCGCCGCGCCCTTGAGCTTGAGCGGAATCTCGCGCACGGTGCGGATGTTCTGCGTGACGTCCTCGCCCACCTCGCCGTCGCCGCGTGTGGCGGCCTGCACCAGCACGCCGTACTCGTAACGCAGGCTCATGGCCAGCCCGTCGAACTTCAGCTCGCAGACATAAGCGATCTGCGGCGCGTCTTCGGCCAGGCCCAGTTCGCGGCGCACGCGTGCATCGAAGGCGCTGGCGCCGGTCGGGGTGATGTCGGTCTCGGTGCGGATCGACAGCATCGGCACGCGATGGCGCACCTTGGCCAGGCCGTCGAGCACCGCGCCGCCCACGCGCTGCGTCGGTGAGTCGGGCGTGCGCAGTTCCGGAAACTCGGTCTCCAGCACCTGCAGGCGCTGGAACATCTTGTCGTACTCGGCGTCGGGCAACTCGGGGGCGTCGAGCACGTAGTACAGATGGGCGTGGCGATGCAGCTGCTCGCTCAGTGCGGCGGCTTCGCGTGCCGCTTCGTCGCGCGTTGTCATGGGGTGTCCCTCGGGAAAAAGACGGATCAGCTGAAGAGGCGTCGCGCCAGCGGCGAGCCCGCGGCGAGGTCGCGTCCATCGAGCGTGTCGTACAGCTGCTCGAGGTCGGTGCCGATCACGTCCATGGTTTCGTCGCGCAGCAACTGGCCGTCACTGTCAGTGACCACGCCGTCCATCTCGCGGGCGAGCGTGGCAGCAGCTTCGCGCATGCGGCGGAACGGCTCTTCGCCGCGATCGACCTGCGGCACATCGAGGCTCAGGCTGAGCTCGCGGATGGCCGATTGCGCCGGATCGTCGGCCAGCGCGGCCTGGGTGTCGAACGAGAGCCCGAGGATCGGCGGCAGGCCGGCCTCGCTGGTTGGCAGCACCATGCGGCCCGGGATGATCCCCGCTACAAAGCCCAGCCGCGCAGCGTTCTGCTGCACGTAGCCCGGGCTCCAGGCCGCATGCAGCGCACGCAGCACGAAGCCCAGTTGCGCGTCGTGCGCGCTGGCGAACTGGTCGAGCTCGCGGGCACGTGCCACTTCGTCGAGCATCTCGGGAAACTCGGGCGCGCCGTTCACGGCATCGGCAAAGGCCTGCGCCTTGACCACGAACTCGGAGTACTCGATCTCGTTGAGTGCCCCGGTGCGGTTGGCCAGCTGCACGCCGACCTGGAAAGCGCGGTAGCGCTGCCCGGGTGCCGGCGGCTCCCACTGGCTGGTGAGGTCGTTCAAACCTTCGATGGCCACCGGCTTGCTGCCGGCGCGGCGCGTGGACGGCATGGCCGCCAGGGCCGCATCGCCCGAGGCCAGGCCTTCGAGCGAAATAGGCGCGATCACGTCGATCAGCGGATCGAGCCCGCCGCGGCGCTCGCCGGTGGGCACGGGTACGCCGCTGGGCGCCGGCAGGTCGGGGTCGAACAGCGGCTCGTGGCGGTCGCTGCCGGCCACCTGGCTCGGATCGGCATGGAGCATCGGCTCCACGCCGCCGTCGCTGCCTCCGGCCAGTGCACGTTCGGCTTCAGCCAATGCGACATCGACCGCGTCGGGCTGGCGCGGCGCGTTGCGGCGCGACATCAGGGTGTTGTAGGCCACGACGGCCGCGAGAACGAGGCCGCCGAGGATCGCCAGGGCGAGGGTGAGATTGCTCATGCGCGCGCCTGCCTTATGCCGCTTCGACCATCGAGGCCGCCGACTCCATGTCGACCGCAACGATGCGCGACACGCCCTGCTCCTGCATGGTCACGCCGATCAGTTGTTCGGCCATTTCCATGGCAATCTTGTTGTGGCTGATGAAGAGGAACTGGGTTTCACGGCTCATGGCGGTCACGAGTTTGGCATAGCGTTCGGTGTTGGCGTCGTCCAGCGGCGCGTCCACTTCGTCCAGCAGACAGAAAGGCGCCGGGTTCAACTGGAAGATGGCGAACACGAGCGCAATGGCCGTGAGCGCCTTCTCGCCGCCCGAGAGCAGGTGGATGGTCTGGTTCTTCTTGCCGGGCGGCTGCGCGAGCACCTGCACGCCGGCATCGAGGATTTCGTCGCCGGTCATCACGAGGCGTGCATTGCCGCCGCCGAACAGCTCGGGGAACATGCGGCTGAAGTGCTCGTTGACGATCTTGAAGGTGCCGCCGAGCAGGTCGCGCGTTTCGGCGTCGATCTTGCGGATGGCGTCTTCGAGTGTGCCGATGGCTTCGTTCAGGTCGGCCGACTGGGCGTCCAGGAAGATCTTGCGTTCGCTCGCGATGGCGAGTTCGTCGAGCGCGGCGAGGTTGACGGCGCCCAGCGCGACCACTTCGCGGTTCAGGCGGTCGATTTCGCTTTGCAGGCCGGTCAGGCGCACCTTCTCGGTCTCGATCGATTGCGCGACCGCTTCGAGGTCGGCGCCGGCGTCGTCCAGCAGCTGCTGGTACTGCTCGACGCCCAGGCGCGCGGCCTGCTCCTTGAGTTGGAACTCGGTGATGCGCTGGCGCAGCGGATCGAGTTCGCGCTCGAGCTGCAGCCGGCGCTCGTCGCTGGCGCGCAGCTTGAGCGTGAGGTCGTCGTACTGGCTGCGGGCCGCGCCCAGAGCTGTCTCGCGCTCCAGCTTGAGCGACAGCGCGTCCTGCAGGCCGGCTTGCGCGGCGGCGTCCGACAGGCGGCTCAGTTCAGCGCGGGCGCGCTCGTCTTCGTCGGTCAGCGCGACGGTCTGCTGCGAGGCGGTTTCGATGCTGCGGTTCAGTTCGCCGCGGCGCGCTTCGAGCGTGCGCTGCGAGAAGGTCGCTTCCTGCGCCTGCCGTTCGAGGCTGCGGTGCTGCTCGCGGCTGGCGTTCAGCGTGCGACCGGCTTCGATGACGCGCTCGTCGAGCTGTGCATGACGTTCCTGGCTGTCGGCCAGTTGCATGTCGAGCTCTTCGAAGCGGCCTTCGGCGGCGATGCGCTTTTCTTGCAGTTCTTCGAGCTGGGCATCGACCTCGCCGAGGTCGGCGGCCAGTTGCTGGCTGCGCGCACGGGTCTGCTCGGCGAGCTGCGTCATGCGCAGCGTTTCGACCTGCAGCTCATGGGCGCGCGACTGCGTTTCGGCGGCTTCGCGGCGGGCCGTGACGAGGCGCTGTGCGGCGTCGCCGTAGGCCGCTTCGGCACGGACCAGCGCAGTGCGCGCCTCTTCGTTGATGAGCGTCTGGGCCTTGAGCTGGCGCTCGAGGTTTTCCATTTCCTGCTGGCGGGCCAGGAGGCCGGCCTGCTCGGAATCGGGCGCGTAGAAGTTCACGCTGTGCGACGACACGGCATGGCCGCTGCGCACATAGATCACCTCGCCGGGCTGCAGCGTGGCGCGCTGGGCCAGGGCCTCTTCGAAGCTCTCGGCCGTGAAGCAACCGTGCAGCCAGTCGTTCAGCAGCGCTTGCTGGCCGGCGTCGTTCAGGCGCAGCAGGCTCGACAGCTTGGGCAGCGCGCCCGCACCTTGAGGCACACCGGCGGCAGGCGGGCTGTAGAAAGCGAGCTTGGCGGGCGGGGCGTCGTTGCCGAAGGCACGCACCATGTCGAGCCGGCTGACTTCAAGCGCACCCAGGCGCTCACGCAGCGCGGATTCGAGCGCGCTCTCCCAGCCCTGTTCGATGTGGATGCGGCTCCACAGGCCCTGCAGGCCGTCGAGGCCGTGCTTGGCGAGCCAGGGGGCGAGCTTGCCGTCGGTCTTGACCTTCTCCTGCAGCGCGCGCAGCGCTTCGAGGCGGGCCGAGAACTCGGCGTGGCGGGCACCCTCGGTGTTGACGGCCTGCTGCTTGGCGCGACGGTCTTCGTCGAGCTGCGGCACGGCTTCCTGCAGTTCCTGCAGGCGGGCGTCGGATTCGCTGGCGGCTTCTTGCGCCGCAGCCAGCTGCTCCTGCATTTCGGTCAGCCGGTCTTCGTCGGGCGCGGCCAGTGCGTTCTGGTCGGCACGCAGACGTTCGCTGCGCAGCGTGAGCTGGCGGCTCTGGTCTTCGATGTTGCGCTGGTCGGCGGCCAGCACCTGGATCTGCTGCTGCACCTGCGACACCGTCGCGCGCTGGGTGTTGGCCTCGTTCTGCGCACGCTGCACGGCCTCTTCGAGGTCCGGCATGCGCGCGTCGTGTTCTTCGAGCTGCGCGGCCAGCAGGATGGCCTGCTCTTCGGCATCGACGCCGGCACCGGCCAGCGTCTCGATCTCGGCCTCGGCTTCTTCGCGGCGACGGCCCCACTGGCCCATCTGCTCACGCAGCTGCACCAGGCGCTGTTCGACGCGCTGACGGCCTTCGACCACGAAGCGGATCTCGCCTTCGAGCCGGCCGACTTCGGCGCTGGCTTCGTACAGCTTGCCTTGCGCCTGGTTCACCAGGTCGCCGGCGCCGTAGTGGGCCTGGCGCACGGTTTCGAGTTCGGACTCGATGCGGCGCAAGTCGGCGGTGCGCGATTCAAGGTCGTTGATGGCCTTTTCCGAATCGGCCTTGATCTTGGCCTGGTCGGCATCGCTTTCGCCGCGCTTGAGGAACCACAGCTGGTGCTGCTTCTTCGTGGCGTCGCCTTGCAGCGCGTTGTAGCGCGCCGCCACCTCGGCCTGCTTCTCGAGCTTTTCGAGGTTGGCGTTGAGTTCGCGCAGGATGTCTTCGACGCGCGTGAGGTTCTCGCGCGTATCGCCCAGGCGGTTCTCGGTTTCGCGGCGGCGCTCCTTGTACTTGGAGACGCCCGCGGCTTCTTCGAGGAACAGGCGCAGCTCTTCGGGCTTGGATTCGATGATCCGGCTGATCGTGCCCTGTCCGATGATGGCGTAGGCGCGCGGCCCGAGGCCCGTGCCCAGGAACACGTCCTGCACGTCGCGACGGCGCACCGGCTGGTTGTTGATGTAGTAGCTGCTCGTTCCGTCGCGCGTGAGCACGCGGCGCACGGCGATTTCGGTGAACTGGTTCCACTGGCCGCCGGCGCGATGGTCGGCGTTGTCGAACACCAGTTCGACGCTTGAACGGCTGGCCTGCTTGCGGGTGGTCGTGCCGTTGAAGATCACGTCCTGCATCGACTCGCCGCGCAGTTCCGACGCACGCGACTCGCCGAGCACCCAGCGCACGGCATCCATGATGTTCGACTTGCCGCAGCCGTTCGGCCCCACCACCCCGACCAGTTGGCCCGGCAGCAGGAAGTTGGTGGGTTCGGCGAACGACTTGAAGCCCGAGAGCTTGATGGAGTTAAGACGCACGACTTGTCGCCCTGCCTTGGCATAGCGCCAAGGTATTGATTTGTAAGGAAAATTGCACGGGCCCGCAGCTTGAAGCGAGCCGCCGCCCCAGCCGTGGATGATAACGTCAGGGCATGAGCGATTCCCCGGCTTCTCCCCTCGCGGCGCGACGCACCTGCCTGCTGGCGGGCACCGCGGCCGCCCTGCTCGCGCCGCTGGCGCTGACGGGCTGTTCGTCCCTCCGATCCACCGAGCGCGCCGAGCCCTACGGCAACCAGGAGTGGCTGCAATCCGCCACCAACCGCATCGCCAATTTGTCGCTGCGCGACAACCTGCAATCGGTGCGCCGCGTGCAGACCACCTTGTACCGGCGCAACCCGCGCGAATGGCGCAAGTCGGCCGCCAGCATGGAAGAAGCCACGCAGCGCACCTGGGACGCGGTCCTGCAGGGCACGCCGCTGCCCGAATTGCGCGGCGCCAACGGCATCGACGCCATCCGCCTGGCCTTCGAGACCGGCCCGCAGGCCTACCAGGGCGACCGCGTGGCGGCGCTGGTCGTCGGGTGGGTCACGATGCTCAAACAGGCCAACGGCAACACCTGGGACCAGACCATGATCGACGGGGTCGACGCCGAGAACAGCTACCGCACGGCGCGCAACTTCGAGATTTCGCTCTGGCTCATCTCTTCCAAGACCGGCCCCGACGGCCAGCCGCTGCTGCTGGCCACCGAGATCAGCGAGCGCGGGCGCAACCTCGTGGCCGACCGCGAGCTGTCGAAGGTGGTGGCACGGCTCGACCTGCTGGCCGCGCAGGCCGACGAGAAATACCGCCGGGCGGCCCTCGATTTCGGCCAGAACTGGGTGATGGGCGTGGTCATGCCGCTCTTCACGTTGATACCCAAGTAGGCTTCTCGCATCGGAAATATATTTCCCAAATAGGCATTTGCGGTAATATCTTTCCGTGGACAAGCAGGAACTCATCACCGCCCTCACGGCGCGACGCGGGGCCACTGGCCTCACGAACGCCGAGATCGCCTTGCGCTCGGGGCTCACCGAGCGCTCGGTGCGCAATGCCCTGAGCCTGAAGGGCAATCCGCAGCTGTCGTCGCTGCTCGCGCTGGTCGATGCGCTGGGGCTCGAACTGCAGCTCGCGCCCAAGGGCTTCGGCGAAGGCACGGCCGTCGATCCTGGCTATCGCCCGGTTGCCACGCGCGTCGGTCGTGCGCTGGCCGAAGCGCCTGCCGCGCCGCCCTACGTGCGGGGCCGCCGCTCACCGCCATGAACGTCAAGATCCTCGAGATTTCGCTCGGCACGCACCGCCTCGGCAAGCTGTTCCAGTACGCCGACCTGTGCCGCTTCGTGGCGGAGCCCGAGTTGATCGCCAACCCGCTGCCCGGCGTGCTTTCGCTGTCGATGGTCGCGAGCGACCCGGCCGCCCAGGCCGCGTTGTGGAGCGACGTGAAGAACCCGTTGTTCAACGCCCAGGGCGGCCAGTTGCCGGGCTTCTTCCAGAACCTGCTACCCGAAGGCGTGCTGCGCAGTCACATTGCGCAGTTACGCGGTTGCCGCGACAACGACCACTTCGAATTGCTGGCGGCCTGCGGCAGCGACCTGCCCGGCGCCGTGGCCGCGCGCCCGGTGTCGGTGGACCGTGGCACGTTGCAGCGGCTCATCACGCAGGACCAGGACGCACTCGAGATGTCGGTGGTCGAGTTGCCGATGCCGCAGGGCATCTCGGTCTCAGGCGTGCAGCCCAAGCTGGGCCTGCGCCGCCAGGGCGGCCGCTACGTGGCGCGCGTGCGCGCCGGGGCGAGCACGCGCGTGATCGCCAAACTGCCAGTGGCAGGCCGGCCGCACATGCCGCAACTCGAGATGCTCTCGCTGCAGATGGCCGGGGTGGCGGGCGTCGAGGTGTGCCGTGCCGAACTTGCGCCGCTGTCGGCCATCGCGGCGGAGCACAGCTATGCGCTGCCGGACGAGCCCGAGTTCCTGGCCGTCACACGTTTCGACCGCGACGGCGCGCGCCGCATCCACTTCGAAGACTTCGCGCAGGTGCTCGCGGTCGACCCGATGCACAAGTACAGCGGGAGCTACCTCGACATGGCGCTCGCGATGCGCGCCTTTCCATCGTTGGGCGAAGACGCCGTGCTCGAACTGGTGCGCCGGCTCGTGGTCAACGACCTGCTGGGCAACCCGGATGCCCACCTGAAGAACTTCGGCGTGCTGTACCCCGATGGCATCGCGCCGCGCCTGGCCCCTGCCTACGATATCGTCGCCTACGCGGCATTGCAGGGTGTCGAAGGCCATGCGCTGCCGCTGCTGCCGGCCCCGGTTAGCGCTACCGCTGCGCGTCGCACCGCGATGTTCACGCCGGCCAACGTGCGCGCCTTCTGCTTCTCGGCCGGCGTGCACGAGCCGCGCATGCGACGCGTGGTGGCCGACACGGCCCGCCTCGCACGCGACCAGTGGCCCACGATGATCGACGCCTCGGCGCTGCCGGCCCCGTGGAAGAAACGGCTGCAGCAGCGCCTGCAGGCACATCCCTTGCTGCAGGGCATGAGCAAGCGGGGTCGCTAGCCACAGCGGTGCGACAGGCGACCCCTAGAATGAATCCGCCCTCCTCCACCCCTCAACCCATTCGAGGCAGCAACCACTCATGAGCTCCATCAACTTCATCGGCGGCGAAAAAGGCGGTGTCGGCAAATCGGTCACGGCACGCGTGCTGGCCCAGTACTTCATCGATCGCAGCCGGCCTTTCACCGGCTTCGACACCGACCGTTCGCACAGCTCCTTCACCCGCTTCTACGAGGGCTTTGCCTCGCCCGTGGTGGTCGACAGCTTCGAAGGCCTGGACACGGTGGTGAACGGCTTCGAGACCAACCCGAAGCAGAGCGTGATCGTCGACCTCGCGGCGCAGACGCTGGCGCCGCTGTCGCGCTGGATCAAGGAGTCGGACCTGTTCGACGTGTTCGAGGAGATCGACGTCACGGTCAACTTCTGGCACGTGCTGGACGACGGCAAGGACTCCACCGACCTGCTCGGCACGCTGATCGACACCTTCGGCAATCGGCCCAACTACATCGTGGTGCAGAACTACGGGCGCGGCAGCGACTTCGGGATGCTGCTGGCGTCGCAGTCGCTGTCGAAGGCCAATGCGAATGGGGCACGCGTGATTGCCTTGCCTCGCCTGCACGAAGCCAGCATGCGCAAGATTGATGCGCAGAACACCAGTTTCTGGAAGGCCGTGAACGACCGCGAAGGGGCGCATGCGCTGGGTTTGCTGGAGCGGCAGCGCGTGAAGTCTTGGCTGGCTACGGCTTACGCTGCGTTCGATACGCTGCCTCTTTAGGCCTTTTGGGAGCGCCCGGCAGGCGGCACGGCGCGGTCGGCCCCACTGTGCCGGCCCTTCGGGCTGCCCTGCGGTGCTCGCGTTTCGCGGGGTCTTGCAGAACTCGCCTTCGGCTCAAACAGCTGCAAGCCCTGATCCGCGAAACGCTGCGCTCCTCGGCGGCACAGAGGGGCCGCCCACACCGCACCGCCTGCCGGGCTCATGGGTGAAGCAAACGCCCTTCCCTTCGCAAGGAAGAACCGGTCACCATGGGCTCAGATCATCCCGCCGTTGATCGAGATCACCTGCCCCGTGATGTACGCGGCTTCATCACCTGCCAGGAACGCCGCCAGCGCCGCCACTTCCTGCGGCGTTCCGGCGCGCTTCACGGGCACCATCTGGTTGATGAGCGCGGGATCGAACACCGCATCGGCCATCGGCGAAGCGATGATCCCCGGCGCGATCGCGTTCACGGTCACGCCGCGCGACGCCACTTCGAGCGACAGCGCCTTGGTCGCGCTGTTCAGCGCGCCCTTGGCCGCGGCGTAGTTCACCTGCCCCTTGTTCCCTGCGATGGCAGCGACGGACGAGATGTTCAGCACGCGCCCCCAACGGGTGCGCATCATCGGCAGCAGCAGCGGCTGGGTCACGCGGAAGAAGCCGTTCAGCGACACGTCGATCACCTTGTGCCATTGCTCGGCACGCATGCCGGGCAGCACGGCGTCGTCGTGCACGCCTGCGTTGTTGACGAGGATTTGCACCGCGCCGCCTTCGAGGATGCGTGCGCAGCCGGCCGCGCAGGCCTCGTCGCTGCGCAGGTCGAACACATGGCATTCCGCCTTGCCGCCGGCGGCGGTGATCGACGCGGCCAGTTGCTCGATGGCTTCGGGCCGCGAGTTCGCATGCAGCAGCACGGTGGCGCCGTCACGCGCAAACCGCTCCGCCATGGCCGCGCCGAGCGCGCCGCTGGCGCCGGTGATCAGTGTGCGTTTTCCTTCGAAACTCATGACGGTGTGCTTCCCATGTCCGCCAGCGGCGTGTTCAAGACCACCACGGCCCGGCCCTCGGCCAGCAGGCGGCCGTCGTCGGCCGCCACCGTGAATTCATACAAGACCTGCCGGTCGTCGCCGGACAGGCGCTTCGCCCGCACCTGCAACGCCCCGGCGATGTCGTCCAGCCGCACCACGGCCAGCTTCACGTTGCGCGCGCTGGCCAGGAAACCGGCAGACGGCGTGCTGCCCTCGACGGCCAGCAGGCCGCCGTGCAGCGCCATGGCCTGCGCCGCGTACTCGATGGCGTTCGGTGCGAGCAGGCCGCTTTCGGTGCGCAGCGGGTTGTCCGCCTGGCTGTGTGTCGTGGTGCTGCAGTGGATCGATTCGGCGTCCCAGCCTTCGAGGCGCTCCAGCAGGCACATGCTGCCGCTGTGCGGAATGCGCGCGGCGATGCCCGCGCGGTCGAGCGTCTGCGGTGCCGTCAAGCGGCAGCCTCCAGGTCGGCGACCAGCAGCACGTTGGCAAACGGCGTGCCTTCGCTCATCGGCATGCTCTGCACGCGGAAACCCAGGCGCTGCAGCACGGCGATCCACTCGGCCAGCGGGCGGCCCCAGGTCGGCGAGACCTTGTGGCCGCGGATGCGCGTCACGGTGCGATCGACCCACTGGCTGATCGCGAAACCGCGCGTGCTCGACGCATCGCCCACGCGCAGCAGCAGGCGCGCCTTCGGGTTGCCGCCACGGCGCAGCGCGTCGCGCACTCGCGTCAAGACACCTTCTTGCGCCGCGAGGTCCACGTAGTGCAGCACATCGAGGATCACGACCAGGTCGCAGTCGGGCAAGGCGGCCGAGCACATGTCGGCGCACACCAGCCGCGGCGTCGGCTGCAGGTGGCCGACCGACGCCTCGGCGCGCGCCACGTCCTTCGGCATCAGCTCGATGCCCGTGTAGTCCGCGGCGGCGGGCGTGGCGGCCCATGAGGCCGGCCAGCGTCCTTGCTGCTGCATCGCGCTCATCGACGCCAGCAGGCTCACGAAGAGGCCCTGTCCGCAGCCGATGTCGACCACGCGCCGATGTTGCGCGTCGATCAGGCCGCGTTCGAGCAGGCCGCGGAACACCGGGTCGCGCCCGAGCTTGCCGCGCGCGAACTGCCAGGCGAAGGTGCCGCCCTTCTTGTAGGGCACGGTCGCGGCTTCATGCAGCTCGCGCCAGGCTTGGTCGGTGGTCATCGTCGATGGCATCACGGCGCTCATGCGGTCTTCAATCCTTCAGGCAGGGTCACGGCGCGCAATCCGTCGGTGCGCAGGCGTTGGAGCAACAAGGGCAGGACTTCCAGTAAGACGGGTTGCCCCGCCGCGGTGCGCGCGGCATTGCCGTCGTGCAGCAGCAGGATGTCGCGCGCCTGCAGGTGGCGAGTAAGGCGCGCCATCACCTTGGTGGCGTCGCCTTCGCGGGTGTCGAAACCGCGCCGCGTCCAGCTCACGAGCGAGAGGCCGAGGCGGTGCAGCACGGGTTCGAGGAAAGGGTTGCGCAGGCCGGCGGGCGCGCGGAAACAGGTCGGTCGCTGGCCAGTCACGTCGGTCAGGATGTCCTGCGCGCGCGTGATCTCCGCCGCGAAGCCACGCGGGCCAAGGAAGGAGAAGTTGTGCCGATGCCGCGCCGTGTGGTTCTGGATGCTGTGGCCGCGCGCGACGATCTCGCGCGCCAGCGCCGGATGCGCCAGCACGCGCTCGGCGATGCAGAAGAAGGTCGCGCGCTGGCCGTGGGCGTCCAGCAGGTCGAGCACGCGGGGCGTGACCTCGGGCTCGGGCCCGTCGTCGATGGTGATCGCCACTTCGCGACGCGCACCGGCCGCCTCGGGCAGGCGCGTGACGTTCGGGCCGAGCAGGTTGCTGCGCGGCGTGAGCCCCGCACCGGTGATCAGCGCATGGTTCAGCACCACCGCGCCGAGCGCCCAGGGCCATGCGCCCGGCACCAGCACGCCCGCGCCCAGGGCCGCCACATGCACGGCCGCGCTGGCGCGCATGGCCGGCGGCCAGGGCCAGGATTCGGAGGCGGCAGAACCAGTGGGAGGGACGGAAGGCGACGACATGATGTGCCCGGATTTTCCCATCAGCGCGGTCGCTGCGGGCTCGGGCCCTTCCCGGGCGCCACGTTGCGTGCGAACGCGGCCGACAGCAGCAGCGCCAGCAAGGCGCCCGGCGCGACCACGCGGCCGATGGACGACAGCGCCGGAATGTCCGAGATCGCGATCAGCCCGAACGACACCACCGTCGTGAGGTTGGCCAGCATCAGCGAGGCCAACGTGTCTTCGTCGGCGCGACCGGTCGTGCGCAGCTGGTCGAAGAAGAGCGCGTAGTTCGATCCCACGGCGACGATCAGCAGCAGCCCCACGAGGTGCAGAATGCCGAGCGCCGCCTGCGCCAGCGCCATGCCGCCCAGCGTGAGCACCACCGCGAACAGCAGCGGCTGGCACACGGCCAGCAGCCGGCGCCATGAGCGCAGGTACACACCCAGCAGCACCACCACCGCCAGCGCGCCCAGCAGCACCTGCACGAAGGCCTCGTGCAGGTAGCGTTGGTAGAGGCCGCCGAGTTCGCGGCCGACGTCCACCACCTGCACTTCGGGCAGACCGGCCAGCGCCGCCTCGAGGCGACCCTGTTCGAAGCCCGGGCCAGGGTGCAGCACGACCAGCGTGGACCATCCACCGCCCGGCCGCTCGTACATCAGCGTGTTGACCACGGAGCCCAGCGGGCCGCCCATCAGGTCGGCCCGCTGCACGGGCGCCTGCTTGCGCGCGGCCTCCACATCGGTCACGAAAGCGCCGAGACGGGAGGCCGGCAACGGCAAGCCCTTCGTCGCTTCGGCCAGGTTGGCGCGCAGCGTGTCGGCATCGGGCAGGCTGGCCAGGCGCGCGGTCTGCGCCGCCACGCTCGGCAGCGCGCGGGTCACGGTTTCGTAGCCGCTGAGCTCGCCCTTGTCGACCAGGGCGTCAAGGCGCGCGGCCGCGGCCTCGGTGTGACGCAGTGCGGCCTGTTCGTCGTCGCCGAAGGCCACCACGAGCACACCGCCGTCGCTGGCGCCGATGTCCTTGCGCAGCGTCTCGTCGAGCTGCTGCGCCGAGCGCGGCACGGGGCTCATCGCGCTCAGGTCGGCACGCCACAGATGGCCGCCCTGCCACAGCACCAGCGCCAGCGCGGCCACGCCGAGCGCCGCCAGCGGCCAGCGCAGGCGCGGCAGGCCGCGCACCAGCAGGCCGGCCAGCCGCGCCATGTGCCGGCGCATGCCCATGCCGGTCGCGCCATCGGGCGCCAGCACGGGCAGCACGTAGCGCGTGGCGAGCGCGGCCGACACCAGCCCGGCGATCGAGAACACGCCCAATTGCGCCAGCCCCGGAAAGCCCGAGAACACCAGCGCCGCAAAGCCGCACACGGAGGTCAGCAGGCCCAGCCGCACCGTGGGCCAATGCACCTCGCGCCAGCGCTGCCAGCCGGTGCCGGCCACGGCGGCGCCGCGCGCCTGGATCAGGTAGTAGATGGCGTAGTCGACCGTCTCGCCGATCAGCGTGCTGCCGAAGCCCAGCGTGAGCCCGTGCACCGAGCCGAACACGAGGCTGACCGATGCCGTGCCGACCACCACGCCCGTGGCCACCGGCAGGAAGGCGATGACGAGCGCGCGCGGCGAGGCGAAGGCCAGCAACAGCAACACGCTCATCACGATGCCGCCCACCACCGCGAGGTGGATGGCTTCGGTCTTGATCTTTTCGCGGCTCATCACCGAGAACACGGGAGGGCCGCTCAGCAGCAGCTTCGGCGCGGCCTCGCCCATGCCGCGCGCGGCGGCTTCATAGGCGGCCTGCACCCGCGCGATGGCGACGGCCTGGGCATCGAGGTCGCCGCCGGCCGCACGCGTCGTGGCGATCATGAGCGCACGCGGCGCCTCGCGCGACATCCAGACGCCGCCTTCGCTGCGCGGTGCGCTCGCCGGCACCAACTCCATCGCGACGCGCTGGGTTTCGCCGGTCGGGTCGCGGTCGAGCAAGGGCTTGATCGCGTTGCCGGCCGGCGTGCCGAGCATCGACAGCGTGTCGATGATGGCGTCGCGCAGCCCTTCGGCCGTGAACTGCCCCGGCATCACGCCGGACGACAGCTGGTAGCGGTGATCGAACACCCAGGTGCCAGCCTCGCTCCAGTCGCTCACATCGCCGTTCTGCACCAGGTCGAAGAGCTTGCTGTCGCGCATCGCCTTGCCGACGGCGCGCGAGACTTCAGCGCGCTGTTCGACGCTGCCGCCTTCGAAACCCAGCATCAGCGTGCGCGAGGCGACGCCGCTTTGCAGCTGCTCGATGAGCACGCGCTGGCGCAGATCCGGGCTCTTGGGGAGAAAGGCCGACAGGTCGGCGCCGATCTGGGTGCGCGCAATGACGACCGCGCCGAGGGCCACGACCAAGAGCCACGCCAGCAGAACGACGATGCGGCGCGACCACCCCGGCGGGCCGCCCGCCTGCGCCAGGCTCACGGCGTCGCGCGCCGGGGAGCGCCGGCCGGCACCGCCGACGGCGGCGCGTTGGGCGAGATGTTCATGACCGAGCGATCGCCGCCCACGAACTCCATCTCCAGCCCCAGCACCTCGCCGCCGCGGCCCGTGATGCGCATGCTGCGCACCTGTGCGGCCAGCCGGCTGTCATTGGGGACCAGGTCGAGCGTCCACTGATTGGCGACGCCGGTCACGGTGCTCTTGAAATAGCGCTGCAGCGTGGTGCCGTCGCCGGTCAGGGTGCCGCGCATGGCTTCGACCAGGCCCAGCAGCTCGGGCATGCTGTCCAGCGCCAGCGTGCGGTTGCGGTTGCCGCGCGACAAGGTCAGCGTGTTGCCGTCGACCGCCATGGTTTCGATGCGCGGCGACAGCGTGCGGCGCACCAGCTTGTCGGGCGCCTCGAAGCTCAGCGTGCCGCTCGCGTCGAGCGGGCCTTCGAGGCCGTGCACGAAGCGCTGCTCGGTGAAGCGCGCCTCGCCGCTCTTCTGCTTGGACAGCAAGCCCATCAGTTCGGGCAGATCGAACGCCGCCCAAGCGGGCGCGGCGCAGAAAGCCACGGCGAGCACCACCACCCTGCAAAGCCAATCAAGCCGCATCTTCGAGCCAGAAATCATGAAAGTTGAACCAGTTGTACGGGTAGGCGCGGCACAGCGCCTCGAGGCGGGCCACATAGGCTTCGACTGCGCTGCGAATGCGCTGTTCGCGCTCCGCGGCATCGGCGAACGGCGTGCCGAAGTCGGCCAGCGGGTCGAACCGGACATCGTAGCGGGCACCGCCGCCGTACATCCCGGCCATGAAGAACACCTTACGGCGCAGCAGTGCCGCCAGCCGGAACGGACCGTCGTTGAAGACGGCCGGCTGCCCCAGGAAGGGCAGCACGATGTTGTTGCCGCGCTGGTGCGCCGGCTGCTCCTCGCTGCCCGGCAGGGTGCGGTCGGCCAGCATGCCGCCGAGGCCACCGCCGTCGAGCCAGTCGCGCAGCGCGAGCATCGAATGTGGTCGGCCCAGCGAGATCACATGGGGCCGCATCTCGGGCAGCGCGATGGCGTTCAGGATGGCGGTGATGCGCTGCGCGTTGTCGGGGTACATCAGCATCGCCAGCCGCATGCGGTTCTGGTGCTTCTGCTGCTTGCAGGCGCCGAGCACCTCGAAGCTGCCGATGTGGGCGCCGAGCAGGAAAGCGCCCCGCCCTTCGGCCGCCTCGGCCTCGATCGGGCCGTTGCCTTCGATCTTCAGCTTGAACAGGTCCATGCGCCCGCGCAGGAAGTACACGCGGTCGAGCACGGTGGAGGAAAACGCGTGCAGCAGGCGGTAGCCGTCGACCCACCCCGCGCGCGGGCCGATGGCCCGGAACAGGTAGCGCTTGATGTAGCGGCGCGGCGCCGGCGCGAACAGCAAGAAGTACAGGCTGATCGGCGGCAGCAGCAGCCGCGTGACGTGCCGCCCGCACACCAGCGCCATCAGGCAGATGAAGCGCAGCGCCAACATGTTGCTGCGCTCGGGCGCGCGCGCCCAGTCGCCCTGCTGGGGCGTCGGGCGGGCGGTCTGGCGCGCCGCTTCGTCCACGGCGCGCGTCTCGGCGTCGGTGTGCTTCATCCCGCCGACTCTGGCACAGCCGTCCAGCGGCCGGTGACAGCCACCACGCCGTCGCAGCGCACGTCGAAACGCACGCCGCGGCCGGTTCCGGCCTCCGGTTGCAGCTCGATGGACAGCGTGCTGCCGGGCCGCACGGGCGCCAGGAACTTGGCAGCCGCCAGCGTCGGGCTTGGGCCGAGCCGCGCCGACAGCGCCGGCACGCGGCGCACGACTTCCATGACTTCGGCCAGCAGCAGCGCGCCGGGCACCAGCGGCTGACCGGGGAAATGACCGGCAAAGGCGGGATGGTCGATCGGCACCGTGTGCGCCATCTGCACCGGCGTCTGGTCGTCGGCCAACTGCGCCAGCGCAAATTCGCGCAGCGCCCGCACCGTGAGCTTGCCCGTGCCTTCGCGCGGGAAGGCCTTGACCTGCACCACGCGGCGCGGCACGAACACGGGCTCCAGGCGTTGCCGCAGTGCAGCAATGATGTCGGTCGCTGACAGCGTGGGCGCGACCACGAAGGCCACCGGTCGCACCACGCCGTCGGCCACCTCGTCGGGCAGCCAGAAGGCGCCGTCGTCGACGCCGGCGATGCTGTTGAGGTGGTAGTTCAGGTGCGCGAGCGAACTGCGCCGCCCGGCGACGTGGATCAGGTCGTTGGCGCGGCCGAACAGGCGAAAGCGGCGTGCATCGAGTAGTTCGAGCACGTCGGCCATGGGCGTCGGCTCGGGAATGAAGTCGCCGCTGAAGATGAAGCGCTCGGGGCCATCGCCCTCCCCCGGCTGCGCATCCACGCGGATCTCGCCGAAGGTTTCCCAGATTTCGCTCTCGGTGGTGCGGCGCGTGGCCACCTGGCCCGACTCGGTGCTGCCGTAGATTTCGAGCAGCACGCCGCCCAGCGCCTGCTCGGCCTGCGCGGCCAGTTGCGGCGACAGCGGCGCGGTGGCCGACAGGATCAGGTCGACCGGCGGCAGCTCGATGCCCGACAGCAGCAGCGTCTTCAGGTGGAACGGCGTGGTCACCAGCGCGCGCGGACGCGGCACCGAGGCCAGCGCCTTCGCGACGTCGGCCGGAAAGAACGGCCGCCCGGTTTCAAAGGCGGCGCCGCCGAGCATCGCGAGCAGCACCGACGACTCCAGGCCGTAGCTGTGCTGCACCGGCACGGTCGCCACCAGCGTGAGCCCTTCGAGCGTGGGCCGCTGCAGCACGCGGCACAGCCGTTCGACCGCCACTTCGACGTCGCCGACCAGCGTGCGCCAGGCCTTGGCATGCGGTTGCGGCACGCCGGTGGAGCCCGACGTGAGCAGGCTGGCCGCATGCCGGCCGCCGTCGATGGCGGGCACCGGCGCATCGCCGGCCGGGCCGGGAACGGCCTCGACCTGCAGACGCCGCATGCCGGGGGTGTCGAGCTTGGCGTCGTCGGTCAGCGCGAACAGGTGGTCGCCGCCGGTTTCGGTCAGGCGCGCCAGCGTGTCCGGCCGCGCATCGGGCGGCAGCAGGCTGGCGTGGCCGCGCACCAGCGCGGCACCCAGGCTCACGGCGAAGGCATAGCGGTCGAGGCACAGATTGACGGCAGGACCTTCGGCGGGCAGTGCGGGCGCCAGGCGCGCGACGTCGGCCAGGAACTGCCGCGTGCTGACCGGCTGGCCGGCGCGCCAGGCCAGGGGCGCATCGGGGTTGCGGTCCGCGAGCAGCGGCAGGAAGGAAGAAGAAGCGGTGTCGGGGGTCACGCGGGCTGTGCCTGTTTCATTGGCCGCCAGCGCCGTTGTCCACCGTCGAGGTGCCGTAGAACGCGCGCACCGCATCGACGAGGCGCGTGCGTTCGAATTCGGGATGCAGGCGGTAGCGCACGAGGTGCTCGCCCACGAAAAGCAGCGCCACGCTCAGCGGTGACAACACGTTGGCCAGCAGCGACCAGGCCGAAAACGGCAGCGTCAGGTAGACCACGATCGACGAGGCGACCACCACGGCGAAATACACCGTCCACACCTGCGTGAGGCGCGTCGTGTACGACAGCATGTGCCCCTTCAGCGGGTGCACGCGCTGCGCGAACTGGGTGATCAGCGGCAGGCCCTTGCCGCGCAGCGTCGAGCCGAACCAGCCGCACAAGGCGCCGTTGATGCCGATGTGCTGCAGCACATACAGACGGTTCGTGTCGCCCGCCTCACCGAGGAAGACGAGCGAGAAGCCGCCGATGCCCAGCGCCGCTGCAATGGCCAGACCCCAGCGGCCGAACCAGCTGGCGGCGCAGCCCATGGCCGCGATCCACAGCGGGCCGAGCAACACCACCACAGCCCAGGGCTCGGTGGCGTGGAACAGCGTCATCCAATGGGAGAGGCCGGCATACGTGACCCCCACCAGCAGCAGGAGGACGAGTCGCCATCGAGACATGGATCAGGTGGCGCTGCGGTGCTCGGCGACGTGGGTCGCGAGCGTACGCAGCGACTGGAAGATCTGCTGGTTGCGCTCGTCGTCCGAGCGCAGCTGGAAACCGTAGCGGCGCGAGACTTCGAGCGCGACTTCGAGGATGTCGATGGAGTCGAGGCCCAGACCTTCGCCGTACAGCGGGTCGGTGGGAACGATCTCTTCAGGTGCAACCTCGAGATTGAGCGCGTTCACGAGCAACACGGCCAGCTCTTTTTCGATCGGCGACTGTTCGGATGCATCGCCAGTGGCGGGAATGGGGGGCTGAGCAGTCGATGACAAAAAAACCTCCTGAACTTTTTTCCTGAACGACCGTGCGGGGTCGTGAATTATAGGAGTGGCGGTTGATTAGACTGCGCGCTTCGATACGACCCGGAGCGCCCCATGGCCGACCCCCTTCTGATCGCACGCCACGACACCATCGAGTGCACCCTCCTGCCCGGCCTTGCCAACCGCCACGGCCTGATCACCGGCGCCACCGGCACCGGCAAGACCGTCACGCTCCAGACCATCGCCGAACAGCTGTCGAACATCGGCGTGCCGGTGTTCATGGCCGACGTCAAGGGCGACCTGACCGGCATCAGCCAGAAAGGCGCCGTCGGCGAAAAGCTGGCCGCCACGCTCAAGGAACGCGGCATCGACGTGCCCGAGCCCGCTGCCTGCCCCGTCACGCTGTGGGACGTGTTCGGCGAACAGGGCCATCCGGTGCGCGCCACCATCTCCGACATGGGCCCGCTGCTTCTGGGCCGCATGCTCGACGTGAACGAAACCCAGGCCGGGGTGCTGAACCTGGTGTTCAAGATCGCCGACGACAGCGGCATGCTGCTGCTCGACCTGAAAGACCTGCGCGCCATGCTGCAGTACGTGGGCGAGAACGCGAGCCAGTTCACCACCGAGTACGGCAACATCAGCGCCGCCAGCGTGGGCGCGATCCAGCGCGGCCTGCTGCAGATCGAGACCCAGGGCGGCGACAAGTTCTTCGGCGAGCCGATGCTCAACATCACCGACTTCATGCAGACGGTGGGCGGCAAGGGGGTGGTGAACATCCTGGCGGCCGACAAGCTCATGAACTCGCCGCGCCTGTACGCCACCTTCCTGCTGTGGATGCTGTCGGAGCTGTTCGAGCAGCTGCCCGAAATCGGCGACCCCGAGAAGCCGAAGCTGGCCTTCTTCTTCGACGAGGCCCACCTGCTGTTCAACGAAGCGCCCAAGGCGCTGGTCGAACGCATCGAACTCGTGGTGCGGCTGGTGCGCTCCAAGGGCGTCGGCGTGTATTTCGTCACGCAAAACCCGCTGGACATTCCCGATTCGGTGCTGGCCCAGCTCGGCAACCGCGTGCAGCACGCGCTGCGTGCGTTCACGCCGCGCGACCAGAAGGCCGTGAAGGCCGCCGCCAGCACCATGCGCCAGAAGCCCGGCCTGGACATCGAGACCGCCATCACCGAACTCGCCGTGGGCGAGGCGCTGGTGAGCTTCCTGGACGCCAAGGGCCGCCCCAGCATCACCGAGCGCGTGTACGTGCTGCCGCCGGGCAGCCAGCTCGGCCCGATCACGCCCGAGCAGCGCAAGGCGCTGATCGCGGGTTCGCTGGTGGCGGGCGTGTACGAGAAGACGGTCGACCGTGAATCGGCCTACGAAAAGCTCAAGGGCCGCGCCGAGAGCGCGCCCGATGCGCCGGCCGCCGGCGCCAAGGGCGGGGCCGCCGCGGAAGAATCGTCCGGCATGGGCGGCATGCTCAACGACATGCTCTTCGGCAGCACCGGCCCGCGCGGCGGCAAGCGCGACGGCCTTGTGCAGACCATGGCCAAGTCGGCGGTGCGCACCATGGGCACGTCGGTGGGCAAGGAGATCCTGCGCGGCGTGCTGGGCGGGATCTTCGGCAGCAAGAAGCGCTGAAGCAGCGCCGCTACCAGCGCAGCAGGCGCGGTCCCAGCACCGCGCCCAGCAGCACCGGCACGGCGATCCCGCTCACGTACCAGACCGCGAGGAACGGCGCGGTCAACTCCATGCAATGCAGCGCGTAGACCGACGCGCCCACACCGCCGGCCAGCGCACCGGCCGCGGCCCCGGCCAGCGCGGGCCGCGTCGGTGCCAGCCCCCGCAATGCCACGAAGGTGGCCGCGAACACCGGCAGCGCCATGAAGCCGATGCTCAGGGCGCAGATGCGCCACGACTGGCCCATCAGCGAGGGCATGCGCGCCTCGATCGGCACCGAGAACCAGACGAACGCCGCCAGCCCCCAGATCCCCAGCACCGGCAGCACCCCGCCCCACCACGCGTGGCGCACCCGCACGCCGGGCCGGGCCAGCCGCTGCACCGTCACGAAGGCCGCCGCCGCGATGCACAGCGGAAACAGCACCTTGACCCAGAACATCGGCCAGAACATCGCCTGCACCAGGTCGGGCCGCAGCCCGTACTCGCCGAACAGGATCACGAAGGACAGCGGCAGCGCGGCCAGCACCGCCAGCCCGATGCGCCCGCTGGCGCTGCGCCGCGGCACCGCCACCTCGCCGGCGGCCAGCAGGTTCACGAGGTCGTCGGTCTTCATGGCGCGGCGCCTCCCCCGAACTTCGCGGCCAGGGCCTTCAGGCCCCGGTGGATGCCGACCTTCACCGCCGACTCCGACATGCCCGTGAGGCTGGCCGTCTCGGCCACCGAGAGGCCTTCGATCTTCACGTGCACGATGGGCAGGCGCTGGCGTTCGGGCAGGGTCTGCAGCAGGCCGCCGAGGTCGCGCTTCGCATCGCTG
This sequence comes from Variovorax sp. GW821-FHT10C12, assembly GCF_059415405.1. Classification (NCBI taxonomy): domain Bacteria; kingdom Pseudomonadati; phylum Pseudomonadota; class Betaproteobacteria; order Burkholderiales; family Comamonadaceae; genus Variovorax; species Variovorax sp. GW821-FHT10C12. The sequence goes on from NZ_JBWKNE010000001.1 coordinate 1,540,742, forward strand.
GCGTCGGTGGCGGAATCGGCGAACACGGCGAGGTCGTCGTCCAGCGGGTCATGCAGGTCTTCGCGGACCGACTTGGCGCGCAGCAGGTCGATCATCTTGTAGCGCGCAATGGCATGCACCCAGGCCGTCAGCGGCTGGTCGCTCTGGTAGGTGTGGCGCTGGTTGTGCATGGCGAGCAGGCATTCCTGGACGAGGTCTTCCACTTCATCGGGCCAGCCGAACAGGCGCTTGCCCAGAAAAGCGCGCAGGTGCGCACTCAATTTCTGCAGGAACTCGCGGTACGCGCCGGCGTCGCCATCGAGGCCGCGAAGGAACAGGCGGCGCAAGGCCGCTTCCGCGTCGCTCGGTGTCGTCCTGCTGCCTACGGTGTTTCGTGCCATCGGGCCGGCCGGTTACAGCCTGGTGGAAAAAGATTGCAAGGGATTGTGCCGCGCCCCCACGGCGGGGCTTGCGCTAAGCTGCCCCGATGCTGGCCGGACTCGTCTCGCACCCCTGGGCCTACCCGGCGCTGGAGGCGGCGCACATCGTGGGCATCGCGCTGCTGTTCGGCGGCCTGCTGGTGTTCGAGCTGCGCGCCCTCGGCCTGGCCCGCGAGCTGCTGGCGCCGCTGCTGGCGCGCCTCACGCTGCGCCCCGCCCTGCTGGGCTTCGGCCTGTGCGCGCTGACCGGCCTGACCATGTTCGCCAGCCAGCCGGGCGAGTTGCTGAGCAACACGGCCTTTCGCGTCAAGCTGCTGCTGATCCTGCTGGCCGGCCTCAACGCCGCCTGGTTCCACCTGCGCGGCGACCTCGGCGGGCAGAGCGCGTTCGCCAGGTTTCAATGCCTCCTGTCCTTGGGGTTTTGGCTCGCTGTCATCATCTGCGGGCGCTGGATTGCCTATGTCTGACCAAGGAGAACGCGATGCTGCATCGACGCATGTTCGTGACCGGTTCGATCGCACTGGCCCTGCCCGCCTGGGCCCACCACGGCTGGAGCAGTTTTGACCAGGAGCGCCCGCTGTACCTGGAAGGCCGCGCCACCAAGGTGAGCTGGCGCAATCCGCACGGCGAGCTGGAGATCGAGCTGCCCGAGAACCTCGCGCTGCCGCCCGACCTGAAGCAGCGGCCCCTGCCGAAGCAAAGCGCCACGGTCGACGGCGCGGCGCTGCTGGCCAAGGCGCAGCTGCCGACGCGGCGCGACCGCAAGTGGCAGATCGAGCTGGCCCCGCTCACGCGGCTGCAGGCCTGGGGCGTCGAGGAGATCAAGCCCGGCACGCCGGTGGCGGTGCTCGGCTTCACCTTCACGGGAGAGAAAGGCGACGCGGTGCTGCGCGCCGAGTACCTGTTCGTGCACGGCAAGACCTACGGCCTGCGCTCGTCGCCTGCCTGAAAGCCAGTGCGGCCAGGCCGCGCGGGCCCTCGCTTGCCAGCCGCACAAGTGCTCGGTACATTGCATTTTTTGAGGGCCTCAAATGTCCGCAGACAGTACCGCGATCCCTTCCGCCTTGCCGACAGCGACTGGCGCGAGCCCGACGCAGAACCCTCCGCTTCATCCCTCGTCCTCGACCGGCCACATCCGCCTGACCTCGCATGCCGGCGGCTTTGGCGCCCTGCCCATCCATTGGAGCGCGGCCACCGCTGTCGAGCGTGGCCCCGTGGTCGGCACGACCACCAAGCGAGCACACCGCAACGTGATCGGCACGCACAGCGGCTCGTACAGCGTGTACCGCGCACTCGCCGTGGCGGCCGGCGCCCTGAAGCGCGAACACAAGGCCGACCTCACCAACACCGCGCCCACCGACGTCATCGGCCCCTATCCGCAGTGGAGCGAGCCGGGGCGCATCGTCTCGCTCGACCCCTGGGGCGCGCTGGTGGCCGACGTGTTTTCCGCCGAACTCGCGGCCGGCTACGACATCCGCCCGACCATCGCGATCACCAAGGCCCACGTGATCCTGCCCGAGGTGATCGAGGCGCTGCAAAGCGGGCGCCTGAAGGCCGACGGCCATTTCCTCACCACGGGCGGTGCGGCCATGGTGACCAAGGCGGCCATCGAACCCGTGTGGTACCTGCCCGAGGTGGCGCGCCGCTTCGGCTGCTCCGAAACCGACCTGCGCCGCACACTCTTCGAAGAGACCGGTGGCATGTACCCCGAGCTGGTCACGCGCTCCGACCTCGAGGTGTTCTTGCCGCCCATCGGCGGGCAGACGCTGTACATCTTCGGCAACCCGCGCGACCTGGCCAACCCCGACGTGGAACTCACCGCGCGCATCCACGACGAGTGCAACGGCTCCGACGTGTTCGGCTCCGACATCTGCACCTGCCGCCCCTACCTCACGCACGCCATCGAAGAATGCATCCAGGGCGCGCAGCGCGGCGGCGTGGGGCTCATCGCCTACTCGCGCAAGGAAGGCCGCGCGCTCGGCGAGGTGACCAAGTTCCTCGTCTACAACGCCCGCAAGCGCCAGGTGGGCGGCGACACGGCCGACCAGTATTTCGCGCGCACCGAGTGCGTGGCCGGCGTGCAGGACATGCGCTTCCAGGAGCTGATGCCCGACGTCTTCCACTGGCTGGGCATCAAGAAGATCCACCGCCTCGTGTCGATGAGCAACATGAAGTTCGACGCCATCACCGGCTCGGGCATCGAGATCGGCGAGCGCGTGAACATTCCCGACGCACTGATCCCGGCCGACGCCCGCGTCGAGATGGACGCCAAGATGGCGGCCGGCTATTTCACGCCCGGCCCGGTGCCGGACGCAGAGGAACTGAAAAAGGCCAAGGGCCGGGGATTGAGCGAATGAGCCGAAGCACCGACATCGACCTGCCCGCCGACGGTTCCGGCAGCCTGCGCCCCGGCGGCGCGGGCAATGTCGACCCGTCGATCGAATTCACGCCCGACACCGGGCACCCGGCCGGCGCCGCCAGCCTGCTGCGCACCACCACCGCCATCCGCCAGCGCGCGGGCGCCCTGCTGGCGCGCGCGCGCCGCGGCGAGTCGCAGTGGTTCCGCATCGGCAGCGACGACGCGCTCGAAGACGCGGCGCGCACCGTGGCCGAGGTCACGCGCGAGCGCTACCCCTGGGACACCATCCCGTACCACAGCCGCTGGCGCCACTTCGAGGCCGGCGGCGTCGACCGCCGCCTGCAGCTCGACGCGCTGCTCGGCAAGGGCATCGACGCCCGCCAGCGCGCCCGCGCCCACATCGACCTCACGCTGGTGAGCGTGCTGCTCGACGCCGGCGCCGGCCCGACCTGGCACTACACCGAACCGGCCACCGGCCTGCGCTTCACGCGCTCCGAAGGGCTGGGCGTGGCGTGCTTCCATGCGTTCACCAGCGGGCTGTTCTCGTCCGACCCGAACCACCCGCTGCAGGCCGACGCAGCCGGCCTGCGCGGCCTCGTGACCGAGCGCCTGGGCGACGCCTTCCAGGTGAGCGAGGTCAATCCGCTGGTCGGCCTGGCCGGGCGCGCGGTGCTGCTGCGCCGGCTGGGCGAGGCCATGAGCGAGCAGCCCGAGACCTTCGGCGATGACGGCCGGCCCGCCGGCCTTTTCGATGCGCTCGTGGCCCCGCTGGGCGCGGCCTCGCCGCCCACGGCCGAGATCACGGCGCACCAGATCCTGTCGCTGCTGCTCGACACCCTCTCCCACATCTGGCCCTCGGCCAACGCCATCGACAGTCTGGCGGCCGACGGCAGCGACAACGCGGGCGGCATCGGCTCCGGCGACCCGGCCTTCGCGCTGGGCGACTGCTGGCGCCACAGCGCCGTCACCGGCCCCGGGCTCACCAACGGCTGGATGCCGTTCCACAAGCTGTCGCAGTGGCTCACGTACTCGCTGCTCGAACCTTTTGAATGGGCCGGCGTGAAGGTGCGCCACCTCGACGCGCTCACCGCCCTGCCCGAGTACCGCAACGGCGGCTTGCTGATCGACAGCGGCGTGATCGTGCCGCGCGAGGCGGCCTTTCTCACCCGCCGCTGGAAGGCGAGTGACGAATTCATCGTCGAATGGCGCGCCCTCACCGTGGCGCTGCTCGACGAAATCGCCCCGCGCGTGCGCAAGGTGCTCGACCGCACCGAGGAAGAGCTGCCCCTGGCCTGCGTGCTCGAAGGCGGCACCTGGGCCGCGGGCCGGGTGCTGGCACAGCGCTTGCGAAACGGTGCGCCACCGCTGCAGATCGAGAGCGACGGCACCGTCTTCTAGTCTTTTAGACTCTCCTGTTTTTCCGCAACAGCACACCAAAAGAAGACTCCAATGAGCAACGTCCACCTCGTCGACCACCCCCTCGTCCAGCACAAGCTCACGCTGATGCGCCGCAAGGACGCCTCCACCAACAGCTTTCGCCGGCTCTTGAACGAAATCAGCATGCTGATGGCCTACGAGGTCACGCGCGACATGCCGATGCAGGATATCGAGGTCGAGACCCCGCTGGAGACCATGCAGGCCAAGGTCATCGACGGCAAGAAGGTGGTGCTGGTGTCGATCCTGCGCGCCGGCACCGGCATCCTGGACGGCATGCTCACGGTGGTGCCGGGCGCGCGCGTCGGCCACATCGGCCTGTACCGCGACCCCAAGACGCTCACGGCCGTCGAGTACTACTTCAAGATGCCCGGCGAGATGGAGAACCGCGACGTGATCGTGGTCGACCCGATGCTGGCCACCGGCAACTCGGCCGTGGCCGCGGTCGAGCGGTTGAAGGAACTCAACCCCAAGTCGATCAAGTTCGTCTGCCTGCTGACCTGCCCCGAAGGCGTGGCCACGATGCAGAAGGCGCACCCGGACGTGCCGATCTACACCGCCGCGATCGACCGCGAGCTGGACAGCCACGGCTACATCCTGCCGGGCTTGGGCGACGCCGGCGACCGCATCTTCGGCACGAAGTAGGCTCGCCCCCAGGCTTCGCGCACTTCGTGTCGCTTCGCCAACCCCCTACCGGGGGCAACACCTGAGGCCCGGCAAAGCCGGTTCCTCGGTGTTTGCTGGAAGGGAGCCTGCCGCGAGCGGCCGGCTCTGTTTGGTGGGGTGGGCATGGGGATTGCAGGGTGGTTCTTTTATTTCAATCGAGGAGAAGACCGTGACAGCACGCCGTCAGTTGATCGTTCGTTCCATCGCCGTTGCCGCAGCGCTTGCGGCGGGCGCCCCGGGCCTTGCGCTCGCGCAGGCCAAGCTCAAGGTGGCTGCCGTGTACACGGTGCCTTTCGAGCAGCAATGGGTGGGCCGCATCCACAAGGCGCTGAAGGCGGCCGAGGCGCGGGGGGAGATCGAATACAAGGCCACCGAGAACGTGAGCAACGCCGACTACGAGCGCGTGATGCGCGAGTACGCCACGGGCGGCAACCAGCTGATCCTGGGCGAGGTGTTCGGGGTGGAAGCGGCGGCGCGCAAGGTCGCGAAAGACTTTCCCAAGGTGGCGTTCCTCATGGGCTCGTCGCTGAAGCCGCAGGCGCCCAATTTCTCGGTGTTCGACAACTACATCCAGGAGCCGGCCTACCTCAGCGGCATGGTCGCGGGCGGCATGACCAAGAGCAACCGCATCGGCATGGTCGGCGGTTTCCCGATTCCCGAGGTGAACCGGCTCATGAACGCGTTCATGGCGGGCGCGAAGGAAACGAACCCGAAGGTGGAGTTCAGCGTGAGCTTCATCAACAGCTGGTTCGACCCGCCGAAGGCCAAGGAAGCGGCCTTCGCGATGATCGACAAGGGCGCCGACATCATGTACGCCGAGCGCTTCGGCGTGTCGGACGCGGCCAAGGAAAAGGGCAAGCTCGCCATCGGCAACGTGATCGACACGCAGGCCCAGTACCCCGACACGGTGGTGGCCTCGGCGCTGTGGAACTTCGAGCCCTCGGCCGACCGCGCGATCAAGCTGGTGAAGGAAGGCAAGTTCGCCGCCGAGGACTACGGCGTGTACTCGCACATGAAGCACAAGGGCTCCGAACTCGCGCCGCTGGGCACCTTCGAGAAGAAGGTGCCGGCCGACGTCGTGGCCAAGGTGAAGGCGAAGCAGGCCGACATCCTGGCCGGCAAGTTCACCGTGAAGGTGGACGACGCACAACCCAAGTCGACGGCCAAGTGAAACAGCCGATGACGACGGTCCGCTGGCGTTCCCTCCTCGCGGCCGGCGTGCTGGCCGTGGGCCTGTCGGGCTGCGTCGGCGTCTACAAGGGCACCGGCGCCAGCATCAACAGCAGCACGCGGCTGGACGACACGCCGCGCCTGGCCGTGATCTCGGCCTTCGAGCCCGAGCTGAAGCTGCTGCTGACGCGCCTGCAAGGTCCGAGCAAGCACAGCGTGAACGGCGTCGAATTCACCACCGGCACGCTCGAAGGCAAGCCCGTGGTGCTGTTCCTCTCGGGCATCAGCATGACGAACGCGACCATGAACACGCAGCTCGTGCTCAACCGCTTTCGCATCACCGGCATCGTGTTCAGCGGCATCGCGGGCGGCGTGAACCCGTCGCTGCACGTGGGCGACGTGACGGTGCCGGCCCAGTGGGGCCAGTACCTCGAGGTGCTCATGGCGCGCGAGACCGCGCCCGGCACGTACAGCGCACCGCCCTTCATCAACGACGCCACGCTGCCCAACTTCGGCATGAACTTCCCGCGCCCGGTCGAGGTGCGCTCGGCCGCCAAGCCGGGCATCGAGCGCAAGTTCTGGTTCGCGGCCGATCCGAAGATGCTCGAAGTGGCGCGCAGCATCCGCAACGTCGACCTGGCGAACTGCGGCGCCGGCAAATGCCTGCCGCGCAAGCCGCAGCTGGTGGTGGGCGGCAACGGCGTGTCAGGCCAGGCCTTCATGGACAACAAGGCGTACCGCGAATACACCTACAAGACCTTCCAGGCCAACGTGCTCGACATGGAAACCGCCGCCGTGGGCATGGTCGCCTACAGCAACGGCGTGCCTTACATCGCCTTCCGCTCGCTCAGCGACCTCGCGGGCGGCGGCGACGGCGAGAACGAGATGGGCACCTTCATGAGCATCGCGGCCGACAACTCGGCCAAGGTCATGCTGGCCTTCCTGGCCGCGTGGAAGTGACGGTGGCGCCCGGGCGCCTGCCTCGCCTTGTGTTGCTGCCGGGCATGGACGGCACCGGCGATCTCTTCGCGCCACTGGTGCAGGCCCTGGGGCCGCAGACCGCCATCGACGTCGTGCGCTACCCGGGCCGCCAGGTGCTGGGCTACGGCGAGCTCGAGCCGCTGGTGCGTGCGCAACTGCCGACGCAGCAGCCGTTCGTGCTGCTCGGCGAATCGTTTTCCGGGCCGCTGGCCATTTCCCTCGCGGCCTCGCGCCCGCCGGGGTTGCGCGGCCTCATCCTGTGCTGCAGCTTCGCGCGCCGGCCCGCACCCGGCCTGGCGCTGATGCGCGCGGGCCTGCTCGACCTGTCGATGCGCCTGCTGCATTCGAAGCTCATGCGCGCGCCGATGCGGCACCTGCTGCTGGGCAGCTCGGCGTCGCCGCAGCTGTCGGACATGCTCCAGGCTTCGCTGAAGCAGGTGTCGGTCGCGGTCATGACCCACCGCATGAAGGAAGTGCAGCGTGTCGACGTGCGCGACAAACTACCGCGGGTCGGCGTGCCCGCGATGTATTTGCAGGCGCTGCAGGACCGCGTGGTGCCGCGCCGCGCGGTGGCCGCCATTCAGCGCGGGCTGTCGGCGTTGCACCTGGTGCAGCTCGACGGCCCCCACGGTCTGCTGCAGGCCTCGCCCGCTGCCTCCGCGCGGGCTATCGAGAATTTCTGCCGCGACCTGTCGTCGCCACCTGTCTGCCCATGAACCCCACCGTGCTCCGCCTCCAGGGCATCACCAAGCGCTTCGGCCCGCTCGTGGCCAACGACGCCATCTCCCTCGAACTGCAGGCCGGCGAAGTGCTCGCGCTGCTGGGCGAGAACGGCGCCGGCAAGTCGACGCTGATGTCGATCCTGTTCGGCCACTATGTCGCCGACGAAGGCCGCATCGAAGTCTTCGGCTCGCCCCTGCCGCCCGGCAACCCCAAGGCTGCGCTGGCCGCCGGGGTGGGCATGGTGCACCAGCACTTCACGCTGGCCGACAACCTCAGCGTGCTCGACAACGTGACGATGGGCACCGAGCCGCTGTGGCGCCCGGTCTCACGCCGTGCGGCGGCCCGTGCGCGGCTGCTCGAGGTGGCGCAGCGCTTCGGCCTGCCGGTGCAGCCCGACGCGACGATCGGCAGCCTCTCGGTGGGCGAGCGCCAGCGCGTCGAAATCCTCAAGGCGCTGTACCGCGGGGCGCGCATCCTGATCCTCGACGAACCGACCGCCGTGCTCACGCCGCAGGAGAGTGAGGCGCTGTTCGCCACGCTCGCGCAGATGGTGGCGCAGGGCCTGTCGGTCATCTTCATCAGCCACAAGCTCGGCGAGGTGCTGCGCGTGTCGCAGCGCATCGCGGTGCTGCGCGGCGGCAAGCTCGTGGCCGAGGCACGCACCGCCGACACCACGCAGGCGCAGCTCGCGCTGTGGATGGTCGGCCATGCGGTCGAGGCGCCGCAGCGCCGGCCCGCGAAATCGGTGGGCGACGCGGTGTGCGTGCTCGACCACGTGAGCACCGCGTCCGCCAAGGACGGCGGGCAGGACCGCCTGCGCGAGGTGTCGCTCACGCTGCGCGCGGGGGAAATCACCGCCATTGCCGGCGTTTCGGGCAACGGCCAGGTCGCGCTGGCCGAGCTGCTGAGCGGCACGCGCCGCGCCGTCTCCGGCAGCGCGCAGTTCATGGGCCGCGCGCTGCCGCCCTCGCCCGCCCGGCTGGTGCAGCGCGGCGTGGCGCGCATCCCCGAAGACCGGCACGCGGTCGGCGTGGTCGGCGACCTGCCGGTGTGGGAGAACGCCGTGTCCGAGCGGCTGCGCAGCCCTGTCTTTTCGCGCTGGTCGTTCATCGTCCGGCGTGCCGCCGCGCGGCTGCACGCCCGGCGCATCGAGAAAGCCTTCGACGTGCGCGGCGCCGGCCTGATGTCGCCGGCCCGTTCGCTCTCGGGCGGCAACATGCAGAAACTGATCCTGGGGCGGGCGCTGCTGGCGCCCGAGCAAGTGGAACAAGACACCGACAACAAGAAATACCCGAACCGCGCGCCGCGCCTCATCGTGGCGCACCAGCCGACCTGGGGCCTGGACATCGGCGCCGTCGCCTACGTGCAGCAGCAGCTCATTGCCGCGCGCGATGCCGGCGCGGCGGTGCTGGTGATTTCGGACGACCTCGACGAAGTGCTCGCACTCGGCGACCGCGTGGCCGTGATGCACGGCGGCCACCTCGGCGAAGCGCGCCCGGCCGCGGCCTGGACACGCGAGGCCATCGGCCTGGCGATGGCCGGCGCCACCGCGCCGCAACGCCCGGGAGCCGCCGCATGATGCGCCTCGAACGACGCCACGAAAGCTCGCGCGCCGCGCTGGTGCTGGCCCCCATCGGCGCGGTCGTGTTCACGCTGCTGGTGAGCGCGCTGCTCGTGCGCTGGGCCGGCGCGCCGGTCGGGCGCACCTACGCGCTGCTGCTGCAGGGCGGCTTCGGCTCGGTGTTCGCATGGAGCGAGACGCTGACGCGGGCGATTCCGCTGATCCTCACCGGCCTGGCCGCAACGGTCGCGTTCAAGGCGCGGCTCTTCAACATCGGCGCCGAGGGGCAGCTGTTCGCGGGCGCGCTCGCTGCCGTGGCCGTGGGCGGCATGCACGGCGGCACGGGCTTCGAACTGTCGCCGTGGGTGCTGTTCCCGCTGATGATGCTGGCCGCCGCAGTGGCCGGCGCGCTGATGCTGCTCGGCCCGGCGCTCATGAAGAACAAGCTCGGCGTCGACGAGGTCGTGACCACGCTGCTCATCAACTTCATCGTGCTGCTCGGCGTGTCGGCGCTGCTCGACGGGCCGATGAAAGACCCGACGGCGATGGGCTGGCCGCAGAGCGTGTCGCTGCAATCCGACCTCGAGCTGGGCAAGCTCATCGCCCAGACGCGCGTGCACACCGGGCTGCTGTGGGCCGTGTCGCTCGCGGTGATCGTGTGGGCGATCTTCAAGTACACGGTGCTGGGCTTCGACATCCGCGCCGTGGGCGCGAATGCGCGCGCCGCCGCCTTCGCCGGCGTGCCGGTGACGCGCACCGTGGTGATGGTGGCGCTGCTCTCGGGTGCGCTGGCCGGGCTGGCCGGCGCCATCGAGGTGGCGGGCCGCACGAGCTACGTCACGCTCGACATGTCGCCGGGCTACGGCTACACCGGCATCGTGATCGCGATGCTCGCCGGGCTGCATCCGCTGGGCGTGATCGCCGCCGGCGTGTTCGTGGCCGGCGTGCTGGTCGGTGCCGACACCATGAGCCGCGCCGTGGGCGTGCCGACCTACATCGCCGACGTGATCGTCGCGGCCTCGCTGATCGCGGTGCTGGTGGCCACGCTGCTCACGCAGTACCGCGTGCGGGTGACGAAATGACCGACCTGCTCGACATTCTTTCCAACCCCGCCTTCTGGGTCGCGGTGCTGCGCATCGCCACGCCGCTCATCCTGGGCACGCTCGGCGTGCTGCTGTGCGAGCGCGCGGGCGTGCTCAACCTCGGCATCGAGGGGATCATGGTCGCGGGCGCCTTCACCGGCTGGCTCGCGGTGTATGCCGGCGCGCCGCTGTGGGCCGGCGTCGGCGTGGCCGCGCTCACGGGCATGGTGTTCGGATTGCTGCATGCCTTCTTGACCGTCGGGCTCGCGCTGTCGCAGCACGTCTCGGGGCTGGGCATCACGCTCTTGGCCACGGCGCTGAGCTACTTCGGCTACCGCGTGAGCTTTCCGAAGGTGAACACGCCGCCGACCATCACGCCCTTCGCGCCGATGGACTGGCTGCCCGTGCCCATCCTCGGCGCGCAGACCGCGCTCACGCTGTTCGCGCTGCTGCTGGTGCCGGCCGTGGCCTGGGTGCTGTACCGCACGCCGCTGGGCCTGGCGCTGCGCATGGTGGGCGAGAACCCGCAGGCGGCCGAGAGCCAGGGCGTGTCGGTCGCGGCCACGCGCACTGGCGCCATCGTCGCGGGCTCGGCGCTGATGGGCGTGGCGGGCGCGTTCCTCACGCTGTCGGCTTTCAACGCCTTCTTCTTCAACATGGTGAACGGCCGCGGCTGGATCTGCGTGGCGCTGGTGGTGTTCGCGTCGTGGCGGCCCGGCAAGGCCCTGCTCGGCGCGTTGCTGTTCGCGTTCTTCGACGCGCTGCAGCTGCGGCTGCAACAATCGGGCGATGCCGTGCTGCCTTACCAGCTGTACCTGATGCTGCCCTACCTGCTGTCGATCCTGGCGCTGGTGCTGGTGGCGCGCAAGGCCAGCTACCCGCAGGCACTGATGAAACCCTATCGCAAGGGAGAACGCTGACATGCCGATGACGCGGCCCCGCCTTTGTCGCCTGCTGGCCACCGCGCTGCTCGCCCTGGCCGGCAGCGGCGCCCATGCACTCGGCGCCGACTACGGCCCCGAGCGCTTCGCCACCCACGATGCCGTCACCTGGGTGCAGACCTGCGGCACCTGGGGCCCCGACCACCACGGCACCTACCGCGTGATCCATGCCGAAGCCTTCGCGCAGTCGTTCCTCTACGTGCAGTGGATGGCGCGCGGCGAGGCCGACCGCAGCTACAGCCTGTACGCCGTGCACACGACCGCCATCGCCGAGCTCGACAACGACCACGCGGAAATCTCCCTGAGCGAACTCACCTGCCGCGCCACGCCGCGCGGCATCGTGGTGACGGCCAAGGCCGACTCGGGCCACGACGACAAGCTGCGCCGCGTGACCATCGAGGTCGGGCCGGCCGCAGGGCAATACCGCTTCCGCGCGCAGCGCACGCGCTGAGCGCCCTTTAGAAAAAAACACCCCACCGATGCTCGACCTCCTCATCACCAACGCCACCCTCCCCGACGGCCGCACCGGCATGTCGGTCGCCGTGCAGGACGGCCGCATCGCCGAGGTCATGCCTGGCCTCGCCGCGCCCGCGCATGAAACGCTCGACGCCCAGGGCCTGCTGCTCGCGCCGCATTTCGTCGACCCGCATTTCCACATGGACGCCACGCTGAGCTACGGCCAGCCGCGCGTCAACCAGAGCGGCACGCTGCTCGAAGGCATCGCGCTGTGGGGCGAGCTCAAGCCGCTGCTCACGGCCGATGCGCTCATCGAACGCGCGGTCGCCTACTGCGACTGGGCCGTGGCCAAGGGCCTGCTGGCGATCCGCTCGCACGTGGACACGAGCGACCCCAGCCTGCTCGCAGTCGATGCGCTGCTCGAGGTGAAGCGCCAGGTGGCGCCCTACATCGACCTGCAGCTGGTGGCCTTTCCGCAAGATGGCGTGCTGCGCTCGCCGGGCGGCGTCGACAACCTCACGCGCGCGCTCGACAAGGGCGTGGACGTGGTCGGCGGCATTCCGCATTTCGAGCGCACCATGGCCGACGGCGCGGCCAGCGTGAAGCTGCTGTGCGAGCTGGCCGCCGAGCGCGGCAAGCTGGTCGACATGCACTGCGACGAGTCGGACGACCCGCTCTCGCGCCACATCGAGACCCTGGCCGCCGAGACGCTGCGCCTGGGCCTGCAGGGCCGCGTGACGGGCTCGCACTGCACCTCGATGCACTCGATGGACAACTACTACGTGAGCAAGCTGCTGCCGCTCATCGCAGAAAGCGGCGTGAGCGTGGTGTCGAACCCGCTCATCAACATCACGCTGCAGGGCCGCCACGACAGCTACCCCAAGCGCCGCGGCATGACGCGCGTGCCCGAGCTGCTGGCCGCCGGCGTGAACGTCGCCTTCGGCCACGACTGCGTGATGGACCCGTGGTACGGCATGGGCTCGGGCGACATGCTCGAGGTGGCCCACATGGGCCTGCACGTGGCCCAGATGACCGGCCAGGCCGGCATCCACCAGTGCTTCGAGGCCGTGACCACGCGCGCGGCGCGCGTGATGCACCTGGACGGCTACGGCCTGGAAGCCGGCTGCGACGCCAGCTTCGTGCTGCTGCAGGCGCGCGACCCGGTCGAGGCCATCCGCCTGCGCGCGACGCGGCTCAAGGTGTTCCGCAAGGGCCGGCTGCTGGCCGAGACGCCCGCGGCCACCGCCGCACTGCACCTGCCGGGGCGTGGCGACCGCACGCGCTGGATGCTCGGCGAGCGCTGATCCTGTTTCGGGTGGACAGGCGCCGCGCCTGCCGCGAACATCCGGGTTCCCCGATGACAAGGACACCCGACATGAGCGCCCCACCCCTGCTGCGCACGCTGTTCCAGTACCACGCGTGGGCCAACGACGAGCTGCTGGACCGCATGGCCAGCCTCGACCCCGTGCAGCACGCCGACGCCCGGCATGCCGCGATCCGCGTGGTCAACCATGCCCACGTGGTGAACCGGATCTTCGCGGGCCACCTCACCGGCACGCCGCACGGCTTCACCGACGACAACACGCCCGAGACGCCCACGCTGGCCGACCTGCGCGCGGCCGTGGCCGAGTCCGACCGCTGGTACCTCGCCTACCTGGACACGCTCACGCCGGCGCTGCTGGCCGAGTCGCTGCCCTTCGTGTTCACCGACAGCGACAAGGGCCGGATGACGCGCGAGGAGATGCTGGCCCACGTCGTGACGCACAACGGCTACCACCGGGGCGAAGCCGGCCGGCTGCTGGCGCAATGCGCGGTGCGCCCGCCACGCGACACGCTGGCGGTGCACCTGCACCGCAGCGAACCCGCGCGCCGCGAGCGCTCCTAGGTCAGGCGGCGTGGGTCGTGGCGACCGTCATCTCGACCTCGACCGTCGCGTTCTTCGGCAACGCATAGACGCCGACCGCCGTGCGCACATGCACGCCGGCTTCGCCGAACACGCGGTGCAGCAGGTCGGACGCGGCATCGGCCACCTCGCTTTGCTGCGTGAAGTCGGCCGTGCACTGCACGAACACGCCCACGCGCAGCACCTTCTCGACCGCATCGAGCGAGCCAAGCGCCCGGCGCAGCAGCGCGAGGCTGCGCAGCGCACAGATCTGCGCGCCTTCGCGCGCGGTGTCGAGCGACACGGCATCGCCCACGCGGCCGGTGACGACCACCGTGGTGCCCACGCGCGGCACCTGGCCGCTGAGATAAACGGTGCGGCCGTCGCGCACCAGCGGCACGTAGTGGCCGCCGGCCAGGATCTCGCCGTCGAAGCGGTGGCCCAGTTCGGCGGCAATCAGGTCGGCGATCTGGTCGCGGCTGTGTGGTTCTGTCATCGGATGTCCAAGAAAACGGGCCTCGATTGTCGCCAACCGGTCGGGCGCGAACAGAGACAGATCGGCCTCGCCGCAGGCAGAACAGTTCAGCCTTCGAACGCCAGGAACACCCGCCCGCCCTCGATCTTCACTGGGTAGGTGCGCAGGTCTTCCGTGAGCGGCGCGCACATGGCCTTGCCGCTGCGCACGTCGAAGCGGCCCTGGTGCAGCGGGCATTCGATCTCGTGGCCTTCGAGAAAACCGTCGCACAGCCGCGCATGGCCGTGCGTGCAGATGTTGTCGGTGGCGTGGATGCCGTCGTCGGTGCCGTACAGCGCGATGTCGCGCCCCTGCACCTCGATGCCGACCACGTCGTCGGCGGGAACGTCGTCGACCGCCGCGGCGTCGACCCAGGTCATCGTGCTCATCGTGTGCTCCCTTTTCTCAATCTGGCTTGAGGCCGGCGCGGTCGATCACCGGCTTCCAGCGGCGCAGTTCCTCGTCCATGAACTTCGACAGGCCTTCGGGCGTGCTGCCCACGGGGTCGAAGTACGCGGTCTGCAGGCGCTTGACCGTGTCGGGATCTTTCAGCGCCGCAGCAATCTCGCGGCTCATGCGCTGCACCACATCGCTCGGCGTGCCCTTGGGCGCCATATAGGCGAACCACGGCACGGCCTGGATGTCGGGCAGGCCCGATTCGCGCAGCGTGGGCAGGTCGGGCAGCAGCGCCGAGCGCTCGGCCGAGGTGACGGCCAGCGCCTTCAGGCGGCCGGCCCTGGCCTGCGGCATCATCGTGACCGGCGGCAGGCAGGCGTACTGCACGTCGCCTTGCACGATGGCCGTGACGGCCTGGCCCGACGACGCGTACGGAATGTGCACCGCGAACGACTGCGTCTTGGCCTTGATGAGCTCCACGCCCAGGTGCGAGATCGAGCCGTTGCCGGTCGAGGCGAAGTTGAACTTGCCGGGGTTCTTCTTCATCGCGGCGAGCCAGCCCTTGACCGAATCGACGCCCATCGAATTGGAGACCGCGCAGACGTTCGGCGTGGTCGCGGCCAGCGACACGGGCACGAGGTCCTTGAACGGGTCGTACGGCAGGTTCTTGTAGAGGATGGTGTTGTAGACCAGCGGCGCATTCACCGACAGCAGGAAGGTGTAGCCGTCGGGCTGCGCCTTCGAGACCGAATCGGTGCCGCTGTTGCCGCCCGCGCCGGGCTTGTTCTCGACGATCAGCGGCTGGCCGATGCGCGCCGCGAGCTTGTCGTTGACGATGCGCGCCAGGATGTCGGGCGACGAGCCCGCCGCGAACGGCACCACGATGCGCACAGGGCGTTGCGGCCACTCCTGCGCGTGGGCAGCCGCGGCCAGGGCCACGGCGGTGAAGGCGACGAAGAGGCGTGCGCGCGTCATGGCTGCACCTCCACGTCGACCATGCCCCGGTGGTCCTGCTGCTCGCGCGCAATGAAGCCCGCGATGAGCGCGCGGTAGGCCGCCTCGACCACCTCGGGGTAGGCGCCCTCCTTCTCGGCGAGCGCCTTCACCTTGTCGATCACTTCCTGCTGGCGCTGCGGCGCCGACACCTGGAAGGCGTCGCGCTTGAAGCGCGCGGCGTCCTTCACGTAGCGGCCGCGCTCGGCCAGCAGCGCGACGATCTGGCGATCGAGCCGGTCGATGTTCTCTCGCACTTCAGCGAGGTTGGCACACAGCGGCACGTAGGCCGGGTCGGTGAAGCGGCGCAACGGGGCACCGTGGGTCTCTGGTTCTTTTTCTGGCATGGCTGCGTTTCAGATTGGGTAAATGATGGAGTTCGGGATCATTTCGCTGTCGAACACGCACAGGCGCGACGCGAACTTCAGCCCTTCAGGGGTCTGCACGACCTTGTCGATGTAGCGCCCGACATTGAACACGGTCGACGGCCCGTCGAGCTTGGTGCGGAACACCGCGTAGTTGGCCTCGCTGTGGATGGTGCCGTCGGCATCGACGCGGTGCACCAGCGGCAGGCCCACCACGTGGCGCTGATAGTACGGGTCGTGGAACAGCGTCTCCTTGATGCCGTAGACGCGGTCTTCGAGCATGCCCCGGCTTTCGAACGAGAGCGTGGCCAGCGGCAGGCCGCGTTCGTGGTTCTCGCGCGGCTGCAGGCGGTAGCTGCACGCTTCGGTGAAGAACGCGGGCCACAGGTCCCAGTCGCCCGAATCGACGGCGTGCGCGTAGGCCGCATACAGGCGCGACAGGTCGAGGTAGGCGGCGGTGTCGAGCGTGCTCATGCGGCCTCCATCACTTCGCGCCAGTAGCGGTACATGCCGCGGATCAGCGTCTCGGTCACCATGTGGTCGGTGTTCTCCACCTCGCGCCCGCCGAGTTCGGCCAGCGTGCGGTGGTAGGGCTTCTGCTCGAAGCCTTCCTGCGAGAACTCGATCACCTCGCCGTCGTCGGCCGACACGAAGCCGGCCGGCCCGAACAGGTTGGCCTGGCGCAGGCGGCGCTGTGTCATCTCGGGCGTGTCGTCCTCGAAGCCGAAATGCGTCCACACGAAATCGAAGGCGTCGTGGCCCACGGGCTGGATGTGGCGCGTCGACACGCTGTTGACCTGCTGCTGCAGGATGAGGCTGGGGAACAGCGTCATCATCACCGCCGTCGGCCCGCCCCACCAGGGCTCGGGCACGATGTCCAGAAAGCGCGGGTCTTTCAGCTGCATGCTTTCCTTGAAGCTCGACACCTGCGTCACCTGCGCGGCCTTGCCGGCGCTGCCGCGCGTGGAAATCATCGCGGCGTGGCGCCCGCGCGCGTCCATCTTCAGCTCCGACTTGTTGTCGGCGCGCCAGAGCCCGAAGGTCACGAACCAGGTGTGCAGCAGGCCCGGGTGGTACGGGTCCTTGATGTTCTCCTGCATGAGCTTCCAGTTGCCCGGAATGCGCTGGCGGCTGTAGCCCAGGATGGTGAGCTTGCGCCCGTCGAACAGGCGGTCGAAGTAATGAAGGATGTCGGGGCCGAGAAAGTCCTCGAACGATTCGATGTCGTGGTCGAACGACGCGAACACCACGCCGCCGCGCGACGCGACCTTGAGCTTGTTCAGGCCGTGGTCTTCGGTCTTGAAGTCAGGCGGCATGCCACCGTGCACCTTGCCGTCCTGCTTCACGCCGCGGCGAAACGGCACGCCCTGCAGGTCGCCCTTGAGCGTGTAGTTCCACTGGTGGTACGGGCAGACGAACTCTTTCTTGTTGCCGTGGCGTTCGCGGCAGAACTGCATGCCGCGGTGGGCGCAGACGTTCTCGAACACGTGGATGGCGCCTTCTTCGTCGCGCGACAGGATGACCGAGCGCTCGCCGATGGCGGTGCGCTTGAAGTCGCCCGGGTTCGGGATCTCGGCTTCGAGGCCGACATAGCACCAGTGCTTGTCGTAGAAGAAGCGCTGCAGCTCCTTCTTGTGCAGCGCCTCGTCGGTGTAGGCCATGAAGGGAATGCGGCTGGTCTTCTCGCTCTCCCAGTGCAGTTCGATGGGGAAGACGGCTGGCGTGGTCATCGGGTCTCCTTTTCTCTTGTTCGGTTCTTCAGGTGCCTTGCAGGTAGAAGGCATCGGCATGCGTCTGCTCGGGCGCCAGGCCGTGTGCCTGCACCAGCCGGCTCGCGGCCTCCACCATGGGCGGCGAGCCGCACAGGTAGGCGCGCCAGCCGTCGAGCCCCACGGGCAGGTCGGCGCGGATCGCATCGGTGATGAGCCCCAGCCGCTGGCCGTCGCGCGCAGGGCCGGCGACCACCACGACGTGCACCTTCAGGCTCGGGTGCTGCGCCTGCAATTCGCGCAGCTCCGGCAGGCCATACACGTCGGCGTCGGAACGCACGCCAAGGTAGAGATGGATCGGCTGCATGAGCCCCGCCGCGACCGCGCCGCGCACGATTGACAGGATGGGCGCGAGCCCCGTGCCGCCCGCCGCGCAGAGCATCGGCCCGCGGTGCTTGGTGCGCAGGTAGGCGGTGCCCAGCGGGCCGCTCACGCGCACGGTGTCGCCCACGCGCAGCTGTTCGAAGATGTGGGCCGTGACGCGCCCGCCCGGCACGCGGCGCACATGAAATTCAAGCTCCGCGTCGCGGCTCAGCCCGGCCATCGAGTACGGGCGCGCCAGCTCGGGGCCGAACTGCAGCTGCGCGTACTGGCCCGGCGAGAACTCCAGCGGCTTGTTGGGCTTGAGGCGCAGGCGGCGGATGTCGTGCGTGAGCACGTCGATGCCCGTGACCGTGGCCTTGAGCACGCGCGCCGGGTGCACCACCACCTCGTCGGGCTCGGGAATCTCGATGGTGCAGCTTTCGGTCAGCGTGCTCTGGCAGGCCAGCACGTAGCGCTCGCCCTGCCCGTCGGGCCGGATCGCGTCCTGGCCGCCGTCGAGCAGCTGGCCCGACACCACCTTGCAGCGGCAGGTGCCGCAGCGCCCCGACATGCAGCTGTACGACACCGGCACCTGGTGCTCGCGCAGCACCTCGAGCAGGTTCGCGCCGGGGCGGACCTCGAGGGTGCGGGCAAGGGGGTGAATGTGCAGGTCCATCGTCGGGCTCTCTTTTTCTGGCGCCGGCGGCAGGGCCGGCTTGTCTCTGGGCACGGATGATGCGCGGCCTCTTCCGATTGACCAATAGAATCTGGTGAATCGGCTGTATCACCGGCATGAATAAAGGTGCGCCATGCAACTCAAGGACATCGACCTCAACCTGCTGCTGGTGTTCGACCGCATGCTGGCCGAGAAGCGCGTGTCGGCCGTGGCCGAGTCGCTGGGCCTGTCGCAGCCCGCCATCAGCAACGCGCTGGCGCGCCTGCGCAAGCTGCTGGGCGACGAGCTTTTCCTGCGCACCGCACGCGGCATGGAGCCCACGCCCTTCGCGCTGCAACTGGCCGAGCCGGTGGCCTACGCCATGGGCGCGCTGCACACGGCGCTCAACCAGCAGGTGGTGTTCGACCCCGCCACGAGCACGCGCAGCTTCACGCTCGCCATGACCGACATCGGCGAGATCTACTTCACGCCGCGCCTCATGGAAACGCTTTCGGCCGCCGCGCCGGGCGTGACTATCAGCACGCTGCGCAACAACACCGCGACCCACCTGCGCGACGACCTGGAGGCCGGCCATGTCGACATCGCCATCGGCCTGCTGCCGCAGCTCAAGTCGGGCGTGTTCCAGCGCCGGCTGTTCCTGCAGCGCTATGTGTGCCTGTTCGCGGGCACGCACCCGCTGGCGCGCAAGCGCAGCGTGTCACTGAAGGACTTCAGCGCGGCCGACCATGTGCAGGTGCAGGCCGCCGGCACGGGCCACGGCAAGGCCGACGACGTGATGGCGGCGCAGGGCATCCAGCGCCGCATCCGGCTCAAGGTGCCGCACTTCGTGGCCATCGGCCACATCCTGCAGTCGAGCGAAATGATCGCGACCGTGCCCGAGCGGCTGGCGCGCAGCATCGCCGAGCCCTTCGGCCTGGTCTGGCGACCGCACCCGGTGGCGCTGCCGCAGATCGCGATCAACCTGTTCTGGCACGCGAAGGTGCACCGTGACCCGGGCAACCAGTGGCTGCGCGGGCTGCTGTTCGATACCTTTGCGGACGACGAAGGCGCTTAGGCGGCCACCTCGGCGGGCCAGCGCCCCAGCACCTCGTGCACGCCCTCGCCCACGTGGCTGTCGATGAGCACCAGCGAATGGGCGGTCCAGGGGGCGGGCGCTTCGAGCGCGTGCCTTTCGAGCTTGCGCCTCGCATAGGCGACGGTCATGTGCGGCGTGAACGTGCGCGAAGGCTTCAGGCCGACATCGGCCAGCGCCTCGCCCAGGCGCTGCCTGAACGCGCGCAACGCCGCAACGTTGGCCTCGTCGTCGGCGCACAGCACCAGCGCGCCCTTGGCGTAGCTCATGGATTTTTCGAAAACGACATCGAGCGCCGGCACGGACACCGCAGCGGCGGCGGTCGATGCCTGGGCCACCTTGTCGGCGGGCACCTGGTCGTGGTTGCCGAGGTCGAACAGCGTGACATGCAGGCGCGGCGCCTCGACCACCGTGCCCTTCAGGGCGTGTTGGGAGTTCATGCGCGCGCCGAGCGCGGCGATGGTTTCGGCGTCTTGCGGGGTGGGAAGCAGTGCGAAGAAAAGCGAGTGCGGCAGCGGCGCCTTGCGAGGGGCCTGGGTGCCGCGAGGCCGCGGCAGGGGCCGCGGCGGGGGATCGATTCCGGGAAGAAGAAGCTGAGCTGACATGCCTCGATCATCGCCCATGGCAAGGGCCCTTCATGAGGCCTTCAGCAAACGCGAAGCTCGTCTTCAGCTTGGTTTTTGAGAATCGTCTCACGGTGGCGGCAAGGCGAACAACGACACGCCGCCCATCCACGCATTCATTCAATCGATCAATCAACCAACAGGATTTCATCTTGACGAAAACGCAAACCCGCCTCGCACTCGCAGCCCTCTGGCTCGGCACCGCCTCCGTCGGCGCCTTCGCCGCCGGTCTCGACAAGGACACCGGGTTCTATGTCGGCGGCGCCATCGGCCGCTCCAGCTACAGCCTGTCGTCCTCGAAGAACCACGTGCCCGTGCCATGGGACGGCAAGAAGGCCAACAAGAGCGGCACGTCCTACAAGCTGTACGGCGGCTACCGCCTGACCGAACACTTCGGCGTGGAAGCCGGCTACGCCCGCCTCGGCGGCGTGAGCCAATGGACCTCGGCCTACGGCGGCTCCCGGCTGCAGACCGGCACCGGCCAGGTCTTCTACGCCGCCGCCACCGCCCGCATGCCGCTGAGCGACGCCTTCGCCCTCAACGGCCGCCTCGGCGTGGCACGCGGACGCATCTCCGGCGACAACAACTGGGCCCCGGCCAACCAACGCCTCTCGGGCACCAGCACGGGTGTGATGGTCGGTGTCGGCGCCGAGTACCGCATGACGCAGAACCTCGCGATCACGGCCGACTACGACTACTTCGGCAAGCTGTCGAAGCAGGCCAAGGGCGGGATGTTCACGGTGGGCTTGAAGGCGAGCTTCTGACGCGAAGGCCCGCAGCCTACTGATAGCTCATCGTGAATGTGGCACGGCCGTTGGCGCTTCCGGGCTTCACGGTCGTGTCCGTCTGCACATAGCGAGCCGTCAACGGAATGTTGAACACCCCGTTCGACGTCGTCCCGGCCAGCCATTGGTTCTTGTTGCCCACGACATTGGAGTCCGGCCCGTAGCTGATCACGTTCGTGCCATTGAGCACCTGGATGCCGACGCCCTGGGCGGTGGACGCCGCATTGAGCGACAAGGTGTTCGACACGTTGGTCGGGCGGGTCTGGTCGGTGAGTGTCACGAAGACCTTGCCGTTCACACCGGCGGCGCCGTTCGAACACGTCAGCGAAATATTCAATGGCACGGCCTGTGACGTCTGGCCGACGCCGGTGAATGAAGTCGCGCTGACATTCCCCAGAAACGCGCCGACTGAAGGTGTCGTCACCTTGCATGTGGGAATGGCCAATTGCATCTGGGCTGCCGGCTTGATGACGTAAGAGATGTATTTGAAGGTGCCCTTGAAATACCCGGCGGCGACTTCGCCCGACAGTGTTCCCCCCGCCTTTATTTCTCCTATCTTTACCACCTCGATCTTCAGGATGTTGGGGTACTCGTACACAAACACGGAGCCTTGGGTTCCGTGATTGACGGACAAGGGCCAGGGACCCACCATGTTCGCAGGCAGATTGTTCGAACCGTGGGAGAAGCGCAGTCCAATCCCTGGAATCGCCGTCCTGTAGGTGTTGTACGGCCCCGTTGCCCCGATGCCATTTCTCGGAGAGATGCCCAGCCCACCACTGCAGATGACCTTGGTTCCGCCCTGCACGCCGGAGTACAAGGAAAACACATAGTCGATCACCGTGCCATCAGGGACGTTGGGGTTGATCTTGCTCCTGCTGATATTGCTGATTTCCGACACGAGCGGCGCCACATCCATCGTCATGCTGCATTGCGCCCGCACCTCGAAAGGGACCAGGGACGCCGCCAGCAGCAGCGTCTTGAAGAGGATCTTTTTCATCGTTGGCAAGGCCGGGCTCAACGTGTTTCCCTGCTGGACAACGGCTGCCTGTTTGGCACGTCACCGCCCCAGTCGTTGATGCTGGTGTATTCGACCTCGGCATCCGCGCTCGCCTGCGCATCGAAGCCCTGAACCGCAAACAACGCCGACTCACCCGGCTTGACGGCTCCGGCGCCCGCATCGAACGCCTGGCCGGACGACTTCAAGGCAACACCTCCCAGGTTCACGACATAGGGCGTCGCATTGCTCGCCCTCAGCGCCTGGCCCTTGCCGTCTGCGGTGCGGACCAGCGCCCATCGAAGCAGCGCAGGCGCCTCCTCCGCCTGCCCCGCCAACCCCTCGGGGCGCGACATCACCTTGATGCGCGTGCGATAGGCCAGCTGGAGCCGGTTGGCATCCAGGCCCGCCTTGGCCTTCGGCGGCACCTCCAGCACGTTCAGCCAGAACAGGCTTTCCTTGTCCTGCGCCAGGGGTGCCTTGAGCCGGATCAGCCGCAGGGTCTGCCCCTTCTTCGGATCAAGGCGAAACATCGCAGGCGCCAGCACGAAGGGCACGTCGATCTTCTCCGGCGGCTCGTTCGGGTCGCCCCGGTCGATCCATGTCTGGATCAGGGCGGGCGACTCGCCTTCGTTGGTCAGCTGGACGGTGACCTCCCGCTCCTGCCCGGGAAAGATCACGCGCGTGCCGGCAATCACCACGCCGGCTTCGGCGCGCAGGGTCACCATGCCGACGACGGCCAGGGCCATCACGGCCAACTTGCGGGACAGGAGTTTCATGGAGGGGGTGCGTGAGCAGTCGTTGGGGAATCTCGTGCGACCTGCGCGCCAGATCATTCGCATCCGGCCGGTCAACGAGAGGGCTCACAGTGAGCACCGGGGACCCTAGGACTTTCGCCTTCGAGCGGCCATCGGCCGAGGACGAAAGCATGCGCCTTCGCTCTCGGATCGGTCTGAATCCGCAGGGTTCGGAATGAAGTTCCAGGATGCGGGCAGACTACGCGCGAAAGCTTAACTTGGACACTCCGGGGAACCCCTGACACGGCCAGGATCGCATCGACGGATGGGGGCGCGAACGCCTAGACGCCCGAGGCCCACGCCCCGACGCACATCAGAAACCGATCAGCGGCGCGCAACTCGCTGGCCGCGATCCACTCGTTGGGCTGGTGCGCCTGCGCGATCGCGCCGGGCCCGCACACCAGCGACGGGATCCCCGCCTGCTGGAAAAATCCGGCCTCGGTGCCGAACGGGATCTCGCCCGGCGGCCACAGCGCGCCCCAACGCCTGAGCGCGTCCACGGCCCCGCCTTCTGGCGCGCAGAGCGCCGGCACGCCGGCCAGCTGCGTCATCTCGACGGTCACCTCGGGCGGCACGCCTGCAAGCAGCCGCGCCAGTTCTTGCGTCACCTGCGCGGTGCTGGCCGCGTCCGTTGGACGGAACTCCCACGTCACTTCGCAGCAACCGGGGACGATGTTGATGGCCGTCCCGCCATGGATGCAGCCGACGTTGAAGGTGGTGCGGTTGCCCTGCGCGCGCAGCGTGCGTCCGAAGCGCGCGAGCTGCGCGATCAGCTGCGCGGCCGGCTCGATCGCACTCACGCCCAGGGCCGGATCGCCGGAATGGACCGGCCGTCCGCTGAAGGTGATGCGGTGGCCGAAGAAGCCGCGATGGGCCAACCCCACGCGCATCTGCGTCGGCTCGCCGATGACGGCCAGCGCCGGGGCCTGCACGTGGGCACGCAGCGCGGCGACCAGGCGCGGCACGCCGAAACAGCCGACCTCTTCGTCATACGACAGCGCGAGGTGGATCGGACGCTGCAGCGCGAGCCCGCGCCACGCAGGCACCGCCGCCAGGCAGGCCGCGATGAAGCCCTTCATGTCGGCGGTGCCCCGTCCGTGCCAACGGCCCTCGCGTTCGACGAGCGTGAACGGGTCCGAATCCCAGGCCTGCCCGTCGACGGGCACCACGTCGGTGTGACCGGACAGCACGATGCCGCCCGCCACGTCGGGGCCCAGGGTCGCCAGCAGGTTGGCCTTCTGGCCGTCGTCGCTGGAGATCAGCTGCGCCTTGACGCCGTGCGCCGCCAGGTAATCGGCCACCCAGTGGATGAGGCCGAGGTTGGAGCGGTGCGAGGTCGTGTCGAATCCGACCAGGGTGCGCAGGACTTCGATCGTGTTCATCGGCTCAGGCCGGGACCTTCGCTTGCCTTGCTGGCTGGAAGGTCGTGACGAAGAAGCCGAGCAGGATCAACGCGATGCCCGCGATGTGGAAGCCGCGCACGGGCTCGCGCAGCACGAGAAACGCCAGCAGCGCCGTGAACAGCGCGACGAGATGGAACGACACGCCCGTCACCGTCGCGCCCAGCGTCGCGACACAGCGGCTCCACAGGATGAAGGCGAACAGCGATGCGAAGAGGCCGATGTAGAGCACCGCCCCCACCGAGGCCGCATCGGTCGGAATGCGCGCGCCGCGTGCCAGCTCGATCACCCAGAACGGCATCAGCACCACCAGCCCGGCGGCCATGGTCGCGGCCAGGAACACCAGCGGGCTGAGGGCCGCCGGCTTGCGCCGCAGCAGCACCGAGTACACGGCGTAGTTGGCCACGGCCAGCAGCACCAGCAGCTCGCCGCCGCCCAGCCGCAACGCCAGCAGGTGCGCCAGTTCGCCACGCGCCACGATCCAGGTCACGCCGAGGAACGAGATGCCGATACCGAGTAGCGCCTTCCAGGTGATACGCTCGACACCGAGCACCACGGCGGCGAGCGGCACCATCAGCGGCAGCGTCGAGTTGAGGAACGCGACGCTGGTGGCGGGCACCGTCTGCAAGGCCAGGTAGCCCAGCGCGTTGTAGCCGGCGATGCCGAAGGCGCCGCAGGCCGCGATCAGCCGCCAGTGCCGCGCGAGCAGCCCGCGCTCGCGCCATGCCTGTGCGCCGACGAACGGCGCCAGCACCGCCAGCGCCACGACCCAGCGCCCCACCGCGAGCGACACCGGCGGAAAGACCGGCCCGAGAGCCCGCCCCAGCACGAGGTTGCCCGCCCAGAAGGCAGGCGGCACCCACAGCAGCCACACGGGATGCGCCCAGAGCGCCGACAGCGATCTGCGCATGCCTACAGCCCTTGCAGCCCGATGCGCACACGGCGGTTGGAGCGGCCCTTGTTCTCGATCTTGAGAATCCGCACCGGCCGCGAGGCGCCGGTGGACGCGAGGTGCGTGCCGCCGCAGGCCTGCCGGTCGAGCCCGGCGATCTCGACGATGCGGACCAGCCCCTCGGCCGAAGGCGGCGGCGCCACCGAACGGGAGCGCAGCAGCCCCTGCTCGCCGTGGGCGGCGGTGACCGACACGTAGTGCGTCTGCACCGCGAGGTCCTGCGCGATCACGTCGTTCAGCTCGGGCTCGAGGGCCCGCAGGCGGTCGTTGTCGGCGCCGGGCAGATCGAAGTCGATGCGCGCGGTGCCGTCATCGTTCATCTGCACGCCCGTGACCAGCGCGCCGTCGAAGTCACGGAAGACCAGCGCGTTGAGCACATGCAGGTCGGTGTGCAGTTCGCGCATGCATTGCCGGAAGGCCGGATCGACCTCGGCCTGGACGTTGCCGGTGATCTCGATGCGATCGGGCAGCTGGACCCAAACGAGGCCCCCCTCCTCGGAAAAGCCGGTGACGGGCACCTCGCCGCCCTGCCAGCGAACGACGCCGCGGTCCGGCAGTTGCCCGCCGCCGCCGGGATAGAAAGGATGCTGCGACAGCCGCACGGCACCGGGCCGCGATTGGAGGACCTGGGCGTCCAGCCGCAGGATGTCGGCATGTTCCTGGCAGAAGAGTCGTGTCATGGGTGGCCTTGCTGATGGGTTTCAGCATGGCAGGACGACTCGAAACGCTATTGGTTGAAATTGCGCCCGCGACCCAATCAGTTCGCCCGGGCGCGCACGTACTGCAACGGCGTCATGCCGAAGGTGCGCTTGAAGTGCTTGTTCAACGCGCTCTGGTCGTAGAAGCCCGAGGCCAGCGCGGCCTCGGCCACGGGCTGGCCCGCATCGAGCTGCCGCAGCGCGGCCCGCAGGCGCAGCTGCGTCAGGTAGGTGTGCGGGGTCAGCCCGAGCGTGCGGTGGAAGGCGCCGATCAGCTGGAAGGTCGTCAGGTCGGCGGCCTGCGCCATCTGCTCAAGCGTCAGCCGCTCGGCATGGCCATCGCGCATCAGGTCGAGCACAGGCGCGAGCACGCGCGCCTCCGAGGGCGCAGTCGGTACGCGGCGCCTGGCCTGTCCGTGCGCGGCGAACAGCGCACCGAAGCTGCGCACGAGCAGTTCCTGGTGCAGCAGCGCGTCGGGCTCTCCGTCGAGCGCGCGGTGCAGCACCAGGAAGCGTGCGATGAGGTCGGGGTCGCGAAAGGCGTTCGATGTGAAGTGCTGCGGCTGGTCGATGCCCAGCGACGTGAGCACGCTCTGAAGCCCCCGCCCGGCCAGGTAGAACGACCGGTAGCGCCAGCGCGGGCTGCCGGCCATGCGGCCCGAGTGCGGCTCGCCGGGGTTGAAGACGAGCAGCGCCTGCGTGTGGGCCACATCGGTGCGGCCCCGGCTCCTGAACTCCGAGCCGCCCACCTCCGTGACCGCGACCACGAGGGAGTCGTGCACATGCGGGGCGTAGTCGTGCGTGGTGAAGTCGGCATGGAGCAGGTCCATGCCCGGCACGCCGGGTGCGTGCCAATACCGCGAGGTGTTGCGAGGATCGGAGCGGGCCAACGGGCGTCCTTTCGCGCGAAGGGCGGCGCCACCGGTGGCCGCCGCTTCAGGGGCGATTAGATCGCAAGCGGCATGCCAGCGCGGGCCTTGGCCCGCGCGATGGGGATCACTCCCACTCGATCGTCGCCGGCGGCTTGCTCGACACGTCGTAGGTCACGCGGTTGATGCCGCGCACCTCGTTGATGATGCGGCCCGACACCTTCTTGAGCAGCGCGTACGGCAGCTCGGCCCAGTCGGCGGTCATGAAGTCGCTGGTCTGCACGGCGCGCAGCGCGACGACGTAGTCGTAGGTGCGGCCGTCGCCCATCACGCCCACGCTCTTCACGGGCAGGAACACGGTGAAGGCCTGGCTCGTGAGGTCGTACCAGGTCTTGCCCGATTCGTCGGTGAAGTTGCGCAGCTCTTCGATGAAGATCGCGTCGGCGCGGCGCAGCAGGTCGGCGTATTCCTTCTTCACCTCGCCCAGGATGCGCACGCCCAGGCCCGGGCCGGGGAACGGGTGGCGGTAGACCATCTCGGGCGGCAGGCCGAGGGCCACGCCGAGTTCGCGCACTTCGTCCTTGAACAGGTCGCGCAGCGGTTCGAGCAGCTTGAGGCCGAGCTGCTCGGGCAGGCCGCCCACGTTGTGGTGGCTCTTGATGGTGACGGCCTTCTTGCTCTTGGCACCGCCCGACTCGATGACGTCGGGGTAGATGGTGCCTTGCGCCAGGAAGGTCGCACCCTTGTGGCCGCCGTCGCCGGCCTTGAGCTTCGCGGCTTCCTGCTTGAACACGGTGACGAACTCGCCGCCGATGATCTTGCGCTTGGCTTCGGGGTCGCTCACGCCGGCGAGCTTGCCCAGGAACAGGTCGCTGGCATCGACGCGGATGACCTTCGCGTGCAGCTTGCCTTCGAACATCTCCATGACCATGTCGCCTTCGTTCAGGCGCAGCAGGCCGTGGTCGACGAACACGCAGGTCAGCTGGTCGCCGATGGCGCGGTGGATGAGCGCGGCAGCCACGCTCGAATCGACACCGCCCGACAGGCCGAGGATGACTTCTTCATCGCCCACCTGCTCGCGGATCTTCTGCACGGCTTCGGCGATGTGATCGCGCATGACCCAGTCGGGCTTGGCTTCGCAGATGCCGAGCACGAAGCGGTCGATGATGGCCTTGCCCTGCACGGTGTGCGTGACTTCAGGATGGAACTGCAGCGCGTAGTAGCGGCGCGCCTCGTCGGCCATGCCGGCGATGGGACAGCTGTCGGTGCTGGCCATGAGCTTGAAGCCGGGCGGCAGCTCGGTGACCTTGTCGCCGTGGCTCATCCACACGTTGAGCATGCCGAAACCTTCGGGCGTGGTGAAGTCGGCGATGTCCTTCAGCAGCGCGGTGTGGCCATGGGCGCGCACGGCCGCGAAGCCGAACTCGCGCTTGTGGCCGCCTTCGACCTTGCCGCCGAGCTGGTGCGCCATGGTCTGCATGCCGTAGCAGATGCCGAGCACCGGGATGCCGAGGTCGAACACGGCTTGCGGGCACTTGTCGGTGGTCTCTTCGTACACGCTGGCGTGGCTGCCCGAGAGGATCACGCCCTTGAGGTGGCCGTCGGCGGCGTATTCGCGCACCCATTCGTCGGTCACGTCGCAGGGATGCACTTCGCTGAGCACATGCGCTTCGCGCACGCGGCGTGCGATGAGCTGGGTGACTTGCGAGCCGAAGTCGAGGATGAGGATCTTGTCGTGTTGCATGGCGAAAGGACTCAGAGCGTTGAAATGTCGAACAGCTTGACGCCCGCGTGCGGCGCCGCCTGGATGAGGTGCTCGTCGAAGGTGGCGAGCGGAAGGTTGAGCGATTTGGCGAGCCAGAGGTAGCCCGCATCGTAGAGCGAGACGCCCGCGTCGATGGCGACGGCAAGCACGGCCTTGTGCTGCGCCGGCGCGAGGTCGTGCAGCTCCACGCGGTGGCGGATGGCGTCGAGCACGCTCCACAGCCCTTCGACGGCCGACGCCGGGATGCGGCCGCTGCGCACGCCGTTGGCGAGGATGTTGGCGCACTCCCATTGCCAGGCGTTGGGCGCCTGTGGCTCGACCTCGTCGCGGCGGATGGCGGTGTAGAGCCTGCGGGTGTGTTCGCTGGCCTGGTCGGGCAGCAGCCAGGCGGCAGTGACGGAGGCGTCCATGACGAAGGCGGTCATGACTGGCGTCCCTGGTCGAGGAGCTCGCGGGTCGTGGGGCCGGGCTGGATGGTGGCGTGCAGCGCGTCGATCTGCCCGAGCTCGCGGGCGATCTGCTCGTCGGTGATGACGGGCTTGCGGCGCACCGGCAGCATGCGCACGACTTCCTTGCCGTGGCGGGTGATGCGAACCTCCTCGCCCTTTTCGACCAGGTCGATCAGGGCCGAGAAGTTGTTCTTGGCTTCAGCGATGCCGATGGATTGCATTTAGGCCAGAAAATTTGAATCTGGCCCAAATTTTAGCTTCAGTCTGGCCTGACTTTCAAGGTCTGGCCAGATTGGGCTTACTCGGCGCGGTAGTTCGGCGCTTCCTTCGTGATCTGCACGTCGTGGACGTGACTCTCACGGATGCCGGCCGTGGTGATCTCGACGAACTCGGCCTTGTTCTGCATGTCCTCGATGGTCGCGCAGCCGCAGTAGCCCATGCTGGCACGCACGCCGCCGGCCATCTGGTAGACGATGGAGACGATCGAGCCCTTGTAGGGTACGCGGCCTTCGATGCCTTCGGGCACCAGCTTGTCGGTGTTGGGGTTGCCGGTGGTCGACTCCTGGAAGTACCGGTCGGCACTGCCTTGCTGCATCGCGCCGATGGAGCCCATGCCGCGATAGCTCTTGTAGCTGCGACCCTGGTACAGCACGATCTCGCCCGGCGCCTCTTCGGTGCCGGCGAACATGCTGCCCATCATGACGGTGCTGGCACCGGCGGCAATCGCTTTGGCGATGTCGCCCGAGTAGCGCACGCCGCCGTCGGAGATCAGCGGAATGCCCGTGCCGTGCAGCGCGGTGGCGACGCTGTCGACCGCCATGATCTGCGGCACGCCCACGCCGGCCACGATGCGGGTGGTGCAGATCGAGCCCGGGCCGATGCCGACCTTGACCGCGTCGGCGCCGGCGTCGGCCAGCGCGCGCGCAGCGTCGCCGGTGGCGATGTTGCCGCCGATGACGTCGACCTGCGGGTAGTTCTTCTTGACCCAGCGCACGCGCTCGATCACGCCGGCGCTGTGGCCGTGGGCGGTGTCGACCACGATGGCGTCGACGCCGGCCTTCACCAGGGCTTCGACGCGCTCTTCGGTGCCGTCACCCACGCCGACCGCCGCGCCCACGCGCAGGCGGCCGTTGGCGTCGCGTGCGGCGTTGGGGAAGCTGGTCTGCTTGGTGATGTCCTTGACGGTGATGAGGCCCTTGAGCTCCCAGTCGCCGTTGATGACGAGCAGGCGCTCGAGCTTGTGCTTGTTCAGCAGCGCCTTGGCTTCGGCCAGCGTGGTGCCGTCGGGCACCGTGATGAGCCGGTCGCGCTGCGTCATGATTTCGCTGACGGGCACGTCGTAGCGGTTCTCGAAGCGCAGGTCGCGCCCCGTGACGATGCCGACGACCTTGCCGCCGTCGATCACCGGGAAGCCCGAAATGCCGAGCTGGTCGGACAGTGCCATCACCTGGCGCACGGAGTGCGTCGGCGTGATCACCACCGGATCTCGCAAAACACCCGACTCATAACGCTTCACGCGGGCCACTTCGGCGGCCTGCTGTTGCGCGGTGAGGTTCTTGTGCACGATACCGATGCCGCCTTCCTGCGCGATGGCGATCGCGAGGCGGGCTTCGGTCACGGTGTCCATGGCCGCAGAGACGAGCGGCAGGTTCAACGTGATGTTGCGGGAGAACTTGGTGGCGAGGGACGTGTCCTTTGGCAGGACTTGGGAGAATGCTGGCACCAACAACACGTCGTCGAAGGTGAGCGCTTTGCCTAGAAGGCGCATGGGTGAGGCTCCAAAAGACGGATTGTAACGAGGGCTCCGCCCGCTTCGCCGGCGCGGGTTTTTTCTGACCGTTGCAAAACCGCCCATTCCGGATGTTGCAAAAAGTAAGGCGCAGCTAAACTCCGCGCATGAATTTCCTGCATTGGCTGGTATTGGGTTGCGCGTGTGCGCTGCCGCTCTCGGCGAGCGCGCAATGGCAATGGGTCGACAACAGCGGCAAGAAGGTCTTCAGCGACCAGCCGCCGCCCACCGACATCCCCGAGAAGAACATCCTGCGCCGCGCCGGCCCTTCGCCGTCGGCCCGGGCGCCCGCTTCGGTCACGCCAGCCCCCGAGGGAAGCAGCGACGCGGCCGCAGCCCCCAAGCCCGCGCCGCCCAAGCCCACGGGCGTGGACAAGGAGCTCGAAGAAAAGACCAAGAAGGCGGAGGCCGAGCAGAAGGCCAAGGAAGCGGCTGAAGCCGCAAAGATCGCCAAGGCCAAGGCCGACAACTGCACCCGTGCGCGCGAGAACAAGAACACCATCGACAGCGGCATCCGCATCGCCAAGGTCAATGCCAAGGGCGAGCGCGAGTTCATGGACGACGCCGCTCGTGCCGACGCGCAGAAACGCGCTCAAACGGTCATCGACAGCGACTGCAAGTAAGCCGCTGACCCGGCCAGTGCAGGCGGCTCAGTAGCCGTCCTTGCCGCCCTTGCGCTTGTTCGCGAACAGGCCCGTGCCGCGCGCACCTTGACGCTGGAAGCGTTCACGCCGCGCCACCTTCGGATCGACCGTGAGCGGACGGCACAGCTCGATGCGGTCACCATCCTTCAGCGGCTGCTCCCACGCCACCGCCCTGCCCCAGACACCCGGCGTCATGGTGTGCCGCCAGTCCAGATCGGGAAAGCGCTGTGTGAGATCGCTGGCCTTCACCGCCTCGCTCACCGCGGTGCCGGGCGCGAGCAGCAGGACCTGCTCGAACACCTCGCGCGCCGCCGGCGAACAGCTCAGCGTGACCTCGATGCGGCTGTCGGCCATCAGCCTTCGCCGTAGACCTGTTCGGCGCGCTTCACAAAGGCCTCGACCAGGCTCGAGGCGATGGTGTCGAACACCGGTCCCACCATGGCCTGCAATGCGAAGTTGCTGAAGCCGTAGCTCATCTGCAACTCGACGCGGCAGGCGCGTTCGCCCTGCTCGCCCACGGGGTGGAATTTCCAGGTGCCGTCGAGGTTGGAGAACGGCCCGTCGACCAGCTTCAGCTGCACTTCGCGGCCTGCGATGTGCGTGTTGCGGGTGGTGAAACTCTGGTGCAGCCCGGCGAAGGCCAGGCCGACTTCGGCGGTCATGCCGCCTTCGTCCTGCTCGATGACGCGCGACTTGTTGCACCAGGGCAGAAACTGCGGGTACTTCGCCACATCGGTGACGAGCGCGTACATTTCTTCGGCGCTGTACCAGATGAGGACGGACTTGTGGACTGTTTTCATAGAATCGGCACCGCGTGCGCGACGGATTGTATTGAAGCCATGCGCCCCCAACTTCTCGAGCCATGGCCACCAAGAAACAAGACACCTCCTCCCGCATCGCCGACAACAAGAAGGCCGCCTACAACTATTTCTTCGAAGAACGCTTCGAGGCCGGCCTGGTCCTCGAGGGTTGGGAAGTCAAATCGCTGCGCGAAGGCAAGGTGCAGCTGACCGACGGCTACGTGGTGATCCGCGACGGCGAGCTGTTCGTCGTGGGCCTGCAGATCAACCCGCTCAAGAGCGCCTCGACGCACGTCAATCCTGATTCGATCCGCACCAAGAAGTTGCTGCTGCACAAGGAAGAGATCAAGCGGCTGGTCGGCAAGGTCGAACAAAAGGGCTACACGCTGGTGCCGCTGAACCTGCACTGGAAGGCCGGCAAGGTGAAGTGCGACATCGCGCTCGCCAAGGGCAAGGCCGAGCACGACAAGCGCGACACCATCAAGGACCGCGAAGGCAAGCGCGAAGTCGAGCGCGCGATGAAGAGCCGCAACCGCTGATCATTCTTTTTTCGGGCGGCATGGAATAAAACGCGCTCTGCGGGCGTTTGTGCGGTGTCATCGATCGTCGATGCCATCAACCCAGGAGTCTTTCCATGTCGCCTCTTCGCATGTCCTCCGTCGGCATCGCCGCCGCACTGCTCGGCAGCCTGCTCGCCCTCCCCGCGTTCGCCCAGCCCAAGGCCGCCGATGGCGCGCTGGTCGGTGCGAACGGCATGACGCTCTACACCTTCGACAAGGACACAGCCGGCAACGGCAAGTCGGCCTGCAACGGCGGCTGCGCCACCAACTGGCCGCCCTTCATGGCGACCGACAGCGACAAGCCGAGCGGCGACTTCAGCATCGTCACGCGCGACGACGGCAAGAAGCAATGGGCTGCCAAGGGCTGGCCCTTGTACTACTGGGTGAAGGACACCAAGCCGGGCGACAAGACCGGCGACGGCGTCAACGGCACCTGGAAAACCGCCAAGCCCTGAGACGGACAGGCTCCCGGCCTACCCATGGACGCCCGCCTGCTGGTCGAGCACATCCCGAGCCTGCGCCGCTATGCGCGCGCACTCACGGGCAATGCCTGGGCGGCCGACGACCTGGTGCAGGACACGCTCGAACGCGCCTGCGGCAAGTGGCGGCTCTGGGTGGTGGGCACCGACCTGCGTGCCTGGCTCTTCACGGTCATGCACAACCTCTTCGCCAGCCAGGTGCGGCGCCGGCCGCCGCCGCATGCAGTCGTGGCGCTGGAAGACGTGGCGCCCGAGCAGCTGCAAGGTGGCGCCGATCCGGGCCTTGGCCTCGACCTGCAGCGCTGCCTGATGCAGCTGCCCGAAGAGCAACGCGCCGTGCTGCTGCTCGTGACGCTCGAAGACCTGTCCTACGCCGAGGTGGCGAAGGTGCTCGGCATTCCGATCGGCACCGTGATGTCGCGCCTCTCGCGCGCCCGCCTTCGCCTGCAGGAACTGATGGACGGCGCCGCCGCGCCCAGCCGCCCCGGCCTGCGCCGCCTCAAGTGATTTGAAGCACCCCGCCATGAACCGCCCCACCCTGCCCCCCACCGACGACGAGCTGCACGCCTGGGTCGACGGTCAGTTGCCGCCCGAACGCCGTGAAGCGGTCGAGGATGCGATTGCGCGCGATCCGGCCGTGGCGGCCCGCGTGGCGGCCTGGCATGCCCAGCGCGACGCCTTGCGTCGCCTGCACGGCGGTCTGCTCGACGAGCCCGTGCCGGCGCCGCTGATGGGCGCGCTCGAACGACGTCGTGCCGAGACCGGCCGCTCGGCCCCCTGGCTGCGCTGGGGCGGCATGGCCGCAGGCCTGCTGGTCGCCTTCGCGGCCGGCTGGCTCGGCAATACCCAGTGGTCGGGCGCGCCGCGTGCGACCGGGGCCTCCCTGGCGCGCGCACCGGCCGTGCGCGAGTTCGTCCGCGACGCGTCGGTGGCCCATGTCGTCTACACACCTGAAAAGCGGCACCCCGTCGAAGTGGCCGCCGCCGAGCAGCAGCACTTGGTGCAGTGGTTGTCCAAGCGCCTGGACCACCCGCTCAAGGTGCCGGACCTGTCCTCGCTCGGCTACACGCTGGTCGGCGGGCGCCTGCTGCCCGGCGAAACCGGCGCGCGCGCCCAGTTCATGTTCGAGGACACGGCGGGCGAACGCATCACGCTGTACATCGGCACGCTCGATGCGCAGGCCGCGGATACCGCGGCCGCGCGCGAAACCGCCTTCCGTTTTGCCTCGGATGGCGCCGTGCCGAGCTTTTACTGGGTCGACCGGGGTTTCGGCTATGCCGTGGCCGGTCGCCTGCCGCGCGATGCGCTGCTGAGACTCGCGACCCTGGCCTACCGCGAGTTATCGTAGCGACGGCATAAACTGCCGGTTCGCGCATTCACCTGGCTTGTTTTCGCGATTGATTTTTCAACTGAAGGAGAAACTGCATGAAATTGCTCAGCGCCTCGATCCTCGCAGCGGCTCTGCTCGCCGGCTGCGGCGGCATGTCCACCAAGACCGCTGGAGCGCCCGACACGCCCACCCGCACCGCCGATGGCGTGCTGGTCGGCCCGAACGGCATGACGCTCTACACCTTCGCCCGTGACACCGCCAATGCCGGCACCTCGGCCTGCAACGGCCAATGCGCCACCAACTGGCCGCCGCTCGGCGTGGCCGATGCCGCCAAGCCCATGGGCGGCTACACCATCGTCGTGCGTGAAGACGGCAAGAAGCAGTGGGCCTACAAGGGCTGGCCGCTGTACTACTGGGCCAAGGACACCAAGGCCGGCGACAAGACCGGTGACGGCGTGGCCAACGGCGCCTGGAAGGTCGCCCGTCCCTGATGCCGCTGATGTGATGGCATCGGTCTGAACCGACGCCTCCATCAATCGAAGCCTCGGCATCCGCCGGGGCTTTTTTCATGCTGCACGGCAGAATCGCCCGATGACTTCTGCCGACACCCACCCGGACGCCTTCCACGCGCTTGTGTCCCATGGCCTCATCACCGACGCGCAGCACGATGCCGCTCTCGCGCACCCCGAGGCCCCCGCCCTGCCGCCGATTCCCGGCCCCGCGCATGCGCTGGCCTGGATGCGCCTCAAGAACCTGATCGCCGAGGAAGAACTGGATGCAGCGGTGGAGCGCCTCGAAGCCGCCTCGCCGGCCGTCGCGGCGTTCACCGAAGCGGAAGACATCGCCTACGACGCAGACGACCTGCTGGACCTCGGCAAGACCGGCATCACACACGAGGCCGTGATCGCGCTGTTCAACGAGGGGCTGATCGACACCGAGACCCGCGACCTGGCGTTGCGTGCCGCGCCTCTGACCGGCGCGCCCGCCGCCCTGGGCCCCACCCTGGGCTGGCTGGTGACCGACGGCCTGCTCGACACGGAACCGTTCGAAGCGCTACGCGCCCGTGTCGCCGCCGAGCCGGCCTTTGCAACGGCAGCCGACCATCGGCGCATCCTCGACGAGGCCCAGGCGATCGTCGCCGCCGACGAGCAGGAGACTGCCGACATGCTCAAAGAGTTCGCGCGCAGCCAGCAAGCCAGCTGGCGCAACTTCGGAATGGTCGTGGTGGCCGTCGTGATCGTGATCGGCTTGTACCTCTTCGGCCGCTGAGGGCCGCTGCGGGTCAGTGCGCGCCTGGCAGCGCGCTGTCCGCCAGCGTGGTGCGGCGCCCGCGCAGTGCGAGCAGCTCGTTGAACACCAGCGCCCCGATCACGAGCACGCCGCCGGTCAGCACGCTGGCCGCAGGCGTCTCCCCGGCGCCGAGCCAGGCCAGCGCGATGCCGAAGATCACCTCGAGCAGCGCCAGCAACGCCACCTCGGGCGCCTTGAGCACCTGCGCGCACAGCACTGAGAGCACGCAGGGAATCGCCAGCTGAAAGACACCCAGGAAGGCCAGCAGGCCCAGGTCATGGGGGCCGGCGTGGAACGGCCAAGCCAGCGGCAAGGTGACGAGCGCACAGAGGGCTGCGCCGATCAGCACCGCGGGCACCAGATCGACCTCCTGCCCCTTGGCGTGCGCATGCTGCACCACGGTCCATTGCGTCGCGCCCGCCAACGGCACGCACAGTGCCACCAGCGTGCCGACGAGCGACCCGCCGCCACCGCCCAGCAGTTGCGTGCCGTACATCCAGCCGATGCCCAGCCCGGCAACCACGATGGCCGCCCAGGTGCGTGCGGGCAGCTTGTGCCCGATGAAGAGGCGCGCAGCGAGTGCGGTGAAGAGCGGCCCGAGCGCCATCGTGACCAGCACACTCGCGGTGGAGGTCAGCGTCAGTGCCACCATGAAGGCCGTGAACATCACGGCCCAGCAGACGCCCGAGATCCAGAGCGAGTGCCCGCCGCGGCGCAGCTGCGAGAACACCGCCCGCCCCCGCCAAAGCGGCAAGATCACCAGCAGCGCCAGCATCGTGAAGAGGCTGCGCCAGAAGGTGATCTCGAAACTGTGCGCCTGCGCCAGGTGCCGCGTGACGACGCCCGCCGTGCCCCACATGAGGGTCACGACGACCATCAGCCCGACTGCGGCGCCGTGCGTCAGGCGCATGGCCGATCGAAGGCGATCAGCCGTTCGACGTGTCGCGGCCGGCGCGCTTGCGGTCGCTTTCCTTCAGGAAACGCTTGCGCAGGCGCACGCTCTTGGGCGTGATTTCGACCAGCTCGTCGTCCTCGATGAACTCGACGCCGTATTCCAGCGTGAGGTCGATCGGGGGCGTGATCTTGATCGCGTCTTCCTTGCCGCTCACGCGGAAGTTGGTCAGCTGCTTGGTGCGCGTGGCGTTCACGACCAGGTCGTTGTCGCGGCTGTGGATGCCGACGATCATGCCTTCGTACACCGGATCGTTCGCCTTCACGAACATGCGGCCGCGGTCGTCCAGCTTGCCCAGCGCGTAGGTGAAGATTTCACCGTCGTCCATCGAGATCAGCACACCGTTCTTGCGGCTGCCGATCTCGCCCTTGTGGGCTTCGTAGCTGTCGAAGATGTTGCTGATGAGGCCCGAGCCGCGCGTCAGGTTCAGGAATTCGTTCGTGAAGCCGATCAGGCCACGCGCCGGAATGCGGTACTCGAGGCGCACGCGGCCACGGCCGTCCGGTTCCATGTTGACCAGCTCGCCCTTGCGTTCGCCCAGTGCCTGCATCACGCCACCCTGGTGGGTTTCCTCGATGTCGGCCGTGACCAATTCGATGGGCTCGTGCTTTTCGCCGTTCACGGTGCGGAACACCACGCGCGGCTTCGACACGGCCATTTCATAGCCTTCGCGGCGCATGTTTTCCAGCAGGATGGTCAGGTGCAGTTCGCCGCGACCCATGACTTCGAAGATGCCTTCTTCGTCGGTCTCGCTCACGCGCAGTGCCACGTTGTGCTGCAGTTCCTTTTGCAGGCGGTCCCAGATCTGGCGGCTGGTCACGAACTTGCCTTCGCGGCCGGCCAGCGGGCTGGTGTTCACGCAGAAGTTCATGGTCAGGGTCGGCTCGTCGACCTTGAGCATGGGCAGCGGCGCAGGCTTGTCCTTGTCGGTCACGGTGACGCCAATGCCGATGTCGGCGATGCCGTTGATCAGCACGATTTCGCCGGGGCCGGCTTCGGTCGATTGCACACGGTCCAGGCCCTGGAACGTCAGCACCTGGTTGACGCGGCCCTTGACGGTCTTGCCGTCCGGACCTTCCATGACCAGCACGTCGGTCATGGGCTTGAGCGTGCCCTGGCTGATGCGGCCCACGCCGATGCGGCCCACGAAGGTCGAGAAGTCGAGGGCGGAAATCTGCAGCTGCAGCGGCGCGTTCGGGTCACCCTTTTGCGACGGCACGTGCTTCAGGATGGTGTTGAACAGGGCCGACATGTCGGGGCCCCACTGCTCGCCAGGAGCGCCTTCTTCGAGCGACGACCAGCCATTGATGCCCGAGGCGTACACCACGGGGAAGTCGAGCTGTTCGTCGGTCGCGC
Organism: Variovorax sp. GW821-FHT10C12; assembly: GCF_059415405.1. Classification (NCBI taxonomy): domain Bacteria; kingdom Pseudomonadati; phylum Pseudomonadota; class Betaproteobacteria; order Burkholderiales; family Comamonadaceae; genus Variovorax; species Variovorax sp. GW821-FHT10C12. Next base: position 1,579,036 of record NZ_JBWKNE010000001.1, read on the forward strand.
CGAGCTTGTCGAACAGGTCGAAAGCGGCGTTGACGACCTTGTCGGGGTTGGCGCCCGGCTTGTCGACCTTGTTCACGACCAGGATCGGCTTCAGGCCCAGGGCCAGCGCCTTCTTGGTCACGAAACGCGTCTGGGGCATCGGGCCTTCCTGCGCGTCGATCAGCAGCACCACGCCGTCGACCATCGACAGCGCGCGTTCCACTTCACCGCCGAAGTCCGCGTGGCCCGGGGTGTCGACGATGTTGATGTGCGTGCCTTCCCAGGTCACGGCGCAGTTCTTGGCCAGGATCGTGATGCCACGTTCCTTTTCGATGGCGTTGTTGTCCATCACCGTGTCGACGACCTTCTCGTGATCGGCGAAGGTGCCCGACTGGCGCAGCAGCTGGTCGACCATGGTGGTCTTGCCATGGTCCACGTGGGCAATGATGGCGATATTGCGGATTTGCTTGGTACTCATGGTGTCGCTTCGGTCTGTGGTGCGTTCAAAAGAATTTGCTGAATTTCGATGGGGTTCAGCAAGCGCCCCGGGATCAGTTCGCCGGCGCTCACGTGGGCGGTGCCCAGGAACGCCTGCGGGTCGGTGCCGAACACGGCCACCGCCTCGGCATCGGCCCAGCCGCCGCGGCGGCGCAGGCCCGAAAGAAAACGTGCCGCATCTTCGGCGGCGAGCGTGACGCGGCTGTGGCCCTCGACCAGCGCTTCGGCAGGCAACAGCCGTGCCAGGCGCTCGTCTTCGGTCATGGCTTCGAGCGCCTCGATCGTGACGCACTGCGCCTGCCCGAAACCGCCCGTGGCCGTGCGGCGAAGGAACGTCAGGTGCGCGCCGCAGCCCAGCGCCTCGCCGATGTCCTCGCCCAGGGTGCGAATGTAGGTGCCCTTGCTCACGCTCGCAACAATGCGGATGCGGGTGTCGTCCAGCTGCGTCAGCGCGAGCTGGTGAATGACGACATCGCGCGGCGCACGCTCGACCTCGATGCCTTCGCGCGCGTACTCGTACAGCGCCTTGCCGTCTTTCTTGAGCGCGCTGTGCATCGGCGGCACCTGGCGGATCGGGCCGGTGAACAGTGCCTCGATGCGGGCCAGGTCTTCTGGCGACACCTGCACCGGGCGTTCGGCGATCACTTCGCCTTCGGCGTCACCCGTGGCGGTCTTGACGCCCAGGCGCGCAATCGCCTCGTACGTCTTGTCGGCGTCCAGGTGCAGTTGGCTGAATTTGGTGGCGGCGCCGAAACACAGCGGCAGCACGCCTGTGGCGAGCGGATCGAGCGTGCCGGTATGGCCCGCTTTCTCGGCGCGCAGCAACCACTTGGCCTTTTGCAAGGCCTGGTTGCTGGAAAACCCCAGCGGCTTGTCGAGCAGCAACACCCCATGCACAGGGCGCCGCTGCACCCGTGTGCGTGGCGCGTTCATCACTAGTCGTCTTTCGAGCGCGAAGCAACGGCCTGTGCGATGAGCGCATTCATGTCGGCCGCACGCTCGGTGGTGCGGTCGAACAGGAAGTGCAGCGTCGGCACGGTGTGGATGTGAAGGCGCTTGAACAGGCCGTTGCGCAGGAAGCCTGCGGCCTGGTTCAGCGCTTCGGTGGTCTCGGCCACGTCGCCTGTGAGCAGGCTGAAGAAGATCTTCGCGTGCGCATAGTCGGGCGTGACCTCGACCGCCTGGATCGTGACCATGCCCACGCGCGGGTCCTTCAACTCGCGCGCGATCAGCTCCGTCAGATCGCGCTGGATCTGGTCGGCAACCTTGAAGGCGCGGTTGGGTGCGGCAGCTTTTCTTTTGGGCATTTGATCAATCGCTAGCGTCGCGAGATCGGGCTCAGTGCAAGGCGCGCCGTCGCAGACAGTACTTCAGTACGGCAAGACGGCGGCAACGCGGCAATGAGCTCGATATCGTGGCGCGCGTTACAACGTACGCGCGATCTCCTTGATTTCGAAGAACTCGAGCTGATCGCCTTCCTTGATGTCGTTGTAGTTCTTGAGCTTGATACCGCACTCAAAACCTTCGCGGACTTCGCGGACATCGTCCTTCATGCGCTTGATCGAGTCGACTTCGCCGGTGTAGATCACCACGTTGTCGCGCAGCAGGCGGAAATGCGCGCTGCGGTTGACCGAGCCCGACGTGACGTACGAGCCGGCCACGGTGCCGATCTTCGAGGCCACGAACACCGTGCGGATCTCGGCCGAGCCAATGATCTCTTCGCGGCGCTCCGGTGCCAGCATGCCCGACATCGCAACCTTGATCTCGTCCACAGCGTCGTAAATGATGCTGTAGTAGTTCAGCTGCACGCCATTGCCTTCGGCCAGCTTGCGCGCACCGGCATCGGCCCGCACGTTGAAGCCGATGACCACAGCCTTCGACGCGATCGCGAGGTTGATGTCGCTTTCGCTGATGCCGCCGACGCCGGCGTACACGATCTGCACCTTGACTTCTTCGGTCGCCAGCTTGAGCAGCGACTGGGCCAGTGCTTCCTGCGAGCCCTGCACGTCGGCCTTGATGATGATGCGCAGCGTCTGCACTTCGCCCGCCGACAGGTCGGTGAACATGTTCTGCAGGTTCGCGGCCTGTGCCTTCGCCAGCTTGGTGTTGCGGAACTTGCCCGCACGGTAGGTCGCGATTTCGCGCGCACGGCGCTCGTCGGCCATCACCATGAACTCATCGCCCGCCTGCGGCACTTCGGTCAGACCCTGGATTTCGACCGGGATCGACGGACCCGCCGACTTGGTGGCCTTGCCGTCTTCGTCCAGCATGGCGCGCACGCGGCCATAGGTCGAACCCGCCAGCACCACGTCGCCGGTCTTGAGCGTGCCGGACTGCACCAGCACCGTGGCGACCGGGCCGCGGCCCTTGTCGAGCTGCGCTTCGATGACCAGGCCCTTGGCGGCGGCATCCACCGGCGCCTTGAGTTCCAGCACTTCGGCTTGCAGCAACACTTGCTCGAGCAGATCGTCGATGCCCTGGCCCGTCTTGGCCGACACCGGCACGAACGGCACGTCGCCGCCGTACTCTTCAGGCACGACCTCTTCGGCCACCAGTTCCTGCTTCACGCGGTCCAGGTTGGCGTCGGGCTTGTCCACCTTGTTGATGGCAACCACGATCGGCACACCCGCCGCCTTCGCGTGCTTGATGGCTTCCTTGGTCTGGGGCATGACGCCGTCGTCGGCCGCCACCACCAGGATCACGATGTCGGTGGCCTGTGCACCGCGGGCACGCATGGCGGTGAACGCCTCGTGACCCGGGGTGTCGAGGAACGACACCATGCCGCGTTCGGTTTCGACGTGGTAGGCACCGATGTGCTGCGTGATGCCGCCGGCTTCGCCCGCAGCGACCTTGGCGCGGCGGATGTAGTCCAGCAGCGAGGTCTTGCCGTGGTCGACGTGACCCATGACGGTCACGACCGGTGCGCGCGGCAGGGCTTCCGCCTGTTGCGCCGACACGTCCTCGTCGGTGAAGGCTTCCGGGTCGTCCAGCGCGGCAACCACCGCGTTGTGGCCCATTTCCTCCACGATGATCATCGCGGTGTCCTGGTCGAGCGACTGGTTGATGGTCGCCATCATGCCCAGCTTCATCAGCTGCTTGATGACTTCCTGTGCCTTCACGGCCATCTTGTGCGCGAGCTCGGCGACCGTGATGGTCTCGGGCACGTGCACTTCCAGAATGCGCGCCTCGACCGGTGCGGCCGGTGCGTGTTGCTCGTCATGACCGCCACGGTCGTTGCCGCGACGGCCGCGCGGGCCTCCGCGCCAGTTGCCGCGACCGACGCCGCCGCTGGCATCGCCGCGGGTCTTGATTTCCTTCTTCTTGGCAGGATCGCCAGCCCAGCTCGACGAGAGCTTGGCGGACTTGACTTCCTTGCCGGCACCCGCTGCGCCAGGTGCTGCTGCAGCACCCGCCGCGGCAGGCGCGCCAGGACGTGCGGGCGGCGTGGCCGGCTTGTGCAGCGTGCCCTTGACCGCCGACTTTTCAGGCTGCGGCTTCTCGGGCGCCTTGTGCGGCACCAGCACGCGGGCCGGTGCATTCATCATGGCGCGGATGGCCTCGGCTTCGGCGAGTGCCTTGCGGCGACGCTCGTCGAGGTCCTTGGCGCGGGCGGCTTCTTCGTCGGCACGGGCCTTCGATTCGGCAGCGGCCTTGGCCTTGGCGTCTTCCTTGGCTTGCGTGGCAGCGTTCTGTGCGGCCAGCTTGGTGTCGGCAGCCTGCTTTTCGGCAACGGCAGCAGTTTCTGCAGCGGCAGCGGCGGCAGCCACAGCGGCCGGTGCGGCCGGAGCAGCCACCGGCTGCTTCGCGGCTTCCTTGGCCGAAGCGGCGGCGGCTTCGGCGGCCTTCTTCTCGGCGGCGATGCGCGCAGCTTCCTGCTCGGCCTGTTCGGCGCGCTCGGCCTTCTCGGCCTGCTCGCGTTCGCGGGCTTCGGTTTCTTCGCGCTGGCGACGCTTCTCGGCCAGCTCTTCTTCCTGGCGGCGGATCAGCTCGGCCTGGCGGCGTGCGTCTTCCTCGCGACGGGCCAGTTCGGCTTCGTCGATCTGAGGTGCGCTCGGCGCGGCGGACGTCTCGGCCGCCTGCTGCTGAGAACCTTCGGCGGTCGCCGGGTGGCCTTCATCGCGCTGGATGAAGGTGCGCTTCTTGCGCACTTCGACCTGGATGGTGCGGGCGCGACCAGTGGCGTCGGCCTGCTTGATCTCGCTGGTCGACTTCTTGGTCAGCGTGATCTTCTTGCGCTCGGGCTCGGCCGTGCCGTGGCTGGCCTTCAGGAAACCGAGCAAGCGCTGCTTGTCGGCCTCCGTGAGTGCATCGGTGGCGGCCGCTTTGGGCACGCCTGCGCTCTTGAGCTGGTCAAGCAAGGTTTCGGGAGTCTTCTTGAGCTCGTTCGCGAACTCGGCGACAGTGGTACTGGACATATTGCTTTCGTGCCTCCATACCGTCACTCTTGGCCGGCGAACCAATGTTCGCGGGCTTTCAAGATGAGGGCTTTGGCGTCATCGGCGCTCAGGCCGGTGATTTCGGTGAGTTCATCGACCGCGAGGTCGGCCAGGTCGTCACGGGTGTTCACACCCGCTTCGGCCAACTGGGGAATCAGGTCGGGGTTGAGGCCTTCGAGGTCGCGCAGATTCTGCGAAACGGTTTCGACACCTTCTTCCTTGGCGATTTCCATGGTGAGCAACGCATCCTTTGCACGGGCGCGCAGCTCATTGATGGTGTCTTCGTCGAAGGCCTCGATCTCAAGCATCTCGGAGATCGGCACGTAGGCCACCTCCTCGAGGCTATTGAACCCTTCCGAAATCAGGATGTCGGCGATTTCCTCGTCGACATCGAGCTTTTCCATGAAAAGCTTGCGGCTGGTATCGGTTTCGACGGCCTGCTTCTGGGCCGACTCGTTGGCGTCCATGATGTTGATCTTCCAACCGGTGAGGTCGGAAGCCAGACGCACATTCTGGCCGCCGCGGCCGATGGCGATCGCAAGGTTTTCCTCGTCGACCACCACGTCCATGGCGTGCTTTTCTTCATCGACCACGATCGACGAGACGTTGGCCGGCGCCAGGGCACCGATCACGAACTGGGCCGGGTCTTCACTCCACAGCACGATGTCCACGCGCTCGCCAGCGAGCTCGTTCGTCACCGCGTTGACGCGGGTGCCGCGCACGCCGACGCAGGTGCCGATCGGGTCGACACGCTTGTCGTGCGAGAGCACGGCGATCTTGGCGCGCGAGCCTGGGTCACGGGCGCAGCTCTTGATTTCGAGCAGGCCTTGTTCGATCTCGGGCACTTCCTGGCGGAACAGCTCGATCATGAACTCGGGGGCCGAGCGCGACAGGATGATCGGCGCGCCGCGCAGCGTCAGGTCGACCTCCATGATCATGGCCCGCACGCGGTCGCCGTTGCGCAGGTTTTCCTTGGCGATCATCTCGCTGCGGCGCAGGCGGCCTTCGACCCGCCCTGCTTCCACGATGATGTCGCCCTTGTCCAGGCGCTTGACGGTGCCCACGAAGATCTTGTCGCCGCGCGACATGAAGTCGTTGAGCAGCATCTCGCGCTCGGCGTCGCGGATCTTCTGCAGGATCACCTGCTTGGCAGCCATGGCGCCGATGCGGCCGATCGGCACCGAGTCCACCGCTTCCTCGATGTACTCGCCGACTTCGATGTCCGACATTTCTTCCTTGGCCTCGAACAGGAGGATTTCCTGGTCGGGCAGCTGCAGGCCGGCTTCATCGGGAACGACGTGCCAACGGCGGAAAGTTTCGTAGTCGCCGCTGTCGCGATCGACCGCCACGCGGATATCCACGTCACCCTGATGGAGCTTCTTGGTGGCTTGCGCCAGTGCGGATTCGACCGCGCCGAAGACCACGTCGCGTTCGACGTTCTTCTCGCGCGAGATCGCATCCACCAACATCAACATTTCGCGATTCATGCCACCACTCCTCTTGTTCAGTCCGAAACGTTCGTTCCGTCGTCAATATCCGAAAAACCCGGTTGGGTTTTGGCCTTGCGGCCCTTGAAATCCACAATCGGCGCGAGCCGCGCATCGCGCAGCTCGTCCAATGCGAAGCCCAGCGCATGCAACGGTGCAGGCGCGCGCTTCTTGCTCACTTTTTGACCGGGCTTGGCCTTGGGCTCGTCGCTCCAGACGATCTGCCAACCCGAACCGCTCTCCGCACGCTCCAGCGTGCCGCGAAACTTCTTGCGGGTGGCCGACACCTGGCCCGCCGCCGCAGCGCCCATGGGCGCCTTGAGGGTGATATCGATCACCGCGCCCACGAATCGCCCGAAATCCTGTTCATTGCGCAAGGGGCGATCGATACCGGGCGAGGAGACCTCGAGCCGCTTGTAATCGACCGCATCGACTTCCAACGCGAATTGCAGCTGGCGCGTGACCTTTTCGCAGTCTTCCACCGTCACGAAGGGTTCGGGCACGCCGGCCGCCACATCTTCGGAGGTGGGGGGCGTCCAGGGCAAATCAATCGTCACGCGCAGCAATCCACCGGCCGAGCGCTCGACCTCGACCAAGTCGTAGCCGAGACCGGCCACGGTTTGTTCTACTGTTTGCTGCAATGCCACGTGTTTGAAAGCGCCTTCTGAATCAATGCCCAAGCCGCAGCACCCGCCCACCACGGATGCCACGACGCCAAATAATTGCTGCTTGAGAATGCATAGACCAAAAAAAACGGGCGGTTGGTACCCGCCCGTTTGGTCGTGAGCCTCGAATTATATGCTATTCGCGTGCATAAATGAAGGACATCGGTATTCAAGCGGCCAGCGGGCGCCTGTATTTCGACCAGACCACGGCAAACAGCACCGCGCCCAATGCCAATGCGGCCGCGGCCACCAGCAAAGGCAGCTGGAAAGAGCCCGTGCGCTGCGCCAGTGGCGCCGCAAACAACGGTCCGATGATCTGCCCCACCCCGTAGGACGCCGTGGCATAGCCGATCAGCCCGGCCGCCGCATTGCCGCGCAGTCGGCGCGCTTCCCGCATGGCGAAAAGCGTGATGGCGGTGAAAGGCATGCCGAGCAGCAGGCTGCCCAGCGCAAAACCAGCAATCGTCGGCCAGGCCACTGAAAACACGACGCCGAGGGCCTGCAATGCATAGGCGGCGGCCAGCAGCAGCCGGTTGTCCCAATGCACCGGGGCGCGGGCGCCGATCAATGCGCCCGGAATGATGGCCGCACCGAACAATGGCCAGAAGAAGTCCGGCCACGGCGATCCCGGCAGCGCCTGCCGGGCGATCACGGGCAGGAAGGTGGCCGTGATGATGTAACCAAAGCCTGCCAGCCCATAGAGCGCGACCAGCCAGATCGCGTCACTGCGCGCCGAGGCCGATCCGGTGGCACCAGCGGTCGCGGCCGGGCTGGCAGCCGCCCCGCCCGCCACCACCCCTACCCGTTCACCATCGTCGAACACCCGCCAGATCACGGCGATCAGCACCACGGCCAGCAAGCCGAGGCCGATCCAACCCGCCTCCGAACCCCAGCGACCCAGCGCACCGCCCAGCAGCCCGGTCATGGCGATCCCGATGCCCGGCCCGGTGTAGATCACGCCGGCCAGCGTGGGCGAATTCGTCTCGGCCAGCCGGCGCAGCCCCCAGCCCGAGGCGAACACGAAGACCCAGGCGCTCATCACCCCGGCCGCCGCGCGCAGCACGCCCCACCCGATGAAGCTGTGCAGCAGTCCCATGCCGACCAGCAGCGCCGCCGTGGCCAGCAGGCCGCCGCGCACCATGCTCGACGCCTTGATGCCGATGGCCGCGCAGCTGACCGCGCCGAAGAAATAGCCCAGGTAATTAAGAGACGCCAGCAGCCCCCCACCGGCCAGCTCGAGTTTTCCCTCGCTCAGCATGATGGGCAGCATGGGCGTGAAGGCGAAGCGCCCCAGGCCCATGGCCACCGCCAGCGTGACCATGCAGGCCAGCGCCGCGCGCCAGGCGCCGCGCCGGTCGTGTCCGATTCCCGACATTGCTTGCAATCTCCGTGTTCTATTCCAGCAGCGCCGCGGCCACCAGTTTCTGTGTGTAGGGATGCTCGGGAGCGTCGAGAACGCGCAGGGCCGGGCCCGATTCGAGGATCGCGCCGTCCTTCATCACGATGACCTGGTGCGCCATGGCGCGGATCACCTCGACGTCGTGCGTGATCAGGAGGTAGCTCAGCCCCCGTTCGCGCTGCAGCCGCTGCAGCAGGCCGAGCACCTGCTTCTGGATGGTCACGTCGAGCGCGCTGGTGGGCTCGTCGAGCACCAGCAGCCGCGGATCGACGATCAGCGCCCGGGCGATCGCCAGCCGCTGGCGCTGCCCACCCGAAAACTCGTGCGGATAGCGGTCGAGCAGCGCGGGAAACTGTGCCTCGCTCAGCCCCACGTCCGCCAGCGCCGCGAGCGCGCGCACCCGGCGGGCGGCGGTGTCGAGCTCGGGCGCGTGCACGCGCAGCCCCTCGCCCACGATCTGCTCCACGGTCATGCGCGGCGAGAGCGACGAGAACGGGTCCTGGAACACCACCTGCATCGTGCGGCGCAGCGCCAGGTCGGAGGCGCGGTCGACCGCCCAGCCCTTCCCCGTCACCTGCAGTTCGCCCCGGTGCTTGAGCAGGCCGAGCGCGGCCAGTGCCAGCGTCGACTTGCCCGAGCCCGATTCGCCGACCACGCCCAGCGTTTCGCCCGGTGCGATCCGGAAATCGGCGCCCTGCACGGCGACGAACTCGCCTTTGCGGAACCAGCCCGCGAAGCCAGGGCGCGACACCGGATAGCTCACACGCAGCGCGCGGGCTTCGAGCACCGGCGGCGCGGCTCCGTCGGCGGCCGCCTCGGCCACGTCGCGCGCCGGATGGCTGTCGATCAGCTTGCGGGTGTAGGCATGCTGCGGCGCCTCGAACACCGTGCCCACCGGGCCGTGCTCGACGATGTGGCCGCGCTCCATCACCGCCACGCGGTCGGCGAAGCGGCGCACCAGGTTCAGGTCGTGGGTGATGAGCAGCACGGCCATGCCGTACTTGCGTTGCAGCTCGGCCAGCAGCTCGAGGATCTGCGCGCGCACCGTGACGTCGAGCGCCGTGGTCGGTTCGTCGGCCAGCAGCAGGCGCGGCTTGCAGGCCAGGGCCATGGCGATCATGGCGCGCTGACGCTGCCCGCCCGAGAGCTGGTGCGGATACGCCCTCGCCCGCCGCGCCGGTTCGGGAATACCGGTGTCGGCCAGCAGCTGCACAGCGGCCTCCTGCGCGGCGCGGGCCGACAGCCCTTCGTGCAGCTCGAGCACCTCGGCAATCTGATCGCCCACGGTGTACAGCGCATTGAGCGCGGTCATCGGCTCCTGGAAGATCATCGCGATCTCCTTGCCGCGGATGCCGCGCAGCTCGCGCTCCGGGATCGCCAGCAGGTCGCGCGCACCGCGCTGCGCCTGCGACCCCGACAGGGTCGCCACCCCGGCGAGGTCGGCGTTCTGCACCAGCCGCAGCAGCGAGAGCGCCGTGACGGTCTTGCCCGAGCCCGACTCGCCGACCAGCGCGAGCTTTTCGCCCGCCGCGATCTGCAGGTCGATGCCGTGCACCACCGGCTTGCCGCTGAACGAGACACTCAGCCCCTTCACATCGAGCAGGGGCTGGTTCTTGGTCGTGTCGCGCGTCGTCGTCATTTGTCGGCCTTCCGGGGGTCGAGCGCATCGCGCAGCGCGTCGCCCATGAAGGTCAGCAGCATCAGCGTGACGACCAGCACGCAGAAGGTGGACAACGAGATCCACCAGGCGTCGATGTTCCCCTTGCCCTGGCTCAGCAATTCGCCGAGCGACGGCGTGCCGGGCGGCACGCCCAGACCGAGGAAATCGAGCGAGGTCAGCGCCAGGATGGCCGCGCTCATGCGGAACGGCAGGAAGGTGACGACCGGCACCATGCTGTTGGGCAGAATGTGGCGCCACATGATCTGCAGGTTGCCCACGCCGAGCGCGCGCGCGGCGCGCACGTAGTCCATCTGGCGGTTGCGCAGGAACTCGGCGCGCACGTAGTCCGACAGCCCCATCCAGCCGAACAGGCTCAGCAGGATCAAGAGCAGCGACACGCTCGGCGTGAAGATCGCGCTGAAGATGATCAGCAGGTACAGCTCGGGCATCGCGCTCCAGATCTCGATCAGGCGCTGGAAGGTCAGGTCGATCTTGCCGCCGAAGAAGCCCTGCACGGCGCCGGTCGCGATGCCCAGCACTACCCCGACCACCGTGAGCGCCAGCGCGAACAGCACGCTCACGCGAAAGCCGTAGATCAGTTGGGCCAGCAGGTCGCGCCCGCGCTCGTCGGTGCCCAGCAGGTTCGCGTGCGAAGGCGCGGCGGGGTTCGGCGGCTTCGAGAAGTAGTTGAGCGTGGCCGGGCCGTAGCGGTTGGGCGCATACAGCGCCCAGTTGTCGCCCTGCGTGATGCGCTGCTCGATGAAGGGGTCGAGGTAGTCGGCCGGCGTTTCGAAGTCGCCGCCGAAGGTCTTCTCGGAATAGTCGCGCAGCACGGGGAAGTAGGTCTGGCCCTCGTAGCGCACCACCAACGGCTTGTCGGTGGAGAGCACGTCGGCGAACAGGCTCAGCACCACCAGCGTCGAGAAGACGACCAGGCTCCAGAACCCCAGCGGGTTGCGGCGAAAACGGCGCCAGGCACGGCGCCCGGGGCTCAGGGACACGGCGGCGGCTTCAGTCAAACTTCACCCTCGGATCGACCCAGACGTAGCAAAGATCGGAGATGAGCTTGGTCACCAGCCCGATCAGCGTGAACAAGTAAAGCGTGCCCAGGAACACCGGGTAGTCGCGCCGCAGCACGCTCTCATAGCTGAGCAGGCCCATGCCGTCGAGCGAGAACAGCGTCTCGATCAGCAGCGCGCCCGAGAAAAAGGCGCCGATGAAGGCCGTCGGAAAGCCCGTGATGATCGGGATCAGCGCATTGCGGAACACGTGTTTCCAGAGCACCTGCCGCTCGGCCAGCCCCTTGGCGCGCGCCGTCAGCACGTACTGCTTGCGGATTTCCTCGAGGAAGGAGTTCTTGGTGAGCATCGCGGTGATCGCGAAGCTGCCCAGCACCATGGCCGTCACCGGCAAGGTGATGTGCCACAGGTAGTCGACGATGCGCGCGCCCCAGCTCAGCGACTCCCAGTTCGGCGAGGTCAGCCCGCGCAGCGGGAACCACTGCAGCTGGCCGCCGAAGATCACCAGCAGCGCCACGCCCAGCACGAAGCCCGGGATGGCGTAGCCGACGAGCACCAGCAGCGTCGTGAAGAAGTCGAAGCGCGAGCCCGCGCGCACGGCCTTGGCCACGCCCAGCGGCACCGCGATGAGGTAGCTGATGAAGAAGGTCCACAGCCCCAGGCTGATCGACACCGGCAGCTTCTCCTTGATGAGCTGCCACACGTCCTTGCTCTGGAAGAAGCTCTTGCCCAGGTCGAAGCGGGCGAACTGCTTGAGCATCTGCCAGAAGCGCTCGGGGGCCGGCTTGTCGAAACCGTAGAGCGCCTTGATCTCGGCCACCTGCTTGGCGTCGAGCGTGCGGCCGGTGGGGCCGCCCGAGATGCGGTTCTCCTTGTTGGTGAGTTGCGAGAGCAACTGCTCGGCCGGACCGCCGGGCACGAACTGCACGATGGCGAAATTGAGCAGCAGCACGCCGAACAGCGTGGGAATGATCAGCAGGAGGCGTCGGATCAGGTAGGCGGCCATGCGGTGAGTCTGCTTTTACTTGGCGCTCGAGTCGATCCACCACATTGTCAGCAGCGCCGAACGGGCGAGCAGACGTTGCGGCAATGGCGCGTCCGGACGACGCAGCTTTCGCTTATGGGCAACGAAATACTGCTTGCCGTAGTACATCGGGGTCATGTAGTGCTGGTGGAGCAAGTAGCGGTCCAGCAGCCGCGCGGCCGCCGCGAGCGAGGCGCGGTCGTGGCTGTTGACGATCACCTCGACGATCTCGTCGACCACCGGATCGCTGATGCCGCTCAGGTTCTGGCTGCCCTTCTCGCTCGCCGATTTCGAGCTGAAGTCGTCGTACAGCTCGTTGCCCGGGCTCGACGAGCCGCCCACGAGGCTGATGGCCATGTCGAAATCGAAGTCATCCAGCTTCTTCTTCAAGAGGCTCGGGTCGCGCAGGCGGTAGTCGAGCCGGATGCCCAGCTTGCCGAGGTTGCGCGCATACGGCGCGAGCACCACGCCCGAGCTGCGGTCGGCGATGTCGATGGTGATCACGAACGGCGTGCCGGCCTTGTCGCGCAGCGCGCCATCGCGATAGGTCCAGCCGGCCTCCTTCAGCAACTCCTGCGCTTTCACGAGGTTGCGCCGCAGGCCGTCGGCGGTGTCGCCGCTGCTGTCAGGGCGTGGCAGTTCGCCCTTCGTGTTGTCGATGTAGCGCTGCTTGTTCTTAAGCTTGTCGATCAGCGCCTGCTCCTCGGGGCTGACCGTGGGCTGGGCCATGAGATCGGCGCTGTTCTGGAAGTAGCTCTGCGTGCGCCCGCGGCGCCCGTAGAACAGGTGGGCATTGAGCCAGTCGAAATCGAAGGCCAGCGCCAGCGCCCTGCGCACGCGCATGTCGGCGAAGCGGGGCTGCCGCAGGTTGGGCGCCAGGCCCTGCATGCCGGTGGGGCGGCGGTGTTCGATCTCTTCCTTGACCAGCTCGCCGGAGTCGAAGCGGCGCCCCTTGTAGCGACGCACCCACGCGATGATCGAGCGCTCTTCCATCGCGTCGAGCGCGCCGGCCTTGAGCGACTCTTCCTCGCCGAGCGCGTCCTTGAAGTACTGGTACGACACCGTGTCGTAGTTGAACATCCCCTTGCGCACGGCAAGGTTGGCAGCCCAGTAGTCCGGGCGCCGGCGGTACGAGATGAACTTGCCGTAGTCGACCTTGTCCACCACGTACGGCCCGCTCGCGATCGGCGGCTCGGTCACGATCTGGTCGAAGGGCTTGCCCTTGCCCCAGGCGCTGGAGAACACCGGCAGCCCGCCGATGATCATGTGCAGCTCGGCGTTCTGGCGCACGAAGTCGAAGCGGATGGTGCGCTCGCCCGTCACCACGGCCTCCTTGATGTCGGCCCAGTACGAACGGAAGGCCGGCCCGGCCAGCTTGCTTCGCAGGGTGTCGAAGGAGTACTTCACGTCCTTCGCCAGCACCGGCGAGCCATCGGAAAACCTCGCCTTGGGATTCAGCCGGAACGTGACGCTGAGGCGATCGGGCGCCAGCTGGATGTCTTCGGCCAGCAGGCCGTACTGCGAGAAAGGCTCGTCCTCGCTCGGCGTGGTCAGCGAGTCGAAGAGCAGGCCGTACTCGGAGAACACGAAGCCGTTGATGCTGTAGCCCATGCCCTCCGGCGGCACGCCGCGCAGGGTGAAGGGGTTGAGCTTGTCGAAGCCGCCCGGTGCCGACAGCGTGAGGTCGCCGCCCTTCGGCGCATTGGGGTTCACGTAGTCGAAATGCGTGAACGACGCCGGGTACTTGGGCTCGTAACCCATGCCCAGCCCGTGCGCCGCCCACGAGGGCTGCGCCAGGAGCGCCAACATCCAGAGCAGCCAACCTCGCATGCGAGAATTCTGCCCAAGATTTTCACGAGGCAACTTCATGGGCTTTCTTTCCGGCAAGAAACTGTTGATCACCGGTGTGTTGAGCAATCGCTCCATTGCATATGGCATTGCCAAGGCCTGTCACGACCAGGGCGCGGAACTCGCCTTCAGTTATGTCGGCGAGCGATTCAAGGACCGTATCACCGAATATGCCGCAGACTTCGGCTCGAAACTGATTTTCGACTGCGACGTGGGCGACGACGCGCAGATCGACAAGCTCTTCACCGACCTCGCGCAGACCTGGCCCAAATTCGACGGCTTCGTGCACAGCATCGGCTTCGCCACGCGCGAATCGATCGCCGGCGACTTCCTGGAAGGCCTCTCGCGCGAAGGCTTCAAGATCGCGCACGACATCAGTGCGTACAGCTTCCCGGCCATGGCCAAGGCGGCCCTGCCCTACCTCAACGCCAAGTCGGCCCTGCTCACGCTGACCTACCTGGGCGCCGAGCGCGCGCTGCCCAACTACAACACCATGGGCCTGGCCAAGGCCTCGCTCGAAGCCTCGGTGCGCTACACCGCCGCGTCGCTCGGCCCGAAGGGCATGCGGGTGAACGGCATCAGCGCCGGCCCCATCAAGACGCTCGCCGCCAGCGGCATCAAGAGCTTCAGCAAGATCCTCACGGCCGTGGCCGACGCCTCGCCGATCCGCCGCAACGTGACCATCGAGGAAGTCGGCAACGTGGCCGCCTTCCTGCTGAGCGACCTGGCCAGCGGCGTGACCGCCGAGATCACCTACGTGGACGGCGGCTTCAGCAACGTGGTCGGAGGCATGGCGGAGTAATTTCTCCTCTCAGCTCCCAGCGCCTGCCACTGTGTTGAATCGACGCTCCCTCCTCCTGCTTGCGGGACTGGGCGCGGCCCTCCCCGGCCGTGCCGTGTTCGCACGCGCCGCCGCGCCCGCCCTGATGCTGGCCGAGGTGTACCGCCCCGGCATGTCGCTCGCGGGCTACTGGGTCAGCGAGAAGTTCGACGGCGTGCGCGGCTACTGGGACGGCCAGAAGCTCTGGACCCGCGGCGGCGAACCCGTCGTGGCGCCCATCTGGTTCACCGCCTCGTTGCCCAAGCAGCCGCTGGACGGCGAACTGTGGGCGGGGCGTGGCCGCTTCAACCACACGATGTCCACCGTGCGCAGCCAGACGCCCAGCGACACCGCCTGGCACGAGATCCGTTTCATGGTGTTCGACCTGCCCGCCCAGGGCGGCGACTTCAATACCCGCCTCGCGGCGCTGCGCAAGCTGCTGCCGATCACCGATGCGCCATGGGTGATGGCCGTGCCGCAGCAGCCCGCCACCACGCACGAAGACCTGCAGGCGCTGCTCGACAAGACCGTGAAGATGGGCGGTGAAGGCCTGATGCTGCACCGGGGCGCGTCGATGTACCGCGGCGAGCGCAACAACGACCTGCTCAAGGTCAAGCCCTTCGAGGACGCCGAAGCCCGCGTGGTTGCGCACCTGCCCGGCAAGGGCAAGCACCACGGCCGGCTCGGCGCGTTGATGGTCGAGATGCCCGACGGCCAGCGCTTCCGGCTCGGCACCGGCCTGACCGACGCCGAGCGCGACCAGCCGCCGCCGATCGGCAGCCTGGTCACCTACCGCTACAACGGCACGCACCCAAGCGGGTTGCCCAAATTTGCCCGCTTCATGCGGATGCGCGAAGGCTAGCCCCCGCCTTCGCAGACCGTGCCCCTCACCGGGGCACGCTCCTCTCTCAGCTTGCCTTGCGCACGCAGTCCGCGTAGTACCGCTTCTTGCCCGTCTCGTCGACGCGCGCCACCAGGCCGTGGATGTCGGTCTCGAAGCCCGGGCACTGCAGGTTGAACTCGCGCGAGAACTTCAGGTAGTCGACGATCTTCTTGTTGAAAACTTCGCCCGGAATCAGCAGCGGAATGCCCGGCGGGTACGGCGTGATCAGGCTGGTCGTGATGCGGCCTTCGAGCTCGTCGATCTCCACGCGCTCGGTCTTGCGGTGCGCGATGTGGGCGAAGGCGTCGCTGGGCTTCATGGCCGGCGTCAGGTCGCTCAGGTACATCTCGGTCGTGAGGCGGGCCACGTCGTAGCGCGCGTACAGCTGGTGGATGTGCTGGCACAGGTCGCGCAGGCCCAGGCGCTCGTAGCCCGGGTGCTGCTGGCAGAACTCGGGGAGGATGCGCCACATCGGCTGGTTGCGCGCGTAGTCGTCCTTGAACTGCTGCAGCGCCGTGAGCAGCGTGTTCCAGCGGCCCTTGGTGATGCCGATGGTGAACATGATGAAGAAGCTGTACAGGCCCGTCTTCTCCACGATCACGCCGTGCTCGGCGAGGAACTTGGTCACCACGCTGGCGGGGATGCCGGTCTCGGCAAAGTTGCCTTCCAGGTCCAGGCCCGGCGTCACGATGGTCGACTTGATCGGGTCGAGCATGTTGAAGCCGTCAGCCAGCTCACCGAAGCCGTGCCAGTTGCGCGGCGACTTCTTGCTCTTGGGCTTGCCGTTCTTCTCGCCGTGCATGATCCAGTCTTCGGCGCGGCCGATGCCTTCGTCGACGAGCTTCTCGGGGCCCCAGACCTTGAACCACCACTCGTCCTTGCCGAACTCTTCCTCGACCTTGCGCATGGCGCGGCGGAAGTCGAGCGCTTCCAGGATGCTCTCTTCCACCAGCGCGGTACCGCCGGGCGGCTCCATCATGGCGGCGGCCACGTCGCAGCTGGCGATGATCGCGTACTGCGGGCTGGTCGACGAGTGCATCAGGTAGGCCTCGTTGAAGAGGTCGCGGTCCAGCGCGCGGTTCTGCGAGTCCTGCACCAGCACGTGGCTGGCCTGGCTGATGCCGGCCAGCAGCTTGTGCGTCGACTGCGTGGCGAACACCAGCGATTCCTTCGGGCGCACGCGGCGCTTGCCCATCGCGTGGTAGGCGCCGTAGAACGGGTGAAAGGCGGCGTGCGGCAGCCAGGCCTCGTCGAAGTGCAGCGTGTCGACGTAGCCGTCGAGCATGTTCTTGATGGTCTCGGTGTTGTAGATCACGCCGTCGTAGGTCGACTGCGTGAGCGTCATCACGCGCGGCTTGACCTTGTTCGGATCGACGTCGGCCAGCAGCGGGTTGGCCTTGATCTTGGCCTTGATGGCGCTCTGCTCGAACTCGCTCTTCGGAATGGGGCCGATGATGCCGAAGTGGTTGCGCGTGGGCTTCATGAAGACCGGAATCGCGCCGGTCATGATGATCGCGTGCAGGATCGACTTGTGGCAGTTGCGGTCGACCACCACCACGTCGTCGGGCGCCACCGTGTGGTGCCACACCATCTTGTTGCTGGTGCTGGTGCCGTTGGTCACGAAGAAGCAGTGGTCGGCATTGAAGATGCGTGCCGCATTGCGCTCGCTGGCCGCCACCGGGCCGGTGTGGTCGAGCAGCTGGCCCAGTTCTTCCACCGCGTTGCAGACGTCGGCGCGCAGCATGTTCTCGCCGAAGAACTGGTGGAACATCTGGCCCACCGGGCTCTTCAGGAACGCGACGCCGCCCGAATGGCCCGGGCAGTGCCACGAGTACGAACCGTCTTCGGCGTAGTCGATCAGCGCCTTGAAGAACGGCGGCTGCACGCCTTCCAGGTAGCTCTTGGCCTCGCGGATGATGTGGCGCGCCACGAATTCGGGGGTGTCCTCGAACATGTGGATGAAGCCGTGCAGCTCCCGCAGGATGTCGTTCGGGATGTGGCGCGAGGTCTTGGTCTCGCCGTAGATGTAGATCGGCACGTCGGCGTTCTTGCGACGCACTTCGCCGATGAAGCTGCGCAGGCTCAGCACGGCCGGGTCGAGGTCGGGGCCGACCGTGAACTCTTCGTCGTCGATCGACAGGATGAAGGCACTGGCGCGGCTTTGCTGCTGCGCGAACTGGCTCAGGTCACCGTAGCTCGTGACGCCCAGCACCTCGAAGCCCTCGCTTTCGAAGGCCTGCGCGAGTGCGCGGATGCCGAGGCCCGAAGTGTTTTCGGAGCGGAAGTCCTCGTCGATGATGACGATGGGAAAGCGGAATTTCATGAGCGGGGCTCCGGACAGGCAGTCAGACAGGCAATGAGCGAGGCGCGAAGTGTACGGAATTCGGATGACGGATTGCGCCGGCCGGGTTCAAGCCCGCAGGGGCGCGCGACTGCGAAGGGCTCCACCGGGCGTCATACCCCTACGCGACACAGGCGCATGGCGCGCCATGCCGCAGAATGGCGACGGTCCAAGTAACAAAAGAAGAGAGGAGTTGCCATGGGAAATCCCACCTTCTGGTGGTTGATCGCAGGCGCGGCCATCGTGGCCGAGTTGTTGTCCGGCACGGTGTACCTGCTGCTGCTGGCCACGGGCTTCGCCGCCGCCGCCATCGCCGCGCACCTGGGCTTCGGCCTCGTCACGCAGCTGCTGGTGGCCGCCGTGGTCGGCGTGGGCTCGGTCGTGACCTGGTACCTGATCCGACGCAACCGTCCGGCAGCGCCCTCCAGCGATCTCAACCTGGACATCGGCGAGAGCGTGTTCGTCGATGCTTGGAACCCCGACGGCACCGCCACCGTGCGCTACCGCGGCTCGCAATGGACCGTCGTGCTGCGGGCGGGCCATGCGCCTTCCACCGGCGAACACCGCGTGGTCGAGGTCATCGGCAGCCGCCTCGTGGTCGACAAGATCTAGCAGTTCAATCCGTCCGTCAGAAAAACGCATTCGAAAAGGAAGCAACACCATGGAATTTTCAGTTCCTCTCATCATCCTGGTCATCGCGATCATCTTCATCAGCCAGTCGGTCAAGTTCGTGCCGCAGCAGAACGCATGGGTGCGCGAGCGCCTGGGCAAATACCACGGCACCATGACGCCCGGCCCGAACTTCCTGATCCCGTTCATCGACCGCGTGGCCTACAAGCACAGCCTGAAGGAAATCCCGCTCGACGTGCCCAGCCAGATCTGCATCACGCGCGACAACACGCAGCTGCAGGTCGACGGCATCCTGTACTTCCAGGTGACCGACCCGATGCGCGCGAGCTACGGCTCGTCGAACTACATCGTGGCCGTGACCCAGCTCGCACAGACCTCGCTGCGCAGCGTGATCGGCAAGCTCGAGCTCGACAAGACCTTCGAGGAGCGCGACGTGATCAACGCCCAGGTCGTGGCCGCCATCGACGAGGCCGCGCTCAACT
Source organism: Variovorax sp. GW821-FHT10C12 (assembly GCF_059415405.1). Taxonomy (NCBI): domain Bacteria; kingdom Pseudomonadati; phylum Pseudomonadota; class Betaproteobacteria; order Burkholderiales; family Comamonadaceae; genus Variovorax; species Variovorax sp. GW821-FHT10C12. The sequence goes on from NZ_JBWKNE010000001.1 coordinate 1,598,207, forward strand.
GGGGCGTGAAGGTGCTGCGCTATGAAATCAAGGACCTGACGCCGCCGAAGGAAATTCTGCTGGCCATGCAGGCGCAGATCACCGCCGAACGCGGCAAGCGCGCGCTCATCGCCGCCTCGGAAGGCCGTCGCCAGGAACAGATCAACATCGCCACCGGCGAACGCGAAGCCTTCATTGCCCGCTCCGAGGGCGAGAAGCAGGCGCAGATCAACAACGCGCAGGGTGAAGCCGCCGCCATCACCGCAGTGGCCACCGCCACGGCGGACGCCATCGAGCGCGTGGCCGCGGCCATCCAGAAGCCGGGCGGCGAACAGGCCGTGCAGCTGAAGGTGGCCGAGCGCGCCGTCGATGCCTACGGCAAGGTGGCCGCCGATTCGAAGACCACGCTCATCGTGCCGAGCAACATGACCGAGACGGCCGCGCTGATCTCGTCGGCCATGCGCATGATCCAAACTGGCAAAAGCTCTGGCCCGACCTGAAAACGGCTGAAAACCCGCGCTACAATCGTGGGCTCAGGAGCGGTGGATGAGCGGTTTAAGTCGCACGCCTGGAAAGCGTGTGAGGGTTAATAGCCCTCCGCGGGTTCGAATCCCGCCTGCTCCGCCAGAGAAGTAATGAATACGGGGCCTTGTGCCCCGTTTTTCTTTCTTACCCATCAAAGAGCCCATCAATGAAATGCCCGCATTGCCAAGTTGAGATCCATGCTGGCTTCCGTGACGTGGTTCTCGGAGGAAGCAGTGGGCTGATAGGACAAGAAGACGGCGCACTTACCGGCTGGTACAGCCGAACAATGGCGTGTCCGTCATGTTCGAAAGCAATCATTGAACTTGTGAAGTCTTGGGCTGGAAACAAAGATGCCTGGGTTGCTTACCCGCGGAACACTACGCGACCGCCGGCGCCGACTGACGTGCCAGGCCTGCTAGCTGAAGACTTCAATGAGGCATGCGCTGTGCTGTCGCACAGTGCCAAGGCCTCGGCTGCCCTCTCCAGACGGTGCCTGCAAAGTCTTTTACGCCTGCAAGGGTTCACGCAAAAGGATCTGGCACCCGCCATTCAGGCATTGCTCGACACGAAACAATTGCCCTCCTGGTTGGGGGACAACGTTGACGCGATCCGCAACATCGGAAATTTCGCAGCGCATCCGCTGAAGGACACCAACACAGGTGCAATCCTGCCTGTCGAGGCGGAGGAGGCCGAATGGAATCTGGAAGTGCTTGAAGGCCTGTTCGACTTCTACTATGTCCAGCCAGCAAAGGATGCCGCTCGTCGCGATGCATTCAACGCCAAGCTGCAAGCGGCTGGCAAGCCGCCAATGAAGTAGGCCTCCCTGGCGCAGGGGCCCGACCTCTCCTATCGCTTTGCGGCTACGATGCCGGCAAAACCGAGGAGAGAGACGATGCCGATTGAGTGGCTGCACGCAGTGCAGACGGGAGGCCGTTACCTGGTCGACAACCCCACCATCATTGCCGCGGCGATTGCAGGCGTCGTGGCGATCGTGGCAACTCGCACAACGCTCCATGGGGTGAAGCTCTCACTCGCCGCGAGCGAAGCGAAGACCAAAGCCGAACTCGCTCATTCGGTCGATCAAGAGCACCGAAATCGCGAGCACACGCGGCAGCAGGCAGAACAAGAACGGGCTCTGGACGCCAAGAAAGACCGGCACAGCCGATTGATCGCCATGCGCCGCGAGGTCTATCTCCAGGCGGTCAGCGAAATGGTGAAGTTTCAAGGCACGATCGGGGCGCTTGCAAGTAAGGACATAGCGTCCTCGGACGTTCTAGCCACTATCACTGGCCTTTCGCTTTCTATTCAGCGAGTTACCTTGGTGTCTGAACAGGACACTGCCGTCTTGGCCCGTGAGACATTCAACGTCTACATGCGCCTTTTCATCTCGGCGATGACCAAAGTCATTCCCATCGGCGGCACTAACGCGGCGATCAAAACTATCGAGGCGCTACGCACGCAGTCGCTGCAACGAGGAGAAACATATCTCGAGGCGATGCGGCAATTTAATTTGACTCAACGCAAGGACTTCGACGGACTTGTAGCGATCCAAGCGCAGCACAAAATGGCGCTCGAAGAGGTCAACTCATTCGGAGCGCAATTGCAGGCCCTCTTCCAACAGCGAACTACCGCCGAACTTGCCTATGGCGATTTTGTTAGGCTGAGCCTTCGAGAGGAGATATCGGATCGCTTGGACCGACTCACGGTAGCAATACGAACCGAGCTCGAACTTCCAAGCGATCTAGATGTCTTTCGCGCACAGTCTCAGAAGACTCACACTGAGGTCGAAGCGGCCATGATGCAAGTCAAAGCCGTTCTTGCAACGCACATGGGCACCGTTGACTCAACTCAAGGCGCCTAGAGGTGAAGACTTCGCCTCGTCCTTGGTGAGTTCGCACGGCAGCGGCCGAGACACTCACTCAGCCGCGTGGTCGTAAACCTCGACGTGCAGATCAACCACCACCTCACCATCTGTATCGATGTTAAAGAGTCGATTTTCGACAACGAAGATCACATCGTTCGAGATCGCCGCCCAGCGCATGCAATCTCCCTTGTGAGGAACGAAGTTCAGGTGCAAAGCCAGCGCAGGCGCATCTGGGAGCAACAGAGATCCAGTGGCTTTTGCGACTGCTCGCCGGGCCCCGGGGCCAAGGGAATAGTTGATCTTGATCATTTGCTGATCATGCCAGCCAAGGCCGCCGGCACACATGAACCTGGCGAAGACCCCACGCTCACTTCGCGGCGCACGCGGCGTGGCTTTCACGACGACGCCGCAGATCGCGAAGAGAGTTTCCCTTGTCCCCGAATCTAAGACCCGCAAGCGCTCCTCACTGCCGCCGAAGAATCGGCTCCAGTTAGCATACCCTCATGAACGCTCAAGACATCCAGCGCCTCATCGACGAGTTAACCCAGGAATCGCTCTAGCTGGAGTTCAAGCGCGGCGATGCGCTTGGCCGTCAAAACAATCAACGCGCCGAACTCATCAAGGACGTGACTGGCTTTGCAAATGCTGACGGCGGCCGAATCATTTACGGCATTGCCGAAAGCCGCCCTGTAGATGGCATCGCGGCCGCTGAAAGTCTGGCGCCTGTGATCGACGGAACCATCACCCGTGAGTGGCTTAGCTCCACGATTCACGACCACGCGAGCCCGCGTTTCCACGACTTCGACATCGAAGAGATCGCGGTCACCGGTGGCCGGGTATTTGTCATAGACATCAAGGCCGCAGGTACAGCGCATCAGACCTTAGTCGGCGATCTTCGCTACTACCAGCGTGTTGGCGTCACCACCAGGCCGCTCGAGGATTTCCGCATTCGTGACTTGATGTCGCGTGACACGCGACCCGTTGCCGATGTTGTTGTTCGCACGCAGAACCACGGAATTTCAGCAGACCTTCATCGGTATAGTCTCCGAGTCTCAATCACGAACGTCGGCAATGTCACGATGGAGAAATGGTGGCTGAACGTCGATGTGCCGGCCTCTGCTTTTCATGATTCGCGGCATGCCGGCCAGAATCTCGCCCAGCTTCACCCCTTGTATCGCCACATGGTTCAAATGGTGAACCTCCGCGAAGGAGGAGAGTTCGTGCGGCTTTCCTTTGGCGATCCCTTAGGCAACGGCGCTCGCTTCATCCTCCACCCTGGACAATCTCAGAAGTATGACCCTGAGCCTGGGCACTTTCCCGAGTTCATCTTGGAAGTCAATCACGACACTTTTCAAGTGATGAGCAACGCGCAACGCGCGCTCGCCTGGACACTCTACTTGAACGATGCTCAGCCCGTCACAGGCATTGTTCCCTTCGCAGATTGGTGTCGCTTCTAGGGGGGCGCGACAACTTCTCGCGCTCAACCCAAGAAGCCTGGAGACGAAAAATTCGCCTCGTCCTTGGTGAAGTCGTCGCGCGGTATGCTGGTTGCTCCACCACAGGAGACAACATGAAAATCGCGCAGTTGACCGTCCAGCAACTTAAAGAGCTCGCTTTCGCAGGTGGAGGCTTTCACCTCGACGCTACGGGGAAGACCGCTCAGCAACTCACCGAGATTGCTTTTGCCGCACAAGCAAAAGGCGCGCGCCTAACAATCTCCAACTTCGATCTCCTCACCCATCAGCAGATGAAGGAGATTGCGTTCGCAGGAAAGGGAGCCGTGGTTTTCGCCTAACTGGCTGCAAGAAAACACTGCGTCAGAGCGCCTATGTTCGTGCCCGCGGCCCGCCGTAGCGCTGGCTGCATCCCAGCGCAGCTGGCAATGCCGCACTCAGTCCTCTGCTGCAATTGCTTCAGCATCGACAGCGTGTCCGCGCCTCCGAACCAATAGCCTCGCCGGCCCTCTACCGGCACATACCTGCATTCGAAAACCTATCCACGGAACGCAAGATGAAACGAGATTGGGACCTGATTCGAAAGCTTCTCACCGACATCGAGGAAGAGCGGGACCTAACGGCGGACGCGCCGTCCGAACCGAAATGGCTTGATCAGTCAGAGCAAGCCTTCATCGAAGAAATGCGCGCGTACCGTGCGGCTGACGAACGACTCTTCGGTCACTTGGAACTATTGCTCAACGCTGGATACGCACAGGGTTACAGCATCATTCGGGGCGCGGACGGCTACATCAGCTTTGGAACCTTTACACCGCGGCTAACCATGGCAGGTCACGATTTGCTGGACACCATGCGGTCTTCAAAGGTCTGGGACTGGATCAAGTCGACAGCGAACACCAAGGGAGTCGAACTGTCCTTCGACGCTGTGAAGGCGCTGGGGGCGCTCGCTCTGAAAAACGTGCTCGGCTGACGAGGCGCTACAAATTGGCCAAGGCATCCGCCATCGCGTTGGATGTTCCTCGGCCAACCGCCAAATTCACGCCAGCGTCCCTCCGTATCTCTGGCTGCGAGCCACCGCCGCCGCGATTCTGCGCTCGGTGCCAGCCTGGGCCTCCTTCAGCTGCGACAAGGTGGCGATGTCGCCGACCGAATTGTTGATGTTCACCACCACAGGCGAACCCCGGCCGCCGCCCTCGCCCCGCAGGACGTGGTTCGGGATGATGTTGCCGGCAGTGCGTGGCACGAACATCTCCGGCCCCTTCTCGCCGACCAGGCTGGCCATGTCGACGGGCGGATTGCCGCCCTCAGCGAACTTGAAGCCGCTGAAGAGGCCGCCGACTAACTTCATGGCGCCACTGACCGCACCACTGAGGTCAAAGCCGCCAGCACCTCCAGCCGGCGCCGTACCGAAGGCATTGTTCGAGTTCAGCAGCCTGTCCAACGAATCCCCGCCGCCCAGCGCCTGGCTCAGCATGCCGGCGAGCGGCCCTGTGATGTGCTGGCGAACCATGAGCCGCGCCGTGTCCGCGAGGATCGAGTCGATCAGGCCCTTGTAGTCCAGCTTGCCTGACTTCACGAACTCGGCAATCTTGTCCTCCATGTTCTGGAAGGCGCCGCCGACCGCCTGCTCGATTTGCTTGTAGACGTTCTGCGTCTCTGCAAAGTAGTTCGCCGCAGCCTCCGAGGCGCCGAGGGCCGCCGACTTCTCCAGCTCTGCCATGTGGGCATTGCGTCGCTTGAAGCTGTCGATGGATTTCTTCTGGAACTCATCGATCAGCGCGAGTTCGCGCTTGTAGTCGTCTTCCCGGCCGGCAAACTTCTTATTGCGGTTGTCGCGTTCAAGGTCCTGGCGCTTCTGCTCGTAGGTCTGCTCGATCTGACTGATCGCCGCGGCCATGTCGCGAGCCTTCACGCCGAGCCCCATCCCCCCGATCTCAACCGCAAAGGCCCGGTCTGTCGTGGCGAGGAACGACTCAGCGGCCCGACGCGCCTCCTCCATCGAAGAGGCTAAGTCGTCGGTCGACTTCTTCGCGTTGAGGTTGAGGACCGCTAGATTGGTTGCCGCAGCACCTTCAGCCTTGACGAGCTTCGCGCGCGCATCCTCGACCTTGTGCAGGTTCTTCTCTGCGTCCTTGCCCGACAGCTTCGACTGCTCGCTCTCCAGCCGCTTGATCTGGTCCTCGATGGCCTTGATCTCGGCCTGGTCGGCCTCCGCCATGAGCTTGCGCTTCTCGTCGTAATAGTCGGCTTCGCTGATGAGGCTGGCCGCGCGCTGGGCCTCGAGAATCTTCTCGCGGTTGTCGTTCGCGTTCTTCAGCGCATCGGCGCCGTTCTGGATCTGGTCCAGCTCACGGGCCAGGCGCTCGGCGGCCATCTGCGCCGCACTCTTGTCGCTGCCGCCAGTCTTGGCAGTGTCGCCGCCAATTGACGCCGACGGCTTCTCTTCTTCGGGCGTGAAAGCCAGAGCACCGGCCCCGCGGTCACGAAACTTCATGAATGCCTTTTCCGCATCTCTGAGTTTTTGCTGAGCACGCGCGATAGCTGCATCGGAGTTCGAAGTGGAACCGTTGTAGCGCAGCTCCTGCTCGCGGCCGGCAATGGCACGGGCGAGATCATCCTTCGCGTTGGAAATATCCTTGCCCATCGCGTTGCTCGTCCACCCGAGCACGCGCTCTCCGAACTCATCAGCCGCAGCGCCGATGCCGCCCTTTGCCATTGCCTTCAGAACCTCGTTCACAGCCGGCATCAGATTGCCAAGCAACACCCGGCTCGCATCAATAGCATTCTTCGAAATCTCGGCGATTTGCTTGTTGAAGATCTCGGCGTTCGCCGCCTGCTCCTTCGACACCTTGCCGACGAGCGCCGTCTTCTCTCCCAGGTCAGCCAGGAACGGCGCCGCATCCTTCACGGACTTGCCGAACAACTCCTGCACGAGACGCGCCTTGTTACCATCGTCGGCAAAGCCCGAGAGCGCTACCGCCGTCTTGCGCAATGCCTCTGCCGGGTCTTCCTTGCGCAGCTCGGCCGCATCAAGGCCGATGGCCTTCAGTGCCAGCGACACGCCGCTCTTTCCGTCGGCCTCCTTGAGCACGTTGTTGAACTTCACCAGGATGCCCGACACGTTGTCGAGCGTGGTGCCCGTGCGCAGCGCCACGTCTTCGAGGGCACTAATGTTTTCGATGCTCGCGCCCGTGGCGTCCTTCACGTCATTGAGCGCGTCGAGGCCGTCGATGAGTTGCTTGCCGAAATGGACTGCGGCCACGCCGGCAGCACCGAGCGCCAGCCCCACAGCAGCCCCCGCTTTCGAGACGGCCGCGTCGATCTCTCGTGCGCGCTTCTCGGCGGTCTTCGCGGCGCGGTTCATGTCGGTCTCGAAACTGCCCGTGCGCGCGAGCAGGTCGACCACGATGCTGCCGATAGTCGTAGTCATGCTGCTCCTTCAAGAAGTGATGCCTGCGGCGAACTCGCCGTAGGGATCTTTTTCGCCGTTTGATTTCTGTACTGACACCTTCGAGCGATCGGCCGGCGTCATGCCAAGCCGCGCGCATACGACCTCGAATCGGATAGCCAGCTTGGGATCGATCTCCTCAGAGCTGCGCAATTGCCACAGCACGCGGGCACCGTATTCCAGAAAGAGGCGGTCAGCTGCACACAGAACGCCTTCATGACAGAGAGCAACCAGCTCGATCCAGCAAGCGCGCGCGCCTTCACTGAGGTGATCGGGTGGATCGCCAATGTCGCCAGCCGGTTGAGGTTCTCTACCCCGCTCGCGAGCGCGATCAGGGTGTTTCTTGAACGAGCCATTCAGCGCCAGCACGTTCGAAGGTTTGCGGGGACGGGCCATGGTCTAACTTTTTGGTTTCGGGGAAATAAAAAAACGACTGGCGCCCGGTGTCCAAAGAGGAAGGGTTTTGACTTTTTTACCCCCCTGCCGTCTCATTTTTGCAACATTGTTGCATTAACGAGACATTGCACCTCAATGGTGCGGGAGGCAGTCAACCCCTCGTCCTGCCCCTCAGCGCCTCGGCCAAGCTCTTCTCTTCGTGGTGCGCCACGCATAGGGGCTGCACGTTGTCCTCGGTGTCCTTGCCACCCTCACGCAGCGACACGATGTGATCGCGCTGCGTGGCCAGCGTCACGAGCCCCAGGGCTCGGCACTCACGGCATAGCGGCTCTCGCTTGAACAGCCCTTTCCGAAGCTCCACGCCCTTGCGCCCGCGGATGCGATCAGGCGGGGCAACGTCGGTGCGCCACGCCTTCAGCACATGCCGAGCACACCGTGCAGTGCCGTCGCGCACGAGGGCGCCGCAGCCCGGGTAGGTGCAGGGCTTTGCGGGATGCTCAGGCATCAGGGCACCAACCCATTCACATCGTTCATTTCGAGCACCATGACGCCCGGGATGCGCGCGAGAAAGTCGGTCGCGAGGGTCTGGCTTCTGGGCACGCTCATGTATTCACCATGAATCTCAGCCGCCATGGACCGGAGTTCGAGCATCACGTCATCAGCGAGGCTAGCTTCCAGACGCATGGCATCTGCACGACTGCAGCTTTCCGTCACGAGGCGTGCCAAACGGCCGACGGATTCGAGCTGCATTTGCGCATCCCGTGCGACTCGTGCTTCGGTGCCGATCCCCACGACGAACGCCTTGTTGTAGCTGCCGCTCTTCCAGGTTTCGCTGACGGCTTGCGAATATGCCGTCTGCGCCCACAGGGTGAAGTTGTTGATTCGCGGGTCAGCACCAGCCTTGATCAAGGTGACCAAGGTAGCGCGCTCTTGCCCTGCAGTGCTGTGCACCTGCGTTCCAGCGGCGGCCAAGCTCTCCAACTCGACTTCCAGTTCGCTGCGACGCTGTCCGAGCGCGGCCATCTCCGCGGCGATCTCAGCCTCGCGCTTGCATCGCGTGGCAGCGAAGGTGCTGATCTTCTTTTCCAGTGCCGTGGCCTCATCAACGAGTGCCTTGCGCTCTGCCAGTTCTTGACCTTCGATTTCGCGCATTGCCTCCTGAACAACTGGTGCGGCCTTCAGGCGCTCAATGAATTGATGCTGTTGCGTGGAATTGATTCTTGATTTGAAAAACATGTTGCCCTCAGTGGTAGTTGGAGATTGAATTGCCTGCAGTTCCATCGAAGTCAGCGACATCCAGGAAGTCCTCCGAGAACCCGGGGCCGACGATTCGCACTAGCTCCGATTTCTGGTTGTCGTGATCGATGCGATAGCCCATCTTCTTCATGAGCCGAAAGGCATGGATGCGCTTGTGTTGGATTTCGTCGTCGCGCATCGCTGACGACGTGGAGAGAGCCGGCATGCCGAGGGCTTTTCTCAGTTCGATGAATGCGCCCTCAGCCTGGCTTAGTGCGAGTAGAACTTCCTTGCGCGCCTTGGCGGCAGCGATCTCATCCGAAGTAGGGAATTTGGTCTTGGTGCTCATAGTCAATCCGGTCTAGGGAATCGACTGTGAGCTGGGTAACTGGGTAAATCCAAACGGTTTACCCAGAATCTTCACAGCGCCTTTCGGATCGTCTCCGTCGCTTCCGACGGCAGACCTTCGCGCATTGCGATAAGGCTCGCCGCGCGGCGCTTCCCATGCAAGCTGAGATCCGGTTGCGCGGCCATGTCACGCCACCGCTTCTTGTCGTCTTCGGTGTACTTGCACCGTGCTGCCGTCGCTCGTTGCACCTTCTCCATCTGCCCTGGAGCATCTTGCAATGCGCGCGCCGCAGGCAGCAACTCATGCATCAGCATCTGCACTTGACGCAGCTTTTCAACGATCTGCTCTGCGGTCAGCGAAGGCGGGGCAACAGACGCACGCGCGTTCGAGAGGGCACCGTGAGAGGCCTTGCCCTGGCTGGGCTTGCGTCCCCTCGTCATGCCTTTCTCCCTAGCAGGCGCTGCATCAGCATTGCGGTCTGCGAGGTGGCCGATCCAGCATGAGCACGTTTGACCTCAGCGATACCGGCCAGCAATGCGCGGCGCGTCTCGTCTGGCTTGATCGGCATGTCCGGCCTCCCCTCCAGCGCCACGACGACGGCCTCGACAGATTCAGCGCTGGGGTTGGATAGATAGCGGGCGAATGCGAGCCCCAGATTGATGTCGTTCATGCTGCACCTCCGAGCCCCAGATCCAAGCCCCATGCTTGCATGCTGCTAGCAATTGATAGCAGGTGCTGGCGTGACTTGGCGTGACATGGCGTTGCGTGGCGTTCCATGTCCGAAATATGTCCGCTCTCGATGCGGACACGGCCCGCCAGCTTGCCGAGCATTACCTCAATGTCAACGAAACCGATCGGCCAAAAATGCGCGCGCTCCCTCAATACCTTGAATACCAAACACGGGGACCAGCAGCCAGGAATAGATGGCTTCTCTAGATGGTGCCCGCCTGGTGGGACAGAGAGCCTGTGGATAACCGCCCTTATAGACCCGCCCGGCGGGACAGAAGACGCACCTCTTATCCCGCCGGACGGGTCTATGCGTGCATTGCCTGTCCCGCCGGGCGGGATAAGGCTGGTGTTTTCCTGACGGACTGACGCAGCACGGGCGGGTCCCGATACGCACTGCGCTGAAACGTGCTCGCCAGGTCGTGGTCGTAGCCGACGAGCTTGTCGAGTCCCAGCCATGTCACGGCATACCAACTCGCCTTGTTGGGCCTGTGCCCCATCACGGTTTGGTGCACCAGCTTCGCAGCGATCAACTCCCTGAGGCATTTCTCGCGCGTGTCGTTGCTGTTCCAGCCGCGGGTCGCCATGTAGGCGCGCGAGCACAGCAACATGCCGTTGTTGTCTCCACGGCACTGTCGAGCGATCTCGATCAGCAATGCCCTCGCATGCATGCTCAGGCCACGATAGGCAGCCGAATCGATCACGGTGAAGGGCAGCGCCACAAACCCGCCCGAGTCGCGCGTTTGGGTGGAATAGCGGGTACGTTTGGCCATCCATCACACCGCCCCTTCCGGCGAGGGAACGGCTTGCACCTCGGTGCCTGGCTGCTCGAGGCGATCGAGCCAGGCGCCGGCCTTGTCGACCGTGCCGAAGATCCAAGCCCCGCCAAAACGCGAGAGGACAATGTTTCCGGTCGCGGTGAGGGTGCAGGTCATGCCGACCAGCGCTGCGCAAGCTTGCAGCGTGGCAAAGGCCTTATCGGCGCCGATCATGCGCCCACCTTGGTGGAAGCCTCGAAGCGCTCAACGGCTTCCATGCGCCAATACGGCTTCTGCGGGCCGAACGGGTACTCAGGGGCGGGGATGATGCCCGCCTTGAGCTTGTAGTAGAAGGTGGTGTTGGAGATGCCCCAGCGCTGGCGCAGGCGGGGGCCTTGAATCCAAACGGGCTTGAGTGGTTTGGCTTGGAGGGTCATAGCTTTCATTCGCGTTGGTTGGAACGAAAGCGATGGTGTTTTTCGAAACGCTACTGCACCACCTTCAATAGCGAACTGAAGCCGGTTCAGTCGTGTTTTTCTAGAACCTTGCGTATGTGATCGGCTGTGCATCCAAAGCGGGTGGCCAACTTACCAGCCACATTCCGCTCTGATGTGCCCGCGGCGATCAACTCTCCCCTAAGTTCCCGCAGCTTCGTCGGCGATGGGACCTTTGCCCGGGCTCTTCGCGTCTTTCCGCTCTGCTTTCCGCCTTTGCTGGAGCCTGCACGCATATTGACGATCCGCGACAGTTCGCCGCGCACCTCTGCCAAATCGACGGCTCGATCTTCGACCATCTTCAGCGCCATCTGCATTGCGATTGAAACTGAGTTGAGGCAGCCTTCTTTATCGTCGTCGAAGTCTTTGATGCTCTGCCCGAGGTAGTCGAAAAACATGCTGTACCGGATCGCAAACACATGCTCGTCCGTCCAGGCGGGTTTAGGCTCTTCGACCTCAAATGCGTTGTAGTACAGCTCCTTGATTTCTGCCAAGCTGGCAAATCTGCTGCGTGCTTGCTTTCGCACCATAGAGGAAGCATCGAACAGAGCGACCCTCCAGTGATCCCTGTCCGTTGTCGGATCGAGGATCGGGAATGCGAACCCTTCAAAGCCCGCGTCGGCGGGCATCACTCCGAACTCGGGAATTTCAATCCAGTTATCCGGATTCATCTGCAGCTCGTTCCAGTCGAAGCTGTTGGTTGTCATGCGTACCTCACGCACCTGAAAAGGAGCCGCGCCAGCCCGTCAGGTTCACGGGTTTTCGGGGATCAGCCTAGGCGCGGCAGAACTGCTATCGCGCGGCCAACTCGAAATTGAGTATCGCGGTCTTGCGTCGCGGCATCAGCACGTAGTCGACCTCCTCGCCGGTGGTGACGTGGTAGTGAACTCGCGGGCGACGGATGAACCCATGCAGTTCGTGCTCAACCGTCTGGGAACGCCAAAGGCGGCACGGGCCTACGCGGCGCAGGAGCCGAAAAACCGGCTTCTCTTGTGGCAAGAAGCACTGAGTGACTTCGAGGGGAGGGACTTGTTTGGTCATGCCCAGGCCACTCCCAGATAGTCGCGCCGCGGGAGCGTCAGGCCCAGCGAACTCATTTCTTCGCGAAGCGCTCGCGCATTGACAGCCCTCAGGGACAGCAGATTGCACTGCAGTGTGGTCAGCGCCAACATGCAACGCTTGATCGAGCGCCTGCGCTGCCTCGACGGGCATTGGTCCGGCCGCATGGCATCCGCAAGATCGCTCATTTCGTAAGCGACGAGCCGACAGGCCTCCAGGCGCACACGTTCGATGTGGATGCCGATCATGCGGTCGGCCCGATCGATCTCGTCTTCAATCTCTTGCGCTGTGGGGTCGCGAAAAGCGGTGAAAAAAGGATTCCCGATCCACCTCACAAACCAGAGGCGCCCTTCGGAGTCTTTGACTTCATAGACCTTGCTGTAGTCGCCCCCAACAATGCCCGTCGTGTCAACTTGGTGCGAATTAGCAAGGGCGACGAGCCCGCCACAGAACGAGATCGAGTTCGGCCCCTTAATGGGCGAGTGGGGGCCGATCGGCAGGCTATCTTTCGCGGATGCCTCACCAGGGGTGATAATTTTGGGAGCCATAGTGTGTGTTTCCTTTCACGGGTTGCACGGTGTGGATAGACGGTCCTTGGTGTGTCCAGCACCTTGGGCCGTCGCTTTTTGTGCCCCAGTCCCGATCCCTGCATTGCAGGAACAGGCGCCCTGAGGCGCGGCGGTCATTCCTTGGCTTTGTCGATCGCCTGACGGACCCATGGTGCACCACCGAGGCGCTGCAGCTTCTCCTTTTGTGCCTCTGAGAGCTTGATGGTCACGGGACTGGTGGCCGGCGCACCAGCTACCGCGGGTTTCTTCCCCGCACCAGGTCGGGCGCCGCCTACTTGCTTTTTTGTGTCCATAACAGAAATGGTACACCTAATCACAAAATCAAGGTGCACCAAATCACAAGACAAACCCCAAGGTTTCGCGTGAAACGAGCCCCCGCAACGAATACCGGCCTGTCACGCCGGGGGTTCAAATCCCCCGTCCGGATCGGTGGGGGATTTTGAGTCCCCCACACGTTTCGTGTGGAACGAGCCCCAACGCACAATGCGCACAGACCTAGAAGAACTCAGAATGACATCGACCAATACATCCACAGCAGCATTGAATGCATCGCATCGGCTCTCCGCCTGGGTTGAAGCGCACCACCCAGGAAGGTACGAAGGCGACGGACAGGAAAGGATTGCCGCCGTCTGCTATGCGATCGCGCTTGACCATCGAGAAGCTATCTTGTTGTTGCTACAACATGACGCTCGCAGTCCAGCTTTCGCGCTTCTCCGATCAGTCTACGAAGCCTGGGTTCGTGGATGCTGGGCACAAACCTGCGCTACCCCAGTTGAAATCAAACGCATCGAGGCAGGAGGCTTTATCCCAAAGCTCGAAACGATGGTCAGGAAGCTCGACGGCTTGCCGCAAATAGGGGGCGCTTTTTCCCAAATAAAGCGCTCCACATGGGAGTCGATGTCTGACTATGCGCACGGAGAACAGAGACAAATCTCCCGCTGGGTTGACGCGGGCGGCATTGCCGCAGCGCACTCCGATGCCGAGGTGGTAGAGATTTTGCAGGCTCTTGATTTCTACGCCGTTTTTTGCCTGGCAGGCCTCCTGGGTCTGGCAAGGCTTTCCACCGAGCCCTGCTCTCAGAAAATGAAGGAGCTCACTTCAAGTTGAGGAACCATTGACCGCCTTCCCGACTTAACCGGGGGCCTCGCCCATATGCGACTTGATCATTTCAGAGTTGGCTACAAGCCACTCGCGGAAGCATTCATGACTCGCCGAATCAACCCCAAGCTCGCGCAGCATCGGGATTGCCCGCATGAGCATAGCCATCGAGTCAGCCCAGCTGATCGCTAGCACGTCGCCACCAGCATCTGCATGCTTCGCCCCGTTGCGTGCCCTGTTGAGGGCTGCAACGATTTCCTTCTTTGTCATGGGTTCGCCTGCCGCCGCGAATTCGGGCCCGTGATACAGCGCGATGTAGTCGACGGCGCTTTCATTGCCTGCTGCTCGCGCCAAGAAGCCCAAGATTTCTTCAGCCGCCCCAGCGAGCGTCACCGCGCAAAGGTGATCGCCAGCCAAAAAGAGTTCGATGGCTCGGTCGATCTGCACCGTAGCTGCCTCGAGTTTCGAGTACTCAGTCATGTCGGTCCTTCCATTGCCAAATCTGAGCGACTCTCACGTCGCCTTTATCGGCACAACGTTGCCAGCCTTCGGGATCGCGTCGCAGAAGTCGGCCCAAGCCTGCATCATCTTCAGGCGCTTGGCTAGCATGTCGCCACGACGGTAGGCCGCCTCCACCTTCGACTCAATGACGTGCGCGAGCGCCATCTCGGCCAGGTCGCGCGGGAAGTTGGTGCGCTCAGCCGCCCAATCGCGGAACGTGCTACGGAAGCCGTGGGGCACGGCGTCGACCTTCATGCGGCGCATAACCGCGGACAGCGTCATGTCGCTCAGCACCTGGCCCTTAACGCCAGGGAACACCACCTCAACCTTCTCGAAGCGCGGCAACACCTCAAGTAGCTCGATAGCCTGCTTGGACAGCGGCACGCGATGCTCCACCTTGCCCTTCATGCGCTCGCCCGGCACGGTCCACACCTTCTCCGCAAGGTCGAACTCTGACCACAGGGCGCCGCGGACCTCGCCAGAGCGCGCAGCCGTCAGGATCGCGAACTCCAGTGCCCGAGCCCCCATGCCATCCATAGGCCGCAGATCGGCCAGGAACGTGCCGACCGCGTCGACGGGGATTGCGGCATGGTGCTCTACCTTCGAGATCTTCCGAGGCTTGGCCAGCAACTGGTCGAGGTGACCTTTCCATCGGGCCGGGTTGTCGCCCTTCCGGTAGCCGCGCACCGTCGCCCAGTCGAGCACCTGCTCAATCCGGCCACGCACGCGCGTGGCCGTCTCAGTCTTCTCGTGCCAGATCGGCTCCAGGACTTTCATGACGTGAGCGAGCATCACATCGCCGACCAGCAGCTTCCCCATGACCGGGCCGGCGTAGGTGTCGAGGGTGTTTTGCCACTGCTGGCGATGCTTCGGGTTGCGCCACTCGGACTCCTTGGCCTTCATGAAGCCCTCTACGCAGTCCTCGAAGGTCTTGGACGCCGCTCGTGCTGCTGCAAGGGCGCTACGGGCTTGCCTGCGCTCCTCGATGGGGTCTACGCCATCCTCCAGGCGCCGACGCGCTGCGCGAGCCTTCTCGCGTGCCTGCGCCAGCGTCACGTCGGGATAGCCCCCGAGCCCCATATCGCGACGCTTGCCGCCCATCGTCGCGCGCAGCAGCCAAGTCCGAGCCCCAGACTCGACAACCTGCAAATAGAGGCCCGCCACGCCGCCCACGGCATAGAGCCCCGGCGCCTTCAATCGACCCACCTCAAGCGCTGTACGTTCTGTAGCTTTTTTCGGCATTCGAACTTTCCTTGCCCAACGTCCTACCCATCAAAGAATTTCGGATTGGATTGTATTGGCTCGGATGGTCCCGCATGCCACTCTGACAGTTTTCAGAGGAGAAATGCCGAAAATCCGGATTGGTTCGGATTGCGCCGGATTCCCGAAAGGCAGACGCCTGCTCCGCCAAAACGATGCCCCAGTAGCTGCCAAGCTGCTGGGGCTTTTTGTTTGTGGGGCACCCGCAATGGGTTTGCCTGTGCCTTGCGGACATCGGGCATGCCGTTGCCCGACCTCCTTCGCTTCAGCTGAACACGCTTTCGAGATCGACCTCTTCCGCGCTGTCGTCCAGCTTCAGGCTCTGCTCGATGTGGTCGAGGTGATGCAGCAT
This sequence comes from Variovorax sp. GW821-FHT10C12, assembly GCF_059415405.1. Lineage (NCBI taxonomy): Bacteria > Pseudomonadati > Pseudomonadota > Betaproteobacteria > Burkholderiales > Comamonadaceae > Variovorax > Variovorax sp. GW821-FHT10C12. The sequence continues at coordinate 1,614,275 of NZ_JBWKNE010000001.1, forward strand.
CAGCTTCTCGGCGCGTGCGGCGTCGCCGCGGTTCACGGCGGCGACGATTTCCTCGTGCTCGTCGGCACGGCAACTGGTGGCCGTGGGCGCGTCGTACAGCGAAATGATGAGGCAGGTCAGCACCGACAGCTCGCGCATCGAGCGCGCCAGCGCCGAGTTGCCGGCCAGCTCGGCCAGCAGCACATGGAACTCGCCCGACAGCCGCACGATGGCGCGCTTGTCGTCGCGGCGGCGGGCGTCAGCCTCGAGCTCGATGTGGCGTTGCAGGCGCTGCTTCTTGGTGTCGTCGAGCGTGCGGATGAGGCGGCGCAGCACGCCGGGTTCGATGAGGCGGCGGGCTTCGAACACGTCCTGCGCCTGCTCGATGGTGGGCTTGGCGACAAAAGCACCGCGCTGCGGCACCAGCTCGACGATCTGCTCGTGCGCCAGACGGGCCAGCACCTCGCGCACCTTGGCGCGGCTGGTCGCGAAGATCGTGGCCAGCCGGTCTTCGCCCAGCTTCGTGCCCGGCGCGAGACGGTGTTCCAAGATGGCGGCCGAGATTTTCTCGGCGATTTCATCGACGCTGTGTTCGCGGGCGTTGGGGGCACCGGTCGTGCCGGTGGCGCCAGTCGCGCCGTTCGCGCTGGTCTTGCGGGCTGGGGCTTTGGTGGGCATCGGCGCCGATTCTATCGGCGCCCCCTCGAGGCTGCAGAGCGTCACGGGGCCCACCGCCTCAGCCTGGCGCGCGGGCGCCGTCGCGTGCCAGAAGCCGCGCCAGGGCCTCGGGCAGCCCGTGGTTCGGCTTGATCGGCGGCGGCGCGAAACTGCCCAGGCGCGCCGGCGCGGGCGCCAGCGACACGAGCGTCTGCGCATGGCACACGGCGCTCGACACGCCATCGACCACCGGCACCGGAATGCGGTCCTTGATGGAGCGCGCCAGACCCGCCAGCGGCGCGCCGGCAATGATGATCACGTCCGCGCCGTCGTCCTCGATGGCCGACATGCACAGGGCCTCCAGGCGCTGGCCGTGGTCGTCCTGCACGTGGCCGATGTCCTTGAGTGGACCGTCCAGGCTGCGGATGCTCGCCAGCCGGTCGATGAGGCCGTTGGCCTGCACGCACTCGCGGTACCACGCCGTGATGCGCCGCGAGATCGCGACGATCGAGAAGCGCTTGCCCAGCAGGCACGCGCTCATGAGCGCGGCTTCGGTGAGGCCGACCACGGGGATGTCAAGCGCCTCGCGCAGGCCGTCGATGCCGGGGTCGCCGAAGGCCGCGACCACGATGGCGTCGTGCCTCGTGTGGTGCTCGGCCGCGAGCGTGGCGGCGGCGTAGGCGCCGATCAGCGATTCGAAGCGGGTCTCGATGTAGGCCACGCCGAAGGGCGCCGTGAGCACCTCGATGTGCGTGTCGCTCGCGGCTGCGCGCCGGGCCTCGGCCGCGATCAGGTCGGAGACGCTTTGCGAGGTGTTGGGGTTGATGAGCAGCAGGTTCATGGCGATGGCTCCAGGTTCAGGCGGGTCGGCGGCTGGGCAGCAAGGTGGGCTCGCCCCGGCGCAGGAATTCTCCGCGTCCGGCGCGCGGATGGAAGCGTTCGCCGTCCCACACGACCTCGCCGCGCGCCAGCGTCAGTGCCGGCCAGGCCTTCACCTCAATGCCCTCGTAGGGCGTGTAGTCGACGTCGTGGTGCAGGTCGGCGTTGCGGATGGCGCGCGGCGTGGTGCCCCAGACCACGAGGTCGGCATCGGCACCGACGGCGATCGTGCCCTTGCGCGGGTGCAGCCCGTAGGCCTTGGCGGGGTTGGTGGACGTCAGCTCGACGAACTTGTTGATGGTGATGCGCCCGTCGAGCACGCCGTGCGAAAACAGGAGCGGCAGCCGCGTCTCGATGCCGGGAATGCCGTTCGGGATGTGGCGGAACGCCACCTCTTCGCCGCCGGGCTTCTTGCCCTCGGGTGCGTCGTAGCGGAACGGCGCATGGTCCGACGAGAAGATCGTGAACAGCCCGTCGGACAGCCCGTTCCAGATCACCTGCTGGTTCTCGCGGTTGCGCGGCGGCGGGCTGCAGACGCAGCGCGCACCCTGGTAGCTGTCGTCGATGCCCAGGTCTTCGGCGGTCAGGAACAGGTACTGCGGACAGGTTTCGGCGAACACGCTCAGGCCGTGCGCGCGCGCCCAGCGGATCTGCTCGACGGCTTCGCGCCCCGACACGTGCACGATCATGATCGGCACGTCGACCAGCTCCGACAGCGCGATCGCGCGGTGCGTCGCCTCGCGCTCGACCAGCATCGGCCGCGAATGCGCGTGAAAGCGCGGCGCGGTGCGCCCGCTGGCTTCGAGCCGCTTGGTCAGCCACTCGATGCAGTCGGCGTTCTCGGCGTGGATCATGGCCATCGCGCCCTGCTCTCTCGCCACCGACAGCACGTCGAGGATCTGCCCGTCGTCCAGCTTCAGATCGTCGTAGGTCATGTAGATCTTGAACGAGGTGTAGCCCTCGGCGATGAGCTGCGGCAGCTCGTGCTTGAGCACTTCCTCGGTCGGGTCGCTCACGATCAGGTGGAAGGCGTGGTCGACGTGGGCGCGGCCCTCGGCGCGCTGGTGGTAGTCCTGCACGGCGGCGCGCAGCGACTGGCCCTTCTGCTGCGCGGCGAACGGGATCACGGTGGTGGTGCCGCCGCAGGCCGCGGCGCGGGTGCCGGAGCCGAAGTCGTCGGCCATGCGCACGGGCGGCTCCATCGGCTGGTCGAGGTGGCAGTGGGCGTCGACGCCGCCCGGCGTCACGTAGCGGCCAGCGGCGTCGATCTCCTGCCGGCCGGGCGGCAGGCCGAGGCCGAGCTGCACGATGCGGCCGCCGGCAATGCCGATGTCCGAATCGAAGGTGTCGCTGGCGGTGGCAACGCGGGCGTTGCGCACCACGAGATCGAGGTCGCGGAAGGTCATGGTCTTTCTTTGCTTTTCTGTCTGAGTCGGGGATGGTGGCGAGCGCTCAGGCGTTCGCGTCGAACAGCCGGCCCCAGCCCTTCACGGCGCCCGGTGCGACACCGACCGTCTTCAGCGCGCGCCAGACCACGGTGGCCACCGAGTCGTAGATCGGGATGCCGAGCTCGCGCTCCATTTCCTCGACCAGCTGCGCGCCGCTCAGGTTGGTGCACATGATGGTGATGGCGTCGGGGCGCTGCTGCGCCACCTCGCGCAGCATGCGGCGCAGCGTGTCGGGCTCGACCTCGCTGAACGAGAAGTTCACCGTGAGGTCCAGGTGGCGCTCGGCCACGCAGTCGATGCCGATGCCCGCGTAGTTGGCGACGATGCGCCGCTGCACGTCCTCGACGTACGGCGACACCAGCCCCAGCGTGCGCGCGCCCTGCGCGGCCAGCAGTTCGTTGAGCGCCAGCACCGAGGTGGTCGCCGGGATGCCGGTGGCCTCGGTGATGCGCGCGCACAGCGCCTGGTCCTTCTCGAAGCCGAGCCAGCTGGCCGAGGTGCCGCTCCAGCAGATGGTGTCGACGCGCGCGTCGGCCAGCAGCCGCGCGGCCTCGAGGATCTTGCTGTCGTCGAACTGGTTCAGCGATGCATCGCGCATCGAGATCTCGGTGACGGTGAAGCGCGAGAAATGCGCCGAGACGCCGGGCACGGCCGCGACCATCGCGCTGGTCAGCGGTTCGAGCGCCGTGTTCGAGGACGGCGTGAGCACGCCGATGAGTTTGCGAGGGGTCATGGGATGGAAGTCGGGGTGGGTGGCATCAGACCGGCAGCTTCTTGCTGTAGTCGATCAGCATCGTCGAGCAGACGAAGAGGCCCGCACCGGCGGCAGTGAACAACATGAGCGCCATGAAGTACGAGCCCGTGGCCTGCACGATCAGGCCGACCACGATCGGCACGCCGATGCCCGCCACGTTGCCGCCGAGGTTCATCGTGCCGCCCAGGAAGCCGACCCGGGCACGCGTGCCGAGGATCGAGGGCACGCACCAGAACAGGCCGCACCAGCGCAGAAAGAACAGCGTGACCGACAGCAGCACGACCACGGCGACCGGGTCCGTGATCCGCGTCACCATGAAGATGGCGATGGTCGCGATGATCGACGAGATGCCGAACAGCGTGCGCAGCACCTTGCTTTGCGACGCGCCGGCCGCCATCCATTTGTCGGCCAGCCAGCCGCCGAACATTTCGCCGACGAAGCCCGAGAAGAACATGATGAACACCGCGCCGCCCATCTGCTTGATGTCGAAGCCGTGCACCTTCGACAGGTAGTTGGGCATCCAGGTGAGCAGGCCGTAGAACAGCGCGTTGAAGCACATCCAGCCGAAGAACATGCCCCACACCGAGCGGTAGCGGAAGAAGTCGAGCACGCGGCCGCTCGCATTGGCCGATTCCTTGGCGGCATCGGCGGCGTGGCTGGCCTCGATGTAGCGCGCCTCGGCCTCGTTCACGTCGGGATGCTGGCGTGGATGGTTGCGGATGTAGCGCCAGGCGAAGTAGCCGGCGATGACGGTGCCGACGCCGGCGATCACGAAGGCCAGGCGCCACGAGCCGAGCACGGCGATCAACGCCGAGATCAGGATCGCGCCCAGCGCCGCGCCCAGGGGCGCACCGCCGTCGAGCAAGGTGGCGCCGCGCCCGCGTTCGGTCTGCGTCATCCAGATGCCGTTGAGCTTGCCGCCCGCGGGATAGATCGGCGCTTCGGCCGCGCCCAGGCCCAGCCGCGTCAGCAGCAAGGGAACCCAGCCCGTGCACAAGGCGGCGATGGCCTGGAAGAAGCCCCAGCCCACGGTGGCGCCGGCAATGACGACGCGCGGACCGTAGCGGTCGGCCAGCATGCCGCCCGGAATCTGCATCAGCGCATAGGTCCAGAAGAAGGAGCTGAGCAGCAGGCCCTGCACGGCCGGGCCGATGTCGAATTCCTTGGCGATCAACGGCATGGCCACCGAGAGCGAGGCCCGGTCGATGTAGTTGATCGAGATCAGGAACAACATCATCAGGAAGATCTTCCAGCGCACCTTGGTGGGCTGGAGGGCGGCGTCGGGCGCTGCGGCGGTCGCCTTGGCGCCGTCCGTCATGGTGTTTTGCATCGGTTTGTCTCCTTGCAGTGGCACGGATGCCAGCTTGCAAGGAAACGACCCGGCACGCTGGCGAACTTTGCAGTCGCGGGTCGGGCTGGTCCGGGCCAGTGCACCACCGAGGCTGTGGAGCGGAATTTAGACTTTGTCGAAATCAACGTCAACATCAATGTTGACAATATTGTTGACGATAATGGCAAACACCTAGGCCGCCGCCCCTTCCCGGGGGATCACGCGGCGTCGACGGCCGGTGTTTGCGCAAAGTACGCCATCGCCGCCAGCACCCCGCTGCCGGCCACCGGCACGCCCGCCAGCTTGAAACCCATCTCGATGCCGGTCAATGCGGCCATCAGCGTCAGGTCGTTGCAGTCGCCCAGGTGCCCGATGCGGAACATGCGGCCCCGCAGCTTGCCCAGCCCCGCGCCCAGCGAGAGGTCGAAGCGCTGATGGATGAGGCGGCGCAGTGCGTCGGCATCGACGCCCTGCGGCGTGATGACGCCGGTCAGCACGGGCGAATGCACGCGCGCGTCGGCGCACTGCGTCGGCAGGCCCCAGGCCTGCACGGCGGCGCGCACACCCTGGCCCCAGCGCTGGTGGCGCGCGAAGATCACGGGCAGGCCCTGCTCGAGCACCATGTCCAGCGCCTCGCTGAGGCCGTACAGCAGGTTCGTGCTCGGCGTGTAGGGCCAGTAGCCGCCCTGGTTCATCTCGATGATCTCGTCCCAGGCCCAGAAGGCCTTGGGCAGGCGCGCCGTCTTCGCCACCTCGAGCGCCTTGGGCGACACGGCGTTGAAGCTGATGCCCGGCGGCAGCATGAGGCCCTTCTGCGAACCGCTGACGGTGACGTCCACGCCCCATTCGTCGTGCCGGTAGTCGGCGCTCGCCAGGCCCGAGATGGTGTCGACCATCAGCAGCGCCGGATGGCCCGCCGCATCGATCGCGCGGCGCACCGCGGCGATGTCGGAGGTGACGCCGGTCGAGGTCTCGTTGTGCACCACGCACACGGCCTTGATGTGGTGCGTGGTGTCCTGGCGCAGGCGCTGCTCGATCAGGTCGGCCTGCACGCCGTGGCGCCAGCTGCGCGGCAGGCCGGTCTCGTCGGTGCCTTCGAGCGCGAGGAACTCGGGCTCCAGGCCGAGCCGGCGCGCCATCTTCTGCCACAGCGTCGCGAAGTGGCCGGTCTCGAACATCAGCACGTGGTCGCCAGGGCTCATCACGTTGACCAGCGCCGCCTCCCAGGCGCCGGTGCCCGACGCGGGATAGACGACGACCGGGTGCCGGGTCTGGAACACCTGCTGCAGCCCGCCGATGACCTTCTTGCCCAGCGTGGCGAACTCGGGCCCGCGGTGGTCGATGGTCGGCAGGCTGATGGCCCGCAGGATGCGGTCGGGCACCAGGCTGGGGCCCGGGATCTGCAGGAAGTGGCGGCCGCTGGGGTGGTTGTCGAGCGCGATCATGGGGGTTGTCTCCGTTCTGGATGGGTTGTGGAAAGGGCTAGAGCTGCACCGACGCGTGGCCGATGCCCGGGAATTCGGCGGTGACGAGGTCGCCCTCGCCCGCTTCGAGAATGCCGACCCAGGTGCCGGTCGTGACCACGGTGCCGGCCGCGACGGTCTCGCCGTGGCGCGTGGCATGGCGCAGCCACGCGGGCAGCAGCCAGGCGGGGTCGCCGAGCGAATGCGTGCCGCGGCGCACCACGCTCGCCCGCGCGCCGATGCGCACCTCGCAGGCCTGCGCGGCCCAGTCGCGTGCCACGAACGGCACCCACTCGCCGAGCACCAGCGCGCCGTGCGATTGCAGGTCGGCCAGCTTGCACAGCGCGGGCGCGTCGAGGGCTTCCTGCCAGCGGGAATCGACGATCTCGATCGAGACCGTCATGGCGCCGACCAGGGCGCGTGCGCTGTCGACGTCGAGCGTCGCCGCAAACACAGGATCGACGTCGCGCCCGATGCGCAGCGCGATCTCGGCCTCGATGCCCCGCAGGTGAAACGGCCAGTCGCCGGCCGAGGCCGGGCTGGTCCATACGCCGCGCGGCGGCAGCGGCGCATGCGTCAGCACGGCATCGCGCGACGGGCCGCCGGCCTTCCAGTACCGGGGCGGCGCCGCACCGAACCAGCCGAGCGCCTGCGCCACCTGCTGCTGCACGGCGTAAGCCTCGTCGGCCTGCGCGAGCCCTCCGGCCACGTCGGCCGCCGGGCTCGCGACGTGCGCGCCGCGCGCACGCACCAGCGCCTGCGCGACCGCGTCGATCGTTGAATGGGACATATCGGGTTCCTCCAGTGATCCCAGGAAAGAAATCAGAAGCGCGCGTGCAACGGCGCGAGCCCCTTCACTTCCGCCCGCACGGCCGTACCCTGCGAGGCGAACAACATGCCGGTGCACGAACCGGTCGTCACGACCTGCCCGGCCCGCAGGCCCTGGCCCCGCGCCGCACCTTCGTTGGCCAGCCACACGAGCAGCGCGCCGACGTCGGGGTGCGTGTGCTCCCCGTGCGCGACCGCGCCGGCCAGCACGTCGTTGCAGCGCGCGCCGCCGTCTTCGGCGATCTCCAGCACGAGCTGGTCAGCGGCAATGCCAGCGCGTTCGGCCTGTTCGGCCACGCCCTGCGCCCAGTGCACCGAAGCCGCGACCGACGCCGGCACGCGCACGCGCACGCGCACGCCCAGGCGCAGGCCGTGGTCCTTGTGCATGTAGCCGAGCAGTTCGAAAGCGCAGTCGAGCATGCGTTGCACCAGCGCCTCGTGCAGGCCGGCCTGCGCGATGGCGGGCAGGAAGTCGGCCGCGGGCAGCCAGGTGTCGTCGGGCCGGTACCAGCCCGGCTGCAGTTCGGCGCCGCGCAGCACGCCGGTGCGCGCGCAATGCCGCGGCTGGAAGTGGGCAGCGATCTGGCGCGTGGCCAGCGCCTCGCGCAGGACCGCGGCCGTGACCGCCGGTGCGCCGTTCGCGGGCGGCGCACTGCCGCGCCGCAGCCCGGCCCTGTGGCGCCGTCCGCGCGTCATGGCCTGCGCCGCCGACGCCATCGTGACCATGGTGCGCGGCTTGGCGATGGCCGAAAGCACACGCGCGCCACGGGCCCGGGCATAGTCTTCTGCGGCCTGCAGGATGCGCGGCGGCTGGGCGCTCATGAGCACCAGCACCGCGGGGCTGCCGGCCTCGACCACCGCGTCGATCATCTGCAGGCCCGTGACTTCGGGCGTGTCGATGTCCACCACCAGCAGGTCGTGGCGGCGGCGCTGCACCGCTTCGACAAAGCCATGGCCGCTGCGCGTGACGTCCACGCGGGGAATGCCGGCGTGGCGCATGAAGGTGGCCAGCGCGAAGCCGGTGCGTTCGACCTGGTCGATCACGAGTGCGTGTCTGATCATGGCGGGAGGCCCGGTAGGAAGAGATGCCTTGCATCTTCCCGGGCACGGCCCCGTTCCCCCATCGGCCCTGTCCGAATCTCGCGGGCCTCGGGCTAGGACTGCGCGCCAATCTGCGTTGCGCCAGAACAACTGTTGTCCCGGCCTGCACATCGCGAGGCGCTCACTGGGAGATGTGACCGGAAGGGCCGGACAAGGCTGTGGCGACGCCCATTGCTGCACGGTTTGCGTGCGTCCGTCTCCTTTCTCCTACGCGGAGCCTGCGCGCGCCACGCTACGCTATTGGTTCACACATCAAAACCGCGGCATGGCCCTCATCACGTTCCTCGTCGAGGACAACAAGACCATCAGGGACAACCTGGTCCCGGCCCTCGAGGACCTCGTCAACGGCCATGTCGTCGGTTTCGCCGAAACCGAGTCGGGCGCGCTCGCCTGGCTGGCCGCCCACCCCGATGCCTGGCAGTTGCTCATCGTCGACCTGTTCCTCAAGGAAGGCTCGGGCCTGGGCGTGCTCTCGGGCTGCCGCCGGCGCCGCGCGGACCAGCGGGTCGTGGTGCTGAGCAACTACGTCACCTCGGACATCCGCACACGCTGCCAGGCGCTGGGCGCCGACGCCGTGTTCGACAAGTCGCGCGACCTCGACGCCTTCATCGAGTACTGCAACACCGACCGCCCTTCGGGCTTTGCCACCCTCTGACGCCAAGCGCGCACCACGCGCCGCGTGCACCACCCATCCATGAATGACAAAAGGGCCCGAAGGCCCTCTTGTCATCAAGCGGTCCGATGAAGGACCGTTGGCTGCAATGCGATCAGCGCACCACGGCGATCTGCGTACGCACGCCACCCTTGTAGGTGAAGAGCGTCAGGGCGCCGTTCTTGATGTCGCCCTTTTCGTCGAAGGCGATCGGGCCGGTCACGCCCTTGTATTGCACCTTGCCGACTTCAGGCAGGTACTTTTCCGGGTCGGACGAGCCGGCCTTGGCCATGGCTTCGGCCAGCACGTTGACCGCGTCGTACACGTACGGTGCGTAGATCTGCACTTCGACGCCGTTCTTGGTCTTGAACTTGGCCTTGAAGTCTTCCAGCGGCTGTTTGAAGTCGCCGTCGACACCGCCGGCTTCGGCGCAGACCACCATGTCTTCACCGATGGCGTCGCCTGCCAGCTTCGGCAGTTCGCCGGTGCACAGGCCGTCGCCGCCCATGAACTTGACGTTCAGGCCGAGTTGCTTGACCTGCTTGAGCATCGGGCCGCCCACCGCGTCCATGCCGCCGAAGAACAGCACGTCGGGCTTGGCAGCCTTCAGCTTGGTCAGGATGGCGTTGAAGTCGGTCGACTTGTCGGTCGTGAACTCGTGGCCCACGATGGTCGCGCCGGCAGCCTTGGCAGCCTTCTCGAACTCTTCGGCAACGCCCTGGCCGTAGGCCGTGCGGTCGTCGATCACGGCAATGTTCTTGCCCTTGAGCGTTTCGACGGCGTACTTGCCCAGCGTGCCGCCCAGCTGCGTGTCGTCGGCCACCACGCGGAACGTGGTCTTGAAGCCCTGGCGGGTGTACTTGGGGTTGGTGGCCGACGGCGAGACCTGCGGAATGCCGGCGTCGCTGTACAGCTTGGAAGCGGGGATCGTGGTGCCCGAGTTCAGGTGACCGACGATGCCGTTGACCTTTTCATCGACCAGCTTCTGGGCGACGGCGGTGCCTTGCTTCGGATCGCCAGCGTCGTCTTCGGGAACCAGCACGAACTTGGCAACCTTGTCACCGATCTTGAAGCCCTTGGCATTCAGGTCTTCGATGGCCATCTTGGCACCGAGCTCGTTGTCCTTGCCGAGGTGGGCAATGGGACCGCTGGTCGGGCCGACGTGGCCGATCTTGACGACCAGGGCATCAGCCGGAGGCGCAGCAGGGGCCGGAGCCGCAGCCGTGGGTGCCGGTGCCGCCGGAGCAGCAGCTTCTTCCTTCTTGCCGCAAGCCACGAGCGTGAGTGCAGCCAGTGCGACCGCAGTCCATTTCAATTGCATGAGAACCTCCAGAACTTGGATGAAAAGATATAAAAACCGGTCGTTCGATCCGGGCGTTCAGACCTCGCAAGTTTCGCGCCGCAGACCAGCGGCACCCTCACGCCATTCCGACCTGCGGCGCAGTTTAGCCGAGGATTTATGCGCCGGAAGTTGGCGTAGACCCTGTGTTTTCCCCTGTGTTTTCACAGAGTTCAGCGGCCATGGATTCGATGACGAGCGCACGCAGCACGGCCTCGATTTCGCCGCGCAGACGCGGCACCATTTCGTCGAGCTGATGCTGAACGGCAGCTGACACGGCGTCGCTCAATCGCTCTTCCAGCGACAGGTCGACGCGCTGCAGCACGCGGTGCAGCAATTGCTCTTCGAGGCTGACGATTTCAGCCGGCGTGAGCGGCACCGAAGGCGGCAACGCCACGGCGCTCGCGAGGTCGGGCGGCGGGGGCTGCGACACCGGTGCCCCCGTGGGTCGCACCGTCTCGGCGACCGGCACGGGCTCGGCCGGAATCTCGAGCACGGTCGTCAGCGTCGGGACGAACCGGGGCGGCGTGCGCAGCGTGCTGGCCATCAGGAAGCGCTCCTTGCGAAATCGTGCGGCTGGATCGTGTAGCCCCGGTCGGCGTAGTGGCGCCAGCGGGTGCGGCCGACCTGCCGGTCGTTGGCCTCGTCGCTCACGATGTCGATCATGCGTTCGAAGCGTTCGAAGCCGGCCGGCACCTCCAGGCCCAGGTTGACCAGCATCTCGCGGTGCGGCAGCGAGGCCGCGTCCGAACCTTCGGCGCACAGGATGACGGGCGAGCGCGCCACCACATGGGCCGGCGCATCGGCGCGGCAGTGCGCGACAAAGTCGACCGGCGACAGCTGCCAGAGCGCGGCATCGACCGTGTCGAGCGCGCGCGCATCGCCCACCACCACCACGCGCAGGCCGCGTGTGTTCACGGCCTTGCGAACCAGCCGGCAAGCGTAGGTGAGCTTGTCGGGCGCGTTGTAGTGAAAGCCGATGTCGGTCACTGCGCGGACCGGGCCTTTCGGGCCGGCTTGGCCGGGGCCTTGGGCGCAGCGGCCTTCTTTGCAGGCTTGGCGGCCTTCTCGGCCTTGGGTGCGGCAGCGTTGCCGCCTGCGCGGTTCGTCAGGTACGACACCAGCAGGCCGACGGGCCGACCGGTCGAGCCCTTGGCCGCCCCGCTCTTCCAGGCCGTGCCTGCGATGTCCAAGTGAGCCCAGGCGTAGTCGGCCGTGAAGCGCTGCAGGAACTTGGCCGCGGTGATCGCGCCGCCGGCACGCCCGGCGATGTTGGCCACGTCGGCGAAGTTGCTCTTGAGGCCTTCGGCGTAGTCGTCGTCCAGCGGCAGGCGCCAGCAGCGGTCTTGCGAAGCCTCGCCGGCCGATTCGAGCGCGGAGGCCAGCGACTCGTCGCTGGCGAACAGGCCGCTGCGCACGCCGCCCAAAGCCACCACGCAGGCGCCTGTGAGCGTCGCGATGTCGATGACGGCAGCCGGGTCGAAGCGCTTGGCATACGTGAGCGCGTCGCACAGGATCAGCCGGCCTTCGGCGTCGGTGTTCAGGATCTCGATGGTCTGCCCGCTCATGCTGGTGACCACGTCGCCGGGCTTGACGGCCTTGCCGTCGTTCATGTTCTCGCACGAGGGAATCAGGCCGACCACGTTGATCGCCGGCTGGATCGCGCCGAGCGCGCGGAAGGTGCCGAGCACGCTGGCGGCGCCGCACATGTCGAACTTCATCTCGTCCATCTCGGCCGCGGGCTTGAGCGAGACGCCGCCGGTGTCGAAGGTGATGCCCTTGCCCACGAGCACCACGGGCGCCTCGTCCTTGGCGCCGCCCTGGTAGCGCAGCACGATGAAGCGCAGCGGTTCGGCCGAGCCCTGGGCCACGGCGGCGAACGCGCCCATGCCGAGCTTCTCGACCTCCTTCGGGCCCAGCACTTCGCACTTGATGCGCGGCAGCTTCGCCAGCCCCTTGGCGGCTTCGGCCAGCAGCGTGGGCGTGGCGTGGTTGGCAGGACGGTTGCCCCACTCCTTGGCCAGCTCGATGCCGGCGACCGTGGCGCGGGCGTCGTCGAACGCCTTGCTGACGGCGGGGCTGGCGGCCTCGGACACGCCCAGCGTCAGGTGGCGGATGCTGCGCGGCTCGGCCTTCGACTTGGTCGTGGTGTAGACATAGCTGGCATCGGCCGCGGCCGTGACGGCGGCGGCCACCGCGGCGGCGTCGGCCGGCTGCGCGAAGACGATCACGACGCGCTTCGGGCCATTGGCCTTGGCTGCGGCCACTGCCGCGCTCACGGCGCTGCGCACCGAAGCGGCCTTGCCGTCGCCGATGGCGGCCAGCAGCACGCGCGACGGCACCACGGCCTCGGGGCGGTACAGCGCGAGCAGCTTGCCGGCCTTGTCGGGCAGGTCGCCGGCCTTGCGGGCGCTGGCGGCGAGCACGGAAACGGGGTCTTTGGCGGTGGGGAGAGCGCTGCCGACGAGCACGATGAGGAGGTCGGATTTCTCGGCGGCGGCCTGGGCGACGGTGAGGGTCTTGAGTTGAAAGTCCATAATCCTTTTTTTCCTCGAACGATGTTATTCCATTCTTCCCTACGCAAGGAGCTGTCGCGCAGCTTCGGAGCGACCCTCGTCGTCCTGGTCACCATCGTGATGACCATGATGCTCATCCGTACGCTCGGGCTGGCGTCCAAGGGCAGCGTGAACCCTCAGGAGGTGTTCCTCGTGATGGCGTACACGGTGCTCGGCTACATGCCGACCATCCTGAGCCTGAGCCTGTTCATCGCCATCGTCGGCACGCTCTCGCGCATGTACCGCGACAGCGAAATGGTGATCTGGTTCTCCAGCGGACGCGGCCTGGCCGATTTCGTCCAGCCGCTGTTCCGCTTCGCCTGGCCGGTGCTGCTGCTCATCGCGGTCATGGCGCTGGTGGGCTGGCCCTGGGCCAACTCGCAGACCATCGGCATGCGCCAGCAGTACGAGCAGCGCAGCGACATCGAGCGCGTGACGCCCGGTGAGTTCCGCGAGTCCTCGGGCCGGCTGCGCGTGTTCTTCATCGACAAGGACACGCCCGACGGCGCCACCGCCACCAACGTGTTCATCTGGGCCGTCGAGCGCGGCCTGCAGATCACCACCTCGGCGCGCAGCGGGCGCATCGAGGATGTCGGTACGCAGCGCTACCTGATGCTGAGCAACGGCCAGCGCCTCGAGCGCCCCCTCTTCACGGAGTCGGGCCTGAAGATCAGCGAGTTCAAGACCTACGGCACGCGCGCTGGCGACAGTGCTGCGACCACCACCGACAACACGCCCACGCGCGCCCGCTCCACCCTGTCGCTGCTGCGCGAACGCAGCGACGCCAACTCGGGCGAGCTCGGATGGCGCTTCGGCATGCTGCTGGCTGCCATCAACTTTGTGCTGCTGGCGCTGACCGTGTCGAGCGTCAATCCGCGAGTGGGACGCAGCGGCAACCTAGTGTTTGCGCTGTTCGCCTTCGTCGTCTATTACAACCTGCTGAACCTCGGCCAGAGCTGGGTCAGTTCCGGACGCTACGGCATGGGCTCGTTCATGTTGCTGCTGCACGGCGGCGTCTTCGTGTTCGCCACGGCCTGGCTCACGCTGCGCAACAACAACTGGACTCGCCGCAGCAAGACCCCGCGCGTGATCGCCGGTGGCCCGCCGACCGCCCCGCCTTCCAAGATCGAGCCCACCGCGTGAAAACCATCCGCCAACTGATCTACGTCGAGGCGCTGAAGGCCGTGGCCTTCGTGACGCTCGGCTTCTTGAGCCTGTTTTTCTTCTTCGACTTCGTCGACGAGTTGCAGTCCGTGGGCAAGCCTGAAAGTCTGGCCTACGGGCCGGTGCAGGCGCTGATGTACGTGCTGCTGCTGGTGCCCAGCCACCTTTACGAGCTGCTGCCGATCACGGTGCTGATCGGCTGCATCTTCGTGATGGCGCGACTGGCACAAAGCTCCGAGTACACCATCCTGCGCACCAGCGGCCTCGGCCCGTGGCGCGCGCTGCGCACGCTGCTGCTGCTGGGGCTGGGTTTCGTGGTGCTCACCTTCGCCATCGGCGACTACATCGCGCCGCTGTCGGGGCGCACCGGGCAGCTGCTCAAGTCGCGCTACCAAGGCACGTTCTCGCTGGTGGGAAACACCGGCGCCTGGCTGAAGGAAAAGCGTGGCGACACCTCCTATGCGGTCAACGTGCTGTCGATCTCGCGCGGTGGCTCGCTCACAACCACCCGTATCTTCGAATTCGACGCCGACGGCTATGTGAGCAAGCAGCTGGTGGCCCGGTCGGCGCGCATCGTCGACGACAAATGGACGCTCTCCGACGTCGAGCAGCAGGACTACCAGACCCGCAACACCGAGAAGGCCCAGATCGTCACCACCCAGATCGAGAAGATGGACTGGCCCACCTCGCTCACCGCCGAAATGGTGTCGGTCGCGCTGCTGCGGCCCGACCGCATGAGCACCATCGACCTGTTCGACTACATCCGGCACCTGAACGCCAACGGCCAGACCGCGCAGCGCTACGAGATCGAGTTCTGGCGCAAGGTGTTCTATCCGCTGTCGTGCCTGGTGATGGTGGTGCTCGCCCTGCCCTTCGCCTACCTGCACTTCCGCCAGGCCGGCATCACGACCTACGTGTTCGGCGGCGTGATGATCGGCATCAGTTTCTTCCTGCTGAACAACGTGTTCGGCTACCTCGGCAACCTGAGCAACTGGTCGCCCTGGCTCACGGCGGCGGCGCCGGGAATGATCTATTCGGTGCTGTCGCTGACCGCCTTCAGCTGGCTGGTCCTGAGGCGATGACCGCGCAGGTGCCGGGCACGGTGCTGCTCGCGCACGGCTCGCGCGACGCGCGCTGGCGCGAGCCCATCGAGGCGGTCGCCGCCCGCATGCGCGAAGACGACCCCACGGTGCGCGTCAGCTGCGCCTACATGGAACTGGCCACGCCCGACCTGCCGGCCGCCGCCGCCGCGCTGATTGCCGACGGCGCCACCGCGGTGCACGTGGTGCCGCTGTTCCTGGGCATGGGCAAGCACGCCCGCGAAGACCTGCCGCTGCAGCTGGACGCCCTGCGCCAGCGCTGGCCCGACGTGGCGTTCTCGCTCGCCCCGATCGTGGGCGAATCCCCCGAACTGGTCGCTTTGCTGGCCCGGATTGCCATCGAATCCTGAAGTCCCGGTCATTTTTATAGACTTCAAAGGCATAATGAATTCCGCAATCAGACGGAATTTGATATGAATCTGCACCAGTTCAAGTTTGTTCAGGAAGCCGTGCGGCGCAACCTGAACCTCACCGAGGCGGCCAAGGCGCTCCACACCTCGCAGCCCGGCGTCTCCAAGGCGATCATCGAACTCGAGGAAGAGCTCGGCGTCGAGATCTTCGCCCGCCACGGCAAGCGCCTGAAGCGCATCACCGAACCCGGCCAGCACGTCATCGCCAGCATCGAACTCATCATGCGCGAGGTCGGCAACTTGAAGCGCATCGGCGAACAGTTCAGCGCACAAGACAGCGGCACCCTCTCCATCGCCACCACCCACACGCAGGCGCGCTATGTGCTGCCGGTGCCCGTGGCCAACCTGCGCGAGGCCTACCCGAAGGTCAACGTCAGCCTGCACCAGGGCTCGCCCGACCAGGTGGCGCGCATGGTGATCGACGAGATCGCCGAGATCGGCATTGCTACCGAATCGCTCGACGGCTACGCCGAGCTGGTCACGCTGCCCTGCTACGAATGGCAGCACGTGCTGGTGCTGCCCAAGGACCACCCGCTGGCGGCCAAGGAGCGCGTGTCGCTCGAAGACTTGGCGCTCGAACCCATCATCACGTACCACCCGTCGTTCACCGGCCGCACGCGCATCGACCATGCGTTTGCGCAGAAGAAGCTCACGCCGCGCATCGCGCTCGAGGCCATCGACTCCGACGTGATCAAGACTTATGTGCGCCTGGGCCTGGGCGTCGGCATCGTGGCCGAGATGGCCGTGCGCGACGAGTCGAACGCCGACCTCGTGGTGCGCCCGATGGGCCACGTGTTCGGCCAGAACATCGCGCGTGTCGCCTTCAAGCGCAGCGCCTACCTGCGCAACTTCGTCTTCAAATTCGCCGAGCTGCTGTCCGACCGCCTCGACCGCAACCTGATCGCGAAGGCGCTCAGCGGCCATCAACAAGACTACGAACTCTGATCCTCTGCATCTTTCCCCGCGACGACCGACCATGAGCACCGCCACCCCCTCGTCTTCTCCCCGCACGCCCGAGATCACCACCAAGCTGCCGGCTGTCGGCACCACCATCTTCACCGTGATGTCCACGCTCGCGGCCGAGAAGAACGCCGTGAACCTCGGCCAGGGCTTCCCCGATTTCCACTGCGATCCGAAGCTGCTCGAAGACGTGACCGCCGCCATGGCGGCCGGCCACAACCAGTACCCGCCGATGCCGGGCATTCCGTCGCTGCGCGATGCCATCGCCGCCAAGATCGAGGCGCTCTACGGCCGCAGCTACAGCGCCGCAACCGAGATCACGGTCACGGCCGGCGCCACGCAGGCCATCATCACGGCCATCCTGGCCATCGTGCGCCCCGGCGACGAAGTGATCGTGCTGGAGCCCTGCTACGACAGCTACGTCCCCAACATCGACCTGGCCGGCGGCAAGGTCGTGCGCGTGCCGCTCGTGCCGGGCACCTTCCGCCCCGACTTCGACAAGATCGCCGCCGCGCTCACGCCGAAGACGCGCGCGATCATCATCAACACGCCGCACAACCCGAGCGCCACGGTCTGGACCGAGGCCGAGATGCGACAGCTCGAAGACCTGCTCGCGCCCACCGACGTGTTCGTGATCAGCGACGAGGTCTACGAGCACATGGTGTTCGACGACGCGCGCCATGAAAGCGTGGCGCGCTTCCCCGGCCTGGCGGCGCGCAGCTTCATCGTCAGCAGCTTCGGCAAGACCTACCACGTCACCGGCTGGAAGGTCGGCTTCGTGGCCGCGCCCGCGCCGCTGATGGCCGAGTTCCGCAAGGTGCACCAGTTCAACGTGTTCACGGTGAACACGCCGATGCAGCACGCACTCGCGCACTACATGGCGCGGCCCGAGCCCTACTTGGAGCTGCCGGCCTTCTACCAGCGCAAGCGCGACCTGTTCGCGGCCGGCCTGGCCGAGAAGACCCGCTTCAAGCTGCTGCGCAGCGAGGGCAGCTACTTCCAGTGCGTGGACATCTCGGCCGTGAGCGACCTGTCGGAGGCCGATTTCTGCCTCTGGCTCACGCGCGAGATCGGGGTGGCGGCGATCCCGCTGTCAGCGTTCTACGGCGACGGCTTCGACCAGCGCGTGGTGCGCTTCTGCTTCGCCAAGAAGGACGAGACGCTGCTCGCCGCGCTCGACCGCCTCGCGAAGCTCTGACGTCGGCGGCCGCTATCCAGGCACCGCGATGACGATGAACCGGCCGCGCTGGATCCTGCTGGCCCTGGCCCTGTCGTTCCTCGTGGTGGGCATCGCCGACGCGTTCCTGCCGCCGCTGCGCGGCAAGGACTACACCGTGCTGGACGTGGTGCATGTGTTCCTCATCTCGGCCCTGTGCTACACGTGGTGCCGGGCCGACGGCCTCGCGCGCGGCGTGCCGGCGCCCGGCCGCTCTGCGCTGCTCGCGGGCGTGTTTCCGCTGCTGGGCATCCCGGTCTATTTCTTCCGCACGCGGCCCTGGCGACGGGCGCTGCTGGCCACGTTGGGGGCCGCGGGCTTCCTGGTGTCGAGCCTGGTGCTGGCTGCGGTCGGCACCTTGTCGGTCGAGTGGATGCGCCACTGAAAGCCGTCCGAATGAACCCCACCCGCCTCATCACGCGCATCTTCACGCTCGTCGGCGCGCTCATGCTCCTCGGCGGCTGGTTGCTCTACCAGAACACCACGAAGTTCATCGCATCGGCCGGCAAGGCACAGGGCGAGGTGATCGCGCTGCAGTCCGCGGGAAGTTCGAGCCGCAGCAACTCGCCGACGTGGCGCCCGCTGGTGCGCTTCACGTTGCCCTCGGGCGCGATCGTCGAGTTCTCGCCCTCGAGCAGCAGCAACCCGCCGGCCTACGACAAGGGCGAAATCGTGGGCGTGTTCTTCAACCCCGCGAACCCGCAGGACGCCCGGCTCGACGGCTTCTTCGACCTGTGGGGCGGTGCCGCCATCGTCGGCGGTCTGGGCGCCATCTTCCTGGCGGTGGGCGTGGCCGTGCACTTCCTGCTGGCAGGCGCACCGGTAAAGCGCCGACGCCCACGGTAGGACAGCCCTGACCGCCTCAGGGGCGGCTCTCCGGCGCTCGCAGCGCCCCGGGACGATGAGCATGAAAGCTCGTGACAACAACGTCCCAGGAGAAAAACATGTCTCTCTCGTTCATTCTGCTGATCGTCCTGATCCTGCTGCTGATCGGCGCGCTGCCGAGCTGGGGCTACAGCCGGGCCTGGGGCTACGGACCCAGCGGCGGCCTCGGGCTCGTGGTGCTGATCGTGGTGATCCTCGTGCTCATGGGCCGCATATAGCGCCCGGCCCGCAATGAAAAAAGCCCGCGTCGCCGCGGGTTTTTTTACGCCTGAAGCTGCGCCCAGGCCTTGTCGAGCCGCTTCACGCTCACCGGTTGCGGCGTGCGCAGCTCCTGCGCGAAGAAGCTCACGCGCAGCTCCTCGAGCAGCCAGCGGAATTCGAGCATGCGCTCGTCCACCACGCCCTTGCGCTCGGCCACGAGGCGCCAGTAGCGCTGCTCCTGCGGCTTCAGCTCGGCCAGCTTGGCCGTGTCGCGCGCGGGGTCGGCGCGCAGCTTGTCCAGGCGCAGCACGATGGCCTTGAGGTAGCGCGCGAAGTGCTGCAGCTGCGTCCACGGCGCATCGGCGATGAAGCGCTTGCCGACGAGCTTCTGCAGCTGCTGCGCCGCGTCCTGCACCGCCTCGGGCTGGACCTTCGTGTCCTTGATCTTGCGCGCCGCCGCGGCGTACTCCACGAGGATGACGCCCGCGAGCCGCGCCACTTCGTTGGCGATCAGCGTGAGCCGCCCGCGCCCTTCTTCGAGCCGCTTCTTGAAGGCGAACTCGTCGGTCGGCAGTGGCTCCTGCAGGAAGGCGCGGTCGATCGCCACGTCGATGATCTGCGTGCGCAGTTCTTCCGACGTGCCCAGCGGCATGTAGGCGACCGACATCTTCTGCAGGTCGGGAATGTTCTTCTCGAGGTACTTGAGCGCGTCCTTCAGCTGCAGCGCGAACAGGCGACGCAGGCCCGCGCGGTGCTTGGCGGCCGCCACGGCGGGCTCGTCGAACACCTCGATGGTCACGGCATCGCCCTCGTCGCGCAGGGCCGGAAAGCCGATGAGCGACTGCGAACCGCGCCGCACTTCCATCAGCTCGGGCAGCTCGCCGAAGGTCCAGCTCGTGTAGCGCTGGCCGGCGGGCAGCGTGGGTGCTGCCTTCTCGGGCGCGGCGCTCTTCGCCGGGGCCTGGGCCCCGTTCGCAGGCGCGGCCTTGGGGGCCGGCGACGCCTTCACGTTGAGCCCCGCGAGCGCCTGGAACGCGCCACGCGCCTGCGCACCCAGCTCGGCCTTCAGCGCGCCGAGGTTGCGGCCCATGCCGAGCTGGCGGCCGTGCTCGTCGACGATGCGCAGGTTCATGAACAGGTGCGGCGGCAGCATGTCGAGTTTGAAGTCGGCACGCTTCACATCGATGCTGGTCAGGTCGCGCACGCGCTTGAGCAGCACGTCGGTGAGCGAGCCGGTGCCGAAGAGTTCGGGCGCCGACAGCTCCTCGGCCAGCTTGGTGGCCGACTCGGGCAGCGGCACCAGCCGCGAGCGCGGGCGCTGCGGCAGGCTCTTGAGCAGCGCCTGGATCTTGTCCTTGAGCATGCCCGTCACCAGCCACTCGCAGCGCTCTTCGTTCACCTGGTTGAGCACGAACAGCGGCACGCTGACCGTGAGGCCGTCTTTCGCGTCGCCCGGTTCGTGCAGGTAGCTCGCGGCGCAATCGACGCCGCCCAGGCGCAGCGTGGGCGGGAACGACTGCGTCGTGATGCCGGCCGCCTGGTGGCGCATGAGCTCGTCGCGTGTGAGGTACAGCAGGCGCGGCTGGTCCTTCGCGGCGTGGCGGTACCAGTTCTCGAAGGTGATGCCGCTGGCCACGTCGGCCGGCAGCTGCGCGTCGTAGAAGGCGAAGATCAGTTCATCGTCGACCAGCACGTCCTGCCGGCGTGCCTTGTGTTCCAGGCCTTCGACCTCGCGCACCAGCTTGCGGTTGGCAGTGAGGAAGGGAAACTTGCTCTCCCATTGCCCACCGACCAGCGCTTCGCGGATGAAGATCTCGCGCGCCGACACCGGATCGACCTTGGTGAAATCGACGCGCCGCCCGCTGTAGACCACGAGGCCGTACAACGTCGCGCGCTCCAGCGCCGAGACCTGCGCGCCCTTCTTTTCCCAGTGCGGGTCGAGCAGCTGCTTCTTCAGCAGGTGCCCCGCCACCTGTTCGAGCCACTGCGGTTCGATGTTGGCAATGCCGCGCCCGAACAGGCGCGTGGTCTCGACCAGTTCGGCCGCGACGATCCAGCGCCCGGGCTTCTTCTTCAGGTGCGCGCCGGGGTGCTTGTAGAACTTGATGCCGCGCGCGCCCAGGTAGGCCTCGTCGTCCTCGAGCTTCCAGCCCACGTTGCCCAGCAGGCCCGCGAGCATCGACAGGTGCAGCGGCTCATAGCCGGCCGGCGTGGCGTTGATGCGCCACTTGTGCTCGGTGACCACCGTGAGCAGCTGCGAATGGATGTCGCGCCATTCGCGCACGCGGCGGATGTTGATGAAGTTCTGGCGCAGCAGCTGCTCGTACTGGCGGTTGCTCAGCTTGTGCGTGTCTCCGTGGCCGCCGCGCGCGTCGGCGATCCATTTCCACAGGCGCAGGTAGCCGCTGAACTCGCTCTTCTCGTCGTCGAACTTCGAGTGCGCCTGATCGGCCTGCTGCTGCGCGTCCATCGGCCGGTCGCGCACGTCCTGTACGCTGAGCGCCGAGGCGATGATGAGCACTTCTTCGAGCGCACCGCGCGTGCGGGCTTCCAGAATCATGCGGCCCACGCGCGGATCGAGCGGCAGCTTGGCCAGCTCGGCACCGGTGGCCGTGAGTTCGTTGGCGTCGTCGACCGCACCCAGTTCATTCAGCAGCTGGTAGCCATCGGCAATCGCGCGCGGCGACGGCGCTTCGAGGAACGGGAAGCGCGCCACGTCGCCCAGCCGCAGCGACTTCATGCGCAGGATCACGCCCGCGAGCGACGAGCGCAGGATTTCCGGGTCGGTGAAGCGGGGGCGGCCTGCAAAGTCCTTCTCGTCGTACAGGCGTATGCAGATGCCGTTCGCCACGCGGCCGCACCGGCCCGCGCGCTGGTTGGCCGCGGCCTGGCTGATCGGCTCGACCAGCAGCTGCTCGACCTTGCTGCGGAAGCTGTAGCGTTTGACGCGCGCCGTGCCGGTGTCGATCACGTAGCGGATGCCCGGCACGGTGAGCGAGGTCTCGGCCACGTTGGTGGCCAGCACGATGCGACGGCCGTGGTGGCTCTCGAAGATGCGGTCCTGCTCGGGGCCCGACAGCCGCGCGAACAGCGGCAGCACCTCGGCATTACGGAACAGCGGCTGGTGGCTGACGTGGCGGCGCAGGTGGTCGGCTGCCTCGCGGATTTCACGTTCGCCGGGCAGGAAGATCAGGATGTCGCCGGCGTTGTGCGGATCGCGCCAGAGTTCGTCCACCGCGTCGGCAATCGCGTCATTCAGGTCGTGCTCGCGCGACTCCTCGAACGGCCGGTAGCGCTGCTCGACCGGGAAGGTGCGGCCCGACACCATGATCGTCGGCGCCGGCCCTTTGGCCGAAGCGAAGTGCTGCGCGAAGCGGTCGGCGTCGATCGTGGCCGAGGTGACGATCACCTTCAGGTCGGGCCGGCGCGGAAGGATCTCGCGCAGGTAGCCCAAGAGAAAGTCGATGTTCAGCGAGCGCTCGTGGGCCTCGTCGATGATGAGCGTGTCGTAGGCCTTGAGCAGCGGATCGGTCTGCGTCTCGGCCAGCAGGATGCCGTCGGTCATCAGCTTGACCGAGGCGTCGCGGCTCAGGCGGTCCTGAAAACGCACCTTGAAGCCGACCACGTCGCCCAGCGGCGTCTTCAGTTCTTCGGCGATGCGCTTGGCGACCGAGCTGGCGGCAATGCGGCGCGGCTGCGTGTGGCCGATGAGGCGGCCCTTGCCGGGCTCCGCGTTGAGCTTGCCGCGCCCGAGCGCCAGCGCGATCTTCGGCAGCTGCGTGGTCTTGCCCGAGCCCGTTTCGCCGCAGACGACCACGACCTGGTGCGCCGCAATGGCGGCCATGATCTCCTCGCGCCGGCCGGAGACCGGGAGCGATTCGGGAAACTCGATGCGCAGGGGGGCGGGAGGTGTGAGGGTCGTCAAGGCAAGGCAGTCGTCGGTCGTTGCGCGCGGCGGCAGGCGGGCAAACCGCCAATTATCGCGGGGGCCCGGCGCTGTTGCATGGCATCCACAGCGAGGCCGCATGCAGCAGGTGGCGCAGAAATTTTCGTAAAGACTATTTACTCTACCGCATGCCGCCGCTACGATCGCGGCCATGACCTCCTTCCTTGCACCCCTTTCGATGCGCATCCGCTGCGCAAGCCGCGTCCTTGCACGCGGCGGGGTCAAGGCGACCCGCCCGGCCTGACGAAGCCCGCGCGCCGGCTTCAGCTTCCTTCGCGGAACTGAACGCCCTGTGCTCGCGCTTCACGGACTGAAGCGCGCCAGCCTGACCCGCACAGCGCCTGCACCACCGCCCTCCCCGCATCTCGCGTGGAGAAGCGGCCGCATTCCTGTTTCCGTGTCCCGAATCATTCGAAGAAAAAGAACCTCATGTCGCAACAAGACATTTCCCGCGACCTGCACACCACGCTGGCCGAGCGCACGCGCCACCTGCAGGCCATTGCCCATTCGCTGAAGGCCGAGCTGTTCGGCATCGACGAGATCATCGATCGCGTGATCGATTCGCTGCGCGCCTGGTACGTGCTGCCGCAGCTCATCAGCCGCCCGGTCGTCATCTGCCTGTGGGGCCTGACCGGCACCGGCAAGACGCAGCTCGTGCGGCGCCTGGCGCAGCACCTGGGCTTTTACGACCGCTTCATCGAGGTGCAGATGGACGGCTTCAGCCACGGTTCGGGCCACCGCACCGCCGGCTCGATCTCGGCCATGCTGGCCGAGTCGGGCATCGCCGAGGGCGCGCCCGGCATCCTCGTGCTCGACGAGTTCCAGCGCTTTCGCACCGTGGACGCCAGCGGCAAGGAAGCGCGCGTGGAGCGCTACCAGGACGTGTGGGCGCTGCTGTCCGACGGCCGCCTGCCGCCGTCGCTGTCGGTGCTCAGCGAGATCGAGTCGTCGCTGGCCTGGGCCGAGTACGACCAGGACCGCCGCACCGATGACGACGATGAAGACGAAGAGGACGACGGCGCCAAGGCCGGCAAGACCAAGCGCAAGCGCCGCCTGCAGCTCTCGCCCTGGGAAGCGCAGGAGTTCAAGCGCTGCCTGAAGCTGCGCGAGTCGCTGCTCGAAATCATGACCTGGAAGCCCGACGAGATCCAGGCGCGGCTGCGCGCTTTTCGCGCCTCGCAGGACAACTGGGAGACCGACTACTCCAAGCTGCTGGTCTTCGTCTCGGGCAACCTCGACGAGATGTACGCCGAGACCGCCAAGCGGGTGGAAGACTGCGACACCGACGCCGACATCTTTCACGCGCTGACCAAGAAGCTCTCGCTCATCGACGTGAAGAAGGCGCTGGCCGAACGCTTCAAGCCCGAGCAGGTCGCGCGGCTGGGCAACAACCACGTGATCTACCCGTCGTTCAGCCGCGCCACCTACGTGCGCCTGATCCTGTCGATCTGCGACCGCTACGTGAGCGAGATCCAGGAAAGCTCGGGCGTGCGCTTCGTGCTCGACGCGAGCGTGTACGAGCAGATCTACGCCAACGCCGTGTTCCCGGCGCAGGGCACGCGCCCGCTGTTCTCGTCGATCCACGCAATCCTGAGCGCGACGCTGGTCAATGCCGCGCTGTGGGCGCTCGAACAGGGCGCGCACGGCAGCGAGCCCGTGTGGCTGATGCTCGACCCCGGCGAGGTCACGCCCGGCGGCCCGCGCCTGGTCGCGCGCTTCCGGCTGGCACGGCGCGAGTTCCCGGTGGCGCTGGAGCTGAACCGGCTCAAGCAGCGCGCCAACGCCGACTTCCGTGCGCTGCTCGCGGTGCACGAGGCCGGCCACGGCCTGGTGTACGCCCTGCTCTTCGGCCGCGCGCCACAGGAGATCCGCATCAACGTGGCCTCGTTCGAGGGCGGCTACAACAGCTACGTGAAGCGCAAGGCCTGGTCCAAGCGCAACCTGCTGGACAGCGTGTGCGTGAGCCTGGCCGGCCGCGCGGCCGAGCGGCTGGTGTTCGGCGAATCGGGCTGCACCACCGGCGCCGAGCGCGACCTGATGCAGGCGACCGCGACGGCGGCGCGCCACGTGCGCCACCTGGGCTTCGGCACCCGCTGGAGCCGCACCGACGTGACGACCGATTCGAACGACAACCTCAACACCGACGTGGCCGCCACCAACCGCGAGATCGAGGCCATCCTGGCGCGCGAACACACCCGCGCGCTCGGCCTGCTCGAAGCGCACGCCACCGCCTTCATGGCAGTGGTCGATGCGCTGATGGCGCACGGTTCGATCGCACCGGACGAGCTCGCCGCCCTGCTCGGCCTGCCGCTGGCACCGGCCGCGCCGGCGGGTGCGGCCGAGGCGGCGGTGGAGCCGCTGGACGCCTACGCCGAACAGCTCGAGGCCTTCAAGGCCCGCGGCACGCCCGCCGCGGCCGGGGCCGGCCGGCTGCTGCGCGCCCTGGCATGACGCGCCGCACCAAAACCTTGCCAAGAATGCACAATCACGCCCCATGTCCACCGTCTTCAATTTCACCTTCGTGCCCTGGTTCCGCTCGGTCGCGCCCTACATCCACACGCACCGCGGCAAGACCTTCGTGGTCGCGCTGGCGGGTGAGGCCATCGCGGCGGGCAAGCTGCAGAACATCGCGCAGGACCTGGCCCTGATCCAGAGCATGGGCGTCAAGATCGTGCTGGTGCACGGCTTCCGACCGCAGGTCAACGAGCAGCTGGCGGCCAAGGGCCACGAGGCGAAGTACTCACACGGCATCCGCATCACCGACGCCGTGGCGCTCGACTCGGCCCAGGAAGCCGCGGGCCAGCTGCGCTACGAGATCGAGGCCGCCTTCAGCCAGGGCCTGCCCAACACGCCCATGGCCGGCTCGACGGTGCGCGTGATCTCGGGCAACTTCATCACCGCGCGCCCCGTGGGCGTGGTCGACGGGGTGGACTTCAAGCATTCGGGCCTGGTGCGCAAGGTGGACGCGGCCGGCATCCGCCGCACGCTCGACTTCGGCGCGATGGTGCTCATGTCGCCCTTCGGCTTCTCGCCGACCGGCGAGGCCTTCAACCTGACGATGGAAGAAGTGGCGACCAGCGTGGCCATCTCGATCCAGGCCGACAAGCTGATCTTCCTGACCGAAGTGCCGGGCATCCGCGTGGACAGCGAACTGCCCGAGAGCGAGGACAACCCGATCGACACCGAGCTGCCGCTGGCCGCCGCCGAAAAGCTGCTGGCCTCGCTGCCGCCCGCGCAGAAGCCGACCGACACCGCCTTCTACCTGCAGCACTGCGTGAAGGCCTGCAAGGGCG
This sequence comes from Variovorax sp. GW821-FHT10C12, assembly GCF_059415405.1. Classification (NCBI taxonomy): domain Bacteria; kingdom Pseudomonadati; phylum Pseudomonadota; class Betaproteobacteria; order Burkholderiales; family Comamonadaceae; genus Variovorax; species Variovorax sp. GW821-FHT10C12. The sequence goes on from NZ_JBWKNE010000001.1 coordinate 1,640,435, forward strand.
GCGTGGAGCGCAATCACATCCTTCCGTTCGCGCTCGACGGTTCGCTGCTGCTCGAGATCTACGTGCACGACGGCGTCGGCACCATGGTGATCGACGAGAAACTCGAGAGCCTGCGCGAAGCCACGGTGGACGACATCGGCGGCATCCTGCAGCTCATCGAACCCTTCGAACGCGACGGCACGCTGGTCAAGCGCGACCGCACCGAGATCGAGCGCGACGTGGGCCACTACACGGTCATCGAGCACGACGGCGTGATCTTCGGCTGCGCGGCGCTGTACCCGTACCCCGAGGCGAAGACCGCCGAGATGGCCGCGCTCACGGTGTCGCCGCAGTCGCAGTCGCAGGGCGACGGCGAACGCATCCTCAAGCGCATCGAGCACCGCGCCAAGGCCATGGGCCTGGAAAGCATCTTCGTGCTCACCACCGTCACGATGCATTGGTTCCTCAAGCGCGGCTTCCAGCAGGTCAACCCCGACTGGCTGCCCGAGGCGCGCAAGCGCAAGTACAACTGGGACCGCAAGAGCCAGGTGCTGGTCAAGAAGATCTGAAGAAGAAACCCATCCGAAGAAAGACGCCCCGATGACGCTCGCCACCGCCCTGCTGTTCGCCATCGTGGCCTTCGCCGCCATCGCCACGCCCGGCCCCACGGTGCTGCTGGCCCTGAGCAACGGCTCGCGCCACGGCGTGCGACGGGCGCTGCCGGGCATGCTCGGCGCGGTGCTGTCCGACTTCGTGCTGGTCGGCGCCGTGGCGCTCGGCCTGGGCGCGTTGCTGGCGGCCTCGGAGTTCTGGTTCTCGATGCTCAAGTGGGTCGGCGCGGTCTATCTGGCCTGGCTCGGGCTGCGCATGCTGCGCTCCCAGGGCGGTTTCCAGCTGCCGAGCGCGGACGCCGCGGCCACCGTCACGGCGGTCGAAAGCCGGCGCATCTTCTTCAAGTCCTTCCTGGTGGCGGTGACCAACCCCAAGGGCTACATCTTCTGCTCGGCACTGCTGCCGCAGTTCATCGACCCGGCCGCCGCGCAGGCGCCGCAGTACCTGATCATTGCGCTGATCTTCGCGGGCCTCGACATGCTGGTAATGCTCGGCTATGCCTTCGTCGGCGCCCGCGCGATCCGGCTGCTCACGGTGTCGGCCACGCGCTGGATCGACCGCGCCTGCGGCGGCATGCTGCTGGCGCTGGCGGGCTCGCTCGCCTTCTACCGGCGCAGCGCGGCCACCGCCGTCTGACCGATCCCGCCCCTCGACCGCTGTCCTCAGGCAGCGGCGCTCCTCCCCACGATGTTTTTCCGGCAAGCCGCCATACCGCGGCCTGCCCGTGCTGCTTTTTTTCAACGGAGGAAATGAAAGAATGAAGAACTACCAAGCCCTGCTGGGTGCCACCCTCGTCGCCGTGTCGGCGCTCGTCGCGGGCTGCGGCGACAAGGCGGACAAGACCGCTCCGCCCGCTTCCGCCGAAGCCAAGCCGGCCGCCCCGGCCGGCAACGACCAGCAGCAGCTCGTTGAGAAGTACAACCTCTACGTCGACGTGTCGAACAACCTGCGCACCTCGTTCCAGGAAGCCCGCGAAAGCTACGTGACCGGCCAGGTGCCGCTGCTGCAGGCCAAGGCGCCGCTCACCAGCCTGCGCATCCAGAACGACATCCTGGTCGACCGCTCGGCCAAGAAGCTCGATGCCGCCGCCGCCATCGCCGCGCCGCTGCCCGAGATCGACGAATCGGCCAAGGCCTTCTCGGCCGCGCTCAAGGTGCTGTCGCCCCTGAGTCGCGAGCTGAACGACTACGCCAATTCCAAGGGCTACCTCGCCGACAACGGCGACAAGGCACGCCAGATGAGCGCCGACTACCTGGCCGCGCTCACCACCGTCGCGCAGGCCGAAGCCGCCTTCGACAAGGGCCTGAGCGCCCGCGACCAGGCGCTCACCAAGGAGGCCTTCGAGAAAGCGCCCAAGGACACCGCCGCCTACTACCGCGCCGGCCTGATCTACCACGGCAAGCTCAACCACGCCGACGCCATGGCGCTGTTCGCCGCGCCCAACGACCCGCAGGCGCTGGCCGCCTTCGAGGCCTCGCTGGCGCTGGTGGTCGACTCGGCCGCGGGCTGGAGCAAGAAGACCGCCGAGCAGTCGGCCCAGAGCGGCAAGAGCTGCAGCGGCGGCATGCTGCAGATCAACGAGTTCATCGGCCAGTCGCGCTCGGTGATCAAGGACGCCAAAGACGGCGTGTTCAAGCGCAAGGAAACCGGCGCGATGGCCCGCATGGGCCGCTCGGGTATCGTCGACGCGGCCCACCGTTACAACCAGAACTTCGCCAACATGATCGGCCAGTTCAACCACCCGCTTTGCTGAGCGGGCCAAGGCGCGCGGAGCGTGCGGGCCGCCCGGCCCGTCGCCGATAATCCGGGGCATGAATCCCTTGCTTGCCAAATTGCAGCCGTACCCCTTCGAGCGGCTGAAGCAACTGTTCGCGGGCGTCACGCCCGCCCCCGAATTCGCCCCCATCAGCCTGGGCATCGGCGAGCCCAAGCACGCCACGCCGGCCTTCATCAAGGACGCCCTGAGCGCCGGCCTCGGCGCCCTTGCCGCCTACCCGGCCACCGCCGGCGAGCTGAAACTGCGCACCGCCTTCACCGACTGGCTGCATCGCCGCTACAGCCTGTCGCTCGACCCGGCCACCCAGGTGCTGCCGGTCAACGGCTCGCGCGAGGCGCTGTTCTCGCTCGCCCAGACCGTGGTCGACGCCAGCGGCGGCACCAAGCCGGTGGTGATGTCGCCCAACCCGTTCTATCAAATCTACGAGGGCGCGGCCCTGCTCTCGGGCGCCGAGCCGTACTACGTGCCCAGCGTGCCCGCGCGCAACTTCGCCGTCGACTGGGACAGCGTGCCCGAGGCCGTCTGGGCCCGCACCCAGCTCGTGTTCGTCTGCTCGCCGGGCAATCCCACGGGCGCCGTGATGTCTCTGGACGAGTGGAAGAAGCTCTTTGCGCTGTCCGACCGCCACGGCTTCGTGATTGCCGCCGACGAGTGCTACAGCGAGATCTACTTCCGCGACGAGCCCCCGCTGAGCGGCCTGGAAGCCTCGATGAAGCTCGGCCGGCCCGACTTCAAGAACCTGATCGCGCTCACCTCGCTGTCCAAGCGCAGCAACGTGCCCGGCCTGCGCAGCGGCTTCGTGGCCGGCGACGCGGCCCTCATCAAGGGCTTCTTGCTCTACCGCACGTATCACGGCAGCGCCATGAGCGGCGCCGTGGCCGCCGCCAGCATCGCGGCCTGGGGCGACGAGTCGCACGTGGTCGACAACCGCGCCCAGTACCGCGCCAAGTTCGCCGCCGTCACGCCGCTGCTCGAACCCGTGCTCGACGTGCGCCTGCCCGACGCCAGCTTCTACCTCTGGGCCGGCGTGCCCGAAGTGTGGGCTGGCGACGACGAAGCCTTCGCCCGCGCGCTCTACGCTCAATACAATGTCACGGTTCTGCCGGGGAGCTATCTGGCGCGCGACACCGACCACAGCGCCAACCCGGGCCGCGGTCGCATCCGCATGGCGCTGGTGGCCGAAACGGCCGAGTGCGTCGAGGCCGCCCAGCGCATCGTGCGTTTCGTCAAAGACGGCCGCCGCTGACCCCCTGTCGCCCCGCGTCCCTGCCCCCCTTTTTCACCCGAGACTCTCTCCATGACACAGCAACTGCAACAAATCATCGACGCCGCGTGGGAAGACCGCGCCAACATCTCGATCACCGCCGCCCCCGCCGAAGTGCGCGATGCCGTCGAGCACGTGATCACCGAGCTGAACAACGGCAAGCTGCGCGTCGCCACCCGCCAGGGCGTGGGCCAATGGACCGTGCACCAGTGGATCAAGAAGGCCGTGCTGCTGTCGTTCCGCCTGAAGGACAACGAGCAGATCCAGGCCGGCTCGCTGGGCTTCTACGACAAGGTGCCGACCAAGTTCTCGCACCTGTCGGCCGCCGAACTCAAGGAATCGGGCGTGCGCATCGTGCCGCCGGCCGTGGCCCGCCGCGGCAGCTTCATCGCCAAGGGCGCGATCCTGATGCCTTCGTACGTGAACATCGGCGCCTACGTGGGCGAAGGCTCCATGGTCGACACCTGGGCCACCGTCGGTTCGTGCGCGCAGGTCGGTGCCAACGTGCACCTGTCGGGCGGCGTGGGCCTGGGCGGCGTGCTCGAGCCGCTGCAAGCCAACCCGACCATCATCGAAGACAACTGCTTCATCGGCGCGCGCTCCGAAGTCGTCGAAGGCGTGATCGTCGAAGAGAACTCGGTGCTGGGCATGGGCGTGTACCTGGGCCAGAGCACCCCGATCTTCAACCGCGACACCGGCGAGATCTCGTACGGCCGCGTGCCCGCCGGCAGCGTGGTCATCAGCGGCAGCCTGCCCAAGAAGACCAAGTCGGGCCAGGACTACAGCACCTACGCCGCTGTCATCGTGAAGACGGTCGACGCGCAGACGCGTTCGAAGACCAGCCTGAACGACCTGCTGCGCGACTGACGCACCCAACCACCGGTCGCTGGCTTCACCGCTCGCGGCCGGTCCGCTTCTTCCCCTGAGAAAAAAACAGCACCGAGGAGAGAGACCGATGAACATGATGGAACGGATTCTTCGTTTGATGGCCGAGCGCAAGGCCTCCGACATCTACCTCTCGGCCCACTCCCCGGTGATGATCCGCATCAACGGCAACTGCCTGCCGATCAATGCGCAGGTGCTGCCCCCGACCGCGCCGCTGGCGCTGCTGTCGGAAGTGGTGCCCGAAGCCCGCATCCAGGAACTGGAAAACACGGGCGAACTCAACATGGCCGTCGCCCTCGAAGGCGCCGGCAACTACCGCATCAGCGCCATGCGCCAGCGCGGCAGCTACGCGGTGGTCGTGCGGCACATTGCCTCGGTCATCCCCAGCTTCGACGACCTGAACCTGCCCGACATCCTGAAGTCGCTCATCATGGAAAAGCGCGGGCTGATCCTGATGGTGGGCGCCACCGGCGCCGGCAAGACGACCACGCTGGCCTCGATGCTCGACTACCGCAACGAGCACGCCAGCGGCCACATCCTCACGGTCGAGGAGCCGATCGAGTTCACCTACACCAACAAGAAATCGCTGGTGAACCAGCGCGACGTGGGCAGCGACACCACCTCGCTGCAGGTGGCCCTGAAGAACGCGCTGCGCCAGGCGCCCGACGTGATCCAGATCGGCGAAATCCGTGACCGCGACACCATGACGGCCGCCATCGCCTATGCGCAGTCGGGCCACCTGTGCGTGGCCACGCTGCACGCCAACAACAGCTACCGCGCGCTGAACCGCATCCTGAGCTTCTTCCCGGTCGAGGTGCGCCCCACCCTGCTGGGCGACCTGGGCTCGGCGCTGCGCGCCGTGGTGTCGCAGCGCCTGCTGCGCACGCCGGCCGGCGGGCGTGTGCCCGCGCTCGAAGTGATGCTGAACACCGCGCTGGTGGCCGACCTGATCGAAAAGGGCGACTTCTCCGGCGTCAAGGAGGCCATGGAGCAGTCGATGGCCGAAGGCTCGCAGACCTTCGAGGAAGACATCGCCCGCCTCATCACCGAGGAGCGCGTGACCCGCGAAGAAGGCCTGGCCAACGCCGACTCGCCCACCAACCTGATGTGGCGCCTGCAGAACCGCGACGCGCCCAAGAAGCAGGCCGAGGATCGCGACCTGACCGACCAGCTCGACGAACCGACTTTCACCGACATCACGCTCGACGTGAAATTTTGACTCTCCCCCAGGCTGCGCGCACTTCGTGTCGCTACGCCAACCCCCTTCCGGGGGCAACACCAGCGGCCCGGCAAAGCCGGTTCCGCGGTGTTTGCTGGAAAGGGACCTGCCCAACTGCTCACTCTGCCATGTCCCGTACGCTCCAGCTCGCCGAACAACTGATCTCGCGCCCTTCCGTCACCCCCGACGACGCGGGTTGCCAACAGATCCTGGGCGAACGCCTCGCCGCGCTGGGCTTCACGCTGGAAACCATCGAAAGCGGCCCGGCCGATTTCCGGGTCACCAACCTCTGGGCCGTGCGCCGGCCCACCAACGGCAAGGCGACCAAGACGCTGGTCTTCGCCGGCCACACCGACGTGGTGCCCACCGGCCCGCTCGACCAGTGGAGCAGCCACCCGTTCACGCCCACGCACCGCGACGGCAAGCTCTACGGCCGCGGCGCCTGCGACATGAAGACCTCGGTCGCGGCCTTCGTGACCTCCATCGAAGAATTCCTTCAGGGCGAGCCCGACCCGGCGCTCACGCTGGCCCTGCTGCTGACCAGCGACGAGGAAGGCCCGGGCGTCGACGGCACCGTGATCGTCTGCAACGCGCTGGCCGCACGCGGTGAAACCATCGACTACTGCATCGTCGGCGAGCCCACCTCGGTCGCGCGCTGCGGCGACATGATCAAGAACGGCCGCCGCGGCACCATGAGCGGCAAGCTCACGGTGAACGGCGTGCAGGGCCACATCGCCTACCCGCATCTGGCGAAGAACCCGGTGCATGCGGTGGCGCCGGCACTGGCCGAACTCGTGGCGATCAACGCCGCCGGCGGCTGGGACGCGCAGAGCAACCCCTACTTCCAGCCGACCAGCTGGCAGATCAGCAACTTCCACGCGGGCACCGGCGCGAGCAACGTGATTCCGGGCAGCGCGGTGATCGACTTCAACTTCCGCTTCTCGACCGAATCGACGCCCGAATCGCTGCAGCAGCGCGTGCGGGCTGTGCTCGACGCGCACGGCGTCGACTGCACGTTGACCTGGACCGTCGGCGGCCTGCCCTTCCTGACCACACCGGGCGAGCTCGTCACGGCCGTGCAGGCGGCGATCCGCGAAGAAACCGGCCTGGACACCGAGCTGTCGACCAGCGGCGGCACCAGCGACGCGCGCTTCATCGCCAAGATCTGCAAGCAGGTCGTCGAGTGCGGCCCGGTGAACGCCAGCATCCACAAGATCGACGAGCACATCGAGGTGGCCGAGATCGAGACGCTGAAGAACATCTACCTGCGCACGCTGCGCGGGCTCGACGCGGCGCTTGCGCAATGAGCACCGTCATCGAACTGATCGAAGCCGGCGCCAAGCGGCTCGAAGACGCCGGTGTGGCCTTCGGCCACGGCACCGCCAACGCCTTCGACGAAGCCGCCTGGCTCGTGTTGTGGCGCCTGCAGCAGCCGCTGGACGACATCGACGCCGTGGCCGACTCCCCCGTGTCGCCGGCCGATGCCGCCAAGGTGGTGGCCCTCATTGACGAGCGCATCGCCACCCGCAAGCCCGCCGCCTACCTCACGAAAGAGGCGTGGTTGCAGGGCGTGCCCTTCTACGTGGACGAGCGCGCCATCGTGCCGCGCAGCTTCATTGCCGAGCTCATCGCCGACGGCAGCATCGACTACTGGCTGGGCGAACACACGCAGCGCGTGCTCGACCTGTGCACCGGCAACGGCAGCCTGGCCGTCATTGCGGCCCTGACCTACCCGGACGTGACGGTAGATGCCGCCGACCTGTCGGTCGAGGCGCTCGAAGTGGCCGCCATCAACGTCACGCGCCACGCGCTCGACGCCCGCGTCACCTTGATCGAATCGGACGGCCTGAAGAACGTGCCCGGCACGTACGACCTCGTGCTGTGCAACCCGCCCTACGTGAACAGCGCCAGCATGGCTGCGCTGCCCGCCGAGTACCGCGCCGAGCCCGAACTGGCGCTGGCCGGCGGCACCGACGGCATGGATTTCGTGCGCCAGCTGTTCACCGACGCGCCCGCCCGCATGAGCGAGCAGGCCGTGCTGGTGCTGGAAATCGGCAACGAGCGCGACTACTTCGAGGCCGCGTTTCCGCAACTCGAGGTGGTCTGGCTCGAAACCTCGGCCGGCGAAGACCAGGTGCTGCTGGTCACCCGGACGGCGCTGCTGGCCGGCGCCGGCGCGCGTTAGCGGCGCCCGCCCAAGCCCCCTTCTTCGCCTTGCATGCAGCCTCGTGGCTGCGCCCCCTTTCATCGGGTGATGTCCGCCTTTGCCCCTTCGCGCCGGCTCGCTGAAGGTCGGACGGGATAATCCCCCCTACGGTTCCTATTTCATGATTACTCTCAAAAACGTCATTCTTCGCCGCAGCGCCAAGAAACTGCTGGACGGCGCCACCGTCAATCTCAACCCCGGCGAAAAGGTCGGCCTGGTGGGACGCAACGGCGCCGGCAAGTCGTCGCTGTTCGCGCTGTTCAACGGCACGCTGCACGAAGACGGCGGCGACTTCTACATTCCCAAGCAGTGGCGCATGGCCCAGGTCGCGCAGGACATGCCCGAGACCGAGGAGTCGGCCACCGACTTCGTGGTCGGCGGCGACACCCGCCTGACCGAGCTGCGCGCCACGCTGGCGGCCATCGAGGCCGCCTACGCCGAGAACCCCGACGATCCCGACATCGGCATGGAGCTGGCCCACGCCTACACCGACCTGGCCGATGCCGGCGAGCACGACGCCGTGCCGCGCGCGCAAGCGCTGGTGCTGGGCCTGGGCTTCAAGTCGCACGAGCTCGACGAGCCCGTCAACAGCTTCTCGGGCGGCTGGCGCATGCGCCTGCAGCTGGCCCGCGCGCTGATGTGCCCGAGCGACCTGCTGCTGCTCGACGAACCGACCAACCACCTGGACTTGGACGCCCTGGTCTGGCTCGAAGCCTGGCTGCAGAAGTACGCCGGCACCATGATCGTCATCAGCCACGACCGCGAGTTTCTCGACGCCGTGACCGACGTCACCCTGCACATCGCCAACGCCCAGCTCACGCGCTACGGCGGCAACTACAGCAAGTTCGAAGACATGCGCGCGCTGCAGATGGAGCAGCAGCAGGTGGCCTTCAGCAAGCAGCAGGACAAGATCGCCCACCTGCAGAAGTTCATCGACCGCTTCAAGGCCAAGGCCAGCAAGGCCAAGCAGGCGCAAAGCCGCGTCAAGGCGCTGGAGCGCATGGAAAAGGTGGCGCCGCTGCTGGCCGAAGCCGACTTCACCTTCGAGTTCAAGGAGCCGGGCAACATCCCGAACCCGATGCTCTCGATCGACAACGCGAGCTTCGGCTACGAGATCGAAGGCGAAGCGCCCAAGACCATCCTGCGCGGCGTGAGCCGCTCGGTGCTGGCGGGCCAGCGCATCGGCATCCTGGGCGCCAACGGCCAAGGCAAGTCGACGCTGGTGAAGACCATTGCGCGCGAAATGGGCGCACTGGCCGGCCAGGTCACCGAGGGCAAGGGCCTGAACATCGGCTACTTCGCGCAGCAGGAACTCGACGTGCTGCGCCCGCAGGACAACCCGCTCGAGCACATGGTGCGCATGGCGCGCGAACTCGGCAGCAATGCCAAGGAAGCCACCGGCGAGCAGGCCCTGCGCGGCTACCTGGGCAGCTTCAACTTCAGCGGCGACATGGTCAAGCAGCCCGTGGGCACCATGAGCGGCGGCGAAAAAGCCCGCCTCGTACTGGCCATGATGGTCTGGCAGCGCCCCAACCTGCTGCTGCTGGACGAGCCCACCAACCACTTGGACCTCGCCACCCGCGAGGCCCTGGCCGTGGCGCTCAACGAGTTCGAAGGCACGCTGATGCTGGTGAGCCACGACCGTGCGCTGCTGCGTTCGGTGTGCGACGAGTTCTGGCTCGTGGGCCGCGGTGTCGTTGCCGACTTCGACGGCGACCTGGACGACTACCAGCGCTACCTGCTCGACGAGTCCAAGCGCCTGCGCGAAGAGGCCAAGGTGGCCGTGCGCGAAGCGGACGCCGTGGCAGCGGCAGCCGCTGTCGCAGCAGCCGCCGCGGTACCGGCCAAGAGCAGCAGCAACACCCCCGAGCAGCGCAAGCAGGACGCCCAGGAGCGCCAGCAGCGCAGCGAGCAGGCCAAGCCGCTGAAGAAGGAACTCGCCAAGATCGACGAGCGCATGGCCGCGGCCGGCACCGAGCGCAGCACGCTCGAAGCCCGGCTGGCCGAACCGCTGCCGCCCGCCGAGATCGCCGAGGCCGGCAAGCGGCTGAAGGCGCTCAACGACGAGATCGCGCAGCTCGAAGAGCGCTGGCTGGCGCTGTCCGACCAGCTCGAAGCGCTGGCGGCCTAAGCCCCCTGCCCGCGCACGGCCGGCAACCCGCCGGCCGGTGCGGGCCGGGTAGCATGGCACGCTCAGGGAACCCGCCAAGGAGCCACGCTGCATGCCTTCTTCGATCGAACTCGCCCGGGGCGATGAAAAACTCATCGCGGCCATCCACCGCAGCCGACGCCTGATCGGCCGCAAGGCCCTCATGGCCGCCGCCGCCAGCGCCATTCCGCTGCCCGGCGTCGACTGGATGGCCGACGCGGCGCTGCTGTCGCGCCTCGTGCCGCAGATCAGCTCCGAGTTCGGCCTCTCGGTCACCCAGGTCGAAAAACTCGCGCCGCACCAGCGCGAGCGCATCCAGAAGGCCGCCACCACGCTCGGCGCCCTGCTCGTGGGCCGGCTCGTCACGCGCGAGCTGCTCATGAAGCTGGCCCGCCACGCCGGCATCCGCCTCACCGCCAAGCAGGCCACCAAGTACGTGCCCATCGCCGGGCAGGTGGTGTCGGCCGCGCTCGGCTATGCCGCGCTGCGTGCGTTGGGCGAACAGCACATCAAGGACTGCGTGCGCGTGAGCACCACGCTGGCCCTGACGCCGCCTGAGCCGCCCGAGCCCGCCGAACGGCTCAAGCCGGCCTGAGCCTGCCGCCTCAGTCGCGGGCCGGCGGCGACACGCTGTGCGCGGCCGGCCGCAGCGCCTCTTCCTTCATCCGCTGCTCGTAGGCGGCCAGCAGCGCGACGTAGTGGCGCGACATCACGTCGCTCACCCGCCCCAGCCCGATCTTGCTGACCGTGGGCTGCGGAATGCCCGTGCGTTCCTGGATCTGCTTTTGCGTCAACCCGAGCGCCCGCAGCGCTTGCACCAATTCGCGTGGCTTCATATCGATCCTCCCTTTTTTTCCTATTTTAGAGTCCAATAAGAATATTCATCTGCGCTTGAATCTCCACCCCATGGAGACTATTGCTTCTCGTGCCCTGGCCGCACGCAAATTCGCCAAGATGACGCAGAAGCAGGCCGAGGCCGCTTCGGGTGTCAAGCAGTCGAGCATCTCGAAGATCGAGCGTGGCGACACCAGCCGGTCGATGAGCGTGCTCGCCTTGGCGCGCGCCTACCGCGCCGATCCCAACTGGCTCGACACCGGCGATGGTCCCGCCCCGTGGGACGAGGTGCAGATCCGTCTGGCACGCGACAACGCCCACGAGCCGCCCGGCCCCTACCGCGTCACCCGCATCCCGCCCGCCGGCCCGGGCTTTGCGCCGCAGACGCCCGGCACCGTGCCGCTGATCACGTGGGAGCACGCGGGCGAATGGCGCGGCGCCGAATCGCCGCCCCGACCGACGCTGGCCGAACGCTGGATTCCCTGCATCGCGCACCACAGCGCCGGCACCTACGCGCTGCGCGTGCGCGGCGACAGCATGACCTCGCCGCACGGGCACCTGAAGAGCTACCCGGCCGGATCGATCGTTTTTGTCGACCCGCAGCACACCACGCCCGACGACGGCGAACGCGTGATCGCCAAGCTCGACGACGACACCAGCGGCGAAGTCACTTTCAAGGTCTACAAGGCCGACGCGGGCCGACGCTGGCTGCTGCCGCTGAACCCAGCGCACGAGGCGGTGCGCGTGCCCTTCACCGTGCTGGGCACCGTCATCGGCAAGTGGGAAGACGAAGACTGAAGACCGAAAAGGCCTCATTTCGCGAGGTCAGGTTGCGTACAGATTCGCTGGGCACAGTGAGGTTTCTCCCGGTGGCTTGCACCTCTGATCCTCCCTCCTCCAGCAAGTCACCCTTCCAGCCCGCCCTCGTGCGGGCTGTTTTTTTGCCTGCATGCTGCGCGCCTGCATGAAGATTTTGAGGGGCCGATTCATTTTGGTATATAATCGACGGTTGCCCGAAACGATCGGGCATTTGCCTGGCCAGGCAAGCTGAATCTCATACCAGCGCGTCGAAGTCATAGCGACGAGAAAAACAACAATGACTTCCGCAAACGAATCTTTGCCGTAGCGTGGACCGCGTAAGAGTTCACGACCAACTTCCGAACAAAGCCCTCCTCGTGAGGGCTTTGTCATTTCCGGCCTGCTAACGGCCCCAAGCGGCCCCAAGGCGTTTGCCTGCCGTCAACCCCTCTTTTTTCCTACACGGTGTAACGGAATGCGGCCTACGCGGTTCCACCCGGGCGCAAGAGACGATTCGTTCACTGTCAGCACAGGGAACAAAGGGAACGACATGAGCCTCAGGGACATCCGCGAACGCTACGGCGTGAGCTTCGAAAGAGGAACCCGCGTCATCTGCGGCGGCCGCCTCGGCACCGTCGCCGGCGCGAGCAATTCGCACATCCGCGTCAAGTTCGACGGGCGCCAGATCAGCAGCCCGTGCGATCCGATGGAGGTCCAGCCGTGCCATGAGGGAGCCACGACCTCCACCGGCCTCGCGGACCTCGCGCCGCAAGCCAGCGCGCAGGACTGGCACGCCCCGGCCTGACACCCGCACAGGGGCCTCGAAGGCCCCTTCTCTTCGCCGCTTTCAGATTTCGCTCAGCACGCCGAAATCGCTGTCGCTCTGCTGCACCGCGTTCACCAGCTGCACGCGGTTGCGCGCGGCGAAGCGGCGCCGCAGCTGGCGCATGTGGTAGTCGACCGTGTGGGACGACAGGTCCAGCCGGTTGGCGATTTCCTTGTCGCTGCGCCCCTGCAGCAGGTGCTGAAGGATGTCCTGCTGCGTCGCCGAGATCTCGATGCGCCCCGTGCCCGGCGCGCCGACGATGCGCGTGTGGCGCGTCACGTACTCGTGCACGCTCAGGCCCAGGACCAGCCCCTGCCCGATCACGCTGTCGGTGATCCAGTCGCGCCCGGGCCGGCGCGACAGCAGGCTGATCACGGTGTGCTGGTTCACGTGCGTGGGCGAGGCCAGGCGAAACATCAGCCCGCTGCGGATGTCGCTGGCCTCCAGGTCATCGAGAAAGCGCTGGCGCTGCCCTCCCGGGTCGTCGGGCTCCTGCGCCGCCAGGGCTTCGAGCTGCGCCACGTCCCATGCCAGCGGCACGCTCGACGCGGGCACGCCCTGCTGGCGCAGGTCGCCGCCGCAGTAGCTGTGCGCGAAGTAGCGCTGTGTCCACTCGGGGTTCGCATACGCCGTGAAAAAACTCAGGGGCCACCAGCGTCCCCGCATGTACGCCACCGCGCCATAGCCCAGCCAGTCGAAGTCGAGCGTGTGCAGCATGCCGCGCACCAGCGCCGCACGGGACTCGATGTCGGGCGCGTCCAGCAGGTCGCCGACGATGCTGGGCACGCTGCCGGCCGGGCGCTGCACGGTCTGCGGCAGGAACAGCTGCTCCTCGCCATAGAACTGCGGAATCGGCTGGGTGCACTGCTGCAACTCGGCATCGGACAGTGACGCGGGATCGACATCCTGCGGTTGTTGCTGCGGCGCGTGTGACAGCGACGCCAACGGGGCTCGATAGAACAAGGTAGACAGAATCATGGGAGGCCTGATGGATGTGCCGCCGGCACCAGACAGTGTTCAGTGGGGCGGACTGGGAGCCAAACTACCAAAAGGGCGGAGACACCGCCTTGTAAATTCTTAGCAACCGACGGACGCGCAGCCTGCCGCGCAGGCGGTGCGCGGCAATGTCCTACAGCCCGCGCTTCCAACTGAATACCTTCGCCTGAAGCGCGCGCGGCACCGGTCGATTCCTGTGCGATCGAGGCTTCACAGATGCAGACCTCGCTGGCATGCTGCGCACCGCACGAAGCAATTGCCCGACGTTCGCAAACCCCCGTCTCCCGATGGAACCCGTTGCCTCCCGCTACTGGCGAGACGCCGATCTCGCAGGCCTTCAATTCACCGCCAACCGCTTCCGCCATCGCGAGGTGCGGCCGCACCGGCACGTCGGCTTCACGCTCGCGGTGGCCGACACCGAGCTGCATGTGCGCAGCGGCACCCGCGTGACCGTCGTGCCGCCCGGCACGCTGCTGCGCATCGCGCCGAATGTCTGGCATTCGGTGCAGGCGCGCACGACACCGTGGCACGAAGACGCGCTTTACTGCAGCTTCGCCGTGGCGCGCTGCATCAGCCCCGCGGACGACGCCCTGCCGCGTGCGCGCGTGCAGGACGACGCGGGCATCTCGGTGTTCCTCGATGCGGCCGCGGCGCTCGAATTCCTCGAATGCCATCGCCTGCTCTTCGCACCCACGCGCAACGGCAACGCCGACGACGTCGTCGCGGCGCGCACGCTGCTGCGCCGGCGCCTGGCGCAATGGATTCCCGCCGAGCCGCCACCGGTGCACGCGCACGGGCCCGACGACGCGCCACCGCTGCCCGACAGCGGCGACGAACGCCTGAACCGGCTGTACGCCCTGATCGCGTCGGGCTTTCACCAGCGCATGACGCTCGACAGCCTCGCCGACGAGGTCGGCTGGCATCCGGTGCATCTGCAGCGGCGCTTCCGGGCCGCCTGGGGCTTCACGCCGCACGAGATGCTGGTGGGCCATCGCATCGAATACGCGCGCGACCTCATCGCCGGCGGCGCACACGTCACCTACGCGGCGCATGCGGCGGGCTTCACCGACCAGAGCCATCTGCACAAGACCTTCATGACCACCTACGCCGTGCTGCCCGGCGACTATCGCAAGCTCGCCGCGCTCGACGCGCTGCAGCCGCTGTCGGCCCGCAACGGCATCGCCGGGTAGGTGGCACCTGCTCATTGCGCGGCAACGATGGACACGCCGTGGTCCGCCAGGTACAGGCTCACCGGCGCGCCCTGGCTCAGCGGCTGGCGCACCTCGGGCGACACCACGAAGATGTCGCCCAGCGGGCTGCGGAAGGTGTATTCCACCAGGCTGCCCACATAGGTCTGCTTGAGCACGCGTGCCGCCAGGCCGGTGCTGGCGACGGGCCCGATCACCCAGGCCTCGGGCCGCACCGCGATCTTCACCGGGCCGGGGCGCACGCCCGGCGCAGCCACCACGGTCAGCGCGCCGAGCGACACGCGCCCGTCTTCGCCGCACTCGCCGTCGAACAGCATCGCCTCGCCCATGAAGCCGGCGACGAACTCGGAGTTCGGCGCTTCGTACAGCTCGTGCGGCGTGCCCTGCTGCGCGATCACGCCCTGGTCCATCACGATGATGTGGTCGCTGACGGCCAGCGCCTCGTTCTGGTCGTGCGTGACGTAGGCCACGGTCAGTGCCAGGCGCTGCTGCAGCGCGCGGATCTCCTCGCGCATCGAGCGGCGCAAGCGGGCGTCGAGGTTCGACAGCGGTTCGTCGAACAGCAGCACCGCCGGCTCCAGCGCCAGCGCGCGTGCGAGCGCCACGCGCTGCTGCTGGCCGCCTGACAGCTCGCTGGGCGTGCGCTCGTTCATGCCGCGCAAGCCGACCGTCTCGAGCATCAGCGCGGCCTTCTCGCGCGCCTGCGGCGCGGGCAGGCCCGACATGCGCAGCCCGTACGAGACGTTCTCGATCACGTTCATGTGCGGGAACAGCGCGTAGCTCTGGAACACCAGGCTCACGTTGCGCTGCGCGGCGCCCAGCGCGGTCACGTCCTTGCCGTCGATCAGGATGCGCCCGGCGCTCGGGCTCTCCAGCCCCGCGAGCATGCGCAGCGTGGTCGTCTTGCCGCAGCCCGAGGGGCCGAGGATGGTGGTCAACGTGCCCTTGGGCACGCCGAAGCTGATGTTCTTCACCACCAGCGGCGCGTCGGAGGCCGTGCCGTAGCGCTTGGAGACGTTCTGGAATTCGAAGCCGTACATCTGGATCTGTCTTTCGCTTGTGAAAACTCAATCAAAGCTGCGCGGCCACCGGCGCCGCGCGCTCGGGGCCGGCGGGTGCAACGTCGGCATCCGGGCGGGCCGTGCCCGCCACACGGCGGCCCAGCTTGCGGTCGCCCACCAGCCACTGGATGGCCGCGGTCGCCAGCGCCATGAACACGATCAGCGCGGTGCTGTAGGCCAGCGCCACGCCGTAGTCGCCCTGCCCCACGCGCCCGATGATGAAGGTGGTGGCCAGTTCAGTCTCGGCCGTCACCAGGAAGATCACCGCCGACACCGTCGTCATCGCCCGCACGAAGCTGTAGATCAGCGAGGCGGTGAGCGCCGGTTTCAGCAGCGGCAGCACCACCGACCACAGCGTGCGCGCGGTGGAAGCGCGCAGCATCAGCGAGGCCTCGTCGAGGGACTTGTCCAGCTGGCGGAAGGCCGCCGAGCCGGCGCGCACGCCCACCGGCAGGTTGCGGAAGATGAAGCACATCACGATGATCAGCCCGGTGCCCGTCATCTCGAAAGGCGGCACGTTGAAGGCCACCACGTAGCTCACGCCCAGCACCGTGCCCGGGATCGCGAAGGCCATCAGCGCCGAGAACTCGAAGGCGCCCTGCCCGCGGAACTGCACCCGCGCCAGCAGCCAGGCGATCAGCAGGCCCAGCCCGGTCGTCAGCGGCGCCGCAATGGCCGCCAGCTGGATGGTGGTGAAGAGCGAGTTCCACGCCAGCCCCACCCACTGCAACCCGCCGCCCTCGAAGGTGATGGCAAAGGCCGAGCGGAAGTGGTCCAGCGTGGGCGTGTAGTTGCGCCCCCAGGTCTGCACGAAGCCGCCGGTGAAGGCAAAGCAGTACACCACCAGCGTGAACACCAGCCACGGCACCGCGATGGCCAGCGCCACCCGGCGCAGGCCATGGGGCAGCCGCATCGGAATGCCCGCGTCGCCCTTGCCCGACACCGTCGTGTAGTTCTTGCGCCCGAGCACGCCGCGCTGCAGCGCGAACACGCCCAGTGCGAACAGCGTGAGCACCCAGGCAAGCGCCGCGGCACGGCCCTGATCGAACTGCGCACCCACGATGGCGAAGAAAATTTCGGTCGACAGCACCGAGAACTGGCCGCCCGCCACGATCGGGTTGCCGAAGTCGGCAATGCTCTCGATGAAGCCCACCAAGAAGGCATTGGCCAGGCCCGGCAGCATCAGCGGAAAGGTCACGTGACGGAAGGTGCGGCCCGCGTCGGCGCGCAGCGTCTGCGACGCTTCTTCCAGCGACGGGCTGATGCCCTGCACCACGCCGCGCACGATCAGGAAGGCGATGGGCGTGAAGGCGAACAGCTGCGCCAGCCACACGCCGAACCAGCCGTAGAACCAGCGCCCCGGCTCGATGCCGAAGGCCCATTCGAGAAACTGGTTGACCAGCCCCGCGCGCCCGAACAGCAGCACCAGCCCGAGCCCGACCACGAACGGCGGCGTGATGATCGGCAACGGCGCCAGCAGGCGCAGCGCGCGGCGCACGCGCGAGTCGCTGCGGTCTTCGATCAGTGCCAGCAAGGTGCCCAGCGCCGTGGTGCTCAGGCCGGTGAGCACGGCCAGAAAGAGCGTGTTCCACGCCACGCCGCAGTTGCGTGCGGAGTTCAGGCAGCCCAGGCCCCAGGTGCGCTCGTTGCCCACGCGCGCCAGCCAGGCGCCCAGGCTGATCGCACCGCTCTCGTCGACGAAGGCGCTCGCCAGTGCGCGCAGCACCGGGAAGGCCACGAACACCATGAGCAGCCCGCCGCTGCCGACCACCGCCGCGGCCACGAACAGGTCGCCACGGAAGGCGCCCGAACGCGCGAAGCCGAAGGCGGTGAGCATCATCAACGCCGTGAGCACGCCCACGGCGCCCCAGCCGAAGCCGGGCTGGCCGATGCCCGCCGCGCCGAACAGGCCGGCCCAGGCGCCGGCATCGGGCGCGTTCGGCAGGCCGATGGCAAAGCCCTGCGCCAGCACGCCGAACACACCCAGCGCCCCGCTCCAGGCGAGCAGGCGGCCTTGGGTCTTGCCCGGCGCCATGCCCAGCGCCACGAGCCCGGCCAGCAACGGCCACAGGCCCAGCAGCAGCCAGGGCCGGTGGTGCAGCAGCACCTGCGCCAAGGCCGACGAGGTGTCGTGCCCCGCCGCCAGTTCGCTCAGCCCCTGCAGCCCGAACAGGCCCTCGGGCAGGCTGTACCAGGGCAGCAGCACGAAGGCCGCCAGGCCCAGCGCAGACCACAGCCCGATCACGCGGTTGTTGTTGTCCTTGAATTTCATGGTGTCGGCTTTTCCCGGTCGCCTGGCATCAGCGCGGCAGCGCGTTCACTTCGCGCTCCCAGCGCTCGATCAGGCGCTTGCGTTCGGCCGACTGGCCGTACTTGGCGTAGTCGTAGTGGATGAACTTGATCTTGCGGAAGTCGGGAATGCGGCTGTCCAGCGGCGTGGTCTTGTTCGAGGGCAGCTGGAACTGCTTGGCCGCCACGCCCAGTTGCTGGGCGGCGGGCGTGAGCGCCCATTCGTAGAACTTCTTCGCGTTCTCCAGGTTGCGAGAGCCCTTGACGATCGACAGGGAGCCGATCTCCGCGCCCGTGCCTTCGCAGGGCGTTTCGGTCGCAATCGGAAAGCCTTGCATCTGCTCGCCCGGCGCGTCGTGCACGAAGCTGATCGACACCGTGGTCTCGCCGCGCGCCGCGGCCTTGATCGGGCCGGTGCCCGAGCGGGTGTACTGGCTGACGTTCTTGTGCAGGCCCTTGAGGTAGTCGTAGGCCTTGTCCTCGCCCATCAGCTGGACGATGGTCGCGATCATCGTGTAGGCCGTGCCCGAGCTTGCGGGGTTGGCCACCTGCACCTCGCCGCGCAACGCGGGCGACAGCAGGTCCTTCCAGCACTTGGGCACCGGCAGCTTCTTCTTGGCCAGCAGCTCGGTGTTGTAGGCGAAGCCCAGCGGCCCCGAGTACACGCCCACCGTGCGCCAGCCCGACTGCTCGGCCTGCGCCTGCGCCCACGGGTGCAGTTGCGCCAGCGAGGGCGACTTGTAGGCCAGCGTGAGGTCCTGCTCGGCCGCCTGCAGGTGCGGGTCGCCGGTGCCGCCGAACCACACGTCGCTCTTCGGGTTGGAACGCTCGGCGATCAGCTGCGCCAGCGCCTCGCCGCTGCCGCGCTTGAGCACGTTGACCTTGATGCCTGCGCTGCGGGCGAAGGTGGTGCTGATCAGCGAGCACCACTCGTCCTGCACCGAGCACACCACGTTGAGCTGGCCCGAACCCTGGGCCCGCGCCTCGGCCTGGACCCACAGGGCTGCGGCGGCCAGTGCGGTGGCGCTCAGGATCTTTCGTGTGCTTGCGGTCGTTGTCGTCATCGTCGTCATCTCCGGGTTGTGCTTCATCAAGGTTCTTGCGGCGACACCTGTCCCCCGGCTGCGATGGCGCCGGATGGAACGGGCAGAAAAGGAAGGAAAGAAAAAGGCGCGAAGAAGCGCGCGTCAGGGCCCCTGGCCCCAGGTGACCACCGCGTCGACGCCGATCACGCGGCCGTTGTCGATGCGGTTGTAGAGGTCCATGCTGGCGCCCATCGCATCGGCGATCTGGCGGCAGATCGACAGGCCCAGCCCCACGCCGCCCTTGGCGGCAGAAAACGCCTGGAACAACCGGGGCCGCACCTCGTCGTCGAGGCCCTGCCCTTCGTCCCACACCACCAGCTCGGTGTTGCCCGCATAGCCGCGCAGCAGCACGCCGAGCCGGCCGGCCGCCGGCGTGTGATGGATCGCATTGGCCAGCAGGTTGCGCAGCAGCTCGCCGAGCATCAGCGCATCGGCCGGGGCCCACATCTCGTCGCCTTCGAGCGCGAAGTCCAGCCGCTTGGCGGCGATCAGCGGCGACAGCTCCATCACCGCATCGCGCGCCACGCCGCGCAGGTCGATGGGCTTCAATTCACCGGCGCGCTTGATCTGTTCCAGCTTGGTGAGGCTGAGCAACTGGTTGGCCATGCCCGTGGCCCGGTCGACCGTGTGCAGCATCTGCGGCAGCACCTCGCTCAGCGGCACGTCGCCCGCCATGGCCGACTGCAGCTGCGTGCGCAGCACCGACATCGGCGTGCGCAGCTGGTGCGACGCATCGGCCAGGAAGCGGCGCTGCTGGCCCACCCATTCGCGCTGGCGCCGGTGCAGGCCGTGCATGCGCTCGACCGCGGGGCGCAGCTCGGCCGGGCCGTCGTAGTCGAGCGCATCGACGTTCGGTGCATCGAGCGCCTGCCGCGCGCGCTCGAGCCAGCGCGCGGCCACGGCCACGCCGCTGCAGACCACCGCCGACATGAGCGCGGCACTGGCATAGAGCCAGGCCAGCAGGCGTTGCGGCAGGGCCTGCCACAGCGCAATGCGCTGGCGCAGCGGCTCCGCCACCTGCACGACCACGCCGTCGGCCGTCGCCGCACCCGGCACATGGCGCAGCGCCGCAGCAGCGCGCATCGGTGCGCCACCGCGCTGCGTGATGTACAGCGCCGGCAGGCCCGACGCTGGCAATGCACCGCGCCAGGGATACGCCGCCAGGGCGCGGTCGCCCGCGAGCCAGTCACCCTGCATGCTGCTCACCCTGTACGCCAAAGGTTCGAGCGTGGACGCAAATGCCACACCTTCGGCTTGCACCACGGCCTGCTGCACCACCTGCGAGATCGCCGCGCCCAGGCGCTCGTCCTGCGCACGCGCCACCTCGGCGAACGCCAGCAGCACATGCCACAGCGTGACGGCCGCCACGATCAGCCACAGCCCGCCGAGCATCCAGGCCAGCAGGAACTGCCGCAGCGAGGCCGCGCGAAGGAGGCGTTGCACCCATGCCTTCACCTACCGCGCCACTCGCTGTTGTTGCGGTTGCAGCGACTGCTGCTGTTGCTGCTGCACCGCCGCGCTCGCGTCGTCGCACAGCAGGTAGCCCACGCCGCGCAGCGTCATGATCTCGACGCTCGCGCCGGCCAGCTTCTTGCGCAGGCGATGCACGATCACCTCGATGGCTTCGGCATGGGCCGTGTCGTCGGCGCCGAACACCGCGTCGCGCAGGGCTTCTTTCGGCACCACGTGGTCGACGCGCGACATCAGGCTCTTGAGCAGCTCGGCCTCGCGCGGCGACAGCTCCAGCGGGCTTTCGTCGCGGTAGAAGGCGTTGGATGCGGCCTCGTAGTGCAGCCGCCCGCAGCGCAGCTCGCCGTCGCGCCCCAGCCTGCGCGTGAGCGCGCCGAGCCGCGCGATCAGCTCGTCCAGGTCGAAGGGCTTGGCCAGGTAGTCGTCGGCGCCGGCATTGAGCCCGACGATGCGCTCACCGACTGCGCCGCGTGCCGTGAGCACCAGCACCGGCGTGCGGTTGCCGTCGCCGCGCAGGCGCTGCAGCAGCTCCAGGCCGTCCAGGCCCGGCAGCGACAGGTCGAGCACCACCACGTCGAAGCGCTTCTTGCGCGCCGCCGCCAGCGCCTCGATGCCATCGGCGCAGCACAGCACCTCGAACCCGCGCGACGAGAGGCTTCGGCCCAGCACGCCCGAGAGATCGAAATCGTCTTCAACCAGCAGCAGCTTCATGCCTTGCATCGTGCCATTCCTCTGCCGGCTGCGAACCGGGAGTTGCCCGCCTGAACGGTGAAAGGGAGTCGAAAGGCAGGCACCCGGCGCGTGGCGCGGTTCAGGTGGCCGGCCTCTGTCCGACCTCGATCTGCCAGCCGTTGAGCAGCGTGTCCGGGTCGCCCGCGACGTTGCTGGCCACGCCGTCCATGAGTCGCCTGTCGAAGCGCGGGTTCAGGTTGAAGAGCTGCGACAGGGCCTCGTCGATCACACGGACCTCCCCGCCCTCGCGCCGCGCTTCGCCCAGTTGAAGCGGCGTGAGCAGCGTCTGCTCGTTGTGCTCGGAGATGCCCCAGAGCGTGGTGGTGTCGGGGTCGTTGCCGTCGACGGTGACGAGGATGGGTGTGGGCTTGCCGGAGGTGGGAGGTGGCGTGGTCGGTGTCGTCGGTGGGGTCGTCGGCGGCGTCGTCGGGGTCGCTGGCGGCGTGGTCGGCGTGGTCGGCGTCGACGGCGGCGTGGTGTCGGGTGGCGACGTATCCGGCGGCGACGTGTCCGGCGTCGTCGGCACCTGCTGCACCGGCGGTTGCTGGTTCTTGTCGTCGCTCGTGAGCGCCACGTAGAGGCTCACGCTCGGCGTGATGGCGCCGGTCAGCAGCAGCCGCATGCGGCGCCGGTTGGCGGCGTCTTCCGCCGTCGCGCCGAGCTTCAGCGACTCGAACACGTTGTCCGTCGTCACGAAGCGCCCGACCTTCGGCACCTCCTTGGCTGTCTGCGCGATCTTCTGCCCCGCCGAATCCGGCAACTTGTCGACCAGGTAGTTGTAGCCGCGCCCGATGTGCTTGCCCACAAAGAACAGGCCGTGGCCCTCGTTGATGCCCGAGGGCACCATCTTCATCTGGTAGATGGTGCCTTTGCCCTGCTGCGAGCGCAGCCAGCCGCCGTTGGAGACGATGCCGTGGAACATCGTGAGGCCCGCCAGCACCGGATGCCCGCTGGAGGCCGCCAGCACGCCCATGAAGAAGTAGCGGTACATGCTGGGCAGCGCCATGAAGTCGCCCGCCGTGTTCATCGACTTGGCCGCCAGCTCGCTTTCGGTCTTGGCCATGGCGCGCAGGGGCGCCTCGTCACCGGTAGCGGCGGCTTCATCGATGGCCTTCTTCAGCGCGTCCACGCGGTCCGCCGCCTGCTGCTTGCGCAACAGCACATGCTTGGAGAAGTTGCGGTTCTCCAGCGGCGCCGTCTCGCCCGGCTTCAGGGGCGTGTTGCGTACCTCGACATCCTTGAGGATCGACGCCTCGGCCCTGTTCTTGGCCCATCGCAGCGGCCGGGTATCGAGCATGTTCTCGAACCGGCCCCACCATTTGTCGCGCAGGTACTCCATGCGTCCCAGCCGCTTGTTCAGGTACGCCTTGACGTCGGCGATCGGCACCTGGCTGCCGGGGCCGGCATCGGAGAACTTCGTGCGCGTGTTCAGCGCGGTCAGGTAGTTCCACTGGATGCCGATGTTCGGCACGTTGCCCACCACCTCGCCGGAAAGGCCGGCCGTGCGCAAGCCTTCCTTGCCCAACCCCCATGCGCCCGGCTTGAGCGCATGGCTCACGAAGTTGAAGACACCGCTTCCGCCCGAGTTCACCGCAAACCCCAGGGCCAGGTACTTGAAGGTGAAGCCGACGCGCGAGCCCATGTGCATGGTGCTGCCCAATGCGCCCTGGACATCCTTCATGTTGATGAGGTTGCCGTCGGTGTTCACCATGTCGCGCACCTTGGCATAGGCCAGCTCGGCGTCGCGCGCCGACAGCAGCTGCGCGCGCTTGGCGTCGGGCAGCGCGTCGAGCGCCGCCCTGGCCCGCGGGTCGCCGGCATGGTAGGCGTCCACCATGCGCGCGACTTCGGCGGGCCCGGCCTTCTTCCTGCCCGATTCATACCCTCGCACGCCGGCCTTTCCGGTGCTGCCGATCAAGGTGCCGTCACGCATCTCTGGCAGCTTGGTGTCGGCGCCGGCCTTGACCTCGGCTTCCGAGGCCAGGCGCACCGGGAACTGATCGGCCACGTCCTTCGGCACGCCGGCCGTGCGCAGCCCCTGTCCATAGCGCGCCGAGGCATCACCGAACTCGGTCAGCTGGTCGATGGCCTTCTGCTTCTTGCTGGCGATCTCGTCCGGCGACAGGCCGCGAAGCGACTTGTGCCTGGCCACCGACTCGATCTGCCGCACGGCACTTTCGGTGTCGCCCGTGCGCGCGAACTCGAGCGCGTTCTCCAGCCCTCGCTTGCCGGTGTAGTACGCGCCGCGCGTGCCCAGCCCGCGGGTCTGGTTGAGCCAGGCCGCGAAGGCACCGCCGGTCACCTTGTCGAAGAAGGTGCCTTCCCCGAGCATCTTGGCGGTGATGGACCCGCCCTGCACCAGGCCGACGCCGACCGCCGCCCGGGTCGGGCCGCTGATCCGGGCGAACCATCCCCGGAAGCCGCCGGTCGGCGATGGCGCGGCGGGCGTCGACGGCGTGTTCGGCCCTCCCGGTCCACCGGGCCCGCCAGAGCTTGCGGTCGCCGGTCCCGTGTGCGAGCCCGAGGTGGACGACGCCGGAGCGGGCCGCACCGGCCCCGCGGATGCCGGCTGGCCCGTCGGGTTCGACTGCGGATCGGGCCCCTGTCCGCGCGCATTGCCGCTGCCCTGGTTCGCCGACGCCTGCGCATCGAGCGGGCGCACCGCTGCCAGGCGCTGCGTCGAGCGGGTGAAGGGGGCGTTGGCCGCGGGATGGTCCGCGCCCACGGCGATCGGCATCTGCTGCTCCTGGGGCCGCCGCGCCGAGGCCGGCGCGCTGCCGGGGCCCGGCTCCGGTCCCTCGCCGGCACGGCGCACGGCCAGCGAGATGACGGGCGCCAGCGCAGCGTCGGCCTCCTCCACGGGCACACGGGGCGGCCCGTCCGGATGCAGCGGCGTGACGTTGTCCGGCGTCGGCGTCTGCGCCGGTGCCTCGGCCTTGACCGGGTGCAATGGCGTCACGTTTTCCGGCAGCGACGTCTCGCTGCGCGGTGCCGTCTCGCGGAAGGGTTCGAGCGCATCGGGCCTTGCCGCCGTGGACACCGGGTCTTCGGCGGTGTTCACGGTCGTGGGGCGCCGATTGCCGAGCGGCACGACGTTGTCGCCGCCCGCCACATGCGCATTCACCACCGGATCGTTCAGCACGGCCGCGACCGCCTTGGTGTCCACGACGGTCGGCGGCTTCACCGCGTTGTGAACGCTCTGGTAGCCGCGCGCCAGGGGCCGCGACGCGAAGCCTGTCGCGTTCAGGGCCATCATGCCGATCTGCCGTTCGCGCTCCTGGGGCGTCATGCTGTCGTAGCGATTCGCCAGGTCGATCGCGCCGTCGGCGAAGGCGCCGGCGCTGCCGTAGGCCAGCGGCTTGCCCGCCGCCGCCGCAGGCTTGGCCCAGGCCTCGGAACTCTGGGCATAGCGCTTGTAGTCGGTCAGATGCCTGGCAGCGCCCGACACATCGCCCGCCCCGTGCGCGGCCATGGCCTCGGTGAGTGCCGAGCGCGCGCGCATCGCCTGCATGGTCGCGCGCGTGGAGGCGCCGATCACCGGCACGCTGGTGGCCGACAGCGCCAGCGTCATCCAGTCCATCCGCGCCTGCGTGCTGGTGAACGGATTGATGTCCTGCCCGTGGTCGGCCTGCCGCGACAGGCTCTCGGCCGAGGTCGCCACGCCGTAGCCCGCCGCCAGCACGGCCGCCGACCCCGCGATCAGCATCACGCCCGGTGCCGACAGCGTGCCCAGCGAGCCCACCGTCAGCACCACGCCCGCCACCACGCCGACCACGCCGGCCACCACGTCCAGGTGACCGACGCGGCGGATCTCTTCCCACTTGCTTTCGGTGCGCGCGTCGCCGCTGAACAGCTTGACGTTGCCGTCCCTGTCGAGCGAGAAGTTGCCGTCTTCCGGCGTGACGAGGTTCACGCCCTGCACCGGCAGGTTGTTGTTGGCGCGGTAGTCCTTCAGGTCCTTGTAGTCCCAGCCCTGCTCGTCCACGTAGCGCGCCTTGCCGGGCTCGGTCTCGACCTTGAAGAGCGCGGTCTTCACGATGCCGCCCTTGTCGCCCTCCAGCCCGTAGACCACCGGCAGCACCATCACCTTGGCCTTCTCGCCGCCCTGCTTGACCAGCGCGTCCACCGTCTTGTCGAGCACGGCCTTCTGGTCCTTGTTCAGGTGGGTGAACAGGTTGCGCGTCTGCTGCAGCTGCGTGTTGTTGGCGGGCGTGCTCGGGTCCAGCTCCACATCGGGCTTCCAGCCCAGGCCGAGGGCGACGATGTTTTCCAGCTGCGTCCGGTTCTGCGTCTGCGTGAAGTCACCGCCGTACTGCACGTAGTGGCTGTTGATGATCGACTGCGCCATCAGCTTCGGGTCGCGCATGAACAGCTTGTAGAGCTCGGCGCCGTTGTCGTGCTGGTCGGGCCGCAGGTTCTGGGCGATGAAGTCCTGCTCGCGCGAGGCCGCGCCCTGGGTGGCGCCGGCCGTCAGGTAGCGCTGGGCGATGTCGGCCCTGCCCTTGACTTCCTCCAGCTTGCGCCAGGTGGTGCTGCTGGTCTCGGCCAGCCCGGGGTTGGCGCTTTTCCACTGGTCGTGCGCCGCCTGCGCGGCCCCCAGGTCGCGCTTGGTGCTGTCGGAATAGAAGGTGTTGCGCGACGACAGCCACTTGTCGCGCAGGTCGACGACCTTGGCGCGCGCGTCGCTTTCCATCTCCGACGGCGGCCTGACGTACGACATGTTCATGCGGCCGGTGCGCTCGTTCGACTCGAACAGCTCGCGCGTGCGCCGGGCGTCCTGCCAGAGCAGCACCGCATCGACTGCCGCCTGCTCGTTCCGCGCGATGGCGACGCGCGAGTTGGCGTCGTCCAGGTCGTTCTTCAGCTGCGTGCGGTCGCCGGTGCCGCTGTCGTAGGCGGCCTGTGCCTTGTCGCGCGCGGCGCCGGCGTCGGCCACGCCCTTGTCCACGTCCTTCTTGCGCTGCGTCATGTCGTCGCCCATGCGCAGCTCGGGCACGGGCTTGCCGTCGGGGCCGAGCATGGGCTTGGCGTCGGGCGCGGCCGGCGCCTCCTCGCGGCGCTCGCCGATCAGCTTGACCACGGCGCCGCGCTCGGCTTGCGCCTTGGCCAGGGCACCGTCGCCGTTCTCCGAGGTGGCCCACAGCCGCGCGGTGGCGGGGTTCATCTTGTACTCGCCCTTGCGCACGACGAAGTTGCGCATGTCGCCGGTGCCCTCCGACGCCTGCCAGCCGACGACCTTCGAGTCCTTCTTGATCTTGACGAGGTAGCCGCCGCCGCATGGGTTGAACTGCACCTCGATGTCGTCGGGCGAGAGGCCGCGCGGCAGCCCCTCGGCGCTCACCTTGCCGTCGGCACCGGGCTTGAGGTTCCAGGTCGGGTCGTAGTTCTTCGGGTAGACGTCGCCGGTGGTCGACTTGTTGTCGTGCATGAACATCGACAGCTGCGGCTTGGCGAACGGGGTGCGGCTGTATTCGTTGCGTGCGGCGTACCAGTCGCGCTCGGCGTCGATCAGGCCGAGCTGGCTTCGGTAGTCGCGCCGGGTGAGGTCGAGTGCGGCGAGCTCCCTCGCTGCCTTTTCGCGGTCGGCCGGCGTGGTGGTGTTGCCCGGCCCATTGAGCTTGTCGACCTCGGCGGCCTTGGCGTCGTAGTCCTTCTGCGCCTGCGGCAGGAGCACTTCGCGCATCTTCTTCTCGTCTTCGGGCGAGAGCTTGGGCCTGGCTGCGTCGTCCTTGCCTTGCAGATCGCGCGCCGTGTCGCGCAGTTGCGTCAGCCGCTGCGGGTCCACGGGCTTGCCCGCGGCCTGGTCACGCTCGGCGGTGCGCAGTTCCTGCATGGCCTTCATCGCATTGAATTCGGCCTGGGCCGTGCGCTGCGTCTCCAGCGCCACGCCCAGGTTCTGCGGCGTGGCCTTCTTGACCGCCTCGTTGGCGTCGAGCAGCCGCTGGTTGATGGCGTCGGCGTTGTCCACGTAGCGCCCGGTGTCCAGCCTGGGGCCCTTGCCGTCGTTGCCACCGATCAGGTCATCCTTGAGATTGCCCAGCGCGGTGGCGGTGGCGGCCGCGTTCTTGTCAGACGCTTCGCGCTTGTCCTTGGCCGCCCACAGGCGCGCGGTGGCGGGGTCGAGCTCGGTCTTGTTCTTGCCGTCGACATAGAAGTACTTGCCGTCGATGGGCTTGACCTTCTCGCCTTCCTTGGTGTCCGGACGCGCCCAGAAGGCCGGGTCATAGCCTTCGGCCTTGACCTCCTTGGTGGTCTCCTTCTTGCCATCGCGCTCGGTCACGGTGTAGGTGCCGGGGCGTTGCAGCGACAGCGCCTTCCACGCGCCTTCGGCGTCGGTGTACTCGGTCTGCGCGTCGCTCACGTCGACGGCGGCCTTCGCGTCGTCGTTCACGGCGTGCATGTAGCGCTGGCCGTCCTGCGCCTCGCGCAGCGCGGTCTCGGCCGCCTTGATCTTCGCCGGGTCGCCGCCGGCCACGGCCAGGTCGTAGCGGGTGCTGAGGTCTTTCACCTCGGCGTCGGCGGCGCGCGCGTTGTAGTCGGCATTGACCGCGCCGAGCACGTTCTTCTTCGGGTTGCCCGGGTCCGACGCGTCGCTGATGCCAAAGGTCTTCACCAGGCCGTCGAGCTTCGTGTGGGCCTGGTTCGCCAGGCCGCGCAGGCGTTCGGCTTCGGACTTGGCGTTCTGCCTGGCGCTGACGATGGTGTCGTTGCTCCCCGGGCCAGTGCCGAAGCTGGCGTAGTAGGCCTCGGCCTTGGTGGCGGCGTCCTCGGCGTCGCGCGCCTCGGTGCGACCGTCGGCCACCTGCTTCTTGCCCGACTGGCCGACGTCGTACTGCTCGGCACGCAGCTGCCGCACCGCGGGCGCCTCGGCCTTCACGCCGTCGCGCGCCTTGCCCACGTACTCGGCCATCTTTCCCGGGTCGAACACGCGGCCGTCGTCGACCGCCTGGTTGAGGCGGGTCGCTTCCTGGTCGATGGCGGCGTTCGGGTCCTTGCCTTGGGCCTGCGCCTTCAGCCCCGCGTTGCGCAGGTCGTTCTGGGCGGACTCGAGCCAGTCGTTCAACGCGACATCGAACGCGGCCTTCTGCGCAGGCGTGCCGTCGCCGTTGGCCGCCTGCGCATCGAACACCGGCTTGGCGGCGTTCTGGGCTTTCTCCAGCAGGTCCTGCGTGGCCTTGCTCGCCGGTGGCGCCTTTTCGCCATTCGGCGGGGCGGGCGGAGTGTCGTACAGCGCGACGGTCTTCTTCGCGGCGTCGACCTCGCTTTGCGCCGCAAGCGTCGCATCCGATGGATTGCCCTTCGCGCGGCTCTGGCACACGTCGTCCAGCTTGCTGGCCGCCAGGGTCGATTCCTTGCTGCTCAGATTGGAAGCGGCCTCTTTCTTCAGCGCATCGAGTTCGTCGGTCTTGGCCTGGGCGCGCGCCTTCTGCGCTTCGGCCTGGTCGGCCTCGGCCTTGCTCTGCGCAGCCTTCAGCTCGGCCGCTTCGGCAGCCTTTCTTTGCGCCTCCGCTTTCTTGCGGGCCTCTTCCGCCAGGCGCAGGGCCTCGGCCGCCTTGCGCGCGGCCTCTTCGGCGAGCCGGCGTGCTTCCGCTTCGGCGGCGCGCCGCGCGTCTTCGGCGGCACGCGCGGCGGCCATCTGATCGAGGACGGACTGCGATGGGCCTGAAGATGAAACGGCAGCTGCGACCATGGGACCTCCGGAAATGAACGGGTTCAGACAAAGAAGAAAGACGACGGGTGACGCGCGGCCATGGCGTCATCCCTGGCCCTGCGCCCAGCGCAGGAGCGTGGCCACGGGCGCGTACAGCGAACGCGGAATCGGTTGATCGACCGGCACCTCGGCATAGATGCGCTCGGCCAGCGACGGCTCGAACTCCATCGGCACCAGGCCCTCGCCGGCAAAGCGGCGGATCTGCGCGGCCACCTCGCCCTCGCCGCGCGCGATCACGCGCGGCAGGTCGGCCTCGCCCAGGTACTGCAGGGCCACGGCCGTGCGGGCCGAATGGATCACGGCCGAGGCCATGCGCACCCGGTCGCCCAGGCTGGCGTACACGGCCTCGAAGTGGGCGGAGCGGCGGCGCGACTGGTTGATCGGGTCACCCTCCACTTCCTTGTATTCCTGGCGGATGTCGTCGATCGACATGCGCTGCTGCTTCATGAACTCGAAGTGCTCGTGCGCGTAGTCGACCGCGGCCATCAGTGCGTAGATCACCACGGCCCAGCCGAAGGCCACGAGCACCATGTGGGCCGAGGCGGTCATGATCGCGGCCGGAGTCGCGTGGCCGAGCTTGAGCGAGGTGTCGACGAAGCCGCGCACCACCACGAACATCAGGCCCGCGAGCAGCGCGGTCTTCACGCTCATCTTCAGCAGGTTGATGAGGTTGCGCGTGGAAAAGATGCGCTGCAGGCCCTGCGCCGGGTTCATGCGGCTCACGTCGGGCTTGAGACGTTCCCACGCGGCCACGCCGCCCACCTGGGCCAGCGATCCGACGATACCGGCCACCGCCGCGATGGCCGTGACGGGCAGCGTGCCCCACACCAGCGCCGCGCCGGTGTGCAGCAGCAGCTCGGCAAAGCGGTCGTCGGGTTGCGTGAGCAGGCTGGTGCTGGTGGCGTGCAGCCACAGCTCGCGCAGCAGGCTGTAGATGGCGCCGCCGCCCAGCCACATGCAGACCACGACCACGGCGAACACGAGGGTCGAGGCCACGTCGTTGCTGAACACCACTTCGCCGCGCTTGCGCGCATCGCGCAGGCGCTTGGGGGTGGGGTCCTGGTCTTTCTCGGCCATGGCGTGCGCTAGAGCGTGGCCCGCAGGAAATCGAGCACGCCGTTCTCGGGCCGCAGGAATTCCTGCAGCGACTCGTACACGAAGAAGACGAACAGCAACATCATCAGGTGCGCCAGCAGGCTCTTGAGCGGCTGCGAGAACACGAACACGTTGAGCTGCGGTGCCACGCGGCTGATGAGGCCCATGCCCAGCTCCACCAGCAGCAGCACGAACACCACCGGCGACGCGAGCTTGACGATCCACAGGAACAGCGTGTCGCCCTGTCGAACGGCGAACTGCTCGATCACCAGGCCCAGGTTCGGAAAGAACGAGGCCACGGGCCACAGCCGGTACGAGTCGACGATCACGCCCAGCATGGCGAGCAGCCCGCCGGCCGAGACGAACAGCGTGATCACCATCCAGCCGAGGAACTCGCCCGTGGGGCCGTTCTCGTGGCCCGCCACGGGGTCGAAGAACGAGGCGTTGCTGGAGCCGGTCTGGAAGTCGATCAGGTCGCCCACGCTCTGCACGGCCCAGATGAAGATGCCGAAGCCCAGGCCCAGCATCAGGCCGATGAAGGCCTCCTTGCCGGCAATGAGCACCCAGGTGCCGATGGAGGCCACCGGCATGTCGCCCGCCACCGGCGACATGAAGAGCGCGAGCAGCAACAACAGGCCGTTGCGCACGGTGCCGGTGATCATGCCGCCCGACAGAAAGGGCACGACCGCGAAGATCGCGAACAGGCGCGGCAGCGTGAGCACCACTGAGGAGAAAAATTTCTCGATGCTGGCGAGCTCGATGGTGGGGTCCATGGGCTGTGCGTGTCCTTTTGCCTAGGCCGGGCGCCGTGCGGCCCAGGCCTGCGACGCGCTTTCCTCGGCCGCCTCGTCCAGCCGCAGGTCCTGCATGCGCAGCTGCTCGGTGCGCGCGCGTTGCTGCATCTGCTGCGCCTTCTCCACATCGCCGCTGGCGGCGCGCAGCTTCTGCCGGCTGGCATCGAGCGTCTGCTCGCGCAGCGCATGGGCCTGCCCGGCCTGCGCCGCGCGCTGGCCGGCCTGGGCGATCTGCGCATCGAGCGCGCCGCTCCAGGCGCCGGCATGCCGCAGTTGCGCGACGCTGCATTGCCCGTGCGACAGCGCGCCGGCGGTCGACTGCCAATGCGCCGCCTTGTTCTGCACCTGCTGCTGCTGCCATGCCTGGGCCTGCTGCAGTTCGGCGTGGCTTTGCGCGGCCGCCGCGCGGTCGCGTGCGACGACGCCCATGGCGATGGTCTTCTGGCGCTCGCGCACGCCGACCAGCGTCTTCCAGTCGATGCCGCTCATTGCACCACCTCCGCGCCCTCGCCCACCTGCAGCAGCTGGGCGAGCGACTGTTCGTAGGGCAGGCTCGTGCCCGACGGCTGCGACAGGAACGCGAGCATCGCCGGCCGCGCGCGGATCGCCTCGTCGGCCAGCGCATCGGCGCCGGGCTTGTACTCGCCGATCTGCACCAGCAGCTCCATCTCCTGGTACTTGGCCAGCAGGCTGCGAAAGCGCGCCGCCGCCGCGCAGTGGTCGCGCGAGGCCACCAGCGGCATCACGCGGCTGATGCTGGCCAGCACGTCGATGGCCGGGTAGCGGTTGGCCGCCGCGAACTTGCGCGACAGCACGATGTGGCCGTCGAGGATGGAGCGCACCTCCTCGGCAATGGGGTCGTTCTCTTCATCGCCCTCGGTCAGCACCGAGTACACGGCGGTGATGGAGCCCGTCTTGCCCTGCCCCGCGCGCTCCAGCAGCTGCGGCAGCATCGAGAAGATCGACGGCGGGTAGCTGCGTCGCGTGGGCGGCTCGCCGCTGGCCAGGCCGATCTCGCGCTGCGCGCGCGCAAAGCGCGTGAGCGAATCGACCAGCAGCAGCACCTTCTTGCCCTGGTCGCGAAAGTGCTCGGCGATGGTCGTCGCCACATAGGCCGACTTGATGCGCTCCATCGGCGGACGGTCGGAGGTCGACACCACCATCACCGTCTTCGCCAGGCCTTCGGCGCCCAGGTTGTGCTCGATGAACTCCTTCACCTCGCGCCCACGTTCGCCGATCAGCGCGATCACGTTCACGTCGGCCGTCGCGCCGCGCGCCAGCATGCCCAGCAAGGTGCTCTTGCCCACGCCGGGCGGCGCGAACACGCCGACGCGCTGGCCTTCGCCCAGTGTCAGCAGACTGTCGAGGGCGCGGATGCCGGTGGGCAGCGGCGCGTCGATCATGCGGCGCGCCAGCGGGCTCACGGGCTCGCGGTGCACCGGCAGCTGCATGTGGGTCTTCAGCGGGCCGCGCTCGTCGATGGGCTGGCCCAGCGCATCGAGCACTCGGCCCAGCAGGCTGGCGCCGACCGGGCACACATGGCCGCGCCCGGTGGGCACCACCTCGGTGAGCGCCGAGATGCCGGTGATCGGCCCCAGCGGCGTGAGGATGGCCGTGTTGTTGCGAAAGCCCACCACCTCGGCCAGCAGCGGCGGCTCGCCCGGCGTGACCAGCTCGCACAGCTCGCCCACATGGGCCTGGATGCCCGAGGCGTCGATCAGCATGCCGACCGCCTTGCTGACGCGCCCGCGCATCGCCACCGGCGTGACACGGCCGAAAGCCTGCGCCAGGTCGGCGACAACGCCCAGGGCCGCATCGGACACCGGGTTCATCGGCCGCCCTCCGCGCCGTCGATGACGCCGCTGCGCTCCACGGCGCGGCGAAAGGCTTCGAGCTGCGCATCGACGCCGATCTCCAGCACGCCCGATGCGGTCTGCACCACGCAGGCGCCGGCAGGCAGCGCCGCGTCGGCCACGAGGCTCACGGTCATGGTCCAGTTGGCGTCGGCGCGCAAGCGCGCCAGCACATCGCGCAAGGTGGCCTCCTGCGCAGGCGCCACGCGCACGGTGATGAAGGGCTCGTGGCGGATCAGCGTGTCGACGCGCAGCAGCGCCGCCTCGAACAGCGCCGCCGGTTCGGCGTCGGCGACGAACTGGCCCACGGCCTTGACGACGATCTGCGCCATGGACGCGCGCAGCGCATGCAGCTGCCGCTCGCTGGCCATGGTGTCGCTCAGCAGCTGGCTCGCGTATTCGGCCTTGGCGCGCTGCAGGCCTTCTTCGTAGCCCTGCCGGCGGCTGGCCTCGGCGTCCTGCGCGGCCTGCTGCACGATGCGCCGCGCCTCGCGCCGCGCGGTCTCGACCACGGCCGAGGCGTCGAGCAGCGCGGCGTACTCGTTTTCCTTGAGGACCTTGCGCTCGCTCAGGAGCTGCAGGTTCTCGGTGGTGATCAGAAAAGCCAATCCCATTGGGGCAGTCTTTCGGGAACGATGCACGAGAGCACCAGTTCGTTGAGTTGCCGGGCCTGGGGCCGCTGCAGCAGCGGCACGCCAAGCGTCGAGATGCGCCGCGGCAGCTTGCGGCGCAGGCGATGCAGCATCGCCTCGCCTTCGGCGGCGGCCAGGCCCAGGAGCAGGCGATGGCCCCGGTCGACGACCACCCGGCCCGTGGCCAGGGGTCGCTGCTGCAGCGCGGCGTTGTCCATGTGCAGCTCGGTGAGCTGCGGCACGCGGTCGAGCACGAAGTCCACCGCGTCGGCGTCGAAGCGGCGGGCCTGGCGGCGGATCTGCGCGCCTGCGCCGCCGCGTTGCCTGAAGAGCGGCAAGTGCACGCAGAACCCAAGGTACACGGCGAGCCGGCGCAGCGCGGCGGCGTCGAGCAGTGCCAGGCGCTTGAGGCGCGCATCGAAGTTGTAGTCGGCACCGGGGTCGCCCGCCGGTCCCTGTTCGCGCCGCAGCTGGTTGGCGAGCACCGCGCGCCCGCCCTCGCCCAGCCGCGCCAGGCTGCGGTGGCGGGCCGGCCAATGGGCGGGCAGCCAGCTCGGATGCAGCTCGGCCTCGGGGTGCAGGTTGAAGCGCATCACCAGGCGCACGAGGTCCATCGGGCCGTGCGCAACTTGCGGCGTTTCGGGTGCGGTGACGGGTGATGCAGGCATCGGTGGTCAGCGCCTGAACACCTGGCGGCGCGTCCAGCTGCGCCAGTCCAGCCCCTGCCGGCGCAGCAGCGTGGGCAGCACCATCAGGCAGACCGCGGCCACGAGCAGCAGGCCCAGCAGCACCATCGCGGTCGAGGTCGAGAACAGGCCCAGCACCATCGGCTGGCCCCGGCCGCCCTCGCCGCCCGGCGCCACCGCCGCGGGCTTGCGCGCCTCGAACAGCGACAGCGACACCTGGTCGTGCGTGAGGCCTTCGATGCTGTGCGCCACCATGTCCTTCACGGCCGGCGCCAGCAGGCGGATGTCCACGTCGGGCCGGTGCTTGATGAACACCGCCGCCGACGAGGGGCGCAGCTTCTCGCTCAGCGGATCGTTGGCCGGAATCACCACGTGCACGCGCGCGGACACCACGCCGTCGACATGGCGCAGCGTCTGCGACAGCTCCTGCGAGATGGCGTAGATGTAGCGCATGCGCTCCTCGGACGGCGTGGACACCAGGCCCTGCTTCTGGAACACCTCGCCCATGGTGGCAAAGCGCTCGTTGGGCAGGCCCTGCGCGCGCAGCACGTCGAGCGCGGCGCCCATGCGGCCTTCGTCGACCTCGACCTGCCAGTTGCTGCCTTCCACGCGGCTCTTGGACGCGTCGATGCCTTCGGCCGACAGCGCGGCGACGATCTCGTTGGCCTCCTGCTCGTTGAGGCTGGAATACAAGCCGACCTTGCAGCCGCCCAGTGCCAGCAGCAGGGCCAGCGCCGCGAGCCATCGGCCGCGGCGCGAAAAAATGGAAAGGGAAAGGGGGTGGCGCAGCGGGTTCACGGCATCCTCATTGCTGGTTCTTCAGCAAGGTGCCGAACAGGCTGGTGGCGGCGCTCGCCAGGCCCGTGGAGATGTGCATCTTCGCGAACATGGTGTGGGCCTCCATCGAGTGGTCGGTCATCGCGAACATGGTCTTGATGGGGTCGGACATGTCGATCGACTCGAGCATGCTGCGACGCATTTCCTCGTAGGAGCGCACGTTGCCCGAGAACTGCGCCGCGAGCGCCTTGGCGGCGTCGCCGAGCGCACTGGGCGCGGCCACGGAAGACGGCGGCGCCTGCACGCCCTGCATCATGTTGGCGAACATCCGGGTCTCGCCCGGATCGAAGCGCGAAGCGTGGGCGGCCTGCTGCGACGCCGCCGGCCCGGACACGTCGGCCGGTGGTGCGCCCGCAGCGACCAGCGCGGTGGGATCGGTCATGGTTCACCTCCTGGGGAAAAGGCCGCGCGATGCACCGGGCACCGCGCGGACCTGCTTACGAGGACTTGGCCGACTGGCGGATGTCGTTGCCGGTGGACTTGGCCACCTCGCCGCCCGCGGCGCTCGCACCATTGACCGTGTGCGCGGTGGAAGCCGCGCCCTGGATGCTGGTGGAAGCGGCCATGCTGGCCGACATCAGCCGGGCGTTGTCCGCCGCGGCCTGGTTCATCTGCTGGATAGAGCTGTCAACTGCGCCTGCCATATATATCTCCTGGTCAAGTGGAACGATTCACGAGGGTTGAAGCGCTCCGTCCCGGCGGGACGAAGCCATTCCACGCAGCGCACGAACGCGTCGCCGCATGAAATCGGGGGGGCGCGTGATGCAGGCTGCGTGGGTCCATGCCTTCATCTCGCGCGTCTGTTGTTGTTGCTGTCGGGCACGCCGCCGCTGAGCACCAGCCCGTCGGCATCGATGCGCTTGAGCTCCGCGCCCGAGCGCAGCACCGAGCCTTCGTAGTAGCGGTTGCCGTTCGACAGCTGGATGTGGCGCAGGCCGTTGCCGTCTTCGGTGATGCTCACCATGCGCGCGGGCAGCACGCTCTGCCAGCCGTCCCACTGGGCGCGGATGTCGGGCTCCTTGGCCTCGGCAGCGGGCTTCTCGCGGTACTGCACCTTGTCGGACACGAGCACCGAGGGATGCAGGTCTTCGCTCAGGCGCCGGATCTTCTGGCGCACCGCCGCGTCTTCCACCGTGCCGGACAGCACCAGCCGGCCCTGCCCCGTGTAGGTGACGGCCACGCCGGGGTCGGCCACGTAGCGGCGCGCCTGCTCGACCATGTCCTCGGCCGAATGCACGTTGACGCTGACCTTGCTGCCGAAGGGCGCCATGGCCTGCTGCAGGGCCTGGCGCCGCTGCTTCGATTCCACGTACCCCTTCACGCCGAGCAGCCCGCCCTGCGCGGCCACCACCTCGACCTCGGGAAACGGCACGAGCGCCTTCTCCACCTCGGCCAGGTTGACGCTGCCCTTGGCGCGCGCACCCGCGCCCGCATCGCCCAACGACACGGCGGCCAGCCCGATCACGGCCAGCAGCGCCATCACGCCGCCCACCCAGTAGCCCAGGCGCCGCGACGACGGCGCGGGCTGGCCCACCGGGGCGCCCTCGCCGGCCTGCGCCTCGCGGGCCGGCGCGAACATGCGGTCTTCGCGCGCGTTGGCGGTGTAGCTGCGGTCGAGCTGGAAGTCGATCTGGCCCAGGCTCACGACATCGCCCGCCACCACGCTCTTGCGCGGCTGCTGCATCTCTTCGCCGTTGAGCCGCGCCGAGGCCGTGCCCAGGCGCTGCATCGACACCACCAGCTCGCCGACGGTGAAGGCCAGGTGGCGCGGCAGCACGTCGCCGCCGGGCAGCATCACTTCGCAGTCACCGCCCGAGCCCAGCACGTTGAGCCCGG
The DNA here is from genome assembly GCF_059415405.1 of Variovorax sp. GW821-FHT10C12. Taxonomy (NCBI): domain Bacteria; kingdom Pseudomonadati; phylum Pseudomonadota; class Betaproteobacteria; order Burkholderiales; family Comamonadaceae; genus Variovorax; species Variovorax sp. GW821-FHT10C12. The sequence continues at coordinate 1,677,269 of NZ_JBWKNE010000001.1, forward strand.
GCTTGAGCGCGATGGTGCGACCCTTCACGGCACCGCTCAGGAAGCGCAGGCACCAGCCCTCGCCCAGGGCCGGGCCGGACCGCGGGTCTTGCGCAGCCTCGCCGTCACGGCTGGCGTGACTGCTGTTGTCGAGGGACATGTCTTCGGTGTCGCGCACGTTCAGCCTCCCACCGATGCAGGGGGCGGCAGCGGCAGCGCCGGCACGTTCGCCGTGGCGCCGGGCACCACGAGGCGCGGCGTCAGCAGGTAGAAGCGCTCCATGTTGGCCTGCTTCTTCTCGGTCGAGCGGAAGAGCCCGCCGACGCCGGGAATGTCCTTCAGCAGCGGCACGCCCGTGACGGCATTGGTCTTTTCTTCCGACGAGTAGCCGGCGATCAGCAGGCTCGAGCCCTCTTCCACCAGCGCCTGCGTGTTGACGGTGCGGCGGCGCACGATCGGGATCTTGTCGACCGACATCGGGCTGAGGTCGCCGTCGACGATGTCGATGGACATCATCACGCCGCGGCTGGCCTTCTCGTCGATGACCAGCGGCGTCACCCGCACGGCGGTGCCGGCGGTGATGCTGAACAGGCCCGCGTCCTGAAAGCCGTCCACCCGCACATAGAACTCGCTCAGGTTCTCCAGCACGGCCTCGGTGTTGTCCAGCGTCATCACCTTGGGGCGGGCCACGAAGTTCGCGTTGCCGTTGGTGGCCAGCGCCGTGACGCGGGCCAGCAGGTAGTTGCGCGCGCTGTTGCCGATGGCGGCGGTGAGCATGCCGCCCAGCGGCGTGAGCGGGTTGCCCGTGCCGTCGAAGCTGCCGATCTGCCCGGCCTCGCTGCCCGTGCCGCCCCAGGTCAGCTGACCGCGGTCGCCGCGCCCGGTCTGGAAGTCGGCGTGCCGACCGTGCAGGCGCCAGTCGATGCCCAGGCTGCTGAGCGTGTCGGAGCTGATGTCCATGATGGTCACCTCGATCTCCACCAGGCGCGGGCGCACGTCCATCGATTCGATCAGCCGGGCGTACTGCGCCATCTTGTCGGGCATGTCGCGCACCAGCACGGCGTTCATGCGCGTGTCGGCCTGGAACTGCGGCAGCTCGCCGCCGACGATGCTCGACATGCCGCCCAATGTCGCGCCGTCGCTGCCGCCACCGCCTGCACCGGCGATCTCGACCTTCGGCGCGTTGATGGTTTCGCCGCTGCGCAGCTTGATCTGCCGGTTCGGCCCGAGCGACATGCCGCCGCTCATGCCCCGGCCGCCGCTGCTGCCCGACGACGCATTGCCGGTGCTGCGCCCGTAGAGGCTGCGCAGCACATTGGCCACGCCGGGAATCACCGTGTCCTTGCCGGAGCGGTTGATGCGGAAGTCGGCGGCCCAGGCGTACTTGAGCGGGAACAGGCGGATCTCGGCGCCCTCGGCCATGGCGCTCTTCTGGTCGGCCAGCTTCACGGCCTGGCGCACCATCTCCACGTAGCGGCGCGGACCGGTGACATACACGCTGGCGTCGCGCTCGCTGATGCTCAGCGGGTAGCGTTCGTCGGAGATGTGCAGGCGCACCAGCGTCTCGGCGATGCGCCCTGCGTTCTCGCCGGCGATGGGCAGCACCTCGCTCTTGGCGTCGGCCGCCAGGTCGACGAAGAGGAAGGCGCCGTCGAAGTACCAGGTGAGGCCGTTGACCGAGCACACGCTGTTGAGGATGCCCAGCGCCGGCCCGGCGAACTTGCCGCTGATGACGCCGGCCACCTTGGGGTCGATCACCGCCGTGACGTTCTGCGACGACGCCAGCTCGCGCAGGAAGTCGGGCAAGGGCTTCTCGTTGGCGACGATCTGGAACGGCCGGTTGTGCCAGCGCAGCTCGGCGGCCTGGCTGTGCTGGTGCGCGGCCAGCAGCACCAGCGCGGCGCAGCCGAACAGCAGGAAGGCCCGCTGGCGCAGCAGGTTCAGGTGCGCGGCGATCACGGCAAGGAACTCAGTGTCTGCAAGGCGCGTTCGGCGAAGCGCATCACGTCGCGCCCCAGCCAGCCCGCCGTGGCGATGATCGCCACCATCACCGCGATCAGCCGGATCGACTGGCCGATGCTCTGGTCCTGCACCTGCGTCACGGCCTGCAGCACCGCCACCACCAGGGCCGTGAGCGTGGCCACCGCCACCACCGGCAACGAGATCCACAGCACGAGGAGCAGCCCCTCGCGCGTGATGTCCAGGATGTTCTGCGGTGTCATGGTGCTTCTTGGGGAGTGCCAGGGAAGGCAAGGAAAAGTTCATCAATGGGCTTGCGGATTCGTGACCCAGCCCACCGGCTGCAGGGCCACGTCTTCGTCGACTTCCTGGTAGGACAACACGGGCAGCAGCGGCGCCACCGGCTCGATCAGCGTCTTGATGTAGCGGCGCACGTCCGACGAGGCGATGGCCACCACGCGCGTCGCGGCCGAGCCGAGGATGCGGCGCACCTGCTCGCGGATGTCCTGCGTGACGGCCGGGCTCAGCAGCAGCAGGTTGCCGCGCGGCGAACGTTCGATGGCGTTCTGCACGCGCTCCAGCAGGCTGGACTCGAACAGGATGGCCTCGAGCTGCCGGTTCGGCCCCACGTAGCGGCTGGTGATATAGCGGCCCAGGTCGATGCGCACCAGCTCGGTCAGCGCGATGGCGTCCTGCTCCTTCGGCGCCCAGATCGCGAGGCACTCGAAGATGGCGTGCAGGTTGCGGATCGGAATGCCCTCCTGCAGCAGCCGGCGCAGCACCTCGGCGATGCGCTGGCTCGAGGCCACGCGCGACACCTCGGCCGCCAGCTCGGGCGCATCGCGCTGGACCGAATGCAGCAGGCGCTGCACTTCCTGCAGGCCGATCAGCTGGCGCACGTTGCAGCGCACCGCGTCATCTAGGTGCAGGCCCACCACCTCTTCGTTGTTCCAGCTCTTGAAGCCGGAGGCTTCGCCCGGCGCCCACACCACCCGAGTGAACGGACCGAAGGGCTCGGCCACTTCGGCGCCGGCCGGTGGCGCGGCGGCCTCGGCCGGATCGAGCATGCGCCAGCCCGGGCGCAGCGTGCCTTCGGTCACCGCCACGTCGTGCACCAGCACCTGGTAGCCATGCACAGGCAGGCCGTCCGCATAGGCCACCTGCAGGCGCGGGAACACGGGGCCGAGGTCGGACTCGACCGCGGTCTTCACCGTGGCCAGCTGCTGGTCGAGCGCATGGCGGTCGACGCCGCCGCGCAGCCGGCTCGACAGGCGCACCGCCAGCGGCGCGGCGATGGCGTGGTCGCCCTCTTCGTCTGCCTGCGAGGCCTCGCCTTCGCGGTGCGAGATCCAGCCCGGCGTCTGGTTCTTCTGGCGCAGCATGCGCACCGCGAAGCCCAGCCCCAGCAGCACGGCCGCGAGCAGGCCGAACACCCACTTCGGAAAGCCCGGCACCAGCAGAAAGCTCGCCACCGCCAGGCCCGCGATGATCAGCGCGCGCGGGTGCGCCATGAGCTGCTGGCCGATCTGGTTGGCGAGCTGCGTGTCGCGGCGCTCGCCGGTGCTCACGCGCGTGATGACGATGCCGGCCGCGATCGACACCAGCAGCGACGGAATCTGCGACACCATGCCGTCGCCCACCGTGAGGATCGCGTAGCGCTGCAGCGCGGCGCCCAGGCTCATCTCGTGCATCAGCGTGCCGATGGCGATGCCCGCAAGGATGTTCACCAGCGCGATCACGATGCTCGCGATGGCGTCGCCCTTGACGAACTTCATGGCGCCGTCCATCGCGCCGTGCAGCTGGCATTCCTGCTCCAGCATCTGGCGGCGCTTCTGCGCCTGCGCGGACGAAAGCACGCCAGCGCGCACGTCGGCGTCGATGCTCATCTGCTTGCCCGGCATTGCATCGAGTGCGAACCGCGCCGCCACTTCGGCCACGCGCTCGGAGCCCTTGGCGATCACGATGAATTGAACGATCGCGATGATGAGGAACACCACGCCGCCGACCACCACGTTGTTGCCGACGATCAGCTTGCCGAAGGTGTCGATGATGTGGCCCGCATTGGCATGCAGAAGGATCAGCTTGGTCGATGCGATGTTCAGCGCCAACCGAAACAGCGTGGTGAACAGCAGCAGCGACGGAAAGGTGGAGAGCGACAGCGCCGAGGGCACGTACATCGCCACGATCAGCAGCACCAGGCTGATGGCCAGGTTGCTCGCGATCAGCAGGTCGAGCAGCGGCGTGGGCAGCGGCAGCACGAACAGCGCGACGATCACCACCAGCAGGCCTGCGAGCAGCAGGTCGTTGTAGCGGCCTGCACTGCCCAGCAGGTCGCGCACACCGCCACGGTAGGTTGAAAGTGATCGCGGAGAACTCGCCATTGCTACTTTTCTACTTTTGTCTTGGGGTGTGTTCGGCATGACGGGCGATGTCGTTCGCATCGCCCGCCACACCCTCGTCGAACGTGAGGGATGTCACGTCGCGTCGGACTCTATGCGCCGCCATCCATTCACGGCAACCACGAGTTTTCGTAGATGCCTGCGGTGTGTGGCGCGCGCGGCACTACGTGTTTGCGGACTACCTGCGCGAGAGGCCTCTGGCTAAGCTGCCGGTCCCGATGCGAGCTGCCTCGCGTTGCTTCAAGGCATGAAGACAGTGACAAGACGTAGGACCGCCCGCACCGCCATGTCGAACGAAAGCGTGCATGCCGATCGCAGGCGCTGAATCGGTGACCGAGCTCGGCGAAGCCCGCGCATTACCGCGTGCCGATGCCGCGAACGTGCGCGCGCTCAATCGCCTGTATGGCGCACCGCCGCTGCCCGAAGCCGTGTCGGCGCGCGGCACGCGGTATGTCATCGGCTGGCACCACGACGCAGCGCTCGGCCACACCGCGCACGAGAGTTATCGCTTCAGGCTTGGCGCGCACGTGGGCCACCTCGCGCTGGATGCGCCGAGCCTGCAGGTGCTGCTGGGCGAGCGCCGCATCGACCTGCTGCCGCGCGACCTGCGCTACATCCTGCTGGCCGATGCGCTGCATCCGGTGATCGACGCGCTGGAGAAAACACTGCGCCTGCATTTCGAATGGCAGCCTTCGGAAACCGAAGCGCGCGACGCGCAGGAGCGGCGCGAGCACAGCACCGCGTCGCGCGTGCACTGCGACCCCGAGCGCGCCGCGTTCTTCACTGCCAAGCCCACCGAGGGCGGCGCACTGCTGCGCGGCTTCGTGCAGTTCGAGGATGCCGCGACGCTCGATACGCTGGTGCCAGCGCGCGACGCCACGCACCGCCACAACGCGCATGCGGACGAGGCCTTCGACGCCTTGCGCCTGCCCGTGAACTTCAGCCTCGGCAGCACGCCGATCCAGCTGCGCGAGATCCGCAGCATCCGCCCCGGCGACATCGTCGGCATCGAGCAATGGCGCTCCTCGGGCGCCGCGATCGTGGTCACGGCCGAGCTGGGAGGCCCCGCGGGGCGGCATCTCTCGGCCTTTGCCGAGGGCTCGCGCATCACCGTTCAGCAATCGAGAGACAGTGCCATGAAGCCAGACTCCCCCACCCCGGCCGCGCCCACTGCGGGCGTCGCGGACAACACCCATTTGCCGATCGACCGGCTCGACGCGCTGGAGGTGACGCTGCGCTTCGAGGTCGGCGACCTGTCGCTGTCGCTGGGCGAACTGCGCAGCATCCGCGCCGGCCATGTGTTCGACCTGGGCCAGCCGCTCAACCGCAGCCCGGTGCGCATCCTGGCGCACGGCAATGTGCTGGGCAAGGGCTACCTCGTCGCGGTGGGCGACCGCCTCGGCGTGCGCGTGTCGGAGTTCGCCCCCGGCGAAGTCTGAGCATGCAAGGCGGCCTTCCCGAACCCCTCACGCTGGTCGCGCTCATCGTCGCCTTCGGCATCGCGCCGTTCGTGGCGCTGATGGTGACCAGCTACACCAAGCTGGTGATCGTGTTCGGCCTGCTGCGCACCGCGCTGGGCCTGCAGCAGACGCCGCCCAACATGGTGCTCAACGGCATCGCGATCATCCTGTCGGTCTACATCATGGCGCCGGTCGGCATGGACATCGGCGACGCGCTGCGCGGGCGCACCTTCGGCGCCAAGGGCGAGGGCCTGGGCGACATCATGGCCGTGGTCGATGCGGCCAAGGCGCCGGTGAAGGAGTTCCTGCAGAAGCACACGCACGAGCGCGAGCGGCAGTTCTTCCTGAAGTCGGCCGCCAACATCTGGCCCAAGGCACGCGCAGAACAACTGAGGGACGACGACTTCATGGTGCTGGTGCCGAGCTTCACGCTCAGCGAACTGACGCGCGCCTTCCAGATCGGTTTCATCATCTACCTGGTGTTCGTGGTGGTCGACCTGATCGTCGCCACCGTGCTGCTCGCGCTGGGCATGTCGATGATCTCGCCCACCACCATCTCGCTGCCCTTCAAGCTGCTGCTGTTCGTGATGCTGGACGGCTGGACGCGGCTGGTGCACGGGCTGGTGCTGTCGTACCGCTGAGACTGCAGCGCAGCGGCGCGCGCCCACTGGGCCTTGGCTGTTTTTGACGCAGGGTTGGCATCGCGGCCCTGGGGGGCGCGTGCCATGATTTTGGCCAGCCCTTTCGGGCTCCCCCTTCTCTTCGTCAAAGGCCAACGATGCGCATCCTCGCCCTGCTCTTTCCCCGTTTCACCGCCATCGACCTGATCGGCCCGGCCAATTGCTGGGGGTTGATTCCCGGCGTGCAGTTCCAGTTTGCCTCCGCGCAGGCGGGTGCCCTGCCCATGGACTTCGGCGGACCGCACGCGGACATCGTGGCCACGCACGACTTCAGGACATGCTGGCAGGACCCCGATGTGCTGCTCGTGCCTGGCGGCGGCAGGCCCGCATTCGAGGCACTCGACAACGACGCCTACCTCGACGCGGTCGCGCGCATCGGCGCCCGGGCGGGCTGGGTCACCAGCGTCTGCAACGGCTCGCTGCTGCTGGGCGCGGCCGGGTTGCTCAAGGGCTACAAGGCGGCCTGCTACTGGTACTCGCGCGACTATCTCGAACTGTTCGACGCCCAGCCGGTGAACGAGCGCATCGTCATCGACCGCAACCGCGCCACGGGCGGCGGCATGACGGCCGGCGTAGACTTCGGCCTGCACATGATCGGCCAGTGGGCCGGTGCACCCAACGGCGCGCTGACGGAGCTGTTGATGGAATACGCGCCCCAGCCGCCCTTCGGTTCGGGCCGGCCCGAGATCGCTTCGCAGGAGACGCTGGCGACGGCACGCGGCATCCTGCAAGGAGAAATGCCCAACGACCTCGTGGCACAGGCGGCTCGCCGGCGCGGCTTTGCCTAGTTGAGCGCAGCGGCGGTTCCGACAGCTTCCGAGTGCCGGTAGCTGTCCGGCCCGACGCCCAGCACGCGCACGAACGAGCGCCGCATGTTCTGCTCGTCTCCGAATCCGCAGTCGCGCGCGATCTTCTTCAGGCTCAGCGTCGGCTCGGCGAGCGAGCGCAATGCGGCCTCGATGCGGAAGGCCTCGATCGTCTTGGCCGGCGTGCGGCCGACCTGCTCGGTGTAGCGGCGCGCAAAGGTGCGGGGCGCCATGCCCACGCAGTCGGCCAGCGTTTCCACGCTCAGCTCGTCGGCCAGGTGCTCCATGAGCCATGCGTGCAGCTTGCTGAAGCCGCGATCACCCGCGATCTGCGACGACAGCGCCGCCGAGAACTGGGACTGGTGGCCCGGGCGCTTGAGAAAGGTCACGAAGGAGCGCGCGGCTTCCATCGCGATCTCGTAGCCGTGGTCTTCCTCGAGCACGGCCAGTGCAAGGTCGAGCCCGGCGGTGAAGCCGGCCGACGTCCACAGTTCGCCATCGCGCGAGTAGATGTGGTCGGCCTCGATGCGGCCCTGCGGATAGCGCTCGGCCATCACCCGGGCGGCCTGCCAGTGCGTGGTGACCCGCTTGTTCGTGAGCAAGCCCGCTTCCGCCAGCAGGAAGGTGCCGGTGCAGATGCCGCAGATGCGGGGCACCTGGCGGCCTTCGCGCGCCAGCCATGCCACGAGGTCGGCGGGAATCGGCGGGTCCGCGGGCGGCCCGCCGCCGGGCACGACCAGGGTGCCGATGCGCTCGGTGGCGATCTGCGACAAGGGTTCGGTGGCCATGCAGATGCCCGACGACGTGCGGATCGGCTGACCACCGATGGATGCGATCGCGATGCGGTAGCCCGGCGTGGCGCTGCCGAGAAAGTAGCGCGTCGCCATGGCGAAGACATCGGCGGTGCCGGTGATGTCGGAGGCCGTCACCTCGTCGAACGCGAGGATCACCACGAGGTGGCTGTCGGCGGGGTGTGTCATCGAGGTGCTCCAGGGAGCGCAGTGCCGATCGGAGGGGCGGGCCGCGCGTGCTTTCGGATCGTACGTGCTGCCCCGTGGGAACGCGAGAGGGGCAGGCCCCGGCCTGCCGTCGCGTGTGGTCGATGGCCGGAATTGACAGCAGTTTGTCTGTGCGCGAGCGCCCCGCCTCTCTACGCTGACCGTCCGTCATCCCGTGAGAGTGAGCCCGCTTCATGACCGCCCTTCATCCGCACGCCGCACTGCCGGTGACCTCGCCGGTGGCCATGCCACCCCTGCCGGCGCCCTCGCCCGCGAAGAAGAACAGTGCGCACTACCGCTGCGCCTGTTGCATCCCGCGCGCGGCGTTTCTTCAGCTGCTCCACGACGTGCACGGCGCAGAGCACGATGCCGACTGGCGACAGCCCGCACCGCTCACCCGCCCAATGCTGTGGACGTGCATGGCCGCGGCCTGGCAGGCGCAACCGCTGGGTCTCTCGGGCGCGGCCTTGGCGGCCGCTGACAGCGACGGTGCGGCACCGCTCGTTCGAAGGCGCGGTGGCCCTTCCAAAGCGCCAGTTGGCGCCGAGCGCGTGCTGTCCGGCGGGCGCATCTTCACGGCCGACCGCGCGCACCCGTGGTGCGAGGCGCTCGCCATCGACGAAGGCCGCATCGTCGCCACCGGCACGCGCGCCGAGATCGAGGCGTGGATCGGCGAACGCACCGAGGTCATCGAGCTGCAGGGGCGCCTGGTGATTCCCGGCTTCAACGACGCGCACATGCACCACACGCCCGACCCCGCGGGCATCCGGCTGCCGGTCGATCCCGTCGTGGACCCCGGCTTCGTGCAGGTGGCACCGATGATCGAGGAGGCCGTCGCCGCCTCGCCGGCGGGCACCTGGATCTACGGGGTGATGGGCATCGGGCTGTCGATCGACCGCTCGGTGACGCGCGACGCCCTCGACGCGCTGGCGCCCCGGCACCCGGTCATCCTGCTGGGCATGACCAACCACACCAACGTGGTGAACAGCGCCGCGTTGCAACGGCTGGGCATCTCGGACGACGAACCCGATCCGCTGGGCGGCACCTACGAACGCGTGGCGGGCACCCGGCGGTTGTCGGGGCGCATCAACGAGTACGCGCAATGGGCGCCGCAGCGCACCTTCGCGTCGATGGCCACGCGCGACGAGGGCGTGGACAGCCTTCGCGCGCTGGCGGCCGATTGCGTGCGCTGGGGCATCACCACCTTGCAGAACATGTCGTGGACGCCCGCGGCCCGCTACGTCGAGATGCTGAAGGCCGCCGACCTGCCGATCAAGGTGCGGGTGATCCGCTTTCCGCCGTCGGGGCCGCAGGGGCGCCTGGTGAGCGAAGGCCGGGAGCTGCCGCGCCAGGTCGCTCCGCGCATCCGCGTGGACGGCACCAAATGGATTCTCGATGGCACGCCCGTCGAACGGGCTTCGGCCATTGGCCGTGCCTACGGCGACGATCCGACGACGCGGGGGCGCGAGAACTTCGCGGCATCCGACGTGCGCGAGATGCTGCGCGAAAGCATCGCCGCACGCGAACCGCTGCTGCTGCACGCGATCGGCGCGCAGACGCTGGAGACGGTGCTCGCCTGCGCGGAGTCCTTCGGCCCCGATGTGGACTGGGGCGACCCGGGCCTGCGCATCGAGCATGCCGACGGCATCACGCCCGCGCAGATCGACCGCGCGAAAGCCCTGGGCGTGACGGTGGTGCAGAACCCGTCGCACTTCCTGTTCGGCGACCTGTATGCGGCGCGCTTCGGTGCCGACACGCCCTTTGCGGCATTCCGCTCGCTGTTCGGCGCCGGCATCCCCGTGGCCCTGGGCTCCGACGGGCCGCTGAACCCTTTTCTCAGCCTGTATGCCGCCGTGGTGCATCCGGCCAGGCCCGAAGAGGCAGCCAGCCTGGAGGACGCCCTGAGGGCCTACACGCACGGCGGCGCGGTGGCCGAGGGGCTGGGCGATCGCAAGGGACGCCTGGTGCCCGGCGCCTGCGCCGACCTGGCCGTGCTGTCCCAGGACCTGTTCTCGATCGCGCCGTCGGAGATTCCGGCGACCCACAGCCTGTTGACGCTGGTCGATGGCCACATCGTCCACGAACACGTCTTCACTCCCGCTTCTTCAACCACGGAAACACCATGACCCTGATTCAACAGATCCAGCAGCAAGAGGACGCGCTGGCACGCGCCATCGCCGACCGACGCATTTCCGACGCCCTGGCGCTCTACACGCAGGAAGCACAGCTCCTGCCCGAGGGCGCGCCCACCTTCAAGGGCCATGGAGAGATTGCGCGCTTCTTCGAAGGCGTGTTCGCCCAGGGCATCGTGGCCGCGAGCTTCGTCTCGCTCGATGTCGAAGGGAACGAGCACGAGGCCTCGGAGATCGGTGCGTATGAGCTCCAGGCGGCGACGCCGGAGGGCACGAAGGTCACGGCGGACCGCGGGCGCTACCTCGTGCTGTGGCGCAAGGTGGACGGCCGCTGGCTGATCCACCGGGACATGATCAACCACGGCCCCCAGGGGTAGCCGTGCGTGGGCGCGGCGCGCGCCGTTCGACCTACCAGCGGTGCGAGTAGCTCACCTTCAGCACCGCGCCCGCGGCCGGCAGCCGGCTCGTGTTGTTGCTGTTGCGCAGCAGCTGGCTGTACAGCGGGAAGTACTTGCGGTTGAACAGGTTCTCCACGCCGATGACGACGTTGTTCTTCTCGTCGATCTTGAAGCGGCTGACGAGGTCCACGGTGGTGTACCCGCTGGTCTCGCGGCGCCCGAAGCTGTTCACGCCGTCGAGCCGGTAGTCCTTCGAGCCGTATGACACGGCCTGCAGCCGATGGCTCCAGCGCGCGCTGGGCTTGTACTCCACATAGGCGGTCAGCTTGAGCGGCGGGATGCGGTAGCCCCACATGTCCTGGTAGCGCGTGCCGCCCTGCGGCAGCTCGCGGCCCTTGATCCAGGTGAAGGAACCGCCCGTGGCCCAGCGGTCGCCGCTGCCGGCGTAGTCGATGGCGCCTTCGATGCCGTGGATGCGCTCCTTGGTGCGCGTCATGACCAGGCCGTTGAACGAACTCTGGACCGCGCCCAACGCCGATTGCGACTGGAACACGCTGAGGTTGGCCACCGCGTTGTCGAAGCGACCGCGCCAGCCCAGCTCCAGCGTGTCGGTCTTCACCGGCTGCAGGTCGGAGCTGCGGATGTTGAAGCTCGGGGTCGCGTTGCGCACCTGCAGGCCGATGTCGGGCAGCTCGAAGCCCTGGCTGTACGAGGCATAGATGTCGTGGCGCTTGCTCGGGTTGAACACCACGCCGGCGTTGTAGGTCCAGGCACCGTAGTCCACCGTGCCGCCCGTCACCTGGGCGGGGTTGCGCGCGCGCAGCTGCGACAGCGGCGTGAAGCTGTCGAAGCGCGCACTGGCCTTGTCGTAGCGCGCCCCGCCCTCCACCGACCACTGGTCGTTGAAGCGGTGCTGCAGCTGGCCGAAGGCGCCCAGGCTGCGCGTGGTGATCGGCGGCATGAAGATCAGCGTGCCGGTGCGCTGAAAGCTCAGGCCGCGGCTGGCGTCGTAGAGCTTCGGGTCGAACACGTCCAGCGGCATGTCGGTGCGCTCCTGGTTGAAGTCGGCGCCCCAGGTGAGCTGCGTCTTCTTGTCGGCACCGAACGGCGTCTTGACCGTCAGCCGGCCGCCGTACACGCGCGAGTTCTGCATCACCTGGTCGACGCTCGAACCGCGCGCCACGACGCCGCGCGCGTCGAAGGGCGCGAAGCGGGTAAAGAAGTCGCGGTAGTACAGCTGCGCGGCCAGCGTGCTGCCGGCGATGTCGCGGTTGGTGTAGTCCAGGCCGAGCAGGCTGTTGGTCACGCGGTTCTGCTTGTCGAGCTGCAGGCCCTTGAGCGGGCGCGCCGCGACGCTGCCCGCCGGCAGCCTGGCCACGGACGGATCGGAGGCGTAGTCGGTGTCCTGCTTCGCGTCGTAGTGGCTCGCCGACAGCTGCAGCCGCTGGTTGACGTCGATGCGGTAGCCGATCTTGGCGGAGGCGTTGTAGATGTTGGAGTCGAACAGGTCGCCCTGGCTGGGCTCGGGCGCAATGCGGTCGCCGCGCGCGTCGTACGAGCCGCCCACGCGCCGCGCACCGAGGCTCACCGAATAGTCGAAGACCTCGCCACCGCCCGAGAGGTAGTGCTGCACCTCGCCGCCCAGCCCGGCGCCACCCGGTCGCGACAGCGGCAGCACGCCGGTGACGGTGGTTTCGGCGCGCGCCTCGCCGCTGGGTTGGCGCGTGCGGATCGACACGATGCCGCCAGCCGCGCCGCTGCCGTAGATGGCGCTGCTGCCGCGCAGCACTTCGATCTGCTCGACGTCGGCGGGGTTGATGTTGGCCAGGTTGCGCGACGAATCGCGGTTGGTGTTGAGCGGAATGCCGTCGACCATCACGAGCATGTTGCGCCCGCGCAGGGTCTGGCCGAAGTCGGTGATGGTGTGGCTCGAATCGGCCATGCCGGGCACGACCTTGCTGAGCAGCGTGGCGACGCTGTCGGAGCCCTGGCGCAGGGTGTCGAGCTCTTCGCGTTCGAGCACGGTGACCTGCCGGGTCGGTGCCATGAGGTTGCTCTGCGTGCGCGCGGTCACGGTGACGGCGGGCAAGGCGTCGTCCGCGGGTGCGGATTCAGCGGTGGGCGCAGCGGCGACGGGGGCCGGCGTTGCATCCAGCGTGAAGTCGCCGCTGGCCAGCCGCCGTGCGCGCAAGCCACTGCCTTCCAGCAGCCGGCCGAGGCCTTCTTCGGCAGAGAACTCTCCGGTCAGGCCCGGCGTGGTCAGCCCGCGCGTGCGGGCCAGGTCGAAGCTGAGGTTGAAGCCGCCCTGCCCCGCGAAGCTCAGCAGCGCCGGCCCCAGCGGACCGGCCGGCACGCGGTAGGCCTTGCGCGCCGGGGCGGCCACGGCGTCGACCGCATGGGCCGGCAACGCGGCCAGCCCGACGGTGGTCAGGCCCAAGGCGCACAGCGCGCCTTGCACGGCGCACACGGCGAGGCGCTGGCGGTGCCGCGTGGCATCGCGAGAGGTCGGGAAGACGGAAGGCCTGGCGGTCATGAAGGGTGTCCTTGTCGCATGTCGGGAAGTGGATGGCTTGCTTGCTCTTCATCGACATGACAGGCGAGACGCGAAAACCGGACACGCATCGGCAAGAAATTTTTCAGAGGCGCTGCGCGAAGCAGCCCGGGAATCACCGGGCCGTCACGGTCACCCAGTAGCGCGTGCGCGCATCCACGCGCACGGGCAGGGTCTGCGCGAGGACGGCGAGCACGCGGTCGGTGTCTTCGAGCTGGAAGGCGCCCGACACGCGCAGGTCGGCCACCGCGGGGTCGCAGCGCAGCACGCCGCTGCGGTAGCGGCCGATTTCCGAGAGCACATCGGCCAGGCGCATGTCCTCGGCGTAGAGCACGCCTTGCGTCCAGGCTTCGGCGCCGCTCGCGGCCGGTGTCGCCGGACCCGTCCCATCGGCAGTGAACATCATCTGCCGTCCGGCGGGCACGATCGCCGGCGTGCCAGTGGCGCGGGTCGGGCTCACCTCCACCGCACCGGCCAGCACCGTGAGGCGGTTGTGCCCGCCTTCGTCGATGCGCACGATGAAGCGCGTGCCCAATGCGCGCAGCCGGCCTTGCGGCGTTTCGACCAGGAACGGTCGAGGAATTCCGGGGTTGGTGTCGGGTGCGGTCTCGACAAGGATTTCGCCGCTGCGCTGTCGCACCAGCCGCTGCGTGGCGTCGAACGCCACGTCGATGGCCGTCGCCGTGTTCAGCGTGGTGCGGCTGCGGTCGGCCAGCTCGACGGTGCGCCGCTCGCCCGTCGCCGTGCGGTACTCGGCCCCGAGCGATGGCCAGGGCACGGCGCGGTAGCCGACCCAGGCCGCAGACGGCGCGGCCACCAGCACGGCCACGGTGCGCAGCAGTGCGCGCCGGCTCGCCAGGCCCCGGCGCCGGTCGAGCACCGGCATGCCCACGTCCGGTGGCACCGCGCCGAACTTGCGGCTCAGTTGCTCGGCGCTGTGCCACACGCGCTGGTGCTCGGGGCTCTGGTCGCGCCACTGCACCCAGCGCTGCGCGTCGGCCTCGGACAGGCGGCCCGCGTACATGCGCGCGAGCCACTGCGCGGCCTCGTCGACCAGACGGGGATCGACGGCCGCGCTCACACCGGAGTCGCCAGCATGAGCCGCAGGCACTGCGCGAACCCTTGCGCCATGTAGCGCGTCACGGTGCGCACGCTGACGCCGAGCTGCGCAGCGATGTCGTCATAGCCGAGGCCTTCGAGCTGCGACAGCAGGAACGCGGTGCGCGCCCGGGCGGGCAGTTCGTCGAGCAGCGCATCGAGTTCGTGCAACGTCTCGAGCAGGATCGCGCGCTCTTCGACCGAAGGCACCAGCGCTTCAGGCAGCAGCGCCAGCGACGCCTGGTAGGCGCGCTCCAGCGATTGGCGTTCGTGGTGGTTGATCACGAGGCGCTTGGCCACCGTGGTCAGGTAGGCGCGCGGCTCGTGCAGCGTGGGGATGGCACCGGCGCGCAGCCCCGACCAGATGCGCAGGAAGGTGTCGTGCGCGATGTCCGCCGCGTCGAAGCTGTTGCCCACCCTGCCGCGCAGCCAGCTGAAGAGCCAGCCGTGGTGCTCGCGGTAGAGGGCGTGCGCCTGCTGTTGCGGGGTCGACTCGCCGACAACCATCGATGCCTCTTTTCAGTTGAGAAACTTTCGCATTCATTATAAATGCGAATACTTCTCAACAAGTTGAAGCGCCCCGCGATAAATCCGCGCCAGCCGGTGCGACAAGTCGTCTTCACGCCCGTCGGCGAAGCTGAACAGAATGGCGTCAAGCGCCAAGGGCGCACGCATCGCAACGAACGACATGGCGCTGACATCCAAGCGTCTCATTCAGTTCACGGAGGAAGCTGGACGTGGGTGAGCTTGTTCGTCAGCGCTCTGCGCCGTGGAAAGGCACAGGGATTCAAGCGAATGAAGGTGTCGTCAGCGGGAAGCGTCACTATGTGCTTCCTGGCTCGCTCTGGGGATACCTGAATGCCAGGGCCAAACAGAGTGCTGACGCAATGACAACTTGGACGGTTGAGTCTGTTGGCATGCCTCGACCGAAGCAACGCACCCCGAAGTGCTGCTAGTCACCAAACCAAAAAATCACCCAGAGACCGACAGTGCCGTACGCGAGCAGCATTGTCAGTGTTGCGCTTTGAAGGGCAAGGCGCGCGCGCTGCAAACGAATGCGAATCATCATTTCAACCCTCTCTCCACAGACGCTCCCCTCGGCTGAGGTTGCGCGAGGCCCATCCGTTCGTCAAGCCGAAATTAGTTCGCACCAGGTACGGAGCGTCGCGTGCCGCAGGCAGATGCGGTCAGGGGAAAAAATAGGATTGTTGGAGCGACTGCAGTGGGCCCCGAGTCGCCTCCGATCTGCGTTGCCAGTTGTGCGGAAGCAGTGCGTCGATGCGGCCATCATCAAGCAGGTGGCCGCGGACGCTCAACATGCTGGAGCCCCCACAAGATCGCTCAAGGTGAGCGATCTTGTGGGGCGCGCTTTACCACCGGCGTAGTGTCGTTGCACGACCCGTCCCAAGCGATCCCATTCAGTCCCGACAGATCCCGATTCATCGCGTTGTCTTGGGTTTGCGCTTCTCAATACCGTGCATCCTTCTGCGGTACCAGAGGAGCAGCCCGGCCAGCGACAGCGTCGCCACCCCCAGCCCGAACAGCGACACCAGCACCTTGTAGGGCGTGCCGAACGCCCGCGCCATGTGCAGCGCACCCAGCCACTCTTCGAGCCTGTGGCCCCGGGCATCGCCCGCAAAGCCGCGCACCGCGCCGGTCATGGCGTCGATGAGCACGGTGGTCGTGCCCGGCGTTCCGGGCACGTCGAGGCTGGAGTGCACGCGGTACGCATAGACGCCATGGGCGCGGTCCAGCCGCAGGTCGCGCTCCGTGCTCACCGTGAAGTGCTTCTGTGCAGCGAGCACGGCCATCGCCTCGCGGGCGGCGGCATGCGCCGGCTTCCAGTCGATGGCGGGCTCCGGCATCGGCGTGCGCTGCATCGGCACACCGGCCCAAAGATCAGGCGTCACGGCGACGAGCGACATGAGCGGCCGGTAGACGCTCTCGCGCAGGTTGAACATCACGCTCGACCAGGCGAAGACCAGCATCGCCAGCCACAGCCAGAGGCCGGCGACGCGATGCACATCCAGCGTCGTGCGCATCGCGTTGCCGGAGGGACCGACTCGCCACGCCGCACGCCAGCGCTGCCACCCTCCGCGCGCCGAAGGCTGGGCACTGCGGCGAGGCAAGGTCAGCCAGAGACCGATGAAGCAGTTGAAGGTCCAGAGCAGGCCGACCGTGCCGAGGATGCGCGCGCTCCATGGCGCTGGCAGCGCGAGCGCGTAGTGCAAGCGGTAGAGAAAGCTCACCGCCGTCTCACGCTGGAACAGCGACGCGCCCCACAGGCGTGTGCCCTGCACCCTGCCGTCGTAAGGGTTCAGGAACAGTTCGTCCACATCGAGCGGCATCGTCAGGCCGGTCGCCGGATCGGTTCGGCCCGACAGGACGTAGCGCAACGACCGGTCGGCCTGGCGGTCCAGCAGCACCGTGTCGACATGCGCCTGCGGTGGCGCGGCGCGCTGCGCCATCTCGCGCAACGCGAAAGGATCGAGCGGCCGAGCCCCGCCTGGCGGTGGCGACGCCGTCACGAAGAGCGCAGGGTTGAGCCAGGCCTCGAGCCGGTCCTCGAAGGCCAGCAGGCTGCCGGTCAGGCCCGCCAGCACCAGGAAGAGCCCGGTGGCGAGGCCTGCCCATCGGTGCAGGCGCAGCAGCAGCGGTCGCGACATCGCGCGGCGGCGGCGCGCGCTCAGTCGCCCGCGCGCGGCAGGGTGAACGCCAGCGTGGCTTCGAGGCCGTCTTCATCGGCTTCGCGCCGGTCGCTGCGCGGCCGGTTGAGCGACACCGCCACCACGTTGAGACCGCTGCTGCCCACCACGACCGTGGCGCGCCCCGCCTTGTCGGTCTTCACACGCGGGCCTGCGGTGTGGCCGATGAAGTCGGCGATGACCGCAACGCCCGCCACCGGCTGCCCCTTGGAGAGCACGCGCAGCGGCAACGACTGGCCCCGACGCAAGGTCGACGGATCGACCAGCGGCACGATCTCGAGGTCCATGCCCAGCGGCTGCAACGGCATCCGTACCGGCTTGAGCAACGTGGTGCCGTACTTCATGTAGTAGCCCGCGCGGCGTGCGTCGGGCACCTTCACACGCGAGCCGCTGACCCACTTGCCGTCGGCGCCTTGCGACCAGAAGCCGTCTTCCACCGCCACCGAGAGCACGGCCGCATCGGCCGCGGGCTCGACGACGACGTTGCGCTCGCGCGGCAGCAGCTTGACGGCCGAGGCCTCGCCGTTCGCGGTGAAAGCCTTCACCGCGTGCACCTGTTTCGGGTCGTAGGCTTCGTCGAGCGCGCCTTCGCCGAGCACCAGGGCCAGTTCACCTGCGCGCTGTGCCACCCACACGCCGTGGGCCAAGGCGACACCGCTCGCCAGCAGCATCGACAAGCCACATGCGGCGAACGCAAGGATCTTCTTGGTCGTCATGACGGCCCCCTTCAGAAGTTCACCGTCGTCGCCAGGCGGACGATGCGCGGGTTGCCCTGTGTCACGCCGCCGTAGTTGACGGAGCTCCAGTAGCGCTTGTTGGTGACGTTCTCGATCGACAGGCGGATCACCGAGGCCTTGCCCATCACCTTCGTGACGTAGGCCGCGCCGAGGTCCCAGCGCGTGAAGCTCGGAACGATCATGGTGTTGGCGCGGTCCAGCGGCCGGTTGCCCACGTGGTAGACGCCGGTGTTGAACGAGAGGCCCGGCACCGCGCTCAGGCGGTAGTCGAGGAACACGTTGGCCTGGAAGCGCGCGACGTTGCTGGGTCGGCGGCCTTCGAGCGCCGCGTCGCCGGTGTCGCGCTGCTCGGCGTCCAGCCAGGACACGCCGGCGATGCCGCTCAGCTGCGGCGTGATATCGCCGTTGGCGGTGAACTCCACGCCGCGGTGGCGCTGGTTGCCCTTCTGGCGAAAGATGTTGTCGGCGGGCGTGACAGCCTGCAGCGGCTTGTCCATGTCGAAGATCGCGGCCGTGAGCATCAGGCCGTCGCGCACGCGGCTCTTCACGCCGATCTCGTACTGGCGGCTCTTGATGGGGCCGAGCTTCTGCAGCGCGTTCTCGGCATAGCTCGGTGCGTAGGCGCCCTGCTCGAAGCCTTCGCCGTAGGTGGCGTAGACGGTCGTGTGCTCGGCCGGCTTGTACATCACGCTCAGCGTGGGCACGGTGACGCGGGTCGTGTACTTGGGCGTGCCGTCGTACTTGCTGCCGATGTCACTGCTGTAGCTGATGTGGCGCGCGCCCAGCAGCAGCTGCCACTGCGGCGTGAAGCTGATCGTGTCGCTCACGAACACGCTGCTCTGGCGCGCGGTGCTTGCGGGCAGGTGCGTGTCGTCCGACAGGTACGGCTGCTGGTAAGGCAGCGGCCGGAACACGTTGCCGATCATCTGCGGGAAGCGCTGGTAGTCGCCGTCGGGCGATTGCAGGCCGGAGTACGAGTAACCGATGACCGTCTCGTGCCCGATGCTGCCGGTCTTGACGCGGCCGGTGGCGAACACCTGCCCCGCCGCGGTCGGGTACGGCTCGGCCTCGTAGCGCGTGTTGCCCTTGAGCACGTCGCCGTTGGGCGCGATCTGCGAGGCGTTGAAGAAGATCGCGTTGCGCTTGCTGCGGCTGAAGCCCAGCTGCGCGGTCAGGTCCCAGTTGCTGTTGAGTGCGTAATCGAGGCGCGCGCCGATGTTCCAGGCGTCGGTCTTGTACTGGCCCCAGGGCTGGCCGACCAGCGTGCGCGGGTCGAAGCGCGAGGCGGCGAGCACGGTGCCGTCGCTGAGCGGGCCGATCATGCCGCTGGCTGCGAGCGATTTCTTCTGCCAGTCGAAGTCCAGCTGCAGCAGTGCGTCGCGATTGATCTTGATGTCCACCGCGCCGCTCAGGAAGTCGCGCTTCAGGTCGCCGAAATGCGTGAAGTCGCCGACCTTCTCGGTCGCGGCATTGAAGCGGTAGCCCACGGTGCCGTTGGCGTCGAGCGGGCCGCCTGCGTCGATAGCTGCATAGCGACCGCCCTGGGTGCGCACCTCGGCCGTCACGCTGGCAAAGCGCTCGCGCGTGGGACGCTTCACCACGTAGTTGACGATGCCGCTGGGCTCGCCCACGCCATACAGGAAGCCCGACAGGCCCTTGAGCACGTCGACGCGCTCCTTGTTCTCCAGCGGCACGTCGCTGTACACGTTGGCCAGGAGGCCGTCGCGGCGCACGTTGTTGAACGTGTTGGCCGAGAAGCCGCGCACGGCCACGCCGTCGAAGGACGAGAAGCCCGAGGTCGGCGTGACGGACGGGTCGTTGCGCAACACGTCGAGGGCGGTGCGGGCGCGCTGCGCCTCGATGGTGTCGACGCTGTAGGAGCCCACGGCGAACGGCAGGTCTTGCAGCGAGCGGATGCCGAGCGCGCCGGCGTTGACGTCCTGCACGTCGTACAGCCGCTCGCGCTGGGCGCTGACGATGACCGGGGCCAGGGTGGCGCCGTCGGCCGGCGCGGCCGCTGCATTCGGTGCGGCTGCGGCACCGATGGTCTTGCGCAGGCGCCAGCCGCCGCTGGCACCGGGCACCGCCTCCAGGCCGCTGCCCGACAACAGATGGCCCAGGCCTTCCGGCACGCTGTAGGTGCCCTGCAGGCCGGCACTCTCCAGGCCCCGCGTCAGCGTGGGGTCGATCGCGATCATCACGTTGGCTTCGCGGCCGAAGCGGCCGAGCACGCTGTCCAGCGAGCCGGGGGCGATGGCGTAGGGCCGGCTCGGGCCGGCGGCCTGCGCCGTCTGCGCCCAGGCCGAGGGCCCGCCCGTGGCCGTCACGCCCAGGGCGGCGGCCAGGCAGGCGGCGCGGGCGAGCGTTGCCAACGGAGAAGGCCGGAAGCGGAGTCCGGGCCGTGCGATGAATGCCATGTGAAGCGCTCTCTGTGATCGATGGAATGAAGGAAGCCCGAGCCGCTTGCTTGCATCAAGCATTTCGCAGCTCCTGTTCCGTTGATGCACGAGACTTCGAAACCTGCCGCTTTCCGGCAGATTTTTTGCAAGCCGCTTCAGCGGGCTGCGACCGTGACCCAGTAGCGGCTCAGCGAACGCACCTGCACGGGCAGCGTTTCCTCCAGTATGCGCAGCACGGCGTCGATGTCGGCGAGCGGGAAGGCGCCGCTCACGAGCACTTCCGACACCGCGCGGTCGCAGCGCAGCACGCCGGGACGGTAGCGGCCCAACTCGGCGAGGAACTCGGCCAGCCGCATGCGCTCGACCACGAGGCTGCCGTCGGTCCAGGCCGCGGCGCCTTCGCCGGGCGGCCGCAATGCGCCGATGCCGCCCGCGCCGTAGCCGACCCGGCGGCCGGCCGGCACGCGCTGCACCGAGGTGCCCTCGCCCGCCTGCAGATCGACCGCGCCTTCGAGCACCGTCAGCTCGCTGCGGGGACCGTCGGCGTCGTCGAAGGCGCGGACCACGAAGCGCGTGCCGACGGGCACGAGGCGGCCGTCGCGGCCCAGCACCACGAACGGTCGGCCGGCGGCATCCTTGGCGGTGGTCACCATGATTTCGCCGTCGAGCAGGCGCAGCGTGCGACGCGTGGTGTCGATGCGCACGTCGATCGCGGTGCGCGTGTTCAGAAAGACCTGCGTGCCATCGGCGAGCACTACCTGCCGGCGCTCACCGGCGACCGTACGGTGGTCGGCGTTCAGCGCGGCGATGTCGTGCCGCAGCGTCCAGGCCGCCACGGCGCCGGCGCCCAGGCCTGCCATCGCCTTCAGCGCCCATCGGCGCTGCTGGTGGTCGACGCCGCGCAGGGTCGAGCGGACGACCTGCGCAGGCACGGCGCCCGTGCCTTCGCGCAGGTCACGGCCCAGCCCGCTCAGGCGCAGCCAGGCGCGTTCGTGATCGGGGTGCGCGCGGCGCCAGAGGTCGCAGGCCTCGCCCTCACGGACCGAGGCGCTGCCGGACTGGATCTTCACCAGCCACGCCACCGCCTGTTCGACGATGGCCGGGTCGATCGATCGTGCGGAATCGGCGGCCGGCTTGAACACCAAGCGCTCGCCCCAACGGCCGGGCTCACTCGCCATAGACGGCGCGATAGCAATGCAGGTAGGCCTTGCCCATCGCCTTCTGCACGACGTTGAGCGACAGCCCGAGCTGCGCGGCGATCTGCGGGTAGGTCAGGCCGTCGAGCTGCGCCATGAGGAAGATCTCGCGCACATGCGGCTTGAGCCCGTCGAGCACGCGGCTCACCGCGGTGAGCGCCTCCAGCACGAGCAGCCGCGTTTCCGGCGACGGGCTGGTCGCCTCGGGCAGGTGCGCGATCGCGTCGAGGTAGGTGCGCTCCAGCGCCAGGCGGCGAAAGTACTGGGCGGCGATGCGGCTCGCCACCGTCGTCAGGTAGGCGCGCGGCTCGCGCAGCGGCCCCGCTTCGTTCGACGAGAGGATGCGCGCAAAGGTGTCCTGCGCCAGGTCGGCCGCGTTCTCCACGTTGCCGAGCTTGCGGCGCAGCATGTCCAGCAGCCACGGCTGATGCTCGCTGTACAGCGTGCGCACGAGGTGGATGGAAGCGTCGGAAGGAGGCATGGGAGCGTGCGGTGCGCAGCATCAATATGATTGCGAATCGTTCTCATTGTAGGTCAATGGTTTCGAATTCGGCCTCCCACACCGGGCCGAAGGTGTGGCAATCCTGCGACAAGAGTTCCCGTCTATTTGCAAACCAAAGGTAAAGCAAGTCACGGAACTGATTGCGAGTCATTATCATTTCTTCTCTTGCTTCGTGTCTCGCACCAGCGTCCGCCCTGCTGTACGGAACCGGCCAAGGCAAGACCGCCCTGCCCGACGGGGCCACTCCAACACTAAGAATCGCAATGACCCACATCCAAAGTCGCAAGCACTCGCCTGCGCGCTACCTCTCCGGCCGTGCGGCCACCGCCACCCTCGTGGCCCTCGGCGCCTCGGTGTCCGCCCATGCACAGTCCACGCTGAACGAAGTCCGCGTCGAAGCCTCGACCGACTTCAAGACCGAGAAGTCGGCCTCGCCCAAGTTCACCGCACCGCTGCTGGACACGCCCAAGTCGATCACGGTGATTCCCCAGGAAGTCATCCGCCAGACCGGCGCGACCACGCTGGTCGACGCGCTGCGCACCTCGCCCGGCATCACCTTCGGTGCCGGCGAAGGCGGCAACCCGGTGGGCGATCGCCCGTTCATCCGCGGCTTCGATTCGCAAAGCGACACCTACGTCGACGGCGTGCGCGACGGCGCCGCACAGACGCGCGAAATCTTCAACGTGGAGTCGGTCGAGGTCGTCAAGGGCCCCAGCTCCGTGTTCGGCGGCCGCGGCTCGGCCGGCGGCTCGGTCAACATCGTCAGCAAGGCCCCGCAGGCCGAGAACTTCTTCAGCGGCTCGATCGGCCTGGGCACCGATTCGTACCAGCGCGAAACGATCGACATCAACCGCAAGCTCTCCGACAGCGTGGCGGCGCGCCTGAACGCGATGAACTTCAAGTCGGACATCGCCGGCCGCGGCCCGGTCAACGTCAAGCGCTGGGGCATCGCACCGAGCGTGACCTTCGGCATGAACTCGCCGACGCAGGTCACGCTGAGCTACTACCACTACGAGACGAACGACCTGCCCGACTCGGGCATTCCGTACAACAACCCGTTCAGCTCGGGCGCCAACATGGCGCTCAACGGCGACGGCCAGCCCATCGCGGTGCCGCGCGGCACCTACTACGGCATCGTGGGGCGCGACTACCAGCGCACCAAGGTCGACGCCGGCACGATCGACGTCAAGCACGACTTCGGCGGCGGCATGGTGCTGCGCAACGTCACGCGCTCCAGCCAGTCGACCAACGACTACATCTGGACGCAGCCCGACGACAGCCGCGGCAACTTCCTGGTCAACGGCGGCATCTGGCGCCGGCCCAACAACCGCGTGTCCGACTCCGATTCGCTGGTCAACCAGACCAGCCTGTCGGGCAAGTTCGAAGCCGCCGGCATGAAGCACACCTACGTGGCCGGCCTCGAACTCGGCAAGGAAGCCACGACCAAGGGCAACTACCTGTTCCTGCAGGACCTGAAGACCGGCTACGAGACCTACCCCCGCAGCGCCGTCAGCGGCACGAACTGCGCCGTGGGCTCGGGCGTGCGCAGCGCCTTCAACTGCACGACGATGCTGAACCCGAACCCGTACGACCCCTGGACCGGCGCGATCACCCGCTCGCCCGCCGTGACCGAGGTCAAGACGCGCACCACCTCGCTGTATGCCTTCGACACGATCGAGTTCAACCCGCAGTGGTCGCTGAACCTGGGCCTGCGCTGGGACGACTACAAGACCCGCGCAGTCACGCCGGCCTACGCCACGCCCATCGCCGTCACGGCGGCGGTGCCGAGCACCGCCCTCAGCGGCTCGACCAGCCTCGCCGTACGCCCGGGCGGCGTGGTGCCGGGCATCGAGCTGGAGAACAAGGCCTCGTTCCTGAACTACCAGGCCGGCCTGGTCTACAAGCCGGCGCCCAACGGCAGCATCTACGTGTCGTACGGCACCTCGTCGACGCCTCCGGGCACCGACGGCGGTGACGGCGCCGACGGCATCTCGGCGGCCATCCGCAACCTGAAGCCGCAGGAAAGCCGCAGCTTCGAGCTCGGCACAAAGTGGGAAGTGCTGGACCGCCGCCTGGTCCTGACCTCGGCGATCTTCCGCACCGACATGAAGAACGCCCGCACCGTCGCGGCGGACGGCAGCACGCAGAACGTGGGCAAGAAGCGCGTACAAGGCGTGGAGTTCGGCCTGGCCGGCAGCATCACCCGCGACTGGCAGGTGTTCGGCGGCTACACCTACCTGGACGCCAAGCTCACGGACAACGGTTTTGCCCTGACGAACGGCGTGTACACGCCCTCGCCTTTCAACGGCAATGCGTTCCCGAACACGCCGCGCAACAGCGCGACGCTGTGGACCACCTACACCGTCATGCCCGGCCTCACCATCGGCGGCGGCGCGACCTACGTGGGCAAGCAGTACGGCAACGTCAACAACACCAAGTGGATTCCGTCGTACGTGAAGTACGACGCCATGGTGAGCTACGTGGTCAACAAGAACTTCAGCCTGCAGCTGAACATCCAGAACCTGACCAACAAGTACTACTTCGACAAGGCCTATGCCTCGCACTACGCGACGGTGGGCGCGGGCCGCTCGGCTTCGCTGACGGGTACCTTCTCGTTCTGATCCCCGGCGCCTGAACGGCGCCCACAAGACAACGCCGCGCGGATGCATCTGCATCCGCGCGGCGTTGTCGTTTGTTCAGGTGCACAGTCGAAGGCGGGCCCGGCCCGCTCTCTGCTGCACTGCCGGGCGACCTGCCGCGAAGCCAACCACCGGCTTCGCGCCGCCCATAAAAAAATCCTCAGGTGCTTGCAGCACATGAGGATTGATTGGGGGGTTCTGGTAGGACGTACTGGATTCGAACCAGTGACCAACGGATTAAAAGTCCGCTGCTCTACCAACTGAGCTAACGTCCCGGAACCATTTTTCTTGCTTCTTGCCGACGTCGAATCCGGCAAAGCCTTGGATTATAGCGTGCTGTTTCTCGCAATTCCGTCGAGCACCCACCCTGCCGCACATTGACCGAAGGTGGCGGTCACGCTGACCACCGATCCGTAGCCGTGGCAGTTGAGCGAACCGTCGCCCGAATCGATCTGGCAGGACGCATCGGGCGGCGCCACGCTCTCGCGGCTGAACACGCAGGCCAGGCCGATCTTGCGGCCTTCGCGCGGCGCGCCATGCAGCTTGCGCAGCCGCTGGCGAAGCTGGGCCAGCAGCGGGTCGTGGGTGACGAGCGACAGGTCGTCGATGTCGACCTTGTGCGCCTGCCGCTTGCCGCCCGCCGCACCCACGGCGATGAACGCGGTGCTGCGCGACACCGAGCGCGCCCATGCAGCCATGGCGAGCTTGGCCTTCACCTGGTCGCAGGCGTCGATGACCGCGTGAACGGGCCCATGAGTGGCTTGCGCGGTGTCGAGCAGCGAAGCCCAGTTGTCGGGCTCGACGAACTCGTCGATGGCGAGCACCTGGCACTCGGGATTGATCTGCGCGATGCGCTCGCGCATGGCTTCGACCTTGGCCTGCCCCACCGTCGAGTCGAGCGCGTGGATCTGGCGGTTGATGTTCGACTCCGACACGTGGTCGAGGTCGATCAGCGTCAGGCGCCCCACTCCGCTGCGTGCCAGCGCCTCGACAGCCCACGAGCCCACGCCGCCGATGCCGACGACCAGCACATGGGCATGGCGGATGCGCGCGGCACCGGCCACGCCATAGAGGCGCTCGAGGCCACCGAAGCGGCGCGCAAAGTCAGGCGCCGCGGTGTCGGTGACGACATCCGCGGCGGCCATGGGGAGCGAGGAGGCTTCGGGTGAAGCGCTCAAGCGGACAGCTCCGCTGAAACGATCATTGCGTCAACGCAGGCGCGACAGGCGCTCGCGGCCGGCCTGTGCAGCTTCCGACTGCGGGTAGGCCTTGGCCAGGTCTTCCAGCGTGCGGCGTGCGGCGCGCGTGTCCTTCAGTTCGATCTGGCAATTCGCGATCGACAGCACGGCTTCGGGCGCCTTGGCATGGTCGGGTGCGAGCGAGAGCATCGAGCGGAAATTGGCAATGGCTTCGTTGTAGTTGCGCGTGGCGTACTGCGCATTGCCGAGCCAGAACAGCGCGGACGCGTTGTAGCCGCTTTGCGGATAGCGCTTCACGAACTCGGCGAAGGCGGTCTGGGCCTGCGCGAACTGGCCCGCGCGGAAGATGCCCAGGGCCGCTTCGAAATCGGCCTTTTCCTTCGGATCGGCGTTGAATTCGCGGCCGTCGATCGAGACCTTGGAGGGCTCGTTCTGCTTGAGCTTGTCGTCGATCGTGGTCTGGCGCGACTGCATTTCGCTCAGCGTGCGCGTGAGCTGTTCGTTCTGGCCGGTCATGCGTGCCAGTTCGCCGCGCATCTGCTCGATCTGACTTTGCAGGTCGAGCAGGCTGCGACGCAGCTGGCCGTTTTCGTCGGCCAGGCGCTGGTCGGTCTGCTGGCGCATGGCTTCGACGCGCTGGCGCAGGTCGAGGATGGCCTTGCGGGCCTCGTCGTCCTCGAACAGCGCAGCCTGCGAGCCGGCCGACGCGCAGAGCAAGGCGGCGGCGAGGGCCGCGCCTCGCCACAGGGCACGTGGCTGCATCACCGGGTGTAGCGGATTTCAGCGCGGCGGTTCTGCGCCCACACTTCTTCACCCGAGCCTTGGGCCGCGGGCTTTTCCTTGCCGAAGCTCACGGCTTCGATCTGGCTGTCGTTCACGCCCAGCAGCGTGAGCGCACGGCGCACGGCTTCGGAACGCTTCTGGCCGAGAGCCAGGTTGTACTCGCGGCCGCCGCGCTCGTCGGTGTGGCCTTCGATCGAGATGCGACGTTGCGTGGCGCCCTTGAGGAAGCGCGCGTGGCCGTCGATCACCGACTGGAACTCGGGCTTGACCGTGTAGCTGTCGTAGTCGAAGTACACGATGCGTGCCACGCCGACCGGACCTTGCGCCGTGTTGGCGTTGGGGTCGATGGTCACGGGCGCCACGGCGGTCGCGCCGCCTTGCTGGCCGCCAGCCGTGCCGGTGCGGTCGGAGACCGGCGTTTCGTTGAGCTTGGTGCCCGAAGAGCAACCGGCGATGAGCGCCACGATGGCGAGCGAATAGATCGTACGTTTCAACATTTGCGAACTCCTCAAGTAAATTTATCTGGTCAATGCTTATTGCTTTTGAAACGGACCCCAGTCCGGTTCGCGGATGTCTCCCGCCTGGCCCGCCAGGCGGGCCTTGATTTTTCCGTCCAGCGTGGTCGTCATGAGCGCCTCGCGACCTTGCAGGTGCGTGGCATAGACGATCAGCTTGCTGTTGGGTGCGAAGCTCGGGCTCTCGTCGGCCGTGGTGTCGGTGATCGCGGCGACATTGCCGCTGGCCAACTCCATCACGTGGAGTTTGAACGCACCGCCGACCCGCGAGATGTAGGCCAACCACCGGCCATCGCCGCTGACAGATGGAGAAATGTTGTAGGTGCCGCTGAAGGTGACCCGGGTCGGGTTGCCGCCACCGGCGCTCATCTTGTAGATCTGGGGCGCGCCGCCACGGTCGCTCACGAAGTAGATCGTGCTGCCGTCGGCCGAGTACACCGGCTCGGTGTCGATGCTCGAGCTCTGGGTCAGGCGACGCGGTTCGCCGCCGCTGGCCGGAATGGTGAACAGCTGCGAGCCGCCGTCGCGGCTGAGCGTGACGGCCAGCGAGCCGCCGTCGGGTGCCCAGGCCGGGGCGCTGTTGGAGCCCTTGAAGTTGGCGAGCAGCCGGCGCTGGCCGCTGGCCACGTTGTGCACGTAGACCACGGGCTTGCGCGACTCGAAGGACACGTACGCCAGCTGCTGGCCGTTGGACGACCAGCAGGGCGAGATGATCGGCTCAGGGCTGGCCAGCGCGGCCTGCGCGTTCTCGCCGTCGGCGTCGGCCACCCACAGCGAGTAGCGGCTGCCGCCCTTGGTGACGTAGGCGATGCGGGTCGAGAAGATGCCCTTGTCGCCGGTCAGCTTTTCATACACGTAGTCGGCGATGCGGTGGGCCGCCAGTCGCAGGTCGCCCTGCGGCACGGTGTAGCTCTGGCCGCCGAGGTCGCGGTCTTTCACGACGTCCCACAGGCGGAAACGCACGTCGTAGCGGCCATCGGCCAGCCGGCTGACGCTGCCCACCACGAGCGAATCGGCGGTGCGCTGGCGCCACAGGGCGAGGTCGGGGCGCGAGGACTCGTCGAGTGCCTGGCCTGAGGCATCGACGCCGCGGAACTGGCCGCTGCGTTCGAGGTCGGCCTGAACGATGTCGGAAATCTTCTGCGGCGAGGCGTCCTGCCCCTTGAAGGGCACGAGCGCGATCGGCAGCTGCGTCAGCCCCACGCCCGAGACCTCGACCCGGAACTGGGCCATGGCGGGAAGCATGGGAGAGGCAGCAAGGGCCGCGATGAGGCTGCGGCGCGCAATCAACGATGAAGAAGGAGTTGGGGAAAGATCTGGCAACGGCTTGTTCATGCGGTTCGGAGAGGTTTCCGGGTAAAAAGTTTCTCCCCGGCGTTTCACGGGCCACATGTTACACACTGGGTTGAACCCGCCGTCACAAAACGTTTATCCGGCGAAATGGTCCTACAGCCCCTCAAAAAGGCGGTCGGAGCAGCCCCGTAAAATCCGCCGCCATATGCAAGCATCCCCCGGCAGCGAGAGCGCCCGCCCTCCCCTCATGCGCCGGCTGGCGCGACTCATGACCTGGTTCGGCAGTTCGCGCCAATGGTGGGCCGTGGGGCTGATCGGCGCCCTGCTGGCCGCGCTCACCGAGCCGCTCATGGCCGCCCTGCTCAAGCCGCTGCTCGACCGGGGCTTCACGCGCGGCGAGATGCCGCTGTGGTTCATCCCGGCCGCCGTGCTGCTGCTGTTCGCGGTGCGCGGCATCGCCCAATTCATTTCGCAGTACGCGCTCTCGCGCATCGCCAACGAAGGCATGCAGAAGCTGCGCCGCGTGCTGTTCGAACGGCTGCTCGGCGCCGAGCTGGCGCTGTTCGCGCGGCAGTCGGCCAGCGCGCTGTCGAACACCGTGGTGTACGAGGTGCAGACCGGCGCCATGCTGCTGGTGCAGGCGCTGCTCGGGCTCTCGCGCGACGGCTTCACGCTGATCGCGCTGCTGGGTTATCTGGTCTACCTGAATTGGAAGCTCACGCTCATCGTCGCCTTCCTGGTGCCCAGCATCTCCTGGATCATGAAGGTGTTCTCCAAGCGCCTGTACAAGCTCACGCAGCAGGGCCAGCAGGCCACCGACGAGCTGGCCTACGTGGTCGAGGAAAACGTGCTGGCCCACCGCGTGGTGCGGCTGCACGGCGCGGAGCAGGCGCAGGAGCGCCGCTTCGAACAACTGAGCCAGCGCCTCAACCGCCTGGCCGTGAAGTCCACCATCGCCCAGGCCGCCACCACGCCGCTGACGCAGATGATGGCTTCGCTGGCGCTGTCGGTGGTGGTGATGATCGCGCTGTGGCAAAGCGGCAAGCAGGGCTTCACGGTGGGCGGCTTCGTCGCCTACATCACGGCCATGCTGATGCTGATCGCGCCGATCCGCCGCCTGGCCGAAGTCGCGGGGCCGATCACGCGTGGCCTGGCGGCGCTTGAGCGCGGCTTGATCCTCATCGACGAGGTGGCGCCCGAATCGCAGGGCACCTTCAGCGTCGCACACGCCCAAGGCCACATCGAACTGCGCAACGTGCAGGTCAGCTACCGCGGCGACGACGAACAGCGCGCGCTCGACGGCGTGAACCTCGTCATCGAGCCGGGCCAGGTGGTGGCCTTCGTCGGCCCCTCGGGCTCGGGCAAGACCACGCTGGTCAACCTGCTGCCGCGCTTCGTGCAACCCAGCGGCGGCCAGGTGCTGCTCGACGGCCACGACACCAGCGAGTGGCGACTCAAGAGCCTGCGCGCCCAGTTCGCCATGGTGAGCCAGGACGTGGTCATGCTCAACGACACGCTCGCCGCCAACGTGGCGCTCGGTGGCGACATCGACCTCGCCCGCGTGCAGTCTTGCCTCGAGGCGGCCAACCTGAGCGCGCACGTCGAGACGCTGCCGCAGGGCATCGAAACCGTGCTCGGCCACAACGCCACGCAACTGTCGGGCGGCCAGCGCCAGCGGCTGGCGATTGCCCGCGCGCTCTACAAGAACGCGCCCGTGCTGCTGCTCGACGAAGCCACGTCGGCGCTCGACACCGAATCGGAACGGCTGGTGCAGGACGCCCTGCAGCGCCTGATGCAAGGCCGCACCACGCTGATCGTGGCGCACCGCCTGTCGACCATCCAGCACGCCGACCGCATCATCGTGATGGAGCAAGGCCGCATCGCCGAGCAAGGCAGCCACGAGCAGCTCATGGCGCGTGACGGGCTCTATGCGCGTCTTCAGACGCTGGCGGTGCGCAGCGCGGCGCCGGGGCAGGACCCGACGCTCTGACCCTCAGCGCGCGCCGCGCGCCTTCTTCGCCGCCAGCACAGCGTTCTGCGGCGGCAGCGTGCCATCAGACACCAGCACGCCCGTCGACAGGATGAATTCCGCGGCGCTTTCGATGTCGCCCTGCAGCGCGGCCCGGGCCTTGGCGCCGTCGCGGCGCTTCAGCGCGGCCAGCAGCGCCGCATGGTGCGACATCGCCACCTTGTCCCCCACGCGGCGCGAGCCGGCCCGCAGGTCGTAGTTGAGGATGGGGCCGATGCGCAGCCACAGCGCCTCGATCATCTGCAACAACACCGGCATGTCGGCGGCGGCGTAGACCGCGAAGTGGAACTCCTTGTTGAAGGTGACGAGCTTCGAGCCGTCCGGGCTCGCCGCATTCATCTCGGCCGCGAACTCGTCGTGCCAGCGCGTGATGTCGCGCAATGCCACCGCACCCGATGCCGAGGCCGCCAGCTCCGTGGCCAGGCCTTCGAGGTTGGTGCGGATGGTGGTGATTTCCTTGAACTGCGCCGCCGTCATCCGGGGCACGCGCAAGGTGCGGCTGGGCGTGAGTTCGAGCGCCTGCTCGGCCACCAGGCGCTGCATCGCCTCGCGCACCGGCATCACGCTCACGCCCAGCGCCTCGGCCGCGCTGCGCAACGAAATCTGCTCGCCCGGCATCATCTGCCCACTCATCACGAGGTCGCGCAACAGGTCGTAGACGTTGGCACTGAGCGTCTGGCGCTTCAGGGGGGTGACGAGATCGGTGAGGCTCATGCGTCGAAGTATATGGCCGGGGTATTCCCTATGATTTATCTGTGATCACAGATATACGATCCACGTCATTCCAAAATCGACCTCAAGGATCTCTTCAGCATGTGGAACAACAACTCCCTCGCCGGCCGACGCGTGCTCGTCACCGCCGGTGCCAACGGCATCGGCCTGGACATCGTGCGCAGCTTCGCGGCGGCGGGCGCCAGGGTC
The DNA here is from genome assembly GCF_059415405.1 of Variovorax sp. GW821-FHT10C12. Lineage (NCBI taxonomy): Bacteria > Pseudomonadati > Pseudomonadota > Betaproteobacteria > Burkholderiales > Comamonadaceae > Variovorax > Variovorax sp. GW821-FHT10C12. The sequence continues at coordinate 1,708,647 of NZ_JBWKNE010000001.1, forward strand.
TTCGTCTGCGACGTGCAGGCTGCCAGCCTCGACCAGCTGGCGCGTGAACTGCCCGAGGTGGGCCGCTGCGTCGCCGACGTGTCGAACGAGGACGACGTGGCCCGCCTCTTCGAGGCCGTCGACCGCGAACTCGGCGGCCTCGATGTGCTGGTGAACAATGCCGGCGTGGCCGGCCCCACCGGTCCGGTCGAGACCGTCTCGCTCGCCGACTGGGAACGCACGATGGCCGTCAACGTCACCGGCCAGTTCCTCTGCGTGCGGCTGGCCGTGCCGCGGCTGCGCAAGGGCCGCCTGCCAGCCATCATCAACCTGTCCTCGGCCGCCGGGCACCTGGGCATGCCGGGGCGCTCGCCCTACTCCGCCTCGAAGTGGGCCGTCATCGGCTTCACGAAAACGCTGGCGCTCGAACTTGGCGCCGACGGCATCCGCGTCAACGCGATCCTGCCGGGCGCGGTCGACGGTCCGCGCATCCGCGCGGTGATCGCCGCCAAGGCCGAGGCGCTGGGCAAGCCGCTCGACGAAGTGACGCGCGCCTACACCGCGCAGGCCGCGCTGGGCCGCATGGTCACGGCCACGGACATCGCGAACATGGTGCTGTTCGCCGCCAGCGACCTGGCCGCCAGCGTCACGGGCCAGGAGCTCGTGGTGGACGGCCACACGCAGGCACTGAGCTGATCCGCTCGCATTCCCTTTCCTTCCCTCTTCTTCTTTCCGGACACCTCATGGCCCAACGCCCCAAAGCCATCATCACCTGCGCCCCCACGGGCGCCATCCACACACCCAGCATGTCGCCGCACCTTCCCGTGACGGCCGACGAGATTGCGCAAGCGTCGATCGAAGCCGCCCGCGCCGGCGCCGCGATCCTGCACCTGCATGCGCGCGACCCGAAGGACGGCCGCCCGTCGCAGGACCCGGACCTGTTCCGCCCCTTCCTCTCGAAGATCAAGGCCGCGACCGATGCGGTGATCAACATCACCACCGGCGGCAGCCCGCACATGAGCGTCGAGGAGCGCATGCGCCCGGCCACCACCTTCAAGCCCGAGCTCGCGTCGCTCAACATGGGCTCGATGAACTTCGGCCTCTTTCCGATGCTGGAACGCTTCAAGTCCTTCGCGCATGAATGGGAGCGCGAGCACTTGGAGAACAGCCGCAACCTGATCTTCAAGAACACCTTCGCCGACATCGAGAACATCCTCAAGCTCGGCAACGCCAACGGCACGCGCTTCGAGTTCGAGTGCTACGACGTGAGCCACCTCAACAACCTGCGGCACTTCCTGGACCGCGGGCTGGTGCAGGCCCCGGTCTTCGTGCAGACGGTCTTCGGCATCCTGGGCGGCATCGGCGCCGATCCCGAAGACCTGATGCACATGCGCCGCACCGCCGCGCGGCTGTTCGGCGACCGCTTCGAATGGTCGATCCTCGGCACCGGCCGCAACCAGCTGCCGCTGGCCACCATCGGCGCGGCCATGGGCGCGCACGTGCGCGTCGGGCTCGAAGACTCGCTGTGGATCGGCCCGGGCCGGCTCGCCGCATCGAGCGCCGAACAGGTGCTGCGCATCCGCGCCGTGCTGGAGGCCCTGAACATCGACATCGCGACACCCGCCGAAGCCCGCGAGATCCTCGGGCTCAAGGGCGCGGCGAACGTCGACTTCTAGCCCCGCGCCAGAACCGCCCGGCCCATGACCGGGCCGCATCTGCACGCCCGCCGGCTCCCGCCGACGACCTTCCGCCAGAACACGACAGGACAGGAGAGAGACATCCCATGCAACACCCATCCATCCCCGCCACGCCGCCGGGCCTGCGCGCCAGCCAGGCCGTCGACGAACAGGCCTCGCTCAATGCGCTGATCTTCCGCAAGCTCATGCCGCTGCTGGTGCTGGCCTATGTGATCAGCTTCATCGACCGCACCAACATCGCGCTGGCCAAGAGCCACATGGCCGTGGACATCGGCATCTCGGCGGCCGCCTACGGGCTGGGCGCCGGGCTGTTCTTTCTGAGCTACGCGCTGCTCGAAGTGCCCAGCAATCTGGTGATGCACCGCGTGGGCGCCCGCTGGTGGATCGCCCGCATCATGATCACCTGGGGCCTGCTGTCGGCCGGCATGGCCTTCGTCACGGGCGAGACCTCGTTCTACGTGATGCGCATCCTGCTCGGCGCGGCGGAAGCCGGCCTGTTCCCGGGCGTGATGCTGTACCTGAACTACTGGTTCGGCCGCAAGGACCGCGCACGCGCCACGGGCTACTTCCTGCTCGGCGTGTGCATCGCGAACATCCTCAGCGGCCCGGTCGGCGGCGCGCTGCTGCAGATGGACGGCCTGTGGGGCTGGCACGGCTGGCAATGGATGTTCGTGCTCGAAGGCCTGCCCGCCGTGGCGCTGGCCTTCGTGGTCTGGCGCAAGCTGCCCGACGGGCCTTCGAGTGCCAGCTGGCTCACGCGCCCGCAGGCGCAGGCCATCGAACGCCAGCTCGCCGCCGAACGCGCCGAGGACGTGGCCAACGGCCAGGTCGGCGAGTCGTTCCGCGCCTGCCTGGTCGACCGGCAGATCTGGCTGGCGATCTTTGTCTACTTCTGCCACCAGATCAGCATCTACACGGTGATCTTCTTCCTGCCGAGCATCATCGGCACCTACGGCAAGCTCTCGCCGCTGGAAATCGGCGCGCTCAACTCGCTGCCCTGGGTGGTCGCCGCCGTCGGCGCCATTGCGTTGCCGCGGCTCGCGGTCACGCCGCAGCGCGGCCGGCGCCTGCTGCTGGTCGGGCTGGTCTCGATGGCGGTGGGCTTGCTGATTGCAGCCTTCGCGAGCCCGGCCGTCGCGCTGGCCGGCTTCTGCCTCACGGGCTCGATGTTCTTCGTGGTGCAGTCCGTGATCTTCCTGTTCGCGTCGTCACGGCTGGCCGGCGTGGCGCTGGCAGGCGGACTCGCGTTGGTCAACACCTGCGGCCTCGTAGGCGGCTTCATCGGCCCGTCGGTGATGGGCTGGATCGAGCAGAGCACGGGCAGCACGAAGAACGGCCTGCTGTTGATCGCCGGAATGCTGGTGGCCGCCGCGCTGGCCAGCGTCTGGATGCGGCAAGGCCAGGAATCGAAGCGCTGACCCGTCGTTGCCACGGGCCGCGCGCTCCCACCGTCAGAGCAGCACGATGTCGTACTGCCCCTGCCCGATCGCCGGCTCCGACTGCAGCGAGATCGGCTTGCCGATGAAGTCGCTCAGTCCCGCGAGGTGCTGGCTCTCCTCGTCGAGGAACAGCTCGATGACCTGCGGCGACGAGACGATGCGGAACTCGCGCGGCGTGAACTGACGCGCCTCGCGCAGGATCTCGCGCATCACGTCGTAGGCCACGCTGCGCGCGGTCTTCACGATGCCCTGCCCGCTGCAGGCCACGCAGGGCTCGCACAGCATGTGGGCCAGCGATTCGCGCGTGCGCTTGCGCGTCATCTCGACGAGGCCCAGCTGCGAGAAACCGCCGGCCGTGGTCTTCACGCGGTCGCGGGCGAGCTGCTTGCGGAACTCGGCCAGCACCTGCTCGCGGTGGTCGTCGCGCGCCATGTCGATGAAGTCGACGATGATGATCCCGCCCAGGTTGCGCAGGCGAAGCTGCCGCGCAATGGCCTGCGCGGCCTCGAGGTTGGTCTTGAAGATGGTGTCGTCGAAGTTGCGCGCACCGACGAAGCCGCCGGTGTTCACGTCGACGGTGGTCAGCGCCTCGGTCTGGTCGACCACGAGGTAGCCGCCCGACTTCAGGTCGACGCGCCGGCCCAGCGCCTTCGCGATTTCCTCGTCGACCGAATACAGGTCGAAGATCGGCCGCTCGCCCTTGTAGTGCTGCAGCTTGCCGGCCGCCTGTGGCATGAATTCGAGGCCGAACTTGAGCAGCACCTCGAACTGCTCGCGCGAGTCGATGCGGATGGTCTGCGTGTCTTCGCTCGTCATGTCGCGCAGCACGCGCTGCAGCAGGCTCAGGTCCTGGTGCAGCAGCGACATGGCGGGCATCCGGCCCGAGGCCTCGCGGATGCGGGTCCAGGTCTTGCGCAGGTAGGCGATGTCTTCGGCCAGCTCGGCGTCGGCGGCGTCTTCGCCGTTGGTGCGCAGGATGAAGCCGCCCGTGTTCACGGGCACCACGCCGCCGCTCTCGGCGGCCGCTGCTGCCTCGATGAGCGCCAGCATGCGGTTGCGCAGCGACTCGCGCTGGTCGGGCGGGATCTTCTGCGACACGCCGATGTGGTTGTCCTGCGGCAGGAACACCAGCAGCCGGCCCGCGATGCTGATCTGCGTGGACAGCCGCGCGCCCTTGGTGCCGATCGGGTCCTTGATGACCTGCACCAGCAGCGACTGGCCTTCGAACACCTGCTTCTCGATGGGCACCATCGGTCCGCCGTTGCGGTGGTCGCGCTCGGGCGGCGTGGCACTCGGGCGCGAGCCCGGCGTGAACGGCGAAACGATGTCGGCCACGTGCAGGAAGGCGGTGCGCTCCAGGCCGATGTCGATGAAGGCCGACTGCATGCCCGGCAGCACGCGCGAGACCTTGCCCAGGTAGATGTTGCCGACCAGCCCGCGCTCGAGCGTGCGCTCGACGTGCAGCTCTTGCACCGCGCCGTGCTCGACCAGCGCCACACGGGTCTCCTGCGGAGACCAGTTGATCAGGATGTCTTGCATGGATGTCTTAAGTATTGAAACCGACGCCTCGAAGCAGCTGCGCGGTCTCGAACATGGGGAGTCCCATGATGCCCGAATAGGAGCCGCTGATGTGCTCCACGAACGCAGCCGCCGCGCCCTGGATGGCGTAGGCGCCGGCCTTGCCGAGCGGCTCGCCGCTGGCGGCGTAGGCCGCGACCTGCTTCTTGGTGAGCGTGGCGAAGCGCACACGCGACACGCTGAGCGCCGCATGGCGGCGACGGCCGTTCTGCAGTGCAACTGCGGTGAGCACCCGGTGCGTGGCGCCGGACAGGTGCGCGAGCATGCGTTCGGCATCGCGTGCGTCCTCGGGCTTGCCGAGGATGGTGCGGCCGAGCGCGACGGTGGTGTCAGCGCAGAGCACGGGCGCATCGGCCAAGCCGAGGCGCTTGCGGCGCGCAACGGCGGCATCGAGCTTGAGGGCGGTGACGCGCTGCACGTAGGCGGTGGGCGACTCGTTCGGCAGCAAGGCCTCGAGCGCCTCGGCGTCTTCGTCGGGGCCGGCCAGCAGCAGTTCGTGGCGCACGCCGAGCTGGCCGAGCAATTGGGCGCGGCGCGGGCTTTGCGACGCGAGGTAGATGAAGTCAGGCAAGTTCAGGTCTCCGTGGTGGGCCCCACCGCCGGCCCCGTGGTCATTCCCGGTGGTACGGATGGCCCGCGTTGACCGACCACGCCCGATAGAGCTGTTCGACCAGCAGCACGCGCGCCATGGCATGCGGCAGGGTCAGGTCGGACAGGCGGATGCGTTCGTGCGCCGCGGCCTTGAAGGCCGGGTCGAGCCCGTCGGGGCCGCCGATGACCAGCGCGACGTCGTCGCCCTCGCCCTGCCAGGTCTGTAGCCGTGCGGCCAGCGCCTTGGTGGTGAGTGCGGTGCCGCGCTCGTCGAGCACGACGATGCGCATGCCGCGGGCGATGGCGCCCTCGATGCGCTCGCGCTCGGCGGCATACAGCGTTTCGAGGGTCTTGGAGCCGCGCGGCTCGGTCTTGACGGCACGCAGCTCGAGCTTGAGCTCGGGCGGGAATCGCTTGGCGTAGTCGTCCCAGGCAGTCTGCGCCCAGTCGGGCATGCGCTGCCCGACGGCGACCACCAGCAGCTTCATGCGCGGCGGGCTGGCGCCTTCTTGGCCGGCGCCTTCTTTGCAGCGGTCTTCTTGGCGGCCGGCTTGCCGACGACCTTCACCGGCACGCGTGCGGTGCCCGTGGCGGACTTCTTCGCAGGGGCCTTCTTGGCGGCGGTCTTGCCCGCGGTCTTCGATGCGGCCTTCTTCGCCGGGGCCTTGGCGGCCTTGGCTTCCTGCTCGGCCGCGCGGATCGCGGTCTTGGCGGCGCTCGAACGACGCAGGCTCGGCGTCTTGGCGGCGGCCGTCTTCTTCTCTTCGGCGCCCTTGACGACGGACGAGGCGGTGGCCAGCGCGGGCTTGGTGGCGCCGAGCTTGGCGCGCACCGGCTTGTCGCCCCAGATCTCTTCGAGGTGGTAGTACTGGCGAATGGCGGGCTGCATGATGTGCGCCACGGCCGCGCCGCAGTCCACGATGATCCACTCGCCGTTTTCCTCGCCCTCGGTGCGCGGCTTGGCAAAGCCGGCTTCGCGCACGGCGTCGCGCACACTCGAGGCGAGCGCCTTGGTCTGGCGGTTGGAGGTGCCCGACGCCACGATCACGCGCTCGAACAGCGGCGAGAGGTGCTCCGTGTCGAATACCTGGATGTCCTGCGCCTTGACGTCTTCGAGACCATCGATGATGGCTCGCTGGAGTTTTTGGATGTCTTTTTTGGCGGCGGCTTCAGTGGTCATCAGGCAGAGCGGTAGAGGTGGTGTTGGTCAATATAGCGTGCAACCGTGGGCGGAACCAGCGAGGAAATGTCCACACCCGACGCCACGCGCCGCCGGATATCGGTGGCGCTGGTGTCCATGGCGGCAGGCAGTTCAAGCGCCTCGAAACGCGCGCCAGCCGGGAGGCCGGGCAGCTGTTTCGGATCAAAACGAGTGACGTCACCCGTCGATAGTGCGCGATACGCTACAGAAACGATAGCAATGCCGAGTATATCCTGCCAGCCGTGCCAGGTCGGCAAGGCCGCCGCCTGGTCCGCGCCCATCACCAGCACGAGCTGTGCGCCGGGCTGTTCTTTCTGCAATTCATGCAGCGTGTCGAGCGTGTAGGTCGGGCCGTCACGCAACACCTCGCGGCTGTCGATGACGACCTTGCCTTGCAGCTCACCGAAGGCCAGTTGCGCCATCGCGAGGCGGTCTTCCTTCGGCGTGAGCGTGCGGCTCTTGTGCCAGGCCTGCCCCGTGGGAATGACGTGCAACTCCGTCAGGTCGAGCTGCGCCAAGGCAGCTTCGGCCAGGGCGATGTGGGCGTTGTGCGGCGGGTCGAAGGCCCCGCCGAAGACGCCGATGCGCAAAGCGGAACCGGTGGGGCTCACACCCAGTCCCGGCGCACGATGAAGTCGCTGTACAGCGCGGCTTCGGGGCTGCCTGCTTCGGGCTGCTGCCGGTAGGCCCAGCTCGCGAGCGGCGGCATCGACAGCAGGATCGATTCGGTGCGCCCGCCCGACTGCAGGCCGAAGTGCGTGCCGCGGTCCCACACGAGGTTGAACTCGACATAGCGCCCGCGCCGGTACAGCTGGAACTCGCGCTCGCGCTCGCCGTACGGCATGCCGCGGCGGCGTTCGACGATCGGCAGGTAGGCCTGCAGGAAGGCATCGCCGACCGAACGGATCAGCGCAAAGCCGTTCTCGATGCCGCCTTCGGCGAAGTCGTCGAAGAAGATGCCGCCGATGCCCCGCTGCTCGTTGCGGTGCTTCAAAAAGAAATACTCGTCGCACCAGGTCTTGAAGCGCGGGTACTTGTCGGCGCCGAAGGGAGCGAGCGCATCGCGGCACACGGTGTGAAAGTGCACCGCGTCCTCTTCGAAGCCGTAGCACGGCGTGAGGTCCATGCCGCCGCCGAACCAGCACACCGGATCGCCGCCGCCCGCGGGCTGCGCGGCCAGCATGCGCACGTTCATGTGGACGATCGGCACGTAGGGATTGCGCGGATGGAACACCAGCGACACACCCATGGCCTCGAACGGCGCGCCCGACAGCTCGGGGCGGTTCTGCGTGGCCGAGGGCGGCAGCTTGGCGCCGCGCACCTGCGAGAAGCCGACGCCGGCACGCTCGAACAGCGCGCCGCCTTCGAGGATGCAGGTCAGGCCGCTGCCCTGCAGCGGCTCGCCGGGCTCTTTCTGCCAGGCGTCGCGCACCGCGCTGCCGCCGTCCGCCGCCTCGACCGCCGAGATGATCGATTGCTGCAGTCCGCGCAGGTAGTCGCCGACCGCCTTCGGCTGGGTGGCTGGCATCAGGATTGGGGCGTGTTGCGCGCGCTCAGGGCGCGGTAGCCGATGTCCTTGCGGTACTGCGCACCGTCGAACTGCACGCGCGCCGCGACCTCGTAGGCGCGCTGCTGCGCCTGCTTGACGCTGTCGGCCAGCACGGTCACGCAGAGGACGCGGCCGCCGCTGGTCTTGAGCTCGCCATTCTCAAGCGTGGTGCCCGCGTGGAACACGACGGCATCGGGCGCCTCGGCCGGGATGCCGCTGATGCGGTCGCCCTTGCGCGGCGACAGCGGGTAGCCGTGCGCGGCCATCACCACGCCCAGCGCCACGCGCCGGTCCCACTGCAGCTCGACCTGGTCGAGCGTGCCGTCGGTGGCGTGCCAGAACACCTCGAACAGGTCGGACTTGAGGCGCATCATGATCGGCTGCGTCTCGGGGTCGCCCATGCGGCAGTTGAATTCGAGCGTCTTGGGCTGGCCGGCCGCGTCGATCATGAGACCGGCATAGAGGAAGCCGGTGAACGGAATGCCGTCCTTTTCCATGCCGCGGATGGTCGGCAGGATGATCTCGCGCATGGCGCGCGCATGCACCTCGGCCGTGACCACCGGTGCGGGCGAGTACGCGCCCATGCCGCCGGTGTTCGGGCCTTCGTCGCCATCGAGCAGACGCTTGTGATCCTGGCTGGTGGCCAGCGCGGCGACGTTCTTGCCGTCGCACATCACGATGAAGCTGGCTTCTTCGCCCTGCAGGAATTCTTCGATGACGACGCGTGCGCCGCCTTCGTTGTGCGACACGCCGAACTTGTTGTCGACCAGCATGAAGTCGACAGCTTCGTGGGCCTCCTGCGCGGTCATGGCAACCACCACGCCCTTGCCGGCGGCCAGGCCGTCGGCCTTGACGACGATGGGCGCGCCCTTGGCGTCGATGTACGCATGGGCCGCGGCGGCGTCGGTGAAGGCCTCGTATTCGGCCGTCGGGATCTTGTGGCGCTTCATGAAGGCCTTCGAGAAGGCCTTGGAGCTTTCGAGCTGCGCAGCCGCCTGTGTCGGGCCGAAGATGCGCAGGCCGTGCGCGCGGAACTCGTCCACCACGCCCGCCGCCAGCGGCCCCTCGGGGCCGACCACGGTCAGCGCGATTTTCTCGGCCATCGCCCACTCGCGCAGCGCGGCGGGTTCGGTGATGTCGATGCAGTCGTAGCGTTCGTCGCTCACGGTGCCGCCGTTGCCGGGCGCCACGTAGACGCGGCTGACCCGGTTGCCCTGCGCCAGCCGCCACGCCAGTGCGTGCTCGCGGCCTCCTCCTCCAATCACCAGTACCTTCATTCGCGGGCTTTCGTTTGTCGCTGTGGATCCATCATTCATTCGCTCAGTGCGGCGTTGTGATAAACGTCCTGCACGTCGTCCAGGTCCTCGAGCACGTCGAGGAGCTTCTGCATCCTGGCGGCGTCTTCGCCGGTCACGTCCACGGTGTTCTCGGCGCGCATCGTGATTTCGGCGGCATCGGGCTTCAGGCCCGCGGCTTCGAGCGCGTTTTTCACGGCCTCGAAGTCGCCGATGGCGGTGAGCACCTCGATGGCGCCGTCGTCGTCGGTGATCACGTCCTCGGCGCCGGCTTCGAGGGCCACTTCCATGACCTTGTCCTCGCTGGTGCCGGGCGCAAAGATGATCTGGCCGCAGTGCTTGAACTGGAAGGCCACCGAGCCTTCGGTGCCCATGTTGCCGCCGTGCTTGGAGAAGGCGTGGCGCACTTCGGCCACGGTGCGCACGCGGTTGTCGGTCATGGTGTCGACGATGATCGCCGCGCCGCCGATGCCGTACCCTTCGTAACGAATTTCTTCGTAATTGACGCCTTCGAGGTTGCCCGTGGCCTTGTCGATGTTGCGCTTGACGGTGTCGATGGGCAGGTTGACCGCCTTGGCCTTCTCGACCGCCAGCCGCAGCCGGGGGTTGGCGCTGAGGTCGGCGCCGCCGGCGCGTGCCGCCACCGTGATTTCACGGATGGCGCGGGTCCAGAGCTTGCCCCGTTTCTCGTCCTGGCGGCCCTTGCGGTGCTGAATATTTGCCCACTTGCTATGTCCGGCCATGGCTATCTCTCTCGCTGTCGTGTGTTTTCAAAGCAAGTGTGGAGTTTACTGTCCGGCGCACACAACGCTCCCCCGGCGCCCGGGATTTCCGCCCGGACCTTTTGGTGATAATTGTTCGATGACGCCATCGCCCATTGCCGGTACGGGAAATCCCGACGCCCTGCCGCCGCACGCCCCGCTGCCGCTGTACTACAACACCGAAGCGGAGCATCAGGCGTTCCTGCGGCGCATCTTCGACAGCACGGCCGCGGACTACGACCGCATCGAAGCCGTGCTGGCCTTCGGCACCGGCCCCGCGTACCGGCGCGACGCGCTGAAGCAAGCCGGCCTCGCGGCGGGCGCGCAGGTGCTCGACGTGGGCATCGGCACCGGGCTCGTCGCCCGCGAAGCCCTGAAGCTCATCGGATCCACCGGCAAGCTCACCGGCGTCGACCCCAGCGTGGGCATGATGGGCCAGGTCCGGCTGCCCGGCGTCGAACTGATTCAAGGCGTCGCCGAGGCCCTGCCCCGGCCCGACGCCAGCTGCGATTTCGTGAGCATGGGCTACGCCATGCGCCACATCAGCGACGTGGCCGCTGCCTTTTCCGAATTCCACCGCGTGCTGCGCCCGGGCGGGCGCGTGGTGGTGCTCGAGATCACCAAGCCCGAAGGCCGCATCGCGACCGCGCTGCTCAAGGGCTACATGCGCGCCGTGGTGCCGCTGATCGCCCGCGTGGTCGGCCGCCGCAGCGACACCTCGGAGCTGTGGCGCTATTACTGGGACACGATCGAGGCCTGCATCCCGCCCGAGCGCGTCATGCAGGCACTGGGCGCCGCCGGCTTCAGCGACGTGCGCCGGCATGCGAGCCTCGGGGTCTTCTCTGCCTACACCGGCCGCAAGCCCGAATCCACCGCCGACGAGGTTCGATGAACGTGCGCCCCCAGGACGACCGCCTTCATTTCCCCCTGCGCGTGGAGCGCCTCTCGCTGCCGGACAGCCTCGCGCTGGCCACGCACAGCCATGCGCCCTTCGCCGCGCTCGGCTACGGCACGCCGCACGGTGTCGCCTGGATGCCCACGGTCAACGCGCGCGTGCTGTCGCCGCAGGGCGCGATGGCCGATGTGTGGCACGTGGCCGACGGCGCGCAGGTCCGGTCGGGCACCACCGGCATCGCGCGCTGGCGCACCGACGGACACTGGTTGCTGGGCGCCATTGACCTCGATGAAGCCGTGGAGGGTCAGAGCCTGACCGAGCTTGCGCAGCGCGCCTACCGCGACCTGTTCCGCACACTCGACCAGGCCGACACGCCGCACCTGCAGCGCATCTGGAACTACCTGCCGCGCATCAACGCCGATGGCGGCGGGCTCGAGCGTTACCGCCAGTTCAACCTCGGCCGGCAAGAGGCTTTCTTCGAAGCCGGCCGCGCCGCCTTCGAGGGCGCGCCGGCTGCTTGCGCGCTGGGCATCCGCCAGGGCGCGCTGTCGATCCGTTTTCTCGCGGGACGCGCCGCACCGCTGCCGGTCGAGAACCCGCGGCAGGTGTCGGCCTACCGCTATCCCGAAACCTACGGCCCGCGCTCGCCGACCTTCTCGCGCGCCGCGCTGGCGGACATCGGCGACGGCCAGGTCGCGCTCTTCATCTCGGGCACGGCGAGCATCGTCGGGCACGAAACGGTGCACCACGGCGACGTGCGTGAGCAGGCCCGCGAAACGCTGCGCAATCTCGAGGCCGTGATCGCCTCTGCCCATGCGCAGACCACGGCGCGCTTCTCGCTCGACGCGCTCGACTGCGTGGTGTACGTGCGGCATCCGTCGGACACCGAGGCCGTGCGCGAGGTGATCGAAGCCGCGCTCGGCGCCCAGTCGCCGATGGCCCGCCATGCGGTGTACCTGGAAGCCGACATCTGCCGCAGCGATCTGCTGGTCGAGATCGAGGCCCACACGGTCGCCGCCGGCCGGCTGCAGGCCGCCTGAGCGGCTCGCCGTCCGCCTGCTCGACCGACACCACCCATGAACGTGCTGCGTCTTCTCACGTCGATCCCGCTCGCGCTGATGCTCTATGCGCTGCTGCTGTTCCTCGGCCTGATCTCGCTGGTCTGGAACCTGGTTGCCATGCTGCTGTACCCGGTGATGCCGGCCGCGCCGGCGCGCGCGCTGGGCCGCATGACCATCGCCTTTGCCTACCGGATGTTCTGGTGGCTTGCCTCGGTCACCGGCATGATGCGCATCGACGCCTCGTGCCTGGACCCGATGCGCAACGAGCCCGGCGTGATCTTCGTGGCCAACCACCCGACCATGCTCGACGCGCTGCTGCTGGTGGCGCGGCTGCCGCGCAGCGCCTGCATCATGAAGGCCGAGCTGATGGGCAACATCTTCCTCGGCGCCGGAGCGCGGCTGGCGCGCTACATCAGCAACAAGTCGGCCCGCACGATGGTGCGCCTGGCGGTCAACGACCTGCGCCAGGGTGGCCAGCTCGTGATCTTCCCGGAAGGCACGCGCACGGTGACGCCGCCGCTGAACCCCTTCCGCCCCGGCACCACGCTGATCGCCAAGCTGGCGCAGGCACCGATCCAGACCGTGTTCATCGACACCGACTCGCCCTACCTCGGCAAGGGCTGGCCGCTGTGGCGCGTGCCGCCGCTGCCCATCGTCTTCACGCTGCGGCTGGGCAAGCGCTTTGCGCCGACGCAGGACAGCGATGCGTTGCAGGTCGAGCTGGAACACTATTTCCGTCAACACATGGAGCAGCGCGCCACCGACGCGTCCCCCGAATGCCAGCAGACGCCTCGCGCACCCACCTTGTCCTGATCCCCAGCTACAACACGGGCGAGCGCCTGTTCTCGACGGTCGCGGCCGCGCGGGCCCAATGGAACCCGGTGTGGGTGGTGATCGACGGCAGCGACGACGGCACGGGCGAGCGGCTGCAGCAGATGGCGGCCAGCGATCCGGGGCTGCGCGTGTGGGTGCTGCCGCAGAACCAGGGCAAGGGCTCGGCGGTGCTGCACGGCTTGCGGGCCGCGAAAGAAGCGGGCTTCACGCACGCGCTCACGATGGATTCCGACGGGCAGCATCCGGCGGACCTGATCCCCTCTTTCATGAACGCCTCGCTGGCGCGGCCCGAGACAATGGTGCTGGGCCGGCCTGTGTTCGATGCCAGCGCGCCGCTTTTGCGGGTGCGCGGGCGGCGGGTGTCGAACGGCTGGACGCAGCTCGAGACGCTGTTCGCGGGTGTCGGCGATTCGCTCTACGGTTTTCGCGTGTACCCGGTGGTCGACCTGATCGCAGTGATGGCACGGCAACCGTGGATGCGACGCTTCGACTTCGATACCGAGGCGGTTGTGCGGCTGGCCTGGCGTGGGGTCAAGCCGGTGAACATCGATGCGCCTGTGAAATACCTGACGGCGGAGGAAGGCGGGGTGTCGCACTTTCGCTATGGGCGGGACAACGTGCTGCTGACTTGGATGCACACGCGGCTGATGGTCGAGTTTGTTTTGCGGCTGCCGGGGTTGCTTTTTCGCAAGCTGCGGGGGGCGCCGCCGTTTCAGGCTTAGGTCTCTTTGGAGGGGCGCCCGGCAGGCGGTACGGCGCGGTCGGCCCCACTGTGCCGGCCGCTTCGCGGCTCCCCTGCGGTGCTCGCGTTTCGCGGGGTCTCGCAGAACTCGCCTTCGGCTCAAACAGCTGCGAGCCCTGATCCGCGAAACGCTGTGCTCCTCGGCGGCACAGAGGGGCCGCCCACACCGCACCGCCTGCCAGGCACCTGCTGCGGCGTGAAAGCACCCCGTCCTCCTTCCGCTACTCGACGATCGTGCCTCCGCCCAGCGCCTTGTAGAGCGTCATCGTGGCGTTGAGCTGGTTCAGACGGTTCTGCGCCAGCGACACCTCCGCGGCGCGGCGCTTGTCCTTGGCGTCGAGCACGGGCTGCAACGCGGTGGCGCCGGCGCGGTAACGCACTTCCGACAAGGCCTCCGCGCGTTGCGCCTGTTGCAGCGCCAGGGCCAGCTTCACGCTTTCGTCCTGCAGCTGGGTTCGCGACGACAGCGTGTTTTCCACCTCGGACAGCGCGGTGTACAGCGACTGGCGGAACCCGACGACCGCTTCTTCGTATCGCGTCTGCGATACGGCGACGGTCAGCCGCGCGGTGTTCCATTGCAGGAAGGGCAACACCAACCCGGCGCCCAGCGTGGCGATCGGATTCTTCAGCACCTCGCCCAGTGCATTGCTCCCCGCGCCCAGCGAACCCGTGAGGCTCAGCACCGGATAGAAGCTGGTGCGCGTGGCATCGACGTTCGCCAGCGAGGACCGCAGGCGCTGCTCCGCGGCGCGCAGGTCGGGCCGGCGGCCCAGCAGGCTGGCGGGCAGTCCGGCATCGATCACGGGCAAGGCGGTGTCTGGCAGCTGCGAGGGCTCGTCTCTCGGGGTGTCGGGCGGCATGTCGAACAGGATGGCCAGCGCGTTGCGTGCCTCGACGCGCTGCTGCAGCAGCTGTGTGTGCGCGGCCTCCTGGCTCGCGAGATTCTGGCCGGCCTGCGCGACGTCGAGCCCGGACACGGCGCCTGCCGCGTACTTGGCGCGCACCAGCGCCTGGATGCGCCGTGCATCGGCCATGCCGGCTTCGCTCAGCGCGATGCGGTGGTTCAGGTAGCCGGTCTGCCAATACAGCCCGGCCGTGGTGCCCACCAGCGCCAACGCCGTGGCCTCGCGGTCGGACTGGGTGGCCTGCAGCTCCCAGTCGGCAACGCTGCGCTGCGCCGACAGGCGGCCCCACAGGTCGACTTCGTAGCTCAGGCTCAGCAAGGAGCTCGCGCTCGATGCGGCCACGCCGCCGCGCTTCAGGTCGAAGCTGCGTTGGGTGCCCAGTTGCCCCGTCACGCCCGGCGTGAGGTTGGTGTTCGCCAGGCCGGCCTGCAGCTGCGCCCGCTGCACGCGGATGCCGGCGGCGGCGAGGTTGTTGTTGGTGCGCAAGGCGCTGTCGATCAGGGTGTCGAGCCGCGCGTCGTGGAAGGCGGTCCACCAGCGCGCTTGCGGCACGGCCGCCGCGTTCTGCGGCAGGGGCTGTTGCTGCTGCCAGGCCTGCGGCACGCCGAGCGGTCGGTGTTCGCGCCGCTCCGGCGCGAACAGCGTGCAGCCGCCGAGCGCCAGCGCGATGGCGAGGCCCGCCAGGGTCGGTCGGGCGCTACTCACGCGCCAGTGCCTCGATGGGGTCGAGCCGCGCGGCGTTGCGTGCCGGCAGGTACCCGAACAGCACGCCGATGAGCGACGCGCACAAGAAGGCCGACACCACGGCCCCGAGCGAAAAGATCATTTGCCATTGCTTCACGAACAGCGAGAACACAAAGCTGATGCCGTACGACAGCATCACGCCGATGAAACCGCCGACCAGGCACACGAGCACGGCCTCGGTCAGGAACTGCTGCAGCACGTCGCTCTGGCGCGCGCCCACGGCCATGCGAATGCCGATCTCGCGGGTGCGCTCGGTCACCGACACCAGCATGATGTTCATCACGCCGATGCCACCCACCACGAGCGAGATCACCGCGATCAGCGACAGCAGCAGCGTGAGTGACTGGCTCGTGCGCTCGGCCGTCTTCACGATGCTGTCCATGTTGAAGGTGAAGAAGTCCTTGCCGCCGTGGCGCAGCGTGAGCAGCCGCACGATGCTCTCCTCGGCCGCCTTGGTGGGCTGGTCGTCGCGGATGCGCACGGTGATGCTGTCGAAGTGCTGCTGGCCGAAGAGGCGGCTCGCGCCGGTGCTGTAGGGCAGCCAGATGTTGAGCGACTTGTTCTCGCCGAACATGCTCTTCTTTTCCTGCGCCACGCCGATCACGGTGCATGGCAGGCTGCCCACTAGGATGATCTTGCCCACGGGGTCGGTGCCGTCGGGAAAGAGCTTGCGCCGCGTGTTCTGGTCGATCACCACCACCTGCGACTGGTGCCGCACGTCGTTGGCGTCGAAGTCCGTGCCGCTGGCCATCTGGATGTCGCGCACGCTGAAGAAGTTGTCGCTGACGCCGTTCACGTTGCCGTTGACGTCGGCGCTGCGGTAGCGCAGGCGCAGGCTGCGCATGGTGGTCGGCGTGACGCTGTGCACGTAGGGCTGCGCGGCAATCGCCTGCAGGTCGGCCGGCAGCAGCGTGCGGATGCTCGCGGCCTTGTCGTCGCCGAAGTCGTGGCCCGGGTAGATGTCGAGCGTGTTGGTGCCGATGGCCTTGATGTCGGCCAGCACGAAGCGCTTGGCGCCCTCCCCGATGGCCACAATCGACACCACCGAGGTGATGCCGATGATGATGCCCAGCATGGTCAGCGCCGTGCGCATGCGGTGCGCCATCATCGAGCGCCAGGCCATGCGGAAGGCTTCGGAGAAACGCGCCCAGCCGGTGCTGAAGCGCGCGATGCCCAGCGTGGGGCGCGTCATGGCGGGCGGTGTGGGGGTGTCGTCGCCGACCGTCTGTGCGGGCGCGGCCACGGTCGGCACGTTCGGCCGGTCGCCGACGATCACGCCGTCGGCGATCTCGATGATGCGTTCGGTGCAGCGTGCCACCTGCATGTCGTGCGTCACGATGATGATGGTGTGCCCCTGCGCATGCAGCTCGCGCAGGATGCCCATGACCTCCTGGCCGCTCTTGCTGTCGAGCGCGCCGGTGGGCTCGTCGGCCAGGATGACCTGGCCGCCGTTCATCAGTGCGCGCGCGATGCTCACGCGCTGCTGCTGGCCGCCCGAAAGCTGGCTCGGGCGGTGCTCGGTGCGGTCTTCCAGGCCCAGGCGCGCGAGCAGCTGCCGCGCCCGCGCGTCGCGCGCCGAGCCCTCCGTGCCGGCATAGACGGCGGGCACCTCGACGTTGCCGGTGGCCGTCAGGTGCTGCATGAGGTGGTAGCGCTGGAAGATGAAGCCGAAGTGCTCGCGCCGCAGCGCGGCGAGCGCGTCGCTGTCGAGCGTGCCGACGTCCTGGCCCGACACGGTGTAGGTGCCGGTGGTCGGCCGGTCGAGGCAGCCGAGGATGTTCATGAGCGTCGACTTGCCCGAGCCCGAGGCGCCGACGATGGCCAGCATTTCGCCGTGGCCGATGTCCAGGTCGACGTCCTTCAGCACCTGGACCTCCTGCTC
The DNA here is from genome assembly GCF_059415405.1 of Variovorax sp. GW821-FHT10C12. Taxonomy (NCBI): domain Bacteria; kingdom Pseudomonadati; phylum Pseudomonadota; class Betaproteobacteria; order Burkholderiales; family Comamonadaceae; genus Variovorax; species Variovorax sp. GW821-FHT10C12. The sequence continues at coordinate 1,725,800 of NZ_JBWKNE010000001.1, forward strand.
GCCGGAGGGAAAGCTGCGGCCGATGCCGCGCAGGGTCAGCAGCGGTTGCGTCACTGGCGCGGCCTCCGGTTGCCGTTGTCGCTGGTGCTGCCGTCGGTCTTCTCCAATGCCGAGGCGTCGCCGGTGATGACGTTGTCGCCCTCCTTCAGGCCTTCGAGCACCTGCGCCTGGAAGTTGTTGCTGATGCCCACGCGCACCTGCCGCTTCTCCACGCGCTGGTCGGGCAGGAGCACGCGCACTTCGTGGCGGCCGTCCTTGTCGCGCGTGCCGAGCGCGGTGAGCGGCACGGTCAGCGCCTGCTTCGCCTCACCCAGCAGGATGGCGACCTGCGCGGTCATGTCGACGCGCAGCGTGCGCTCGGGGTTGGGCACGTCGAACAGCGCGTTGAAGAACACGGCGTTGTTGATCTTCTCGGGCGAAGGCTGCACCGCGCGCAGCGTGCCGTGGTAGCGCGTGTCGGGGTCGCCCAGGATGGTGAAGTACACCGGCTGACCGGCCTTCACGCGCACCACGTCGGCCTCGGACACCTGGGCCTTCACGGTCATGGTCGACAGGTCGGCCAGCTTCATCAGCGTGGGCACTTGGAACGAGGCCACCACGGTCTGGCCTTCGAGCGTGCTGATGGACACCACGTCGCCGTCGATGGGCGCCATGATGCGGGTGTACGACAGGTTGGTCTGCGCCGAGGCCAGGGCCAGCTTCTGCTGGCGGATCTGCGCGTCGAGCGAAACGGCGTCGGCGCGCAATGCGCGCAGCTCGGTGTCGGCGCTTTCCAGGTCCTGGCGCGCGGCGGCGTCCTGCGCCAGCATCTCGCGCTGCCGTGCCCAGGTGAGCTCGGCCTGCTTCACGCGCACTTCCTTGGCGAGCTTCTGGGCCTGCAGGTTCTCGAGCTTGGCCTGTTCCTGCGCGAAGGTGTTCTGCGAGATGACGGGATCGATCTCGGCGAGCCAGTCGCCCTTCTTCACTGTCTGGCCGAGCACCACCTTCAGCGACTTGAGCTGGCCGGACACCTGCGCGCCGACCTCGACCTGCTTGAAGGCCTGCAGCACGCCCGTGGCGAGCACCGCGTTCTCCAGGTCGCTGCGCTGCACGGTGGCGGTGAGGTAGTCGCTTTTCTTCGGCGGGCTCAGCCAGAAGAAGGCTGCGATGGCCAGCACGACGAGCAAGGCCAGGCCGACAAGGAACTTGCGCGATCGTCGCGAAGGAGTGGTGGGCATGCAGTGAAGAAGTGGGATGAATCGGGCGGCAAGGCCCGGGAAGGGATGCGATTGATCCTAGCCCCGGTTGCTGAAGGGCTGCTAAAGCATGCGTTTCAGCGGGCTTTTTTACACGGGCCTGCGCAGCGACCCATGAAAAACGGCGTGGCCCGCTGCCCTCGAAGGACAGCGGGCCACGCCGCAGAAATTACTGAAAAAGAACTCAGCGCGCGGTGCGCCGACGCAGCAGCAAGGTGAGGAGCAACAGCGCCAGCACCGTGAACGCAATGAACGACCAGTTCGCCAGCGTCAGGCCGAAGAGCGACCAGTCGATCTTGGAACAGTCGCCGCCGCCGCGGAAGATCATCGGCAGTGCGCGCTTGAGCGGGAAGGTCTCGATCATCCCGTACAGGTCACGCCCGCACGAGACGACTTCGGGCGGATACCACTGCAGCCAGCTCTGCTGCGCCGCCGTGTAGGCGCCGCCCACCGCCGCCGCCAGCGCCAGCACCCCGCCCGTCACCTGCAGGCCTCGGCTGTTGAACAGCGCCGCCAGGCCGGTGAACAGCGCCACCAGCATCAGCGCATAGCGCTGCACGATGCACATCGGGCAGGGTTCGAGCCCGACCACGTGCTGCAGATACAGCCCGAAGGCCAGCATGAGGACACAGGCCAGGCAGATCAGCCCGAGCGCGCGGCGCGGCGCGCCGAAGTACCAATGGATCAAGGAGATACCCAATCTTCTTCTACGAACACCCTGGCCTTGCGGGGGTTGGCGACGACGGTGTCGCCTTCCTTCAAGCCCAGGTCGCGGAACTGTTGCGCAGGGAGTTGCGCTTCGATGATGGTTCCGGAGCCCGGATTATCTGGATTCGTTTCGGTGGGCTCAAGTTCCAGCCGGGCGATCGGTCCGACCACGATCGCACGCGACAGCGTGGCGACGATGCCCGTGGCACCCGACACGTAGCGTGTCACATCCAGGTCATGCGGGCGCACGTAGGCCAGCGCCTTGGCGTCGCGCGCGCTGCTGTGCTCGGGCGAGTCGATGCGCATGCCGTCCAGCTGCACGGCGCCGTTGTCGGCCCGGCCGTGGAACAGGTTCACGTCGCCCAGGAAGCCGTACACGAACGGGCTCGCGGGCTTGTCCCACACGTCCTGCGGCGAGCCGACCTGCTCGATGCGGCCCTTGTTGATGACCACCACGCGGTCGGCCACTTCGAGTGCTTCTTCCTGGTCGTGCGTGACGAAGATCGAGGTGACGTGCAACTCGTCGTGCAGCCGGCGCAGCCAGCGGCGCAGTTCCTTGCGCACCTTGGCGTCGAGCGCGCCGAAGGGTTCGTCCAGCAGCAGCACCTTGGGCTCCACCGCCAGCGCGCGGGCCAGCGCGATGCGCTGGCGCTGGCCGCCGGACAGCTGCGACGGGTAGCGATCGGCCAGCCAGTCGAGCTGCACCAGCTTGAGCAGGTCGGTCACCTTGGCCTTGATCTGCGCGTCGCTCGGGCGCTCCTTGCGCGGCTTCACGCGCAGGCCGAAGGCCACGTTCTCGAACACGGTCATGTGGCGGAACAGCGCGTAGTGCTGGAACACGAAGCCGACCTGGCGTTCGCGCACGTGCACGTCGGTCGTGTCTTCGCCCGAGAAATGGATGCTGCCGGTGTCGGCCGTTTCCAGGCCCGCGATGATGCGCAGCAGCGTGGTCTTGCCGCAGCCCGAGGGGCCGAGCAGCGCGACCAGTTCGCCCGACTCGACGTCGAGGTTCACGTTGTTCAGCGCGCGGAAGTCGCCGAACTGCTTGCTGATGTTGCGGATTTCGATGCTCATGGTCTTGTTCTCTCGTCTTCTCAGGCCGCCGAAGGCTCGGGGGGACGCTCGGGCGGCAGCTCGGCGATGGCTTTCATTTCGCGCTCATGGCGCCACTCGATGACCGACTTGATCACCAGGGTGACCAGCGCCAGGATCGCCAGCAGCGAGGCCACCGCAAAGGCGGCCACCGACTGGTATTCGTTGTAAAGCACCTCGACGTGCAGCGGCATCGTGTTGGTCTGGCCGCGGATGTGGCCCGACACCACCGACACCGCGCCGAACTCGCCCATGGCGCGCGCGTTGCACAGGATCACGCCGTACAGCAGGCCCCACTTGATGTTGGGCAAGGTCACGCGCCGGAAGGTCTGCCAGCCGGTCGCGCCGAGCACGATGGCGGCCTGCTCCTCGTCGGTGCCCTGTGCCTGCATCAGCGGAATGAGTTCGCGCGCAATGAAGGGAAAGGTCACGAACACGGTGGCCAGCACGATGCCGGGCACGGCGAAGATGATCTTGATGTCGTGCTCCGCCAACCACGGGCCGAACCAGCCCTGCGCGCCGAACACCAGCACGTAGATCAGGCCCGCCACCACCGGCGACACCGCGAACGGCAGGTCGATCAGCGTGGTGAGAAAGGCCTTGCCGCGGAACTCGAACTTGGCGATGGCCCACGCTGCGGCCACGCCGAAGACGAGGTTCATCGGCACGGCGATGGCGGCGGTGATGAGCGTGAGGCGGATGGCGCTCCACGCATCGGGTTCCTTCAGCGCCTCGAGGTAGGCATTGAGGCCCTTGCGCAGCGCCTCGACCGCCACGGCCGCCAGCGGCAGCACGAGGAACAGGAACATGAACGCCAGGGCGACGCCGATCAGCGTCCAGCGGACCCAGGCCGACTCGGTGGTGCCGGCCTGTGCGCGGCGGATGATCTTGGAAGGTGCGCTCATGTCAGGCTCCTGCGCGCTTGCGTTGCCAGGCTTGCAGGCCGTTGATGACGAGCAGCAGGATGAACGACAGCACCAGCATCACCAGCGCGACCGCGGTGGCGCCCGTGTAGTCGTACTGCTCCAGCTTGCCGATGATGATGAGCGGCGTGATCTCGGAAATCATCGGCATGTTGCCGGCGATGAAGATCACGGAGCCGTACTCGCCGATGGCGCGTGCGAAGGCCATGGCAAAGCCCGTCAGCAAGGCCGGCGCAATCGCCGGAAAGATCACCTTGGTGAAGGTCTGCAGGCGCGTGGCGCCCAGCGAAGTCGCGGCTTCTTCGAGTTCTTTCTCGGTGTCTTCGAGCACCGGCTGCACCGTGCGCACCACGAACGGCAGCCCGATGAAGATCAGCGCAATCACGATGCCGGCCGGCGTGAACGCCAGCTTGATGCCGTGCGGCTCGAGCAGCTGCCCGATCCAGCCGTTGCCCGCCAGCAGCGCCGTGAGCGAGATGCCGGCCACGGCCGTGGGCAGCGCGAACGGCAGGTCGACCAGCGCATCGACGATGCGCTTGCCGGGGAACTTGTAGCGCACCAGCACCCAGGCCACCAGCAGGCCGAACACCGCGTTCACCATGGCGGCGATCAGCGAGGCGCCGAAGGTCAGGCGGTACGAGGCCATCACGCGCGGCGCGGTCACCGACACCCAGAAGTGCTCCCAGGTCATCGTGAAGGTCTTGAAGACCAGCGCCGACAGCGGGATCAGCACGATCAGGCACAGATAGAAGACCGTGAAGCCGAGCGTGATGTGGAAACCGGGCAGCACGCGCTTGGCGCCCCCTGCCCGGTTGGCACGTGAAAAAGGCGCTCCCGCAGTTGGGAGCGCCGACGAAGTCACACCACTCATGATGAAAACGGTCCGTTGTTGATTCGCTGGTCCCTTCGTGGGACACCGCGGAACCGGCTTTGCCGGGCCGCAGGTGTCGCCCCCTGCAAGGGGGTTGGCGAAGCGACACGAAGTGCGCGAAGACTGGGGGTGTGCTTCACTTGCCGCCGGGCGTGTAGAGCTTGTCGAACTGGCCGCCGTCATTGAAGTGCACCTTCTGCGCTTCGCTCAGGCTGCCGAACAGTTCCTGCACCGTGAACAGCTGCAGCGGCTTGAAGGTCGAGGCGTACTTCTTGAGCACGGTCTGCGAACGCGGGCGCAGCGCATGCTTGGCCGCGATTTCCTGCGCTTCTTCGGAGTACAGCCAGTCGAGGTAGGCCTTGGCCAGCTCGCCCGTGCCCTTCTTCTTGACGGTGCGCTCGACGATCGCGACCGGGTTCTCGGCCACGATGGAGATCGACGGGTACACCGAGTCGACCTTGCCGGTGCCGAATTCGCGGTCGATCGAGACCACTTCCGATTCGAAGGTGATCAGCGCGTCGCCGATGTTGCGTTGCAGGAAGGCGGTGGTCGCGTCGCGGCCGCCGCGTGCCAGCACCGGCACGTTCTTGAACAGCTTGCCGACGAACTCGGCGGCCTGGGCGTCGGTGCCGCCCTTCTTCTTGATGTAGCCCCAGGCAGCCAGGTAGGCATAGCGGCCGTTGCCGCCGGTCTTGGGGTTGACGATCACGACCTGCACGCCGGGCTTGACCAGGTCGTCCCAGTCCTTGATGCCCTTGGGATTGCCGTTGCGCACCAGCAGCAGCATGGTCGAGGTGGTCGGCGATGCGTTCTCGGGGAACTTCTTGTTCCAGTCCTTGGCGACCACGCCGGCGTTGGCCAGGAAGTCGATGTCGGTCGAGGTGTTCATGGTCACCACGTCGGCATCCAGGCCGTCGGCCACGGCGCGCGCCTGGGCGCTGGAGCCACCGTGCGACTGGTCGATCTTGACGTCCTTGCCCGTGGTCTTCTTGTAGTTCGCCACGAAGGCCGCGTTGTAGTCCTTGTAGAACTCGCGCGCCACGTCGTACGAGGCGTTCAGCAGGCCCGTGCCTTGGGCAAAGGCCGTGTTGCCGGCGAGTGCGGAGGACGCCAGCGCGAGCACGGCGACGAAGGTCTTGATTCTGGAAGTCATGTGGTTGCCAGGTTGTCTGAAAATTCACGACCGGCCGACCAGGCGGCGGGTTCGTCGGTCAACGATTGCAGCAGGGCCAGGCCGAGCGGCCAGTCTCCGTGCCCCGAATCGATGTTGATGTGCCCCGCATTCTGCATGCGCACGAACTCGCTGCCCCAGGCGCGCGAATAGGCGCCCGCCAGGCGGATCGGGCAATAGGGATCGTTGCTGCTCGCCACCACGATGCTGCGGTACGGCAGCGCTGCGTAGGGCACGGGTGCGAAGTCGGACAGCACCGCGCGGCGCTCGGGGTCGGCCGGCGCCACCAGCAGCGCGCCCTGGATGCGGGCGGCGGCCTCGGGCGGCAGGTGGGCCGTGGCGATGCAGCCCAGGCTGTGCGCCGCGATGACCACGGGGCCTTCGCTTTCGAGCACCAGCTTGGCCAGCGCGGGCACCCAGGCATCGCGCTTGGGCGAGGCCCAGTCGTCCTGCGCCACCCGCGCCGCGCCCGGAATGCGTTCTTCCCACAGGCTCTGCCAGTGGCCGGGCCCGGAGTCGCGCCAGCCGGGCACGATGACGACACGAGTCTGCATGACGGCGCGGTCCTGCGGCTTCTTACTTGTTGGGCTGCGGCGTGATGCGCAGGTAAGGCTTGACGGCCTTGAAGCCCTTGGGGAAGCGCTCGGCCAGCTCGGCCGGGTCCTGGATGCTCGGCACGATGACGACGTCGTCGCCGTCCTTCCAGTTCACGGGCGTGGCGACCTTGTGGCTGTCGGTGAGCTGCAGCGAGTCGATCACGCGCAGGATCTCGTCGAAGTTGCGGCCGGTGGACGCCGGGTAGGTGATGGTGGTGCGGATGACCTTCTTGGGGTCGATGATGTAGACGCTGCGCACCGTGGCCGTGGTCGAGGCGTTCGGGTGGATCAGGTCGTACAGGTCGGCCACCTTGCGGTCGGCGTCCGCAATGATCGGGAAGTTGACGGTGGTGTTCTGCGTCTCGTTGATGTCGCCGATCCATTCCTTGTGCTTGGTGGCCGGGTCGACGCTCAGCGCGATGGGCTTGACGCCACGCTTGGCGAACTCGCCCGACAGCGCCGCCGTCTTGCCGAGTTCGGTGGTGCACACGGGGGTGAAATCGGCCGGGTGCGAGAAGAACACGATCCACGAATCGCCGGCCCACTGATAGAAGTCGATCGGGCCTTCGCTGGAGTCCTGGGTGAAATTGGGGGCGGTGTCGCCTAGTCGCAGGGTTGCCATGGTCGCTCCAAGGAGGGGGTGAAGCCCTGGATTGTGCGAACCGCTGCTTCAATGGCAAACGAATATCTGTTTGTTTGGATATGACGTTTTTCGCATATAGAACCGGCAGAGGCCCCCTATGGTGCTATCTTTTAGATAGCAATCTGCCTCAGAACATCCGCATCTGCTCGCTTTGCAAGTGTTCGGACAGGAAGTCGATCAGCCGCCGCACCGCCGGCACCAGCGCCCGCCGCGCCGGAAACACCATGTGCGCCACCACCGGCGACGGCCCCCAGCCCGGCAGCACCCGCGCCAGCCGGCCCGTCTCGACGTCGGCGCTGCACATGTAGTCGGGCAGCATCGTCGCGCCGACCCCGCCCAGCGCGCCGAATTGCAGCGTGGCGAGGTCGTCGGCCACGTAGCGCGGCGTGTGCACGTGCAGGTGGCTGCGGCCTTCCGGGCCTTCGAGCCGCCATTCGGCGCGCCCTTCCCCGTTGACCGACATGGCCGCCGTCGGCAGCTTCGCGAGGTCGGCGGGCGTGTCGATCGGCCCGTGTTGCGCCATCAACGCCGGGCTGGCGACCAGCACGCCGCGGCTGTGGCCGAAGGTCTTGGCCACGAGCACCGTGCTGTCCTCGATGGCGGGGCGCACGCGCAGCGCGATGTCGATGCCCTCCTCGATCAGGTCCACCGGCCGGTTGATGACCCGGATGTCGACGCGCACCGCGGGGTAGCGTTCCATGAACAGCGGGATCAGCTGCGCCAGCCCGCTGTGCGCGATGGTGACCGGGCAGGTCAGCCGCACCAGCCCGCTTGGCTCGGTCTGCACCTGCGCCACCGCTTCGGCCGCCGCCTGGGCCGCGTCGCGCATCGCCGAGGCGTGCCGCAGGTAGATCTCGCCGGCCGGCGTGAGCGACAGGCGGCGCGTGCTGCGCTGCATCAGCTGCACGCCCAGGCGCTCCTCGAGCTCGGCCACGCGGCGCGACAGGCGCGATTTGGGAATGCCCAGCGCCCGGCTGGCGGCGGCAAAGCCGCCCCGCTCGGCCACCTCGGCGAAGAACACCATGTCGTTGAGGTCTTGCATGGCTTTATTGTCCTACCAACAGAACGATCTGATCAAATTTTGGCTACTTATCAGTCACTCACATCAAAAATAGAATTCTCCCAACGCCGGCCACTTCTCAGCGCCGACACCTTGCACAGAAAGTGATTGACTGACATGAAGCTGCTCCACATCGACTCCAGCATCCTCGCCGCCGGCTCCACCTCGCGCCAGCTGACCGCCGAAACCGTCGCCGCCTGGCGCGCGGCCCACCCTGACACCCAGGTCGAATACCTCGACCTGGCCGTGGACGCGCCCTCGCACTTCGGCGTCGACGCCCTGGGCATCAAGACCGGCGTGCAGGCCCAGCCGACCGAAGCGCAGCTGCGCGAGAACGCCCTGTCGGAAAAGCTGGTGAGCCAGTTCCTGGCCGCCGACGTCGTCGTGCTCGGCGCCCCGCTGTACAACTTCACCATCCCGACCCAGCTCAAGGCCTGGATCGACCGCCTCGCGCAAGCCGGCCGCACGTTCAAGTACACCGAGAAGGGCCCCGTCGGCCTGGCCGGTGGCAAGACCGTGATCGTGGCGTCCAGCCGCGGCGGCATCTACTCGACCTCCGAAGGCGGCCAGGCGGCCGAGCACCAGGAGAGCTACCTGAAGGTGATCTTCGGCTTCTTCGGCATCACCGACGTGCGCTTCGTGCGCGCCGAAGGCATCGCGATGGGTGACGCGCCCAAGGCCGCCGCCCTGGCCGCCGCCCGCGCCGACATCCTCGTGGCCACGACCGAAGCTGCGAACCAGAAGAACGTCGCGCAAGCCGCTTGAGTCTTCCGCCGCCGGAACGAAAAAGCCGCCCCGTGGGGCGGCTTTTTCATGGGCGCTTGCCTTGAAGGATCAAACGGCGGAATGGGCCTTGACCCACGCCACGTACTTGTCCATCCAGCCCTGCAGGAATTTCTGCGTGCCTTCATTGCCGATGTGGCCCTTGTCGTCGAACAGGCCTTCCTTGGCCTGCAGGAACACCTCGGGGCCGCCCATCGTGGGCGCGTCGAGGTAGGCCAGGATGTTGCGCAGGTGCTGCTGCGCCAGCGCGGTGCCGATGGCGCCCACCGAAATGCCGAGCACGCCGGTCGGCTTGCCGGCCCACACGCTCTGGCCATAGGGGCGCGAAGCGTGGTCGATGGCGTTCTTCAGCACGCCGGGGATCGAGCGGTTGTATTCGGGCGTGACGAACAGCACGCCCTGCGCGGCAGCCACTTCGCTCTTGAGGCGCTTCACCGGTGCGGCCTGGTTGCCGTCGTCGTCCTGGTTGTACAGCGGCAGGTCGTCGATGCGCAGGGTCTCGAACGTGAAGTCCGACGGCGCGAGGTGCGCCAGCGCCAGGGCCAGCTTGTGGTTGAACGAATCCTTGCGCAGGCTGCCGACGATGACGGCGATCCGGGTCTGTGCCATGGGTGGAACTCCTTGAAATGAGAAAGGCTGTCGGAATGACCGGGACGATTATGCGAAGCGCTCAAGACCTTTTCCAGAAAAGTTCATGACAACCGGCGCACCCGCCTGCGCGCGGCGCACGACCCCGTGGGCCAGCCGGTCCAGCCCGGTGCACAACAGCCAGTAGATCGCGCCCACCAGCACGAAGATCTCCGCCGGATAGACCATGGTGCGCGCGTTCACCTGCGAGGCCACGAACGACAGCTCGCCCACGCCCACCACGTACGCCAACGAGCTGTCCTTCACCAGCGTGACCCACTGGTTGACGAACGACGGCAGCATCATCCGCAGCGCCTGCGGCAGCACGACGTGGCGCAGCGTGCCCCAGCGCGTGAGCCCGAGCGACAGCCCCGCCGCCCACTGCCCGGCGCCGATGCCGCGGATGCCCGCATGCACCGCGTGCGCCAGGTAGGCGCCGCCCACCAGCGACAGCGCGCACATCACCGACAGCACGCCCGGCACACTCACGCCCAGCGCGAACGGCAGCAGGAAGTAGGTCCAGAAGATCAGCATCAGCACCGGGATCGCGCGCAGGAACGCCAGCCCCAGCGTCAGCCCGCGCTTGAGCGGCCCCCGCGCCATGGCCAGCCCGATGCCCCACGCCAAGCCCAGCAACGCCGACGCGATGCCCGAGCCGGCGCTGAGCAGCACCGTGAGCGCCGCACCGCCCAGCTCGCCCTGCGGAAAGGCGCCCCACAGCAGGTACGGCAGGCTGTCCCACAGCATGTGCAGCGCCTCGCTCATGCCCTCGCCCTCCCCGGCGCCAACGATTGCCGACGCGCAGCCCACGCCGCCAGCAGCTCGATCGCACCGATGGTCACGATGTAGAGCAGCGTCGCCACGCCGAAGGCCTGGAAGGTCTTGAAGGTTTCCGCCTCGACCTGGCGCGAGGCGTACGACAACTCGACCAGCCCCACGGCCATCGCGAGCGAGGTGTTCTTGACGATGTTCATGTACTGCCCCAGCAGCGGCGGCAACGCGATGCGCAGCGCCTGCGGCAGCACCACCTGCGCCAGCACCTGCGCGCGCGTGAAGCCCAGCGCCTGCGCCGCCAGCGTCTGCCCCACGGGCACGCCGCGGATGCCCGAGCGGATGTCCTCGCCCACGTAGGCCGCCGCATACAGCGTGAGCCCGAGCAGCGCCGACAGAAGTTCGAAGGAAATGAAACGCCCCGCCAAGAGCCCTTCGCGCAGTGCCTCGGGCAGCAGGCTGGGCGCGCCGAAGTACCAGAAGAAGAGCTGCACCAGCAGCGGCGTGTTGCGAAACAGCGAGACGTACGCGCCGCTCGCGCGCAGCCACGCGGGCCGGCTCGACGAGCGTCCCGCCGCCACGACGACGCCCAGCAGCGTGGCGCCCGCCGCCACCAGCAGCGAGGCGCCCACGGTCACGAGCCAGCCGTCGAGCAGCCAGCCGAGGTAATGGGGCGCGAGCAGGTGCTCGCGCAGGAAATCGCTCAAGATCGCATCGATCCGGTCGTTGCGTGCCCCATCAGTTGGCGGCCACGCGCTGGTCGCCGATCTTCAGCAGGCGCGGCAGCGGCGCCTTGCTGTTCGGGCCGAACCAGGTGTCGTAGATCGCCACGGCGCGGCCGTTCTTCTCGCTGTCGACCAGCCAGGCGTTGAGCGTCTCGAGCAGGCGCGTCTCGCCCTTGGCCACGGCCGCGCCGAGGTACTCCTTCGACACCGTGATCGCCGGGATCTCGTACTTCTCCTTGTCGGGAATCGCGTTCCACTGCGCCGTGAGCTTCACGCCGTCGTTGGTGATGGCCTGCACGTTGCCGTTGCGCAGCGCGGCCAGTGCAAACGGCGAATCGTCGTAGAGCACGACCTTGGCGTCGGGGTAGTTCTTGCGCAGGTTCGATTCCATCGTCGTGCCCTTCTCGGTGCCGATGCGGATGTCCTTGATCTGCGCGGCCTCCTTCAGCACGCCCTTCTTCGCCAGGAACTGCTGGCCGACCAGGAAATACGGCGTGGTGAAGTCCACCGCCTTGGCGCGCTCGTCGGTGATGGTGAAGCTGGCGAACACCACGTCGGCCTTGCCTGAGGTGAGCAGCGGGATGCGGTTGGCCGGGTTGGTCGGCACCAGTTCGATCTTCACGCCCAGGCTTTTCGCGAACTCGGTCGCCAGGTCGATGTCGTGGCCGACCTGCTTCTTGCTGGCCGGGTCGATGTAGCCGAAGGGCGGGTTGCCGTCGAACGCGGCCACGCGCAGCACGCCGGCCTTGCGGATGTCGTCGAGCTTGTCGGCCCAGGCGATGTTGCCCAGGGTGGTGAAGGCGCCGAGGGCCAGGGCCAGGCTGGTCACGGTGAAAGAGTGGGTGTTGCGGGTCATGCCTGCGCTTCGCTGGAAGTGGAAAAAGAGAGCGCGACTCTAGGCAGCGCCGCGTGCGGCGCCAACGAAGCAATTTCCGCTTGCATATGCAGCGATGAGTTGCGCATGAACAAATGACAAAAGCTTCGTGGCGCGAGACAGCATCGATCCCTAGAGTGGCCAGCCTCTGCCTTCCGACTGACTGCTTTTTTCTTCTTCGGCCGCGCGACGCGGCCCCGCTCTTCCCATGCACTTCCCACGCTCTTCCTCGCCCGCCGTCTCCCGGCGCCTTCTGCTTCGCGCCGGTGTCGGTGCCGCCGCCGTGGCCGCCTCGGCCCCGCTGTTTGCCCAGACGCGCGCCCGCACGCTGCGCATCGGCTACCAGAAGTTCAACACGCTCAACATCCTCAAGGGCACGGGCCAGCTTGAGAAGGCGCTCGCGCCGGCCGGCGTGAGCGTCGAGTGGCGCGAGTTCCTCGGCGGCAGCCAGCTGTCGGAAGCACTCGCCGCCGGCGCCATCGACTTCGGCCATGCCTCCGACGGCATCGGCGTGTTCCAGCAGGCCAGCGGCAAGGGCCTGGCCTACCTCGCGGCCGAAAGCCCCTACCCCGGCGGCGTCGGCTTCCTGGTGCCGCGCGACTCGCCGATCCGCAACGTGCACGACCTCAAGGGCAAGAAGGTCGTCACCGGCCGCGGCTACAACACCCAGTACGTGCTGATCCGCGCACTCGAGGCGGCCGGCCTGCGCTACGAAGACATCGAGCCGGTCTACATCGTCACGGCCTCCGACACCGTGGCGGCTTACCAGTCGGGCAGCGTCGCGGCCATCGGCCTGTGGGACCCGTTCCTGGCCGGCGCACAGGTGGCGACCGAGTCGCGCCTGCTGTTCGACGGCACCGGCCTGAGCGGCAACCGCACCTACCACTTCGCACAGCCCGCCTTCGCGCGCGCCAACGCCGACACGCTGCGCACCGTGTTCGCCGAACTGCGCAAGGCCAACGACTGGGCCCAGGCCCACCCCGGCGAGGTGGTGGCCACGCTCGCGCCGCAGCTGAAGGTCGAGCCCAAGGTGCTGGCGCTGGCGACCGAACGGCGGCACTATGGCGTCGTGGCGCTCACGCCCGCCATCGCCCGCGAACAGCAGGGCCTGGCCGACGTGTTCGCGCAGCTGAAGCTCATTCCCCAGCCCATCGCGGTGAAGGATGCGTTTCTCGACCTGAACCTTGTGTGACGACGAAACCTCTCGCCCCGTGACCCGTTCCCCTACTCATTACGACGCGATCGTCATCGGCCTGGGCGCCCTCGGCGCAGCCACCCTCTACCAGCTCTCGCAACGCGGCGCGCGCGTGCTCGGCATCGACCAGTTCGCGCCGCCGCACGACCGCGGCTCCTCGCACGGCGACTCGCGCATCACGCGGCTGGCCGTCGGCGAAGGCGACGAGTACGTGCCGCTGGTGCATCGCTCGCACGTCATCTGGCGCGAGCTCGAGGCGCGCACCGCCCGCCCGCTGATGACCACCACCGGCGGCCTCATCCTCGCGCCACGCGACCGCGTGGCCGAACACCACGGCAAGTCCGACTTCGTGCGCCGCACCATCGCCTGCGCCGAGCGCTTCGGCATCGCGCACGAGGTGCTCGACGCGGCCGGCATCCGCGCGCGCTACCCGCAGTTCCACCTGCAGGGCGACGAGATCGGCTACCTCGAACGCGACGCCGGCTTCGTGCGCCCCGAAGACGCCATCGCCGCACAGCTCGCCGTGGCCCGCGCCGACGGCGCCCAGACCCGCACCGGCGAGCGCGTGCTGGGCGTCGAGCCCGTGGGCAACGGCGACACCGTGCGCGTGCGCACCGAAACCGCGAGCTTCACCGCCGACCAGGTGGTGGTCGCGGCCGGCGCCTGGCTGCCCGAGTTTCTCGGCCGGCAGGCGCGCACCGACTGGCAAGCGCACTTCTCGGTGCACCGCCAGGTGATGCACTGGTTCGACACCGGCCCCGCCGCCGCGGCCGACTTCGCGCCCGGGCGCTTCCCGATCTTCATCTGGATGTTCGGCGACGCGCAGGAAGACTACATGTACGGCTTTCCGGCCTCCGACGCGTCGCAGCCCGCGCTGAAGGTCGCCACCGAGCAGTACGTCGACGCCACCACGCCCGACGCGCTCGAGCGCGAGGTGAGCGCCAAGGAAACCGCCGCCATGTACCGCGACCGCGTGGCCGGGCGCTTTCCGCAGATCGCGGGGCATGCGCTCAAGGCCCGCGCCTGCATGTACACCGTCACGCCCGACCGCCGCTTCGTGATCGACGCGCTCGACGGCCTGCCGAATGTGCTGATCGTCTCGGCCTGCTCCGGTCACGGCTTCAAGCACTCGGCCGGGCTGGGCGACGCCATCGCCGACCGCGTGCTGGGCCGCGAGAGCGCGCACGGCCTCGACCTGCGGCCCTTTGCCCGCGAGCGACTGGCGACCTCGCAACACCCCTGAGGCGCCCGCGCGCGATCCGGGGCATCATCGCTTCCGATCTTCAGTTTCTTCGGAGGCAGCGCGCGATGCGATTCCTGATGGTGGGTGCGGGAGCACTCGGTGGTTACTTCGGCGCACGCCTGCTCGCGGCAGGCCGCGATGTGACCTTTCTACTGCGTCCCGGCCGCGCGGCCCAGCTGGCCACGACCGGGCTCGTGGTGCGCAGCCCTTTCGGCGACCTCGACCTGCCCACGCCGAAGCACGTGCTGGCCGAGCAGATCGGCAGCCCGTACGACGTGGTCGTGGTCGGCTGCAAGGCCTACGACCTCGACGCCACCATGGACTCGTTCGCGCCCGCCGTCGGGCCCGACACCGTCATCCTTCCTCTGCTCAACGGCCTGGGCCACATCGACCGGCTGGTCGCGCGCTTCGGCGAGGCGCGCGTGCTCGGCGGCCTGTGCATGATCTCCGCCACCCTCGACGACGAGGGCCGCGTGCAGCACCTGAACGACATGCACAGCCTGAGCTACGGCGAACGCGCGGGCGGGCGCTCGCCGCGCATCGACGCCATCGCGGCCCAGTTCGCCGGCGCGAACTTCACGGCCACCGCAAGCGAGACCATCGCGCAGGACATGTGGGAGAAGTGGGTCTTCATCGCCTCGGCCGCGGGCCTCACGAGCCTGATGCACGCCTCCATCGGCGACATCGTGGCGGCCGGTGGCGAAGACGTGGCGCTTGCGATCTTCGACGAGTGCTGCGCCATCGCTGCCCACAACGGCTTTGCCCCGCGGCCCGGCGCCGTCACGCGCGGCCGCGCGGTGGTCACGACCGCCGGCTCGCCCATGACCGCCTCGATGTACAAGGACATGGCCCGCGGCGCGCGCGTCGAGGCCGACCACATCCTGGGCGACCTGCTGGCCCGCGCGCCGCGCACCGCATCGGCCACGCCTTCGGTGCTGCGCACGGCCTACGTGCACCTCAAGGCCTACGAGTTCCGGCGCGCCCACGAGGCCGATTGAACGACGGCAACACCATGGCCGACACGCTCGCCTTCCTCCATACCGCGCAGGTGCATGTGCAGACCTTCGGCAGCCTGGCCCGCGAGATCGCGCCCGAGCTGCGCGTGCAGCACCTGGTGATGGAAGAGCTGCTCGCCGATGCGCGCACGCTGGGCGTCGACCACGCCGGCCTGGTGGCGCGCGTCCACGAAGCCATGCGCGACGCCGCCTCGGACGGCGCCTCGGTGGTCGTGTGCACCTGCTCGACCATCGGCGGCATCGCCGAAAAGACCGCCACCGGCGGCGCCTTCGCCGCCCTGCGCATCGACCGCGCCATGGCCGACCGCGCCGTGCGCAACGGCCCGCGCGTGCTGATCGTCGGCGCTGTCGAAAGCACCATCGACCCGACGCTGTCGCTCGTGCTTTCCGCCGCGCGGCAAGCCGGTGTCGGCATCCGCGCCAGCACGCTGCTGGTCGACGATGCCTGGGTGCACTTCCAGTCCGGCGACATCGCGCGCTACGTGGCCACGCTGGCCGAATCGATCCGCGCTGCGGCCGACGGCACCGACGTGATCGTGCTGGCGCAGGCGTCGATGGCGCCGGTGACGGGGTTGCTGGCGGACCTCGGGGTCGATGTGCTCAGCAGCCCGCAGCTGGGGGTGACGCATGCGGTGGCCACGCTGCGGGCCCGGCATGCGGCGCTGAATTCGTAGAAAAGTATCTATTCAAACAGGAATTCATTTCTCTTTGATTCCTCAATGGCGAGTGGGATAATTTATCTATTCACATAGATATGCAATGCCGCCGTCCACCCCGCCATCGCTGAGCGCCGAAGCCCTCGCCTTCATCCGTTCGCAAGGCGCTGCCGCGAGCGCCGAGTTGCAGGCGCGGCTGGGCATCAGCCAGGCCACCGCCTCGCGCACGCTGGCACCGCTCGTTCGCAGCGCGCAGATCCTGAAGGTGGGCGCTGCGCGCTCGCAGATGTACGTGGCACCCCGGCACGTCGAGCGTGTGGGCAGCGAAGTGCCGGTCGTCGAGATCGATGCCGCCGGCCAGGCCTCGCCGTTCGGACGCATCGTGCCGCTGCAGGGCGGGCGTTGCTGGATGGACGAGCAGCAAGGCCGCAGCGCGCTGCATGACGGCCTGCCATGGTTCCTTGCCGACATGCGCCCCCAGGGCTTCATCGGCCGCGCCTTCGCGCAGGGGCACCCCGAACTCGGGTTGCCAGCGAACCCCGAGCACTGGAACGACGACGACGTGCTGCAGGCGCTCGCGCTGTGCGGCGAAGACCTGCCCGGCAACCTCGTGGTGGGCGCCGAATCCTTCCAGCGCTTTCATGCGTTGGGCGCGCGCGCCGCTCGCTCAGTCTCCGTGAGCGACTACCCCGCCATGGCGGAGCGCGCGATGCAGGGCACCCTGCCCGGCTCTTCGGCCGGCGGCGAACAGCCGAAGTTCTGCACGGTGCGCGATGGCCGGCAGGTCATCGTCAAGTTCTCGCTCGCAGGCACGTCGGCCCTGGACCGGCGTTCGCGCGATCTTCTCGTCAGCGAGCACCTGGCGCTGAACACCCTGGCGCAAGCGGGCGTCGCTGCGGCCACCACGCGCGTCTTCATCGAAGGTGGTCGCGTGTTCCTGGAGGTCGAACGCTTCGACCGTTCGGCCCGGGGCCGCATCGGCATGGTGTCGCTGATGGCATACGACGCGCAGCACGTCGGCAAGATCGACAACTGGGCCGCCACCGCCAACCGGATGGCCTCGCGCGGCCTGCTGCGTGCCGACCATGCGCAGCGCCTGCGCTTTCTCGAAGCCTTCGGCCGCCTCATCGGCAACACCGACCGGCACTACGGCAACATCTCGCTGCTCATCGAAGGGAACGCGTGGCGTCTGGCGCCCGCCTACGACGTGCTGCCCACGCTGTATGCACCGACCAGCGGCGAACTGCCGGTGCGCGACCTGGCGGCCACCGGGCTGGCGCCGACCGTGGACACCCTGCAGGAATGGCCGCACGCCCGGCAACTGGCCGGCGTGTACTGGGACACCGTGGCGGCCGACGACCGCCTCTCCGGGCCATTCCGCACGCTCGCGCGGCAGAACCGGCGGCTCATCGCCGACCTGCCGGGCGCCTAGCCTCAGTCCGACTTCTGGATCGTCTCCCCCTTCAACGCCCCCATGTCGCGGATGTTGAAGCGGTGCTGCTTCCACCCCGCCATGGTGCGTCGGAAGTTGGCCAGGGAGATGCCGTAGTACAGCACCTTGAACATGCGCAGCGCGCCCCACATCGGCGTGCCCTTGTAGATGTCGCCGGCCAGCAGTGACATCAGCGCCTCCTTCACCCGGAACGGGTTGCCGGGGTACATGAACATGTCGCGGATGGTCGGGTTGGTCACGCGGTAGATGAACCACGAGTACTCGCGCGGGCCCTTGCGCATCATGGCCTCGAAGCCTTCGCGCGCACGGGCCAGCTCGGCCGGCTGGTCGAGCGCGGTGGCCACCAGCTCGGCGCCGTCGAAGGCGCTGTGCATCGCCAGGTACACGCCCGAGGAGAACATCGGGTCGATGAAGGTGAAAGCGTCGCCCAGCAGCAGGTAGTTGTCACCCGTGGCGTGCGTGCTCGAGTACGAGAAGTTGCCCGTGGCGTGCACGGCCTCGTCGACCAGCGTGGCGTTCTTCAGGCGGTCGGCCAGCACGGGGCACAGTGCGATGGTGTCGTAGAAGAATTCCTTCAGCGATTTTTCGCGCGTCTTCAGGTAGTAGGGCCAGCACACCGCGCCCACGCTGGTCGTGCCGTCGGCCAGCGGAATGAACCAGAACCAGCCGTGCGGAAACCAGCAGATGCTGATGTTGCCTTCCTTCTTGCCCTCGAGCCGCTCGGCATTCGTGAAGTGGCCGAACAGCGCGGTGCTGTTGTGGTCGGGGTTCTTCTGCTTGCAGCGGAATTTGTTGGCCAGCAGCGTGTCGCGGCCCGTGGCGTCGACCACGAAGCGCGCGCGCCAGCTGCGCTTGGCGCCGTCGTCCATCACGGCCTGCACGGTGGCACCGTCGGCGTCGAAGGCCACGTCGCGCACCTTGCAGCCTTCGAAGGCCTGGGCGCCGCGCGTGGCGGCGTTGCGGAACAGCAGCTCATCGAGCTCGGAGCGGCGCACCTGCCAGGCGGAGTCGAGCGACTTGTCCCAGCCTTCGGCGAACTCCACGTAGCTGCGGTGCTCGTGCTCGGGCGAGACGAACTCGATGCCGAACTTCGGCATGCCGATCTTCTCGACCTGGTCGCGCACGCCGAGCTTGTCGAACAGCTCGACGTTCGCGGGCAGCAGCGATTCGCCGATGTGAAAACGCGGATGGTGCTCTTTCTCGACCAGCACCACCCTGCGCCCCTGCTGCGCCAGCAGCGCCGCGACGGTCGAGCCCGCGGGGCCGCCGCCGATCACGAACACATCGCAGGAATCGCTGACAGAAGAAGGAGCACCGGAAGAAGAAACCTGAGGCTGGGACATGCGAAGACAAGCAGCGTGATGGACAGCGACAGAGCATAGCGCGCCCGCATCGCACGACGCAAAACGGGCTGGCGGCGCGGGGCCGGAGGCGGCACACTGGCGGCCCGTTCAGCCCCCGAACCCTTGCGCACCATGACCCTGCATCGCCTTGCCCTGCTCGCCGCCCTCTGTGTGTCTGCCGCATGGAGCCATGCGGCGGGGCTCAGCTTCATCGAGGTGCCGGCCGACAAGGACGGGCCGGCCTTGCGCGGCGCGGTGTGGACGCCTTGCGAGGCGGCGCCCGGCGAGATCGCGTTCGGCCTGATCGCCATTTCGGCCACCAAGGACTGCCCCGTCGTCGGCACGGGTCTGCCGCTGGTGCTGATGTCGCACGGCTCGGGCGGCTCATTCCTCGGCCACCACGACACGGCGGCGGCGCTGGCCGACGCGGGTTTCGTGGTCGCCGCCATCAACCATCCGAACGACAACTTCCAGGACATGGAACGCCGGGGCCATCTCTCGACATTTGCCGCGCGGCCCGTCGACATGCGCCGGCTGGCCGACCACATGCTCAAGACGTGGCCCGGCCACACGAAGATCGCCGCCGACCAGGTCGGCTTCTTCGGTTTCTCGCGCGGCGGCTACACCGGCCTCGTCGCGACGGGCGCGGTGCCCGACTTCAAGCTGGGCCTGCGCTTTTGCACGCCGGCGTCGAAGATTCCGTTCTGCGGCCAGATCCAGCGCCAGGAACTGCCTGCGCCCCCGGTGCGCGATGCGCGCATCAAGGCGGCGGTGATCGTCGATCCGTTGAGCTTTTTCGATGCCGAGGGATTGAAGCAGGTCACGGTGCCCGTCCAGCTCTGGGCCTCCGCGCGCGGCGGCGACGGGGTGACGCTGGACGACGTCGAAGCGGTTCGCCGCAACCTGCCTTCCGCGCCGGACTGGTACGTGCCCGCAAACACCGCGCACTTCGCCTTCCTGGCGCCCTGCGCGCCAGCCATGGCCAAGGCCTTGCCGGAGATCTGCAGCGATGCCGGCGGCTTCGACCGCGTCGCCTTCCACGCCGACTTCAATGCCAAGGTGCTCGCCTTCTTCAGGCAGCACCTGGCATCGAAGCCCTGAGCCGGCTCAGCGCGTGCGCCGCTGGCCGGCGAGCCGCCGCACCACCGTCACCAGCCGGTCGATCTCGTCGAAGGTGTTGTAAAACGCCAGCGACGGCCGCACCGTGGTCTCGACGCCGAAGCGCCGCAGGATCGGCTGTGCGCAGTGGTGGCCCGTGCGCACGGCAATGCCTTCGTCGTTGAGCGCGTGGCCCACCTCTTCGGTGGTGTAACCGTCGAGCACGAAGGACATCACGCTCGCCTTGTCCGCCGCCGTGCCGATCAGCCGCACGCCGGGAATCGCGCCCAGTTGCGCCATGCCGTACACCAGCAGGTCGTGCTCGTAGCGCGCGATGTTCTCGATGCCGACCTTGTTCACGTAGTCGATGGCCGCGCCCAGGCCCACGGCATCGGCGATGTTGCCGGTGCCGGCCTCGAACTTGTTCGGGATCGGCTGGAACACGGTCTTCTCGAAGGTCACGTCGGCAATCATGTTGCCGCCGCCCTGCCACGGGGGCATGTCTTCGAGCACCTCGCGCTTGCCCCACACCACGCCGATGCCGGTCGGGCCGAACACCTTGTGGCCGGAGAACACGAAGAAATCGGCGCCAATGTCCTGCACGTCGACGCGCATGTGCGAGACCGACTGCGCGCCATCGACCAGCGCCTTGGCGCCCGCGCGGTGCGCCAGTTCGACGATCTCCTTCACCGGCACCACGGTGCCCAGTGCGTTCGAGACCTGCGTGACGGCGACGATCTTCGTGCGGTCGTTCAGCAGCTTGCGGTACTCGTCGAGCAGCACCTGGCCCGAATCGTCCACCGGGATCACGCGCAGCTTCGCGCCCTTGGCGGCGGCGAGCTGCTGCCACGGCACGATGTTGGCGTGGTGCTCCAGGTTCGACACAATGATCTCGTCGCCCTCACCCACGTGCTGGCCGCCCCAGCTCTTGGCCACGAGGTTGATGGCCTCGGTGGTGCCGCGCACGAAGATCACCTCTTCGACTTCCGGCGCATTGATGAACTTGCGCACACGCTCCCGCGCGCCTTCGTACGCATCGGTCGCGCGCGCAGCGAGTTCATGCGCCGCGCGATGGATGTTCGAGTTCTCGTGCGCGTAGAAGTACGCGATGCGGTCGATGACCGATTGCGGCTTGTGCGTGGTGGCCGCGTTGTCGAACCACACGAGCTGCTTGCCGTTGACGCGCTCCTGCAGGATCGGGAAATCGCGGCGCACGGCGTGCACGTCGAACGGCGGATGTTGGCCGCTACCGGCCAGCGGCACCGCATCGGGGCCGCGCGGATCGGGCTTGGCCGGCGTGACGAAGCCATTGGGCAGGCGCACCGCATCGACGAAGTAGAACTGCGCGTCGCGTCCGGCCGGTGCCGAAGGTGGGCTCGGTGGCAACGCAGGCTGCGCGGTCGGCGCGGCAAGGCCCGCGAACGGATCGTGGATCGCAAAGCCATCGCCGGCGGTGCCTGCCGTCGGATGTCCGTAGCTGTTGTTCAGGAAGTAGAACGGCGATGCGGAGGCCGCCTGCGGCGACGCGGGCGCCCCCACCTGCTGCGGCACGCCCTGCACCACGCCGCCCGAGCGCGGCTCGAAAGCCGGCGCCACCGACAGCACCGCGTCCGGCACACCGTTGCCAGCGACCGCATGCGGCAGCAGTGCCGGCGCGCGGTTCGCGAGCGACGGCAGCTGCGTGGGCGATGCCGGCAGCACATTGGCGCCCGGAATCTGCCCCTGCGGGATCGGCGTGCCCGGCACGCTCGGCCCGAAGCCGGCGGGACTCACCTGCGGCGAGCCCGGCGGTGCGATGTTGGCGGGAAACTGCGCGCCCGGCGGCGCGGAGAACATGACGCTGGCCATGCGCGCGAGAACGGCCGGATCGAACGGCGCCTCGCCCGGGAACGTGGGTGTGCTGCTCACCGCGGCTTACTTGTAGGTGTCGGGATAGTCGTGGTACTTGCCGATCTCGACGTCGTCGAGCACGGCCAGCGCGTCGGTGGTCAGCACCGCGAGCGAGCAGTACAGCGAGATCAGGTACGACGCGATCGCGTGGTTGTTGATGCCCATGAAGCGCACCGACAGCCCCGGGCTCTGCTCACCCGACAGGCCCGGCTGGAACAGGCCCACCACGCCCTGGCGCTTGTCGCCCACGCGCAGCAGCAGGATCTTGCTCTTGCCGTCGGCCACCGGCACCTTGTTCGACGGAATCAGCGGAATGCCGCGCCAGGTGATGAACTGCGAACCGAACAGGCTCACCGTGGGCGGCGGCGTGCCGCGGCGCGTGGCTTCACGACCGAACGCGGCAATGGCCAGCGGGTGCGTGAGGAAGAACGCGGGCTCCTTCCACACCTTGGTCAGCAGCTCGTCCAGGTCGTCGGGCGTGGGCGCGCCGGTCAGCGGGAAGATGCGCTGCTCTTCGCTCACCTGCGCCAGCAGGCCGTAGTCGGGGTTGTTGATGAGCTCGCTCTCCTGGTTCTCCTTGATCGTCTCGATCGTGAGGCGCAGCTGCTCCTTGATCTGGTCGTGCGGGCTGCTGTACAGGTCGGAGATGCGGGTGTGCACGTCGAGCACGGTGCTCACGGCGTTCAGGTAGTGCTCGCGCGGGTTCTCTTCGTAGTCGACGAAGGTGCGCGGCAGCTGGTTCTCTTCTTCGCGCGAGGTGCAGGTGACCTTGATCGACTCGGGGTTCTTGACCTTGTTGACGCGGTAGATGCCCGCTTCCACCGGCACCCACTGCAGCAGGTGTGTCAGCCAGCGCGGGCTGATGGTCTCGAGTTGGGGAACGGTCTTGGTGGCGTTGGCTAGCTGGCGGGCGGCGTTGTCGCCAAGGGCGGTGGTACCACCGACTGTTGCACTCATGGATCAAGGCTCCGTGGGTTGAGGAAAAAGTGATCGCCAGTGTCTGGCGACCACGGGTTTCCCCTCAACAGGCTATAGCCGCCAAGTTGATCCGCCGTGCAAGGCGCGACTGCTCCAGTTGCTCGCAACGCGCGAGCAGGTTGACGATGTTGATGCCCAGCGCGGTGGCCAGCTTCTGCGCCGTGACGATCGACGGGATCACGCGCCCGCGCTCGATCTCGCCCACGTACGAGCGGTTCAGATCGGAACGCTCGGCCAGCTCTTCCTGCGACCAGCCCTGTCCTTCGCGCAGCTGGCGCACGGTGACGCCGAAGTCTTCGACAAAGGCCTTCATACGCCGCCCGCCTTCGGTGCGCTGTTGTTCTGCAGGCTGGCCTGCGTGACGCTGGCACCGGGCTTCACGTCGTCGGTGATCCACACGTTGCCGCCGATGACCGCGCCCCTGCCGAGCGTCACGCGGCCCAGGATGGTGGCGCCCGCGTAGATGACCACATCGTCCTCCACCACCGGGTGGCGCGGCAGGCCCTTCTGCAGGTTGCCTTCGGCGTCGGTGGGGAAGCGCTTGGCGCCGAGCGTGACGGCCTGGTACAGCCGCACGCGCTTGCCGATGACGGCCGTCTCGCCGATCACGACGCCGGTGCCGTGGTCCATGAAGAAGCCCGCGTCGATCGTCGCGCCCGGGTGGATGTCGATGCCGGTCTGCGCATGCGCCAGCTCGGCCACGATGCGCGCGAGCAGCGGCAGGCCGAGCTCGTAGAGCCGGTGCGCGAGGCGGTGATGGATCATCGCCAGCACGCCCGGATAGCACAGCAGCACCTCGTCGACGCTGCGCGCGGCCGGGTCGCCCCGGTAGGCCGCGAGCACGTCGCTGTCGAGCAGCCGGCGCAGGCCCGGCAGCGCGTTCGCGAACTGGCGCACGGCTTCGGTGGCTGCGGCGTCGATCTCGCTCGCGGGGCGCGGCGCCAGCCGTGCGTTGAAGTTCAGCTCGAGCCGGGCCTGCACCAGCAGTGCCTGCAAGGCGGCGTCGAGCGTGTGGCCCACGTAGAAATCCTCGCTCTCGTGGCGCAGGTCCGGCGGACCCAGCCGCATCGGAAAGAGCGCGCCCTTGAGCGATTCGACGATCTGCGCCAGCGCATCGCGCGACGGAAACTCGCGCGCACCGGGCTCGCGCGAACGGCGCTGCGAATCGCGCCACTCGTCGCGCACCTCATGCAGTGCGCGCACGATGTCACTCACTTCGAATTGAGCCATGTGTGTTTTCCTCCCGTGTGTTTCTGTCTGTGTGGGTTCGGGGTTCAGTCCTGCACCCACGGCAGGCCATGGAAGCGCCAGCCGTCGGAACCGCCGCGATGCTGCCTCGCATCGATCTCGCCCTCGAAGCCTTCGAGCACGTTGAACACCTGCGTGAAGCCGGCCTTGGCAGCGGCTTCGGCCGCCAGCGCGGAGCGCTTGCCGCTGCGGCACAGCAGCAGCACCACGGCCTCCTTGCCGCCGTCCTTGGCCACCTTGGCTTCGAGCTCGCGCACGAAGCGCGGGTTGCGGGTGAGCGCGGTGCCCGTGGCCCAGGCCACGTGCAGGCTGTCGGGCACGTGGCCGACGAACTTGCGCTCTTCGCCGGAGCGCACGTCCACGAGCAGGGCCTGGCCGTCCTGCACCAGCTGCCAGGCCACGGGGGGCGTCACGCCGCCGGCGTAGGGCCAGCCGGCTTCGGCTGCCTGTGCGCGCGCTTGCTCCAGCGCTTCAGGCAAGACGACGAGTTCTTCAACTTCCAATGACATGCTTTGCGACTCCTGCTGTGCGTTGTATACGCCTTGATGGCGATGACCACCACTGTAGGAGCGGCACGCCTAAGCTCAAACAACCGAAAAGTCGATTCCTAACAACCTTCCGATCTATAGATCGCCATCGCGGTCATCGGCCTCCCGCAAAATAGCCGAGCACCAGCAACAGCAACAGCAAGGACAACCTGTGAGCGAAACCATCCCGGACCCCGAAATGGTCCTGTGCATTCCCGGCCCCTGGACAGATGCCACAGACCTGATCCGCCGTCTTGCCAGGGACAGGACGGGCTACCTGTTCGCCGGCCGCATCCTGATGTGCATGGAGACGCGCTTCAAGTGCGAGTTGGTATTGGAAGGTCCGGACGATCGGATGCTCAAGGCATTTGAAGCTTCCGGCCCTCACTGGCGTGGCACAACTGAAATGGCAGCCATCGCAGATCACAGTTCTGTCGTCTACTTGGTCGGATCGGGTGGAAGCCAACAGAACGCCGAATCGCTCATGCGTGCCGGCGCCGCGCTACTTCGCGCCGGTGGACTCGGCGTGAAGGTCGAGAGCACGGGTCTTTCGTACAAGCCCGCCGATTGGCACGAACACTGCGAGAACCTTCACCTCTTCTTCGCGCACAGGGCGCTCGTGGTCTATCTCACAGGTGCAGACGTCTGCTCCTGCGGCATGCACAACCTCGGTCTGAAAGACGCCGCAACGCCGAGTCGAAACGACCCCGCTGCTGCCACTGAGTTGCTGCGCGTTTTCACTCAATACCTGTTCACCGAATCCCCCTCCATCCGAGCGGGCCAAACTTTCTCGGTCGACGAGGACGCACCGGTCTACCGAATCGAAGAGCAAGACAGTCAGAACTACGACAAGGACTCGCTCTTTCACAATCCGTATGGCATCTGGCGACTGGTTCCGCTAGAAGGCTGACAAGAAAAAACCCGGTACCAGAAAGGCACCGGGTCGTCGCACGCCCGAGGGTCCGTCAGAGCTTGGCGATCGAAACTTCGGTCGACTTCACGAGTGCGACCACGTCGGAGCCCACCTTCAGCTGCAGCTCGTCGACCGAGCGCGTGGTGATGACGGAGGTGACGATGCCCCAGGCGGTTTCGACATCGACTTCGGAGACGACGTCGCCGCGGATGATCTCGCGGACCTTGCCCTTGAACTGGTTGCGGACGTTGATGGCTTGGATGGACATGGTGATTTCTCTTTCAGGGTTGACAGGGGTTGTGAGTGAAAACGGCCGACGCTCAGACGATCTCGGCCACGTCGTCGAACGCCAGCCGGGGCCCGCGTTCGAAGGTGCCGGCGTGGTCGGCCACGCCGAGGTTGACGAGGAAGTTCGCGCGATAGCGGCCGTCGGGGAAGAAGGCCTTGTCGATCAGGTCGGCGTTGAAGCCCGATTGCGGGCCCGCGTCGAGCCCGAGCGAACGCGCCGCCAGGATCAGGTAGGCGCCCTGCAGGCTGCTGTTGCGAAAGGCCGTGGCCTGCGCGGCTTCGGCGCTCTTCTCGAAGAAGGGCTTGGCGTCGTAGGCCGGGAACTGCGTGGGCAGGTGCTCGTAGAAGCGCGTGTCGTGCGCCACGATCACCGTCACGCCGGCCTGCAGCGTCTGCGCGGTGTTGCCCGCGGACACGGCCGGCTTCAGCTTCGCCTTGGCCTCCTCGCTGCGCACGAACACGTAGCGCGCGGGCTGGGCGTTGTAGGCGGTCGGGCCCCACTTCACGAGGTCGTAGAGCTGGTGGATCAGCGCGTCGGTCACGGGCACCGGCTTGAAGGCGTGCACGGTGCGCGCCTTGCGGAACAGCTGGTCCAGCGCGGCGTCAGGGATGGCTTGCAATGTGGTCATGTCTTGGAACGCTGTGTCAGTTCGATGCGGCGGCCAGCGCCTGGTCGAGGTCGGCGATCAGGTCGTCGATGTGCTCGATGCCCACCGACAGGCGCACCGTGTCTTCCGTGACGCCGGCGCGGGCCAGTTCTTCGGGCGACAGCTGGCGGTGCGTGGTCGATGCGGGGTGCGTGGCCAGCGAGCGCACGTCGCCGATGTTCACCAGCCGCGTGAAGAGCTTCAGCGCGTCGAGGAACTTCGCCCCGCCCTCGCGACCCGCGCCGATGCCGAAGGTCAGCACGCCGCTGGACTTGCCGCCGAAGTACTTCTTCGCCAGCGGGTAGTCGGCATGGTCTTCGAGCGCGGCGTAGTTCACCCAGTTGACGGCCTTGCTCTGCTTCAGATGCTGCGCCACCGCCAGTGCATTGCTGCTGATGCGGTCCATGCGCAGCGCCAGCGTCTCGATGCCCTGCAGGATCAGGAAGGCGTTGAACGGCGAGATGGCCGCGCCCGTGTTGCGCAGCGGCACCACGCGCGCACGGCCGATGTAGGCGGCCGGGCCCAGCGCCTCGGTGTAGACCACGCCGTGGTAGCTCACGTCGGGCTCGTTCAGACGCTTGAAGCGCTCCTTGTGCTCGGCCCACGGGAACTTGCCCGAGTCGACGATGGCGCCGCCGATGCTGGTGCCGTGGCCGCCCAGGTACTTGGTGAGCGAGTGCACCACGATGTCGGCGCCGTGCTCGATGGGTCGGCTCAGGTACGGCGAGGGCACGGTGTTGTCGACGATGAGCGGTACGCCGTGGCGGTGCGCGATCTCGGCGATGGCCGCGATGTCGGTCACGTTGCCCGCCGGGTTGCCCAGCGACTCGACGAACACCGCCTTCGTGCGCTCGTCGAACAGCTTCTCGAAGCTGCTCGGGTCGCGATGGTCCGCGAAGCGCGTGGTGATGCCGAACTGCGGCAGCGTGTGCGCGAACAGGTTGTAGGTACCGCCGTACAGCGCCGTGCTGCTGATGATGTTGTCACCGGCCTCGGCGATGGTCTGAATCGCGTAGGTCACGGCCGCCTGGCCCGAGGCCAGCGCCAGCGCGGCGATGCCGCCTTCGAGCGCGGCCACGCGCTGCTCCAGCACGTCCTGCGTCGGGTTGTTGATGCGGGTGTAGATGTTGCCCGGCACCTTCAGGTCGAACAGGTCCGCGCCGTGCTGCGCGCTGTCGAAAGCGTAGGCCACGGTCTGGTAGATCGGCGGCGCGACCGCGCGGGTGGTCGGCTCGGGCGAATAGCCGGCGTGGACCGACAGGGTTTCGAATTTCCAGTTCTGCGACATGCGACTGCCTTTCAAAGGGGGAATGGATGAAACGACTCAGATCGCCCAGCGCAAGGCATGGGCTTGAGGCGTGAGCCAGCTGGCATCGGTGCTTTCCACATCGGTCTCTTCGGACTTCTGCAGCACCCGGTCGAGGATTCGTTTTTCGATCGCGGCAAAGGCCGGGTCGCCCTGCGAGCGCGGGCGGGCCAGCGCGATGTTCTCGTCGAGCGCGATGCGGCCGTCCTCGATGAGGATCACGCGGTCGGCCAGCGCCACAGCTTCCTGCACGTCGTGCGTCACCAGCAGCGCGGTGAAGCGGTGGCGCTGCCAGAGGTTCTCGATGAGGCGGTGCATCTCGATGCGCGTGAGCGCGTCGAGCGCGCCCAGCGGCTCGTCGAGCAGCAGCAGGCGTGGGTGGTGCACCAGCGCGCGCGCCAGGGCCACGCGCTGGCGCTGCCCGCCCGACAGGCGCGCCGGCCATTCGTTCTCGCGGTCGGCCAGGCCGACCTGCGCGAGCACTTCCTTGCCGCGCGCCTTGGCATCGTTCGGCAGGCCCAGCGTCACGTTGTCGAGCACGCGGCGCCACGGCAACAGGCGCGCTTCTTGGAACATGATGCGCGTGTCGTCGTGCAGGCCGCTCACGGCCTTGCCGTCGGTGTAGAGGCCGCCGGAAGTGGCTTCTTCCAGGCCCGCGATGAGCCGCAGCAGCGTGCTCTTGCCGCAGCCACTGCGCCCGACGATGGCGATGAACTGGCCCGGCTCGATGGTCAGCTGCGTGTTGCGCAGCACCTCGCGCGCGCCGTAGCGCTTGTGCAAGCCGCGCGCCTCGAGGCGCACGCCGCCGGCAATGGCTTGGGGTTGGATGTCTTTGAGAACGGCACTCATGAATTCACGCCCCGGGGTTGAACAGCGCCACATTCAGCGCATCGATTTTTCTGGGCAGCAGCTTCTCGGCGAAGAAGGCATCGGCGATGCGCTGTTGCTCGGCCAGCCCACCGGCCACCACGGGCCGCACGGCGTAGCTGCGGCGGCTGTTGGCCTGCTCGATGGTCGGGGCGTCGAGCCCCCACACGGGCGCCAGCAGGGCCGCGGCTTCCTTGGGGTGCTGCTTGACCCACTTGCCGGTCTTCTCCAGCTCGGCGTAGACCACGCGCAGAACGTCGGGCCGCGCCTTCGCGAACTTGGTGCTCGCCAGGTAGTAGCGCTGGTACGACGCAATGCCTGCGCCATCGGCCAGGATGCGCACCTTCGACTGGCGCTGCGCGGCGGCCAGGAACGGGTCCCACACCACCCAGGCGTCGATGGCGCCGCGCTCGAAGGCGGCGCGGCCGTCGGCCGGCGTGAGGTAGGCGGGCTCGATGTCCTTGAACGAGAGGCCGGCCTTCTCCAGCGCGGCGATCAGCAGGTAGTGCGCGCCAGCCGCCTTCGCGAAACCGACCTTCCTGCCCTTGAGATCGGCCACGGTCTTGAGCGGCGACTCGTCGCGCACGACGATGGCCTGCGCGGCCGGCGACGGCGCCTCCTGCGCCAGAAAGGTCAGGTCGGCACCGGCGGCCTGTGCGAACACGGGCACGGTGTCGGCCACGTCGGCGCTGATGTCGAGGTTGTCGAGGTTCAGTGCCTCGAGCAGCGGGAGGCCGCTGGTGAACTCGTGCCAGCTCAGCGAAACGTTGAGCGGTGCGAGCTGCTTCTCGAGCGTGCCCTGCACCTTCAGCAGTGCGATCAGCGTGGACGACTTCTGGTAGCCGAAGCGCACCGTGACGGGCCGTTGTTGCTGCGCCAGGACGGCACCGGCACTCAGCGCGCCCAGCGTCGCCAGAGCGGTACGGCGATTGATGAGGATGTGGTTCATGTGCCCTGCCCTCACTTCGCCGGCTTCTTCTGGTAGCCCGGGTGCCAGCGCAGCCACCATTGCTCCAGGCCGCGTGCAAACAGGTCGGCCAACTTGCCGAGCAGCGCGTACAACAGGATGCCCACGAGCACGATGTCGGTCTGCAGGAACTCGCGGGCGTTCATCGTGAGGTAGCCGATGCCGGCCTGCGCCGAGATGGTCTCGGCCACGATGAGGATCACCCACATCAGGCCCAGCGAAAAACGCAGCCCCACGAGGATCGACGACAGCGCGCCCGGCAGGATCACCTCGCGGTACAGCTGCCAGCGCGACAGGCCGTAGGTGCGCCCCATCTCGATGAGCTGCGGATCGACGTTGCGAATGCCGTGGAAGGTGTTCAGGTAGATCGGGAAGAACACCGACACCGAGATCAGGAAGAGCTTGGCCGATTCGTCGATGCCGAACCACAGGATCACCAGCGGAATGAGCGCCAGCGCCGGGATGTTGCGCACCATCTGGATGGTGGAGTCGAGCAGCGTTTCGAAGAACTTCACCGAGCCCGTGAGCAGGCCCAATGCCAGCCCCGCGCCACCGCCGATGGCCAGCCCCGCGAGCGCACGGCCCGCACTCACCTTCACATGCGTCCAGAGCTCGCCGGACACGGTGAGCGACCATGCGGCCTTGACCACGTCCAGCGGTGCCGGCAGCACGCGCGTCGAGAGCCAGCCCAGCGACGAGGCGATCTGCCAGACGACGATCAGCCCCACGGGCACCAGCCACGGGATGAGCCGCTTCGCGACGTTGAGGCCGAAGCCTCGCAGCGCGCTGCCTGCATCGCTTGTGTTCGATGCCGGCGCCACGGCCGGCAGTTCCTGTACTTGTTCGGTCATGCGTGTCCTCAGCTTTGCGAGACGAGGCGCGAGGGCGCGTCGAGGTTGGCTACGACCTCGCCGAAGGGGCCGCTCAGGGAGCCGCCTGCGAGTTGCGTCTTCGCCTTGCGCGAGAGCAGCGGGAACACCAGCTCGGCGAAGCGGTAGGCCTCTTCGAGGTGCGGGTAGCCCGAGAAGATGAACTTGTCGATGCCCAGCGCCGCGTACTCCTCGATGCGCGCCGCCACGGTCTTGGCGTCGCCGACCAGCGCCGTGCCCGCGCCCCCGCGCACCAGGCCCACGCCGGCCCAGAGGTTGGGCGCAATCTCCAGGTCGGCGCGCCCGCGCTTGGCGCCGCCGGCGTGCAACGCGGCCATGCGGCGCTGGCCTTCGGAATCCATGCGCGCAAAGGCGGCCTGGGCGCGCGCGACGGTCTCGTCATCGACGCGGCTGATGAGTTCTTCGGCGGCCTTCCAGGCGGCGTCCTCGGTCTCGCGCACGATCACGTGCAGGCGGATACCGAACTGCACGCTGCGGCCCTGGCGTTCGGCGCGGGCGCGCACGTCGGCGATCTTTTTCGACACCTCCGCGGGCGGCTCGCCCCAGGTGAGGTAGGCGTCGACCTGCTCGGCGGCCAGGTCGTGCGCCGCGGCCGACGAGCCGCCGAACCACACGGGCGGATACGGTTTCTGCACCGGCGGAAACAGCAGCCGCGCGCCCTTCACGCTCAGGTGCTTGCCCTCGTAGTCGTAGGTGCCGGTCTCGTGGCTGCGCGCAATGATCTCGCGCCAGATGCGGATGAACTCGGCCGACTGCTCGTAGCGCGCCGCATGGTCGAGGTACACGCCGTCGCCTTCCAGCTCGGCCTGGTCGCCGCCGGTGACGAGGTTCACGAGCAGGCGCCCGCCCGAGAGCCGGTCGAAGGTCGCGGCCATGCGCGCGGCCAGGCTGGGCTGGTGCAGGCCGGGGCGCACCGCCACCAGAAACTTGAGCTTCTTCGTCGCGCCGATCAGGCTGGACGCGATCACCCACGGGTCTTCGCAGGAGCGGCCGGTGGGAATCAGCACGCCTTCATAGCCGAGGTGGTCGGCCGCGCCGGCGATCTGCTGCAGGTACGGCAGGTCGACGGCGCGCGCGCCTTCGCTCGTGCCGAGGTAACGGCTGTCGCCGTGCGTGGGGAGGAACCAGAAGATCTGCATCGGAAACTCTCGATCGTTCGTTGGCTTGCCCGTTCAGACGGCAAGCAGGAAAGGAAGGCGGCGCGCCGCGGACACGACACCCCAGGCGCGCGCCGTGATGGCCAGCACCTGGCCGGCGCGTTCGTGCAGCGCAGTCGACAACACGGCGGCCATCACGCGATCCCCGCGCCGGCGGCTTCGAGCACGTTGATCTTTTTGGGAATCAGCTTGAGCGCGAAGAAGGTGTCGGCGATCTGCTGCTGCTCGGCCAGGATGGCCTTGGTGATCGGGCCGGTGCCGTAGGCGGTGCGGCCCTGCGACAGGTCGGCCACGGCCTTGGGCAAGCCCCAAATGGCCGACAGCTCGGTCGCCAGTTCGTTGCGGTGGGCGGCGCCCCACTGGTCGATCTTGTTGACCTCTTCGATCGCGATGGCCAGCACGTCGGCGTTCTTCGCCACGTAGTCGAGCGACGAGAAGTAGTAGGCGCGGTTGCCGACCACGCCCACGGCGTCGGCCAGGATGCGTGCGTCGAGCGACTGCTGCGCGGCGGCCAGGAACGGGTCCCAGATCACCCAGGCGTCGACCGAACCCTTTTCGAAGGCGGCGCGCGCGTCGGCCGGCGGCAGGTAGACCAGGTTCAGGTCGCTGTACGCCAGGCCGTGCTTCTCGAACAGCTTGACGATGAAGTAGTGGACGTTCGAGCCCTTGTTGAGCGCGATCTTCTTGCCCTTGAGGTCGGCCACGGTCTGGATGGCCGAGCCCTTGGGCACCAGCACCGCCTCGGTCTTCGGGCGCGGCACCGTGGCGCCCACGTAGGCCAGCGGCGCGCCGGCGGCTTGGGCGAAGATGGGCGGCGCTTCGCCGACGTCGCCGAAGTCGATCGAGCCGACGTTCAGCGCCTCGAGCTGCACCGGGCCGGCCGTGAACTCGGTCCACTTCACGGTGGCGCCCAGAGGTGCGAGCCGCTTCTCGAGCGTGCCGCGGGCCTTGAGCACGCTCAGGTAGCCCTTCTGATGGCCGATGCGCAACTGGCGCGCGGGGGCCTGCGCCAGGGCGGCGAACGACGACGGCAGCGCGAGGGCGGCGGCTGCGCCCTGGAGCAGGCGGCGTCGGGGAATGGCAATGCGGGTCATGGAATGGGGTCCTTCGAATCTGTTCAGGGCTGGGCCGTGACGACCGCGTCGCTGACCTTGATGGGCTTGGGAATGAGCTTCAGTGCGAAGAAGGTGTCGGCGATCTGCTGCTGGTCGGCCGCGACGGCGGCGGTGATCGGCTTCACGTTGAACTCGTAGCGGCGCAGCGCCAGCTCGACCACGTCCACGGGCAGGCCCTGCAGCGGCGCGATCAGCTCGGCGGCCTGGCGCAGGTTCTTCTTGAGCCAGATGCCTTGCTCCACCGAATCGGCGAACAGCGCGTCGATCACCTGCGGGTGCTTCTTCACGAAGCCGCGCTCGCCCAGGTAGTACTGGTAGTTGTTGACCACGTCAGGCGCGCCATCGGCCAGCACGCGGGCGCCGGTGGCTTTCTCCGCGGCGGCCTGGAACGGGTCCCAGATCACCCAGGCGTCGACGTTCTTGCTCTCGAAGGCGGCACGGCCGTCGGCGGGTGCGAGGTACACGGGCTGGATGTCGGAGAGCTTCAGGCCGTTCTTCTCGAGCTGCTTCACGAGCAGGTAGTGCACGTTGCTGCCCTTGTTGAGCGCGACCTTCTTGCCCTTGAGGTCGGCCACGGAGCGGATGGGCGAATCCTTGGTGACCAGGATGGCCTCGGCGCGCGGCGCGGCCGGGTCGTAGCCGAAGTAGACGAACTTCGCCCCCGCGGCCTGCGCGAAGATGGGCGGCGCCTCGCCGACATAGCCCACGTCGACCGCGCCGACGTTCAGCCCTTCGAGCAGCTGCGGGCCCGCCGGGAACTCGACCCACTTCACGCCGAAGCCCAGCGGCGACAGCTTCTTCTCGAGCGTGCCCTGCGCCTTCTGCAGCACGAACAGGCTGGCCGACTTCTGGTAGCCGATGCGCAGCTCGCCCCTGGCCTTCGTCTGCGTCTGGGCGTGTGCCGAAGCGGCGGAGATGAAGCTCACGATGAGCGCGATGGCGGTGACGACGATGGCGCTGATGGCCAGGTCGCGCAGCGCCTGCCAGAAGGAGCGCGGCGCGACTTCGAACACGGAGTCTTCGGGAGCGACGGGGTTCATGCGGAATCCTTGGTGCAAAAACGTGAGGCAAAGCGATCCCCCGGCCGCACACAAGCGGCTTTGAAAAACGGGGAACGGAAAAAGGTCTGGCCGGGGCCGGGTTCAGCGGGGAACCCGGTCGTCAAACGCTACATCGCACACGGGAGAAAGGAACCGGCTCGAAGCCGTGCGTGGCCGGCAGCTTCAGGCCTTCGGTCGCGAGCACCTCGACGGCCTCGTTCAGGCGCTCTGCCAGGTCGTGGTGCACCTGGTAGGCGTTCTCGGGCGTCAGCGCGATCTGCGAGTCGCTCGCGTAGACGCCCGGCAGGATGTGGCGCGCCGACAGCGACTGCAGCACGGGGCGCAGTGCGTAGTCGAGCGCGAGCATGTGGTGCGGGCTGCCGCCGGTGGCCAGCGGCAGCACCGTCTTGCCCTTGAGCGCGTTCTGCGAGAGCAGGTCGAGAAAGACCTTCAGCACGCCGCTGTAGGCCGCCTTGTAGACCGGCGTGGCCACCACGATCACGCGGGCCGCCGCCACCTGGGCAATGGCTCGCTCGATGGCCGGATGCGCCCACTCGGCCAGCAGCAGCGCCTGCGCCGGCAGGTCGCGGATCGCGAGCCGCTCGATGCGCGCATGGCGTTGGGCCAGCCGCTCGCCCACCGCGTCGAGCAAGGCGGTGGAGCGAGAGGGGGCCGAAGGGCTGCCGGCAATCAGGAGAACGGACACGAGAAACTTTCGTTGGGCTTCAGGAGAAATTCAGGGCGAAGCGATCCCCGGCGCCCTCCCACGGGGTGCCACCAGCGATCGATTCCGGAAGAGCTGCGCTTACTTCTGCTTGGGCGCGTAGATCTGGTCGAAGGAGCCGCCGTCGGCGAAGTGCTCCTTGTCCGCCTTCGCCCAGCCACCGAAGGCCTGGTCGATGGTCACCAGCGTCAGCTTGGGGAACTGCTTGTCGTACTTGGCCTTGGCCTTGTCAGACGTCGGGCGGTAGAAGTTGCGGCCCGCGATGTCCTGGCCTTCGTCGGAGTACAGGTACTTCAGGTACTCCTCGGCCACGGCGCGCGTGCCCTTCTTGTCGACCACCTTGTCGACCACCGCCACGCTGGGCTCGGCCAGGATGGAGATGGACGGCACGACGATCTCGAACTTCTCGGGCCCGAACTCCTTCAGCGCCAGGAAGGCTTCGTTTTCCCAGGCCAGCAGCACGTCGCCCACGCCGCGCTGCACGAAGGTGATGGTCGAGCCGCGCGCGCCGGTGTCGAGCACGGGCACGTTCTTGTACAGGTTGCCGACGAATTCCTTGGCCTTCGCTTCACCGCCGTACTTGCGCTTGGCGAATTCCCAGGCCGCGAGGTAGTTCCAGCGGGCGCCGCCCGAGGTCTTGGGGTTGGGGGTGATCACCTGCACGCCGGGTTTGACCAGGTCGTCCCAGTCCTTCAAGCCCTTGGGGTTGCCCTTCTTCACCAGGAACACGATGGTCGAGGTGTAGGGGGCCGAGTTGTGCGGCAGGCGCTTTTGCCAGTCGGCCTTGACGAGGCCGCCATGCGTGGCCAGGGCGTCGATGTCGCCGCCCAGCGCCAGCGTGGCCACGTCGGAATCGATGCCGTCGATGATCGAACGCGCCTGCTTGCCCGAACCGCCGTGCGACTGCTTGACGCTCACGTCCTGGCCGGTCTTGGCCTTCCAGTACTTGGCGAAGGCCTGGTTGTAGTCCACGTACAGCTCGCGGGTCGGGTCGTACGACACGTTCAGCAGCGTCACGGGGCCCTTGGCACCCGCCGCGCCCTGCGAAAACGACGGCAATGCCGACAGGGCCAAGGCACCGGCCACGCCGGCACCCAGGGAAAGCTTGATAAAGTCGCGGCGAAGGCTCATGGTGTCTTGCTCTTAAAAAGGCATATCAATGAAGCCACGTATTCTGAATACGACATATAGGAACTGGAACGACCAAGTTTTCAGTTCTTAATAGCCAAATCAACTAAGCAACCGCTTTCCCCCACAAGAGGCAATCAAATGGCACGCATGGTTCAGTGCATCAAGCTCGGCAAAGAGGCCGAAGGACTCGACTTTCCGCCGTACCCCGGCGACCTGGGCAAGCGCCTGTGGGAAAACGTCAGCAAGGAAGCCTGGGCCGCCTGGCTCAAGCAACAGACCATGCTGGTCAATGAAAACCGGCTGAACCTGGCCGACCTGCGCGCCCGCCAGTACCTGGCCCGCCAGATGGAAAAGCACTTCTTCGGCGAAGGCGCCGACGTGGCGCAAGGCTACGTTCCCCCTCCTGCGGCCTGAGTCCGGCGTGGCCGCCGACGGCACCCCGCTCGGCGCGCGCTCCGGCGACGACACCTCCCCCCTCGACAACGACACACCGGCGCTTTCGCGCCGTGTGTTTTTGGGCGGCTGCGGCCTGCCCGCTGCCTGGTCCGGGCGTCCGCAATGGCGGATTCTCGAAACCGGCTTCGTGCCGGGCCTTCATTTCCTGACAACCTGGCAGGCCTGGCGCGCCGACCCGCAGCGCCCGCGCCTGCTGCATTACGTCGCGATCGACGCCCATCCGGCGCCGGCCGGCGATCTGCTGCGCGCGGCTGAGGCCGACCCGGCGCTGGCACCGCTCGCTGCGGAGCTGGCCGACCAATGGACCGGGCTGCTGCCCGGCTTCCACCGGCTGGCCTTCGACGACGGCCGCGTGCTGCTCACGCTGTGCGTGGGCGAGCTGCAGCCGATGCTGCGCGCGCAACGCTTCGAGGCCGACAGCCTCTTCCTCGACGGCTTCGGCCCGGCGACGGCCTCGCCCGACACGCTCAAAGCGGTGTCGCGCTTCGCCCGCCAGGGCACCGGCCTCGCGGCCCGCACCGACGACGACGGGGTGAGTCATGCGCTGGCGCAGAACGGCTTCCAGCTCGACCCGGGCCCCGGCAGCCTGCGCGGCGTGTTCGCGCCCGCCTGGACGGTGCGGCGCCGCCAGCCGGTGCGCGAAGGCGTCGATGCGCCCGGCCATTGCGCGGTGATCGGCGCCGGGCTCGCGGGTGCTGCGGTCGCGGCCAGCCTTGCGCGGCGCGGCTGGCGGGTCACCGTGCTCGATGCGGCCGACGCGCCGGCCTCGGGCGCGTCGGGCCTGCCGGTCGGGCTGCTGGCGCCGCATGTGTCGTCCGACGACGCCTTGCTGTCGCGGCTCACGCGCGCCGGCATCCGTGCCACCTGGACCGAACTGACGCAACGGCTCGAGAACGGTCGCGACTGGGGCGCCCACGGGTCGCTCGAACGCCGGCCCGACGGCGACGTGCGCGTGCCGCCCGGCTGGAGCGCCCAAGGCCCGAACGAATCCTGGCCCGCACAGCCCGACCGGCTCGCGGTGGCCGGCCTGCCCCCCGACACGCCGGCGCTCTGGCATGCGCGCGCGGCCTGGGTGCGGCCGCACCGGTTGATCGCCGCGTGGCTGGGCCAACCGGGCGTCGCGTTCCGAGGCAACTGCCACGTGGCGCGCCTCGCACGCACGGACGGCGGCTGGCAGCTGCTCGACGACACCGGCGCCCTGCTCGCCGAAGCCGACCGCGTCGTCGTGGCCGCGGGCTTCGCATCGCACCACTTCGCACCCGACCTGCCGCTGCAACCCGTGCGCGGCCAAGTCGCCTGGGGCCGCGCGGCCCCCGCCGCCCTGCCCGTCACCCCCATCAACGGCGACGGCCACCTGATCGCCGGCGTGCCCGACGGCCAGGCGCCGCAGCCGCTGTGGCTGATCGGCGCCACCTTCGACCGCGACAGCACCGACCTCGCCCCCACTGACGCAGACCGCCTCGCCAAC
The DNA here is from genome assembly GCF_059415405.1 of Variovorax sp. GW821-FHT10C12. Lineage (NCBI taxonomy): Bacteria > Pseudomonadati > Pseudomonadota > Betaproteobacteria > Burkholderiales > Comamonadaceae > Variovorax > Variovorax sp. GW821-FHT10C12. The sequence goes on from NZ_JBWKNE010000001.1 coordinate 1,763,495, forward strand.
CGCGAACGGCTCGCGCGCCTGCACCCCGGCGCCGCCGCCGCGCTGGCGCCCGCCTTCGAACGCGGAGACACCCACGCCTGGGTCGGCGTGCGCTGCGCCTCGGGCGATCGCCGGCCGCTGGTCGGCCCGCTGGCGCCGGGTGCCGACGACGGCCTCTGGGCCTGCACCGCGCTGGGCTCGCGCGGCCTGAGCTTTGCCACGCTGTGCGCCGAGTTGCTGGCGGCGCAGTGGCATGGCGAACCGCTGCCCTTGCCCGCGACGCTCGCCAAGGCGCTGGGCACGCAGCGGCTCTGGCCCGGATCGGACTGAATCGGCCCGTACGGGCTTCCCGGCTCCCCGGCGTCACGCGCGCACCGCACAATGCGCGCCATGGCCATCCAGTACGACATCACCCACACCACCGTCTACCGCTACAACAAGCCGGTGACCTTCGGCTTGCACCGCGTGATGTTCCGTCCGCGCGACAGCCACGACCTGCGGGTGCTCGCCACCGACCTGCAGGTGAGCCCGCAGGCCCTCACGCGGCTCATTCAAGACCCGTACTCGAACTCCGTCGCGCTGGTGCAGCCGCTGGGCGAGGCGACCGAGCTGCGCATCGTCTGTTCCTTCACCATCGAGCACGTGCCGCCGTCGCAGCGCGACCTGCTCACGCTCGACCCGTCGGCCGAGTTCCTGCCCTTTGCCTATTCGGTGCAGGAGCGCCTGGACCTGGAGCACTACCTGCGCCCGCACCACAACGACGATGCCAACGGCACGCTGATCCGCTGGGCGCACCAGTTCCTGCACACCGACCAGCCCAACAGCACGCGCGACGTGCTCACGCGCATGAACGCGCACATCGGCCAGAGCTTCGAATACAAGGCGCGCGACGAGGAAGGCACGCAGACGCCGCTCGAAACGCTGGCGCTGGGCAGCGGCAGCTGCCGCGACTACGCGCTGCTGATGATGGAAGCCACGCGCCGTCTCGGCATCGCGACGCGCTTCGTCTCGGGCTACCTCTACGACGCGTCGCTCGACAGCGACGCCACCGGGCAGGCGCCCGGCGAATCGGTCACCGGCGCCGGCAGCACGCACGCCTGGCTGCAGGCCTACCTGCCGGGCGCGGGCTGGCTGGCCTTCGACCCCACCAACAACCTCATGGGCAGCGGCCAGCTGATCCGCGTGGGCGTGGCGCGCGACCCCGCGCTGGCAGCGCCCATCTCGGGCAGCTGGTACGGCGACGCCGAGGCCTATGAAGGCCTCGAGGCCACGGTGGTGGTGAAGCGCCGCAAGGGCGGCTGAGCGCCCTCTTCCTTTCCGGATTCGACTCCCTTACTTCGGCTGCGCCGCGCGGTACGCCTTCACCGCGGGCACGGCCGTGGCCGCGCTGTCGGCAAAGAAGCCGTCGATGCCCGCATCCAGAAACGCCTTGATCTCGCCGGCGGTGTCGCCGTACACGGTCGGGTCGGTCTTCGGTGCCTTCTTCAGGCTGTCGGGTAGGAAGTTGTTCTCGGGCCGCACCGTGAAGATGTGGACCAGCAGCTTCTTGTCGTGCGCGTCCTTCACCAGCGTGGTCGGCACGCCGAGCTTGCCGTCGACCACCGGGATCACGCGCGCCTTGGCCGGGCCGATGCCGTTCGCGTAGGTCGCGATCTCGGCCAGGCCCTCGGGCTTCACGAGGTCGGCGTAGGTGCGCTTGTCGTTCAGCGCCACGAGGTCGTAGGGCGCGCCCTGCCCGTCGATGAGCTGCACGATCTTCACCGTGCTCTTCAGGCGGATGTCCTTGAGGTTGCCGGTTTCGAAGGACTGCACGAACACCGGCGCATCGGCCTTGTCGAGGTCGTACTTGTGCAGCGTGTCGAGCAGCTTCTTCTCGAGCGGCAGGCCGATCGAACGGAAGTAGGTCGGGTGCTTGGTCTCGGGGTAGATGCCGATCACGCGGCCCTTGATGACCGACTGCGCCTTGGCGAGCTGGATCACTTCGTCGAGCGTGGGCACCTGGAGCTGGTCGAAAGACACGTTGGCCGGGCGCACCGCAGGAATGCGTTCGCGCGCCTTCAACTCCTTGAGTTCGGCCAGCGTGAAGTCTTCGGTGAACCAGCCAGTGACCTGGCGGCCGTCGATGACCTTGGTGGCCTTGCGGTCGGCGAACTTGGGCACGTCGGCCACGTTCGTCGTGGCTTCGAGCACCTTGCCCGCGGCATCGACGATGGCGATGGCGTTCTCGTGGCGCGCGACCAGCTCGCCGTCCTTGGTGGGCACGAGGTCGGGCTCGATGAAGTCGGCGCCGTCGTCGATGGCTTGCTGGTACGAGGCCAGCGTGTGCTCGGGCCGCAGCGCGGGCGCGCCGCGGTGGCCGATGACGAGCACGGGAGCGGCCTCGGCCGGTGCCGGCACCGGAGCGGGCGCAGGGGCTGGCGCCGGGGGCGAGACCGGCGCGAGGGGCCACATCGGCACGCCACCACCACCGTTGCCGCCACCGCAGGCGGCCATGAAGGCACAGGCGCAGGCCGCGAGGGCCGTGCGCGAGAAATTGAACAACTGCATTGAAATCCTCCCCTTTTGTATCCATCGAAATGGATGCGCCATCTTTCCGCCGTCAACGTGACGGGCGGCAGGCGCGGCGGATCATCGAGGGGAGAGATGTCGGTCGCGTGACATGGGCGCCGGCATGGCGCCACGCGACCGTGCGCTCAGCCGCGCGCAGCCAGCTTCGCTTCGAGCTCGGCGATGCGCGCCCGGGCTTCGTCGCCTTCAGGAATCGGCCGGCCGCTGTCGCGCCACTGCACCGCGCTCTTGAAGCCTTCGGCCTCCGCCTGGCGACGGAACCATAGGCCTTCGGGGTTGTGGCGCGTGATGCCGTCGAACACGGTGGCGAACATCTGGGTCTGCTCCAGCCCCATCGAATGCCAGACCTGGTTGACGACCATCTTGTGCATCATGAGGTGCGAACTGGGCACGCCCGCGATGCGCTGCGCGAGCGCCAGCGTGGCCTCGTCGAGCTGCGCCACGGGTACCGCGAAGTTGGCCAGGCCCCAGTCGGCCGCTTGCGTGCCGGTGATGGTGTCGCCGGTGAACATGAGCTGCTTGGCGCGCAATGCGCCGAGGCGGTAGGTCCACATCGCGGTGGTCGGGCAGCCCCACACGCGCGTGGGCATGTAGCCGATGCGCGCGTCGTCGGCCATGGTGAGCAGGTCACAGCACAGCGCGATGTCGCTGCCGCCGGCCACCGCGTAGCCGTGCACCTTGGCGATGGTCGGCTTGCGGCAGCGCCACAGCGACATGAAGTCTTCGGTGTTGCGCTTCATGGCGGCGTAGTCGAGCATCGGGTCCCACGGCGTTTTCTCCTGCCGGCAGGGATGGTCGCCCTGGCCTTCGCGGCCGTGGCCTTCGGCGTAGTCGCCCAGGTCGTAGCCGGCGCAGAAGGCGCGGCCCGCCCCCTCGACCACGATCACATGCACCTCGTCGTCGGCCTCGGCCCATTCGACCGCGCGGCGGATGTCGGTCGGCGTGCTGTCGCCGATGGCATTGAGCTTCTCGGGGCGGTTGAGCACCAGGCGCGCGATGCGCGGGTGCTGCGGGTCCTTGTCGATCAGGACGGTCTCGAAAGCAGGCATGGTCGGTGGTCTCCTTCTGTTCTTGGGGGGATGCCGCTTCGCTTGTAGCATCGCCCGCCGCCCGCTGGCAAACCCGTCGACCGCCGGCTTCAACGCCTTCAGCGCGCTGTGGCGCCCCCGAGCCGGAACAGGAACACCGCGCCCTTGCCCGGCTGCGGCACGAGCCGGATGTCGCTGCCGTGCAGCTGCAGGATGCGCTGCACGATCATCAGCCCCAGCCCGCCGCCGCGCGTGCCGCCATCGGCAAAGGCCGGCCGCGTGAACAGCCCCTTCTGCAGCTCGCCCGGAATGCCGGGCCCGGTGTCGCTCACCTGCACGGCAACGCCGGCGTCGGACGGGCGCAGGCGCACCTCGATCTCGCCGCCGGCCGGTGTGTGGCGGATGGCGTTGTCCAGCAGGTTGGTCAGCACGCGCTCGATCATGCCGAGGTCGGCCGACACCACGGGCAGGTTCGGCGCGATGTCGGGCCTGAGCTGCTGGCGCCGCGCCTCGGCCGCGAGCTCGAACTTCTGGAACACGTCCTGCACGAGGTCGGCCAGCGCGAAGTTCTCCTTCTCGGGCTTGACCACACCGTACTCGAGCCGCGCCAGCTCGAACACCTCCTGCGCGAGCCGGCCCACCTTGCGGCTCTGGCCGAGCGCGATCTCCAGGTAGCGGCGGCGCTCTTCCTCGCTGAGCGTGCCGGCCTTGAGCAGCAGCGTCTCGAGGTAGCCGTGCAGCGAAGTGAGCGGCGTGCGCAGGTCGTGCGAGATGTTGGCGAAGAGTTCGCGGCGCTGGCGGTCCTGCAAGCTGAGTTCGCGCCACTGCTCGGCGATGCGGCGCGTCATCTGCGCAAAGGCCTGCTGCAGCTGCGCGATCTCGTCGTCGGCGTGGCGCGGCGGCGCGGGCATGGGTGCCTCGCGCTCCAGCGCCGCGATGCCCTCGGCCTCGAAGCGGCGCACCGCTGCCGTCAGCTCGCGCAGCGGCCGCGTGATGAGGCGGAACGCCACCAGCCCGGCGATGAGCCCCAGCAGCGCCACCAGCGCCATCGACCACAGCGTGGTGCGCAGCACGGTGTCGGCCGACAGGTTGGCGGCCAGCGCGTCGTGGTCTTCGCCTTGCAGCACCACGTACACATAGCCGGCGTCGCGCCCGCCCATGCGCAGCGGCGCGGCGCTGAAGACCTTGGCGCCGTCGGGGCTGCGCGGGTCGTCGCCCACGATGGGCAGGCGCTCGCCGGCCAGCAGCCGGCGGATGGGGCCGAGCGCCACCTTGTCGCGCTTGAGGTGACCGGGCGGCGCGGCCTGGGCCTCGATGCGGCCGTCGAGCCCCAGCACGTAGACCTCCACGCTGGGGTTGACGGTCATGAGCTTGTCGAACAGGTCTTTCACCGCCACCGGGTCGAGGCCGCCGGGCTTCATGAGTTCGGTGTTCTGCGCGATGTGGGCCGCGAGCCCCAGCGACAGGCGCTGCGTCACCTCTTGCGCGTGCTGCGCACCGGCGCGCATCTGCAGCCACGCCGAGGCGCCGCAGCAGGCCAGCAGCAGCACTGCGAACGCGATCGACAGGCGCCGCGACAGCGTGGCCCAGGCCATCATGGAAGGTCGCCTTTCGGTGCGGCATCGTCCGCCGCGAGCTTGTAGCCGCGCCCCCACACCGTGAGGATGCGCCGCGGCGCGGCCGGGTCGGCCTCGACCTTGGTGCGCAGCCGGTTGATGTGCGTGTTGACCGTGTGCTCGTAGCCGTCGTGCTGGTAGCCCCAGACCTGGTTGAGCAGGTCGAGGCGCGAGAACACCTTGCCGGGATGGCGCGCAAAGAAGTACAGCAGATCGAACTCGCGCGGCGTGAGCTCGATCGGCTTGCCGTCGACGCGCACCTCGCGCGCCAGCGGCTCGATGTCGAGGTTGCCCAGCGTGAGGCTGCCCGACTCCAGCCGAGCGTTGCGCGCCAGCGCGTCGGTGCGGCGCAGCAGCGCCTTCACGCGCGCCACCAGTTCCAGCACCGAGAAGGGCTTGGCCAGGTAGTCGTCGGCGCCCAGTTCGAGCCCGAGGATGCGGTGCACTTCGCTCGAGCGTGCGCTCACGATGATGATGGGCGTGTAGCGCGCCATGGCGCGGGCGCGGCGGCAGATCTCGAGCCCGTCGATGCCGGGCAGCATGAGGTCGAGCACCAGCGCGTCCCACTGGCCGCGCTCCAGCGCGCGCAGGCCGGCGTTGCCGTCGGCGGCGTGCTCGACCGCATAGCCCTCGTCGCGCAGGTGCATGCGCAGCAGTTCGGCAATGTGGGCGTCGTCCTCGACGATCAGCACGCGTTTGGCGGTGTCCATGGCCGCGATTGTCCCGCGAGACGCCCCCCGGAGTTATCACGAATCCTTGAACTTTGCGTGATGAATCGGCGAGGGGGTGCGCCCAACAATCCGGCCCATGCAGACACGCTCCGCCCCCGACCACCGACCGATCCACCCGCTGTGGATGCGTGTCACGCACTGGCTCAACGCGCTGGCCGTGCTGGTGCTGGTGACCAGCGGCTGGCGCATCTACAACGCGGCGCCCTTCCTTGCCTTTCGCTTCCCGGCGTCGATCACGCTGGGCGGCTGGCTCGGCGGCGCGCTGCAGTGGCACTTCGCGGCGATGTGGCTGCTGGTGTTCAACGGGCTGGTCTACCTCGGCCTGAACCTGGCCAGCGGGCGCTTCGCGCGCAAGTTCTTCCCGCTCACGCCGGCCGGCCTCTGGCGCGATGCGCGGGCCGCGCTCGGCGGCAGGCTCTCGCACGCGGACCCGCGCCACTACAACCATGTGCAGAAGCTGGCCTACCTGTTCGTGATCGTCGACCTCGTCGCGATCGTGCTGTCGGGGCTGGTGCTGTGGAAGTCGGTGCAGTTTCCGATGCTGCGCGAACTGCTGGGCGGCTACGAAGCCGCGCGCCGCGTCCACTTCGTGGCGATGGCCGCCCTGGTGGCTTTCGTCGCCGTGCACCTGGTGATGGTGGCGCTCGTGCCCCGCACCCTGCTCACCATGCTGCGCGGTCGCGCGCCCCACACCCCATGAGCTTCCTTTTCAAACGCCCTCCCCTGGTCGGTGTCGACGGCGACGCCGTGGTGCGCGAAGCCCGTGCCCTCATCGAGCGCCGGCTCGACGCCCCCTCGCGCCGCCTGTTCCTGCGCCGCTCGCTGACGCTGGGCGGCTTGTCGATGCTCACCGGCTGCAGCATCAGCGACGACAGCCACGTGGAGGCCGCACTGACCAAAGTCTCGCGCTTCAACGACGAGGTGCAAGGCTGGCTCTTCAGCCCGACGCGGCTGGCGCCGACCTACACCGAGGCCGAGATCACGCGCCCCTTTCCGTTCAACGCCTACTACGGCGAGGACGAGGTCCGCGAGGTCGACGAAGCCTCCTACCGCCTCGAAGTGAGCGGCATGGTCGCCGACAAGCGCCGCTGGACGCTCGCCGAGCTGCGCGCCCTGCCGCAGCAGGACCAGATCACGCGCCACATCTGCGTGGAAGGCTGGAGCGCCATCGGCAAGTGGGGCGGTGTGCGCTTTGCCGACTTCCTGCGCCACGTCGGCGCGGACCTGAGCGCCAAGTACGTCGGCTTCCAGTGCGCGGACGACTATCACACCAGCATCGACATGCCCACGGCGCTGCACCCGCAGACGCTGCTGACGCTGAGCTACGACGGCCAGCCGCTGCCGCCGAAGTACGGCTTCCCGATGAAGCTGCGCATGCCGACCAAGCTTGGCTACAAGAACCCGAAGCACATCCAGGCGATGTACGTGACCAACACCTATCCCGGTGGCTACTGGGAAGACCAGGGCTACAACTGGTTCGGAGGGAGCTGAGGGGCCGCCACAGCCGCTCGACTGCCGAAGAAAGCGCGAGGCCGAATTCCGACAGGGAACCAGGCCGATCTCGACAACAAAACCCAACCTCAACTCAGGAAGACCCAAATGAACAAGCTCACCGCCACCCTCCTCGCCACCTGCATGGCCTTCGCCGGCGCATCGGCCTTGGCTGCGGACGACATGGCCAAGGACGGCATGAAGAAGGACAGCATGGCCAAGGACGGGATGAAGAAAGACGCCATGGGCAAGGACGCCATGAAGAAGGACGGCATGGCCAAAGATGGCATGAAGAAAGATGCCATGGGCAAAGACGACATGAAGAAGGACGCGATGGGCAAGGACGAGATGAAGAAGTAAGCCGCCTTCTCCCCGGCCCCGCCGCCATTGACGGCCGGCGGGATCGGGATCACTGTCCCTTTCCTGCGCTCCCTACGAAAGACCGCCATGAAATCCTTCGCCATCGCCGCCGGCGCGCTCGCCGTTGCCGCCTTCGCCTGGCACGCAGCCCCCTCCTTTGCCCAGACCGCGCGCCGCGTGCCCGCACCGGCGGCCGACCTTGCTGCACCCGCGGGCGCCACCACCGCCACCGCCGTGTTCGCGGGCGGCTGCTTCTGGGGCGTGCAGGGCGTGTTCCAGCGCGTCGAGGGCGTGAGCAATGCGCTCTCGGGCTACGCGGGCGGCGAGGCCCGCACCGCGCGCTTCGACGAAGTCGGCTCGGGCCGCACCGGCCATGCCGAAGCCGTGCGCATCAGCTACGACCCGCGCAAGGTCAGCTACGGCAAGCTGCTGCAGATCTATTTCTCGGTGGCGCACGACCCAACCCAACTCAACCGCCAGGGCCCCGACACCGGCCCGCAGTACCGCTCCACCGTGTTCGCCGAAAACGCCGAGCAGGCCCGCATCGCCAACGCCTACATCGCCCAGCTGAACCAGGCCAAGACCTTCGGCAACAAGCCGCTGGCGACCACGGTCGAGGTGTCCAAGCCCTTCTATGCGGCGGAGGACTACCACCAGGACTACCTCACGCTGCACCCGAACCAGCCCTACATCGCGATCAACGACCTGCCGAAGATCGACGACCTGAAGAAGCTGTTCCCCGAGAGCTACAAGGCCACGCCATCGCTGGTGCGGGCGGCCAAGGCCAGCTGAGCGGCGCTCTGCGCCACGCTCACAGCAGCTTCGCGCGCTTCGCCTGCTCCGTCAGCTCCGCCCGGAAGTTCGGGTGCGCAATCGCGATCAGCTCCAGCGCCCGTTGCTTTGCCGACTTGCCGCGCAGCTGCGCCACACCATGTTCGGTGACGACGTAGTTGATGTCGTTCTTGCTCGTGCTCACATGCGTGCCGGGCGACAGCGAGGGCACGATGCGCGAGATGGTGTCGTCCTTGGCCGTCGAGGGCAGCACGATGAAGGCCTTGCCGCCGCGCGAGCGGTTGGCCGCGCGCACGAAGTCCGACTGCCCGCCCGTGCCCGAGTACGGCGCGTGGCCCAGGCTCTCGGAGCCGCACTGGCCCAGCAGGTCGATCTGCATGGTGGCGTTGATGGCGATGAGGTTGTCGTTCAGCCCCGCCAGCGCCGGGTCGTTGGTGAAGTTCACCGGGTGCATCTCCAGCCCCGGGTTGCGGTCCATGAAGCGGTACAGCTTGCTGGAGCCCAGCGCGAAGGTCGCGACCGACTTGCCCGGCAGGTAGTTCTTGCGGCGGTTGGTGACCGCGCCGCTTTCCACCAGCGTGAGGATGCCGTCGCCGATCATTTCGGTGTGGATGCCCAGGTCGCGCTTGCCCGTGAGCTGCATCACCACCGCGTCGGGAATGCCGCCGTAGCCGATCTGCAAGGTGGCGCCGTCGTCGATCAGGTCGGCCACGTGCTTGCCAATGGCCTCCTGCACCGGGCCGATCTTCGGCAGGCCGACTTCCATCACCGGCTCGCTGCTTTCCACCAGCGCCGCCACCTGCGAGATGTGCACGTGGCAGTTGCCGTGCGCATAAGGCACGTTGGGGTTCACCTCGAGCACGACCGCGCGGGCCTTCGCCACGGCGGCCATCGTGTAGTCGGGGCCCAGGCTCAGCGCGAAGTAGCCATGCGCGTCCATCGGCGAGGCCATGCTGAACACCACGTCGGCCGCGATCTGCCCGCGCTCGATCTGCGCCGGGATCTCGGAGAAGTAGTTGGGAATGAAGTCGATCCAGCCCGCCTGCCCGCCCGCGCGCGTGGCACCGCCGAAGAACAGCGCGACGTGGCGCACGTGCTCGACCGTCTCCGGGTCGATGTAGGCGTACTTGCGCATCGCCAGGATCTGCGCCACCTTCACGTCGCGGAAGTCGCGGCGCTGCTCCGACAAGGCGGTGAGCAGCGAGGGCGGCTCGCCGACGCCGGTGGGCACGATGATCATGTCGCCGTGGCGCACCTGGCGCACGGCATCGGCGGCGGAAACGCGCTTTTGCGCGTACAAGGTCTGGGCAGTCATGCCTGCCACTATGCCTTCTTTTCGCCGCCGCCGAACTCGCGGTGCACCCAGTCGCGCAGCACGGCCGTCGCGGGCCGGCTGGCGGCGCGCGGGCTGTAGACCAGGTCGTAGCGGTAGCTCTCCACCGACAACTCGAAAGGCTGCACCAGCAGGCCCGACGCCAGCTCGTCGGCCACGAGCGCCAGGCTCAGCAGGCCGACGCCCTGCCCCGCGACCGTGGCCTGCACCGCGTGGATCTCTTCGGTGAACGACAGGCCGGCCTGCGCATCGACGTCGGTGCGGCCCGCGCGCGCGAGCCAGGTGCGCCACACGGGCGCCAGCGTCTCGTCGCGCCCCGCCCGCCCCCATTCGAAATGGATCAGCGAGACGGCCTTCAGGTCCTGCCGCGCCGCAACCGCCAGCGCGGGGCTGCAGACCGGCGCGTAGTGGTCCTGGAACAGCGGCTCGACGACCAGGTCGGCATAACGGCCGTTGCCGTAGCGGATCGCCGCGTCGGCCTCGGTGTCGAGGTCGACGACCTGGTTGGTGGCGTCCAGCCGCAGCGTCCATTCGGGGTGCAGGTCGCGGAAGGTGCCCGCGCGCGGCGCCAGCCGGCGGGCCATGAAACCGACCGTGGACGACAGCGTGGCGATGCGCGTGCCCTTCAGGCGGCGCACGCCGTCGACGGCGCGCTCGAAGCTGTCGAAGCCGTCGCGCAGCGCGGGAAACAGCTGGTGGCCGGCCGCCGTCAGGTGCACCTGCCGCGTGCCGCGTTCGAACAGGCGCACCTCGAGCGTTTCCTCGAGCTGCTTGATCTGGTGGCTGACGGCGGTGGGCGTGACGTGCAGCTCGTCGGCGGCGGCCTTGAAGCTCAGCCGGCGGGCCGCGGCCTCGAACACGCGCAATGCGCCCAGGGGGGGAAGTCTTCGCATGCAGACAGATTAGCTCAACTCATCCATTGGCTGAAAAATCAACCTTTGTCGGGCGCCCTCTTCATCCATAAATTTCAGTTGTCGCGGGAAGAAATCACTTCCACGGCTGATCTGAAATTCACCATCAAAGGCACCTGTCATGCAACTCCAACCCAAGCAAATCCACACGCAGCCTGACCCCTACGCGCCCTTCCTGCTGTCGCAGGCCATCCAGCTCGGCAACCTGGTCTTCGTGTCCGGCCAGGCCGCGATCGGCGACGACGGCGAGATCGTCGGCAAGGGCGACTTCGACCGCCAGGCCGAGCAGGCCTTCAAGAACCTGGACCGCGTGCTGCGGGCCGCCGGCACGGGCCTGGGCAACGTGGTCAAGGTGACGATCTTCCTGACCTCCATGGCGAACTTTCCGAAGATCGTCGAACTGCGCCGCCAGTGGTTCTCTGCGCCCTACCCGGCCGACACCATCGTCGAGGTCTCGGGCCTGTACTCGCCCGACGCGATGATCGAGATCGAGGCCATCGCCGTCGCACCCGGAGACGTCCGATGAGCACGCCGCTGCTCGCGCCGGCGAAGCTGCGCGACCTGCAGCTGCCCAACCGGCTCGCCGTGGCGCCGATGACGCGCGTCAGCGCCTCGCCCGAAGGCCACGCCAACGGCACCATGGCCCGCTACTACGAGCGCTTTGCGCGGGGCGGCTTCGGGCTGGTCATCACCGAAGGCATCTACACCGACGGGGCGTACGCGCAAGGCTATGCCCGCCAGCCCGGACTGAGCGACGGCGAACAGGCCCGCGCATGGCGCCCGGTGGTGAAGGCGATCCAGGACGCGGGCGGGCGCGCCATCGCGCAGCTCATGCATGCGGGCGCGCTGTCGCAGTTCAACCGCTTTCGCGACCACACGGCGGGGCCATCGGCCGTTCGTCCGCTGGGCACGCAGATGACGGCCTACCGCGGCGAAGGCGAGTACCCGGTGCCCCGCGCGATGACCGACGCCGACATCGCCGAGGCGATTCGCGGCTTCGCCCGGGCCGCGCTGCTGGCGATGGAAGTGGCGGGTTTCGACGGCGTGGAGATCCACGGCGCGAACGGCTACCTGCTCGACCAGTTCCTGAGCGGCCACACCAACACGCGCACCGACCGCTGGGGCGGCGCCCTCGCGCAGCGCGTGCAGCTCACGGTCGAGGTGGCGCGCGCCGTGCGGCAGATGCTGGGCGCATCGGCGCCAGTCGGCGTGCGCATCTCGCAAGGCAAGGTCAACGACTTCGGCCACCGATGGCCGGAAGCCGAGGCCGGTGCGGCGACGGTGTTCGGGGCCCTGGCGCACAGCGGCATCGACTACCTGCACGTCACCGAGTTCGAAGCCTGGCGACCGGCCTTCGGCGATGCAGGGCCGAGCCTGCTGCAGCTCGCGCGCCGCCACGCGCCCGGCCTTGCGATCGTCGCCAACGGCAGTCTGCACGACCCGGGGCGCGCCGAGGCGGCGCTCGCGGACGGCGCCGACTTCGTGGCGCTGGGACGCGGCGCGCTGTCGAACCCCGACTGGCCGCGACGCCTGAAGGAAGGTCGCGCGCTCGCCGCCTTCGACCCGGCGCTGCTGTCGCCCGTGGGGGACATCAAGCCGGCGGAGCAGCAACCTTAAATGATGTTCTTCTCGCGCAGCGGCCGGTTATCAAGGATGCGCGCGAACGACAGCGGCGACAGGTCGAGGCTGCGGTAGCCGCCGAAGCGGATCAGCTCCGCGATGCCGCGCCCCGCCGCCGGGCACTGCTGCAGCCCGTGGCCCGAGAAGCCGTTCGCGAAGTAGAGGTTGTCGCAGTCCGGGTGCAGGCCGAGGATCGCGTTGTGGTCGAACACATTCATCTCGTAGTAGCCGGCCCAGGCGCCCGTCATGCGAACGGCTTCGAAGGCCGGGATGCGTTCGGCCAGCGCCGGCCAGATGAAGTTCTCGAAGGCCTCGTGGTCGACTTCGAGCGGCGCGTCGTCGGGGTCCCGGTCTTCGGGCGGCGCAAAGCCGCAGATGAACTGGCGGCCTTCGGGCCGCAGCCAGATGCCGGAGGTGTCGATGACCAGCGGGCAGCCGGGCAAGGCGCTCGGGCATGAAAAGCTGAACACGCTGCGGCGGCGCCCGTGCACCGGCAGCGCGATGCCGGCCCACTGCGCGACCGGTGCCGCCCACGCGCCGGCCGCATTGACGACGATGTCGGCCTGCAGCGTGTCGCCGCCGTCGATCTGCACGCCGGTGACGCGGCGACCTTCGCGCTGCAGGCCCGTCGCCTGCGCCTGCACATAGCGCACGCCTTGCGACACCGCCTTCTTGCGAAAGGCCTGCAGCAGGCTGTAGCCGTCGTACCAGCCCTCGCCCGAGAGGCCGAGCGATGCGAGCGCGATGCCCTCGGTCGAGATCCATGGGAAGCGCGCTTTCAGTTCCTCGGCCGTCAACAGCACCACGTCCACCGCGTGCGCCTTCTGCATCGCGTGGTTCTCGCGCAGCACGTCGACACCCGCCGGCGAGGCCAGGTACAGGTAGCCCGGCTCGACCAGACCGATGTCCGGCGCGTCGTCGTCGCCCACGCGCAGGGTCTCGCCCAGCGCGCGGAAAAACTCGATGCCATAGAGCGACATCTCGATGTTGATGGCGGTGGAGAACTGCTGGCGGATAGAGCTGGCCGACAGCGCCGACGAGGCCTGCCGGTACGAGAAGTCGCGCTCCACCACCGTGATGTCGAAGGCCTCGCCCGTCGGGTCGGCGCCCAGGAAGTACGCGATGGCCGAGCCGATGGCCCCGCCGCCGATGATCGCCACACGCCGCATGTGATGCCTTTCCGTGTCTTCGATGTGCGGGCCCGGTTCGTTGCCCGGGCTGCGCACGCTCCCGCCAGAATAGCGCGATGAGAAAAGACATTCCCAACCTCGGCGCGCTGCAGGCCTTCGAGGCCTCGGCGCGCCTGGGGAGCTTCACCCGCGCGGCGACCGAGCTGGCGCTCACGCAAAGCGCGGTCGGGCGCCAGGTGGCGATGCTGGAGCAGCGCCTGGGCGTGCCGCTGTTCTCGCGCGTGCGCAAGCGGCTCACGCTCACCGACGTGGGCCGCGAGTACGCCGCGCGCATCCGCCGCCACCTCGACCAGATCCGCCGCGACACGCTGGAGATCAGCGCCGGCCACGAGATGGGCTTCGTGCTCGAACTGGCCGTGGTGCCGACCTTCGCCACGCAATGGCTCATTCCGCGGCTGCCCGATTTCAGCCGACTGCACCCGAACATCACGGTGAACCTGTCGGCGCGCTCGCAGCCCTTCTCGTTCCAGGAAAACGCGTACGACGCGGCGATCTACTTCGGCGACCAGTTCTGGCCGAACACACGCGGCGGGCTGATCTTTTCCGAAGGCGAGATGGTGCCCATCTGCAGCCCCGCGTTCCGCGACGCGCAGGCCCGGTGGGACGAAGCCGGCTTCGAGCGCTGCCGCCACGTGCACCTGAGCACGCGCGCCCATGCCTGGCGCGACTGGTACGCGCAGCAGGAATGGGAGTACACGGTGCACGCCTCGCGCGGGCCGCGCTACGAGCTGTTCACCATGGTGGTGGCCGCCGCGGCGGCGGGCATGGGCGTGGGGCTGGCGCCGCGCATCCTGGTCGAGCAGGAACTGCGCACCGGCGAACTCGTGATCCCGGTCGACCGGCACCTGGACGTGCACCAGGGCTACTACTTCGCGTACCCCGAAGGCCGGCCGGCCTCCGGGGCGCTGGAGCAGTTCAAGCAGTGGGTGCTTGGGCTGACACCCGACTGAACCCGGTCAGACGGGGTTCGGGTTGCGCTCCTTGAAGCCCTGCTGGTGCCAGTACGGGTAGGTGCGCGTGGTCGCGCTGGCCGCGTCGAGCTCGGCCACCTGCGCCGGCGTGAGGTTCCAGCCCACCGCGCCGAGGTTCTGGCGCAGCTGCGCCTCGTCGCGCGCGCCGACCACCACGCTGGACACCGTCGGGCGTTGCAGCAGCCAGTTGAGCGCGACCTGCGGCACCGTCTTGCCGACCTCGGCGCCGACTTTTTCCAATGCCTCGACCACGCGGTACAGCAGCTCGTCGGGCACGGGCGGGCCCATGTCGGCCGTCACGTGCAGGCGGCTGTTGGCGGGCAGCGGCTGGCCGCGGCGGATCTTGCCCGTGAGCCGGCCCCAGCCCAGCGGGCTCCAGACCACCGCGCCCACGCCCTGGTCTTGCGCCAGCGGCATCAGCTCCCACTCGTACTCGCGCCCGACCAGCGAGTAGTAGGCCTGGTGCGCCACGTAGCGCGCATAGCCGCGCTGCTCCGACACCGCCAGCGACTTCATCAGGTGCCAGCCCGAGAAGTTCGACGCGCCCACATAGCGCAGCTTGCCCGCGCGCACGAGGTCGTCGAGCGTGGACAGCGTTTCTTCGACCGGCGTGCTGGCGTCGAAGCCGTGCAGCTGGAACAGGTCGATGTAGTCGGTGCCCAGCCGTTTCAGCGAGGCATCGACCGCCTGCACGAGGTGATGGCGCGACGAGCCCACGTCGTTCGGCCCCTCGCCGCTGCGGAAGGTAGCCTTGGTCGAGATCAGCAGCCGGTCGCGCGGCCGGCCCTTGATCGCCTCGCCGAGCACCGATTCGGCGGCGCCGCCCGAGTAGATGTCGGCGCTGTCGAACATGTTCACGCCGGCGTCCATGCAGATGTCGATCAGCGTGCGCGCCTCGGCCACGTCGGTGCTGCCCCACGCGCTGAAAAACTCGCCCTTGCCGCCGAAGGTGCCGGTGCCGAAGCTCAACACGGGGACCTTGAGGCCCGATTTGCCCAGATGACGGTATTCCAAAGTTCTACTCCTTGAATCGAACGAACCACGAACATGGATGAATGACGCGGCCATTGTTGGCCGCCACGCAGAACCCCGTCACGCGTCGGGCTTTGCAGCGCGTCGGCTCGCTACGATCGAACGATGCAGATCTCGATCGAAAACCCGAACCAGCCCGACGTCGTCCAGCTCATCGACGACCTCGACGCGTACCAGAAGCCGCTGTACCCGCCCGAGAGCCACTACGGCATCGACATCGACGCGCTGTCGGCGGCGCATGTGCTGTTCGCCGTCGCGCGCGACGAGGCCGGCACGGCCATCGGCTGCGGCGCCGTCGTCATGAACCCCGGCTACGGCGAACTCAAGCGCATGTACGTGCGCCCGCAGAACCGCGGGCAAGGCGTGGCGGCCAAGGTGCTGGGCTTTCTCGAGGCCGAAGCGGCGGCGCGCGGATGCGCGATGTTCCGGCTGGAGACGGGCGTGAGCCAGCCCGAGGCGCTGGCCTTCTATGCGCGTGCGGGGTATGCGCGGCGCGAGCGCTTCGGCGACTACCCGGACGATCCGTTGAGCGTGTTCATGCAGAAAACGGCCGCGACAGCCGCACCCCATCGCCCCTAAGATCGCCCCGGCTTCCGCCACCACGGTCATCACAACAAGGAACGTCACATGCAGACAAGAGGGATTCTTCGCCGGCTCATGTTCACAGCGGGCTGCGCCCTGCTGCTGGGGTTGTCAGGTTGCGGCGGCGGAGGGGGTGGTGGAGGCGGCGGAGGCGGTGTGGCCATGCTGCCGCTGCCACCGGCCGGCGGCACGCCGACAACACCGCCCGCGGACACCGGGCGCGGCCGGGTGGTCAGCAGCTCGATGAAGTCGACCGCCACGGACGCGACCTACCCGATCCAGGTCTACCTGCCGGCCGGCTACGACGGCGCCACGGCGAGCTACCCCACGGTCTACATCACCGATGGCGACGCCGTCTACAACCTGAGCGTGACGCGCTTCCAGAACTTCACCGACATCCTCGAGAAGGCCGGCAAGAAAGCCATCGTGGTCGGCATCGGCGGCACCTCGCGCCGCAACACCGACTACCTGATGCCGGGCGCCAAGGCGTATCACAACTTCCTCACCGGCCAGCTGGTGCCGCATGTCGAATCGAACTACCGCGCGAACCCCGCCAGACGCATGCTCTCGGGCCTGTCGAACGGTGGCGTCTTCACGCTCATCGCCTTCTTCACCGAAGGCGCGGCGGGCACGTTCACCTTCCAGCATTTCTTCGCGTCCGACCCGCCCGCCGCCGGCGCGCGCGGCCAGCTCGATCCGCTCGAAAGCCAGATGTACACCAACAGCAGCACGCGCGACATTCCCGTGACCCTGCTGCTGGGCTATGCCATCGGCAACGTCGGCGGCCCGGAGATCACCGCGCTGCGCGACCAGATCGCCGCACGCAACTACAAGGGTCTGCAGCTGAGCCTGAAGGGCTACGAAGGCGGCCACACGCCGATGGACTTGCCGTCGTTCCAGGACATCGTCGCGCGGTTCATCGATTGAGGCGCGGGGTGTGGGCTCAGGGTTTTTCCTGATCCTGCACCCTGTCGAATCGCAGCGGGCTCATCCGACGTCAGCATAGAGGGTCGTCCTCTGTACTTCATCAGGAGAAAGCAACCATGGCCACCCACACCGTTCGCCTGCACCGCGTGCTGCGCACCACCCCCGACAAGCTCTACCGCGCCTTCGTGGAGCCCGGCGCCTTCGAGCGCTGGCTGCCGCCCTTCGGCTTCACCGGCAAGGTCCACAGCATGGAGCCGGTGGTGGGCGGCGCGTGGCGCATGTCCTTCACCAACTTCGGCACCGGCCACGGCCATTCGTTCGGCGGCAAGTACCTGGAACTCGTGCCCGGCCAGCGCATTGCCTACGACGCGAGCTTCGACGATGCCAATCTTCCGGGCACGATGAAGACCACCGTGACGTTGACGGCGGTCTCGTGCGGCACGGACGTGTCCATCGTGCAGGAAGGCATCCCCGAGGTGATTCCTGTCGAGATGTGCTACCTGGGCTGGCAGGAGTCGCTGATCGCGCTGGCCCAACTGGTCGAACCGAACATTCCGGGCTGAGGGCCCTGAACGACGGCGCCGATCTCAGGCGGGTTGGTCCGGGCTGGCGCCTTCGCCTTCGCTCTTTTCCTCGAGCTTCTCCTTGACGAGCTCGACGCCCTTGTAGCCCGCCACAGCGGCAGCGGCCTTGCCGAGGAACGACGCATTCGGATCGACCTTTTCCAGGCCCTCGACGGCCACGACGGCGCCGGCGACTTCTTCCAGTGTGTTCAGGATTCCCATGATGTGCTCCAGCTCGGGTTGAAACGGAAGGTGAATGTGAGTTCGGCGAACTCAGGCAGAAAAGCGCAAGGCTTCGAGGCCATTCAACGGAGGTGCTGGCAAGAATGATGGTCGTGAATTCTGATTCGTGACTGACTTCGAACGGCTCACGGCCCGCGCCGCGCTGCACAGCCGGCGAACCCCTCGAGCCCGGCCAGCTCATCGAGGATGGGGCACTCGGAGCGCTCGTCGCCCTCGCAGCAATGCGCCAGGCGCTCCAGCAGGCGCTTCATGTGCACGAGTTCCTCAATGCGCTGGGCGAGGTCGTCGGCACGTTCGAGCGCGACGCGCTTCACGTCGAAGCTTGCACGACGGCCGTCTTGCCACAGGGCGTGCAGCTCGACGACTTCCGGTGTGTCGAAACCCAGCGTGTGCGCGCGTCGCACGAAGCGCAGCGTCGACACGGCGCGCTCGTCGTAGCGGCCGGCGTGCGCCGTGTCGTCGAGCAGTCCGAGCGATTCGCAGTCGCTCAGCAACTGCGCGGACGCGCCGGAGCGCGCCATCACGTCGGCAAGGGACAAGCGCGCCGCAGCAGCAGCCGGCGCCGTGGGATGTTCCATGGGGTTCTCCTTCGAGCCAAAGCGGGAAGTCTCAACCTTCACACCATGAGAGAGTCAAACGCGAACAGCGCATGACCTTGGCACGCCAGGGGTCGGGCGTTCGACGCGCTTGACCTTCACACGATGCCAAGCTTGACACTGCGAGTCACTCTTTTGAAAGGACTCACCCCATGCAAGCGTTTGAAATCCAGTCGATGACCTGCGGCAGTTGCGCCGGCCGCATCACCCGCGCCATCAAGGACCTGGACCCGCAGGCCAGGCTCGAAGTGGACGTGAAGCAAAGAACGGTGCGCATCGACACCACCGAAGACCGCCCCTCGCTGGTGGCGGCGTTGACGGAAGCCGGCTACCCGCCGAGTCCTTCCGCCAGCTGAGCATGTGGCGCGAACCGGGTTGCCCGGTTCGCCGCAAAGCCTTACTTGAAGATCCGCACGATCGCGTCGTCGAACGCGAGCACGTCCGTGCCCACGTGGGTGGAGTTGAACTCCGTGTCGATCAGCTGCAGCCCCACGTAGCCCCGCTCGGACATCCGCTTGTACATCGCCTTCACCGGCACTTCGTTGCAGCCGCTGGCGCAGTGCGCCAGGATCAGCGTGACAGGCAATGGCCGGCCCGCGAGCGCGTCGAACATCTTCTTTTCGAGCGCGTTGTTCTCGCCCTCCTGCTGCCAGAAGGCCGCCTCGATGGAAATGAAGTACGAGAACACGAGGTTGTCGGGCGCCTCCAGGAACAGTGCCGTGGCCGCGAGGTTGCCGCTGGTCGACAGGCCCGTGAGCATGCGTTTCTTCGGGTCGGCGCGGTACTTCGATTCGATGAACGGCACCAGGTCCTTCGTGAGGAAGGTGTGGTACGCGTTGGCGCCCGGAAAGTTGTAGTCCTCCTGCCGGCGCGCGGTGTTCCCGATGCCCACGAGGATGGCCTTGGTGCCGCGCTTGAGCAGCACGTTCTTGAGGTTCGTGAAGCGCGTGTCGGGCAAGCCGTTGGTCGCGTCGCCGTCGAAGGCGTAGATGATCGGCACGGCGTCGCTGCCGCTGTCGTAGGCCGCAGGAATGAACACCTCGATCGGGTAGCGCACGTTGTTGACGCTCGACGTCACGGTGTCCGACACCACCCGGCCACTGGCCGAAGGCGCCGGCTGCACCGGCGCCGTGCCCGTCGGCGGCAGGATCAACGGCACACCGCCCCCGCCACCGCCACCGCCTCCGCCCCCACCGCCGCCGCAGGCGGTCACGGCCGCAATCAGCACAAAGCCGCCCATCACCGCGCACGCGCGGCGAAGCCATTCCTGTCTCATTTTGTGGTTCCTCGTTCCCCGGTGCCAATCGCACCGCTCGGAATACTCAGGGCTGGCCTGAAGGCCGTCAATGTCGCTATGCAACCCGGCCATCGCAGTTAATTCGTTCGTTTCCAAAGCCCCCGATCCCCCGCCCGTGGGGATGAAACGACAGCATCAGGGAAATCCCTGAAGACCGCGCCCCAACAGCCCCGAACACGGCGCCCCACAAGGGAAACACGTCCCTTCCACCCCCCGCCAAAGCCCCTCGCGGCTGGCCCGCTACTTGCGATATCGCTCGGTAATGACAGAAAATTTTCATAACTGACATATATTTGTAAACTGATTTACATCACTCGCACCCTTCCCGGTGCATCGCCCGCCCCATGAGCACCAACGTCGACACCCCAGGCACCACCGTGGCCCAGCGCATTGCGCAGGCGTTGCCGCGGCTGACGCGTTCGCACCGGCAGGTGGCCGACTTCGTGCTCGGGCACCCGCTGCAGGTCGCGACGCTGCCCATCGACGAGCTCGCCGCCGCAGCCGGCGTGTCGGTGGCCACCGCCAACCGCTTTGCGCGCGCGCTCGACTTCGACGGCTACGCGGCCTTTCGCGCCGAGCTCGTGCGCGGCTTCGAGCCGCTGGTGGCGCCGGTCGAGCGGCTGCGCGGCAACCTGGAGCACCCGACCACGGTGGCCGAGGTGTTCGCCACCGCGCTCGACGAGAGCCGCCGCAACATCGAAGCCACGCGCCAGTCGCTGGACTACACCGCCTGCGAGGCCGCGGTGCAGCGCATCCTGAAGGCACGCTCGATCTACATCGGCGGCTTCGGCGCCAGCGCCTGGCTCGCAGGGCTGCTGCAGCATGGGCTCGATGGCTCCTGCAGCGACGTGCGCATGCTCTCCAGCGTGAGCGGCGTGACGCACTCGGCGCGCACGCTGATGCATGCGGGGCCGCAGGACCTGTTCATCGGCCTGACCTTTCCGCGCTACCTCACCGACACGGTGGCGCTGGCGCAGATCGCGCGCGGCCAGGGCTGCGCGGTGCTCGCGCTGACCGACCGCCCCAGCTCGCCCATCGCGCCGCTGGCCGACGTGGTGCTGTACGGCCAGACCGAAACCAGCTACCGCCCCAACTGCGAGACCAGCGTGCTCGCGCTGATCGAGGCACTGACCAGCGCCGTCGCCCTGCGCGCGCCCGGCGCGGCGCAGTCGGCCGGCCGCATCCTGCAGGCGGTGCGCCCGTGGCTGCACGGCGGGCTGGGCCAGGGCCATGCACGCGGCGAAGTCTCCATGCCCTCCCTCCCCGCCGCCGTCGCTTCCGACGCCGGCAAGAAAAAGAAGAAAGCTTCCCGATGAAGAACGTCACGCCCGTCATCGCCATCCACGGCGGCGCCGGCACCATCAGCGCCTCGACGACCAACCCCGAGCAGGCGCAGGCCTACCACGACGCGCTGCAGGCCATCGTGCGCGCCGCGCAAGCCGCGCTGCTCAAGGGCATGTCCGCGCTCGACACCACCTGCCTGGCGGTCGAGATGCTCGAAGACTGCCCGCTCTTCAACGCCGGCTACGGCGCGGTGTTCACGCACGAAGAAACGCACGAACTCGACGCCGCCGTGATGGACGGCGCCACGCTCGCGGCCGGCGCCATCGCCGGCGTGAGCCATGTGCGCCGCCCGGTGCGCGCCGCGCGCGCCGTGCTCGAGGACGGCGCCCACGTGCTGCTGGCCGGCGCGGGCGCCGAGGCCTTCGCGCGCGACCGCGGCCTGGAGATGGTCGAGCCCTTCTTCTTCTCGACCGACGCGCGCCGCCAGCAGCTGTACCGCGTGCGCGACACGGGCCGCGTGGTCACCGACCACGAAGGCGCCGCCATGACCAAGCCGCCGCTGGACGAAGACAAGAAGTTCGGCACCGTCGGCGCCGTGGCGCTCGACATGCACGGCCACCTGGCCGCCGCCACCTCGACCGGCGGCATGACCAACAAGCGCGTGGGCCGCGTCGGCGATACGCCGCTCATCGGCTCCGGCACCTACGCCGACGACCGCACGGCCGCCATCTCGTGCACCGGCAGCGGCGAAATGTTCATCCGCGTCGCGGCCGCCTACGACATCTGCGCGCGCATGGCCTACGGCGGCGCCACGCTCGAAGCGGCCACGCACGCCGTGGTGCACGAGTCGCTGCCCGCCATCGGCGGCACCGGCGGCCTGATCGCCGTCGACCGCCACGGCAACCTGAGCCTGGCCTTCAACACCGAAGGCATGTACCGCGGCCACGCGCGCGGCGATGAAACGCCGGTGACGGCCATCTTCGCCTGACGCACACGCCCTACTTTTCTCCCGCATCCGCCATGTCCACCCCTGCCCTGAACCTGCCCGACGGCCGCGTCCTCGCCGTCGACGACCTCACCGTGCGTTTCTCGACCTCCGAGCGCACGGTCGACGCCGTCAAGAAGCTGTCCTTCCATGTCGACCACGGCGAAACGCTCGCGGTGGTGGGTGAATCGGGGTCGGGCAAGTCGGTCACCTCGCTCGCGCTGATGCGGCTGGTGGAGCACGGCGGTGGCCGCATCCTCGGCGGCAGCATGGCCTTCCGCCGGCGCAACGGCGAGGTGCTCGACCTCGCGCAGGCACGCGACAGCACGATGCGTGGCATCCGCGGCGCCGACATCGCGATGATCTTCCAGGAGCCGATGACCTCGCTGAACCCGGTGTTCACCGCCGGCGACCAGATCGCCGAGGCCATCCGCATCCACCAGGGCAAGAGCAACGCGGCGGCGCGCGCCGAGGCGCTGCGCATGCTTGAACTCGTGCGCATCCCCGAAGCGCGCAACGTGCTCGACCGCTTTCCGCACCAACTGTCGGGCGGCATGCGCCAGCGCGTGATGATCGCGATGGCGCTGTCGTGCAAGCCGCAGCTGCTGATCGCCGACGAGCCCACCACCGCGCTCGACGTGACGATCCAGGCGCAGATTCTTCAGCTGATTCGCGAGCTGCAGAAAGAGATGCGCATGGGCGTGCTCTTCATCACGCACGACATGGGCGTGGTGGCCGAAATCGCCGACCGCGTGCTCGTGATGTACCGCGGCGACAAGGTGGAAGCCGGCAGCTCCGACACCGTGTTCGCCTCGCCGCAGCACCCCTACACCCGGGCGCTGCTGTCGGCCGTGCCCAAGCTGGGCGCGATGCAGGGCACCGACCTGCCGGCCAAGTTCGAACTGCTGCGCACCGAAGACAGCACCGAGACCGTGCCCTGCACCGACACCACGCCGCAGACCACCGTGCGCGAAGACGCCGGCCCGATCCTGCGCGTGCGCGACCTCGTGACGCGCTTCGACGTGCGCAGCGGCATCTTCGGCCGCGTGAAGCGCCGCGTGCATGCGGTCGAGAAGATCAGCTTCGACCTCTACCCCGGCGAGACGCTGGCGCTGGTGGGCGAATCGGGTTGCGGCAAGTCGACCACGGGCCGCTCGCTGCTGCGCCTGGTCGAGAGCCAGAGCGGCGCGATCGAGTTCGGCGGCAAGAACATCCGCGAGCTGCCCACGCGCGAGCTGCAGGCGCTGCGCCGCAACATCCAGTTCATCTTCCAGGACCCCTTCGCCTCGCTCGATCCGCGCGTGACGGTGGGCTTCTCGATCATGGAGCCGTTGCTCATCCACGGCATCGCCAAGGGCGCCGAGGCGCAGCAGCGCGTCGACTGGCTGCTGCAGAAGGTCGGCCTGCCGCCCGAGGTGGCGCAGCGCTACCCGCACGAGTTCTCGGGCGGCCAGCGCCAGCGCATCGCGATCGCGCGCGCGCTCGCACTCAACCCGAAGGTGGTGGTGGCCGACGAATCGGTGTCGGCGCTCGACGTGTCCATCCAGGCGCAGATCGTCAACCTCATGCTCGACCTGCAGCGCGAGCTGGGCGTGGCCTTTCTCTTCATCTCGCACGACATGGCCGTGGTCGAGCGCATCAGCCACCGCGTGGCCGTGATGTACCTGGGCCAGATCGTCGAGATCGGCCCGCGCCGCGCCGTGTTCGAAGCGCCGCAGCACGCCTACACGCGCAAGCTGATGGCGGCCGTGCCGGTGGCCGACCCGTCGCGCCGCCACAAGCCGCGCGCGCTGCTCGAAGGCGAGATTCCCAGCCCGATCCGCGCCGTGGGCGACGAGCCCGACGTGCCGCCGCTGGTGCAGGTCGCGCCGGGCCACTTCGTCGCACGGCATGCCATCGGCGGCGCCTTCTGAGTCCAAACCGTTTTTTCACCCGCAGGCCCCCTGCATTTTTTCCACGAACCGACTGGAGTTCTTCCATGAAGCAATCTTCTTCCTCCCTGCGCTGGGCATCCGCACTGCTGGGCCTGGCCGCGCTCGCCGCCTCGGGCTCGGCACTGGCTGCCAAAGACGTGGTGCTGGCCATCGGCTACCAGCCGGAAACGCTGGACCCGTACAACACCAACACGACCATCACCACGGCCGTGACCAAGACCTTCTATGAAGGCCTGTTCCAGTTCGACAAGGACCTGAAGGTGCAGAACGTGCTCGCCGAGAGCTACGACGTGTCCAAGGACGGCCTGGTCTACACCATCAAGCTGCGCAGCGGCGTCAAGTTCCACGACGGCACCGACTTCAACGCCGAAGCCGTGAAGGTCACGCTCGACCGCGTGCTGAACCAGGACAACAAGCTGCTGCGCTACAACCAGTTCAACCGCGTGGGCAAGGTCGAGGCCGTGAACCCGACCACCGTGCGCATCACGCTGAAGGAGCCCTTCGGCCCCTTCATCAACTCGCTGGCCCACGCTTCGGCCGCCATGATCTCGCCCACCGCGCTGAAGAAGTGGGGCAACAAGGACATCGCCTTCCACCCCGTGGGCACCGGCCCCTTCGAGTTCGTGGAATGGAAGCAGACCGACGCCGTGAAGGCCAAGAAGTTCGACGGCTACTGGAAGAAGGGCTTCCCGAAGGTCGACAACCTGCAATGGAAGCCGGTGCTCGAGAACAACACGCGCGCTGCGATGCTGCAGACCGGCGAAGCCGACTTTGCCTTCCCCATTCCCTACGAGCAGGCCGAGCTGCTGAAGAAGAGCGACAAGCTCGAAGTGGTGGCCTCGCCCTCGATCATCACGCGCTTCCTGGCCTTCAACATGCTGCAAAAGCCGTATGACAACCCGAAGGTGCGCGAAGCCATCGGCTACGCCATCAACAAGGAAGCGCTGTCGAAGGTGGCCTTCGGCGGCTATGCCTTCCCCGCGCAGGGCGTGATGCCCCAGGGCGTGAAATTCGCCGAGAAGATGGCGCCGATTCCCTACGACGTGAAGAAGGCCAAGGCGCTGCTGGCCGAGGCCGGCTACCCGAACGGCTTCGAGTCGGTGCTGTGGAGCGCCTACAACAACACGACCAGCCAGAAGACGATCCAGTTCGTGCAGCAGCAGCTCGCACAGGTGGGCATCAAGCTGCAGGTGCAGGCGCTCGAAGTGGGCCAGCGCACCGAGCAGGTCGATGCCTGGCCCGATCCGAAGACGGCCAAGGTCCGCATGTACTACACGGGCTGGTCGTCGTCGACCGGTGAAGCCGACTGGGGCCTGCGTCCGCTGTTCGCTTCCGAGTCGTGGGCGCCCAAGCTCAACAACATGTCGTTCTACAAGAGCGACGTCGTCGACGCCGCGATCGCCAAGGCGCTCGTGACGGTGGACGACAAGGAAAAGGCCGCGCTGTACAAGACCGCACAGGAAGAGATCCGCAAGGACCTGCCGCGCGTGCCGCTGGTCACCGAGCAGAACCTGTCGGCGCACGCCAAGCGCCTGTCGGGTGTGTTCGTGATGCCCGACGCGAACATCAACATCGATGCCATGTCGGTATCGAACTGATCGCAGCTCCTTCGTTTTCCTGACTGACTGTCCGGCGGGCGGTGGCACCGTGCCATCGCCCGTTCGCGACAACCGTATCCCATGCTGAATTACTTCCTCAAACGACTGTTGGGCCTGATCCCGACACTGCTCATCGTGGCAGTGCTGGTGTTCCTGTTCGTCCACATGCTCCCCGGCGACCCGGCGCGCCTTGCCGCCGGCCAGGATGCCGACGAGCAGACCGTGGCCATGGTGCGCGCGGAGCTCGGGCTGGACAAGCCGCTGCCCCAGCAGTTCGTGAGCTTCTTCACCCACATGGTGCAAGGCGACTTCGGCACCTCGATCCGCACGCGGCGGCCGGTGTCGACGGAAATTGCCGAGCGCTTTTTCCCGACGGTGATGCTGACCATCACCAGCATGGTGTGGGCGGTGATCTTCGGCATGGGGATCGGCATCGTGTCGGCGGTGTACCGCAACAAATGGCCCGACCGCATCGGCATGACGCTGGCGGTGTCGGGCATCTCATTCCCCGCATTTGCATTGGGCATGTTGCTCATGCAGATCTTCTCGGTGCAACTCGGCTGGCTGCCCACGGTGGGCGCCGCGACCTGGCAGCACTACATCCTGCCCTCGATCACGCTGGGCGCGGCCGTCGCGGCCGTGATGGCGCGCTTCACGCGCGCGTCGTTCGTCGAAGTGATCCAGGAAGACTTCGTGCGCACCGCGCGTGCCAAGGGCGTGCACGAAACCAGCGTGGTGTTCAAGCACACGCTGCGCAACGCGCTGATTCCGGTGGTCACGATGATGGGCCTGCAGTTCGGCTTCCTGCTGGGTGGCTCCATCCTTGTGGAAGCGGTGTTCAACTGGCCCGGCCTGGGTCGCCTGCTGGTCGATGCCGTGCAGATGCGCGACTACCCCGTGATCCAGACGCTGGTGCTGCTGTTCTCGCTCGAATTCATCCTGATCAACCTCGTGGTCGATGTGCTGTACGGCTACATCAACCCGACCATCCGCTACAAGTGAGCACGCAGCCATGACGCAAGCTACCGGCGTGTCTGCCGAATCCATCGTTCCCCTGTCCCCCGTTGCCGTTGCGCTGACCGCCGGCAAGGTCCGCACGCCCTGGGGCGAATGCTGGCGCCGTTTCAAGAAGCAGCCCGTGGGCATCGTGGCGGCCGTCTTCGTGCTGCTGCTGGTGGTGATCGCGGTGTTCGCACCGTGGATCGTGCCCTTCGACCCCGAGAACTTCTTCGACTACGACATGCTGAACAGCGGGCCCTCGGCCACGCACTGGTTCGGCGTCGATCCGCTGGGCCGCGACATCTTCAGCCGCATCCTGGCGGGCACGCGCATCTCGCTGGCGGCCGGCTTTCTGTCGGTGCTGGTGGGCGGCATCATCGGCACGGCCTTCGGCCTGCTGGCGGGCTACTACGAAGGCTGGTGGGACCGCATCGTGATGCGCATCTCGGACGTGCTGTTCGCCTTCCCCGGCATCCTGCTGGCGCTGGGCGTGGTCGCCATCCTGGGCAGCAGCATGACCAACGTGGTGGTGGCGGTGTCGGTGTTCAGCGTGCCGGCCTTCGCCCGCCTGGTGCGCGGCAACACGCTGGTGCTGAAGCAGCAGACCTACATCGAGGCCGAGCGCAGCATCGGCGCGTCCGACTGGACCATCATCGTGCGGCACATCCTGCCGGGCACGATCTCGTCGATCGTCGTGTACTTCTCGATGCGCGTGGGCACCTCGATCATCACGGCGGCCAGCCTCTCGTTCCTGGGCATGGGCGCGCAGCCGCCGACGCCCGAATGGGGCGCGATGCTCAACGAAGCCCGCGCCGACATGGTGACCTCGCCGCACGTGGCGCTGTTCCCCAGCCTGGCCATCTTCTTCACCGTGCTGGCCTTCAACCTGCTGGGCGATGCGCTGCGCGACGCGCTCGATCCGAAGATCGACCGCCAGTAAGCCCGTTCTTCTTTTTCTCTTCATGGCCTCGACGACTTCCCTGCCCTTCATCGGCACGCTGCCCGCGGGCCCGCGCGACGCCATCACCGACGTCGCGGGCGTCACGGTCGGCCACCGCACGCTGGCCAACGGCCCGGTGCAGACCGGCGTGACCGTGATCCGCCCGCATGCGGGCGACCCGTTCCGCGACAAGGTGCCGGCCGCGGCCGTGGTGCTCAACGGCTTCGGCAAGAGCGTGGGGCTGGTGCAGCTGGCCGAACTCGGCGTGCTGGAAACGCCGATCGCGCTGACCAACACCTTCTCGGTCGGCACCGTGGCGACGGCGCAGATCCGCCACTGCGCGGCGGCCAACCCCGAGACCGGCCGCGCGCTGCCCACGGTGAACCCGCTGGTCTTCGAGTGCAACGACGGTTTTCTCAACGACATCCAGCGGCTGGCAGTGACCGAAGCCGATTACCTGCAGGCGCTCGACGCCGCCGGGGTCGATTTCGAACAGGGCTCGGTCGGCGCGGGACGCGGCATGTCGAGCTTCCAGCTCAAGGGCGGCATCGGCAGCGCGTCGCGCCGCGTGGCGATGGCCGACGGCACGACCCACACGGTGGGCACGCTGGTGCTGGCGAACTACGGGCGCCAGCCGCAGCTGGTGCTGGCCGGGCACGCGGTGGGCGAGCGGCTCGCGGCATTGCAGGCAGCGAAGGAAGCGGCGGAGCCCGAGAAGGGCTCGATCATCATCGTCGTCGCCACCGACGCACCGCTCGATGCGCGCCAGCTGCGCCGCCTGGCGCTGCGCGCGGGCGCGGGGCTGGCCCGCACCGGCTCGGTCTACGGCCACGGCAGCGGCGACCTCGTGCTGGCCTTCTCGACGGCCTACACGATCCCCGACCACGCCGACCGGCCCATGCCGGCCGTCGCGATGTTGCACGACACGCGGCTCGACGGGCTGTTCCAGGCCGCGGCCGACAGCACCGAGCAGGCCATACTTCATGCGCTGTGGCGCGCCACGCCGGTCACCGGCCGCGACGGCAACCACCGCGCGGCGCTCGGCGAACTGCTGCCGGCGTCTTCCCTTTCACCTCTCGTCTGAACACACGTCCATGAAAGTCCTGATCTCCACCGACATCGAAGGCATTGCAGGCGTCTATCACCACGAGCAGGCGCGCCAGGGCAACCCCGAGTACGAGCGCGCCCGCGTGCTGATGGCGCAGGAGGCCAACGCCGCGATTGCCGGCGCCTTCGACGCCGGTGCCACCGAGGTGCTGGTGAACGACTCGCACGGCGGCTTTCGCAACATGCCGCCCGACGTGCTCGATGCACGCGCGCGCGTGGTGCAAGGCAAGCCGCGCTACCTGAGCATGGTGGCCGGCGTGGAAGAAGGCGTGGACGCGCTGTGCATGGTGGGCTACCACTCGCGCGCGCAGGGTCGCGGCATCCTGGCGCACACGATCAACGGCTTTGCCTTCGCGGGCATCCGGCTGGGCGACCAGGAACTCGGCGAAGCCGGAATCTACGGCGCGCTGGCCGGCGAATACGGCGTGCCGGTCGTGATGGCCAGCGGCGACGACGTGTTCATCTCCGAGAACCTGGCGCTCTTTCCGCACGCGAGCTTCGTGCAGACCAAGAAGGCGACCGGCTTCAACAGCGGCGTGTCGCTGTCGCCGGAGCAGTCGCGCCAGGCGATCCGTGCCGGCGTGATCGAAGGGCTGGCCGCGCGCGCCCATGCACGCCCGCTGGTCTTCCAGGGCCCGCAGGTGGTCACGCTGCGCACCCAGTCGCCGATGATGGCCGACCTGTTCTGCCAGTGGCCGAGCTTCGAGCGTGTCGACGGTGTCACGCTGCGCTTCACCGCTGAAACAGTGGAGTCGGCGGTGCGCATGCTGAACTGCTGCTCGGCGATGTCGGCGATGCTGCGCTGAAGCTGCGCGCCTTCAAGGCAACGCGAGGCTGAAGCGCACGTGACCGTCCTGCCCGGCGCTGTCGAGCCGGGCCTGGCCCCGATGCAACTCGGCGATCTGGTGCACGAGGTACAGGCCCAGCCCGGCGCCCGGTGAGCGCGCCGCCTGGCGGCCACGGAAATACTTCTCGAACAGCCGCGGCACCTCGTCGTGCGGAATCGCGTCGCCGGGGTTGCTCACGCGGATGTCCAGCCCGCCCGCTTCCGCCGGCACCACGTCCAGCACGATCGCCCGGCCGGCCGGCGTGTGGCGGTCGGCATTGGCCAGCAGGTTGCGCAGCGCCACGCGCAGCAGGCCGGGGTCGCACACCAGCTGCGGCGGCAACTGCCCGTCGTGCCACACGACACGGCCGTCCGGCCAGTCGGCCACGAGGTCCTCGAACAGCTCCATCAGTTCGTCGCGCTCGCAAGGGCGTGGCTGGAACGGCGTCTGGCCGGCTTCCATGCGGTCGGAGGTGAGGTATTCGTCGACCAGCGCGGTCATGCGCTGCGCGGCGGCACGCAGGTTCAGGCAGCGCGCCAGGGTCTTCTCGCGCGCGGCGTCGAGGTTCTTGGCGATCTGCTGCGCGGTGGTGTGGATGATCGCCAGCGGCGTGCGGAACTCGTGCGACACCATCGCGACAAAGTCCACCTGCGACTGCTTGGCGCGGCGCTCGGTCTCCAGCGCCGCGCGCAGGTCGACCTCGAGGCGCTGGCGCTGTTCGATCTCGCCGCGCAGGTCGGCCGTGCGCCGGCGCACTTCCGCCTCCAGCCGGTCGTTCTGGCGGCCGACCACGTGCACGAGGCGGGCTTGCGCGGCTTCCTTCTCGCGGCGCAGCTGGTCGTAGCGGCGGTTCAGTCGCATGCTCATCAGCAGCAGGTGCAGCAACGTGCCGATGGCGGTCGCGTTGTCGGTCCAGGCGCCGGCCGGCAACCAGCCCTGGTTGCGCAGGAAGCTCACCATCACGCCCGCGTAGTAGATGCCGAAGATGATGAGAAAAGCCCGCGCCTGGCCCTGGTCGCGCGGCAGCAGCCACAGCGCGGCGCCGATCAGGTAGACGATGCACAACATCGCCGTCCCCTGCACCGCCTGCATGGCCAGGCCGTTGGCGCCGGCCAGCACCAGCGCCACCGCGATGGCACTCACAAGGCCCACCGTGCGCACCACCACGCGGGTGAAGCGCGGCCACCGCACATCGGTGCCCAGCTGCATGCCGGCGAACCGGATGCCGATGGCCACGCCGGCGCAGATCGACAGGCTCAGCAGCATGTCGGACAGCCGCGCGGGAATGGCCAGCAGCTGCTGCGGCAGCCCCGCCGTCAAAAACTCGACCAGCAGCGCGTTCGCCACGTAGACCAGGTACCAGGCGCTCACGCGCTCGCGTGTCATCTGCCAGAACAGGGCGTGGAAGGCGATCAGCATCAGGCCGAAACCGAAGCCCAGGCCGTAGAAGAGGTACTCGCGCCGCGCGGTGCCCGCGTAGACCTCGGGCGCAGCGAAGCCGATGGTGGTCGACATGGCGTTGCGCGACTGCAGGCGCAGCAGCAGCGGCGTGGGCGCAGTGTTCTCCAAGGTCAGCGGCAGCTGCGCGTTGCGCGCGTCGATGGGCCAGTTTTCGCGGCCGATGTCTTCGCCGGAATGCACGGCCAACTGCCAGCGGCCCGCGTCGTCCTGGCGGTACAGCCGCACGTCGTCGAGCAGCGCGTTCTTGAACTGCGCCAGCCACCGCTGCTGCGGCACGTCGGCCGGGCGCTGCACCTCGAGCCTGATCCACACCGCATCGCGCGTGAAGCCCGCGTTCACGGCGCCGGGCAAGGCCTTCCAGCCCGGGGCGGCGGCGGCTTCGTCGGCGCTCAGTTGGCCGTCGGGGTCGCGCAGCATCGACAACTGACCGTGGCTGTCGACGCTCGCCAGCGGATTCAGCTGCAGCACCCCGGCCCCTGCAGCGGTCGAAAAGAGAAGGCCCCACACGGCGAGGCAACCGCACAACCACAGGCACCGAGCAAGGCGTTTCATGGGCGCGGATTATCGATGGCGCCCCTACAATCCGCGCGCCTTTCATCGTGCTTAGAAACGCTCAGATTCCCTTGGTCGCCAGCCCGTACCCTGTTCCCATGCGTGATGTGATCCTGCTGGAAGATGAAGCCGTGCTGCGCGAAGAGTTGAGCGAGTTCCTGACCGGCAGCGGCTACCGGGTCGATGCCGAGGCGTCGCTCGAAGGCTTCCACCGCACCTACGACCCGGCCCGCCACGGCATCGCGCTGGTCGACCTCGGGCTGCCCGACGGCGACGGCCTGTCGCTGATCCGCGAACTGCGCGAACGCGGCGAGCGCCTGGGCATCGTCGTGCTGACAGCGCGCGGCGGCGCCCGCGACCGCGTGACGGGGCTGGACATCGGCGCCGACTACTACCTGTCGAAGACCACCGACCTCGATGAACTGGCGGCCACGCTGGCGGCGCTGTCGCGGCGCCTGGGCGATTCGCCCGCCGCGATGCCGGCCGACGCCTGGGTGCTGGAGCTGGGCCCGCGCCGGCTGTCGCCGCCGGGCTTTGCGCCCATTGCGCTGTCGGAACAGGACCTCACGGTGCTGCACGAACTGATGCGCAGCGGCGGCGAAATCGCCAGCCGCCAGCAGATCGTGCAGGCGCTGGGCGAGCACTACCTGAGCTACGACCAGCGCCGCCTCGACACGCAGATTCGCCGCCTGCGGCGCAAGGTCAGCGAGGCCACCGGCCTAGTGCTGCCAATCAATACGGCGCGCAACGCCGGCTACCGCTTCCACGCCAAGACGCTCATCCGGCGCTAGTCCACAGCGGATCGGGCGCCCGTCCGGCGCTCAGAAACGCTCAGTTTCATTTCGATACCCGCCGCTAATCTGCGGCACAGGCAGCGACTTGAGGCACGGATGAAGGCATGAGCGATCTCGCCAGGACAACTTCTTATGTGGTCCCCTACGTGGTCCACGTCAAAGGCCAGAACTTCACTTTGAAGGATGTCATGGTGGCCGCGGACATCTACCGGCTGCGGATCGAGGAGCAGATCGGCGATCCGCTGCGGGTGGTGAAGTGCTTCCAGGCCTGGTCGAAGGAGCGCCACCACGGCATCGAGAACCTGAACCGGACCGAAGCCCGGCTGGCCCGGGAATGGCTCAATGCCCAACACCAGGCCGACAAGGCCGCGCGGCAGCTGCTGAGCTCGCCGCAGACCCTCGGCTTCGACTTCAAGCTGCGATAGGCGCCCTGCGCGGGTGCCCCCGGGTTCCTAGAATCCAGCGTCCGGCGACCCCGCGCCGGCCTTCGCGCCTTATCCGGAATAAGCAACCAACCGCCTCGCAACCCGCATGGATGCTGGTGAATAAGCTTATCCGCATAAGACGCGAACCAAAAAATAGTTTGTTTCCATAAGGCGGGCTTTCAGAATCGCGGCTTCTTGCTGGGGCGCTGGACGCACCGCACTTCAAGACACACACGCACGATGTACCAATACACAGAATTCGATCGCCAGTTCGTTCACCAACGCGCTGCCCAGTTCCGAGACCAGCTCGAGCGCTGGCAAAAGGGCCGCCTGCACGAGGACGAGTTCCGCCCCCTGCGCCTGCAAAACGGCTGGTACGTGCAGCGCTACGCGCCGATGCTGCGCGTGGCCGTGCCGTACGGCGAGCTGTCGAGCAAGCAGCTGCGCGTGCTGGCCCGCATCGCCCGCGAATACGACGAGCCCGAAGCCGAGGTCTACCGCAAGGCCATCGAGACCCAGGGCCTGCTCGGCAGCCACAAGCTGCCCACCCACTACGCCCACTTCACGACGCGCCAGAACGTCCAGTACAACTGGATTCCGCTGGCCAAGTCGGCCGACGTGATGGACCTGCTGGCCTCGGTCGACATGCACGGCATCCAGACCAGCGGCAACTGCATCCGCAACATCACGAGCGACGAGCGCGCCGGCGTTGCCGTCGACGAGATCGCCGACCCGCGCCCGTTCGCGGAAATCATGCGCCAGTGGAGCACGCTGCACCCCGAGTTCGCGTTCCTGCCGCGCAAGTTCAAGATCGCCATCACCGGCGCCACCGAAGACCGCGCCGCCACCGGCTGGCACGACGTGGGCCTGCACGTGGTGAAGAACGAAGCGGGCGACATCGGTTTCCGCGTGCAGGTGGGCGGCGGCATGGGCCGCACGCCCATCATCGGCACCGTGCTGCGCGAGTTCCTGCCCTGGCAGCAGATCATGAATTACCTCGAAGCGGTGATCCGGGTCTACAACCGCTACGGCCGCCGCGACAACATCTACAAGGCGCGCATCAAGATCCTGGTGAAGGCCGAAGGCCAGCGCTACATCGACGACGTCGAGGCCGAGTACAAGCAGATCATCGAGCACGACGGCGCGCCGCACACCATCACGCAGGAAGAGTACGACCGCGTGGCCGCTTCCTTCGTGCCGCCGACGTTGGCCACCCGCGTGCTGCAAAGCGCCGAGAAGACCGACGCCGAGCTGCGCGCCCACGCCGCCGACGACGTCATGTTCGCGCGCTGGCTCGCCCGCAACGTCGACGCCCACAAGAACCCCGCGCTGCGCGCCGTCACGCTGTCGTTCAAGCGCCTGAAGCAGGCGCCCGGCGACGCCTCGGGCGACCAGCTCGACACCATCGCCGAGCTGGCCGACCGCTTCTCGGCCGGCGAAGCCCGCGTGACGCACGACCAGAACGTGGTGCTGCCCTGGGTGCACGCCGAAGACCTGCACGCGCTGTGGCTCGCCGCCCGCGCCGCCGGTTTCGCCAGCGCCAACGTGCAGCTGCTGACCGACATGATCGCCTGCCCCGGCGGCGACTTCTGCGCGCTGGCCAACGCCCGCTCCATTCCCATCGCCGAAGCCATCACCGAGCGTTACCAGGACCTCGACGAGCTCGACGACCTGGGCGAGATCGACCTGCACATCAGCGGCTGCATCAACTCGTGCGGCCACCACCACAGCGGCCACATCGGCATCCTGGGCGTCGACAAGGACGGCAAGGAGTGGTACCAGGTCACCCTCGGCGGCTCCGACGGCTCCGCGCTCAGCGGCGCGCCGCAGGCCGGCAAGGTGGTCGGCCCCTCGTTCTCGGCGGCCGAAGTGCCGGGCGTGATCGAGGCCGTGCTCACCACGTACCGCGACACCCGTGAAAACGGCGAGACCTTCATCGACACCCTGCGCCGCGTCGGTCCCGACCCGTTCAAGGCCGCAGCCAACGGTGCGCGATTCAAGGTGGAGGAAGCAGCATGAAGAAGACTCTGAACATCCTGGCCGCAGAAGACCACATCGACGACGGCGACCCGAAGGTCCTGCAACTGGCCAACGACGCCGACCCGCTCGCCATCGAGGTGTGCCTGGCCGACATCGAGCGCATCGACCTGAACTTTCCGAAGTTCACCGACGGCCGCGCCTACAGCCAGGCCTTCCTGCTGCGCCGCCGCCTCGGCTTCACGGGCGACATCCGCGCCACCGGCGACGTGCTGATCGACCAGCTGGTGCAGATGGAACGCACCGGCTTCTCCAGCGCCGTGCTCAAGGAAGGCGTGGACGCCTCCGACGCACAGCGCCAGTTCGACCGCTTCGCCACGTTCTACCAGGGCGACGCAGTGAAGACTGCGCCGCACTTCGTGGCCGGCGCCTGAGCAGACAAGAGAGCCCCATGAGCATCGCCACCGACATCGACTTCGCACGCATCAACACCGAACTCGGCCGCAACGCCGAGGGCCTGGTGGACTGGGCCGTCGGCCTGGGTCAGCCCGCGATCATCACCACCAACTTCCGACCCTTCGAGGC
This sequence comes from Variovorax sp. GW821-FHT10C12, assembly GCF_059415405.1. Taxonomy (NCBI): domain Bacteria; kingdom Pseudomonadati; phylum Pseudomonadota; class Betaproteobacteria; order Burkholderiales; family Comamonadaceae; genus Variovorax; species Variovorax sp. GW821-FHT10C12. Next base: position 1,798,793 of record NZ_JBWKNE010000001.1, read on the forward strand.
CGTGATCCTGCACATGGTCACGCGCGCCAAGCGGGACGTGCCGGTGGTCTGGATGGACAACGGCTACAACACCGAGGCCACCTACCGTTTTGCCGACGAGGTGACGAAGCTCCTGGGACTGGACTTGCACATCTATCTGCCGCGCCGCTCGCGCGCACACCGCGAAGCGGTCGAGGGCGCCACGCCAGCGCTCGACGATCCGCGCCACGCCGCCTTCACCGAAGAAGTGAAGCTGGAGCCCTTTGCCCGCGCCCTGCGCGAGACGGCGCCGAAGGTGTGGTTCACCGCGCTGCGGGCCACCGACACGGCCGTGCGCGCGCAGATGGACCCGGTCAGCGTCAACCCCGACGGCCTGATCAAGGTCGCGCCGCTGCTGCACTGGTCGTCCAAGGACCTGTACGAATACTGCGAAGCCAACGGCCTGCCCAACAACTTCGACTACGTGGACCCGACCAAGGGCGAGGACAACCGCGAATGCGGCTTGCACCTGTCGCACTGAACGATCGCTCTCCGCCTCCAGGACCCATCCGATGAACGCCCGTACCGAAGCCGACCTGCTGCAGCCGCCCATGCATTCACCCGCGAACCTGTCCAACACGCACCTCGACGCGCTGGAAGAAGAAACCATTTTCATCCTGCGCGAAGTGGCTGCCGCCTTCGAGCGCCCCACCCTGCTGTTCTCGGGCGGCAAGGACTCGCTGGTGCTGCTCAAGTGCGCCGAGAAAGCCTTCGGCGTCGGCCGCATTCCCTACCCGCTGCTGATGATCGACACCGGCCACAACTTCCCCGAAGTGACGGCCTACCGCGACCAGCGCGCGCAAGAACTGGGCGCCGAACTCATCGTGCGCAGCGTCGAAGACTCGATGAAGCGCGGCACCGTGCGCCTGGCCCATCCCGGCGAATCGCGCAACGCGCACCAGTCGGTGACGCTGCTCGAGGCGATCGAAGAATTCCGCTTCGACGCGCTGATCGGCGGCGCCCGCCGCGACGAGGAAAAGGCCCGCGCCAAGGAGCGCATCTTTTCGCACCGCGACAGCTTCGGCCAGTGGCAGCCCAAGGACCAGCGCCCCGAGCTGTGGACGCTGTTCAACACGCGCCTGGCCCCCGGCGAACACTTCCGCGTGTTCCCGATCTCCAACTGGACCGAACTCGACGTGTGGCAATACATCGAGCGCGAGAACGTCGGCCTGCCGTCGATCTACTACACGCACAAGCGCGAAGTGGTCGAGCGCCGCGGCCTGCTGGTGCCCGTGACCGAACTCACGCCGCCGCGCGACGGCGAGACCGTGCAGGTGCGCGACGTGCGCTTTCGCACCGTGGGCGACATCACGACCACCTGCCCGGTCGAGAGCCTGGCCGCAGGCGCGGGCGACGTGGTGCTGGAGACGCTGTCGGTCGACGTCAGCGAGCGCGGCGCCACGCGCATGGACGACATGACGTCCGAAGCTTCGATGGAAAAACGCAAGAAAGACGGTTACTTCTGATGAGCGCAACGATCGCAACCCCCGCCACGACCGACGTCCACGGCGACACCGGCACCGCCCTGCGCTTCATCACCTGCGGCTCGGTCGATGACGGCAAGAGCACGCTCATCGGCCGCCTGCTGGTCGACAGCAAGACCGTGCTGCAAGACCAGCTGGCCGGCGTTCAGCGCGGCGGCGAAACCGACCTGGCCCTGCTGACCGACGGCCTCTCGGCCGAGCGCGAGCAAGGCATCACGATCGACGTGGCCTACCGCTACTTCTCGACCGCCAAGCGCAAGTTCATCATCGGCGACGCGCCGGGCCACGAGCAGTACACGCGCAACATGGTCACGGCCGTCTCGGCCGCCGACGCGGCCGTGGTGCTGGTCGATGCCACCAAGCTGGCCTGGGCCGCCGAGGTCGAAGACGGCACCGTGGTCAAGCGCGAGCTGCTGCCGCAGACGCGCCGCCACACGCTGCTGGCCCACCTGCTGCGCGTGCAGTCGATCGTGTTCGCGGTCAACAAGCTCGACGCCATCGACGACGCCGCGCTCGCCTTCGAGCGCATCTCGACCGCGCTGAACGCCTTTGCCGAAGCGGCCGGCGTGAAGGTCGCGGCCATCGTGCCGATCTCGGCCCTCAAGGGCTGGAACGTGGCCACGCGCCATGCCGACTGGGTCGGCTACGAAGGCCCGAGCCTGCTCGAGCTGCTCGAAGACCTGCCCGTGACCGCGCAGGACGAAGCCGTGCCCTTTGCTTTCCCGGTGCAGTGGGTCGAGAAGTTCTCGGCCTCGGCCGACACCTCGCAGGGCCGCCGCGTGTTCTGGGGCCGCGTCGCCTCGGGCCACGTGGAGCCCGGCCAGCGCGTGACCGTGCTGCCGAGCAACCAGACCGCCACCGTCGCCCAGGTGCTGAGCCACACGCGCCAGCCGAAGACCGTGCATGCGGGCCACAGCGCCGGCATCGTGCTCGACCGCGAACTCGACGTGTCGCGCGGCGACTGGCTGCTGGCGCCCGAGGCCTTCGAGCCCGTGCGCGAGATCACCGCCACCGTGGCCTGGCTCGACGACGAGCCGCTGGTTGCGGGCCGCGTGTACTGGGCGCTGCAGGGCCACCGCTGGGTCAAGGCCAAGGTGGCGCGCATCGTCGATCGCGTGAACATCACGACCCTCGAATCCGAGCCGGCGACCCAGCTGGAGGCCAATTCCATCGGCGATGTGGTGCTCGCGCTGCAGCAGCCGCTGGCCGTCCTGCCCTTCGCCCAATCGCGTGCCCTGGGGTCGCTGGTGCTGGTCGATACGGCCTCTCATCGCACCTCCGCCGCCGTGCTCGTGCAGCCGCCCGCCGCAAAGGCCTAAAATCTAGGGTTTTCCAGCCCCTTCTCCTGACGCTAAAAGACAAATGACCCACGTCGTCTCCGAAGCCTGCATCCGTTGCAAATACACCGACTGCGTGGACGTTTGCCCCGTCGACTGTTTCCGCGAAGGTCCCAACATGCTGGTGATCGACCCGGATGAATGCATCGACTGCGCCGTCTGCATCCCCGAATGCCCGGTCAATGCGATCTACGCCGAGGAAGACCTGCCGGCCGACCAGATCGCCTTCATCAAGCTGAACGCCGAGCTGGCCCTGGCCGACGGCTGGAAGAGCATCACCAAGCGCAAGCCCGCCCTGCCCGAAGCCGAGGAGTGGAAGGACAAGACGGGCAAGATCTCGGAGCTCGTGCGCTGAGCCAGGCGCCCGCACCGATCGAGACCGACGCGCTGATCATCGGCGCCGGTCCGGTCGGCCTGTTCCAGGCCTTCCAGCTGGGCCTGCTCGAGATTTCCTGCCACATCGTCGATGCGCTGCCCGCCGCGGGCGGCCAGTGCGTGGCGTTGTACGGCCACAAGCCGATCTACGACATTCCCGGCACCCCGGTCACCAGCGGGCGCGATCTGGCGCAATCGCTGCTGCAGCAGGTGGCGCCATTCAAGCCGCAATTCCACTTCGGCGAGCAGGTTTCTACGCTGGCCCGCCAGGCCGATGACCGCCTGCTGCTGACCACCTCGACCGGCACCGCCTTCCTCGCGAAGACCGTGTTCATTGCGGCCGGCGTCGGCGCCTTCGTGCCCAAGCGCATCACCGTCGACGGGATCGCTCAGTTCGAAGGCTCGACGCTGTTTTATCACCCCGATTCGCTCGACCGCTTCGCCGGCCAGACGGTCGTGGTGAACGGTGGCGACGACGTCGCGCTCGAAACCGCCATCGCCCTCACGGCCCTGGCCAAACAGGTGACGCTGGTCCACCGTCGCGACGGCTTCCAGGCCGACGAGGCGAACGTGGCCGCCATGCGCGCCCTCGTGGCCGACGGCAAGCTGGCCTTCCGGGTCGGTCAGCCGAGCGCCTTCGACGGCAAGCAACTGCAGATCACCATGCCCGACGCCACCACGGTCGAGCTTCCGCTCGATGCGCTGGTCGCCTGCCTGGGCATTTCGCCGCGCCTGGGCCCCATCGCCGACTGGGGCCTCGAGCTGGAGCGCAAGCAGGTGCCCGTCGACACCGAGAAGTACGAAACCCGCGAGCCCGGTGTGTTCGCGGTGGGCGACATCAACACCTACCCGGGCAAGAAGAAGCTCATCGTCTGCGGCTTCCACGAGGCCACGCTGGCGGCCTGGGGCGCCGCGGCGCGGGTGTTCCCCGGCAAGGCGATCCCGCTGCAGTACACGACCACCAGCACGCGCCTGCACGAGCTGCTGGGCGTGGCGGGCACTACCCTGCGCTGAGCAGCAGCGGCCGGTAGGCCTCGATGAAGTTGCCCACGGCGGCGACGTAGCGGTCGATATCCTGCGCCGACAACGGCAGCGAGAGCACGACGAATCCGCGCGGCGAGGTGTAGATCCCCTGGTCCAGCAGGTGGAAGAACAGCAGCTGCCGCAAGCGCCCGTCCACCGCCGCCAGGTCGGCCACGCACCGCACCTCGCCCCGCAGGAAATGCGCATTCATGAGCGAACCCACGCCGGTGAACTGCATCGCGACACCCTCGCGTTCGCACAGCACGTTGAGCCGTGACCGCATCGCCTCGCCGCGCTCGGCCAATGCTGCTGCCGCCTTCGGCGTGAACAGCTGCTTGAGGCCTGCATAGCCGGCCGCCATCGTCATCACGTTGTTGTTGAAGGTGCCCGAGTGCGCGAGCGCGCCGGTGCGCGGGTCGAACTGCGCCATCACGTCGGCTCGCCCACCGAAGGCGCCGAAGGACATGCCGCCACCGATGTACTTGCCCAGCGTCGTCAGATCGGAGCGAATGCCCAGCCCGTTCGCCAGCCCGTGCGGCCCCAGCCGCGACGTCATCACCTCGTCGAAGACCAACAGCGCGCCGACCCGCGTGGCGCCGTCGCGCAGCGCCTGCAGGAAATCGCGCCCGCCCAGAATGCAGCCGCTCGCGCCCTGCATCGGTTCGACCAGGATGGCGGCGATGTCCGCACCGTGTTCGTCGATCTGCGCGCGCGCCGTGTCCGCGTCGTTGTAGGGCAGCACGAGGAAATCGAAGGGCACGGTGGTCGGCGACGGCTGGTCGCCGAAGCCGAGCACGCCGCCGTGATAACCGCCCGAGAACACCACGATCTTGCGCCGCCCCGTGAAGCGCAGCGCGGCCGTGAGCGCCATCAGGTTCGCCTCGGTGCCCGAGTTGGTGAAGCGCAGCTGCTCGACCTGCGGAAAGCGCTCGCAGATCGTCTGCGCGAGCCGACCTTCGAGCAGGTTGTGGCCCGTGAGGTTGATGCCGCCCTGCATCGCCTCGATGACCGCCTCGCGGATCTCGGGCGCCGAGTGGCCGTAGACGCCGGCCGTGTACTCGGCGATGAAGTCGGTGTAGCGATGGCCGTCCGCGTCCCAGAGCGCCGCGCCTTCGCCCTTGGCGATGGTGAGCGGGAACGGCGCGTAGAACAGCACCGAGCGGCTGTTGGCACCGGGCATGTAGCGCGTCTGCGCCTCGAAGCGGCGCAGGCTTTCCGGGTTGCCGTCGGTGAAGCGTTGATGGGCCTGGGCCAGGGCCTGGTCGATGGCGGTCGTCATGGGAGACATCCTTTGGGAGTGGAACGTGCCGGGAGCGCCCGGCTCGCTTAATTGATCAATGCTCAATTAATAATATTTATACAATCAATTCACCCGCTGCACAATGGCCGCATCCATGAAGAAAAAAGTCCCCGAGCCTCGCCCCCGGACGGCCGGCCGCCCTGCCGGCGGTGCGGCGCTGTCGAAGCAGCGCATCGCCGAAGCCGCGCTGGCGCACATCGACGCCTTCGGCCTCGGCGCCTTCAGCATGCGAGAGATCGCGGCGCAGCTCGGCGTGTACCCGGCCACGGTGCACTGGCATGTCAGCACGCGCGAGGCCCTGCTGGCCGAAGTCGCCGCCACGGTCATGGCGCAGGTCACGCCGCCCAAGGGCACGCTCGCCTGGCAGGACTGGATCGCCGAGCTGTTCCACCGCTGCCGCGCCGCGGTGCGGCAGCACCCGAACGTGGCGCAGCTGCTCGGGGCGCAGCTGGTGTCCAACGGCAGCCTGCCGACCGAACTGGTCGAAGGCGTACTGGCGGCACTGACCGAGGCCGGCTTCGACGGCGAGCCGCTGCGCGAGGCCTACAACTGCGTGATCGCCGCGATGCTGGGCTTCCTGACGATGGAGTTCTCGCCCCTGCCCGCCGACAACACGCAGGCCTGGGCCGAAGAGCTGCGCGAACGCGTCCACACGATCCGCCCGCTCGACCATCCGGTGCTCACGCGCCACCTGCCGCAGCTGGCCAACAAGGCCTTCATCCTGCGCTGGGACAACGGCACCACCGTGCCGCTCGACAGCAGTTTCGAGCGGCACATCCAGATCACGATCGACGGGTTGGAAGCGTTCGCGCGCAGGCTCAAGCCGGTGCAGTGAGCGACTCATAGGGCTCCGCGGTCTCTGTGCGTTCGAATTCGCCCTTACAACGCATGAAGCGAAGCAAATCGCCAAAACCATCTAGCACCGAGCAAACTGCAGGAAACCGTACGAACCGCATGCGACATCGCCACACGATCTAAAGCATTTTCCTGAGATACCCGCTCTTCAGATAGCTTAGCGACTAAGCTTGCGACTTTTTCCGTGCCGAGAGAAAAATCGCATCGCACGCGCCTTGGGGCTGACGGCCTTCTAACAACCAAAACCGAATAATGGAAAATTCAAGAGCATTCAGCTTCGACGAAGCATTAGAAAAATTCGAAGCCACTTGGAATAGGCTCACCAGCGTCATTCCTTCAACGCCCACGACTGCATTCCTGTCTACATCAAGTAGCGTAGAAAGCGCACTAGCGATGACAAGGTCCCTTGGCAGTGAAAAATCAGAATTTTTCCTTATCGATGAAATTCAAGAGCGTGGAATCCAAATAGCAATTGAAGCTGCGGCCAGGCAATGCGAAAAAATCATCACGCAAACCAACCTTTCTGGATTTCGGTTAGACAGAAAAGCACTCGACGAATTCTTGCAAGAGCTCGATTCACTAGTTAAATTATGGGCTAGAAATGTAACAGGGGTTATTGAATTTTCTACCCTACGCGCTTTCGACAAAACACTAAGAGCACTATCCACAACCAATGGTGCAGCCAAGCAAGAAGCAGTACAAACTGCAGAGTTACTAAAGCAAAAGATTGAAGCCCTTTCCGAAGTTGAGAAAAAATGGAGCGATTTCAAGGAATCAATCCTTGAACAGGAAGGCAAAGTCATTGCAGACGTTGCTGTCTTTGATGACACCATCAATCGCTACAAGGCGGCTGAGCCGGAGCTAGACAAAATTCTGACCAAATTGGAAAAAGTCGGTTTAGGGGCAGAGTTTCGAAGAAAAGAACAAGAAATTTAGATACAAAAAAATCAATGGGGCACCCGCCTTCGGGCTTCACTTCTTTTTTTACTTCTTTGTGCAATATCCCAGTTAACTTTTCTGGAAGAACTAACCAACCTCACTCCGGGCGGCTTATTCTTTCGAGTATCAATCGCAGTTCCAGTAATTTGGTGGTCATGGTTTTGCGCAAAACAGTATGGCTACGCGGCTCGTATCGAGGAGGACTACGCATTTAAAGCTGCTACCGCCATGTCGTTCGAAGGCTACAAAAAGGAAGCTGCAACAGTTGACCCGGAAATGTTAAAGAAGCTTCTGGACTCGACAATTCAGACTTTTGGAGAAAATCCACTTCGTATTTATAAACTTCCTGGCGATGCGGCAAGCCCTCTTCAAGATGTCAGTGACACCATAGCCAAGCACACTGAAATCATTAAGGAAACCTTAAAAAGATCCAAAGACTAGCTGTGATGCTCCAATCGGTTTTATCGGGCAATTTATGTCGAACGGCAGCCTGTCGACCGAACTGGTCGAGGGCGTGCTGGCGGCGCTGACCGAGGCCGGCTTCGACGGCGAACCGCTGCGGGAGGCCTACAACTGCGTGATCGCCGCGATGCTGGGCTTCCTGACGATGGAGTTCTCGCCCCTGCCCGCCGACAACACGCAGGCCTGGGCCGAAGAGCTGCGCGAGCGCGTCCACACGATCCGCCCGCTCGACCACCCCGTGCTTACGCGCCACCTGCCGCAGCTGGCGAACCAGGCCTTCATCCTGCGCTGGGACAACGGCACCACCGTGCCGCTCGACAGCAGTTTCGAGCGGCACATCCAGATCACGATCGACGGGTTGGAAGCGTTCGCGCGCAGGCTCAAGCCGGCGCAGTGAGCGCGATGCGCAGCAGCGCGTCCTTCAGCCACAGCACGCCCGCATCCGAATTCGAGCGGCGGTTCCAGCAGACGACCGAGCGGTAGCCCGGTAGCTCGAAGGGCAACGGGTGCACCGCGAGGCGATCGCGAAAGCGCTCGGCCACGCGCAGCGGCAGCACGGCGACATGGTCGGTCTGCGCCAGCAGGTCGACGATCTGGCCGAAGCTGGTCATCGCCACGCGCATGCTGCGCGTGCGCCCTTGCCGCGCCAGCACCTGGTCGATGAGGTCGTCGAGCGCCGAGCTGCCGTAGCCGAGGAACACATGCGGCGCTTCGCAGAACGCATCGAGCGTGGCCGCCTCGCCCAGCGTCGGATGGCCGCGCCGTACCGCGACCACGTAGCGGTCTTCGTACAGCAGCGCCGATTCGCAATCGCTCGGCGGCTGCAGGCGCGGCAGCACGGCCACGTCGAAGTCGCCCTTGCGCAGGCGCTCGGTGAGCGTGAGGAAGGAGCTGGTCTCCCAGTGCAGGCGGATGCGCGAGCCGCAGGCCACGAGTTCGTTGGCGAGTGTCGGCAGCAGCAGGTGACTCGCGTAGTCACTGCCCGAGATGCGGAAGATGCGCTGCGACGACGCCGGCTCGAAGCCCTCGCCGGGCTCCAGCATCGCGGACAGGTCGGCCAGCACGCGCTCGACCTGACCGGCCAGCGCATGGGCGCGCGCGGTGGGCTCCACGCCGTGGGCCGTGCGCGTGAACAGCGGATCGCCGAAGGTGTCGCGCAGCCGGTTGAGCGAGGCACTCACCGCCGGCTGGCTCAGGAAGAGCCGGGTCGCCGCGCGCGACACGCTGCGTTCGCGCATCAGGGCATCGAAGGTCCGCAGCATGCCGACGTCGAGGCTGCGGATATCACGTTGGGCCATATCTCATATTCAAAGCTTCGAATTGCCCGCGGGGCAGGCTGTCCGTATCGTCCAGCGCACAAGTACAACACGACTGGAGACACGATGAATCGGTTCAGACCCTCGCCGCCCGAAGCACATGCGGCGGACAAGACATGCACCACGCGCCGCCATGCACTCGGTGTGCTCGGTGCCGGCATCGCGGCCCTCGCCGCCGGCCCCGCCTTCGCGCAACCCGCGCCCTTTCCCAACCGCGTGGTGCGCATCGTGCCCTTCGGCTCGCCCGGCGGACCGATGGACGCCATCGCCCGCGTCTATGCCGAGAAGCTCAAGGCGCGCTGGAACCAACCGGTGATCGTCGAGGCCCGTCCCGGCGCCAGCGGCACCATCGCGGCCGACGCCGTCGCCAAGGCCGCGCCCGACGGTTACACCGTGCTGCTCACGCTGCCGCTCACGCACATCAACAACGTGGTGCTGCAGCCCAAGCTGCCCTACGACCCGGTGAAAGACTTCGAGCCGCTGTCGCAGCTGGCCACAGGCGGCCCGATGCTGATCGCCCGCGCCTCGGCGCCCTTCTCCACCGTGCGCGAGTTCGTGGCCTACGCCAAGGCGCATCCCGGCGTTTCGTACGGCACCTGGGGCAACGGCTCCAACGCGCACCTGTTCGGCGAACTGCTGGCGCGCCAGAACCACATCGACCTGGTGCACGTGCCCTACAAGGCCGAGGCCGCCGCGCACAACGACATGTTCGGCGAAGCGCTGGGCGTGGCCTGGGCCAACCCCGCGACCGCACGCGGCCTCGCACAGGCCGGGCGCATCAAGGTGCTGGGCATCACGGGCCGCCAGCGCGTGCGCTCGATGCCCAACGTGCCGACCTTCACCGAACAGGGCTTCGCAGGCTTCGACCTCGACAGCTGGATCGGCGTGTATGCGCCCGCGCGCACGCCGCAGCCCGTGCTCGACGAATGGTCGCTCGCGCTGCGCGAGATCACGAAGCTGCCCGACATCCAGGAGCGGCTGGCCGGCTACGGCTTCGAGCCGCTGGGCAGCACGCCCGCCGAATTCCGTGCCGGCTACAAGGCCGACTTTCCCCGCGTGGCGGACCTGATCAAGGCCGCAGGAGTCACCCCCGAATGAGCGCCGTTGTCCCCCCTTCCGCCACGTCCGAGTGGCAACCCATCGCCTTCGACACCGGTACCGCCTACGGCCGCAAGGCGCCGAGCCACAAACCCGAGCTGACCGAGGTCGGCGCGGGCACGCCCATGGGCGAGCTGCTGCGCCGCTACTGGCACCCCATCGGCCTGGCCGCCGACGCCACCGACACGCCGCGCCAGGTGCGCGTGCTGGGCGAAGACCTCATCCTGTTCCGCGACAAGAAAGGCCGCGCGGGCCTCGTGCACTGGCGCTGCGCGCACCGCGGAGCGTCGCTCTACTACGGGCGCGTGGAAGAAGAAGGCATCCGCTGCTGCTACCACGGCTGGATGTTCGACGTGCAGGGCCACTGCGTCGACCAGCCCTGCGAACCCGATGGCGGTGCGCGCAGCCGCGGCCGCGTGCGCCAGCCCTGGTACCCGGTGCAGGAGCAGTACGGCCTGATCTGGGCCTACCTCGGCCCGGCCGACAAGAAGCCCGTGCTGCCACGCTACGACTGTCTCGAAACCATGGACGACGGCGAGACCCTGGAAGCCGACGGCAACAGCATCGGCGGCGGCGGGCCGCAGGTCATTCCCTGCAACTGGCTGCAGCACTACGAGAACGTGGCCGACCCGTTTCACGTGCCCGTGCTGCACGGCAGCTTCAGCGGCACGCAGTTCGTGGCGCTCATGGGTCAGATGCCCGACGTGAGCTTCGAGAGCACCGAGACCGGCGTGACGATCACCTCGATCCGCACGCTCGAAGACGGCAGCACCTTCCGCCGCGTGGCCGGCCCCGTGCTGCCGACGCTGCGCGTGGTGCCCAATCCGCGCGTGGCGGCCTACGGACGCGTCGAGTCGATCGGCTGGGTGCTGCCGATCGACGACCACAGCTTTCGCATCTACACCGTCGGCCGCGTGAAAACCCCGGGCGATCTCGCCCGCGTGCGCTCGCGCCTGAACGGCAAGCTGTGGGAAGAGCTGAGCGAGGCCGAGCACCGCGCCTTCCCCGGCGACTACGAGGCGCAGGTGAGCCAGGGCGCCATCACGGCGCATTCGGAAGAGCACCTGGCCTCGTCCGACCGCGGCATCGTGATGCTGCGCCGGCTGCTGCAGCGCCAGCTCGATGCGGTGCGTGAAGGCCGCGACCCGGCCGGCGTGAGCTTCGACCCCGCGGCCCCGCCCGTACAGTTCGAGGCCGGCAACTTCCTCGTGCCCAAGGAATGAATGGCGTGTCGGGCGGCGCAGGCATCGCAGTGCGGGTGGCGCGCAAGACGGTCGAGGCCGAAGGCGTGGCCGGCTTCCGGCTGGTACCCGTCGATGGCGAGCGCTTGCCGGCCTTCACGCCGGGCGCGCACATCGACGTCTCATTGCCAGGCGGGCTGGTGCGCCAGTATTCGCTGTGCAACGCATCGGCCCCTGACGGCGAGGGGCACTACGAGATCGGCGTGCTGCGCGACGCCGCCTCGCGCGGCGGCTCGCGGGCGATGCACGACGCCGTCCATGAAGGCTCGGTGTTGCAGATCGGCCCACCTCGCAACCTCTTCGCGCTCGACGAAAGCGCAACGCACAGCCTGCTGCTGGCCGGCGGCATCGGCGTGACGCCGCTGCTGTCGATGGCGCAGCGGCTGGCCACGCTGGGGGCCGACTTCGCGCTGCACTGCTGCAGCCGCTCGGCGGCGCGCGCGCCCTACCGGCGGCGGCTCGAAGACAGCGCGTTCGCGCACAAGGTGTTCTTTCACTACGACGACGGCCCGCCCGCACAGCACATCGATCTCGCGGCGACCCTCGGCCGTCCGGCGCCGGGCCGACACGTCTATGTCTGCGGCCCCTCGGGCTTCCTCGAGGCCGTGCGCACGACAGCGCGCGCCCTGCACTGGGCGGACACGCAGGTGCACTTCGAATCGTTCTCGGCCGCCGCACCGCGGGCCGATGGACAAGGCAGCTTCGAGGTCGAACTGCACCGCTCGCGCCGCGTCGTCCATATCCCCGCGACGATGACCGTGCTGGACGCGCTCGCCGCCGAGGGCATCGAGATCCCGGTCTCGTGCGCGCAGGGCGTCTGCGGCACCTGCCTCACGCGTGTGCTCGCGGGCGAGGTCGCGCACCACGACCTCTACCTGACACCCGCCGAGCAGGCGGCCAACGACTGCTTCCTGCCCTGCTGCTCGCGGGCCCGCTCACCGAGGTTGGTGCTCGACCTCTAGCAGCTCGTAGAGCACCATCCGCGTCTGCCGCCCCCGCAGCTCGATCTGCTCCTCGATGCGCCGCGTGGCCAGACGCCCGCCCAGCCCTTCGAAGGTCGCTTCGGACATCAGCGTGCGCGTGCCCAGTTGCTTGTTGGTGCCCTCGATGCGGCTGGCCGCATTGATCACGTCGCCCAGCGCGGTGTACGACAGCCGGTCGCTCGAGCCGAGCACCCCGGCGATCACGACGCCGGTGTGCATGCCGATGCGCGTGCGAAAAGGCTGGAGGCCCTCGGCCTGCCAACGGCGGTTGAGCTCGGTCATCTCGGCGTGCAGTTCGAGCGAGGCCGCGCAGGCGCGGTACTCCGCGTCGGGCAGGTCGGTGGGCGCGCCCCACAGCACCATGATGCCGTCGCCCATGAACTTGTCGATCACGCCGCCGTGGCGCGCGAACACGCGGGTCGCGAGGTTGAAGTAGTCGGTCAGCTGCCGCATCAGCACGTCGGCCGGCATCGATTCCGCGATGGCCGTGAATCCTTCCACATCGGTGAACATCGCGGTGATGCGACGCGGCGACCCGTTGGGTTCGAGGGCATGCCCTTCGGCGATGAGCTGGCGGATCACGTCCACCGGCACGAACTTGCGAAAGGCCTGCAGGCTGCGCGCGGATTCGTCCAGCGCCTGGTTCAGGTGCTGGATCTCGAGCACGCGGCTCGACTCGCGCGGCAGGTCGTCCAGCTCGAGCCGCCCGATGCGCCGCGCCGTGCGCGAGAGACTTTCGATGGGCGCGGTCACCAGCTTCGACAGGCGCAGCGAAATGAAGAGCGCGATCGCCAGGAACGCCAACACCAGCAGCAGCGACCACAGCACGTTGCGATGCAGCGCGCCCAGCAGCGCCTCTTCGGGCTCCCAACTCACAAGATGCCAGTCGGTGGCCGGAATGCGCGAGGTCTGCACCTGGTAGTGCATGCCCTCGTGCACGAGCGCAAAAGCCATGTCCTCGGTCCAGCCGCGGCTGCCGTTGGCCAGCATGTGGGTGTGCAGCGCACCGAGCACGCCCTCGTCCGGGTCTTCGAGCATGCGCACGGAATGCGGGTGGTCGCTGCGCGCGATCACGTGGTGATCGGCGCTCAACAGCGCGCTGTGGCCGTGGCCCGTGCCACCGAACAGGCGCACGAGGTTGGAGAGATGCCCCAGCGACACGCTGGCGACCGCCACGATCGTCTGCGTGACGCCCTCCTCGTCCTGCCGCCGGCTCGGCCGCGCGTGGCTCACGCCGAGCTCCTTCATCGAGGGCAGCACGAAGGGCGCGGTCCACACGGCGCGCTGCGCCTTCTCGGCCTGCGTGAACCAGTCCTGGTGCACCGGGTCGTCCTCGCTGCGAAAGGCCTCGATGCGCGTCGTCTCGTAGCGCCGCCGCGGGTCTTCGTCGTCGTCGCTGTCGGGCGGCGACTTGTACTCCCAGGTCTCGGTGCTGAAGTCTTTCTCGCGCAGCACCTGCCGCACCACCGGCGCGGGGTGGCGCATGGCCATCAAGAAATGGCCGTCGTCGCTGCCCACGCCGATGCTGTCGATTTCAGGTGTCTGTTCCAGCGCGGCCCAGAGCAGCTCGGCGGTCTGCTCGCCGTCGTGGCCCGCCGGGTGCAGGTCGGGCGTGTGGGCGATGGCGCGCACCAGGCCCTCGGTCTTGGCCAGGAAGGCGAGGATGTTGTCCTCGACCCGGTCGTGGTTGACCTTGTGCGCCGACTCGCCCACCTTCGACACCAGCTTCTCCGCCCCCCAGTAGCCGAAGGCCACCAGCAGCAGCGACTGCAGCAGCGCGACCGCGCAGATGATGGTGCCGACGTCGACCCGGAAGCGCCGCAGGCGGGTGCGCGGCGCGTTCGCGGGTGGCGCCGGTGCCGGTCCCGGGTGCTTGAAATCGTCTGCCATGTGTCGTGGTTCCCCCGGGGCATGTGAAACCGCCCTCGCGACGCGGATTTTCGTGCGTCTGCGGCGTTCTGCCGCGCGAGGATAAAATCCGCCCCGCGCCGCAGTTCGCTGGGGCGCATCGCTAGGGGTGTCGAACCGGATTGTTCCGGGGCTGACTGAGAGAGTCCCTTTGAACCTGACTGAGGTAATCCTCGCGCAGGGAAGCTGGTCCGGTGGCCTGTCGCGTTGTCTCGCGCGACGGCCGCGCCACTGGAGCCTCGCCCACCTGCCAAACCTTTTGCACTGGAGCAAACGGATGGCACACAACGACAACGACAGTTCCGCTTCGTCCGGCAACGAAGCGCTCACGCCCCTGCCTGCCTCCCGGCGCGTTTTCGGCTGGCACGACCACGCCTCGCTGTGGTTCAGCCTCGGCGTCGGGCTGCTGGTGATGCAGATCGGCGCCTACCTGGTGCCGGCCGTGGGCACGCGCGACGCGGCGCTGGCCATCGTGCTGGGCTCGCTGCTCGGCGCCGGGCTGCTGGCCTGGACCGCGCGGCTGGGCTGCGAAACCGGGCTGGCCAGCGCCGGCCTGATGCACGCCACCTACGGCAGCGCCTTCGCGCGGCTGCCGGTGCTGCTCAACATCGTGCAGCTGGTGGGCTGGACCACCTTCGAACTCGTGATCATGCGCGAGGGCACGCAGGCCATCGGGCAGCAGACATTCGGCGCCGCGCTGGGCACGGCCTGGGGCGGCGTGCTGACCACGCTGCTGTGGGGCGCGGTGCTGCTGGCGCTGCTGGCCGGCTCGATGGTGAAGCTGGTGCGCCGCTTCGTGAGCCGCTTCGGCCTGCCGCTGGTGGTGCTGTCGCTGCTGTGGCTCAGCTGGCAGTTCGCCACGCAGCTGCACGCCAAGGGCCTGGACGCCTTCTGGGCACGGCCGGGCAACGGCAGCATGGGCATGTTCAGCGCGCTCGACCTCGTGATCGCGATGCCGGTGTCGTGGCTGCCGCTGGTGGCCGACTACGCGCGCCACGGCAAGCGCAGCGCCGGGGGCGGCCTGGGCAGCGCGTTCAGCGGCACCTGGATCGGCTACGCGCTCGCCAACATCTGGTGCTACGCGCTGGGCGTGATGGTGGTGAGCGTGGCCGAGCCGGGCACCAGCCTCGTCACGGCGCTGCTGCTGGCCCAGGGCGGGCTGGTGGCGCTGGGCCTGATTCTCATCGACGAACTCGACAACGCCTATGGCGACGTGTACTCGGGCTCGGTGTCCACGCACAGCCTGCTGCCGCGCTGGAGCGTGAAGCGCTGGGGCCTGCTGCTGGCGGTGCTGTGCATCGGGCTGGCGCTGGTGCTGCCGATGCACACGCTCGAACCCTTCCTGCTGCTGCTGAGCTCGGTGTTCGTGCCGCTGTACGGCGTGATCCTCGGACGGCTGGGCAGCGGAAGTGCCGTGTCGGCGAACGGCACGCGCACCATCGACTGGGGCGCGGCGCTGATCTGGCTCGCGGGCATCGCGGCCTACCACGCGCTCGCCAAGTGGGCGCCGCAGTTCGGCTCGGCGTTGCCGACGCTGGCGGCGACCTTCGTGCTGGCCTGGCTCAGCCGGCCGACAGCGGCAAGCGGTGGGTCGGCACTGGCGCAAAGCCGTGGTTGAGCGGACCGTGGCCCGCGCCGACCAACACATCCGCACCGGCGCGCATCGCGCCGAGGATGTACGCGCGTGCGCGCTCGACCGCCTCCGGCAGCGCCAGCCCCAATGCCAGGTGCGCGGCGATGGCCGACGAGAGCGTGCAGCCGGTGCCGTGCAGATTGCGGCTGGCGATGCGCTGCGACGCGAGCCGCTTGCGCGCGCCGCTGCGCTCCAGCAGCACGTCGACCACCTCGTCGCCCGGCAGGTGGCCGCCCTTGAGCAGCACGGCCTTCGCGCCAAGCGCGAGCAGCTCGTCGGCCGCGCCGTCGAGCGCGTCGATGCCGCCGATGGCATGGCCGACCAGCAAGGCGGCCTCGTCGAGGTTGGGCGTGACCACCACGGCGCGCGGGAACAGCTCGCGCACCAGCACCTGCACGGTCTCGGCCGCGATCAGGCGGTCGCCGCTGGTGGCGATCATCACGGGGTCAAGCACCACGTTCTTCAGCTGGTAGCGGTCGATGGCCCAGGCCACGACCTCGACCACCTCGGGCGCGTGCAGCATGCCGAGCTTGACGGCGTCGACGCCGATGTCTTCCACCACCGCCTGGATCTGCGCCTTCAGGAAGTCGGGCGGCACGCCGTGGATGCCCGAGACGCCCACCGTGTTCTGCGCGGTGAGCGCGGTGATGGCCGTCATGCCGTAGCAGCCGAGGGCCGCGAAGGTCTTGAGGTCGGCCTGGATGCCGGCGCCGCCGCCGCTGTCCGAGCCGGCGATGGAGAGCACGCGTGCGTAGCGCTGGGTGGGTGCTTGGGTCATGTCGAAAATTATCGGCGAGCCGACGGAGGCGCCGCATGAGCGCACCGCATCCCCTGCCTTTCGGCTCGGCGGCGATCCTCGGCGCGGGCCTGATGGGCCGCCTGCTCGCGGTCGAGCTGGCGCGCGCCGGCTGCCGCGTCGACCTGTACGAAGCCGGCAGCCCCGAAGCCGAAGGCGCGGCCGCGCGCGTGGCCGCGGCCATGCTCGCGCCGCTGGCCGAATCGGCCGTGGCGCCGGTGTCGGTCGTGCGCATGGGCCAGCACGCGCTGTCGCGTTGGCCCGAGCTGCTGGCGCCGCTGGCTCAGCCCGTGTTCTTCCAGCGTGAAGGCACGCTGGTGCTGTGGCACCGGCAGGACGCCGCCGAGGCTACGCGGCTCGCGGGCGTGCTGGCGCGCACCGGTGCGCAGGTGCCCGAGCTGGCGCCGATGCAGGCACTCGACACGCCCGCCGCCATCGCCGCACTGGAGCCCTCGCTGGGCACCCGCTTCGCCCGCGGCCTGTACCTGCCTGGCGAAGGCCAGCTCGACAACCGCGCGTTGCTGGCGTCGCTGCGTGCCACGCTCGAAGCCGATGCGCACGTGACGCTGCACTGGCAGTCGCCGCGTGCGCCCTCCGACTTTTCGCCCGGCACGGCGGGCCAGCCCGACTGGGTGATCGACTGCCGCGGCCTCGGCGCCAAGCCGCAATGGAGCGCGCTGCGCGGCGTGCGCGGCGAGGTGATCCGCGTGCATGCGCCCGAGGTCACGCTGCAGCGGCCCACGCGGCTCGTGCATCCGCGCTACCCGCTGTACATCGCGCCCAAGCCCGACCACCTGTTCGTGATCGGCGCGACCGAGATCGAGTCGGACGACCTGTCGCCCGCCAGCGTGCGCTCCACGCTCGAGCTGCTGAGCGCGGCCTACGCGGTGCACAGCGGTTTTGCCGAGGCGCGCATCGTCGAGATCGCGACGCAATGCCGGCCCACGCTGCCCGACAACCTTCCCGCCATTCGCCAGCCGCAGCCGCGCGTGCTGCAGATCAACGGCCTGTACCGCCACGGTTTCATGATCGCGCCGGCCCTGCTCGACGCCGCGATGGAACTGCTGGCGCATGGCCGTTCCACGCTCGCGCGCGGCTTCGGCATGGACGTGCCCGACGCATGACAACGACGACCCCGATGAACATCCTGATCAACGACAAGCCATGCACGCTGCCCGAGGGCGCGCTGCTCGCCGACGCGCTGGCCGTGCTGCAGGCCGTGCCGCCTTTCGCAGTGGCGGTGAACCGCGAGTTCGTGCCGCGCTCGGCCTATGCCACGCACCCGCTGCACGCCGACGACCGCGTCGAGGTGATCCGCCCGGTGACCGGCGGCTGACCGAACGCACCAGAGACAAGACGATGGAGACGACAACCATGACCAATCCCGATCCCCTGGTCCTCTACGGCCAGACCTTCCAAAGCCGCCTGCTGCTGGGCACCGCGCGCTACCCCTCGCCCGACGTGCTCGAAGCCGCCGTACAGCGCGCGAAGCCCGTGATGCTGACCGCCTCGCTGCGTCGCCAGACCGCCAGCCAGGGCTCCGGCAACAGCGACCTCGGCAACGGCTTCTGGGAGCTGCTGCGCAAGCTGGCCGTGCCGGTGCTGCCCAACACCGCCGGCTGCCACAGCGTGCAGGAAGTGATCGCCACCGCGCAAATGGCGCGCGAGCTGTTCGACACGCCGTGGATCAAGCTCGAGCTCATCGGCGACGACTACACGCTGCAGCCCGACACGCTGAACCTCGTCGATGCGGCGTCGCAGCTGATCCGCGACGGCTTCCACGTGCTGCCCTACTGCACCGAAGACCTGGTGCTGTGCCAGCGCCTCGTCGATGTCGGCTGCCAGGCCGTGATGCCCTGGGCCGCGCCCATCGGCACCGGGCGCGGACCGGTCAACCCGTATGCGCTGCGCCTGCTGCGCGAGCGGCTGCAGGTGCCGATGCTGGTCGACGCGGGCCTGGGTCTGCCCTCGCATGCGTGCCAGGTGATGGAGTGGGGCTACGACGGCGTGCTGCTCAACACCGCGGTTGCGCTCGCACAGGAGCCGGTCGCCATGGCCGGCGCGTTCGCCGATGCGGTGCAGGCAGGCCGCGCGGCCTACCGCGCCGGCGCGATGGCCGCGCAGGACGCCGCGCAGCCCAGCACGCCCGTGCTCGGCACGCCCTTCTGGCACCACACACCATGAACGCCATCGACACATCCAACGCCCGCGCCGTGGCACAAGCCATCGTTGCGGCCCACGGCCTGCGCTTCGGCGCCGCCACGGCCACGGCCGTGAGCGCGCCGCGCTTTACGTCGGACGACGCCATCTACCGCGGCGCGAAGCAGGCGTGCACCGCGCTCGGCTTCATCGAGATCGACGCCGAATGCCTCGCCCATGCGTGGCGTGCGCAGACCGAACGGCTCAGCCAGTTCGACGCGTCGGCATGGCCCGATGCGCCGGTCGATTTCGGCATGGGCCCGTTTCCGCCCACCGCGCGCGCCGACGCCTTTCCGCCCTGCCCCGAGCGGCTCGGCCTCTACGCCGTGCTGCCCGATGCAGCGTGGGTCGGCCGCATGGCGCGCGCCGGTGTGCCGACGGTGCAGTTGCGCTTCAAGTCGGACGACGCCGAGGCCGTCGCGCGCGAAGTGCAGGCCGCCGTCGAGGCCGTGCGCGGCACGGGTGCGCTGCTCTTCATCAACGACCACTGGCAGGTCGCCATCGCAGCCGGCGCCTACGGCATCCACCTCGGACAGGAAGACCTCGACGCGCTGTCGCCCGACGAACTTC
The DNA here is from genome assembly GCF_059415405.1 of Variovorax sp. GW821-FHT10C12. Lineage (NCBI taxonomy): Bacteria > Pseudomonadati > Pseudomonadota > Betaproteobacteria > Burkholderiales > Comamonadaceae > Variovorax > Variovorax sp. GW821-FHT10C12. The sequence continues at coordinate 1,818,330 of NZ_JBWKNE010000001.1, forward strand.
GACAACTGCGCGTCTCGGGCCTGCGGCTGGGCGTGAGCACCCATGGCTACGCCGAGATGGTGCGCGCCGACGCCGTGAGCCCGAGCTACATCGCGATGGGCGCCATCTACCCGACCACGCTCAAGAAGATGGCGACCGCGCCGCAGGGCGTGGCACGGCTCGCGGCCTATGCGCGGCTGCTGCGCGGCTACCCGCAGGTGGGCATCGGCGGCGTCGATGCCGTGCGACTGCCCGAGGTGCTCGCCACCGGCGTCGGCTCGGTTGCCGTGGTGCGCGCACTGGTAGCCGCCGACGACCCCGAGGCCACGGCCACGCAATGGATGACGGCGATGCACGCCGCCCCCGGTTCCCCTGAACGCACAGAATGAACGCTCGACTTTTCTCGCACTCCCCGCTCTCGCGCGCGCTTGCCGCCGCCCTTCTCACTTTCGGTGCCTGCGGCGCGCATGCGCAATCGCAGGCCTTGCCCGAGGTCACCGTGAACGACGGCGCCGCCGCGCCACAGGCCGAGATCAGCGGCTTCGGCGACGTGCCGCTGCGTGAGCTGCCGCTGTCGGCCACGGTGATCGACAGCCAGCAGTTGCGCAGCAGCGGCGCGCGCCGCCTCGCCGACCTGACGCAGTTCGACGCCTCGGTCACCGACGCCTACAACTCGGCCGGCTACTGGGACTACCTCACGGTGCGCGGCTTCGTGCTCGACAACCGCTTCAACTACCGTCGCGAAGGCCTGCCGATCAGCGCCGAGACGGCGATCCCGCTGGACAACAAGGAGCGCATCGAGATCCTGCGCGGCACCAGCGGCATCCAGGCCGGCACCAGCGCGCCGGGCGGGCTCGTCAACTACGTCGTCAAGCGCCCGACCGAGCAGGACCTGCGCACGGTGCGCATCGAGACCACGAGCCGCGGCAGTGTGCTCGGCGCGATCGACCTCGGCGGCCGCTTCGGCGAGAACCGCCAGTTCGGCTACCGGCTCAACGTGGCCAGCGAAAACCTCAAGCCGCTGACCCACAACCTCGACGGCAACCGCAACCTGTTCTCGCTCGCGGCCGACTGGCGCATCACGCGCGACTCGGTGCTGGAGTTCGAGGTCGAGCAGAGCCGCAAGACGCAGCCGAGCCAGAACGGCTACAGCCTCTTGGGCAACGTGCTGCCGGCGCCGGTCGATCCGCGCATCAACCTCAACAACCAGCCGTGGTCGCAGCCCTCGGTGTTCAAGGCGCTGACCGGCACGGTGCGTTTCAGCCAGGCACTGAACGCCGACTGGCGCTGGAGCGCGCAGATCGGCCAGCAGCGCCTGAAGACCGACGACCGCCTGGCCTACGCCTTCGGCTGCGGCGCCGAAGGCAACTACGACCGCTACTGCTCCGACGGCACCTTCGACGTCTACGACTTCCGCAGCGAGAACGAACGACGCACGCAAACTGCCGGCAGCCTGAACCTCAAGGGCAACGTGATGACCGGCAGCGTGCGGCACGAGCTGGGCTTCGGTCTCCTGCAAAGCCGCGTGCGCAACCGCTTCCAGAACCAGGCCTACAACTACGTCGGCACCGGCAACATCTGGGCGACCGCGATGACGCCGGCCGACCCGCGCCTGACCGACGCCAACACCAACCGCAACGAGCGCTCGACCGAGCTGTCGGTGCAGGACGCGATCCGCTGGAACGACCGCTTCACGACCTGGGTCGGCGCGCGCCACACGCGGCTGTCGCGCGACAGCATCCGCACCGACGGCTCGCGCCCCACCGGCTACAGCGACAGCATCACCACACCGTGGATCGCGGCCAGCTACGCGATCCAGCCCGGGTTGCTCGCCTATGCAAGCTGGGGCAAGGGCGTCGAATCGCAGGTCGTGCCGAACAAGAGCTCGCAGTACGCGAATGCCGGCGAGGCACTGCCCGCGCTGCAGTCGCGCCAGTGGGAACTCGGCCTGAAAGGCGGCGACGCGGCGTTCAACTGGCAGGTCGCGTGGTTCGACATCTCGCGCCCGATGACCAACCTCGACCTGTGCGGCGCATCCTGCACGGTGCGCAACGACGGCCGCGCGGTGCACCGCGGCCTCGAGGCCGGCGCGCAGTGGACCGGCGGCCCTTGGCGCGTGGGCGGCAGCCTCGCGCTGATCGACGCCAAGCGGCGCGGCAGCACGGCCGCGCCCGAGCTCAACGGACAGGCGCCCACCAACGTGCCCAAGGAGGTGCTGCGCGCGCAGGCTGCGTACCGCTTCGCGTCGGTGCCGGGCCTCGAACTCGCGGGACAGCTGTCGTACGAAGGCCGCCGCAACGTGTTGCCCGACGGCTCGATCCGCCTGCCGTCGTGGACGCGCCTGGATGCAGTGCTGCGCTACGACACCAAGCTGGCCGGCATGGCCACGAGCTGGACGCTGGCCGTCGACAACCTGTTCGACCGCCGCTACTGGAAGGAATCGCCCTACCAGTTCAGCCACGTCTACCTGTTCCCGGGCGCGCCGCGCACGCTGCGGCTGGGCGTGAGCATTGCGATGTGAACGTGATGCTTCGTCGTCACCACGGCCCCGTCGCCACGATTTCGTTGCGCCGGCGCCTCGGTGTTTTGGAAGCCCAAAAAACCACGCTATAATCTAAGGCTTGTTCCTCGATAGCTCAGTTGGTAGAGCGCCGGACTGTTAATCCGTAGGTCCCTGGTTCGAGCCCAGGTCGAGGAGCCAGAACAAAGCCGCAAGGCCTCTGGAAGGCCCGCTACTCACAAGGTAGCGGGCCTTTTCATTTGTGGAGCCCCCATGCGAACGAAGCACGCGGGGGCGAAGACGTGGAAGGTGCGAAAAAAATCAATCGCCCTGCGCGCTTCACCCATCAAAAATGATCGCCTTCGTCTCAGAACGGCGAATTCATTGAATATAATTGAAGGCTTGTTCCTCGATAGCTCAGTTGGTAGAGCGCCGGACTGTTAATCCGTAGGTCCCTGGTTCGAGCCCAGGTCGAGGAGCCACCATTTGCTGAAGGCCCGTTACTCACAAGGTAACGGGCCTTTTCGCTTTCTGCGCCACACATCGGCCTTCTGCTGCGCGGCACGCGGGTCTGTCCGACACGGACGCCCCGCCCTGCGTGCAAAACTCCCTCTTTGTTAACAACTTCTGCGGCCCTGCCCAGGGCAACCCCGTGCACGCACCGCGCAGGTCAGGCGTTGTTCGGGCTCAGTGACTCATAACAACCAAAGGGCATCACGATGAAACTCACAAGAATTCTTCTGGCCGCCGCCGTGGCCGCCGCCGTGGCCGCCGCCACCTTGCCCGCCGTGGCGCAGGTGTCCGTCAACATCAACGTGCCGGGCCTGATCCAGGTCGCGCCGCCTGCACCACGCTATGAACCCGCGCCACGGCCGCGCAGCGGCCAGGTCTGGGTGCCCGGCCATTGGCAGTGGAACGACCGCGCCTACGCATGGCGCCCCGGCTACTACGTGGCGGCCCGCCCCGACTACGCCTACGCCCCGGGCGGCTGGGTGCGCGCCGACGGCGGCTGGCGATGGCGCGAAGGCGACTGGCGCCGCGCCGAGCGTCGTGAAGAACGCCGCGAAGACCGCCACCACCGTCGCCATGACCACGACCGCTACGACCATGACGACGATCACCGCGGCGGCGGCCACTGCCCGCCCGGCCAGGCGAAGAAGGGACGCTGCTGATAGCAGCAGCAGCTTGCGCGCCTGCTGACGCGCAAGCCCTCAGTTCACCGTCACCGTGAACCGCACGTTGCCCGTGCCGCCGGGCGCGAGTTGCCCGGTGAACTTCCAGTCCAGCGGCCCCGTTCCGCCCGGCGCCTGCGCGGCTGCACACGCCACGGCCGGCGCAGGCAATGCATTGGCCGGCGTGCGCTTCGTGCATGCGGTCAGCGTCGCCGGGGTCGCGCCGTTCTGCGAGGCGATGAAGCTGGTGTAGACCGGCGTGACGTCGCTCACCGTCAGGCCGCTGATCGGCGTCGCGCCGTTGTTCGTGTAGGTGATGCGGTATTCGAGCGTCTCGCCCGACTTGGCTTCGTTGTTGAGTCCGAAGTCGCCGTTCTTCGTCAGGTTGCGCACTTCTTTCTTGAGCTCCAGCGCCGTGCTCGACACGGTCGTGGTGTCGAGCACGAGGTAGCTTGCGCTCAACGCGGGTGATGCGTTCGTGAACACGAAGCTCGCCTGCACCGAGCGCTTGTCGTTGTAGCCCGCGACCGCGCTGGCCGGAATGAACTCCTGCACCACCACGCACAGGTTCTGCCCTGTCGTCACGGGCCTGGGCACCGCCGGCGGATAGAGCACCGCGGCACCGGCCTGCAAGGCACCGGTGCAGCCCGGGTCTTCGAAGATCTTGGCGCTCCAGCCGTCGATCGGCGGCGTGGCCACCGCGCCGGCCACGCCGAAGCTCACCGTTCCGCCGGTCTGCGCCACGAAGGTGTGCGCGTGGCTCACGCTGCTGCCGGGCGAGCCGGTGCGGGCGCTGTCGGCGCCGAAGCGGCTCAGAGCCACGTCGCCGAAGTTCAACTCGCCGACCCGGGCGTCGTTCCATGCAAAGGCGATGTGATCCGGCGCACCCGCGGCGTTGCGCGTGTAGGTGTAGGTGCGCCCGCCCACGGCCGCGCCCGTGCCGGAAGGCAGCGGCGTGCCGCCAACGGACGCCCCGGTGGACAGATGCCCCGCCGGCGTCACCTCTTCGACGCACAGCGAATCGCCGTAGGACGGCCACGAAGGATCCGACGGCAGCTCCAGGCGGTAGTGGCCCGAGCCGTCGGTCACGGCCGTGGACCACACGCCCGCTGCGCAGTCGGTGAGCCGCATCTGCACGCCCACGAGACCGGCTTCGCCGCCGTTGGCCACGCCGTCGTTCGGCACGCCCGCACCGCTGCCGTTGTCGCTGAAGACGCGGCCGGTGATGGCGTAGGCGTCGCTGTTGACGAAGGTGCATTCGAGGTCCGCGCCCGCCACCATCCACTCGGCGGGAATCGTCAGCACGTTGCCGGTCAGCACCACCGGCGGCGCCGACGCCGGCGCTGCGGCCGGCCTCGCGCGGGGCGCCCCGCGGATAGGCGACGGCGCGATGACGTCCTTCAGGTCGTAGCAGCTGGCGCTCACCGGGTTCACCGGCCAGCCGGCGGGCGACGTCTCGGTGATGGTGACCGGGACACCGATCTTGCCGGTGATCGTCTGCGAGCCGATCTCCTGCCCCGGCACGTTGACCGTGATGGTGTCGCTGCTCACGCTCAGGCCCGACAGCGCGAAGCGAAAGCGGTGGGTGCCCGAACCGACGTACGCCACCTTGACGATGCGAAGTTTCGGGTCACCCAGCCGGACCCCGATGGACGGCGTCGTGGCATCGCAGGGTTCGTTCGCCAACGGGGTGCACAGCGCATCGCCGCCGCCACTCAGGTTCACCGTGTTCGTGCCGGACTGTGCGCCCACGGCCGTCTTGTCGACCACCACGGGGATGCGGATGTCGAAGATGCCCGGCGCCACGCCGGCGGCCACGCTGCAACTGGAAATCAGCGAGCCGGCCGCGGGGCAGCCGCTCAGGACGCCGGTGGTGGTCCTGCCGATCAGCACGGGAGGCCCGGCCAGCGTGATGCCGGTGGGCAGCATGTCTTCCACGACAAGCGGCGCCGTGGTCGTCTGATGCTCCACCTTCACGGCGACCGTGTAGAACTGCCCCGCCGCGCCGACGATCAACGGATTCGCACTCGCGGTCTTCGTCGAGGTGATGGCCAGCGGAAAGGCCACGGGCGTATTCGTCGTGCTCCGGCACACGCCCGTTCCGGCGCAATACGGATCCCCACCCTTGGAGGCCAGCGCGAGATTGGCGATGTACGACACCGGGGCCCCAACGGTCACGGCAGACGGCAGCGGCGTCACTGGAATGACGAACGAATGGGAGGTCATCAAACCGGGGGGCACCGTGCAGGTCACGTTCTGCTGGACGGCCGTGCAGCCTGCGGGCAGCGTGCCGATGCGAAGGGACGATGAAATGGCGTCGGTGATCTCGGCTGGCGCCGTGGTCGGGCTGCCGTTGCTGCTGAGCTTCAAGGTGTAGCTGGCCGGCACGCCCACGAAGAATTTGGCGACGCTGGCCGTCTTCTCGAGCTTCAGTTGCATCGGCACGACCGATGTGAGCGGCGTGGTCGAGTCGCAGGCCTCGTTGACCGCCGATGTGCATGCCCGGTCCCCCCCGCCGCTCAGGTTCGCCATGTTGGTTCCCCTGTTCTCGCCCACGGCCGGTATGCCGACGCTGACGGGAATCCTGATTTCGAAGGTGCCCGGTGCAACACCGGCCGCCACGTTGCAGAAGACGCCGCTGCCGATCGTCGGGCACCCGACCAACGTGCCGGTGGTCGTCCCCGGAATCAGCGTCGGTGCGCCACGCAAGTTCATGCCCGCAGGCAAAACGTCCGTCAGCCCAATGGGCGCCGTGGTCGTCTCGTTGGCCACGGTGATGAACAGGGAGTAGAACAGGTTGGGTGCGCCCACCACCAGCGGGTTGGCGCTGGCCGTCTTGGTCGAGGTGATGGTGAGTGGAAGCGCCACCGGCGTGGTCACCGTGCTCGTGCATGAGCCCGTTCCGTTGCACGCGGCGTCTCCGCCGCCTGATGCCTTGGCGGTGTTGGTCACGCCGGGCACGGCAGAAGGCAAGGGCGTCACCGGAATGACGAAGGACGTGGAAGCGCTGAGGCCTGCGGGCACCTTGCAGCTCAACAGCTGGCCGGCCCTGGTGCAACCGGCGGGGAGCGAGCCGATGGTCAGCGAAGACGGAATTTCGTCGGTGATGATCGTTTCAGCTGTCGTCGCCAGTCCGCCGGCGGCGGTCAGGGTCAGCACATAGCTTGCAGGCTGCCCCGCCACCCAACGCGCTGCGCTGGCCTCCTTCTTGAGGGTCAGCCCTGGCGACGGCGCCGCAAAGCACATGCGGAAGTAGGTCCCCATCGCGTTCAAGCCCTGTCCCGTCTTCATTACGGAATGGTGAGTGAATTCAAGCGACGAGACGGAAGGGCCAGCAGTGCTAAATCTTGCAGTGAGGGCGCTGGAGGTGCCGGCAGTGACGGCGCCTCGCAGGTTCCCTTCGGGAGTGATGACAAAGCTAGCTGACGAACCTGATACGAAATCGGCCGCCGTGAACGCACGGTGTGTGCCGTTGACTGCAGTTGAAAACCACTCGCAAGTCTCGGGCACTCGGGAGTCATCGCAATCGGATTCCACGACCTGGAACGTTAGGTGCTCCATCGGCGGGTCGAAGTTGTAGGTGTATTTGTTAATCGGAGGGGGCCGCGTGATCTGATTGGCCGTCTGCCCGAGCAGGAGCCAAGGCGTCAGGACCCCCGGTTCACCGCCCGTGCCCGGACCTTCCATAGCACCAACAGACGGTTCGGCAACAGAGGTGATTCGCTGCTTTCCGATATTCATGGCGCCACCTGGAACGTAACCCACGCAGACCTCCGCGCCGAGCGCCCATTGCCCTGCGAACATCAATGCGCCAATCGACACCATCACCCCTGCGCGCGCCACCCGGCGGAGCGCACCGAAGGGCCGGGTCCCGGATGCCTTGCAGCGGTGTCGCAGGGCAGCAAGGCGCTCGCTCGAATCAGTTCTTTTCATTGTCATTTGCGGTTGTTGCTGTAGCCGGTGTCGCTGTGGCGTTGACAGCAGCGCTCGCCCCTCCGGACGTTTCGCCCAGCCCATCGGCACCTGTTGTCTTGCGCGCCACAGGCTGCGTCGCAGCGACACCCAGCGTGGTCTCGTCAAACTTGAACCGCAGCCGGATGTACGCGCCCTTGCTCGTGTAGTCGTTGGCCGCCAGGTCGCGGTCTTTCAGGCCCACGAAGTTGTAGCCCGCCGACACCCACAGGTCTTTCATGAGCTGGTAGCCCAGCTCGACGCCGAAGGTCTTCTGCAGGCCGCCGCCCTTGCCGCGCAGCAGGCCGGCCTGCACCCCGAGGTCCCACTCGTCATTGAGGTCTTGCGTGTAGCGCGCCTGCAGCAGGTGCGCCCAGTAGGTGCTGCGCAGCAGGCCGTCGTCGGCGCGCGACCACTTGGCGGCGTAGCGCCCGTTGATGACGGTGCCGGGGCGCGGGTTGTAGTTGAGGTGTGCCGAGACGATGTCGGCGCTCGTGCGGCCGGGCATGGCGGCGCTGTTGCCCGCGCCGAAGACGCTCGCGCCGTCGAGCGCGCCGGTCGCGCTGCCCGTGCCGGTGACGCGCTCCGAGCGGCGCTCGTAGCGCATGAGGGCGTTCCAGCTGTCGGTGTCCACCGGGCGGTAGGCCAGGCCGAGCTGGTGGCGCGCCAGGTGGTGCGCGTTGCCGGCGTTGGCGCCCTGCCCTTCGCTGGCGCTCATCACGCTGCGCGCCAGCAGGCTCCATGACGCATCGATCTTGAAGCCGAAGCCCGCACTGAACAGGCGCGTGTCGGCGTCGTCGCCGTGGCGGCCTTCGAGGATGCCGCTGGCCTTGATGCGCGCGTCGGTGTATTCCACGCCGCCGGTGATGGCGGTGGAATCGCCCGCCAGGCCGCTGGCGTGGCCGGTGCCGTTGTTGCCGCTGTTGCGCAGCCCGCCGATCTGGCGCGTGTGCTCGACGCCGCCGGTCAGGCGCCAGTGGTCGTCGACCCGGAAGGTGTTGCGCACGCCCGTGGCGGCCTGCGCGGCGCGCCCGTCGAGGCTGTCGGCCAGGCGGTACTCGCTGTACACGCGCCCACCCTCCATGTAGGCGCTCTCGATGCCCAGGATGCCCACGTTGTTCGACTGCCCCGCGTTCAGCTCGTACGGCCCGTAGAGGCTGGAGACAAGTTCGTAGCGGCCGTACAGGCGCGTCTTCTCGGTGACGGCGTAGTTGCCACCCACGGCGAGCACGTGGCGGTCGGACTTGCGGATGTCCTGCTCGCCTTCGACGAACACGTGGGCTTGCGGCACGCCCGGCACCTGCGCCGACAGGCGGGCACGCACGGTGGTCAGGTCTGCGTCGTTGGCGTTGGCCTGGGTGCCGGCGTTGGCTGCCGCGCCGAGCGCGGTGACGTTGTTGGCGGCCACGCCGCTGCCCAGGTTGCCGCTGTAGGTGGAGACCTGGCCGTAGTCGAAGCCCGAGCCGCTGCCCAGGCCGGTGCCGTTGTGGCCGTGGCGCAGGCCGAACTCGCCCACCAGTTGCTCGCCGAACTTTCTCTGCACGCTGGCGGTGATGCCGCGGCGGGTGCCTTCGCGCAGGGCGTCCTGGCCGTAGAGCAATTCGCCGCGCAGCGCGGTGGCGGCATCGAGCCGGTACTCGGCGCGCGCCGAGGCTTCGGTGCGCCCGGCGGAGAAGCTCGCGCCGGGGTTGTCGAAGCCGGTGCTGGTCTTGCTCGCGAGCGCGGCCACGGCGAGGTCTTCGCCCTGGTGGCGCAGTTCGACGCGGGCGCCGCTGCCCTTGCCGTTGCGGTCGGAGTCGGTCTGCACCCATTCGCCGGCGACGGTGGTGTGCTCACCCAGGCGCGCCATGGCGGTGACGGCACCGAGCTTGCGGCGGTTCTCGGGGTTCTCGTCGATGGCCGCGACCACGCCGACCTGCAGGTTCTTGGCCACCTTGAGCTGCACGTCGGCGCCGGCCACGGTGAACTTGGGGCCGCCCGCGTCGACCTCGTAGGTCACGCGGATCGATTGCGGGTTGAGGTTCGCATCGACCGACGCGATGGCGCGCGTGAACAGCAGGCGGCGCGTGAGCGGCTCGACGGTGTAGTCGACGAAGCGCGTCACGCTCGAGCGCTGCAGCACGAGGTCGGGCTGGTTGCGGTCGCGCACGACGATCTCGACCTGCTCGCTGTTCTCGACGAACTCGCCGCCCCGGGCGCCCAGGTAGTACGGGCCCGAGGTGCCGACCGCGCGGAACTCCTCGACCTGCTGGGTCTGCGCGGTGCGCGAGGCGTACGTGGTGGTGCGCACCTCGCCGTCGTCGTAGACATGCTTGAGGCCGGTGAGCGAGCGGCTGACCTGGCTCAGGCTGCGCACCTCGGTGCTGCTGGCGGTGCTGAAGTCGCCGTACAGCAGGTAGGAGTGGTTCTTGTCGATGCGCACGTAGAGCTTCTGCGTGCTCTGGGCGTCGAAGCCCTTCGCGGACGAGTCGCCGTACACGGGGTAGAACTCGTCGGGTCGGATGTCGCGGAACAGGCGGTCCTTGCGCGTCTTGTCGGAATCGTAGGCGGCGGTGAGCAGGTACTCGCCCTTGACGGCGCCCTTGAAGAAGAAGGCGGTGCGCGCAGCGGCACGGCGCTGGTCGTTGCCCTCGTCGGCCAGGCCGGACAGCTCGGCCTCGAAGGCCGCGCCCGCGGGCATCGCCCCCAGCGGCACCTGGCCGCGCTTGGTGAAGTCGAGCACGCCTTCGACGATGCCCACGCCGATCATGGGGCGCAGCTCGGGCAACAGCGCCAGGCGCGCCTCGGCCGTGAAGCTAGCGGCCGTCACGCGCAACCGCGCATCGCCGGGTTCGCCGGGCGGCAGCAGGCGGAAGTCGGCCACGCCACCGTCCATGAAGACCTGGGTGCCAGGTTCGGCGGGGTTCAGGTCTTCGTCGAGCCAGCGACCGCGGTCGGTCTCGAGCGTGAGCTGCGTGCGCGCGGTCACGGGCACGCCGGCCGCGTCGGTCAGGCGCACCTTCACGACGACGGGCGTGCGCAGGTCGGCCTGCGCCGAGGCCGGCACGTCGATGTGGATGGCGCCGAGCTTGTCGGGCGCGGTGACGCTGATCTGCTGCGCGGCGCCGCGCACGTTGCCGAACGGATCGACGGCTTCGAGCACGAGGCGGTTGACGCCGGGCCGCAGCACGATGCCGATGTATTCCCAGGCGCCGATCCGGCGGCTGTCGGGGCGCCCGGCGTTGCGGTTGTCGAGCGCTTCGAGCCGCGCGCCGGCGGGCAGCGTGGTGGCGTCGAGCCTCAGCACGTGGGTCACGGGCTTGAGGCCGTACAGGCTCCACTTGCCTTCGACGTCGGTGATGACGTGCGTGCCGTCTTCCATGTACAGGCGCACGCCGGGCACGCCGATTTCGTCGACGCCCTGCTGGCGGCCGTCGCGCCGGCAGTCCATGTAGACCTTGCCGAAGAGGAAGGCGTCGTCGGAGAACACGCCGCCGGTCACGCGCACAGTCCATTGGGCGAGGTTCGACTGCATGGGGCCGGAGTTGGCACGCGCGCGGTTGATGGCGTCGCCGTTGGTGGGCGCGCCGACACCCACGCGCACGCGGTAGCGCACCGTGGCGGACTGGTCGATGCCGAGCGCGAGGCCGGGCTGGTTGAAGACCAGCCGGGGACCGGCCCCGCCCACGGGATCGGCCGTGGCCGCGCCATTGAGCCGCGCGCTGCCGGCCACGTAGGCGAAGCCGGGCGGCAACTGGTCGGAGAGGCTGAGGCCGGTGACGGGAAAGCCGGTCTTGTTGGTGACGACGAGCGCGTAGTCGAGGAAGTCGCCGAACTCGACCTGGCGCTTGCTGCCTTCCTTGCGCAGCACGAGGCCGAGCACGTTCCCCGGGTCGAGCGGGATGTGGTTGTGCACCACGTCGCAGGCCGCGCCCGAGGGCTCGAAACCGGCCTTGAGCGAGAAGTGGTGCGTGGTGGGCTCCGCGCCCTGCGGCGACGCAGCGTTCGGGACGATGGCGCCGCAGCGGTCGAGGGAACCGGGCGTTGCGGGGATGAGCCGCGAAGGCGCCGCGTAGGCACTGCCCGCGGGCGGCGCCACGCCCAGCGCATAGGTGCAGCTGCCGGTGACCGGCGGCGACAGGAAATAGAACTGGTAGCCGCCGTCGGCGCCGGTGGTCATGGACAGGCTGCCGTCGGCGTTGGCGCGGTAGACGCCGCTGTCGCCGCCGAACACTTCGGCCAGGGCCATCGGCCGGGCGGCGCCGTCGCTGCACGACTGGCGGGTGAAGGTGACGACGGCACCAGCCACTGGTTGCCGGGTGACGGCGTTGTAGACCACGCCCTGCGGGTCGGCCAGCATCGAGGACGCGCTGCTGGCGCTCGCGGTGACGAGCGCGGCCGACGACGCAGGGGCGGTGTTCTGCTCGAAGGCGGCCGCCCAGGCCTTGTTGGTGAACGGCACGCGGGCGCCGTTGCTCGAAGGCTTGCGGGTGACGCGCACGGTGAATTCGATGTCTTCGCTCTGGCCGGGTGCCAGCGCGCGGCTGCCGTCGGTGAGGCCGAGCGCGGCCTGCATCGGTAGCCGGAAGGGATCGGCGCTGGCGACAGCCTCGCGGTCGCAGGTGGCGCGGCCGGTGAAGCCGGATGCGATCTGCAGCACGCCGTGACGCACCTTGGGCGCGCCGACGAGCTCCCAGGCGGCGACGAGGCCTTCGGGCTTGTCCATGTCGAAGGTGCAATCGAGGTTGTCGATCACCCGCACGTTCGGGGCCGGGGCTGCGCCGGTGTTACCGACCTTGAAGCGGTAGTCGAGCTCGTAAACGCCCTCTCCCACGCGGCGCGGCTGCGAGACGCTCTTCACGAGCAAGAGCACGGGCTGCTGCAGCAGCACCGGCGTGGGCGAGGTGTCATTGCCGGGGTTGCCGTCGCCGTCGGCATCGGGGTTGCTGCCGTTGACGGAATCGTCGAAGACGGTGGGCGGGCCACCGACGGCGAGCGCGGCATGCGCGCGCACGGTGTTGAGCAGCGTGCCGGCACGGCCCGACACGTGAAAGCGCACATCGAAACGCACCGTGAACTGGCCGCCCACGGGCAGCACCGCACCGGGCGCGAGCAGGTCCTGCGCGGAGGCCGTGCCGTTGAAGGCGGCGTTGACCGCCGCCACCGTTCCCACCACGCCGTTGCCCGGACCGCCGACGATGGCCAGGGTTCCAGGCACCACGGCGTACTGGCGCGCGCCCGGCACCGTGGCGCCCGTGCGGGTGCCGAACTGCGCGGCGCCCTGCCCTTCGAGCACGTCGGTCAGTTGCACGCGGTGCAGCGCGGTCGTGCCGTAGTTGCGCACATGGACGTCGAAGGTGACGGTGGCCGTGCCGTCGGGTTGGCCGTCCGCGCCGCGGTGCATGCGCGGCGTGGAGGCCGCCTTGGCGACGCCGATGCGGCCCTGGCCTTGCGGCGGCGCCATGGCGATCACCACCGTGTTCGACGGCGACGCGGCGGGTGCGACGCCGTCGTTGTACTGGCTGTGCGCGGTGTTGCGGATGTCGTCGGTGTGATCGGCCTTGACCTGCACCGCGAACTGCATGGCGATGGAGGCGTTGCGCGCGAGCGCGGTGGGCACGCCGATGGCCACTTCGATCGCCGCGCCGTCTTCGGCGGTGCGGTAGCTGAAGTCGGCATCGCCGGGCATGCGGAACAGGCGCACCGCGCCGGCTGCCGTGCTCTGCAGGCTGCCAGCGAGGTAGCGGGTGCCCGTGGGCACGAGGTCGCGCAGCAGCAGCAGGCTGCGCGGACTGCCGTTGACCAGCACCTGCGTGCCGGTGGGCGCGGCCGCGCCGCCGGGCTGCGCGTCGCGCGCGCCGGTGTTGGTGCCCGAGATGCTGAAGTCGATGCGCGTGCTGCCGGGCACGACGGCCCCCGCATGGCTGGCCGACTTGACCAGCGCGAGCACAGCGACGCTGCCTACGTCGATCGTGTCGCGATTGGTCGCGCTCGCACCCTGCAGGGCGGTGGTCGCGCTCAGCACCACGCAGGCGCTGCCGCTGGCCGCGGCGGGAATGGCGCCCTGCACCAGCAGTTCGGCCGTCTGGCCCGGGTCCAGCGCGAGCGTGCTGGCGGCACCGGGCAGCAGCACCAGATCGGAGGCGTCGACGACGCCGTTGTGGTTGGCGTCGCGCGCCACGCGCAATGCCGACAGGTCGAGTCCGTTGGCCGGGCACCCCGCGCCGTCGTTGACGAGCCCCAGGGTGTAGCGCGAAGCCACGTTGCCGGTGTTGGTGAGCAGGTGGCTCAGCGTGACGACGGTCCCCGGCGGGCGGTTCACGCGCTGGTCCTGTGTGAGCGACAGCACCTCCACCGGCAGCACGCTGGCGGTCACGGCATTGGAGATGGCCGTCTCGCTGCGGTCGACGCCGGCAGGGACGTAGGTGCCCGTCGCGATGCTGCGGATCACGACGCCGCCGGGCGCGGGCGTCGCCTGCGCGACCGGTGCGAACAGCATGGCGAGTGCCACTGCGGTGGCAAGGGCAAGGGCAAGGCCGAGGCCGAAGGCCGCCATCGCGCTGCGCGCGAGCGCCACGCAGCCCCACCACCGAGGCATGCCGGCACGCGAAGAAGAAAGAAGAAATGGCACGCGGTGAACCTTCCCTCGCACCTCCCACTGCGGGAGACACGTCAAACAGTCGAAGAACTCTTTCCTCTGCCGCCTCGAAGGCCGGCAAGGCACGGCTTGCATGCAGCGATGTGCGCGAAAGCGGCAGGGGAAACAGGCGAGGCACCGGGCGAACCCGGGCCTCGCGGGAAACAGCCGACGGCCCTGGCGGGACCGTCGGCGGCGCCGATGTCAGATCAGGGGTTGATCTGCACGGCGAAGGTCAGCGTGACCTTTCCACCCGGGGCCACGGTGTTGGCCGCGCTGCCGCAGCTCACCGCGGTGGCGGTCGATGCGAAGACCGGCGTGGTACCGCCAATGCCCGGGGCTTCGCACTGCAATGCGGGCTGCTTCGCGCTCAGGACGGTGTACGCCGGCAGTGCGTCGTTGATGGCGATGTTGGTCACCGGCACGATGCCTTCGTTGGTGGCAACGACCTGGTAGACGATGCACTGGCCGGGCTTCAAGTTCAGCGACGTTGCCGCAAACGCGGTGTCCGCCACACCGTCGCAGGTCGCGTCGGCCGCCTGCGTCTTGAGGACGCGGATCTGGCCGGTGATCACGGCCGTGATGTCGGTGGCCGAGGGCGCACCGCAGTTGGGGGCCGGGTCGGTGAAGGTGGCCGTCACTGTCGTGGTGTTGCTGACACCCGCACTCACGCCGCCCGGCGCGAACACGCGCACCAGCAGCTTCTGCGCCGCACCGGCCGGCAGGCTTGCCAGCGGACCGTTCACCGGCGTGTCGCCAGCGTCGATCTGGCCGTCGCCGTTGACGTCGAGGTAGACCGTGGTGGTCCAGCCTTGCGCCTCATCGGCTGCAGGCACCTTGGCTGTCAGCGTGTACGCGCCGCAGCTCTGGGCTCCGATGTTGGCCAGCGTGTGGGCATACACCACGGTGCCGCCAGGCGCGACCTGCCCGTTGTTGTTCGGCGTGAGCGAGGCGCCCAGCTGAAGGGCCGTCGAGGTCACCGTCACGGCGTCGGTCTTGACGTCGGAAGCGATGCCGCCGGTCGAGGCCACCGCGGTGGATTGCACCTTGAAGTAGATCTTCACGGCACTGACGGCGGCTTGCGAAGACGGCGGCGTGACGCAGGCCGCGATCTCGCTTTGCCCACCGGCAATGACCGCGACGCTCGGGATGGCCGGCGATGCACAGGTGCCGCCCGCCGCCACGAACTTGACCGTCCAACCTGCCGGCAGCGTGCCGGGGAAACCGGTCGTCTGGCTGGCGGCCAGGCTGTAGGTCGCGTCGCTCAGGTCGTTGTTCTTCACGAACAGCGCGAAGACGGTGCCGGTGCCGGCGCTCGTGTCGTGGGTCTGGGTCGGCAACGGGCTGGGGCCCGCGCCGAGGTCGCCGTTGCCCACGCTGCCCGTGCCGGTGCCGGCCTTCGAGTTGGTCAGGTCGACCAGGGTCTCGATCACCCGGTTAAGCCGGTCTGCGGTCGCATCGATCTTCGTGTTGTCGCCCACGGAGCGGCCGAGCACGGTGGCCACGTACGCGCCGCCCACGGTGGCCGGCGGCAGTTGCACCTGCGTCACGATGTTGAGGCTCGTGCCGGCCGGGATCGGTCCGGTGTCGGGCACGCCGTCACCGTTCGTGTCCAGCAGCGGTGCGCCGGTGTCTGCAGCCAAGAACTGGAAGCTCGTGCCGGCCGGGAAGGTGTGGGCGGAGATCGACAGGTTCACCGCATCGGTCGCGCCGCCCGTGTTGAACACGGTTTGCGGGAACCGGACGCTGCTGCCTGCGACGGCCAGCAGCTTCGTGGTCAGGTCTTGCCCAGCCGGGTTCGGCGTGCCGGGTGTCGCGTCGAGTGCCGTTGCGACCGTGGACGGGTTGGAACCCACCACGACGCCGAAACGCGCCAGGACGGTGTAAGCCGACGGGTTGGAGGTCGAACCCACGGTGCCGATCAACGCTGCGGTCACGCCGGCCGGCGCGTTCGCGGGGTTGTAGCGGGCCACGTTGGTGGTGGTGGACGTACCGACCGCCGCGGTGCTGTTCACCAGCACCACGAAGCTCAGCGTTTGCGTCACGTTCGGGTTCAGCGAAGCCACCACGGCAGTCAGCGTGTTGCCGGTCGCCTGGAAGTCGATGCCCGACGGATCGCCGCCCGCACCGTCACCCAGCGCCGTACCCGACGCACCGCTCCACACGGCCGAACCGGTGACGTAGGTCAACCCTGCAGGCAACACGTCGGACAGCGCGAACTTGCCCGGTGCGCCGCCCGTGTTGTTGAACGTGAGGGTGTAGACCGAGTACTGGCAGTTCGCGTTCGACGCGAGACCGGCTGTCCAGCTCGTGGCCGTGCAGGCAGCGGAAGAGCGCGGCCCACTGGTCGGCGCGGTCGGCCAGACGCCGTTGCCCGGTGCCGCGACCGACGGAGCGCCGATGACCTTGGTGAGGTTGAACACCGCATCGGTGGCCAGCTTGACCTCGTCCTTGTCGGCCGCCGAGGTGTTCGGCGCGATGTACAGCGCCGGGGTGCCCGGGGTGGCGGTGATCGTTGCCGCATCGAAATTGCCGGTGCCGGTGGCCGAGCCCGGGATCGTGTAGGCCACGACGAAGCGGAACGCGCCGTTGTTGCCGGGCACGCTCTGCGCCGGGGTCACCGTGCAGACGTTCGCATCGGTCGCCGAGCACAGCGCCGTCGTGCTGTCGGGCAGCCCGTTGCCGTCGGCGTCGGCAAAGACCTCGACGCGCGAGAACTTGCCCACATCGGCCTTGACCGTGAGGGCGAAGGTATCGACGCCGTTGCCGGTGTTGGTCAGCACGTGAGGTGCATAGACCGTGGAGCCGGCGGCACCGGACTTGGTGTTGACGATGGTCGTCGTGACCTGGTTGACGCTGTCGAGCGTGAACGAGCCCACCTGGAGAACAGTGGTCTGCACCAGGTTGGAGGTGGCGACCTGGGCCGTCCCGGCAGCGTCCGAATAGCTGGCGGACGCCTGGTTGCCGATGACGGTGTTGGCGGGCGGCGCAGCGGCAAATGCAGCCGGGCTTCCGAAAAGGAAGCCCAGCGTCAACGCTGCGGCGCCTGCCCAGGGCGCGCACGGCTTGCAGCCGCTGGCGCGTTGGGTTGGCTGGGTGGGAATCACGTAGTTTTCTCCTCTGTTGTCAATGAACGGGAACACGAACGAACCTGGCCGGTACGTTTCGACGGGCGAACGCGTACCTGCCGACTGGCACTTGGAAGCAAGAGATCGATGGAAAAGGCGGGCGCCCTCGCCTCGCGCAGCGCGCGAGGGGCGGCGCGGCCTTTACTTGCCGCGCGGAGGCGGCGTGGCGGTCGTGGGAGGCGCTGCCGTTGGCGGCGCGACGGTTTCAACCTTGGCGCGTGCGCTCACGGCGAGGCTGCCGTTGGCGGGCAACTGGCCCAGGCTCCAGCGCAGCATGCGGTACTCGCTGTAGGGAACGGGTTCGGTCTTGCCGTTGGCCAGCTTGCGAACGAGTGGCTCGGGTTCGAAGACGGCGGTCTTGGTGGCGGCTTTCACGAGGCTGGCACCCGGCTTGGCGCTGCGCGGCAGGTATTCCAGGCCCTCAGGGATCGGCAGATTGGCCACCAGCCCCTTGACCGGCTTGCCCGTGTTGTTGGTATAGGTGGCCTTGTATTCGATGACGTCGCCCGGCTTGATGGTGGCCGCGTCCTGGAACTGTTCATTGCCATCCGGCCCCTTGACCACCTTCGACTGAGCGAGGACGACGGTCACGGCCTGGGCCGCGGCAGGCGTGTGCGGCGCCTCCAGCGAAGCGGCGGGTTGCGCCAATGCGACGGTCGCAGCGCCTGCGGCAAGCAGGGCCAGGGCTGCGCGGATCAGCGGGTGGGGCGCGCCTGCGCAGCCTCGCGACGACGACAAGAACAAGTCCCATGTGGATGCAATCATTCAACCCCCAATTAACATTATTTTGAAATTCACGTCGCAAAATTTGCAATCAACCACTCATTGCAAACAAATAGTCGTCACTGCTTGCAATTTAAGGAGATCAGCGGATCGAGTTTTGCGCACCGAATTCTTATATCTCAGAGATTTTATGGCAATCAAACAAAAGAACAGAGGCTGCACAAATGAGGAATATTGACCAAACAAAAATGTGCGACCCCTTCGTTCGACCCGAAGCTTCTCCATTGAAGCTTTCAAGATTTCGAGGGAGTCAGAACAATTTAAATCAACTGCAAACAACAGCAATCTCAGACTCATCCTTCATCCACGGAAGAATATTTTCAATAAACCTGAGCCCATTGCATAAATTTCCCGCCATTCATTTTGGCGCGACACGAGAAATTATTCACCGATGAATTTCACAAGCAATTTCTCCACTCAAGAGAATACAGAGCCCGCAAAGAATTCGGCAAAGGTGAGTTCTTGATTCCACCCTTTCCCTTCATTCCGTCACATAGTTTCAAATGGCAGGCGCACGATTTCGATTCAGACTTTCAACTGATCGAACCCAGAAATTCCACGGCAATTCCTTGCCGCCTTCGTAGGGCCATAATTGGCCAATCTGGCCAGAATCCCCTACACTCGCGCCCCATGGCCCTCCTCTCGCCCCGTCGACACCCTGCGCGCGCAGCCCTGCCCATGGCAGCGGCCGGTCGTCGTGTGGGCGCCGTCGTCGCGGCGGCCACGTCGGTCCTCCGACGCACGTCCGCACATTCCTGAGCCCGGCGGTCCGCTACCTTCTTCTTGATGCGCACACCTTGACCGCCGGGCACCACACCGCGCGGTAGCGACCCTGTCTGTTGGAAAGGCGGGTTGCGTTCATCTGGAGTGCTTCATGCTTTCAACCGTTCACGGGGAGCGCACGCTCACCGAACTCGATTACGTCCGCCTCAGCAAATTCGCGGCCGCCCCTCTTCCCGCGGCGCTGGTCGATCTGCTCGACACGGCCGACATCCTTCCCTCGCGGGAAATGCCTTCGGACATCGTCACGATGTACACGCAGGTGGAAATCGAAGACCTGCCCGGCGGGCAGCGACAAAAGATCGTGATCTGCTATCCCGCCGACGCGGAACCGACCACGGGGTTCATCTCGGTGCTGTCGCCGGTCGGCATCGGCCTGCTGGGCCAGAAAACCGGCGCGGTCGCGCGCTGGCGCACGCCCGACGGCGGAGAACACAGCGCGCGCGTGATCGCCGTGCTGTTCCAGCCGGAAGCCAGCGGCGACTACACGACCTGAAAGTGCGCCGGTTCAGGCCGGCGGCGCCGGCCGTTCACGCAGTCAGTGCTGCATGACGCCGACGACGCCGCGGCCCCGGTCTTTCGCACTGTCGATGGTCGCGCTGACGGCGCTCGTGTTGACCGCCAGCGCCACCAGCACCGCACCGATGAACGACGGGTCGGCACTGCCGCTGTAGCCCGACGCCCCGGCAATGGCCAGGGCCTGCGCGACCTGCTGCGTGGTCAGTTCCACGGCGGCTTCTCCCACGACATTCCTCTTCTTTGTGGCCATCTGAAAACTCCTGCGAATGGAGTTCGGACTGTAACCATGCCCCAACAAGCGTCACAAATGTTCCTGACTGTGTGACTTTCGACACTGGCCGCCGCATCGGGCGGCCCGTATCGTCGCGCGGGCGCGGCGCCCGCCCCTGCGCGGGCGCCACATCGTTTTCATTTGACGGACAGGGACATGCCTTTTTCCAAACTCTCTCTCGCCAGCGCACTCGCGGGCCTGCTCGCACTTTCCGGCTGCCAGACCATGGACATGCAGATGGGTGCCCCGGCGGCCAAGACCACAGCCACGGGCAGCGCCGCCGGCGGCGCCACCTCGGGCGAGAGCAGCCAGCTCGAGCGCTGCGACTCGCCGCTCGGCACCGTCTCGCTGATCGAGAACGTCAATGCCGGCTGGTACACCATCCTCACCGGTGAATACCGCCTGCCGCCCACGGCCAACCTGCTGCGCCTGCTGGTGCAGCAGTCGAACTGCTTCGTGGTGGTGGAGCGCGGCGCGGCCGGCATGAACGCCATGACGCGCGAACGCGCGCTGATGCAATCGGGCGAGATGCGCGGCGGCAGCAACTTCGGCCGCGGCCAGATGGTCGCCTCCGACTACGGCCTGTCGCCCGAGATCGTGTTCAGCAACAACGACGCCGGCGGCATCGGCGGCGCGCTCGGCGGCCTCGTGGGCGGCGGCCGTGGCCGCGCCATCGCGGCCGTGGGCGCCAGCCTGCAGACCAAGGAAGCCAGCGCGCTGCTGACGCTCATCGACAACCGCTCGGGCGTGCAGGTGGCTGCCGCCGAAGGCAGCGCCTCCAAGACCGACTTCGCGGGCTTCGGCGGCCTCGGTGGCCGCGGTGGTGCCGGCGGCATCGGCGGCTACACCAACACCGCGCAGGGCAAGGTGATCGCGGCGGCCTTCATGGACGCCTTCAACCAGATGGTCCGTTCGCTGCGCAACTACAAGGCGCAGACGGTGCGCGGCCAGGGCCTGGGCGGCGGTGGCCGGCTGGGCGTGGACGGCGGCGCCGCCCCGTCGCAGACCTCGGCGCCGGGCGCCGCCCGCCCGCGCCGCAAGTAAGCGCGGCCGTCCATCGTCTTCGAAGTGACCCGGGCCGAATGCCGGTCGGGTTCACAATTCATCCCTCTGGAGGTGAAACACGATGGATGGTTTGGAAGAGTCGGCGGAAGCAGCCAAGGGCAAGCTTGTTTATCCCTTTGCGGAACTTCCGCCACGCGGCAAGTCGATCGAGGTCGCCGACGGGGTCCACTGGATCCGCATGCCGCTGCCCTACTCGCTCGACCACATCAACCTGTGGGCGCTGGACGACGGCGACGGCTGGGCCGTGGTCGACACCGGAGTGCGCACCGAGGAAACGGTGGCGGTCTGGCGCGAGCTGTTCGCCAATTCACCGGACACGCGCGGCCTCACCCGCGTCTTCGTGACCCACATGCACCCCGACCACGTGGGCATGGCCGGCTGGCTCACGCGCAAGTTCGGCGTGCGGCTGTGGATGACCCGCTCCGAATACCTCATGTGCCGCGTGATGGTGTCCGACACCGGCCGTGAAGCGCCCGACGACGCCATCGCCTTCTACCGGCGCGCCGGCTGGGGCGAGGCGGCCATCGAGACCTACCGCACGCGCTTCGGCAATTTCGGCAAGCACATCCATCCGCTGCCCGACAGCTTCCGGCGCCTGCGCGACGGCGAGGTGCTGCGCATCGGCGCGCACGACTGGCGCGTCGTCACCGGCAACGGCCATTCGCCCGAGCATGCGTGCCTGTACTGCCCCGACCTGAAGGTGCTGATCTCGGGCGACCAGATCCTGCCGCGCATCTCGTCCAACGTGTCGGTATCGCCGGTCGAACCCGACGCCGACCCGATGGCCGACTGGCTGGCGTCGCTCGCCAAGCTCAAGCGCGAAGTCCCCGACGACGTGCTGGTGCTGCCGTCGCACAACGAGTGCTTCCGTGGCCTGCATGCGCGCATCGACCGGCTGCAGCACGGACAGGAGCGCTCGCTCGACCGCTTGCGCAATGCATTGAAGACGCCGAAGCGCGCGGTCGATGTGTTCACGAGTTTGTTCGCCCGCAGCATCGCCGAGTCCGATGTGCAACTGCTCGGCATGGCGACGGGAGAAAGCCTCGCCTGCCTCAACTACCTGCGGCACCGCGGCGAGATCGCGTGCGACGTCGCCGACGATGGCGTGGCCTGGTACCGGCTGACGTCCGCCGCCTGAGCGCCGGTCAGACCTCGAGCACGACCTTGCCGATGTGCCCGGCGCGCTCGAGGTAGCGATGGGCCTGCACCACGTCGTCGAGTGCGAAGGTTCGGTCGATGCGCACATGCAGCGAGCCGTTGGAAAGGCCCGCATCGATGAAGGCCAGCGCGCGACCCAATGCGGCCTCGTCGCGCGGCAACCCCATGGTGGCGGCCCCCGTGTGCTCCAGCACCTTGTAGACGTGGAAGCGCCAGCTCTTGCGGAACTGCGCAATCACTGGAAACCTGAATTCGGCGCCACCCGACAGGCCATACAGCACATACCAGCCGCCATGCGCGACCACGTCGCCGAGCCGCTCGACCTGCGCGCCGCCCACGCCGTCGTACACCAGGTCGACACCGCGGCCTTCGGTGAGCGCCAGCACGCGCTCGACCACGTCTTCGTCGTCCGTCACGACCACATGCGCAGCGCCCGCTTCCCGCAGCGCGTCGCGCTTGGCGGCCGTGCGCGTGACCGCGATGGCGACGATGCCCGCCGCGCGCGCCATCTGCAGCGCCGCGATGCCGGTGCCCGATGACGCCCCGGTGACGAGCATCACCTGGCCGCGCTGCAGCCGTGCCATCTCGAACATCGGGAAGTAGCCCGTGAGATACGCAATGTAGGCGCCCGCAGCCTGCGCGGCCGACAGGTTGGCGGGATACCGCACCACGTGCGCGGCCGGAAAGAGGATGCGGTCGCCGTAGGTCGGATACAGCCCCTGGCTCGCCCCCGGCAGCACCGCGACCCGGTCGCCCACGCGCAGCCCTTCGACGCCCTCGCCCACCGCCTCGATGACGCCGGCGGCTTCGTTGCCCAGCCCCGCCGGCAACGTCGCGTCTTCGATGTACAGGTTCTCGCGCCACAACGCGTCGGCCCGATTCAGGCCGATGGCCTGCACCGCGATGCGCACTTCGCCAACGCCCGGCGCCGGCACTGCGACCTCTTCGACCCTCAGCACCTCGGCACCGCCGAATGCGTGGAAGCGAACCATCCTGCTCATGAGAACTCTCCTTCTTTCTTGAATGACCGATGGCTTCAATCTAGAGGCCGCAGCGTCATCAAGGAAATCGATTCGCGGGATAGTCGCTATGCGCACCATCGATCACGCCAGGACCCCGATGAAACCCATCGAACTCAACCGCATCGACCTGAACCTGCTCACCGTGCTGGCCGCGCTCATGCGCGAGCGCCACGTCAGCCGCGCTGCCGAGCGGTTGAACCTCGGCCAGCCCGCGGTGAGCCACGCGCTCGCGCGGCTGCGCGAGCTCACGGGCGATCCGCTGCTGGTGCGCCAGGGCCGCGTGATGGAACCCACCGCGCGGGCGCTCGCCCTGATGCAGGGCCTGGGCCCCGCGCTCGCGCAGATCGAGGCCACGTTCCGTGCGCAGGCCGACTTCGAACCGGCGCGCGCCGCGCCGGTGTTCCGCATCGGACTGACCGACGACCTGCAGATCGCGATGCTGCCCCGCCTGCTGCGCGCTCTGAGCACTGAGGTGCCCGGCGCCAAGCTGGTGACGCTCACCGTCTGCTACCGCAACGCCATGCGCACCCTCGACCAGGGCCGTGTCAGCGCGGTGATGTCCTTCCTGAAAGACCTGCCCGCCGATGCGAAGGTGCGCAAGGTCCGCACCGCGCGCTTTGCCGTGCTCCGCGCCGACACGGCGCCCGGCAGGCTGTCGCTCGACGACTACTGCCGCCGGCGCCACCTGCTCGTGACCTATGCCGGCGACCTGTGCGGCACCGTCGACGAAACGCTGAACGAACTCGGTCGGCAACGCGAAGTGCTTTTCTCGGTGCCGCAGTTCGGCAGCCTGCCTGCCGTGCTCGCCGGCACTGACCTGCTGGCCACGGTGCCCGAGCACGTGGCGCTGGCGCTGTCGGCGCAAAGCGGCCTGCGCTGCGAGCCCCTGCCCTTCGACAGCCCGAGCTATCAGCTGCGGATGGCCTGGCGCGCGGTGACCGACAAGGACCCGGCGCAGGTGTGGCTGCGCAAAGCCATGCTGCGGGCCGCCAACGATTAGGATGCAGATCCACTTCCCTGGAGGACCCCGCATGCCGAGCACCGAGACCCACTTCGAACTGACCGCCAACGACGGCCATCCGGTGGAGGCCCACCGCTGGCAGGGCACCGCGCCGCGCGCCATCGTGCAACTGGCGCATGGCATGGGCGAGCATTCGCTGCGCTACCGCCCACTGGCCGACGCGCTCACACAGGCCGGCTACGCCGTCTACGCGAACGAGCACCGCGGTCATGGCCCCGGCGCCGCTGCGCGCGACGAGCTCGGCGAGTTCGGCCCGCGCGGATTCGCCGGTCTCGTGGACGACATGGCGCTGCTCAGCCGCCACGCACGCGCCGAGCACCCCGGACTGCCGCTTGTTCTCGTCGGCCACAGCATGGGCTCGTTCGCCACGCAGTACTACCTGGTCCGGCACAGCGAGCTGCTGTCGGGCGCGGTGCTGTCGGGCACCACGGCGCTCGACCTGCTGGGCGGTGCACTGCAAAGCGGCTTCCGCCTCGAAGACATGAACACCGCATTGCCCGACGTGCGCACGCCCTTCGACTGGCTCAGCCGCGATCCCGCCCAGGTCGATGCCTACATCGCCGACCCGCTGTGCGGCTTCACCGTGTCGGCCGAAGGCATGGGCTCCATGTTCGCCAGCCTCGACGAACTCACGCCCGCCGCGATGCAGACGCGCATCCGGCCCGAGCTGCCGCTGTACCTGTTCACCGGCGACCAGGACCCGGTCAGCAACAAGGCCGAGTGGTTCTATCCGCTGGTGCAGCGCTACCGCGAGGCCGGCCTGCGCGACGTGTCGTGCCATGTGTTCGGCGGCGCGCGCCACGAGACGCTCAACGAAACCAACCGCGACGAAGTCGTGGCCGTGCTGCTGGCCTGGCTCGCGCGCATCGTGCGATGAAGCTCCTCGCCTTCGACGAGAGCCTGAACCAGCGCCACATCCTGCCCTACGACCCGGCGTACGCCGAGGTGTTTGCGCAGGTGCAGCGCCACGTGCAGGCGCAGCTCGAAGGCGTGGAACTCGTGCACATCGGGAGCACGGCCATCGTCGGTTTGCGGGGCAAGCCGATGGTCGACATCGCGGCGATCACGCAGCGCGAGAACCTGCGCACGGCCCAGTCGGAATTCGAGGCCCTCGGGTTTCACCGCCGCCCCGTGTGGGTCGACACGGACGAGAAGCCTTACGTCTGCGCGTCCGTGCTGCACGGCGGGCGCAGGTTCAACCTCAACCTGC
This sequence comes from Variovorax sp. GW821-FHT10C12, assembly GCF_059415405.1. Taxonomy (NCBI): domain Bacteria; kingdom Pseudomonadati; phylum Pseudomonadota; class Betaproteobacteria; order Burkholderiales; family Comamonadaceae; genus Variovorax; species Variovorax sp. GW821-FHT10C12. Next base: position 1,843,505 of record NZ_JBWKNE010000001.1, read on the forward strand.
ACATCTGCCATCGCGGCGACCCGGTGCATGCCGATTCGCTGGCGCTCATGGAAGTGCTCGACCGGCGCCCGGACCTGCGCCAGAAGTACGAAGAAGCCAAGGACCGCGCCCACGGCATCGACCCGGCCAACCCGCAGGTCTACAACCGGGAAAAGGAAGCAGTGATCCGCGAGATACAGGCCCAGGTCGGGCGGGCCTAGAGGCTCGCCAGTATCCCTGTCGACGTGGCCTCTGCGGCCAGCTTCCCATCGGGGTTGTAGAGCGCAGCTTCGAGAAACGCCACGCGCTTCCCGCGCCGGATCACGCGCCCCTCGACCCGGCCTTCGCCGGGGCCGACCTTCTCGTAGAAGCTCACCTTGATCTCCAGGCTGAAAACCGTCTGCGCCTGCTCGGTGTCGTGCATGACCGCATGGGCCATGGCGGCGTCGAGCCAGGCCGTGATGAAGCCGCCCTGGGCGATCGTGCCGTTCGTGTGGCAGTACTCGCGCCGCACCGTGAAGGCGGCCTTCAGCGTCTTGTGCTCGGCATCCCAGCCGGTCACGTGGAAGTTGCCCATCGATTCGGACAGCGCCTGGCCCGAGCGGATGCGGGCTTCGAGTTCGTCGTTCATTGATTTCGTTCGCAGCGGGTGAAGCAACGGGCATTCTCTGCCGAAAGCGTGGGGCCATCGGTCATCTCAGAGATAGCGCACCTCCGCCGGCACCTCGAACCAGTTGTTGTGGCGACCGTCCATGTAGCGCACCGGCGCGGTGGACAACTCTTCGAGCGTCGCGTCGTCCAGGCAGGAGACGTTCACGCTGACGTACGCGCCGCCGATCTCCGGCACGTTGCCGCGCCCGAAGGACTTGACGCCGCAATGGCGGCAGAACAGGTGCTCGGCGCTGAACGAGCCGAACTGGTAGCTCGACAGGTCTTCTTCGCCCGACAGCAACGTGAAGTCGGCCGGCTTGACGATGGCGCCCCAGCCGCGCGACTTCATGCAGATCGAGCAGTTGCACTTGCCGGTGCCCGCGGCGAGGTCGATGAGCGCTTGGAAGCGCACCTTGCCGCAGTGGCAGCTGCCGTGATAGGTCTTCTTCATGGTCGGTGTCCGTGGAAACGAGTGGAGGAAACCCAAGGCTACGACCCATTGCGGACAGATTCTGTCCTCGATCGCAGGCATGATGCGGCCCATGCTGTCCGCTTCCGCCCGCCTGCTTCGCCTGCTCGCGCTGTTCCAGGCCCAGCGCGCCTGGACCGGTGCCGCCCTGGCCGAGCGCCTGGAGATCACCGAGCGCACGCTGCGCCGCGACGTCGACCGGCTGCGCAGCCTCGGCTACACGGTCGACTCCACCTCCGGCGTGGCCGGCGGCTACCGGCTGGGCGCGGGCAGTGCGCTGCCGCCGCTGCTGCTGGAAGACGAAGAAGCCATTGCGGTAGCGCTGGCGCTCGGCCATGCGGGCACGGGCGAAGGCGACATCGGCAACGCCTCGATGCGCGCCCTCACCAAGCTCGACCAGCTGATGCCGCCGCGCCTGCAGCGCCGCCTGGGCAGCGTGCGCGCCTCGGTGGTGCCGGTGATGCGAAGCAAGTCGGGCGTGCGCGTCAAGGCAGTGTCGATGTTCGCCGAGGCCTGCACCGAGCGGCGCGAACTGCGCTTCGGCTACCAGGACCACCACCAGACCGCCACGGCGCGCACGGTGGAGCCGCATCGCGTGGTGCAGACTGGCCAGCGCTGGTACCTGCTGGCCTGGGACACGGCGCGCCAAGACTGGCGCACCTTCCGCCTCGACCGCATCGTCGATGCCGAACCGACGGGCGCGCGCTTCACCGCGCGCCGCCTGCCGCTGGGCGACGTCGAGGCCTACATGGAACACGCGCTCAAGGTGTCGCCCTACCTGCACCACGCGCGCATGATCGTGCATGCCCCGCTCGCGGCGCTGGAACCGCACCTGGGCTGGGTGGGCGGCGTGCCCGAGGCCCTCGACGCGGGCCGCACGCGCGTCGTGACCGGCGCCAGCTCGCTCGATGCGCTGGCCGTGTGGCTGGGCTGCCTGGGCCACGACATCGAGATCGAGTCGCCTCCCGAACTGGTGCAGCACGTGGCGCGCGTCGCGACACGGCTGGACACCATCGCGCGCCGGCAGGGTACCCCCCTCCCCCGTCTATAGGATGGGCTCGCCCGATACCGGTCGATAGGCTTGCGGCACCTGCAACCTCCGAACGGAAACGGATCTGCCCATGCGCCTCGGCCCCGGTCTCGCCTGCGGAAGCCCGCCATGCCCCTGACCGCCACCCAGGTCGCCGTGGTCGAGGACGACAGCGGCATGCGCGAGCGCATCGCCCGCGTGATCGGCGCGGACCCGGCGCTGGCGCTGGCCTTCAGCGCCTCGAACGCGGTCGACATCCTGAACTGGCTCACGGACAACCCGGTCGATGTGCTGCTGGTCGACCTCGGCCTGCCCGACCACCCCGGCCTGCAGGTGATCCGCCAGTGCCGCCGCATGCAGCCGGCCTGCGCAGTGATGGTGCTGACGATCTTCGGCGACGAGACCCACATGGTGCAGGCCTTCGAGGCCGGCGCGCGCGGCTACCTGCTCAAGGACGGCACCGAGGCCGACCTGGCGGCGCACCTGCGCCACCTGGGCACCGGTGGCTCCCCGCTGCCACCGGGCATCGCGCGGCAGCTGCTGCGGCGCTGGCAGGCCTCCGACGGCGCGCCCGGGCACCTCTCGTCGCGCGAGGCCGAAGTGCTCGACCGGGTCTCTCGTGGTTTCACCTATGCCGAAATCGGCGCGCAGATGGGAGTCTCCGCATCGACGGTTCAAACCCACATCAGAAACATCTACGGCAAGCTGGATGCGCCCCCACCCTCGGAAGCCGTGTTGGCGACCCGTCCTCCAGGCCGGCTTTCCTAGCCGCGTGAACCGCCCCGCCTTTTTCTTTTCCCCCCTGCGGGCCGTGCTGCTGCTACTGCTGCTGTGGCTGGCTCTCGCAGTGCCCTTCGCCCAAGCCGCCAACCCGCCGGGCACCACCGACGTGGACTGGGCCGAAGCCAGCCTCGAACCCGACGGCCTGCCGATGCAGGTGCGGCAGGTGGCGCTGCCCTTTCGCTGGGACCACGAGTTTCCGGGGCGCGGCGGCAAGGCCAGCTACCGCATCGTGCTTCCCCCGGACGCCGCCCGCGCGGGCGACGCCCAGGCGCTCCTGATGTCGGGCCTGGGCAACCAGGCCGCCGTGTGGTTCAACGGCGCGCTGGTCGCCAACTACGGCGTGCTCGGCGACCCGGCCTACGACGCCGGCAAGGGCAACCTGCTGATCCCGCTGGCCGCCGCCCTGCGGCGCGGCGACGGCCAGCCGCAGGAGCTGCTCATCCAGGCCACCATCCAGCGCCAGCGCGGCGGCGGGCTGGCCAGCGTGCTCTACGGCCCCGAAGCCTCGCTGGCCCCATTGCACCGCTCGCAACAGAACTGGCGCAACACCTCGGCCATCGTCTACGCCGTGAGCCTGCTGCTGATGGGCGGCCTGGCCGCCGGGCTGTGGCTGCGCCAGCGCGATGCGCTCTACGGCTGCTTCGCGCTGGCCGCGCTCTCGGGCGTGGCGCGCAACCTCGACCGCGTGCTGACCGAAGGGCCTGTGCCGTGGCCGCTGTGGGGCGCGGTGGTGGCGGTCTGCTACGCCTGCCACATCGGGCTGATCGCGCGCTTCGTGCTGCTGGTGCTCGACCGCAACCCGCCCTGGCTGGTGCGCTCCATCTACGGGGCGCTGGCGCTGTCGGTGGTGCTGGCCTGCGCCTCCTTCGCCTTCGCGCTGCCGGCGCTGTGGACCACGGGGCTGGCGATCCTGCAGGTCACGAGCACCATCTGCCTGCCCTACGTGGTGCACGGCGCGCTGGTGGCGCGGCGGCGCATCGCGGGCGTGCTGATGGCGGCCGGCACGCTGGCCATCCTGGCCGGCGCGCACGACCTGCTGCTGGTGCGCATGGGCCTGTTCGGCGGCGCCTACTACACGCTCACCTCGCACGCGATCTTCTTCTTCGTGATGATCCTGGCCGGTCTGGTGGTGGAGCGCTACAGCCGCACCGTGGCCGACTACCGCTCGCTCAACGCCAACCTCGCCGCGCGCGTGGCCGAGCGCGAAGAGCAGCTGCGCGGCGCCTTCGAGACCGTGCGCAAGCAGCAGGAAGAACAGGCCGTGCTGCTGGAGCGCCAGCGCATCATGCGGGAGATCCACGACGGCGTCGGCTCGCAGCTCGTGGGCCTGCTCAACGTGGTGAACCAGCCCGCGCCCGACCGCGACGTGGTCGAGGAGCACGTGAAGCTGGCGCTCGACGAGATGCGCATGGCCGTCGATTCGCTGCAGCCCATGCACGATGACCTGACGACCGTGCTGGCCACGCTGCGCTACCGCCTGCAACCCCGGCTGGATGCCGCCGGCATCGAGCTGGTGTGGGACGTGGCGCTCATCCCCACGCTCGCGCCCTTTGCCGCGCAGGCCGCGCTGCAGCTGCAGCGCATCCTGCTGGAGGCCTTCACCAACGTGCTGAAGCACGCGGGCGCCACGCGCATCGTGATGCATGTGGGCTGGCACGGCGAGCAGACGCCGCCGCTGGTGCGCATCGTGCTCACCGACAACGGCCGCGGGCTGCCGGCGAACGAACGCCCCGGCGGCCATGGCCTCGCGAACATGCGTTCGCGGGCGCAGGCCATCGGGGCGCGGCTGCAGATCGAGCGGGCCGACGCGCAGGCCGGCGGCACGCGCGTGTCGCTCGACTGGCCCTGCGCGCTGCCCTGAGCCCGGCCGGGCCGGTCAGCCCAGGCGCACCGGCACGAAGATCTTGTCCTCGCCGCGCTGGATCAACAGCGCCACCGACTTGTCGGCCTTGGCCACCGCCTGGCGCACCTGCTCCAGGCTCTTGGCCGGCGTGCCGTTGATGGCCAGCAGCACGTCGCCGGCCTGCACCCCGGCCATCGCCGACGGGCCTGCCACGTCCTCGATCAGCAGGCCGCCGTCGACCGAGGCCGCGCGCTGTTCCTGCGGCTGCAGCGGGCGCAGCGCCAGGCCGAGCTTGCCCTGCCCCGCCGTGTTGTCGGCCTTGGCGACCTGCGCCGGCTTGTCGCTGGCATCGCCGAGCTTGGCCTGCAGCTCCTGGCGCTCGCCCTGACGCCACACTTCGAGCGTGACCTTCTTGCCCGGCGCCTGCTGGCCAATCACGGCCGGCAGGTCGCCCGACGACACGATGGCCTGGCCGTCGACCTTGCGGATCACGTCGCCCGCCTTCAGGCCGGCATGGTCGCCGGGGCCGCCCTTCTCGATGTTCGAGACCAGCGCGCCTTCGGGCTTGTCGAGCTTGAACGAATCGGCGAAGGCCTGGTTCACCTCCTGCACCGCCACGCCCAGGCGCGCATGCGTGGCCTTGCCGGTGGCGACGATCTGGTCCTTCACCTGCACGGCCACGTCGATCGGGATGGCGAACGACACGCCCTGGTAGCCGCCGCTGCGGCTGTAGATTTGCGAGTTGATGCCGACCACCTCGCCGCGCACATTGAGCAGCGGCCCGCCCGAGTTGCCGGGGTTCACGGCCACGTCGGTCTGGATGAAGGGCACGTAGCTGTCGTCGGGCAGCGAGCGGCCCTTGGCACTCACCACGCCGGCCGTCACCGTGTTCTCGAAGCCGAAGGGCGAGCCGATGGCCAGCACCCATTCGCCGACCTTCAGGTCCTTGGTGTTGCCCAGCGCGAGCACCGGCAGGTTCTTGGCGTCGATCTTGAGCACCGCGATGTCGGTCTTGGCGTCGGCGCCGAGCACCTTGGCGCGGTACTCACGGCGGTCGGTCAGCTTGACGGTGACTTCCTTCGCGTCCTTCACCACGTGGGCGTTGGTCATGATGATGCCGCTCGGGTCCACGATGAAGCCCGAGCCCTGCGAGCGCACCGGCACGGCACGCTGCTGCTGTTGCTGGCCGCGCGGACCCATCTGCCCCTGGAAGTGGCGGAAGAACTGGAACATCGGATCGTCCGGGTCGATGCCCTGCAGCTGCGCCATGGTGTCGTCGTCCGGGGCCTTCTCGGTGCCGGTCACGCTGATGTTGACCACGGCCGGGCCGTCGCGCGAGGTGATGGTAGAGAAGTCGGGCAAGGTGACCATCGCGGCCGGCGCGGCCACGGCGGCGGCGGTGGCCGGTGCGCCCACGGCGCGGGCGCTGGTGTAGGCCCCGGCGCCGACGGCACCGATCACGCCGGCGCTGGCCAGCGCGATCACGAGGGCACGGGGAGAAGTCAAGGCGGTTTTCATTCTTCGATTCCTTTCAATCCTGCGCCGAAGCGCAAACACGGTGAAAGGAATGTCGCGGCCTTGACTTAGGCGTCGCTTAAGCGGAGTTCACTCTTTGGGGGGCGCGAACGTCACTCGCACACACAGCCCGCCGAGGCTCGCGGACTTGTCCAGCGCCACCGTGGCGCCGTGCAGATCGGCGATCGACTTCACGATGGCCAGCCCCAGCCCGCTGCCCGGCGCCTGCGGCTCGCCCGAGCGGTAGAACCGGTCGAGCACGCGCGCACGCTCTGCTTCTGGCAAGCCGGGGCCGCTGTCGTCCACGCGCAGCTCCACCGCGTCGGCGCGCTTCACGAGGCCGACGTCGACCCGCCCGCCTTCGGGCGTGTACTTCACGGCGTTGTCGATCAGGTTGCGCAGCAGCATGCGCAGCGCCTCGGGCTGGCCGCTCACGGTCGCGCCCGCGTCGGCCTGCGCCACGCCGATGTCGATGCGACGCGCCTGCGCGGCCGCCACCGCATCGGAGATCGCCAGGCGCGCCACCTCGGCCAGGTCGACCGTCTCGGGCTTCGCGCCCGCGGCCACGCTGGCCTCGTGCCGGGCCAGCGCCAGCATCTGTTCGACGAGGCGCGTCGCGCGGTCGATGCCGGCCGACAACCGGCTCACGGCCAGCGTGCGCGCCGCATCATCGGGCGCGCGCTGCAGGCCCTGCACCTGCAGCTTGAGTGCCGCCAGCGGCGAACGCAACTCGTGCGCGGCATCGGCCACGAAGTGCTTCTGCGCGTCGAAGGCATGGCGCACGCGGCCGAACAGCAGGTTGAGTTCCTGCACCAGCGGGCGCACTTCTTCGGGCAGGTTCTCTTCGCTCACGGGCGAGAGGTCGTCGGCCTGCCGCGATGCCACCTGCCGGCGCACGCGCGCCACGGGCGCCAGCGACAGGCTCACCACCCACCACACGACCAGCATCAACAGAGGCGCCATCAGCGCCACAGGCACGATGGTGCGCAGCGCGAGCGAACCGGCCATGTGGCGCCGCGCCGCCATGTCCTGCGCCACCTGGATCACCAGCCCGCGCGTCTGCATCGAGAACACGCGGTAGGTCGTGCCACGGGCACGCACGTCGGCAAAGCCCAGCACCGCGAGCTGCGGCAGCGCGGCCTCTTCGGCCGATTCGAAGATGCGCACGCCGTCGACGGTCCACACCTGCACCACGAAATCGAAGTTCTGCTCCGCACCACCGAGCCCGCCCACGGCCGCGCTCGGCGGCAGGCCCGCGCGCAGCGACAGCGCCATCTGCTGCATGTGATAGTCGAAGATGTCGTCGGCCTCTTTCAGCACCGTGCGGTAGGCCACCAGCGCCTGCGCGCCGGCCGCGAGCACGATGGCTGCGAGCAGGAACACCAGCAGCCGCGCACGCAGCGATCCGGTCCATCGCATCACGCGGCGCATCATGCCTTGGGCACCATGTAGCCGACGCCGCGGACATTGCGGATCAGCTCCGCGCCCAGCTTCTTGCGCAGGCCGTGCACATACACCTCGACCGCATTGCTGCTGATCTCGTCCTTCCAGCCGTAGAGCTTTTCTTCGAGCTGGGCGCGCGAGAGCACCATGCCCGGACGGGCCAGCAGCGGTTCGAGCACGGCCCACTCGCGTGCCGAGAGCACCACCGGCTCGCCGTTCACCGCGACCTCGCGCGTGGCGGGGTTGATGCTCACGCCCATGTGTTCGTAGACCGGCTCGGCGCGCCCCGATGCGCGCCGCAGCAAGGCGCGGATGCGCGCCAGCAGCTCGTCGAGGTCGTAGGGCTTGAGCACGTAGTCGTCGGCGCCGGCGTCGAGGCCTTCAATGCGCTGCTGCACCGAGTCGCGCGCGGTGGCAATCAGCACCGGCATGCGCTGCTTGCGCGCACGCAGGGCGCGCAGCACCTCCAGGCCGTCGCGGCGCGGCACGCCCAGGTCGAGCAGCACGAGGTCGTACTGCTGGGTGCGCAATGCGGATTCGGCAGCGTCGCCGTCCTTCACCCAATCGACGGCGTACTGCTCGGCCCGCAACAGGTCGAGCACGGCCTCGCCGATCATCACGTCGTCTTCGAGAAGCAGGAGTCGCATGGTGGTGTCCGTTTCGGGGGTTCGAGGCCGCGCCGGCGCCGAAAGTTCAGCGCGCCTGCGTTCACAGAAGGGAGCGCACCTCGCGCGCCGCCTCGAACAGCAGCGGCAGCATCTCGCGCTGCAAGGTCTCTTCCTGGTAGCGCGTGCCCGACAGCACCACGTTGAGCGCCGCCACCGTGTGCCCCTGCATGTCGCGCAGCGGCACCGCCAGCGCCTGCACGCCGAGCTCGTGCTCTTCGCTGGCGAAGCAGTAGTCGTCCTTGCGCACCTGCGCGATGCGCTGGCGCAGCGCGCGTGCCTGGGTGAGGGTGTGCGGCGTGAGCCGCGCCAGGTGCCGGCCCTTGAGCCACTGCGTGAGCTGCGTGGCGGGCATCGCGGCCAGCAGCACGCGCCCGGTCGAGGTGGCGTGGGCCGGCAGGCGCGCGCCCAGGTGCAGGCCGTAGGCCAGCACGCGCGTCGGCGTGCCGTAGCTGCCGCTGCGCGCGACGATGACCACCTCTTCGCCGTCGAGCACCACGGCCGAGAACGACTCGCCGGTCTGCGCGGCGAGCCGGTTCAGCGTGGGCTGCAGCGCGCGCGGCAGGCGCGACGAGGCCAGGTAGCTGCCCGAGAAGCGCAGCACCTTCGGCGCCATCCAGAAGTAGCTGCCGTCGGTTTCCAGGTAGCCCAGGTGGGCCAGCGTGAGCAGGTGGCGCCGGGCGGCGGCGCGCGTGAGGCCGGCGCGCTCGGCCGCCAGCGTGGCATTCAGGCGCTGGCGCTCGGTGTCGAAGCTTTCGAGCACCGCCATGCCCTTGGCGATGCCCTCGATGAAGTCGGCGCGGGCGATGGTCATTCGTCGTCGGAGTTCGTCGTGGATCGGTCGGCTGAAGAAGTGTTGCGCGATGATCGCGCACGCGTTCGCATGATCGCACAGAGCCTCGCCAGCCGCCGCCCCAACCGGCCGGCCGCGCCCTACGCTTGGCAAAACCCTTTCGGAGACACGAACATGCGCACCCAGGTCGCCATCATCGGCGCAGGCCCCGCCGGCCTTCTGCTCGGCCAGCTGCTGCACAAGGCAGGCATCGACAACGTCATCGTGGAGCGCCAGAGCGGCGACTACGTGCTGGGCCGCATCCGCGCCGGAGTGCTCGAACAGGTCACGATGGACCTGCTGGCGCGCGCGGGCGTCGACACCCGCGCCAAGGCCGAGGGCCTGCCGCACGACGGCATCGAGCTGCTGTTCAAGGGCGCACGCCACCGCATCAACATGCACGGCCTCACGGGCGGCAAGCAGGTCACGGTGTACGGCCAGACCGAGGTGACGCGCGACCTGATGGAAGCGCGCACGACCGAAGGCCTCACGACGATCTACAGCGCAGCCAACGTCAGCCTGCACGACTTCGATTCGGCCAAGCCGCGCGTTCGCTACGAGAAAGACGGCCAGACGCACGAGATCGAGTGCGACTTCATCGCCGGCTGCGACGGCTACCACGGTGTGAGCCGCGCCAGCGTGCCGGCCGACGCGATCCAGACCTACGAGAAGGTCTACCCCTTCGGCTGGCTCGGCGTGCTGGCCGACGTGCCGCCGGTGTCGCACGAACTCATCTACGCCAACACCGAACGCGGCTTTGCACTGTGCAGCATGCGCAGTGCCACGCGCTCGCGCTACTACGTGCAGGTGCCGACCGAAGAGAAGGTGGAGAACTGGAGCGACGAGGCCTTCTGGAACGAGCTGCGCGCGCGCCTCGACCCCGAAGCACGCGAGCGGCTGGTGACCGGCCCGTCGCTCGAAAAGAGCATTGCGCCGTTGCGCAGCTTCGTGGCGGAGCCGATGCGCTTCGGTTCGCTGTTCCTGGCGGGCGACGCCGCGCACATCGTGCCGCCGACCGGCGCCAAGGGGCTCAACCTTGCGACGGCCGATGTGGGGTACCTGTCGCGCGCCCTGGAAATCTTCTACAACGAGAAGTCGGCTTCGGCGCTGGACCGCTATTCCGACCTGTGCCTGCGCCGGGTCTGGAAGGCCGAGCGCTTCTCGTGGTGGTTCACCTCGCTGATGCATCGCTTTCCCGAGACGGGCGCCTTCGGCCAGAAGATCCAGGAAGCCGAGCTCGACTACCTCGTGCATTCGCGCGCAGCGTCCACCGCGCTGGCGGAAAACTACGTGGGGCTGCCGCTCGAAGACTTCTGAGCGGCGGGCGACGACAGCACCTCGTCGACCCAGCGCTGGTCTTCGTCGTAGATCCAGCATTCGCTGAGCTTGCCGTCTCTCACGGCGTAGCGCAGCTGGCGCTCGAGTTCGACCGGGCGCCCCTGGTGCTCGAACTGCTCGACGGCGACGATCAGTCCGAAATGCTCGCCGGCCAGCACGTCGCGGATCGCGACCAGCTGGCGGTTGGTGCGCTCCTTCACCTGCTTGAGCACCGCGATGCAGGCCGCCTTGCCCCGGTGCGTGCCCGCGAGCGGGCTGCGGCCGAAGTAGTGAAAGACGACCTCGTCGTGGTAGCAGTCGACGATGGCCTTCAGGTCATTGGCGGCCCAGGCCTGCGCGTAGCGCTGCACGACCGCCAGGATCTCGCTCGCGGCAGGGGTTATCGGCGTGCTCATCGTTCGTTGGCTTTCTCCAGCGTCTTCTTCATGGCCGCGCCGCCCTGCGCCATCATGGGTTCGACGTACGCCGCGAGCCCATCGGGCAGCACATCGGTGATCCAGACGAAGCGCGAGCGGCCGTCGCCATGCGCGAACACCTGGGCCGACGCGTGGTGGTGCGTGGCCTTGCCGTCGGTCACGGTGTAGGCCAGCCGCCGGTTCTCGTCGTCGAGCGCCACGAGAAGCTCGCGCGCCACGAGGCCGTTGGCAAAGTGGACGATGCGGGCGCCCTGCCCGTCGAGTTCGCAGCCGGTGAGAAAGCCCGGCGCGAGGCGCGTGTGGACGGCGCCGAAGTCGCGCAGCGCGTCCCACACCTGCGCCACATCACGCTCGACGATGAATTCCTTGTAGACGGTGGCCATGGGGTCGATGCCTTTCGTGTCAGGGACAGACGGCCTCGACGTTGTTGCCGTCGGGGTCGATGAGGAAGGCCGCGTAGTAGGTCGGGCCGTAGTCGGCGCGCGGCCCCGCGCCGCCGTTGTCGGTGCCACCGGCTTTCAGGCCGGCCTTGTGGAAGGCGGCGACGGCGGCGTGGTCGGGTGCGCGGAACGCGATGTGCGTGCCCGGGCCCTTGGCGCCTTTCGCGGCGTAGAGCCACAGCGCCGGTTCGCCGGCCGGGCCGATGCCGGCATAGCTTTCGTCGTCGTGGGAGCCCAGCACGTGGCCGAGCGGTGCGAGCGCGGCTTCGTAGAAGCGCCGGCTCGCGGCGAGGTCTTTGACTTTCAGTCCGATGTGGTCGTACATGGCGATGACTTCCTGCTTGAAGGGTGGATCAAGCGGTCATCGTGAAGCAGCGCGGCCAGGCGGTCTTGGAAAATCTTGCGGTCGCCCTTGGCGGCGAGCCGGAAACCGCGCGGCGACACGCCGGCCGCGCGGTGGAAGGTGCGCACGAAGTTGCTCAGGTCGGCAAAGCCGGCTTCGAGGGCGACGTCGGTCACGGCCAGGTCGCTGTCCGCCAGCAGGCGCGCCGCGCGGCGCAGCCGGGAGCGCACGAGGTACTGGTGCGGCGTGACGCCCAGCACCTGGGAGAACAGCCGCAGGAAATGGAAAGCGCTCAGGCCCGCCTGGGCGGCCGCGTCTTCCAGGCCGATCTCGCCGGCGGCGTGGGCCTCGATCCAGGTCGCGGCCTCGACCGCGCGGCGACGGTCTCGCGGCGTGGCCGATGGCGGCGGCGCCGCGGGCTTGACGCGCCCCTTCACCACGTCGAGGAAGCGGCTGGCGAAACCCATGCCCAGCTCGTCCAGGCCCACGTCGCTGCCGCCTTCGACCGCGACCTGCGCGAGTTCGCCCAGCACCATGAGTTCGGGCAGCGGCGGCAACGCCGAGGCATGCCAGCTGCGCCGGTCGGCACCGATCAGGTCGACGAAGCCCGGCGAGAAGTGGAACGACAGGCACTCGTCGCCACAGGCGAAGTGCTCGTGGGTGCAGACGTAGTCGTCGCCCGGTGCGCCGACCAGCACCGCGCCGGCCACCAGCTCGTAGTCGCGGCCGAGCGCGCGGCAGCCGAAGCTGCCCTTGCGCACGTACGAGACCGAGTGCGTCTCGTGCATCTCGGTGAACGGCGCCGCGCCGACGCCCGCATCGCAGCGGTAGGTCGAGACGCGGATCGCGTCGGTCTGCAGTTCGGTGGTGACGCGCATGATGACTTTCGTCGCCCCTCGATCACCGGCCGGCGGCGCTCAGTCGATCGTCTGCATGGCCTGCCAGACCCGGGACGGGCTCAGCGGCATGTGCAGGCGGGGCGCGCGGGCGCCGAGGCCGTTGCGCGCGAAGGCGTCGGCCACCGCATTGACGATGGCCGGCGTGGCGCCGATGGTGCCCAGCTCGCCGACGCCCTTCACGCCCAGCGGGTTGTTCTTGCAGGGCGTGGATTCGTCCATTTCCATCTGGAACATGGTGTCGACGATGTCGGCGCGCGGCGCGGCGTAGTCCATGAGGCTGCCGGTGACGGGCTGGCCGGTTTCGCTGTCGTACACCACCTGCTCATACAGCGCCTGGCCGATGCCCTGCACCGCGCCGCCTTCGAGCTGGCCGCGCACGATCATCGGGTTGACCACGCGGCCCACGTCGTTGACCGAGCTGTAGGCCACGACGCTGATTTCGCCGGTGGGCGGGTCGAGCTCGATCTCGCAGATGTGGCAACCGTTGGGCCAGCTCGGGCCGGCCACGGTGCTGGTGGAGTCGACAAAGATTTCGCGCCCCGGCTGCTTGGCGGCCAGGGTGAACAGGTCAAGCTCGAGGTCGGTGCCAGCCACGATGAAGGTGCCGCGGCTGTAGACGATGTCGTCGATGGAGGCCTCGAACTCCTGCGCCGCGAGTTCGCGCGCCTTGTCGATGGTGCGCTCGGCGCCGATGCGAACGGCCGAGCCGCCGGTGAAGAGCGAGCGCGAGCCGGCGCTGCCGAAACCGTCGCCGCGGTCGGTGTCGCCGAGCACCACGCGCACCTTCTCGATGGGCACACCGAAGGCATCGACGGCCAGCTGCGCGAGCGAGGTCGCGATGCCCTGCCCCATGGCGTTGACGGCCGAGAACACCTCGATCACGCCGTCGGCATGCACCGAGACGGTCACACGCTCTTCGAACACGTTGCCGCCGGTCCATTCGAGAAAGGTGGCGATGCCCAGGCCGCGTTGCTTGCCACGCGCCGCCGACTCGGCCGCGCGGGCCTCGAAGCCCTGCCAGTCGGCCAGCTGCAGCGCCTGGTCCATCACCGACTCGAACTGGCCGGTGTCGTAGGTCTGCGCCATCGGGTTCTTGTAGGGCATCTGCTCGGGGCGGATGAAGTTGCGCCGGCGCAGCGCGATGCGGTCGATGCCGGTCTGGCGCGCGGCCTCGTCCATCAGGCGCTCGATGGTGAAGATCGCCTCGGGCCGGCCCGCGCCGCGGTAGGCGCCGGTGGGCGCGGTGTTGGTCAGCACCGCCTTGAAATGGAAGTCGATGGTCTGGATGTCGTAGACGCTGGTCTGCACCCAGGGGCCGATCAGCAGCTGGATCGCGACGCCGGTGCCGGTGGCGTAGGCGCCGACGTTGGCGAGCGTCTTGATGCGCAGGGCCAGGATCTTGCCGTCGGCGTCCAGCGCCATCTCGGCGCGCGCCTCGATGTCGCGGCCGTGCGCGCTGGACAGGAACTCTTCGCTGCGGTCGGCCACCCACTTCACGGGCCGGCCCACCTGCAGCGCGGCGTAGGCGACTGCGATGTCCTCGGGGTAGGCGCCGGTCTTCATGCCGAAACCGCCGCCGACGTCGCCCACGACCACGCGCACTTTTTCTTTCGCCAGGCCAATGGCCGCGCAGACGGAATCGCGCACGCCAGACGGCATCTGGGTGCTCATGCGGATCGTGAGGCGGTCGGTCTTGCTGTCGTGCGTGGCGAGCACGGCACGCGGCTCGATGGTGAGCGCGACCACGCGCTGGTTGTTGACGTCGAGGGCGATCACGTGGGCGGCGCGCTCGAACGCGGCAGTGGCGGCTTCGCTGCTGCCGTGGCGCATCTCGGCGGCGATGTTGCCCGTGGCCTCCTCGCACAGGAGCGGCGCGCCTTCGGCGGTCGCGCCCGGCAGGTCGACCACCATCGGCAGCTCTTCGTAGTCGACCATGACGGCCTCGGCCGCATCGCGCGCCTGCTGCACGGTGTCGGCAATGACGGCCGCCACCGGTTCGCCGACGAAGCGTGCGCGCTCGTGCGCCAGGGCGCGGCGCGGCGGGCTGGCGCTGTCGCTGCCGTCCGCGCGCTTGAAGCCGGCGGCGCCGGGCATCGGCTTGACGCCGGCCTCGGCCAGGTCGGCCCCGGTGATCACGCGCAGCACGCCGGGCATGCCGATGGCCGCGGACGTGTCGATGGACACGATGCGCGCATGCGGATAGGGGGAGCGGAGAAAAACGAGATGCGCCTGCTCGGAGAGCGTGACGTCGTCGGTGTAACGGCCGGCGCCTGCGAGCAGGCTTTCGTCCTCGAGGCGGCGCACCGCCTGGCCGCTGCCGAAGCGCGTGGGGTTGGGTTCAGTGGTCAACGTGGTCCTCTTGTGCTGATCCCCGGCGCCCTGCACATGCCTGCCGGATCCGCTGTGGTACTGCGAAAGCAAGCTGTGCACTATAGGTTTTTCGACGGGTCTTGTGGGGTTGTCTCGCGTGCCATCGGCGGTGGCACTGGGGCCGCAGCCTTGTGGACTGTTCCCGTGTGAGCGGGATTTTCCCTCAAGTGGCGGGCGTTGCGAGAAGCCGTGTATACCTGCAACCATGCGACAACTGCCTTGGCTCGAACCCGGAGACACACTGCCCGACCCCGCATCGGCATGGGACGAAAGAGACCCCGTGCCCGGCCTGCTGGCGGCCGGCGGATCGCTCGATGTCGATACTTTGATGCAGGCCTACGGCCGATGCGTTTTCCCCTGGTTCAGCGACGACCAGCCCATCCTGTGGTGGAGCCCCGACCCGCGCATGGTGCTGCGGGTGAACGACTTCCGGCTGCATCGCTCGCTGCGCAAGACCCTGAGCCGCTTTGCCGCGACCCCTGGCTGCGAGCTGCGCATCGATCACGATTTTGGAACGGTGATCCAGGCGTGCTCGCAGTCGGCGCGCGCCGGCCAGTCGGGCACCTGGATCGTGCCGGACATGGTGAAGGCCTATACGCAATTGCACCGCGCCGGGCACGCCCACAGCGTCGAAACCTGGATCGACGGCGAGTTGGCGGGCGGGCTTTACTGCGTGGCGCTGGGCCGGGCCGTGTTCGGCGAATCGATGTTCACGCGCCGCCCGGACGCCTCGAAGATCGCGCTGGCCGGCCTGGTCGCGCTGTGCCGGCGCGCCGGCATCGCGATGATCGACTGCCAGCAGAACACCGCGCACCTGGCCAGCCTGGGCGCCCGCGAAATGCCGCGCGCGCGCTTCGTCGCGCACGTGGCCCAGGCCCGAAAACAGGAGGGCCCGCAGTGGCAATTCGACCCCGTATACTGGTCCGAACTCCTTTCCGAGCGACCTCCTCTTTCGACGTGACGTGACGTGACGCACCTCAAGGATCTTCCGCTTCACACGCTGCAGTTCTACGCGACGGCGCCCTATCCCTGCAGCTACCTGCCGGATCGCCAGGCCCGCTCGCAGGTGGCCACGCCCAGCCACCTGATCCACAACGACGCCTACTCCGACCTGGTGCTCAGCGGCTTCCGGCGCAGCGGCATGTTCACCTACCGGCCCTATTGCGACGGCTGCCGCGCCTGCATCCCGCTGCGCGTGCTGGCGCACAGCTTCAAGCCGAACCGCAGCCAACGCCGCACCGCCAAGCAGCACGCCGACCTGCAGGCGCGCGTGCTCAAGCTGTGCTTCGTGCCCGAGCACTACCAGCTCTACCTGCGCTACCAGACCGGCCGCCACTCGGGCGGCGGCATGGACCACGACAGCATCGACCAGTACACGCAGTTCCTGCTGCAAAGCCGCGTCAACTCGCGGCTGGTCGAATTCCGCGAAACCCTGCCCGACGGCAGCCCGGGCGCGCTGAAGATGGTGTCGATCCTCGACGTGCTCAGCGACGGCATCTCGGCCGTCTACACCTTCTACGAGCCCGAGGACGGCGCCGGCTACGGCACCTACAGCGTGCTGTGGCAGATCGAGCAGGCCCGCAAGCTGGGGCTGCCGCACGTGTATCTGGGCTACTGGATCGAGCGCAGCCCCAAGATGCACTACAAAGCGCGCTTTTCCCCGCACGAAGTGTTGGTGGACGGCCACTGGCAGGCACCGAGCGATTTCACAAGGTAAAATGGCGCACGGTCATCACCGCATTGCGCCATGAGAAAAAACCTATCCGACGTTCCCGCCACTCCCGTCATCCAGGTCATCGAGCGCATGTTCTCGCTGATCGATGTCCTGGCCTCGCGCGAAGAAGCGATCTCGCTGAAGGAAATCAGCGAAAAGACGGGGCTGCACCCGTCGACCACGCACCGCATCCTCAATGACCTCGCAGTCGGCCGCTTCGTCGACCGCCCCGAAGCCGGCAGCTACCGCCTCGGCATGCGCCTGCTGGAGCTGGGCAACCTGGTCAAGGGCCGGCTGAACGTGCGCGACGCGGCCCTGGGTCCGATGCGCGAGCTGCACAAGCTCACGCAGCAGCCGGTCAACCTCAGCATGCGCCAGGGCGACGAGATCGTGTACATCGAGCGCGCCTACAGCGAGCGTTCGGGCATGCAGGTGGTGCGTGCCATCGGTGGCCGTGCCGCCCTGCACCTGACCTCGACCGGCAAGCTGTTCCTGGCCGCCGACGACCCGCAGCGCGTGCGCAGCTACGCCACGCGCACCGGCCTGGCCGGCCACACCCGCAACAGCATCACCCAGCTGCCCGCACTCGAGCGCGAGCTGTCGAAGGCGCGCCAGTACGGCATCGCACGCGACAACGAAGAACTGGAACTGGGCGTGCGCTGCATGGCCGCCGGCATCTACGACGACCAGGGCAAGCTGGTGGCGGGCCTGTCGATCTCGGCACCGGCCGATCGCCTGGACGAAGGCTGGCTGCCCAAGCTGCAGGCGACTGCCAACGAAATCTCGGGCGCACTGGGCTTCAAGGACGGCATGGCCGCAACGCCTGCGTCGGGCGCAAACGTGACAACGGGCGCCTGAGCGCCCGTTTGCTTTCGACTCTTTTCCTCTCCATCCCAGCGAGTCACAGCCGGTTCGCCCTTCACGAGGGCTGCAAGCAGGCCGCTGAACGGCCGCCCTGCTCAGTTAGCCAGCGACCTGGAAGCCGCGCGGCCCTGACACGGCATGCGTGGCCTCGACCCAGCGGCGAACCCGCTCGGCGTCGGCGATGCGGCTGAACTTGCCGGCCGAATCCAGGAACACCATGATCAGCTTGCGCCCGGCCACCTTGGCCTGCATCACGAGGCACTGGCCGGCTTCGGAGATGTAGCCAGTCTTCTGCAGGCCGATGTCCCATTCCGGGCTCTTCACGAGGCGGTTGGTGGTGTTGAACTGCAGCACGCGGTTGCCGACCTCGACCTGGTATTCCGGCGAGGTGGACAGCGAACGCACCGTGGCGTCGGAATAGGCTGCATTGACCAGCAGCGCCAGGTCTTGCGCACTCGACTGGTTGCGGCTGGACAGGCCCGTGGGCTCCACGTAGCGCGTGTCCTTCATGCCGAGCATGCGGGCCTTGGCATTCATGATGCTCACGAAGGTCGTGAGGCCGCCCGGGTAGGTGCGGCCCAGTGCGTGCGCCGCGCGGTTTTCGCTGGACATCAGCGCCAGGTGCAGCAGCTCGCCGCGCGACAGCGTGGTGCCGACGGTCAGGCGCGAACGGCTGCCCTTTTCGGTGTCGACGTCGTCCTGCGTGATGGTGATGAGTTCGTCGTTCGGCAGATGGGCCTCGCTGATCAGCAGACCGGTCATGAGCTTGGTGAGCGAGGCGATCGGCAGCACGGCGTGGTCGTTCTTGCTGAACAGCACTTCGTGGGTGTCCTGGTCGATCACCAGAGCGACGCTCGACTTCAGGTCGAGAGCGTCGTCGGTGCTGTGCAGGCCGGCCATCTGGCCGAAGGACTGGCGGGCGGGCGTTTCGACGCGCACCACCGAACGGCGCTGCACGGCGACGACGGTCTTGCCGTTCTTCTTGTGGATGGTGGCCACGACGTTGCGGCCACCGCGCACGACCTTGTCGGCCTGCTCGGCGCGACCGCCGCGCGCCACCTTGGAAGCGGACGCATTGCGCTGCTTGGTTTCGGCGGGCGCCTTCGCCTTTTTGGCGACGGCGGACTTGGCAGCAGCTGGTTTTTCCTTCTTCGCGGCCTGGGCGCCAGGCAGCAAAAACGCCGAGGCGCACAGCGCCACGGCGAGGAACTTGAAGGCGGGTAGGAACCGCTGGATGGAAACTCGACGTAGACGGGTTTCAGGCATCAATAAATCTCCAGCGGCAACAAACGAGGACCGCAGTGTATCGAAATCAAAAAAGGCACGCAATATCAGTTACTTGCATCCCCTTCTTCATTCGAATACCAAGGAACGCCTCAAAACCTAACCTTGTGCCGCCACTCTCTCAGCTTGGCTCTGTA
Organism: Variovorax sp. GW821-FHT10C12; assembly: GCF_059415405.1. NCBI lineage: Bacteria > Pseudomonadati > Pseudomonadota > Betaproteobacteria > Burkholderiales > Comamonadaceae > Variovorax > Variovorax sp. GW821-FHT10C12. The sequence continues at coordinate 1,862,520 of NZ_JBWKNE010000001.1, forward strand.
ACTTGTTGAGCGCACTCAAATAAGCCTTTGCCGAAGCGACCACGATGTCTGGGTCTGCACCCACACCGTTGACCACCCGCCCTGCGTTTTGTAACCGGACTGTAACTTCTCCCTGGCTTTCCGTCGAGCCACTGATGGCATTGACAGAGTAAAGAACCATCTCAGCGCCGCTCTTGACGTGGGCCTCGATGGCCTTGAGGGACGCATCGACGGGCCCGTTGCCATCGGATTCGCTGGTGACTTCCTTGCCCTGGATCGTGAACACGATCCTGGCCTGGGGCCGCTCGCCGGTTTCGCTGTGCTGGGAAAGAGAGACGAAAGCAAACTGTTCACCAACGTTTGACAACTCTTCCGCGCTGACCAGCGCCAGGATGTCTTCGTCGAAAATTTCGGACTTGCGGTCGGCCAGTTCCTTGAAGCGCGAGAACGCGGCGTTGACCTCGGTTTCGCTCTCCATCGTCACGCCCAGGTCCTGCAGGCGCTGTTTGAAGGCGTTGCGACCGCTCAGCTTGCCCAGCACGATCTTGTTGGCGCTCCAGCCCACGTCTTCGGCCCGCATGATCTCGTAGGTATCGCGTGCCTTGAGGACGCCATCCTGGTGGATGCCCGAGGCGTGCGCGAACGCGTTGGCGCCCACCACGGCCTTGTTGGGCTGCACCACGAAGCCCGTGGTCTGGCTCACCATGCGGCTCGCGGCCACGATGTGCTGGGTGTCGATGTTCAGGTCGAGCCCGAAGTAGTCCCTGCGCGTCTTCACGGCCATGACCACTTCTTCGAGCGAGCAATTGCCCGCGCGCTCGCCCAGGCCGTTGATCGTGCACTCGACCTGGCGCGCACCGCCGATCTTCACGCCGGCCAGCGAGTTCGCCACGGCCATGCCGAGGTCGTTGTGGCAATGCACCGACCAGATCGCCTTGTCGCTGTTGGGAATGCGCTCGCGCAGCATCTTGATGAAGTTGCCGTACAGCTCGGGGATGGCGTAGCCGACGGTGTCGGGCACGTTGATGGTGGTGGCGCCCTCGTTGATCACGGTTTCGAGCACGCGGCACAGGAAGTCCGGGTCGCTGCGGTAGCCGTCTTCGGGGCTGAACTCGACGTCGGCGATCTGGTTGCGCGCGAAGCGCACGGCCAGCTTGGCCTGCTCATGCACCTCGTCGGGCGACATGCGCAGCTTCTTCTCCATGTGCAGGGGCGAGGTCGCGATGAAGGTGTGGATGCGTCCGCGCGCCGCGCCCTTCAGAGCTTCGGCCGCGCGTGCGATGTCGCGGTCATTGGCACGCGAGAGGCCGCACACCGTCGAGTCCTTGATCGCATTGGCAATGGCCTTCACGGCCTCGAAGTCGCCGTTCGAGCTGGCCGGAAAGCCCGCTTCGATGACGTCGACCTTGAGCCGCTCCAGCAGTTTGGCGATGCGCAGTTTTTCGTCGCGCGTCATCGAGGCGCCGGGCGACTGCTCGCCGTCGCGCAAGGTGGTGTCGAAAATAATGAGTTGGTCGGTCATCGTGGATCTCCTTGGTTCGTTCCCACCTTGCGCGTGCGGCTGGTGCCGGTGCGTCAGGCGACTTCAGCCACCGATTGTGCGCTGCGCGCGCCCCGGCCCCTGGCCCGCTGCACCCCCGACACGATCGCCTTCAGCGAGGCCGAGATCACGTTCGCGTCGATACCGACGCCGAACAGGGTCTGCGACTCGTCGACGCGCAGCTCGAGGTAAGCCACCGACTTGGCGTCGGCGCCCGCACCGATGGCGTGCTGGTGATAGTCCATGACGCGCACCGTGTGGCCGGTGGCCTGGCTCAGTGCCTGCGTGAAGGCGTCGATCGGGCCATTGCCGCGTCCTTCGATGGCGCGCGTTTCACCGTCCCACGGCAGATCGCCGCGCAGCACCACCGTGGCCTCGGCGCCCTCGCCTTCTTCCTGGATCACGCGGTGCTGCAAGGCCTTGGCGGTCTCGATGCCGTATTCGTTCACGAAGATCTGCCAGAGGTCGGCGGCAGTGAGCTCTTTTCCGCCCACGTCCATCACACGCTGCACGACCTGCATGAATTCCATCTGCAGGCGGCGCGGCATCTCGAGGCCGTACTCGCTCTCGAGCAGGTAGGCCATGCCGCCCTTGCCCGACTGGCTGTTCACGCGGATCACGGCTTCGTAGCTGCGGCCCACGTCCTTCGGGTCGATGGGGAGGTACGGGATGTCCCAGATGTCGCCGTCCTTGCGCGCGGCGAACGCCTTCTTGATCGCGTCCTGGTGCGAGCCCGAGAACGAGGTATAGACAAGGTCGCCTACATACGGATGGCGCGGATGCACGGGAATCTGGTTGCAGTGCTCGACCGTGGCGCGGATCTCGTCGATGTTCGAGAAATCGAGTTCGGGCGAGACGCCCTGCGTGTAGAGGTTGAGCGCGACGTTCACGAGGTCGAGGTTGCCGGTGCGTTCGCCGTTGCCGAAGAGGCAGCCTTCGATGCGCTCGGCGCCAGCCATCAAGGCCAGCTCACCGGCGGCCGTGCCGGTGCCGCGGTCGTTGTGCGGGTGCACGCACAGCACGATCGAGTCGCGACGCGCGAGGTTGCGGTGCATCCACTCGATCATGTCCGCGAAGATGTTCGGCGTGGAATGCTCCACCGTGGTGGGCAGGTTGACGATGCACTTGCGCTCGGGCGTCGGTGCCCACACTTCGGTGACCGCGTCGACCACGCGCTTGGAGAAGACCACGTCGGTGCCCGAGAACATTTCGGGCGAGTACTGGAAGGTCCACTGCGTGGCCGGCTGCTTGGCGGCAAAGTCGTTGAACATGCGCGCATGGCTGCTTGCGAGTTCGACGATCTGGTCTTCGTCCATGCCGAGCACCACGCGGCGCATCACGGGCGCGACGGCGTTGTAGAGGTGGACGATGGCGCGCGGCGCGCCCTGCAACGCTTCGAAGGTGCGTTCGATGAGGTGGTCGCGCGCCTGCGTGAGCACCTGGATCGTCACGTCGTCGGGAATGCGGTCTTCCTCGATGAGCTTGCGCACGAAGTCGAATTCGACCTGCGACGCCGAGGGAAAGCCGACTTCGATTTCCTTGAAGCCGATGGCCACGAGGGTTTCGAACATGCGCATCTTGCGCGCGATGTCCATGGGTTCGACCAAGGCCTGGTTGCCATCGCGCAGGTCCGTCGACAGCCAGATCGGGGCCTTGGTCAGCACGGCGTCGGGCCAGGTGCGGTCCTTGAGACCGATCGGGGCGAATGCGCGGTATTTGGCTTGAGGTTGCTTGAGCATGTCGATTTCTCTGTGATGGTTGGAACTCAACCAGCAACCCCAAAAGACAAACGGCCCGTTGCTGGTGCGAACGGGCCGTGATGAAGGATTAGCGCGTGCGCTACCGTCTCCGCCCGTGAGGGAGGGCTAGTAGGGCCAGCAGCGAAATCTTGGTCATGAGGGTTGCGAATGTAGCACAGCCTTCGCGGGCCTGTGAAGGCCCGGGGCTTCAGTTGTGCAGCCCCCGCTCGTCGGGCTCTTCGGTCGAGGTGCTGATCACGCTCACCGGCTGGCCCTTGGCCTTGCGCCACGCGTACACCACGTAGCCGCTCAGGCCATAGGCCACGAAGAGGCTGAACAACACTGTTGGCGGATGGATGTTGATGACCGCAATGCCCAGCGCGATCAGCACGATCACGACGAAGGGCACGCTCTTCTTCATCTGGACGTCCTTGAAGCTGTAGAACGGCGCATTGGTGACCATCGAGAGTCCGGCATAGAGCGTGAACGCAAAAGTGATCCACGTGATCTGCGTCCACGAGAGATACAGCACCTCGCCGCCGCGCTTGCCCCACTCGGTCATGAGCCAGATGAAGCCGGCCACGAGCGCCGCCGCCGCTGGCGACGGCAGCCCCTGGAACCAGCGCTTGTCGACCACGCCCGTGTTGACGTTGAAGCGCGCAAGCCGCAGGGCCGCGCAGGCGCAGTACACGAAGGCGGCAATCCAGCCCCAACGTCCCAGCCCCTTGAGCGACCACTCATACGCGATGAGCGCGGGCGCGGCACCGAACGACACCATGTCGGACAACGAGTCCATCTGCTCGCCGAATGCGCTCTGCGTGTTGGTCATGCGCGCGACGCGGCCGTCGAGACTGTCGAGGATCATCGCGGCGAACACGCCGAGCGCCGCGAGATCGAAGCGCGCGTTCATGGCCATCACGACCGAGTAGAAGCCGCCGAACAACGCCGCCAGCGTGAACAGGTTCGGCAGGATGTAGATGCCCTTGCGACGCTTGCGCGGCTGCACATCGTCGGGGAGCGTGTCGTCATGCATTGAAATGGCCTCCGTCCCTCGTGGGAACTGCCCGATCAGCTATCCATTCGATAGCATCTTGGTCTGTGAATCGCATGCTTCGCAGTGTAGTTCAGGGGACCTGTGCGCTCCCCTTCAAACAAAAGGGCCACCGCGACGGGTGGCCCTCCGAAACAGGGTGCCGAAGCACCCTGTTGGCTCTTGCCTCTGAAGATCAGTTTCGGGTCTGGTCGACCAGCTTGTTCTTCTTGATCCAGGGCATCATCGCGCGCAGCTTTTCGCCGACGACTTCGATCTGATGCTCAGCGTTCAGGCGACGGCGGCTGATCAGCACTGGCTGGCCGGCAGCAGCTTCGAGCACGAAGCTCTTGGCGTATTCGCCGGTCTGGATGTCCTGCAGGACCTTCTTCATGGCCTTCTTGGTCTCGTCGGTCACGATGCGCGGGCCCGTGACGTACTCGCCGTATTCGGCGTTGTTCGAGATCGAGTAGTTCATGTTGGCGATGCCGCCTTCATAGATCAGGTCGACGATCAGCTTCAGCTCGTGCAGGCATTCGAAGTACGCCATTTCAGGCGCGTAGCCGGCTTCCACCAGCGTTTCGAAACCGGCCTTGATCAGCTCGACCGTGCCGCCGCACAGAACCGCTTGTTCGCCGAACAGGTCGGTCTCGGTTTCTTCGCGGAAGTTGGTCTCGATGATGCCGGCCTTGCCGCCGCCGTTGGCGGTGGCGTAGCTCAGCGCGAGGTCGCGCGCCTTGCCGCTCTTGTCCTGGTGCACCGCGATCAGGTGCGGCACGCCGCCACCTTGCGTGTAGGTGCCGCGCACGGTGTGACCCGGAGCCTTCGGAGCGACCATCCACACGTCGAGGTCGGCGCGCGGCTGCACGAAGCCGTAGTGCACGTTGAAGCCGTGCGCGAAGACGAGCGAAGCGCCTTCCTTGATGTTCGGGGCCACGTCGTTCTTGTAGACGGCGGCGATCTGCTCGTCGGGCAGCAGGATCATGACGACGTCGGCCGACTTCACGGCGTCAGCGACTTCAGCGACCTGCAGGCCGGCCTTGCCGACCTTGTCCCACGAAGCGCCGCCCTTGCGCAGGCCGACCACGACCTTGACGCCGCTGTCGTTCAGGTTCTGCGCGTGCGCATGACCTTGCGAGCCGTAACCGATGATGGCAACCGTCTTGCCCTTGATGAGGCTCAGGTCCGCGTCCTTGTCGTAATAAACCTTCATGATGTTCTCCAGATAGATATGCGAGTTGCAGTGTGTTGTTGTGCCGTTCGTCCTGAGCCTGTCGAAGGGCTCAATGCAGTCCCCGCTTGCGCGGAGGCTTCGACAAGCTCAGCCCGAACGGGCAACGACTGAGCTCCGAATCATGGTGTCAGACCCGCAGGATGCGTTCGCCGCGTCCGATGCCGCTGGCGCCGGTGCGAACCGTCTCCAGAATGGCACTGCGGTCGATCGCTTCGAGAAAAGCGTCGTTCTTGCCGTGATCGCCGGTGAGCTCGATGGTGTAGCTCTTGTCGGTCACGTCGATGATGCGGCCACGGAAGATCTCCGCCATGCGCATCATTTCCTCGCGTTCCTTGCCCACCGCACGCACCTTCACCATCATGAGCTCGCGCTCGGTGTAGGCACCTTCGGTCAAGTCGACCACCTTCACGACCTCGATGAGGCGATTCAGGTGCTTGGTGATCTGCTCGATCACGTCGTCCGAGCCGGTGGTGACGATGGTCATGCGCGAGAGGCTTGCATCCTCGGTCGGCGCCACGGTCAGCGATTCGATGTTGTAGCCACGGGCCGAGAACAGGCCCACCACGCGGGAAAGAGCACCCGGCTCGTTTTCCAGCAGCACTGCAATGATGTGTTTCATGTTGGCGTGACTCCTCTTTTCGCCTACGCGGAAGCTTTCGCTTTCGCCGCCCTCCCCCGTGCACGGTAATGCGCGGGCTTGGCGGGCAATAGATTCGTCAGTAAAGGTTGAACGAACGAATGTTCCGGATCAGAGATCTTCGGAACCCAGCAGCATCTCGGTGATGCCCATGCCGGCCTTGACCATCGGGAACACGTTCTCGGTGGGGTCGGTACGGAAATCCATGAACACCGTGCGGTCCTTGAGCTTGCGCGCCTCGCGCAGCGCCGGCTCCACGTCTTGTGGACGCTCGATCAGCATGCCGACGTGGCCATAGGCCTCGGCGAGCTTCACGAAGTTGGGCAGCGCGTCCATGTAGCTGTGGCTGTAGCGGCCGGAGTATTCGATCTCCTGCCACTGGCGCACCATGCCCAGGTAGCGGTTGTTGAGCGAGCAGATCTTGATCGGCGTGTTGTACTGCAGGCAGGTGGAGAGTTCCTGGATGCACATCTGCACCGAACCTTCGCCGGTGATGGTGAACACTTCCGAGTCGGGCTTGGCGAGCTTGATGCCCATGGCGTAGGGAATGCCCACACCCATGGTGCCCAGGCCACCCGAATTGATCCAGCGGCGCGGCTCGTCGAAGCGGTAGTACTGGGCAGCCCACATCTGGTGCTGGCCGACGTCCGACGTGATGTACGTGTCGGCGTCCTTGGTCATGTTCCAGAGGGTTTCGACCACGAACTGCGGCTTGATCACGTCCTTGTTGTCGCGGTCGTACTTGAGGCAGTCGCGCGAGCGCCAGCTTTCGATGGTCTTCCACCAGTCGGCCAGCGCGCCAGCGTCGGGCTTGGCGGTGCTCTCGCGGATCATCGAGATCAGCTCGGTGAGCACGTCCTTCACGTCGCCGACGATCGGGATGTCGACCTTCACGCGCTTGGAGATGCTCGACGGGTCGATGTCGACGTGAATGATCTTGCGTTCGTTCTGCGCGAAGTGCTTCGGGTTGCCGATCACGCGGTCGTCGAAGCGCGCGCCCACGGCCAACAGCACGTCGCAGTTCTGCATCGCGTTGTTGGCTTCGATGGTGCCGTGCATGCCCAGCATGCCCAGGAACTTGCGGTCGCTCGCCGGATAGGCGCCCAGGCCCATCAGCGTGTTCGTGACCGGGTACCCCAGCATGTCGACCAGCGTGCGCAGCTCGTTCGTGGCATTGCCCAGGAGCACGCCGCCGCCGGTGTAGATGTAGGGGCGCTTGGCCGCCAGCAGCAGTTGCAGCGCCTTGCGGATCTGCCCGCCGTGGCCCTTGCGCACCGGGTTGTACGAGCGCATCTCGACCTTGTCGGGATAGCCGCTGTACGGAACCTTCTTGAAGGACACGTCCTTCGGCACGTCCACCACCACGGGGCCGGGACGACCGCTGCGTGCGATGTGGAAGGCCTTCTTCATCGTCATGGCCAGATCCTTCGGATCCTTGACGAGGAAGTTGTGCTTGACGATGGGGCGCGTGATGCCGACCGTGTCGCATTCCTGGAAGGCGTCGAGGCCGATGGCGGCCGTCGGCACCTGGCCGGAAATGATCACCATCGGGATCGAATCCATGTACGCCGTCGCGATGCCAGTGACCGCATTGGTCAGGCCGGGACCGGAGGTGACCAGGGCCACGCCGACTTCGCCGGTGGCGCGCGCATAGCCGTCGGCTGCGTGGACGGCGGCCTGTTCGTGGCGCACCAGCACATGCTGGATGGTGTCCTGCTTGTAGAACGCGTCGTAGATGTAGAGAACCGCGCCGCCCGGGTAGCCCCAGATGTACTGGACGCCTTCGGCCTGCAGTGCCTTGACCAGCACTTCAGCGCCCATGAGTTCTTGCGTGGTGTTGCCGGCGCCAGAGGACGCGGCTGCTGCGGAAGCGAGTTCCGCCTTCGAGATTTCCATGATCAACCTTTGTGTTTTTTCGGGAACGAAAAACCTTGGGTGCCCCTTGCCAGCCCTTGTGGGGCCGCGCCAGGACTTGAGGCCAAAGCCATGAGCGGACTGATGTTCCGCCGGACCGTGACCCGTTTGCCTTTTGACTTGCAAGGCGGATTATGACACTACCGGCGCGTTCAGACTCGCTTCAGGTGCCCTGTCTTGGCACAAAGGCATAATCCGCGGCATAAAAACATGAGCGTTCGCCAAACATCCTCCCCACGCGGCGCGTCCCGCCGCCCCCTCTCATTTGGCTACTGAACACGAACTCTCCGACTTCCTGAAAAGCGTCGAACGACGGGCCTTCAAGCGCTCGGTCTATCACGTGCGGGACGAAGAAGCGGCCCTGGACATCGTGCAGGACAGCATGATGAAGCTGGCGCAGCACTACGGCGACAAGCCTGTCGAGGAACTGCCAATGCTGTTCCAGCGCATCCTGTCGAACTGCACGCTCGACTGGTTCCGCCGCCAGAAAACCCGCCGGGCCCTTTTCTCCAACCTCAGCGACTTCGAACCGGCCGATAACGGCGAGGATTTCGACCTGCTGGAGAACTTTGTCTCGCCCACCGACTCCAGAGAATCGGAGAGCGCCGAAGACACCACCCGCCGCAGCCAGGTCTTTCACGAAATCGAAGAACAGATCGCGGCTTTGCCCGGCCGTCAACGCGAGGCTTTCCTGATGCGTTACTGGGAGGAAATGGACGTCGCAGAGACGGCCGCCGCGATGGGCTGCTCCGAGGGCAGCGTCAAAACCCATTGTTCGCGAGCCGTCCACGCTCTGAGCAAGGCGCTCAAAGCCAAGGGAATATCGCTATGAATACCAAGGTTCCAACCTCTCAATCCAACGCTGCAGAAGACCGCTTCGGCCAACGGCTGGCGGCCCGGCTGTCGGACGGCAATCAAGCGTTGCCGCACGACATCAGCGAACGCCTGCGCGTGGCTCGCTCGCAGGCCGTGGCTGCGCGCAAGCTGGCCCCGCAGCTGCGCACGGCGCCCGTCGCGGTCCAGTCGGGCCACACGGTCACGCTGGGCGGCAGTTGGTGGACCCGCATCGGTTCCGTGGTGCCCTTGATCGCCCTGGTGGCCGGCCTGATCACCATCAGCGTGATGCAGGACGACGACCGCGCCAGCGAACTCGCCGAGGTCGACTCGGCCCTGCTGACGGGCGACCTGCCGCCCGCCGCCTACACCGATCCCGGCTTCGCCCAATTCCTGAAGTCCGACAGCGCCTCCGACTGAACACCTTGCCCGACCGAATGCGACGCCGCTCCGTTTCCCGTGCGAAAGCCCTGCTTCCGTTGCGCCCGCTCCCGGCGGGCGCCGTCGTTTGGGCGGGTGCGCTGGCAGCCGCCGTCTTCGGCCTGACACTGGCCGATGCTCAGACGCTGCCCGAAGCCACCAAGCCCGCCACGCACGCCGCAGGCACCAATGGCGCAGCAAGCCCCAAGGGCGTCGCCACCACGACCAGGCCCCTCTGGAGCGACCTGAGCACCGAGCAGCAATACGCACTGAAGCCGCTGGCCCTGCACTGGAACACGCTGAACGTCGGCCAAAAGCGCAAATGGCTGGCCCTGTCGCGCAACTACGCGAACATGCCCGCCGACGACCAGGTCACGCTGCACAGCCGCATGATCGAGTGGGCGGCACTGAGCAACCAGCAGCGCACCCAGGCCCGCCTGAACTTCGCCGAGGTCAAGCGGGTTCCCGCCGACGAGCGCCGGCTCAAGTGGGAGCAGTACCAGGCACTGAGCGAAGAAGAAAAGCGCAAGCTCGCCGAGCGCGCACCGCCCAAGCCGCGCGGCGCCGCCGTGCCGGTGCGCCCGGTTTCCTCGCAAAAACTCGTGCCCGTGCCGGCCGTCACGCCGCCCGGACAGCACACGCCCCGCATCGTGCCGGCCACGCTCCCCACGCCCGTGCTGCCGCCGGCGGCCGTCGTGGTGAATTCGCCGGCAACGTCGCCCGCAGCAACGGAACGCGCGCCCGCACCGACCAGCACCGTCGTCGCCCCGGCGGCCTCGACCTCCACGCCGAACGGCGTCACGCCGCCCCCGGTGCCCGCCGAAGCGCAGGTGCCGGCGCCGTCCTCCGCTCCCTGACAAGATGTCGATGGTTTCCAGTTCTCCCGAGACCTCGGGTCCCGGCCACTCGGCCTCGCCCCTTCCCACCACGGCCGGCCACGGCATCTCGCCGACCGTGCCCGGCCTCTGGCGTCGCATGGCCTGCTGGCTTTATGAAGGCATGCTGCTGTTCGCGGTCGTGTTCGTGTCCGGCTGGCTGTTCAGCACGCTGGGCCAGATGCGCGACGCCATGGACGAACGGCGACACCTGCTGCAGGCCTTCCTGTTCGTGGTGTTCGGCGTCTACTTCGTCTGGTTCTGGGCCAAGGGCCAGACGCTGGCCATGAAGACCTGGAACATCCGCATCGTCGACCGCCACGGCCAGCCCGTCAGCCAGGGCCGCGCACTGGCGCGCTACCTGCTGAGCTGGGTCTGGTTCCTGCCGCCGCTGGCCGCCATTGCCCCGTTCAAGCTGTCGGGCGGCGAATCGACCGTGCTGATCTTCGGCTGGGTCGCCATCTGGGCGCTGCTGGCCCGTTTTCACCCCGACCGCCAGTTCTGGCACGACGCCTGGGCCGGTACGCGGCTCATCACCTCCAAGCCGATGAGCCGCCAATGAGTGCCCTGCCCGACCCCGCCGTGAACCCGCAGAAGGCCCGCAAGGGCCTCGAGCGCGTCTGGCACGCCACCCTGATCTCGCTGCACGGCCTGCGCGCCGGCTGGACCGAGCCGGCGTTCCGCCAAGAGGCCATCCTGTCGATGATCATGATCCCAGCCGCCTTCTGGCTCGGGCGCAGCTGGGTCGAGGTGGCGCTGCTCGCCGGCAGCGCCATCCTGGTGATGATCGTGGAGCTGCTCAATACGGCGGTGGAAGCCGCCATCGACCGCATCGGCCCCGAATGGCACGACCTCTCCAAGCGCGCGAAGGACATGGGCAGCGCCGCTGTCCTGCTGTCGCTCACGCTGTGCGGCGGCATCTGGGCCGCGGCCCTGTGGCAACGCTTCGTGTCATGAGCGGGTCTGCCGCCTGCGGCATGATCGCAGGATGACTCCTGAATTTTCGATTTGCGTGTATTGCGGCTCGCGCCCCGGCGAGCGCCCCGAGTTTTCCCAGGCCGCCCAGGCCGTAGGCCAGTGGATCGGCAGCCACAACGGCCAGCTCGTCTACGGCGGTGGCCGCACCGGCCTGATGGGCACAGTGGCCGAGGCCACCCGCCAGGCCGGCGGCCGCGTCGTCGGCATCATTCCCAAAGCCCTGGTCGATAAGGAACTGGCCAACCCCCTGTGCGACGAGCTGCACGTCGTCGACACCATGCACGAGCGCAAGGCCATGATGGGCGAGCGCGCCGACGCCTTCCTCGCGATGGCGGGCGGCATCGGCACCTTTGAAGAACTGTTCGAGATCTGGACCTGGCGCCAGCTCGGCTACCACGACAAGCCGACCGGCATCCTCAACACCGCCGGCTACTACGACGGCCTGCTGAGCTTCCTGGCGCACAGCGTGCGCGAGGGCTTCATGGGCGAATGGCAGATGGACCTGGTGCACACCGGCACCGACGTGCCCGAACTGCTGACCGCGCTGCGCGCCGAAGTCCCCCTGCACCCCCGCGACGACCGCCTGTCAGAGAACCTCTGACCGGGCCCCGTCCCCTTCCAGCGAACACCGAGGAACCGGCTTTGCCGGGCCTCTGGTGTTGCCCCCGGTAGGGGGTTGGCGAAGCGACACGAAGTGCGCGAAGCCTGGGGGCGAGCCTGGCTAGACTGCGTTTTCGTTTTCTTCGCCGGTGCGGATGCGCACGATGCGCTCCACCTCGGTCACGAAGATCTTGCCGTCGCCGATCTTGCCGGTGCGCGCCGAGCTCACGATGGCCTCGATGCAGCGCTCCACGTCGCTCTCGTTGACGACCACTTCGACCTTCATCTTGGGCAGGAAGTCGACCACGTACTCGGCGCCGCGGTACAGCTCGGTGTGGCCCTTCTGGCGGCCGAAACCCTTGACCTCGGTCACCGTGAGGCCGGTGACACCCACCTCGGCGAGGGCTTCGCGCACGTCCTCGAGCTTGAAGGGTTTGACGATGGCGGTGATCTGCTTCATGGTTTTTGTGCTCCGGCGGTTTCGTTGAACTTGCTGGTGATAGGGTAACGCCAATCCTTGCCGAAGCTTCGGTGGGTGACCCGGATGCCTACGGGCGCCTGGCGCCGCTTGTATTCGTTGATCCTGATGAGCCGCGCAACCCGCTCGACCACCGCACGGTCGTAGCCCGCGGCAATGATCTCGTCGATGCCTTCATCGTCCTGCATGTAGCGTGCCAGGATGCCGTCCAGCACGTCGTAGGGCGGCAGGCTGTCCTGGTCGGTCTGGTCGGGGCGCAGCTCGGCACTCGGGGGCCGCGTGATGATGCGCTCGGGAATCGGCGCCGCCCCGGTGCCGTACGGGTCGTGGGCATTGCGCCAGCGCGCCAGCGCGAACACCGTGGTCTTGAGCAGGTCCTTGATGACCGCGAAACCGCCCGCCATGTCGCCGTAGAGCGTGCAGTAGCCGGTGGCCATCTCGCTCTTGTTGCCGGTGGTCAGCACGATGGCGCCGAACTTGTTCGACAGCCCCATGAGCAGCGTGCCGCGGATGCGGGCCTGGATGTTCTCCTCGGCCGTGTCTTCCGGCCGGCCCGCGAACTCCCCGGCCAGCGCGGCCTTGAAGGATTCAAAGGTGTGCTTGATCGAAATTTCGTCATAGCGCACGCCCAGGCGGCCGGCCATGTCGCGCGCGTCGATCCAGCTGATGTCGGCCGTGTAGGGCGACGGCATCATCACCGCACGGACCTTGTCCTTGCCCAGCGCGTCGACCGCGATCGCGAGCACCAGCGCCGAATCGATGCCGCCCGACAGCCCCAGGATCGCGCCCGGAAAGCCGTTCTTGCCGATGTAGTCGCGCACGCCGAGCACCAGGGCGTCCCACAGCTGCGCCTCGGCGTCGCGCGGCGCAGCAATGGCCGACGGATCGGCCACGACGGCGACACCGCCCTGTGCCCCGCGGGCGAGTTCCATGAAGACCAGCCGCTCGCGAAAGCTCTCGGCCTGCGCGGCCAGTGCGCCGTCGGCCTGCAGCGCGAACGAGGCGCCGTCGAACACCACCTCGTCCTGCCCGCCCACCAGGTGCGCGTAGACCAGCGGCAGGCCCACGGCGCGTGCGCGGTCGGCCATGCGCGCCACGCGCTCGCCTTCCTTGCCCACGTGGTACGGCGAGGCGTTGATCACCGCCAGCACCTCGGCACCGCCGGCGCGCGCCAGCTCGGCCGGCGCGTCGAACCAGGCGTCTTCGCAGATCAGCAGGCCGACCGACACACCGCCCGCCTCGAACACGCAGGTGCCCTGCCCCGGCGTGAAGTAGCGGCGCTCGTCGAACACCTGGTAGTTCGGCAGTTCGCGCTTGGCGTAGGTCTCGAGGATGCGGCCTTCCTTGATCACGCTGGCCGCGTTGTGGCGCAGCGGCACCGTCACCGAGCGGCTGCGCAGGCTGCCGCCGCTGGGATGCCCCACCACCACGACCATGTCTTTGAGGTCGGCCAGCGCGGCGGCGATGCCTTTCACGGCATCATCACAGGCTTCGGTGAAGGCGGGACGGAGGAACAGGTCCTCCGCCGCGTAGCCGGCAATCGAGAGTTCGGGTGTCAGCAGAAGGCGCGCGCCTTGCGCGTAGGCCTCGCGTGCGGCGCCGACGATCTTCTGCGCATTGCCGACGAGGTCGCCCACCACAAAATTGAGTTGCGCGATGGCGAGCTTGAGCGTCATACAGAAGGAAGAAAAAGGCTTGAACGATTATGTCATTCGGGTTCTGGCGTCGCCGTCGGACATCGACCCGCAAGCCTGGAACGCCCTGCTCGCCGCGCAGCCCGAGCCCTCGCCCTTCATGCACCACGAATACCTCGCGGCGATGCACGACAGCGGCAGCGCCTCGCCCGAGCGCGGATGGACGCCGCAGTTCGTCACGCTGTGGCGCGGTGACATGCTCGAAGCCGCCTGCGCGCTCTACCTCAAGGACCATTCCTACGGCGAGTACGTGTTCGACTGGGCCTGGGCCAACGCCTACGAGCAGCACGGGCTCGCCTATTACCCGAAGGCCGTGGTGGCAGCGCCCTTCACGCCGGTGCCCGGCGCCCGGCTGCTGGCACGCGACGCGCCAAGCCGCACGCTGCTGGTGCAGGCGCTGGTGGCGGTCTGCAAGGAACAGGAACTTTCGTCTTTGCATCTGCTGTTCGGCGCCGACGCCGACATCGCCGCGTGCACCGAAGCCGGGCTCATGCGGCGCCATACGGTGCAGTTCCATTGGACGAACACGCAGCCGAGCTACACAGACTTCGACGCCTTCCTCGCCAGCCTCGCGCACGACAAGCGCAAGAAGATCCGCCAGGAACGTCGCAAGGTCGCCGAGGCCGGCGTCAGCTTCCGCTGGTCGCGCGGCACCGACATCTCCAAGGCCGACTGGGATTTCTTCTACCGCTGCTACGAGCGCACCTACCGCGAGCACGGCAACCCGCCCTACCTCACGCGCGATTTCTTCCTGCGCATGGCCGACACGCTGCCCGAGGCGTGGCTGCTGTTCGTGGCGGAGCGCGACGGGCGCCCCATCGCGACCAGCCTGATCGCGCTCTCCACCGACGAGGCCCAACCGCTGGTGGCCTATGGCCGCTACTGGGGCGCACTGGAGCGCGTCGATTGCCTGCATTTCGAGGCCTGCTACTACCAGCCGATCGCCTGGTGCATCGCGCACGGTGCGGCACGCTTCGAAGGCGGCGCGCAAGGCGAGCACAAGATGGCCCGCGCGCTGATGCCGGTGCGCACCACCAGCGCCCACTGGCTCGCGCACCCGTCGTTCGCGGACGCGGTCGAGCGCTTCCTCGAGCGCGAGGGCGCCGGCATCGAGAACTACCTGGACCACCTCGGCGAACGCAGCCCATTCAAGGCGACCTGAGCGGCGTGGGAGCGCCGGGGGCTGCTATAAAGCCGCCCGGCACTCAAACAACCACACACAACACACAGGGAGCACCGATGCCATTCGTCGGACTGGGACTGCACATCCTCATCGCGCTGTACTTCGCCGTGCATGCCATGCGCCACGGCAAGCAGATGTACTGGCTCATCATCCTCTTCAGCTTTCCGCTGCTCGGCAGCATCGTGTACTTCGTGGTCGAGTACCTGCCGGCCTCGCGCATGCAGCGCACCGCCGGCAAGGTGGCCAGTGCAGCCATCGGCTTCATCGACCCCGAGCGCGAATACCGCGCCGCCGCCGAGGCCTACGACCTCGCACCCACGGCGCAGAACAAGCTGCGCCTGGCCAAGGCGGCACTCGACCGCGGCCAGGCGGCCGACGCCGTCGGGCACTACCGCGACGCACTGAAAGGCCCCTTCGCTTCCGACCCCGAACTGCAGTTCGGCCTGGCCAGCGCCCTGGTCGCCGAAGGCAGCCCAGCCTCGGGCCGCGAGGCGCACTTGGCACTGCAGGCCCTGCGTGCCACGCGCGACGACTACCGCAAGGACGAGGTCGCCGTACTGAACGCCCGCGCGCTCGCCGCCGAGGGCCGCACGACGGAAGCGCGAAGCCTTCGAGGCGGCGCTGAACACCTACAACACGGTGGAAACGCGCGCCCGCTACATCGCATGGCTGGCGCAGCAAGGCGACACCGCCGGTGCGCGCCGTCAATGGGACGAACTGCAGCAGGCGGCGCGCCACTGGAACTCGCATGCGCGAGGCGTCAACCGCGAATGGATGCGGCTGGCCGGGGATGCGGTCCAGGGCTGACGGCCCGGAGCATCCAGGCCGTCTCTTTCAGGCGAAAGAAAAAATTACTTCTTGTACGCGGCGATGCCGTCCAGAACTTCCTTCTTGGCGGCGTCGATGCCTTCCCAGCCCAGCACCTTGACCCACTTGCCGGCTTCCAGGTCCTTGTAGTGCTCAAAGAAGTGGCTGATGGCCTTCAGGCGCATCGGGTTCACGTCGTCGACCGACTTCCAGTGGCTGTAGATCGGCAGCACCTTGTCGGTGGGCACGGCCAGCACCTTGCCGTCGACGCCGGCTTCGTCTTCCATCATCAGGATGCCCAGTGGGCGGCAGGGCACGACCACGCCCGGCAGCAGCGGGTACGGGGCAATCACCAGCACGTCGACCGGGTCGCCGTCGCCCGACAGGGTCTGCGGCACGTAGCCGTAGTTGGCGGGGTAGTACATGGCCGTCGTCATGAAGCGGTCCACGAAGATCGCGCCCGATTCCTTGTCGACTTCGTACTTGATCGGGTCGGCGTTCATCGGGATTTCGATCACGACATTGAAGGCGTCGGGGACGTTCTTGCCGGGGGAGACTTTGTCGAAGGACATGACGTTTTTCGAGTAGTTGAAAAGTATGAGACGGATGGGGACAAACCCGGAGTTTACTTTCCGTGTCACGGACCGGTCGCACGCGTGTGTGTTTTTGCCTGTAAATTGCAAGCGTTGGCCAATCGGCTCCGCACCTTCGGTGCAGCGAGCTTCGAGGAAGCAACGCGGCGGAGAACATGGTCCCGTACGCGTTGCGCGCAGGGCCCAGGCTGTCCGTCTCCACAAGTCACAACGAACGAATGGAGAAGCAAAGCATGAGCGGCAACACCCCCCTGATTCTTGCCATCGTCTGCGGCCTGGTGGCCGTGGGCTACGGTTTCTGGGCCCGAAGTTGGATTCTCGCCAAGGACCCGGGCAACGCCCGGATGCAGGAAATCGCCGCAGCCATCCAGGCCGGCGCCTCGGCCTACCTCGCCAAGCAGTACACCACCATCGCGGTGGTGGGCGTGGTGCTCGCGGTGCTCATCGCCCTCTTCCTCGACCTGACCACGGCCGCCGGCTTCGTGGTCGGCGCGGTGCTCTCGGGCGCCTGCGGCTTCATCGGCATGAACGTGTCGGTGCGCGCCAATGTGCGCACGGCGCAAGCCGCGACCCAGGGCATCGGCCCGGCGCTCGATGTGGCGTTTCGCGGCGGCGCCATCACCGGCATGCTGGTGGTGGGCCTGGGCCTCTTGGGCGTGACGGGCTTCTACTGGTTCCTCGCCGGCAGCGCGCCGAAGGCGGACCACAGCCTTGCCGCCATCCTCAATCCGCTGATCGGCTTTGCCTTCGGCTCCTCGCTGATCTCGATCTTCGCGCGCCTGGGCGGCGGCATCTTCACCAAGGGCGCTGACGTCGGTGCCGACCTGGTGGGCAAGGTCGAGGCCGGCATTCCGGAAGACGACCCGCGCAACCCGGCGGTGATCGCCGACAACGTGGGCGACAACGTCGGCGACTGCGCCGGCATGGCGGCCGACCTGTTCGAGACCTACGCCGTGACGCTGATCGCCACCATGGTGCTGGGCGCGCTGATGGTCACGGCGGCCCCGCTGGACGCGGTGCTGTACCCGCTGGCGCTGGGCGGCGTGTCGATCATCGCGTCGATCATCGGCTGCTTCTTCGTGAAGGCCTCGCCGGGCATGGTCAACGTGATGCCGGCGCTCTACAAGGGGCTGGCGGTGGCGGGCATCCTGTCGCTGATCGCGTTCTGGTTCGTCACGAGCTGGATCATTCCCGACAACGCCATCTCTGCCAGCGGCAGCCAGCTGAAGCTGTTCGGCGCCTGCTTCGTGGGCCTGGCGCTCACGGCCGCGCTGGTGTGGGTCACCGAGTACTACACCGGCACGCAGTACAAGCCCGTGCAGCACATCGCGCAAGCGTCGACCACCGGCCACGGCACCAACATCATCGCGGGCCTGGGCGTGTCGATGCGTTCGACGGCCTGGCCGGTGATCTTCGTGTGCATCGCGATCCTGGCCTCGTACTCGCTGGCCGGCTTGTACGGCATTGCGGTGGCCGCGACGTCAATGCTGAGCATGGCCGGCATCGTGGTGGCGCTGGACGCCTACGGCCCCATCACCGACAACGCCGGCGGCATTGCCGAGATGAGCGAGCTGCCCGCCAGCGTGCGCGACATCACCGACCCGCTGGACGCGGTGGGCAACACCACCAAGGCCGTGACCAAGGGCTACGCGATCGGCTCGGCCGGCCTGGCCTCGCTGGTGCTCTTTGCCGACTACACCCACAAGCTGGAAAGCTTCGGGCTGAACATCAGCTTCAACCTGAGCGACCCGATGGTGATCGTCGGCCTGTTCATCGGCGGCCTGATTCCCTACCTCTTCGGCGCAATGGCCATGGAGGCCGTGGGCCGCGCGGCCGGTGCGGTGGTGGAAGAAGTGCGCCGCCAGTTCCGCGAGATCCCCGGGATCATGGAAGGCACCGGCAAGCCCGAGTACGGCAAGGCCGTGGGCATGCTGACCGGCGCGGCCATCAAGGAAATGATGATCCCGTCGCTGCTGCCGGTGGTGGTGCCGATCCTGGTCGGCCTGCTGCTCGGGCCGAAGGCGCTGGGCGGCCTGCTGATGGGCACCATCGTCACCGGCCTGTTCGTCGCCATCTCGATGTGCACGGGTGGCGGTGCGTGGGACAACGCCAAGAAGTACATCGAGGACGGCCACCACGGCGGCAAGGGCTCCGAGGCGCACAAGGCCGCCGTCACCGGCGACACCGTGGGCGACCCCTACAAGGACACGGCCGGCCCGGCGGTGAATCCGCTGATCAAGATCATCAACATCGTGGCGCTGCTGATCGTGCCGCTGGTGGTCAAGTTCCACGCCGGCGATGCGGCAGCGGCCGTGCCGACCAAGATCGAGACCCCGCCTGCAGCCACCGCTCCCGCCGCGATGGCGCCGGCGGCCACGCCGGCCGCCACCCTCGCCTCGGCGGCCGTGGGGGCCACCGAAGCTGCGGCGGTGAAGGTCGAGAACGGCATCGTGAAGTTCTACTTCGCAAGTGCCAGCGCCGAGGTCGCGCCCAACGCCAAGGAGGCGCTGTCCGATGTCATCAAGGCCGTGCAGAGCGGCAGCACCGTGCTGGTGAGCGGCTACCACGACGCCAGCGGCGACGCCGCCAAGAACGCCGAGCTGGCCAAGCAGCGCGCCATGGCCGTGCGCGACGCCATCAAGGCGGCGGGCGCGCCCGAGGACAAGATCGAACTCGCCAAGCCCGAGCAGTCGCAGGCCGACGGGCCGGCCTCGGAAGCGCGCCGCGTCGAAGTGAAAGTGAAGTCCTGACATGCCCACGCCCGCCCGGCTCGAAGCCTTCATTGCCGCCGTCGAAGGCGGCGCACATGCCCAGGTCATCGAAGATTTCTACACCGAAGACGCCACGATGCGCGAGAACCAGGCCGAGCCGCGGCGCGGGCGCAGCACGCTGGTCGCGCAGGAAAGCGCCGTGCTCGCGCGCACCGAGTCGGTGGTGTCGACCTGCGTGCGGCCGGTGCTGGTGAACGGCGACCACGTCGGCATTCACTGGATCTTCGAGTTCACGTTCAAAGGCGGCGGGCGCATGCGCATGGAAGAGATCGCCTGGCAGCGCTGGGACGGCGAGCGCATCGCCGAAGAACAGTTCTTCTACGACCCGGCGCAGCGCAAGCCGGGCTGAGGATGCCCCGCCCGGACCGCGCGATCCGGGTTGGTTTTATGCAACATTTTCGATGTAACATTGAAACTGTCACATGAACGCATCCACCGCCACACCCGATTCCACCGCCTTGCAGGACCTCTCCATCGAGGCCCTGGCGGCGCGCACGGGCGTCACGGTGCGCAACATCCGCGCCTACACCACGGGCGGCCTGCTGCCGCCGCCGCGGCTGCAGGGCCGGCTCGGCCTGTATGGCCCCGACCACGTCCAACGCCTGGCGCTGATCCGCGAACTGCGTGAACAGGGCTTCGGCATCGAGGCGATCCGCCGCATCTTCACGCGCGCGCCGGCCTCCACCTGGCCCGACCTGCTGGCCGTGGCCCGCTCGGTGTCGGGCAGCCTGTTCGCCGAAGAAACGCCCGTGGTGGTGTCGGCCCAGGCGCTGGCCACCAAATGGCAAGGACAGATGACGCCCGCCCTGCTCGGCCGCGCCACCCGCGCCGGCCTCATGCGCGAACTGCCCGACGGCCAGGTGCAGGTGCTGAGCCCGGCGCTCGGCCAGGTCGCCGAACAGCTCGCTGCGCTGGGCCTGCCGCTCGAAGCGGTCATCGGCATGCAGGAAACCATGGTGCGCACGCTGCGCACCGTGGCGCGGCGCTGGCTGCGCACGCTGGCCGACAGCCTGCTCTCCGGCGACGCCCTCGATGCCGGCCGCGCCGCGCAGCTGCTCGAGAAAGCACGGCCGTTGGCCACCGGGGCGGTGCAGGCCGCCTTTCCCGTGATCCTGCAGCAGGAGCTCGACGCCCTGCTGCACAAGACCGCCTGATGCCGATGACACGACCTCGCCTCGCCCTTCTTCCGTCCCTGCTGCTGTTGCCGGCCTTCCTCGGCGGCGCGGCTTTCGCGCAGCAGCAGGCCCGCGGCGACACCACCTCCACGCTGGCGCTGAGCTTCGACGCCGCGCGCCAGCGCATGGTCGAGCGCTCCGACAAGCTGGCCGCCGCGCGCATCGCCGTCGAGGCCAAGGAACTGCAGAGCGAAGGCGTCAAGCGCCTGGGCGGGCCGGTGGTCAGCATCTCGGGGCTGGCCTATGCGTACAACGCGAACCTGAACCTCGACCTCGATCCGCTCAACCAGAAGCTCGGCCAGATCGGCTCGTCGCTGCCGCCGTCGATCCAGAGCTTCGTCTCGCGCGTGCCGATTCCGCAGCTGCCCAACAGCTACACGCTGAACCGCCACGACACCGGCGCCAACGCCTCGGTGTCGGCCGTGTGGCCGCTCTACCTGGGCGGCGCGACCGACGCGGTGCGCGGCTTTGTCTCGGCGCAGGCGCGCGAGGCCCAGGCCGACGCCGAACAGGCCGGCCACGAGGTCGATACGCTGCTGGTGCAGCGCTACTTCGGCGCCCAGCTCGCGCAGCGCGCCGCCACGCTGCGCCTGCAGGCCGAGCGCACCATCGCGCAGCACGACGCGGCTGCGCAGAAGATGCTCGCGGCCGGCGTGATCTCGCGCGTCGAGCGGCTGCAGGCCAGCGCCGCGTATGAAGAAGCGCGCCGCAACGCCCGCAAGGCCGAGAACGACGCCGCGCTCGCAGGCGTGGCCCTGGCGCGCACGGTGCGCGCCGAAGGCAGCGTCACGCCGCAGACGCCGCTGTTTCTCATCAGCGCGCCGATCGAACCGCTCGGCCACTTCATCGATGCGGCGCTCACGCGGCATCCGGGCCTGGGCAAGGTCGCGGCCAAGAAGGCGCAGGCCGAGCAGCTGCACGAAGGCGAAGAAGCCCTGCGCCGTCCGCAGGTCATCGCCTTCGGCACGCGCGAGATCAAGAGCGGCAACGCCGACTGGGTGGCCGGCCTGGGCGTGCGCTGGACGCTGTACGACTCGGTCGACCGCAACGCGCTGTCGGCCGCCTCGCACAAGCAGGTCGAACAGGCCGAGCGCACCGACCTGCAGGCGCGCAGCGACATCTCGCTGCTGGTCGAACGCAACTGGCGCGCGCTGGACAACGCACGCCGCCAGTACCTCGAGATGAAGGTCTCGGTCGAGCTCGCGCAGGAGGTGGTCAAGCTGCGCACCGCCGGGCTGCGCGAAGGCACCAGCACCACGCTCGACCTGATCGACGCCGAGACCAACCAGGCCAAGGTGCTGACCGAACGCGCGCAGGCCGCCAACGACTACGTGCAGGCGCTCGCGCAGCTGCTCGAGAGCGCGGGCCTGTCCGAGACTTTTTCCGACTACATCGCGCGCGCCGACGTGAAGGTGAACTGACCATGATGAGTGCCAAGACCCGCCGACTGATCACCATCGCCGCCGCACTGCTCGTGCTGGTGCTGCTCGTCTGGGGCTTCTGGCGCGCCGCGCAGCCGGCGCCCGAAGTGTTCCAGGGCCAGATGGAGGCGCGCGAAACCGACGTGGCCGGCAAGGTCACGGCCCGCATCGCCGAAGTGGCCGTGAAGGAAGGCGACCGCATCCAGGCCGGCGCCCTGCTGGTGCGCATGGACAGCCCCGAGGTGCGCGCCAAGCTGGCGCAGGCCACCGCCGCCGAGCAGGCCGCGCAGGCCGTGGCCGACAAGGCGCAGAACGGCGCCCGCCCGCAGGAGATCGAAATGGCGCGCATGCAGTGGCAGCGCGCCGAGACCGCCGCCCAGCTCGCGCAGACGTCGTTTCGCCGTGTCGACGGCCTGGCGCGCGACGGCCTCGTGGCCGACCAGAAGCGCGATGAGGCCGAGGCCAACTGGAAGGCCTCGCGCGACGCCGCCGTGGCGGCCAAGGCGCAGTACGACATGGCGCGCACCGGCGCCCGCCCCGAGGACAAGGCCGCTGCCAACGCACAGGCGCGGCAGGTGGCCGGCGTGGTCGCCGAGGTGGAAGCCGCGAAGGCCGAGACCGAGCTGCGCAGCCCGGTCGGCGGCGAAGTGGCCAAGGTGCTCGCCAAGGTCGGCGAACTCTCGCCGCAGGGCGTGGCCGTGGCCACGGTGGTCGACCTGAACGACCAGTGGGTGGTGCTCAACGTGCGCGAAGACCGGCTGGCCCGCTTCGCGCTCGACAAGGAATTCGACGCCCGCCTGCCCGCCCTGCCCGAGGACCGGCGCACCGCCCGCTTCAAGGTGTACTACAGCGGCGTGCTGCCCGACTTCGCCACCTGGCGCGCCACGCGCGGCGGCGCCGGCTTCGACGTGCGCACCTTCGAGGTCCGCGCCCGGCCGCTCAAGCCGATCGAAGGCGCGCGCCCCGGCATGAGCGTTCTGGTCGACTGACGCCGCACCCGCCATGAGCCTGCGCGGCTTTTCCACCGCCAGCGCCCGGCGCGAATTCGCGCTGCTGCGCACGCGTCCGTGGGACCTGGCCATGATCTCGTGGGTGCCGCTGCTCGCGGTGTTCCTGATCTGGTGGATCTTCTCGGCCGGCCTGCCCACGCGCCTGCCGATCGGCGTGCTCGACCAGGACCACTCCGCCCTCTCGCGCCAGCTGGTGCGCTTCCTGGACGCCACGCCGGGCCTGCGCGTGGCGCAGCAGTACGCCGACGAAGGCGAGATGCAGCGCGCGCTCACCAGCGGCGCCGTCGACGCCGCGGTGCAGCTGCCGCGCGAGCTGAGCCGAGACGTCAAGCAGGGCCGCGTCGGGCAGGTCGTGCTGCTGCACAACGCGCAGCTGGGCACGCATTCGAGCCTGATCCAGCGCGACGTGCGCACCGCCGTCGCCACGGTATCGGCCGGCGTCGAGCTCGCGGTGCGCAACAAGCGCGGCGAGTCGATGAAGGCCGCGCGCGTCAGCATGGACCCGGTCAAGGCCAGCATGGTGGCGCTGTTCAACACCTCGACCGACTACGAGCAGTTTCTCGGCGCCGCGCTCATTCCGGCGCTGCTGCACATCCTTGCGATGACGGCTGGCGCCTGGGCCGTGGGCCGCGAGCTGCGCGACCGCAGCCTGGGCGGCTGGCTCGGCGCCGCGCCGCGCTGGCCCGAAGCGCTGGCCGCGCTGGCGGGCAAGCTGGTGTTGCCCTTCGCGAGCCTGTCGGCGGTGGGCCTGGCCGCCATGCTGTGGATCACGGCGGGCCGCGGCTGGCACCCGGTCGGGTCGGTGGGATGGACGCTGTTCGCGCTGATGGTGTTCCTGGCGCTGTCGATCGCGCTCGGCGCCTTCGTGGCCAGCCTCACGCGCTCGCTGCGCACCGCGCTGTCGGCCACCGGCTTCATCACCGCGCCGGCCTTCGCGTTCGGCGGCGTGGGCTTTCCGCTGGTTGCCATGCCGGTGCTCGCGCAGCTGTGGGCCGGCCTGCTGCCCTACACGCACTACATCCGCGTGCAGATGGAGCAGCTGCAGATGGGCGCGCCCCTGGCCTACTCGGCCGCCACGCCGCTGTGGATGGTGGTGGGCACCGCGGTGCTGCTGGCCGTATCGGCCACGCTACTGGTGCGCGCCGCCGCGGCGCCCGAGACGTGGGGAGGCCGCTGATGAGCACGCGCATCCCAGGCTTCGCCGCCGCCTGGCGCGACACCGCGCTCGGCGTGCTGCGCGACAAGGGCGTGCTGCTGATCATGCTGCTCGCGCCCATCATCTACGGCTTCTTCTACCCGTGGCCCTACGGCACGCAGGCCGTCACGCGGGTGCCGGTGGCGGTGGTCGACCAGGACCACAGCGGGCTCTCGCGGCAGATCGCGCGCTTCGCCATGGCCAGCCCGCGGCTGGACGTGCGCATGGTCACGTCCGATGTGCACGAGGCGCAGCAGGCGCTGTGGCGCGGCGAGATCGAGGGCTACGCCCTGCTGCCGCAGGACCTCAAGCGCGACGTGCTGCGCGGCACGTCGGCGGTGGTGAGCATCGAGGGCAACGGCGCCTATGCGCTGCTGAACAAGGCGGTGCTGTACGGCTTCTCCGAAGCGGTGGGCACGGTGTCGGCCGGTGTCGAGATCCGCAAGCTGCAGGCCGGCGGCCAAAGCGCGGTCCAGGCCGCGCGCAGCCGCAGCCCGCTCAACACGCAGCTGGTCGCTCTGTTCAACCCGACCGAGGGCTACGGCAGCTACGTGGTGCCGGCGGTGGCGCTGCTGATCCTGCAGCAGACGCTGCTGATGGGCGCCGCGATGCTGGCCGGCACCTGGGCCGAGGCCGGCCGGCTGCGCGCAGGCATGGGTGCGTGGCTGGGGCGGCTGGGCGCGCTGTCGGGCTTCGGCGTGCTGAGCGGCCTGTTCTATTTCGGCTGGGTGTTCTTCCTGCAGGACTACCCGCGCGGCGGCAATCCGTTCGCCGCGCTGGTGCTGCTGCTGTTCTACGTGCCCGCGATCTGCGTGCTCGGACTGCTGCTGGGCTGCTGGTTCCGCGACCGCGAACGCGCGTTGCAGGTGCTGCTCTTCACTGCGCTGCCGATGGCTTTTCTCTCGGGCTTCTCGTGGCCCGTCGAGGCCCTGCCCGCGCCGCTGCAGGCGCTGCGCTGGCTGTTCCCGAGCACGGCAGGCATCCAGGCCTCGCTGCGGCTCAACCAGATGGGGGCGCCGCTGCACGACGTGCTGCCGTACCTCGGCGCGCTGGCGGCGATGGTGGTGGCGGGACTGCTCGTGCTGTGGGCCGCGGCCTCACCGCGCAAGGCCGAGCAGGCTTAGCGTCGACTGTCGGCCGCAACCGCGCGCACCAGTCGCGTGGCTGGCGCCACCAGCTCGCGCAGGTCGCCCACGCGGTCCTGCTCGATGGCCTGCAGCACCAGTTCGTTGATGCCGCCCACCACCGTCATCGCCATCTGGCTGCTCATGTGCGCCGCGGGCACCTCACCTGAATCGCTGCTGTTGATCGCCACCTGGATGAAGTTGGCGATCTCGCCGTTCACGCGCCGCCGCGCCGCCAGGCCCGGCAGGCCGAGCCCGAGGATCTCGACGAACAGCGTGCGCAGCAGCACCGGGTCTTGGGCGAGGTAGTCCATGTAGGCGGTCATCGCCTGCTCCACCTGCGTGTGCCAGGGCTGGGCCGGGTCGAAGGCCTCGCTCACGGCCTGCAGGCCGAGCCGGCTGGCCGTTTCGTACAGCGCGATCAGGCACTCGGTCTTGGTGCTGAAGTGCTCGTAGAACGTGCGCCGCGACACGGCCGCCTCGCGCACGATGTCGGCGATGGTGGTGTCGGCGTAGCCCTTGGCCGCCACGGCATGCGCCATGCCCTGCAGCAGCCGCGCGTAGTGCTCGCTGGGCGCGCCTTCGGCGGCATCGGGCGTGGCGGTTTTGTCGATGGTGGCAGTCATGTGCGATTCATTTTCCTACGCCTTGGTACTTGACAGTACCAATTCACAATTGCACCATGGCGGCATGCGGTACGGATATGTACCAACCATTGTGCCCACGACCTCAGGAATTGCCCTCCCATGACCGAACTCGTAGTCCGCCGCCTGCTGATCGACCTGCAACCGCCCTTCTCGCGCGACTGGTGCGGCGGCGATGCCTTCTCGACGGCTTTCTTCAATGCCCTTTCGATGAGCTTCCCCTTCGGCGAGCAGTTCTTCATCGACGCCGTGCGCGACGCCATGGCCACGCTGCCGCCCGAGGTGCAGGAACGCTACCGCGCCGACGTGCGCGGCTTCATCGGCCAGGAGGCCACGCACCGGCGCATCCATTCGCTGTTCAACGCGCACCTGGAGCAGCAAGGCCTGGTCGACCGCTGGACCGCGCGCGCCAGCGAGCGCATGGAACTGATGGACGGCGCCGATCCGCGCCACGCGCTGGCCGTGACGGCGGCCACCGAGCACTTCACGGCCATGTTCGCCGAGTGGCTGCTGGCCCGCCCCGAGATCCTCGACGGCGCCGAGCCCCGGCTGCGCACGATGTGGCTGTGGCACAGCGCGGAAGAGCTGGAGCACAAGAGCGTCGCCTTCGACATCTACAAGGCCGCGGGCGGCTCCGACGAATGGCGCACGCGCTGGTTCCGCCGCGTGACGGTGATGTTCCTCGGCGACCTGATGCGCCAGACGGTCGACAACCTGCGGCATGAAAAGCAACTGTGGAAGTGGGCCACTTGGAAGAGCGCCGCACGCATCCTGCTGGGCCGCGGCGGCCTGCTGCGGGGCAATCTCGCGGGCTGGCGCCAGTACCTGCGCAGCGACTTCCATCCCGACCAGCAGGACAGCAGCCTCTCGGCGCGCTGGCTGGCCGACAACGGCGCGCAGTTCACGCCCGTGGGCGGGCCTGCGGCAACGTCGGCCTGAGTTCGTCAGCCGGGGTCAGTAGATGCTGGCGCGGTGCGGGCTCAGCGCCCCCGCCTGCGTCGGCTGCCCGTCGGCGCGCATCGTGAGGTCGTGCAGCGTGTCGAAGTCCGACGGTGCGTCGGGCACGCGCATCACCACTTCGAGTTCGTGCATGGATGCCACCCAGCGGCCAGCCGGTGATTCGGCCGGTTCGTCGTTGGCGAACACGCCATCGCGGATGTAGAGCGTTTCGCCCTCGGGGCGTTCGCCGTGCAGCTCGATCAGGCGTGCGATCGAGAAGTTGTAGGTGACGAGTTTTTCGCGCGTGCGGCGGTCCTTGCCGCCGCAGTTGAACGAGCCCTCGGCCGCGATCACGATGCAGGAGCCGTCCACCCCGCCGTCGATGGCGATCTCGTTGCCCGAGCGCCAGATGGCGTTGGGCAGGCGCACGCGCACCTTGTCGATCACGAGGTCGCGTTGCTTGTTGAGGGCACCCAGTGGCGGTACCAGCGAGCGCAATTGACGCAGGCGCTCGGCAAAGTTGTCGTCCATCAGGAATTCGACGTGGTGCGTGGCGCTGCCGGACGAGCGCTTGACGACCTGCATGACAACGTGGCGCGGCTTGTTCACAGCTCAGGCCCTCCACGCAGAGAAAAATCCACGCCCGCTGCGGGGCACCGATCGCCTTCTTGCTGGATTTGAGTGGTCATCGGCTACAAATTAGAACTTTAGATTAAATGCAATTACTTGCATCATTTGTGTCCAACTGTATATCGATTGCGACCGGGATGGAAGGCAATCGACGACATGCCGATGAGGCCATGTCGCCAACGCGACGCGGCGCCGTGCTAGGCGCTCAACTCGACGATGCTTCGGCCTCGAGGGCCTCGTCGAGGGCCTTGCACGAAGGCGCGCAGACGGTCTGCGACTTGCCCAGCACCTGGCGCGTGCGCAGCTGCGAACGCACGCGGTGCTTGCCGCACATGAAGCAGGACATCGTGGCCCCGCTGAACGACGCCGAGGCGCGGAACGGCGAACCCGGCGCCTTCGATTTGTAGCGCAGCCCGTCCGCCACCACTGCCGTTTTCACTTCACCCTTGGCCATGCATCTTGTCCTTGTTCGATTCGTCACCGCGCATGGCGCGGGCAATGGCTTCCTTGGCAGCGCCTTCGGCGGCCAGGGAAACGTCCAGCGCCGAGCGGCAAAGGCCGGCGTGCTGGTAATTCATATTTTCGTAGACCTCGGAGGCGGCCGGATAGGCATCGAGCAACTGGCCCAATTCGGCACCGGGCTCGACGTCTTCGAATTCATGCACCAAGTGCTCGACCACCGAGCGGTACTGCTCGGCGCCGACCGGCACTGCGCTGTGCTCAAGCCTCTCCAGCAGTTGAGCCAGCACGTGGGTCACCGCCAGATCGGTCTTGGGGGACGGATTTCGGGTCGTGTTCATGGTTTGCATGTGGGGACAGCATACCCCTATGCAAGGGGCGGGTCGCGCGGAAGTGTCTCTGCCGACATGGCCTCCTGCGCCGCGCGCATGCGCTGGAGCAGGCTGTGAAGCATTTCGGTCGACAGGCCATGGATCACCAGCCGGTGCCCCGCCCGCAAGGTCGACAGCGGCACCAGCGGATGCTTGTTGTTGACCAGGATCAGGTGCTCCGGCGCGTTCAGGATCGTCGCCGCGTAGATGCCGATGGTTTCGTCCAGTTGCAAGGAGTTGGCGGCGCGCCAGAAATCGTTGTCGGTGAGCATCAGCTGGTACAGCGGCGTGAACAGCTCGATGGCGCTTTGCAGGTCGAGAAAATTCAGCTTGCCCTGGGGCATGTCTTCCAGCCGCAACGCCGGCGGCTGGATCATCGAGAAATCGACCTGCTCGGCCTTGCACAGCGCCAGCCCCTTGTCGCGCAGCGCCGTGTTCAGCCGGATCACGAAGTTGAACAGGTTCAGGTCGTGCTTCAGGAACATCTCGTCCTTCAGCGCGTCGATGTCCGCCGGCTCCAGCGGCGACGTGCCCACGGGCGCGGGCGAGTTGCGCCCGATGAAGGCCAGCACCTGCGAGCCCAGGTGAAAGTGCCGCAGGATCAGCCAGTTCGCCTCGGGCGACACGAAGCGCTTGAGCCCCCACGCCAGGAAGCGGTGCAGCAGCATCGAGTGCGACCAGTTGCGGGGCACGAACACCTTCACGATCTGGATCAGGGTGATCGTCAGCCGCGCGATCGGCCGCAGGAACGGCAGCAGGTACTGGCGCGAGGCCGAGCTCGAATCGGCCAGCCACGCCGCCTTCACGTCGTCGGGCAGCGGCGTGCTCTGGTCGAGGTACAGCGCCAGCCACGGGCTGGGGTCGCGCTCGTCGTGGGCCTGCTTCAGGAAATCAGGTGTTCGATCCATGGGGCATTCGTTCGGTGATGTGCTGGAACTGCATCAGGTACAGCGCCGCCGTATGGCGCGCGGTGTCGGCAATCTGGCGGGCGGCGCGGGCCTGCCCTTCCACGGCCATCACCATCTCGACCGCGGCGAGCCAGCGGTTCAGGTGGTGCTCGTCGTTGTGGCCGTGGTACTCGAGGAATCGGAAGGCGTCGGGCGGCAGCTTCAGGCTGGCCTTGAGCAGCGGCAGCAGCGCCGGCACGATGCGCTGGCCCGTGCCTTCGATGATGTAGATCGCGCCCAGGAGGCCGATCGGGTCGCGCGTGGCGGCCAGGCCGTGCAGGTAGGCGTTGAGCGCCTCGCCGCCGGGGTTGCGGCGCAGTTCGTCGATCGATTCGACCGTGCCGCCGGCCTTGCGGTAGTCGCTGAAGAGGATGTTGAAGTCGTTCTGCTCCTCGCCCGCGTGCACGTCGATCAGTGACGACAGCATGCGGTAGGGCTCGCTGAGCGAGGCGGCGCCTTCGCGCATCCACAGGCTGCCTTCGCGCACCTGCGGCACCCACTGCTCCATCCAGTTCAGGTAGTCGGGCACGGCAAAGCGGCGCTCGCGGATCTGGCGGATCAGCGGCGTGCGCCACACGCGCGAGCGGTAGTCGTGCCAGATGGCGGCCAGCTCGGTCAGCAAGGCGCCCAGGCCCTCGGGCGCGGCAGCCGGGTCGTGCGGCGGAGCGATGACGAGGTCGTCGTCGGGCGCCACCGCCACCGCCGCGCGGGGCGCGATCACGACAGGCGCCGCATCGACGGCCTCGACCTCGAGCAGCATGTACGCCGCCATGAAGCGCCCCGACTCCGGCACGTAGCAGAAGATCTGCTCGCCCGGCTTCAGCGTCTTGGTGTGCAGGAACTCGGCCAGCATCACGAGGATCGATGCCGCGCCGGTGTTGCCGCGCCACGCGAGGTTGCTCCACCAGCGCTCGCGCGGAATCGCCAGGTCGGCCTTGGCCATCAGGTCTTCGACCACCGGGATGAATTTTTCCGACGAGTAGTGGCACAGGAAATGGTCGACCCGCTTCGGATCGACCCAGCCGTCGCGCACCAGGCCCGCGTACTCGTGGATGCCGATGTCGAACAGGTGCGGCAAGAGCCGGATGTCCTGGCGCAGCGACAGCGCGCCGGCCGCCTCGGCCTCGGCCCACGAGCCGAAATCGAGGTGACCGCGCGCGCGGTCTTCGGTCAGGCCCAGCTGCATGCACACCGGGTAATCGCCCGAGAAGGCGCGCTGGTGTACCCACTTCAGCTTCAGGCGCAGCCCCGGCTTGCCGGCCAGCGCGGGCGTTCCGTCGGACAGCAGCAGCGCGCCCGCGCCATCGGACAGCATCCAGCGCAGGAAGTGCGAGTCGAAGTCGGTCTCGTAGCCGCGCGCGGCAAAGCGCGAGCGCTTGAACAGGCGCGAAGGCATTTCGCTCGCCACCGCCAGCGCCGAGCGGTGTGCGCCCAGCTCGATGCCCTGCGCCGCCGTCTGGATCGCCGACACGCCGGCCGCGCAGATGCCGTGCACCGAATGCGTTTCCATCGGCTGTGCCGCCAGCTCGCCCTGGATCATGTTGGCGAAGCCGGGCATCAGCGTGTCGCCGCCCGAGGAGCCGCTGGCCAGCAGCGACACGCGCGACAGCTCCGCGCCGCCGCGCTGCAGGCAGTCGCGGATCGCGCCGGCCGCCAGCTGCGCGTTGGTGTGGCGCGTCACGCCTTCTTCGTCGATCGCGTAGTGCCGCGTGAGGATGCCGTTCTCGGCCAGGATGCGGCGCTTGATGCGCTCCGACATGCGGTTGAGCGGCGCGATGTACGCGTCCATGCGGTCGTTGGGAACAGGCTCGCCGGGCATGAAGTAGCCGGCGCTTTCGAGGTACACGCGTTGGAATGAAACGGGCATGGGTTCAGGAGATGGGTGAATCGGGAGGCATCAGCGAGCGGCTGCGAAAACGCGGCCACACGGTCCCCAGCACGAAGACGCGCACCATGTACGGCACCAGCCCGCCCTCGTTGAGCGCGGGTGCCACCTGCGCGCGGTAGCGCGTGTGATGCAGGTGCGTGAGCTCGGACCAATGGGCATGCGGGTTCTCGTGGTGTGCGGTGTGCAGGCCGATGTTGAACAGCAAGGGGTTCACCAGCCCCTCGAAATTGCGCGCGTAGTTCAGCTGGCTACCGCGGGTATCGCCGGGTGCCTCCTTGCGCGGCGTCTTGCGGCCGTCGGCGTGCGCGTGCTGCAGGTAGTTGGTGGCCAGCAGCCAGTGCAGGCCGTGCAGCTGCGGCACGATCACGAACAGCAATGCCTTGCGCCAGTCGATCGCCAAGAGCACGCTCCAGCTGGCCAGCCACAGCGCGTACTGCGCCATGCAATAGCGCCAGGCGCCGCGGTGGTGCCGGTGCAGCCGCGCCAGCCAGCCGAAGAACACCGGCATCAGCACCCACACCGCCTGGAACGGATGCAGCAGGTAGCCCCACAGGTGGTTGGTGTCGCCGCCGAAGCGGTAGGTGCGCGCCACGTCCTTCGGCCCGTGGCGGTGGCGATGGTGGTTGGCCACGTGCGCGGGCCAGAAGACGAAGGTCGGGTGGCCCTGCAGCAGCGTGATCCAGAAGTCGGTGAGCCGGTTCATGCGCCGCCCGCGCCACATGCGCAGGTGCACGTGGTTGTGGTGGATCACGCCGATGCCGAGCGTGAGGAACAGCATCAGCGCATACAGCACCACCTGGAAGCCGTGTACCCACTGCCACGCGGCCAGCGCGGGCAAGGCGACGAGGTACGCGAGGCTTTGCCAGTCGCGCCAGTGGCGCAGCCGCGGCAGCCGATGGCGCGCGTCAGGCCGTCGTGGCGCCATGCTTCTTTCGAAAGGCCTGGAACAGCGGCTCGGCCGCATCGGCCGCGATGCGCGTGCGGAACAGCCGGTCCATGAAGGTGAACTGGAAGCCGTAGTTGCCGTTGTGCACGGCGTGGTGCAGGTGGTGACGGCGGCTCGCGGCGAACCAGTGGCTGTACGACACGCCGGGCACGAAGTCGTAGTTCGAATGCCCGACGCAGTTGAAGAACAGGCTGAACACCGGCACCGACGCCAGCGACCAGAAGCTGAAGTCATGCAGCACCATCGGCAGCAGGATCACGTTGCCGAGCATCAGCGCCTCGATCGGGTGAAAGCTGTAGGTGGCCCACGGCGTGGTCACGAACGAGCGGTGGTGCGGCCCGTGGAAGCGGCGCAGCCAGCGCGTGTGCAGCAGCCGGTGGTTGAGCCAGAAATGCACGTCGTTCCACACCGCGAGCACGAGGATCTCGATGCCGATGCGGCGCCAGCCCGCGTCGGGCTCCAGCCGCGCCCAGCCCAGCTGCAGCAGCCCCCACGGAAACACCATGCCCAGCCCGAAGATCAGCACCGAGATGCCCGACTGGGTCAGCTCGCGCCGCAGCTGGCCGGGCTGCAAGGGCCGCGGATCGAGCGCGCGCCCGATGCCCAGCGCCGGCAGCACCCGCTTCGTGAGCAGCCAGGTGAGCGCGCCGAAACCCAGGTAGATGCCGCCGAAGAACAGCAGGCCCCACAGCATGACCTGCGGGGCCGAAAGAGAAGTGAAGGTCTGCGCCATCCCCCGAGGCTACAACAGCATCTCGGGCACCAGCGGGGAGATCAGGGTGTTGTACAGGCGCTGGAAGAAACCCGACTCGGGTTCCGAGGTGAGGATCATCTCCTTCTCGCCGTCGTTCGTGAGCCATTCGAGCGTGCCGCCCTCCTTCGACAGCCGCAGCCGGTACGAGTTCTGCAGCTTGCTCACATGGATGATGCGCAACATCTCGCGCGCCAGCTGCGGGTTGTCGACCACCACGCCCATCTCGGTGTTCTGGCTGGCCGAACGCGGATCGAGGTTCATCGAGCCGATGAAGATGCGCGTCTTGTCGATGGCGGCGGTCTTGGCGTGCAGCCGGCCCAGCGAGTTGCCGAAGCTGCCGAAGCGCATGCTCGCGGTGGTGCGCTGCGGGCTCAGCTCGTACAGGTCGGCGCCACCCTTCAGCAGGCGCTCGCGGTAGCGCGCGTAGCCGGTGTGCACCAGCGGCTCGTCGTTGGCGGCCAGCGAATTGGTCAGCAGCGTGAGCTTGACCTTGCGCTTGGCCAGGTCCTCGAAGGCGGCCATGCCGCGCTCGCCGGGCACGAGGTAGGGCGAGGTCAGGTCGACCTCGGTCTTGGCGTCGAGCAGCAGCGCCCAGACCTTCATCGTCACGCTGGTGGCGATGGCGTCCTCGGCCGTCAGCGTCGTGGGCTTGGAGGGCGGGTCGGCGATGGCGCGGGCCTCGCCCCACAGCAGGCCCATGCGGCCGCCGTCGAGCTCCTCGGCGATGGGGCCGTAGCCGAGGATGTCCGAGGGCGGCAGCACGACCTTCGGCGGCGGGCCCGACATGCCGATCTCGGCGTCGAAGGTGGCGGCGCCGGCCTCCTTGTGCACGATCTCGGCAATGGGCCAGATCTGGTCGCTGTTCCAGTAGGCGTCGAAGATGCTCTCGAGCTGCGGCACCACCTTGCCGACCACCAGCGCGTCCATGTCGATGAAGTTCTGCGCTTCGCTCAGCACGAAGTACTCGTCGGCGATGTTGCGCCCGCCCACCACCGCCATCGCGCCGTCGGCGATGAAGAGCTTGTTGTGCATGCGGTGGTTGAGCCGGTGGATGTCGAAGATCGACACCACGAAGCGCGAGAGAAACCCGTCGCGCGCGCAGCAGAACGGGTTGAACAGGCGCACCGACACATTGGGCGTCTCGGACAGCGCCAGCAACAGCTGCTGGCTCTTCACCGTGTACAGGTCGTCCACCAGCACCCGCACCTTCACGCCGCGCGCCGCCGCCTCGCGCAGCGTGCGCAGCAGCAGCCGGCCGGTGGCGTCGTTCTCGAGCTGGTAGTACTGCACCACCAGCGAGTGCTCGGCGCGCTGCGCGAGCTGGATGCGCGCGTCGAGCGAGTACACGCCCAGCGGCATCAGCCGGAAGCCCGAATGCTCGCCGGGCGGCGTGGAGGCCGCGGCGATCTTCGCGAGCGCGGTGCCCGGGTCGGCCGCGGCGGCGTGCTCGGCCGGGCGTTCGCGCGCCGGCGGCAGCGAGCCGCACGCGCCGAGCAATGCCAGCAGGACGCCGGCCAGCGCCGTGCGCAAGAAAGACCGGGCCCAGGCATTCATGATCGGATTCCTCTTGTCGTTGTGGTTGCCATTGCCCTGATGTACGCCGCCACGCCCGCCGCGGTTTCAGCGAGGACCCATTTCGCAAGGCACCGTCCTAGAATTCGGTTCACTTCGCTTCGGAGTTACATCATGGCCCGATCGCTCCTTTTGCGCACCGCTTTGTGGGCCGCTGCCCTCGCCGTCGGGGTACCCAGTGCCCACGCCGCACTCGACATTGGCGACCCTGCGCCCAAGTTCACAGCCACGGCCGCGCTCGGCGGCAAGACCTTCCGCTACTCGCTGGCCGAGGCGCTGGCCAAGGGGCCGGTGGTGCTGTATTTCTTTCCGGCGGCCGACTCCAACGACTGCTCCATCGAGGCCCACGCCTTCGCCGAGGCGGTCGACCAGTTCGCCGCACTCGGGGCCACGGTGATCGGCGTCTCGGCCGATGACATCGACACGCTTTCCAAGTTCTCGGTCAAGTCGTGCCAGAGCCGCTTTCCGGTGGCCTCCGACCAGGGCAAGACCGTGATCCAGGGCTTCGACGCGCTGATGCAGACCCGGCCCGACTTCGCCAACCGACTGTCGTACGTGATCGCGACCGACGGCAAGGTCGCCTACTACTACCAGAACCTCAACCCCGACAAGCACGTCGAGCGCATGCTGAACGCCGTGCGCGCGCTGCCCAAAGCCACAGCAGCGAAGTAAGGCGGGCCGGCCGGGGCGCCACGCGCGGAACGGGCTTCGCGCAAAATCTCGCCCCATGCAGCTCAACTACATCGCCAACGCGGACGTTCCCTCCGCCTCCGGCCGCACCCTCCCCGTCATCGACCCCTCGGACGGCCAGCCCTTCGACGAGATCCAGCGCAGCAACGCCGCCGACATCGACGCCGCCGTGCGCGCCGCGCGCGACTGCTTCGAGGGCGTGTGGCACAAGGTCAGTGCGGCCGACCGCGGCCGCCTGCTCTTCAAGCTCTCGCAGAAGATCGCCGAGCACGTCGACGAGCTCGCGCTCATCGAGCAGCGCGACTGCGGCAAGCCCGTGAAGCAGGCCCGCGCCGACGCGGTGGCGCTGGTGCGCTACTTCGAGTTCTATGCCGGCGCCTGCGACAAGCTGCACGGCGAGACCATTCCCTACCAGGACGGCTACAGCGTCTTCACCTGGCGCGAGCCGCACGGCGTCACGGGCCACATCATTCCGTGGAACTACCCGATGCAGATCTTCGGGCGCAGCGTGGGCGGCGCCCTGGCGGCGGGCAACGTGTGCGTGGTGAAGCCCGCCGAAGACGCCTGCCTGTCGCTGATCCGCGTGGCGCAACTGGCGGCCGAGGTGGGCTTTCCGGCCGGCGCGCTCAACATCGTGACCGGTTACGGCCATGAAGTGGGCGACGCGCTCGCGCGGCACGAAGGCATCGACCACATCAGCTTCACGGGCAGCCCGAAGATCGGCACGCTGATCCAGCAAGTGGCGGCCGAACGGCACTGCCCGGTCACGCTCGAACTCGGCGGCAAGAGCCCCCAGATCGTGTTCGCCGACGCCGACCTGGACGCGGTGATTCCCGTGGTGATCAACGCCATCGTGCAGAACGCCGGCCAGACCTGCTCGGCGGGCTCGCGCGTGCTGATCCAGCGCGACATCTACGAGCCCCTGCTCGAGCGCCTGGGCCATGCCTTCGAAGCCCTGCGCGTGGGCCCCGCGGCGATGGACCTCGACGTCGGCCCGCTGATCCGCCAGACGCAGCAGCAGCGCGTGTGGGACTTTTTGAGCGACGCGCAGCACGCCGGCATCCCGATGGTGGCGCAGGGCGTGGTGGTCGAGGAAGCGCCCGAGACCGGCTTCTACCAGGCCCCGACCCTGCTGCGCGACGTGCCCGTGGGCCATCGCCTGGCCCAGGAAGAAGTGTTCGGCCCCGTGCTCGCCGCGATGCAGTTCGCCGACGAGGACGAAGCCGTGGCCCTCGCCAACGCCACCCAGTTCGGCCTCGTGGCCGGCGTCTGGACGGCCGACGGCGCGCGCCAGTTCCGCATGGCCCGGCGCGTGAAGAGCGGCCAGGTGTTCATCAACAACTACGGCGCGGGTGGCGGCGTCGAACTGCCGTTCGGCGGCGTGAAGTCGTCGGGCTACGGGCGCGAGAAGGGCTTCGAGGCACTGTACGGCTTCACGACGCTGAAGACCGTCGCGGTCAAGCACGGCTGAGGCTGACGACGCCGCGCCCAGGCGTCAGCCCAGCGCGGTGTCCAGCAGCATCATCAGCACGAAGCCGATCATCAGCCCGCTGGTCGCATAGGCCTCGTGCCCCTTGCGGTGCGACTCGGGAATGATCTCGTGGCTGATCACGAACAGCATCGCACCCGCCGCAAAGCCCAGTCCCCAGGGCAGCAACATCGCCGAGTGCCCCACCACCGCCGCGCCGAGCACGGCGCCCAGTGGCTCCACCAGCCCCGAGGCCATGCCGATCAGCACCGCGAACAGGCGGCTGTAGCCCGCCGCCAGCAACGCCACGGCCACCACCAGCCCCTCGGGCACGTCCTGGATCGCGATGCCAGTGGCGAGCGCATCGGCGCGCACGCCGTTGTTGGCCGCGTAGCCGACGCCGATGGCCAGGCCCTCGGGCACGTTGTGCAGCGCGATCGCGAACACGAAGAGCCAGGTGCGGCGCAGCTGCCGCCCGCTCTGCCCTTCGCGGCCCTTGATGAAATGCTCGTGCGGCAGCACGCGGTCCATGGTCATCAGCACCAGGCCGCCCAGCAGGATGGCCGTGCCGATCACGCCGCCGGCGGCCCAGTCGCCGCCGCCGAAGACGCCCGTCGACTTGGCGGCGTCCAGCCCGGGAATGATCAGCGAGAAGGCGCAGGCCGCGAGCATCACCCCGGCGCCGAAGCCGAACAGCGTGTCCTGCAGTTTGTCGGGCAGCTTCTGCGAGAACAGCACCGGCAGCGTGCCCAGCGCGGTCGCCAGCGCCGCCACCGAGCCGCCGCGCAGCGCGTTCCACACCAGCGGGTCGGCGCGCACGAAGGACCAGAACTGCGACGCCAGCGCCAGCGCGCCGGCCGCGACGATGGCAAAGCCGATCCATTCGCGCAACGGGCGCGGCGACCTGGGCGGCGGCTGCGTGGCCATCGTGCCCTGCGGCGAGTCGTTCATGGGCGGGCTCCTCTTCGAGTCATCAGCCGCCGGTCGCGGCGGCATGGCGGCGGGCCACTTCGGCCCAGTTCACCACGTTGTAGAAGGCCGCGATGTACTCGGGGCGGCGGTTCTGGTACTTCAGGTAGTAGGCGTGCTCCCACACATCCAGGCCCAGGATCGGGGTCTTGCCCGAGCCGATGCCGCGCATCAGCGGGCTGTCCTGGTTGCCACTGCTTTCCACGGCGAGCTTGCCGTCGGCGCCGACGACCAGCCAGGCCCAGCCGCTGCCGAAGCGCGTGAGCGCGGCCTTGGTGAAGGCGTCCTTGAAGGCGTCGAAGCCGCCCAGGTCGGCGTCGATGGCCTGCGCGAGCGCGCCCGACGGCGCCCCGCCGCCGCCCTGGTCCACGGGGGCCATCACGTTCCAGAACAGGCTGTGGTTGGCGTGGCCGCCGCCGTTGTTGCGCACGGGGGCGCGCAGCGCCTCGGGCAGCTCTTCGACGCCGGCGATGAGGGCTTCGACCGGCGTGTCCGCATGCGGCGTGTCTTTCAACGCCGCATTCAGGTTGTTCACGTAGGTCTGGTGGTGCTTGCCGTGGTGGATTTCCATCGTCTGCGCGTCGATGTGGGGTTCGAGCGCGTCGAAGGCATAGGGCAAGGCTGGCAAGGTGTACGGCACGGTTGGGAAGCTCCTTGTTGGAAGAGAGCCCTTTGCGTGGTGCTTGTGCTGCGTACTCAGGCGTTTAAATGATAGTAATTCTCATTGTCTGCGTCAAGATATCGGCGCCATGGATGCCGCCAATCGGCCAGCCCGCCACAGCCGAAGCGCCGATACACTGCCCCGCGACCGGCTCGCACGGACGGCGCCAAGACCGTCCTGCCGGTTGCATCCATCCACCACCGACGGAGACAACACGCATGACCATCCTGAAGCGCCGCGCCCTGCTGCGCACGGCCCTGCTCGGCCTGAGCCTCGCCCTGCCGCTGCTCGCCACCGCCCAGTCGCTGCCCACCGCCCGGCCTGAGTCCGTGGGCCTGTCGGGCGAACGCCTGCAGAAGCTCACCGACGTGCTCAAGGCCGATGTGGCGGCCGGCAAGATTCCCGGCGCGGTGCTGCTGGTCGCGCGCCAGGGCAAGGTTGCGTGGCTCGAACCGGTCGGCAAGCTCGATGCCACCGCCGGCACGCCGATGCCGCGCGACGGCATCTTCCGCATCTACTCGATGAGCAAGCCCATCACCACCGTCGCCGCGATGATGCTGGTGGAAGACGGCCGCCTGAAGCTGGACGACCCGGTCGCGATGTACCTGCCCGAGTACGCCAGCCTGTCGGTGGGCATCGAGAAGCCCGGCGCCGACGGCAAGCCCGTGCTCGAGACCGTGCCCGCGCGCCGCCCGATCACCGTGCAGGACCTCATGCGCCACACCTCGGGCCTGACCTACGGCTTCTTCGGCCCGGGGCTGGTCAAGCAGGCCTACAACGCCGCCAACCTCGCGGACGGCGATCCGACCAACGCCGAGTTCTCGCAGCGCCTGGCCAAGCTGCCGCTGGCCTACCAGCCCGGCACGACCTGGGACTACAGCTACTCGACCGACATCCTGGGCCGCGTGGTCGAGGTGGTGTCGGGCCAGTCGCTGTATCAGTTCGAAAAGGCGCGCCTGTTCGACCCGCTGGGCATGAAGGACACCACCTACTACGTGCCCGAACCGGCGCGCCAGCCGCGCATCGCCGAGCCGCTGCCGAGCGACCGCAGCTTCGGCGTGGGCGCCGACCTGAACGACCCGCGCATCGCGCGCAAGCTCGAATCGGGCGGCGGCGGGCTGGTGTCGACCGCGTCCGACTACGCGCGCTTCCTGCAGATGCTGCTCAACGGCGGCACGCTCGACGGCACGCGCTACCTCGGCCCGCGCACGCTGGCGCTGATGACGAGCGACCATTCGAACGCCGGCGCCGGCATCGTGCCCGGCCCGCTGTACCTGCCGGGCCCGGGCTACGGCTTCGGCCTGGGCTTCGCGGTGCGCCGCAACGACGGCGAGGCGCCCTACCCGTCCGGCGGCGGCGAGTACAACTGGGGCGGCGCGGGCGGCACCTACATGTGGGTCGATCCGAAGAACGAGATGTTCGTGGTGCTGATGCTGCAGTCGCCCAAGTACCGCACCCACTACCGAAGCCTCGCGCGCAACATGGTCTATGCCGCGGTGCTGAAGTAGCCCGCATGGCGCGCGGTCGCGGGCCATGGCGCAAAATCGGCATCGCCCCATGAAGAACAGCAGCAGCAGTACCGTCATTCCGATCGCTCAGGCCGGCCACGCCATCGTGGCCGCGCCGGCCATCGCCGTGCCCGCCACCGGCCTGCTGGCCGACCGGCTGGGCCGCCCGCTGACCGACCTGCGCATCAGCGTGACCGACCGCTGCAACTTCCGCTGCAGCTACTGCATGCCCAAGGACGTGTTCGACAAGGACTACCAGTACCTGCCGCACAGCGCCCTGCTGAGCTTCGAGGAGATCACGCGCCTGGCGCGGCTGTTCGCCTCGCACGGCGTGCGCAAGATCCGCCTGACCGGCGGCGAGCCGCTGCTGCGCAAGCACATCGAGGGCCTCATCGCGCAATTGGCCGAGCTGCGCACGCCCGACGGCGACCCGCTCGAACTCACGCTGACCACCAACGGCTCGCTGCTGAAACGCAAGGCCGCGGCGCTGAAGGCCGCCGGCCTGCAGCGCGTGACGGTGAGCCTGGACAGCCTGGACGACGCCGTGTTCCGCCACATGAACGACGTCGACTTTCCGGTGGCCGACGTGCTGGCCGGCATCGACGCGGCCCTGGCCGCGGGCCTGGGCCCGATCAAGGTCAACATGGTGGTCAAGCGCGGCACCAACGAGCAAGAGATCTTGCCGATGGCGCGCTACTTTCGCGAACACCACGGCGGCAAGGTCGTGCTGCGCTTCATCGAGTACATGGACGTGGGCGCCACCAATGGCTGGCGCATGGACGAGGTGCTGCCTTCGGCCGAGGTC
Organism: Variovorax sp. GW821-FHT10C12; assembly: GCF_059415405.1. NCBI lineage: Bacteria > Pseudomonadati > Pseudomonadota > Betaproteobacteria > Burkholderiales > Comamonadaceae > Variovorax > Variovorax sp. GW821-FHT10C12. Next base: position 1,903,002 of record NZ_JBWKNE010000001.1, read on the forward strand.
ATCGCGCGCATCGCGGCCGAGTTTCCGCTCGTGCCGCTCGAAGCCACCACGCCCGGCGAGACCGCCCAGCGCTGGGCCTATGCCGACGGCGGCGGCGAGATCGGCGTGATCAGCAGCGTGACCCAGGCCTTCTGCCACGACTGCAGCCGCGCGCGCCTGTCGACCGAGGGCAAGCTGTACCTGTGCCTGTTCGCAAGCCACGGCCACGACCTGCGCCCGATGCTGCGCGACGGCGCGAGCGACGGCGACATCGCCTCCGCCATCGGGCACATCTGGCAGGGCCGCGCCGACCGTTATTCCGAACTGCGCGCCCTGCGCGGCCCCGACGACAGCGCCCCCGACGCGGCAGCGCCCCGGCGCGTCGAGATGAGCTACATCGGCGGATGAGGCCGCCAGCCATGGGTACCGCACCGGCCATCGCAGCGGCCGACATCACGGGCCTCGTGCTCGCCGGCGGGCGCGGCACCCGCATGGGCGGGGTCGACAAGGGCCTGCAGCTGCTCCAGGGCGAAGTGCTCGCCGCGCACGCCGTGCGGCGCCTGCGCCCGCAGGTCGGCCGCGTGCTGATCAATGCCAACCGGAACTTCGCCGTCTACGAAGCGCTGGGCGTGCCGGTGTTTGCCGACAGCGTGCCCGACCACCCCGGCCCGCTGGCCGGCATGCTGAGCGGGCTCGAACACTGCCCCACGCCCTGGCTGCTCACCGTGCCCTGCGACACGCCACGCTTTCCGCCCGACCTGGCGGCGCGGCTGGCCGAAGCGCTGGCCGCCGAGGGCGCCCACGCGCGCATCGCCATGGCCGCCGCGCCTGAAACCGAGGCCGACGGCCGCGCGGTGCTGCGTCGCCAGCCGGTGTTCTGCCTGCTGCACATCGAACTGCGCGACAGCCTGCGCCGCTTTGTCGAGGAAGGCGGCCGCAAGGTCGGCGCCTGGACCGCGCAGCACAACGCCCTGACCGTTCCCTTCGACCGCCCCGGCGACGCGCCCGACGCCTTCTTCAACGCGAACACGCTGGCCGATCTGCAGACGCTCGAACAGCCATGAGCCGCATCGCCGCCATCGCCGCCGACCTCGCGGACTACGACGCGGGCGACCTCGACGTCGACACCGTCGCCGCCTTTCTCGCGCGCCTCGTCGCGCCGCTGGCCGTGGCCGACACCGAAGAGGTCGCGCTGCGCGACGCGCTCGGCCGCGTGCTGGCCGACGACCTCGTTTCGCCCGTGAGCGTGCCGCCGCACGACAACTCCGCCATGGACGGCTACGCCTTCGATGGCGCGCTGCTGCCGGCCGATGCACCCATCGACCATTCGCTCACGCTGCGCGTGGCGGGCACGGCGCTGGCCGGCTCGGCCTGGCGCGGCGCGCTCGGACCGCACGACGCGGTGCGCATCATGACCGGCGCGATGATGCCGGCCGGCCTCGACACCGTGATCCCGCAGGAGTTCTGCAAGGTCGACGGCGACCAGGTCTGCTTTCCGGCCCGCGTGCTGCGGCGCGGCGACAACCGCCGCCTCGCGGGCGAAGACCTGATGCAGGGCCAGCCGGCGCTGCGGCGCGGCGAGCGCCTGTCGCCGGCCGCGCTCGGCATGGTCGCCAGCCTCGGCCTGGCGCGCGTGACCGTGCGGCGCCGGCTGCGCGTGGCGTACTTCTCGACCGGAGACGAGATCCTCTGCCTGGGCGACACGCCGCGCGAAGGCGCCGTGTATGACAGCAACCGCTACACGCTGTTCGGGCTGCTCACGCGGCTGGGCTGCGAGGTGGTCGACCTCGGCCTGGTGCACGACGACCCCGCCACGCTCGCGGCCACGCTGCAGCGCGCGGCGCGCGAGGCCGATGCCATCGTCACCAGCGGCGGCGTGAGCGCAGGCGCGGCCGACCACACGCGCGACGTGATGCAGCAACTGGGCGACATGGCCTTCTGGCGGGTCGCGATGCGGCCCGGGCGGCCGCTGGCGGTGGGGCTGATTCCGCGTCCGCGCGAGGCCACGGCCACGTCGGCCGTGCTGTTCGGGCTGCCGGGCAATCCGGTGGCAGCGATGGTCGCGTTCCTGGCCTTCGTGCGGCCAGCGCTGCTGCGGCTGATGGGCTGCCACGACGAAGCCTGCGCCCCGCCGCCGCTGCTGCGCGCGCGCAGCGCCGGGCCCATCCGCAAGAAGCCGGGGCGCACCGAGTACCAGCGCGGCGTCGTGCGCCAGGTACCGGGGTCGTTGCCTGAGGTGCGGGTGGCGGCGCACCAGGGTTCGGGCGTGCTGAGCTCGATGCTCGAGGCCAACGGGCTCGTGGTGCTGCCCCATGACCAGGGCCATGTCGACGCCGGACAGGAAGTCGACGTGATGGTCTTCGACGGGCTGATCTAGCCCCTGCCGGTCAGATCCGGCCCAGGGCCTTGTCCACGCCCTTGTTGGCCAGCATGTCGGCCCGCTCGTTGCCCGGGTCGCCCGAGTGGCCCTTGACCCAGCGCCACTCGATCTGGTGACCGCCCTCGGCCACCAGCTTGTCGAGCCGCTGCCAGAGTTCGACGTTCTTCACGGGCTGCTTGGTCGAAGTGAGCCAGCCCTTGGCCTTCCAGCCGCGAATCCACTCGGTGATGCCCATGCGCACGTACTGGCTGTCGAGGTACAGCAGCACCTTGCAGGGCCGCTTGAGCGCGGCCAGGCCCTCGATCACCGCCGTGAGTTCCATGCGGTTGTTCGTGGTGTTGAGTTCACCGCCGAACAGTTCCTTCTCGGTGGGGCCCGACTTGAGCCACGCGCCCCAGCCGCCCGGTCCCGGGTTGCCCTTGCACGCGCCATCGGTGTAGATCACGACTTCGTTCAAACTGACTGTTCCTTTTTTCTCTAGCGTCATGCGGGCGATGCCGCCCGCGTCCATGGATTCGTTCGTTCACTGCTTGCTGCGGTGCACCTTGCCCGCGATGGGCACCGGCGCCGTCGCCCGCGCGCCGCTGCGGCGCCAGTCGGTGCTCAGCAGGCGCATGCCGCGCACGCGCTTCACCGCCACCAGGAAGTAGGCGGCGCCGAAGATCGGCCACCAGCGCTCGCCGGCGGCGTCCATCCAGCGCGAGCGCTCCAGCCAGGCTTCGCTGCGCACCGCCGGCCGGTAGATGCCGAAACGGCCCGACTCCACCTCGAAGCTCAACAGGCGCAGCCAGTCGCGCATGCGCCAGTAGCCGATGAACTCGCCGGCCTCGGGCAGGAAGGTCTCGCCCAGGCCCAGCCGGCGGTACAGGTGCCCGCGGCGCTGCCGCAGGCCCCACAGGCTGGTCGGGTTCAGGCCGCAGATCACCACCCGGCCCTCGGGCACCAGCACCCGCTCGACCTCGCGCAGCGTGGCGTGCGGATCGGGACTGAGTTCCAAAGCGTGCGGCAGCACCACGAGGTCGAGGCTGTTGGCCGCGAACGGCAAGGCGGCGAAGTCGGTCACCAGCGTGGCCTTGCCGGCCCGCACCGGGTCTGTCAGGGCCAGCCAGCGGTGCGGCATGCGGTTGGTGCGCAGCCCGTTGACCTCGGCCGCGCCGAGCTGCAAGGCGTGGTAACCAAAAACATCGGCCACCGCCTCGTCGAACTGGGCCTGTTCCCAGGCCAGGAGGTAGCGACCGGGGGGGGTCGCGAACCAATCCTGCAAACCTATAATTTGACCGCTCATGACCCTTGTTCCGCTGCCCGCTTTTGCTGACAACTACATCTGGATGCTGCACGACGGGCACCACGCCATCGTGGTGGACCCGGGCGATGCCCAACCGGTGTTCGATGCGTTGGCGCACCACAAGCTGCAGCTGGCCGCGATTCTAGTCACGCACCACCACCCCGATCACACGGGCGGCGTGGCCGCGTTGCATGCGGCCACGGGCGCGAAGGTGTGGGGTCCCGCGCGCGAGCGCATCCCCGAGCCCTTCACGCCGCTGGTGCAGGGCGACATCGCGCGGGCCCTGGGCCTGCGCTTCGAGGTCATCGACGTGCCGGGCCACACGGCCGGGCACATCGCGTACTTTCTGCCGGCCTCGGCCACGCAGGCCCCCGTGCTGTTCTGCGGCGACACCCTCTTCTCCGGCGGCTGCGGTCGCCTGTTCGAGGGCACGCCTGCGCAGATGCTCGCCTCGCTCGACGCGCTCGCCGCGCTGCCCGGCGACACGTGTGTGTGCTGTGCGCACGAATACACACTTGCTAACCTGAAGTTCGCCCGCGCCGTGGAACCCGGCAACGACGAACTCACTCACTACAACGCGCATTGCGAAAGCCTGCGCGCACAGGGGCAGCCCACGCTGCCCTCGCAACTGGCGATCGAACGCCGGATCAACCCCTTTCTTCGCAGCCGCGAAGCCACCGTCTTTCGAGCAGTGCGGGCCCATGCCGAGCTTTCCGCGGATGCCGCCGAAGCCGAGGTGTTCGCCGCACTGCGCCAATGGAAAAACGACTTCCGATGAAATTTATCGTTGCCACCTGCCTCGCAGGCTCCCTGGTACTCGCGGGCTGCGCGAGCACGGACAACAGTGCTTCTTCCTCCCCCACCGCCAAGGCCGGCACCGCTGCCGGCGGCACCGGCGCCCGCCCCTCGGGCAGCGCCACGCCCATCTATCCGCGCGACGCCAACCTCAGCCCGCTGACCAGCGGCCAGGCGCGTTCGCAGAGCGTGGTCACGCTGGCACCGCCGGCCGACATGTGGGACCGCATCCGCCGCGGCTTCAAGATGCCCAACCTCGAGAGCGACCTGGTGCGCGACCGCGAGCTGTGGTACGCCAGCCGGCCCGACTACATCCAGCGCATGACCGAGCGCTCGAACAAGTACATCTTCCACATCGTCGAGGAGCTCGAGCGCCGCAACATGCCGACCGAGCTGGCGCTGCTGCCGTACATCGAGAGCGCCTTCAACCCGCAGGCCGTGTCCAGCGCGCGCGCCGCCGGCATGTGGCAGTTCATGCCCGCCACCGGCACCGACTTCGACCTCAAGCAGAACATCTTCCGCGACGACCGCCGCGACGTGGTGGCCTCCACCCGCGCCGCACTCGACTACCTGCAGAAGCTCTACGGCATGTTCGGCGACTGGCAGCTCGCGCTGGCCGCCTACAACTGGGGCGAAGGCAGCGTGGGACGCGCCATCGCCAAGAACCAGCGCCTGGGCCTGCCCACCACCTACAGCGACCTGTCGATGCCCGCCGAAACGCGGCTCTACGTGCCCAAGCTGCAGGCCGTGAAGAACATCGTGGCCAACCCGCAGGCCTTCAACGCCGAGCTGCCGCTGATCGCCAACCACCCCTACTTCCAGACCGTGCCGCTCACGCGCGACCTCGACGTGGAACTGGCGGCCAAGCTGGCCGACGTGCGCATCGAAGACTTCCGCGCGCTCAACCCAGCCGCCCACAAGCCCGTGCTGATCGCGGCCGGCACCTCCGACATCCTGCTGCCCTGGGACAACGCGGCAGTCTTCAAGCGCAATTTCGACGCCTACTCGCAAGGCCAGTACGCCAGCTGGACCGCCTGGGTCGTGCCCCGCACCATGACGGTGGCCGACGCCGCCCAGCGCTCGGGCATGAGCGAGTCGGACCTGCGCGCGCTCAACAACGTGCCGCCGCGCATGCTCATCAAGGCCGGCTCCACGCTCATCGTGCCGCGCGGCGCGCGCGTGAAGGAAGACGTGGCGGCGGTCGTGGCCGACGGCGGCCACCTGAGCTTCCAGCCCGAGATCATCACGCGCCGCACCACCGTCAAGGCCGGCCGCTCGGACAACGTGGCGAGCATCGCGCGCCGCTACAACCTCAAGCCTGCGGCCGTGGCCGACTGGAACGACGTCAACACGAGCCACGCCTTCAAGCGCGGCTACAGCGTGGTCGTGTACCTGCCGGTGCGCGCCACGCCTGCGGCCCGTGTCGGCTCGGGCGCAGCGCCCGCGCGCGGCCGTGGCGCCGTGGTGGCCACCTCCAAGCGCGGCGGTGTGCCGGCCAAGACCGCCGCACGCGGCAGCAGCAGCGCCAAGCAGGCGGTGGTGCGCCAGCCGCGCGGCGGCACGCCGTCCAAGCACAAGCGCTGAGCACCGTCGTCGGCAGCGGCAACGCCGCGCCGCTCAGGGGTGCAGCGTCTGCCCGGTCCCGGCCCGGCGGCGCACCACGGCCTCCAGCGCCGCCACCGCCACCATCACCAGCGTGGTCAACGAGCCCACCACCAGGATCGAGAGCTGCGAGGCGAACACCGCCAACACCGCGAGCAGCGCCAAGCCGTACAGGTGCGACTGCGGCATGAAGCCGCGCACCACGCGCTTGAACAGCGCATTGCCGAACAGGTAGATCGCCGGCCCACCCAACAGCGGTCCGAGGTGCTTCCATTGCGCATGGTGCGAACCCTCGCCGATCACGAGTTCGTCGGCCACGGCGCAGACGATGATGCCGGCCACCAGGATCACATGCGTGTAGTGGAACTTGGCGCCGATGCCGCCCGGGTCCTTGGCGTGCTCGATGACGTGCGTCGCTTCCTTGGCGCTGGTGTCGAAGTACATCCACCACATCGCGAGACTGCCGGCGAAGCTCACGAGCAGCGCGAACAGGTCGACACCGTGCCACTCGGTGTGGTGGCCGAAGGCGATGCCGGTGGCCAGCACCGATTCGCCCAACGCCACGATCACGAACAGCTGGCAGCGCTCGGCCAGGTGGCCACCGTCGATGGTCCAGTCCGCCGTGGTCGAACGCCCCAGGCCCGGAAAACGCAGGCCGATCATCGGCGCCACGTACTCGCACGAGACAGCAGCCATCCACAGCAAGAGGCGTACCGTGCCTTGCTGCGCCAGGCCGCCCGCGATCCAGAACACCGCGGCCACGCAGTTCCAGGCCAGCAGGCGCCGGAAGTTGGGCGCCAGCGCATGGTCGCGCCCGACCGCCACCAGCACGCCGAAGGTGCGCCCGACCTGGATGCCCGCGAAGCACAGCGCGAACACCAGCCCGCGCTCGCCGAAGGCGCCCGGCAGCGCCGACGCCATCACCATCGCCAGCAGCATGACGCCGAACAGCATGGCCCGTATGCGCAGCGTGCCCGGGTTGAACCAGTTGGTCGTCCACGCCGTGTACTGCCAGCCGAGCCACACCGCAAACCACATCACCAGCGTCTGCAAGGCGCCGAGCAGCGTGAGGTGGTCCAGCAGGTAGTGAGACAGCTGCGTGACGGAAAAGGCATAGACCAGGTCGAAGAACAGCTCTTCGTTCGACACCCTTGCGGCTTCGCCGCGCGAGCGCAAGGTACTCCCGCGCTGGTTCCCGTGGTTGTGGTTCAAGATTCACTCCCAGATGTTGTTGTCGCCCCCCGCGGGCGCTCTGGCGCGATCATCGCACTGGCGGCCTACAGCTTCTCGGTCTCGCCGCTCCTGGGTTGCCACTTCATCAGGCGCTTCTCGATCAGCCCCACGAGCCCGTCGAGTGCCAGCGCGAAGGCCGTGAGCACCACGATGCCCGCGAACACCGTGTTCACGTCGAAGGTGCCCTCGGCCTGCAGGATCAGGTAGCCCACGCCGCGCGCCGAGCCCAGGTACTCCCCCACCACCGCGCCAACGAAGGCCAGGCCCACCGAGGTGTGCAGGCTGGAGAACACCCAACTCGTGGCGCTGGGCAGGTACACCGTGCGCAGCAGCTGCCGCTGGTTGGCGCCCAGCATCTTCGCGTTGGCCAGCACGACCGGGCTCACTTCGCGCACGCCCTGGTAGACGTTGAAGAACACGATGAAGAACACCAGCGTGACGGCCAGCGCCACCTTGCTCCAGATGCCCAGGCCGAACCACAGCGCGAAGATCGGCGCGAGGATCACGCGCGGCATCGAGTTGGCGGCCTTGATGTACGGATCGAGGATCAGGCTCGCCGTGGGCGCCAGCGCCAGCCACAGGCCGCAGCCCAGCCCGAGCGCTGTGCCGATGCCGAAGGCCAGCACCGTTTCGAGCAGCGTCGTGCCCAGGTGGCGGTAGATGTCGGCGTTGCCCTTCAGGCCTTCTGGAAACAGCAGGTTCGGCGGCACCTCGAAGGGCAGGAACCAGCTCCAGATGCGCCCCGCCACCACGATCGGCTGGCCGAGGAAAAAGGCGATCTGGTCGTTGCGCGACGCCACATGCCAGGTCACGAGGATCACGGCCAGCAGCATCAGCTGCCAGAAGCGCGCATGGCGTGCATCGAGGCGCGGCATCATGCGGCCTTCCTCAGTTGCTGCGCGTAGCCCTTGAGCACTTCGTCGCGCAGCACCTCCCAGATCTGGCGATGCAACTCGACGAAGCGCGGCTGCGTGCGCACCTCGGCCACATCGCGCGGACGCGGCAGGTCGATCACGAACTCGCCGATCGGCCGCGTCGCCGGGCCGGCCGACAGCACCACCACGCGGTCGCTCATCGCAATCGCTTCGTCGAGGTCGTGCGTGATGAAGAGCACGGCCTTCTTCTTCGCGCTCCAGAGTTCGAGCACTTCGTTTTCCATCAGCTGCCGCGTCTGCACGTCGAGCGCGCTGAAGGGCTCGTCCATGAGGATGATGTCGGGGTCGAGCACCAGCGTCTGCGCCAGCGCCACGCGCTTGCGCATGCCGCCCGAGAGCTGGTGCGGGTAGCGGTCGCCGAAGCCCGTGAGGCCCACGCGCGAGAGCCACGCCTCGGCCTGCGCGTGCGCCTCGGCGTCGGGCACGCCGCGGTACTGCAGCCCCACCTTCACGTTGTCGATGGCGCTGCGCCACGGCATCAGCGCCTCGGTCTGGAACATGTAGCCCGCGCGCTTGTTCACGCCCGTGAGCGGCTGGCCGAAGACCTTCACGCCGCCCGACGACGGCTCGAGCAGCCCCGCGCCCACGTTCAGCAGCGTCGACTTGCCGCAGCCCGTGGGCCCGACCACCGAGACGAACTCGCCCGCCCCGATGCGCAGCGTGGTGTCGTCCACCGCCGTGTAGCGCTGGCCCGGGTCGTCCTTCGAATGGAAGGTGCAGCGAATGGAAAGGAGTTCGAGTGCGTAGTCGGACATGGCGCTCCGGAAGAAAAAACCCGGCCGAAGCCGGGTTGCTGAACGTTCGCAATCAGGCTTTGAACCTGTCTTTCGCACGCTTTGCAAAATCGTTGGTGTAGGTCCTGGCGAGGTCGATCTTGTCGGCCTTGACCGAGGTGTCGAAGCTCGCGATGGCGTTGAGCGCCGTCTTCGGTCCTTCGGCCGGCACGAGGCCGTCGGTGGCGATGGACTCGCGCACCTTGTCGAACGACGCGAGGTACAGCGCGCGGTCGCCCAGCAGGTAGGTCTCGGGCACGGTCTTGATGATGTCGCCCGGCCCCGCCGTCTGCAGCCACTTGAGGCCGCGCACGATCGCGTTGGCCAGCGCCTGGCAGGTGTTGGGGTGCTTCTGGATGAAGTCGATCGGCGCGTAGAGGCAGGCCGCGGGCATCGGCCCGCCGAACACCTGCTCGGTGCCCTTGAGCGTGCGCGTGTCGCTGATGATCTTCACGTCGCCCTTTTGCTCGAGCATCGTCATCACCGGGTCGGTGTTGCTGATGGCGTCGATCTGGCCCGAGCGCATCGCGGTGAGCGCGCCCGCCGCCACGCCCACGCCGATGAAGCTCACGTCGCTGGCCTTGAGACCACCGCGCGAGAGCACGAGGTTGACCACCATGTTGGTCGACGAGCCCGGCGCCGAGACGCCGATCTTCTTGCCACGCAGGTCCTGGATGCCGGTGTAGCCCGCCATGTTCTTCGTCGACACGCCCACCGCGATCTGCGGTGCGCGGCCCTGCAGCACGAAGGCCTGGAAGAACTGGTTCTTGGCCTGCAGGTTGATCGTGTGTTCGTAGGCGCCCGAGCAGACGTCGGCCGAGCCACCCACCACCGCTTGCAATGCGCGCGCGCCGCCGGCGAAGTCGGAGATTTCCACTTCGAGCCCTTCGGCCTTGAAGTAGCCGAGCTGCTCGGAAATGGTGAGCGGCAGGTAGTAGAACGCCGCCTTGCCGCCCACCGCGATGGAGACCTTGGTCTTCTCCAGCTTGGCCTGCTGCGCAAAGACCCGCGGCAATGCAATCGCTGCGGCAGCGATGGCGGAAGCGGAGATGAGGGTTCTGCGATGAAGCATGGCGCGGTCCTGCGGGGCTCTGTGATTCTTGTGAACTGAATCGAGCTTAGGCGTGCGCCCTGTGGGCCTGCATCGGGGTCATCCCGTGCGGGTTTCCACGTAAGCACGAAGGCCTCCTGGAGAAGCCTTCGCCGAGGCGCTATCGCGCCAGAAAAAGTATCGCGATATTGACCAGGAACGCGAGTGCCCAGACCGCGCTGCGCGCGCTCGGCGCGCCGCGGATGTACAGGCCGAGGTAGATCACGCGCAGCACCACGTAGGCCACCGCGAGCATGTCGAGCCGCGCCTGCGCCACGCCGAGCTGGTGCGCGATGACCACCGCGCCGATGAAGAACGGCAGGCCTTCGAAGCTGTTGGCCTGCGCGCTGTTGGCGCGTGCGCGCCAGCCGCTTTGCTTGGCGGCCCAGTCGCGCGGATGCATGTTGTCGCGCACGCCGAAGCTGCCTGCCTTCGCGATCCATGCCGCGAGGTACGGCAGGCCGCAGGCGATGAACACGCACCAGTAGGCGACGGTGAGCAAGGAGAAGGTCATGGTGACGACAACAAAAGGGAAGAACGAACGCGGCCTTGAACAGGCCGCGCGTCAGCGGCGATCGACCAGCGCGTGCGCGATGGTGCCGAGGTCGACGTACTCGAGCTCGCTGCCGGCCGGCACGCCGCGCGCGAGACGCGTCACGGTGAGCCCGTGCTGCTTGAGCGCTTCGCCGATCACGTGTGCCGTGGCCTCGCCTTCGGCGGTGAAATTGGTCGCGAGGATGACCTCGCTCACCGTGCCGTCCCGCGCGCGGTCGAACAGCTTCTGCAGGCCGATGTCCTTCGGCCCGATGCCATCGAGCGGACTGAGCTTGCCCATGAGCACGAAGTAGTAGCCGCGAAAAGCGCCCGTGCGTTCGAGCGCGGCCTGGTCGGCCGGCGTCTCGACCACGCACAGCTTGGTGCCGTCGCGCCGCGAGTCCATGCAGACATGGCAGATCGGCGCTTCGGTGAAGGTGTTGCACAGCTCGCAGTGCCGCACCTGGCCTGCCGCCTGCTGGAGCGCACGCGCAAGCAACTGCGCGCCCTCGCGGTCGTGCTGCAACAGGTGGAAGGCCATGCGCGAGGCCGACTTGACGCCGACACCGGGCAACCGGCGCAGCGCATCGACCAGCGCATCGAGCGAACTGGCGTCTGCCATGTCAGCCGAGCCCTTCAAGCGAACACCGCGGAACCGGCTTTGCCGGGCCGCTGGTGTTGCCCCCGGCGAGGGGGTTGGCGAAGCGACACGAAGTGCGCGCAGCCTGGGGGAGAGCCATCAGAACGGCAGCTTCATGCCGGGCGGCAGGCCGGGCATGCCGGCGGTGAGCTTGCCCATCTTCTGCTCGCTGGTTTCCTCGGCCTTGCGCACGGCGGCGTTGAAGGCGGCAGCCACGAGGTCTTCGAGCATGTCCTTGTCGTCGGCCAGCAGGCTGGGGTCGATGGTGATGCGCTTGACGTCGTGCTTGCAGGTCATGACGACCTTGACGAGACCGGCGCCCGACTCGCCTTCGACCTCGATGTGCGCCAGTTCTTCCTGGGCCTTCTTGAGGTTGTCCTGCATTGCCTGCGCCTGCTTCATGAGGCCGGCCAGTTGTCCTTTGTTGAACATCGTTGGTCCTGTCTGTGATGGGTTGGTGATGGAAAGAATACGGTCGAAAAATGCGGCGACTGCGGCGCCGGCGTCAGAGGGGCTTCAGCGATCCGGGCACGATCTTCGCATCGAAGTCGCGCATCAGCATCTGCACCTCGGGGTCGCTGCGGATGGCTTCCTCGGCCACCCGCTGGCGCTCGTCGGCCGCCTGCTTGTTGCGGCGCGCCGGGCTGTCGACCACGCCGCCGATCTCGATGGCCAGCCTCACATTGTGGCCGAGGCCCTGCAGCGCCGCCGTGAGCTTCTCGCGGCTGGACGGCTGGTTGAGGGTTTCGCGCTCGATGCGCAGCATCCACTGGTCGGTGTCGCGCGCCACCAGCTGCGACTGCAGCGCCAGTTCGCGCGCCAGTGCCGCCACGCTTTCGGCGGCGACAAGCTGCATGACCGTGGCATGCCAGAAGTCGCCCTCTTCGCTCGGCGGGATCGGGGTGTAGGTGCTGCGCTGCTCCTCTTCGCGCGGCACGTCGCGCTGGCCAGGCGGCGGCTGCACGCGGATCGGCACGCCGACGACATGGGCTGCAGGCGCGTCGGACGCCTCCTGCGGGGCGGGCCGGGGCATGGGCTGGCGCTGCGGAGCATCGACCACCGCGAGCCGCTGGCCGGCCGGCGCGGGTTGTGCGGGTGGTTGCGACGGCGCGGCAGCGGGTGCCGGATCGGGCACCGAAGGCCGGGAAACCGGGGCGGCTTCGCGCGCGGGAGCCCGCGGCGCGGCGCCGCCGGCGTCATTCAGAGTTTTTTTTTCCGTGGAGGCCGTCGAGGCGGCCGCATGGGAGGGCTTGAAGGCCAGCAGTCGCAGCAGCACCATGGTCAGCGCCGCGTACTCGTCGGGCGCAAGGCCCAGTTCGCCGCGCCCGTGCAGGCACAGGCTGTACAGCAGCTGCGTCTCGTCGGCGGGCATCAGCGACGCCAGGCGCGCCGTGTCGGCCGCGTCGGGGTCGGTGGCCGCGTCGGCCGATTCGGCGCGCGAAGGCACGGCCTGCAGCACGGCCATGGCCTGCAGCACGGCCGTCATTTCTTCAAGCGTGGACGCGGCGGACATGCCGTCGCGGCGCAGCGCCTCGGAGGTGTCGACCACGGTCTTGCCGTCGCCTTGTGCCAGCGCTTCGATGAGGCGGAACACATGGCCGCGATCGACGCTGCCGAGCATCTGGCGCACGCCGGTCTCGAGCAGCTCGCCGTTGCCGAAGGCGATGGCCTGGTCGGTGAGCGAGAGCGCGTCGCGCATCGAGCCGCGTGCGGCGCGCGCCAGCAGGCGCAGCGCCTGCGGCTCGGCCGGCACCTGCTCGGTCTGCAGCACGCCCGTGAGATGTTCGAGCACCGTCTCGGGCGCCATCGGCCGCAGGTTGAACTGCAGGCAGCGCGACAGCACCGTGACCGGCACCTTCTGCGGATCGGTCGTGGCCAGCACGAACTTGAGGTACTCGGGCGGCTCCTCGAGCGTCTTGAGCATCGCGTTGAACGCGGTGTTCGTGAGCATGTGCACTTCGTCGATCATGAAGACCTTGAAGCGCCCCTGCACCGGCTTGTAGACTGCCTGCTCGAGCAGCGACTGCACTTCGTCCACGCCGCGGTTGGAGGCCGCGTCGAGCTCGGTGTAGTCGACAAAGCGGCCCGAATCGATGTCCTGGCAGGCTTGGCACACGCCGCAGGGCGTGGCGGTGATGCCGCCCTGCCCGTCCGGGCCCTGGCAGTTGAGCGACTTGGCCAGGATGCGCGACACCGTGGTCTTGCCCACGCCCCGCGTCCCGGTGAACAGATAGGCGTGGTGCAGGCGCTGCGTCGTCAGCGCGTTTTCCAGCGCCTGGACCACATGCCCCTGACCGACCATCTCACCGAAGGTTTTCGGACGGAACTTGCGAGCGAGCACGAGATAAGACATTGCGGGCATTCTAAAAGGCGCGGCGGGGGTCACTTCACGCTTGTTTCCCATCCGCCGTCGAAATGATTCACGCCCCGGCCAAGGGGGCAAATCCGCGCGGTTAGAATGCAGGCTGACGGGCCTCCCTGCATGGTGAAGTGGCCAACCGGGTCAGGTGGGGAACCAAGCAGCCCTAACTGCGTAGTCAGTGCCAGGGGTAAGGCTCGTCAACCTAACATCCAGAAGCCGTGAGTTCCTTTCCAGAGAACTTACGCGCCGTGTCCAAGGGTTACCGGCCCCGGACACCTCAAATTCCCAGAACTTCGCGCAGCCATCCATGAACTTGGACATCCGGCCCGCCCGCATCAGTGATCTCGAAGCGTTGGTGCGCCTCGACACCGTGGCCGCGCACGATGCGCGCCGCGCCGTGCAGATCCAAGGCTGGATCGAGGATCGCTTCTGCCATGTGATCGAGGTGGATGGCGACATCGCCGCCTACGGCGTTCTGCACCACCACTTCTTCGACTGCGGCTTCATCGAGATGCTCATGGTCGGCGAACCATTTCGCCGCAGGCGGCTCGGCCTGCGGCTCGTCGATCACTTCCAGTCGATCTGTGAACGCCCCAAGCTCTTCACCTCCACGAACCGCTCCAACACGGCGATGCACGCGCTGCTGAAAGAAGCCGGGTTCAGGGAGAGCGGCCACATCGAGAACCTCGATGCGGACGACCCCGAGCAGGTGTTCTTCTGGCCCTGCGCGCGCTCGCGCTGAGCGCGCCTTCCGTCAAAGCCCCAGCCGCTGGATCGCGCCGCGCGCCGCAGCCGCGCCGCTGGCCATCGCCGCCGTGAGCAGGTAGCCGCCGGTCGGCGCCTCCCAATCCAGCATTTCCCCTGCCGCGAACACGCCGGGCAGCGCCGTCGCCATCAGGGCCGGATCGAGCGCATCGAAGCGCACGCCGCCCGCCGTGCTGATCGCTTCGTCGACCGGCCGCGTCGCGACCAGCTTCAGCGGCACCGCCTTGATGGTGGCCGCCAGCTGCGCCGGGTCCTGCATCGCTTCCTTGCTCAGCGCCTCGTGCAGCACGCCCGCCTTGATGCCCTCGATGCCGAGACGGCTCTTGAGGTGGCTGCTCAACGAACGCGCGCCACGTGGATGCTTCACCGCGGCGAGCACCTGTTCGGCGCTGCGGTCGGGCAGCAGGTCGAGTAGCAGCGTCGCACTGCCGTTCGCGGCAATCTCGTCACGCAGCAGCGCCGACGCTGCATAGACCAGGCTGCCTTCGATGCCCGTGGCCGTGGCAACGAACTCGCCCTTGCGCGCGAAGTGCCGCCCCTGGCTGTCGGTGAAAGCGATCGCGACCGACTTGAAGGGCTGTCCCGCGAAGCGGCTCGAAAAGTGCTCGCTCCAGCCTGCGCCGTCGAAGCCGCAGTTGGCCGGCAGCAGCGACGCCACCGCCACGCCCTGCGCCTGCAGCCACGGCGCCCACGCGCCGTCGGAGCCCAGGCGCGCCCAGCTCGCGCCGCCCAGGGCCAGCACCACGGCATCGGCCTTGGCGGTGACCTCGCCCGCCGGCGTTGCGAAGCGCAGCGCATTCGCATCGAAGGCGCCGTCACCCACCCAGCGATGCCGCATGTGGAACTGCACGCCCGCGGCGCGCAGGCGATGCAGCCAGGCGCGCAGCAAGGGCGCGGCCTTCATGTCGGTCGGGAACACGCGGCCCGAGGTGCCGACGAAGGTCTCGATGCCCAGCCCGGCCGCCCACTCGCGCGCCTGCTGCGGACCGAATTTGGCGAGCAGTGGCTCGAGCTGCGCGCGGCGCTCGCCGAAGCGCGTCACGAACACATCGAAGGGCTCCGAGTGCGTGAGGTTGAGGCCGCCGCGGCCGGCCAGCAGGAACTTGCGGCCCACCGAGGGCATCGCGTCGTACACATGCACCTGCGCGCCGGACGCGCTCAGCACTTCGGCCGCCATCAGGCCGGCAGGTCCGCCGCCGATGACGGCGACGGTAGAAGAAACAGTCATTCGAGATTCACCAGTTCGCCCTGCCCGGTCAGGAACGCGGCGCGCACCGTGGCACCGGGGTAGGCATGTTGCACGGCAGCGCGGTAGCGCTGCATCTGTGCGATCAGGGCCGCGTCCCGTTCGGGGCGCGCGGCCGATTTGTAGTCGAGGATCCACCATGCGCTGGTGGCGCGCTCGCGCACCAGCCGGTCGATGCGCAAGGTATCGCCCTCGTGGACCAGCGTGACTTCATTGCCATGCCAGTCGATGCTGCGATCGTCCCACACCCAGGCACCGGCGCCCGCGCGGATGCGCTGGGCCAGCGCCGCGGCGCCGCGCGCCTGCTGCGGATCGAGCATGAACTCGCGCGCGGCCGCCCGCACATGGGCCGGTGGCAAGGCTTCGCCGGGCACGGCCCATTCGAGCAACCGGTGCATGGCCTGGCCGAAGGCGGCGGCACGTGCATCGACGGTGGCTTCCTTCACCTTTTTCTTCTCGGGCGGCGATTCCGTCGCCGGCAGAAGCGATGCGGGCAACGTCTTCATCGCGAAGGTGGCCGACGCGGCCTGCGCGGCGGCAGACGCCTCGACCAGCGGCTCGTCGGCCTCGGTCGGCTCGCACAGCGGCTCCAGCCGCGCCCACCAGCTGCCCTCGTTGGCGCGCGACGGTTTCACCGACGACAGCACCAGCCGCTCGCGGGCCCGCGTGGTCGCCACGTAGAGGCCGTTGAGTTCTTCGCGATGGCGCGCGTGCTGCTCCTCTTCGAGCAGCGCGGCGGCGCAGGCCGGTGGCGTCTTCTCGCTGGCCAGGAACACGAAGCGCGTGGGCGCGCTGTCGCTGCCCTTCCACTCGACCAGCACGCCCATGGTCTGCGCGCGCGGCGGCGGCGCGTCGCAGTCGAGCATCAGCACGGTGTCGGCTTCGAGGCCCTTGGCGCCGTGCACGGTCAGCAACTGCACCGCTTCGGGCGCGGCCACGGTGGGTGCGCGCACGCCGCCCGCGCGCAGGGCCCGCACCAGGGCATAAGGCGTCGCGAAGCGCGCACCGTCGATGTCGAGCGAGGCGGCGACCAGCCCGCGCAGGTTGGCCAGCGCGCTCTGCCGCAAGGCCGCCGGCACCGCGGCGCCGAACTTCGCGAGCACGTCGCCGTCGTGAAAGATCGCGTCCAGTGCGTCGTGCGGCGGCATCGCCATCAGCCAGCGCTGCCAGCGGCGCAGCTGCACGCCCGCCTCGGTCAGCACGGTCGGCAGGCCTTCGCCCTTCTGGATCAAAGAGAACCAGCTGGCCACTGGCGTCTCGCGCTGGCAGCGCGCCAGCTGCACCAGCGCGTCGTCGTCGATGCCGAACAGCGGCGACTTGAGCGCGCGCGCCAGCGACAGGTCGTGCGCGGGCGACACCAGCGCGTCGAGCAGCGCGACCACGTCCTGCACTTCGGGCGCATCGTTCAGGTCGTTCTTCTCGGGCTGCTGCACGGGAATGTGGCGGCGGCGCAGCGCGTCCTGCATGGCCGACAAGCGGCTGCGGCGGCGCGCCAGCACCATGATCTGGCGTGGCGGCGTGCCGTCGGCGATGCGCTGCGCGACCCAGCGCGCGGCCTGTTCGCACTCCTTCTGCAGCAGCTGTTCTTCGGGCAGCACGCGCGGCGTGACGAGGCTGTCGCGCCAGTGCAGCATGCCGTCGTCGGCCGGCGCGGCGGCCACGGCGGTGTCGAGCGCGTCGCGGTCGATGGCGGGCAGCTTCAGCAGTTCGCCGTCGTCGCCACGCTCGGTGGTGTGGGCGCGGTAGCCGTCGAACTCGCCGGCCGCCTGCGCGGCCAGCATCGCGCTGTTGACGAGGCCGACCACGGCGCGCGCGTTGCGGTGCGTGTGGTCGCAGTTGAGCAGTTCGCCGCCGAGCCCTTCGCGCACGAACTTCTTGGCGGCGATGAACACCTGCGGCTCGGCGCGGCGGAAGCGGTAGATGCTCTGCTTGGGGTCGCCCACGATGAACACGCGCGGCGCGCTGCCGCCCGCGCCCGTGTAGGCGCTGAGCCAGCCGTAGAGCGCCTGCCACTGCAGCGGGTTGGTGTCCTGGAACTCGTCGATCAGCAGGTGCGCGACGCGCGCGTCGAGCCGCTCCTGCACCCAGCCCGACAGCGCCGACTGGCCCAAGAGCAGCTGCGCGGCCTGTTCGACGTCGTTCATGTCGACCCAGCCGTGCGCGCGCTTGACCTCGCCGAAGGCGGTGATCAGCAGGCGCGTGAGCCGCGTCATGCGCTGCTGGTAGAGCCAGGCCGCGTGCTGGGCCTGCGCGGCGCACAGCAGCTGCAGCTCGGTCTCGGCCTCTTGCGCGGCGGGGAATTTCTGCAGGTTCTTGGTGAGCCGGTCTTCGCTCGCGACGAAGAAGGTCTTGCGCAGCACCGCGAGCGCATCGGCCAGCGCGTCGGGCGCGGGCTCGCCGGTGCCGAACACGTCGATGATGGCTTCGGCCGCCTTCTGCGGTGTCTTGTTGGCCTCGCGGCCGAGGGCGGCGGCGCGGTCGAGCCAGCGGCGGCGCACGGCCTCGCCGCGCAGCGCGTCGGTCGGCAGCTCCAGCCCCTGCAGGGCCGGGTACAGCACGTCGAACGGCGTCACGGCATCCTGGGGATCGGACAGCGAGAACTCGACCCGCTTCGACAGCGCCTCGCCCAGCGCCTTCGCCGTCTGCGAGCGGCCGTGGGTGGCGACGACAGCGTAGTAGTCGGCCAGCGCGCGCGCGTCGCCGGTCACGGCCTCGAAGAACGGCCGCCAGGTGTGGTTGCGCGCCTCGGCATCGTCTTCGAGCAGTTCGTAGTTCGCGGGCAGTCCCAGCTCGCGCAGCACGGCGAGCGGCGCATTGCGCAGCAGGCCCGCGAACCACGCGTGGAAGGTGCGGAACTGCACCGGACGCCCGCCTTCGAGCAGGCGCCGGTAGAGCCCCTGCAGCCGCGGCACGGCCGCCTGCGCGGCCTCCGGTGTCATGCCGCGCATCACGAGCTCGCGTTGCGACGCGGCCGGATCGAGCTCGGCAAACAGCGCGAGCCACTGGTCGAGCCGCTCGCGCATTTCGCCGGCGGCCTTCTTGGTGAAGGTGATGGCCAGGATCTCGTGCGGCTCGCAGGCGGAATCGCCCTCTTCGAGCAGCGCGCGCACGATGCGCGACACCAGCATCCAGGTCTTGCCGGCGCCCGCACAGGCTTCGACCGCAACCGAGCGCCGCGGATCGCAGGCGACGGTGTAGAAGGCCTCGCGCGCGACGTGCCGGCCGTTGTGTTCGTAGGCAGCGCCGTTCATGGCGTGACCTCCCAGAAGTCCTTGCGGCACAGACCGCGTGCAGCGCAGAAATCGCAGACGCTGCCCTCGCCCAGCGGCGGCAGCGGCGCGCCCTGCGCGATGCGCGCGAAGTCGTCGATGATGCCGGCCACCAGCGCATCGCGCGCCTCGACCACGGCGGGCTGCTCGACGGTCTGCGTGCCGGACGACTTCTCGCCCACGTTGACGTAGGCCGCGCGCAAGGTGTCGTCAGCCACCAGCGCTGCGTAGAAGGCGAGCTGCGTATCCTCGGTCGGGTCTTTCACGCGCTCCTTGGTGACGGAGGCGGTCTCGGTCTTGTAGTCGATCACGAAGGGCTGGCCGTCTGCCGTGCGATCGACGCGGTCGAGCCGGCCGACCAGCCGCAGGGTGCCCAGGGGCTGCTCTTTCCAGGGCTCGGCCTCGACGAAGACCGCTCCGTCCGCTTCATGTTTCGCGAGCCAGTCGAGGTAGCCGTCGCGCACCGCCGGCCACGCGGCGGCGAAGGGCAGGAACTCGGCGTCGGAATAGCCGAGCGTCTGCGTGACATCGCGCGCGGTGTCGGCCAGCAGCGTGGCGCGCGCTTGCGCATCGCTCGTCGGCGCGTCGCGCAGGGTCTCGTGGAACTGGCCGAGCACCGCGTGCAGCCAGTTGCCGAAGTCGCGCTTGTCGACCTCGGCATCGAGCTCGTCGGCGGTGCGCAGGCCCAGCTGGCGCAGCGCGAAGAAGCGATAGGGACAGCGGCGCAGGTCTTCGTAGACGCTGGTCGACACATTGGTGAGCGGCAGCAGCGCGCCCGAGGGCGTGGGCCGCAGGGTCGGCGAGACGGCGACGTCGCGCGGCGTGCGCGGATCGACGCCCGGCTGCAGTGCATGGGCGAGCTGCAGGGCCTGCACCAGCGGGCTCGGCCGCACGGGTTCGCCGCTGGCATCGGAATGGCGCCAGACCAGATCGCAGCTCGGGTTGCGCGTGGCCATGGCCCAGGCCGCGCGCTGCGCGGCCTCCAGCACCTCGCGCGAGGCCAGGCCCAGGTCGAGGCGCTGCGCCGCACTCCAGTTGCCCGGCGGCTCGGGCGACGCGGGCATGCGGCGGTCGTCGCAGCCGGGAATGACGACGGCGCCGAAGACGCGGCCCAGCAGCTGGTACATCGGCAGCACGGACACCTTGGGCGCCTCGTCGCCGGCGGGCGGCACGAAGCTGGCGTCTTCGAGCACGTCGCGTGCCCAGGCCGTGAACTCGGCGAGGCTGTGGCGCCCGCCGGGAAACTCGTCTTCCTCGCCGTGCGCGTCGGCATCGAGCCAGAGGGCGGCGATCACCTTGGCGCCCGCGAAGTCAGCGGTGAGCGCTTCCCACTGTTCACCGGCCGTCAGCAGCTCGCGCAGCGCGCGGTGCCATTCGGCCAGGGAGCGCGCGCGCGCCATCGGAGCGCGGCGGGTTTCGATGGTGAGGGTGAAGGTGCGCAAGCCTTCGTCTTGTGGCTTCTCGCTGCGCGCGATCAACGCGCACCATGCCTGCCAGTCGCGCACGCCTTCGCGTCGCAGGCGCATTTCGAGCGACTGCACGGCGAACCCATCGACCTCGGCGCCGCTCTTGAGCCATTCGAGCACCTGGTCGGTGGCCGCGTCGTGCGCGCAGGCGCGCAAGGCACTCATCAGCGTGGCGGCGGCGCGCGTGGTGGACAGCTTCCAGCCGGTTTCGTCGTGCGTGACGATGCCCTGCGTGCTCAGCTGGGCGCTGATACGGCGGGTGAGCGCGCGGTCGGTGGCGACGAGCGCGACCGGCGCGCGGCCCTCGGCCAGGTGCTGCAGCACGCAGGCGGCGGCCAGCTGGGCCTCGTCCTCGGGGTCGAGCGCCACGTGCGCGTGGGCCGCAGACGGTGGGGCATCAGCGGGCACGAGCGGAATGCGGATCGCGCGGTCGCCCCACAGCGCGCACAGGGCCTGCGTGAGCGGATCGGTCTGGAAGCCTTCGAGCACGATCAGCGCATCGACCTGGCTGCGCGCCGCATCGCGCAGCAGCACGTCGGTCGCATAGCCCGAGTTCGCGGCCCAGGCCACGGCGACGCGGATCAGCGCGCTCTCGATGCGGAACCACTCCGACTCGCTGCCGGCATCGGCCACCTTGGCTGCGCCCTGGGCCCAGTCGCTGCCGCGCACCTCGGGCGCCACGGCGGATGCCAGCGGCGCCAGCTGGTAGGCCAGCTCGACCACCCGCCCCGCGAGCGCGAAGCGTTCGGCCTGGAAGCCCGATTGCGCGAGCAGGCCCTGGGCCGTGACCAGGTCGCGCGCCATGTCGAAGGCGATGTCGTAGCCGGACGGCAGGAAGCCGCCCGCGCTGCGCGCCCAGTTGTGCGTGGTCTCGAAGCGCGGCACGAAGCCCGGGCTGCCGCAGCGCGCCCACATGCCGCGCGCGACCGCCATCAGCTGCGCATACGGCACCAGCACCACGGTGCGCGCCGCATGCAGCTGGCGCTCGTCGAGCGTGCGCACGATCCGCGCGACGACGCCGTCGGCGGGATCGCACCACAGGGCCTGGACGGGGTGGCCTTCGTTCATGTTCTATCGAGGGGGTTGAGGGGGTCGGCGGCAGGGCCGCAAAGGGCTTTGGCTATCGCCGCCATAGCCGGGCCGCATGGCACGTCGCCCCTTGGTTTCTGTCACAATGACCCGCACTTTAGCTGCACCGAAACTCTCTCTGCGCACAAGGACACATCACATGGCCAGCGAACTGATCAAACACATCTCCGATTCTTCCTTCGAGGCCGACGTGCTCAAGTCCAGCCAGCCGGTTCTGGTCGACTACTGGGCCGAATGGTGCGGTCCCTGCAAGATGATCGCCCCGATCCTGGACGAAGTCTCGGCCACCTACGAAGGCAAGCTGCAGATCGCCAAGCTCAACGTCGACGAGAACCGCGACATCCCCGCCAAGTTCGGCATTCGCGGCATCCCCACGCTGATGCTGTTCAAGGACGGCCAGCTGGCCGCCACCAAGGTCGGCGCCATGAGCAAGGCGCAACTCACGGCCTTCATCGACCAGCAACTCGCCTGATGCATTTCTTCCGGCCAGCGCGCAATGCGTTGGCCGGGGCGATTTTCCTGTCATAATCGCCCTCAGTTCACCGGGCCTTTCATCAGGCAACCGGTTCGAGTTCCCCGGTTCGTGAGGCAGTTCTTGCCCCACATCAAACCTCCCCCCGTTCCCGATTCGATTACCCCTCCAGGGGTCGTTCCATGCACTTAAACGAACTCAAGGCACTCCACGTGTCTGAAGTCTTCAAGCAGGCTGAGGCGCTTGAGATCGAAAACATCGGCCGCATGCGCAAGCAAGAGCTGATGTTCGCGATCATCAAGAAGCGCGCCAAGGCCGGCGAACAGGTCTTCGCCGACGGTGTGCTCGAAATCCTGCCCGACGGCTTCGGCTTTCTGCGCAGCCCGGACACCAGCTTCACGGCCAGCACCGACGACATCTACATCTCGCCCAGCCAGGTGCGGCGCTTCAACCTGCACACCGGCGACATGATCGAAGGTGAAGTGCGCACGCCCAAGGACGGCGAGCGCTACTTCGCACTGACCAAGCTGGACAAGGTCAACGACGGCGCACCCGAAGCCAACAAGCACAAGGTGATGTTCGAGAACCTGACGCCGCTGTTCCCCAAGGAACAGATGAAGCTGGAACGTGAAGGCGTCAAGGGCGAAGAGAACCTCACCGGCCGCATCATCGACATCATCGCCCCCATCGGCAAAGGCCAGCGCGCCCTGCTCGTGGCACCGCCCAAGAGCGGCAAGACGGTGATGATGCAGCACATCGCTCACGCGATCAGCGCCAACTACCCCGACGTGCACATGATGGTGCTGCTCGTGGACGAGCGCCCTGAAGAAGTGACCGAAATGCAGCGCACGGTGAAGGGCGAAGTCATTGCTTCGACCTTCGACGAGCCCGCAGCACGCCACGTGCACGTCGCCGAAATGGTGATCGAGCGTGCCAAGCGCCTGGTCGAACTCAAGAAGGACGTGGTGATCCTGCTGGACTCGATCACGCGTCTGGCTCGCGCCTACAACAACGTCGTGCCCTCGTCGGGCAAGGTGCTGACCGGTGGTGTCGACTCCAACGCGCTGCAGCGTCCCAAGCGCTTCCTGGGCGCCGCGCGCAACGTGGAAGAAGGCGGCTCGCTGACCATCATCGGCACCGCGCTGATCGACACCGGCAGCCGCATGGACGAAGTGATCTTCGAAGAGTTCAAGGGCACCGGCAACTCCGAAATCCACCTGGACCGCCGCCTGTACGAAAAGCGCGTGTTCCCCTCGATCCAGCTCAACCGCAGCGGCACGCGCCGCGAAGAGCTGCTGCTGGCCCCCGAGATCCTGCAGAAGACCCGCATCCTGCGTCAGCTCATGTACAACATGGACGAGATCGAGTCGATGGAGCTGATGCTCAAGAACATGAAGGCGACCAAGACCAATGTCGAGTTCTTCGACATGATGCGTCGCGGCGGCTGAGCTTCAGGCTCTTCCGCAAAAGCGCGTTGGCCCTCACGGGTCAACGCGCTTTTTTCATGGGCGCTCGATGCGGATGGCGCGGCCTTCGGCGGCGCTCTGGCGGCCGATGTCGAGCAGCTCCATCAGCGCGACGGCCTGTGCGGGCGGCACGGGATTGGGCCCCTTGCCCAGGATCGCATCGCGGACCGCGGCGTAGTAGTCGGCATAGTTGCCGGCCTGCGTCGGCACCGCGCGAAAGTACGGCGCGCCGTCGCTGCCGACCAGCGTGAGTTCGCCATCGAGCGGATCGACGCCCCACCCTTCGGCCGGCGGTCGCTGGCCGGCGCGCAGCGCGTCTTCCTGCGGATCGACGCCGTGCTTGACGTAGCTGCCGCGCGTGCCGTGCACGATGTAGCGCGGCGCCGCATGGGCCGCGAGCGTCGTGGCGTGCAGCACCACGCGCAGGGGCGCATGGGGGCCGCCTTCGTAGCGCAGCACGGCATGGAAATAGTCTTCGACCAGCGCGCCATCGCGCAAGGCGGCGGTGTCGAGTTGCAGCGTGTCGGGCCGGCCGAAGAGCTGCACGGCCTGATCGACCAGATGCGCGCCCAGATCCACCCACAGGCCCGAACCCGGCACCGGCTGCTCTCGCCAACGCTCGCGAACCTGGGGCCTGAAGCGGTCGAAATGCGATTCCAGGTACACCGGGCGCCCCAGGTCGCCAGACGCCAGGACCTGCTGGAGCGTCAGGAAGTCGGCGTCGAAGCGCCGGTTCTGGTAGACCGAGAGCACGCAATTGTTGCGCCTTGACAACAATTCGAGCTCCCGCGCTTCGGCCACGTCGAGCGTGAACGGCTTGTCGACGACCACGTGTTTGCCGGCCTCCAGAGCCGCCTTGGCGACCGGATGGTGCTGCGCATTGGGCGTTGCCACCACCACGAGGTCGATGTCCGCCCGGGCGACCAGCGCCGCCACATCGGGCACCACGGCCACGCCCGGCCAGTCGGCATGCACCTTGTGCGGCTGCGAGCTCGCCACGGCCGCCAGTTCGAGCCCCGGAACGGCCGAAAGCACCGGCGCATGGAAGGTCTGGCCGGCGAAACCGTAGCCGACAAGGCCGGCGCGAAGGGGTGTGGAAGTCATGGGAGGGCCCGGTTTGCTCGCGATGGGGGCAGTATGCGATAATCATGGGCTCCGCGAAAAGTGCGGCTGGGCACGTCGCCCGGCTTCCTTGGCCCTCACACTTCACGTCAAAGGCCTCAGGGCGGCGCGCCAGATTGCTGGCACGCTGGTGGCTCTCGCATCGACCGCGCATTGATTCCAACAGCGCAAAAGGAAACACCATGGCAAAAGAAGGCATCCACCCGAATTACCGCGAAGTTCTGTTCGTCGACATGTCGAACGGCTTCAAGTTCGTGACCCGTTCGTGCGCGAACACCAAGGAAATGGGCAAGACCGACGACGGCCGCGAGCTGCCCCTGTTCAAGCTCGACACCACCAGCGAATCGCACCCCTTCTACACCGGCACGCAAAAGTCGGTGGACAACATGGGCGGTCGCGTCGAGAAGTTCCGCAACCGCTTCGGCAAGACCGCTGCCAAGTAATCAGGCACGCGCTCTGGCGTCGAGGGCAGCCCGGTTTACCGCGCTGCCCTTTTTCTTTCCAATCACCCCTTCGCCTCTTCTGCCTCGCCCTTGAACCAGCCGACCCCCGCGATCGTTGCCCAGAATGCCGTACGCCGGCTGCCGCGCGTCGCGTTGCTGCTGTTGTGTGCGGCCTACCTGCTGCCGGGCCTGCTCGGCCGGGGCCCCTGGAAGAGCGCCGACATCACGGCCTTCGGCTACATGGCCGAGCTGGCCCGCAGCACCGAGGGCATCGCCCGCTGGTTCGATCCGCTGCTGCTGGGCATGCGCCCCGAGACCCCCGCGCTGATCCCCTACTGGATCGGCGCCTGGGCAATCCAACTCGCCCCCTCGTGGGTCAACCCCGACCTGGCCGTGCGCTTCGTGTTCGCGCTGATGCTGTGGGGCACCTTCACCGCGACCTGGTACGCCGTCTACTACCTCGCCCGCACCCCGCGCGCCCAGCCCGTGGCCTTTGCCTTCGGCGGCGAGGCGCGTCCCACCGACTACGCCCGTGCCATCGCCGATGGCGGCCTGCTGGCGCTGATCGCCTCGCTGGGCCTGGCGCAGCTGGGGCATGAAACCACGCCCGCGCTGGCGCAGCTGTACTTCGCCTCGCACCTGTTCTACGGCGTGGCCGCACTGCCCTACCGCCGCGTCGGCCCGGTGATCGCCCTCGTGGTCGGTACCCTTGGCGTGACGCTGAGCGGCGGCCCGACGGTCGGCCTCGCACTGGCGATCGGCAGCGCGGTGTACATGGTCTACGAACGCCGCCAGCGCGCCGCCCGACAAGCAGAAGGTCGCAGCGACGACGAAAGCCCCGGCTTCACCCGGCCCGCCCTGCTGACGATGATCGGCATCACCGTGCTGGCCGCCGCGCTGGTCTTCGGCCTGGGCCTGGCGCAATGGAAGATCACGCTGGGCCATTCGCTGCTGTCCGACGTGCGCAGCCAGGCCAAGCTACTGCTGTGGTTCACCTGGCCGGTCTGGCCGCTCGCGCTCTGGACGCTCTGGCGCTGGCGCCGCCAGTGGCTCGAGCGCCACGTCGCGCTGCCGCTGTGGTTCGCGCTGGTGCCGCTGGCTGCCACTTGGACCACCGACTTCTCCGACCGCTCCCTGCTGCTGGCCCTGCCCGCCTTCGCCACGTTGGCGGCCTTCGCGCTGCCGACCTTCCGTCGCAGCGCGGCAGCGCTGATCGACTGGTTCAACGTGCTGTTCTTCAGCGGCCTGGCCGTGCTCGGCTGGATGTACTGGATCGCCATGCTGACCGGCGCGCCGCGCAAGCCGGCCGCCAGCGTCGCACGGCTGGTGCCGGGCTTCGAGGCCGCGTTCTCACCGGTCGCCTTCGTGCTCGCCCTGGCTGCCACACTGGCCTGGTGCTGGCTGGTGCGCTGGCGCACCGGGCGCCATCGCGCCGCGCTCTGGAAGACGCTGGTGCTGCCGGCCGGAGGCACCGCCCTGTGCTGGATGCTGCTGATGACGCTCTGGCTGCCGCCCATCGACTACGCGCGCAGCTACGTCCCGCAGGTGCGCGCCGTGACGGAGCGCATCGGCCATCCGCGCTGCGTCGCCGAGCTGGCACTGAGCCGCCCGCACATCGCGGCGCTGCGCCACCACGGCAACCTCAACCTGCAGCCGCTGCTGCTGGGCAACGACTGCCCGTGGCTGCTCGTGAGCCCCGACACCATCGAGCGCCTGCACACCATCATCCCGATGGACCAATGGCGCTTCAGCGGCACCCTGCGCCGCCCCAGCAGCCCCGCGGACGACCTGCTGCTCTACGAAAAGATCGTGCGCTGACCCGTGAGCAGCAGCACCGACAGCACACAGAAGAACACCACCAGCGAACGGGGACTCATCGCACGGCACGCCGGCACGGTGCTGATCGGCCAGCTGGCCGTGATGGCCTTCGGCGTGGCCGACACCATCATCGCGGGCCGCTACTCCGAAGGCGCGCTGGCCGCGCTGTCGGTGGGCGCCGCGATCTTCGTCAGCGTGTATGTCTCGCTGATGGGCGTGCTGCAGGCACTGCTGCCGGTGTGGGCCGAACTGCACGGCGCCAACCGGGGCAGCGAGATCGGCCGCTCGGTGCGCCAGTCGCTCTACCTCGCCGCCATCGCCGTCGTGGTCGGCATGACCGTGCTGCTGCTGCCCGGCGCGGCGCTGCGCTGGACCCAGGTGCCCGCCGACATGCGCGGCGAGGTCGAGGCCTACCTCGCAGTGCTGGCCTTTGCGCTGGCGCCTGCCCTGCTCTTTCGTCTCTTCAGCACGCTGAACCAAAGCCTGGGCAAGCCCAAGCTCGTGACCTGGCTGCAGCTGGCCTCGCTGCTCGTGAAACTGCCGCTGTCGGTCTGGTTCACTTTCGGCGGTGCCGGCCTGCCGGCGATGGGGCTGGTGGGTTGCGCCTGGGCCACGCTGTGCGTGAACTGGGCCATGCTCGGCTGCGCGGTCTGGCTGCTGCGCCACGGCGCGTTCTACCGCGGCTACCAGCTGTGGGAGCGCATCGAGGCGCCCGACTGGCGCCAGATCCGCCTGTTCGCACGGCTGGGCGTGCCCGGCGGCCTCGCGGTGCTGGTCGAAGTGACGTCGTTCACGCTGATGGCGCTCTTCATCGCGCGCCTGGGCACTGCCGCGGCGGCCGCGCACCAGATCGCCTCGAACCTGCTGGCCGTGGCCTACATGACGCCGCTGTCGCTCGGCATCGCAACCAGTGCGCGCGTGAGCTTCTGGCTCGGCGCGGGCGACACCGCCAAGGCACGCCATGCGTGCCGGCTGGGCTTCGAACTCACGGCCCTGTTCGCCCTGCTCTATGCCGGCGCCATGGCCGCGTTTCGCACGCAGCTCGCCAACGTGTATTCCGACAACCCCGCCGTGATCGCGATGGCCTCGGCGCTGCTGGTCACGGTGGCGCTGTATCACATCGCGGATGCGTTCCAGACGCTGTGCGTCTTCGTGCTGCGCTGCTACCGCGTGACGCTGGCGCCGCTGGTCATCTACTGCGCGATGCTCTGGGGCATGGGCCTGGGCGGCAGCTACCTGCTGGCCTACCGCGGCCTGGGACCGTGGCCGGCCATGCAGTCGCCGTTGGCGTTCTGGCTCATGAGCGCCGCGGCGCTGGCGCTCACCGCGCTGTTGTTCGTGGCGCTGCTGCGATGGACGATGAAGGCGCGGGCCCGCTGAAGGCCACGCGGCTCGCTTACTTGCTCATCACGCGCGCTTCGCGCACGCGCGTCGCCGGGAACAGCAGCGCGAAGCGACTGCCCTTGCCCACCGTGCTTTCGATGCGCAACTCGGTGCCGTGGCGCTGCGCAATGTGCTTCACGATCGCCAACCCGAGCCCGGTGCCGCCGGTTTCGCGCGACCGGCTGCGGTCGATGCGATAGAAGCGCTCGGTGAGTCGCGGAATGTGCTCGGCGGCAATGCCAGGGCCCGTGTCGCGCACGGCGTATTCGCCGCGCCCGTCGGGCAGCACCCGCCAGGTCACGACCACCTCGCCGCCGCCCGGCGTGTAGCGGATGGCATTGCTCACGAGGTTCGACATCGCACTCTGCAGTTCGGTCGGCGCGCCCGACAGCTCGGACTCGGCTTCGGACGTGAACGTGAGACGGTGCCCCTGCGGCGTGAGCCGGCCCGACAGGCCGCGCCCCTCGTCTTCGCACTGCGCCAGCAGCGCGCGCATGCGCACCCACTGGTTGCCCGACGGCGCCGCGCTGCCTTCCAGCCGCGACAGCGTCAGCAAGTCGTTCACCAGCGTTTCCATGCGGTGCGACTGCTGCCCCATCAGCGACAGATAGCGCGTGCGTTCATCGGCATCCAGGGGCAGGTTCTGCAGCGTCTCGACGAAACCCGCCAGCACCGTGAGCGGCGTGCGGATCTCGTGCGACACGTTGGCCACGAAGTCGCGCCGCATCGCCTCGGCCTGCTCCAGCGCCGTGATGTCGCGCGTGAGCAGCATGCGCCGGTTGCCGGCGTAGGGATGCACCTGCACCGACAGCCGCACCGGGTGGCCGCGATGCTGCGCATGCACAAGGCCGGGCGCGTCGATGACGACGTCGCGGCTGTAGTTCCACGAGGCCAGGTAGGCCACGAACGCCGGATCGCGCACGAGGTTGGCCAGGTGCTGCAGCAGGTCGCGCTCGGCATCGATGCCGAACTGCCCCGCCGCCGTCTGGTTGCACCACTCGATGCGGCCCTGCTCATCGAGCAGCACCACGCCGTTGGGCGAAGCCTGGATCGCGGCCAGGAACTCCTGCAGCCGGTCTTCGGCCTGTCGGGTCTGCTGTTCACGCTCGCGCAGCAGCTTGCGGATGCGCTCCGAGAGCTCGCCCCACACGCCCGGACCGCGCGACGGCAGCCCGGCTGCGTCGTTGCGCAGCACGCGCAGCAGGCGTTCGGCGCGCCAGGCATCGAAGCCCAGCCAGAGCACCGCGCCCAGCCAGGCGCCCAGCCAGCCGTACTTCCAGCCGAAAAGGCCGACAGCGCCCGCCGCGATTACGAGGGACGCTATTAAAAACGTAGCAATACGAAAAGGCATGGCGGGCGATTATCCGCGCCCGCCGCCGAGGCTCACGGCGGTGCTCACACCGTGACTTGGGCCGTCAGCCGGTAACCTGCTCCGCGAACGGTTTCCACCATCGGCGCAGCCGCACCCAGCGACTCGCGCAGGCGCTTGACGTGCACGTCGACCGTGCGTTCCTCGATGTAGACGTGATCGCCCCACACCTTGTCGAGCAGCTGCGCGCGGCTGTGCACGCGCTCGGCGTGCTGCATCAGGTAGGCCAGCAGCTTGAACTCGGTCGGGCCGACCTTCAGCGCCCCGCCCTGCCACGTGACGCGGTGGGTGGAGGTGTCGAGGGCCAGTTCGCCGATCTCGACGCGCTCGGTCACCACCTCGGGCGCGCGGCGGCGCAGCACGGCGCGGATGCGCGCCAGCATTTCCTGGGTGGAGAACGGCTTGGTGATGTAGTCGTCGGCACCGGCATCGAGGCCGGCGACCTTGTCGGGCTCGTCGCCGCGCGCCGTGAGCATCAGGATCGGGATGGCCTTGGTGCGCGGGTCTTTGCGCCATTGGCGCGCGAGCTGCAGGCCGCTCTGGCCCGGCAGCATCCAGTCGAGCAGGATCAGGTCCGGCAGGAAGGCGTCGATTTCACGCTGGGCCGCGGCACCGTCTTCGGACCAGATCGGCTCGAAGCCGTTGTGGCGCAGGTTGACGGCGATCAGCTCGGCGATCGAGGATTCGTCTTCGACGATCAGGACTCTTGGTTTCTTCATGCGTTATGGGGAGTCTGTGCGGCGACGGTCGTCACTGCAATGCCGACTCGATTTCCTCCATCGAAGTGTGCCGCACATCGGCGCCCTTGACGATGTAGATGATGAACTCGGCGATGTTCTTGGCGTGGTCGCCGATGCGTTCGATGGCCTTGGCCAGGAACAGCAGGTCCAGGCTGGCGGAGATGGTGCGCGGGTCTTCCATCATGTAGGTGACCAGCTTGCGCACGAAGCCGTCGAACTCCTTGTCGATGAGGTCGTCGTCCTTCAGGATCGACAGTGCGGCGGCCGTGTCCAGGCGCGCGAAGGCGTCCAGGGCGGTGCGCAGCAGGTTCGAGGCCAGGTCGGCGGCAATGCGCAGCTCGGTGGTGGGCAGCTGGCGGGCCGATCCGCTTTCGATGATCGACTTGACCATGCGTGCGATCTTGTTGGCCTCGTCGCCCACGCGCTCCAGGTTGGCGGTGGTCTTGCTGATGGCGATGAGCAGGCGCAGGTCGCGCGCCGTCGGCTGGCGACGGGCGATGATCGACGACAGCTCGCGGTCGATCTCGATCTCCATCGCGTTGACGCGGTTCTCGGTTTCCATCACGCGGTCGGCGGCTTCGGAGTCGAACTGCAGCAGGGCGTACACGGCCTGGTGGATCTGCGACTCGACCATGCCGCCGAGCTCCATCACGCGCGACGAGACGCCATTGAGTTCGCTGTCGAACTGGCTGGAAAGGTGTTTCTCGGTCATGGTGTTTTCCTTTGACTTCAACTCAACCGAAGCGGCCGGTGATGTAGTCCTCGGTCTCCTTGCGCTGCGGCTTGAAGAACATCTGTTCGGTGGCACCGAACTCGATCAGGTCGCCGAGGTACATGTAGGCGGTGTAGTCGCTGCAGCGGGCAGCTTGCTGCATGTTGTGGGTCACGATGACCACGGTGTACTCGTTTTTCAGCTCGGCGATCAACTCTTCGATCTTCGCGGTCGAGATCGGGTCGAGTGCGGAGCAGGGTTCGTCGAGCAGCAGCACTTCAGGCTTGATCGCGATGCCGCGTGCGATGCACAGGCGCTGCTGCTGGCCGCCGGAGAGGCCCGAGCCGCTTTGCTGCAGCTTGTCGCGCACTTCGGTCCACAGGGCGGCCTTCTTCAGGGCCCATTCGACGCGGTCGTCCATTTCGCTGGCCGAGAGGTTCTCGAACAGCTTCACGCCGAAGGCGATGTTGTCGTAGATCGACATCGGGAACGGCGTGGGCTTCTGGAACACCATGCCGACCTTGGCGCGGATCAGCGCCACGTCCTGCTTGGATGTGAGCAGGTTCTCGCCGTCCAGGGCAATGGTGCCTTCGGCGCGCTGCTCGGGGTACAGCTCGAACATGCGGTTGAAGGTGCGCAGCAGGGTCGACTTGCCGCAGCCCGACGGGCCGATGAAGGCCGTGACCTTGTTCTCGGGGATCTCGAGGTTGATGCCCTTGAGCGCGTGGAACTTGCCGTAGTAGAAGTTCAGGTCCTTGACCGAGATCTTCGAGCGCGACGGTTGTTGTTGTGCGACGGTGTTTGGCATGTTGGCGCCTTCTTGATTTAGTGTTTGTTGCGCGTCAGCACGCGCGCCAGGATGTTGAGGGCAAGCACGGCGACAGTGATCAGGAACACGCCGGCCCAGGCCAGTTGTTGCCAGTTCTCGTACGGGCTCATGGCGAACTTGAAGATCGTGACCGGCAGGCTGGCCATCGGCTGGCTCACGTCGGCGGTCCAGAACTGGTTGTTCAGCGCGGTGAAGAGCAGCGGCGCGGTTTCGCCGGCGATGCGGGCCACGGCCAGCAGCACGCCCGTGACCACACCGGCGCGCGCGGCGCGCAGCGTGATGCTCAGAATGACCTTCCACTTCGGCGTGCCCAGGGCGTAGGCCGCTTCACGCAGGCCCGGCGGCACCAGCTGCAGCATGTTCTCGGTGGTGCGGATCACCACCGGAATCACGATGAGCGCCAGCGACAGTGCGCCGGCCAGGCCCGAGAAGGTCTTGAAGTAGGCCACCACCACGGCATAGACGAACAGGCCGATCACGATCGACGGCGCCGACAGCAGGATGTCGTTGACGAAGCGCGTGATCGAGGCCAGCAGGCCCTTGGGGTTGTACTCGGCCAGGTAGATGCCGGCCATGATGCCGATGGGCGTGCCCACGAAGGTCGCCAGCATCACCATCACGAACGAGCCGAAGATGGCGTTGGCGATGCCGCCCGCCTCGTTCGGCGGCGGCGTCATCTCGGTGAAGGTGGCGAGCGCCAGGCCGCCGATGCCCTGGCGCAGCGTTTCCCACAGGATCCACACCAGCCAGAACACGCCGAACGCCATCGCGGCGAGCGACAGCGTGAGCGCGATCTTGTTGACGCGGTTGCGCGCGGCGAACCGCGCCTGGCGCGTTTCGGCCAAAGTCTTGGCGTTGATCAGGTTTTGCGCAGTGCTCACGACTTGGTTCCTTCGCTCTTCTTCATCTGGGCCAGCAGCATCTTCGAGAGCGACAGCACGACGAAGGTGATGAAGAACAGCACGAGGCCGAGGTACATCAGCGCGGCCTGGTGCAGGCCCGCGCCGGCTTCGGCGAATTCATTGGCCAGTGCCGAGGTGATGCTGTTGGCAGCCTCGAACACCGACAGGGAGTTGAGCTGGTTCATGTTGCCGATCACGAACGTGACGGCCATGGTCTCGCCCAGTGCGCGGCCCAGGCCGAGCATGATGCCGCCGATCACGCCGGCCTTGGTGTAGGGCAGCACGACCTTGGAGACGACTTCCCAGGTGGTGGAGCCCAGGCCGTAGGCCGACTCCTTGAGCAGCGCCGGCGTCACCTCGAACACGTCGCGCATCACCGAGGCGATGAACGGAATGATCATGATCGCCAGGATGATGCCGGCCGACAAAATGCCGATGCCCACGGGCGGGCCGGACACCAGGGCACCGAGGTACGGCACGCCGGCCAGCAGCTTCTGCAGCGGCTGCTGCACCCAGGTCGAAAGAATGGGGCCGAAGACCAGCAGGCCCCACATGCCGTACACGATGGACGGCACGGCAGCCAGCAGTTCAATGGCAGTGCCCAACGGGCGCTTGAGCCAGTTGGGCGAGAGTTCGGTCAGGAACAGCGCGATGCCGAAGCTCACCGGCACGGCGATCAGCAGCGCTATGAACGAAGTGGCCAGCGTGCCGTAGATCATCACGAGGCCGCCGTACTCGTCCTTCACCGGGTCCCACACGCTGCTCGTGAGGAAGCCGAGGCCGTACTTCGAAATGGCGGGCCAGGCGCCGACGATCAGCGACAGCAGGATGCCGATCAGCATCGCGAGCGTCAGCAGCGCGGCGCCCTTGGCGGCCCAACCGAAGATGCGGTCGGCCATGGGGCCGGAACGGGGCGCCTTCACGGGCGGCGGAGGAGCGGCAGAGGTGCGCGCGCGCTCGGCCGCAAGGTCGAGGGAGGCGGCAGCAGGGAGGGTGGATGACACGGGTCGCTCCGGCAAAGACGAAAGCGGCGCGTCCTGGAGCGAAGAGTTGCTCATGGGCGCGCCGTCCTGGAGGGTGGATGAAGGGTTGCTTCTTACTTGAACGCGACCGGCTTGCCCGATGCGTCCTTCACTTCACCCCATGCCTTGGCGATGGTGGCCTTCACGGCGTCGGGCATCGGCACGTAGTCCAGCTCGTCGGCCGTCTTGTCGCCGCCCTTGTAGGCCCAGTCGAAGAACTTCAGCACGGTGGTGGCGCTGGCGGGCTTGTCCTGCACCTTGTGCATCAGGATGAAGGTGGCGCCGGTGATGGGCCACGAATCCTTGCCGGCCTGGTTGGTCAGCACCTGGTAGAAGCTCTTGTTCCAGTCGGCACCGGCGGCAGCGGCCTTGAAGGCGCTGTCGTCAGGCGACACGAACGTGCCCGCTGCGTTCTGCAGTTGGGCGTAGGTCATCTTGTTCTGCTTGACGTAGGCGTACTCGACGTAGCCGATCGAGTTGGGCAGGCGGTTCACGAAAGCAGCGACGCCTTCGTTGCCCTTGCCGCCCGCACCGGTAGGCCAGTTCACGGCCGTGCCTTCGCCGACCTTCGACTTCCACTCGGCGTTGACCTTGCTCAGGTAGTTGGTGAACAGGAAGCTGGTGCCC
The DNA here is from genome assembly GCF_059415405.1 of Variovorax sp. GW821-FHT10C12. NCBI lineage: Bacteria > Pseudomonadati > Pseudomonadota > Betaproteobacteria > Burkholderiales > Comamonadaceae > Variovorax > Variovorax sp. GW821-FHT10C12. Next base: position 1,937,350 of record NZ_JBWKNE010000001.1, read on the forward strand.
GAACCGTCGGCGCGGCGAACCGGGGCGATGGCAGCGTCAGGCAGGGCCAGCGACGCGTTCAGAGCCTTGATGGCGGGGTCGTTCCACTTGGTGATCTTGCCCAGGTAGATGTCGCCCAGCACCTGGCCGTTGAGCTTCAGCTCGCCCGGCTTGATGCCGGGGATGTTGACCACGGGGATCACGCCGCCGATGACGGTGGGGAACTGCATCAGGCCCTTGGCTTGCAGTTCGTCGTCCTTCAGGGGAGCGTCCGAAGCGCCGAAATCGACGGTCTTGGCTTCGATCTGCTTGAGGCCGGCACCCGAGCCGACCGACTGGTAGTTGATCTTGACGCCGGTGGCCTTGTTGAAATCGGAGGCCCACTTGGCGTACAGCGGTGCGGGGAAGCTGGCGCCGGCGCCGGTCACGTCTTGGGCGAAGGCGGAAATGGAGAACAGCGCGGTCACGAGGCCGGCGGTTGCAAATTTGAACGTCGTTTTCATAAAGCTTCCTTGAGAAGTAAGAAGTAGTCCCTTTGGGGGCTCGAACGGACTCTAAAAAGCTTTTGTGACATCGATGTGACACCCCTTCTGTCGAGGGAAAATGCCGCTGCGCCACCCATGTTGTGTGTGACGCTGTCACACAACCGTCATTCGTCCCGCCTAACCTCCAGCCCTCGCCGTGACGCGATCCAGGGAGGCGGCGCCTGCTGTCACGGCGCTACGATCAGAGAACCGCCCTCTTCACTACAACATGCAAAACGGCACCCGCCTCGCAGCGGTCGATCTCGGCTCGAACAGCTTCAGGCTGGAAATCGGCCAGGTCGACCACGGACAGATCCACCGCACCGAGTACCTCAAGGAAACCGTGCGCCAGGGCAACGGCCTGGACAGCGCCCGCAACCTCACGACCGAAGCCATGCAGCGCGGCTGGGACGCCCTCGCCCGCTTCGGCGAACGGCTGGCCGGCTTCAAGCGCTCGCAGGTGCGCGCCGTGGCCACCCAGACCTTGCGCGAAGCGCGCAACCGCGAAGAATTTCTGTTGCGTGCGCGCACCATCCTGGGCTTCGGCATCGACGTGATCCCTGGCCGGGAAGAAGCCCGCCTGATCTACCAGGGCGTGGCACACCACCTGCCGCACACCGACGCGTCCGACCAGGAACGCCGGCTCGTCATCGACATCGGCGGGCGCTCCACTGAAATGATCATCGGCCACGCCCTCGAAGCCGAGCGCATGGAGTCGTACCGCGTGGGCAGCGTCGCCTGGTCGATGAAGCATTTCGGCGAGGGCCAGTTCACCGCCCCCGCCTTCCGCGCCGCCGAAGTGGCGGCCAAGGCCGTGCTGGACGACGCGCTCTCCAGCTACACCCGCGACCAGTGGGACGTGGCCTATGGCGCCTCCGGCACCATCGGTGCGGTGGGCGACGTGCTCGCGGCGGCCGGCGGCGAAGCCGGCCTTGTCACGCGCGAGGGCCTCGACTGGCTGCTCGACCGCCTGCTCAAGGCCGGCAGCATCGACAAGCTGCGCATCGACGGCATGCGCGAAGACCGCAAGGCCGTGATCGGCGGCGGCCTGAGCGTGCTGCGCGCGGTGTTCGATCTGCTCGACATCCAGGAAATGAAGGTCGCCCAGGGCGCCCTGCGCCACGGCGTGCTGTACGAATTGCTCGAACGCGACGAGAGCGTGGCCGACATGCGCAGCGCCACCGTGGCGCGGCTCGCCACCCGCTTCGCGGTCGACCCGGCCCAGGCCAAGCGCGTGAGCGACGCGGCCGCCGCACTGTTCGTGCAGCTCGCCCCCGCCGCCCGCGGCGGCAGCACCTCGAGCCGCGCCGGGCGCGCGCTGCGCAAGCTCGGCTGGGCCGCGCAGCTGCACGAGATCGGCGCGCTGGTCTCGCACAGCGACTACCACAAGCACGGCGCCTACATCCTCGACAACACCGACGCCCCGGGCTTTGCAGTGAACGAACTGCACGCCCTCGGCCAGCTGGTGCTGGGCCAGCGCGGCAAGCTGCGCAAGCTCGAAGCCTCGCTGGACGACGAGACCTTCGTGATGCAGCTGCTGGCGCTGCGCCTGGCGGTGATCCTGTGCCACGCGCGCCGCGACCCCGAGCCGCAGGCGCTGAACCTCGCGGCACTCGGTGCCAGGGCCTTCACGATCGCCTGCGCACCCGACTGGGCCGAGATGTACCCGCAGTCGGCACACCTCCTGCGCGAGGAAGTGCTGGCCTGGCAAAAGACCGGAAACTGGCGCGTGGAACTCAGCGGCGCCTGAGCCGTTTCACTTCGTGTCGATGCCGGCCGTCTGCGTGACTGCCGCAGCGCTGGCCTTGCGCGGCTCGTCTTCCCCGAACAGGCTGACATAGGCCGGCTGCACGATCTGGTCAAGCCCGCGCTTCAGCCCTTCGCGAGCGCCTGCGGTGTCCTTGAGCAGGCCGTCGTACAGGAGATAGGTCGGCTCGCTCAGGTCGGCGACCTGCAACGTCTGGCCCACGACGGACTGCTTCTCGTCCCTCAGCAACTGTTCGACCCAGACGTACGGCTTGAAGCTCGATGTCGCATCGGCCGCGCCATAGGACGTCGTGATCCGCAAGATCAATGTGCTGTAGCCGGGCGTCGGCTGGAGTTCCTGCACCTGCATCTGCGCGTGCTCTCCGGTCGCGCGGAAGAAAGGCGTCAGCTTCACCTCGCGGCCACTGTCCCGCAGGCGCGCCGCCAGTCGCTCTGCGAACTGCCTGTTGAGCCCCATGGTCACACCGCTGTTCTTCACTGCGGCCGTGAACTCCTTGCTGCGCTGGTCGGTCCGGGCGGCCATCGTCAGCCGGCTGTTGGTATCGACGGAGATGGCCACCAGCGCAGCGACGGGCCCCAGAAACCCTGCGAAGCCCGTCAGCCCCGACCCGCCACCATCCGTGACGATCAGTTGGTCTTCCTGGTTGTAGATGAGCTCGATCTTCTCGATCGAACGGGCGACATCGTGGCGGGTCGGCGGCACCGGCGCGGCGGTGTTCGTCGCGCACCCCGACAGCAGGGCTGCGGCAACAAGCAGAAAAATCAGCGCCTTCAACCGCACGTCCGCGTCTGCACGCAGCATGTTCACGAAGCTTCCTGGCAGTGTGTTGAGCGGTTTCATGCGTCTTCCCCAGTGATGTGGTCGACCGGCACCGCTTCTTTCCCGCATCGGCGTCAAAAGCACGCTGCCGTGGAATCACACTGTAGAAATTGCGCCGCGCGCGCGCATGAGTGCTTCGCCCCTTTTTCCGGGAGACAAGCGCCCTGCCGCGTCTGCCCGCGACCGTGACAAAGCGCCTGTTCGCAAGCGTCAGGCAGGGTGTCCGCGGGGAAGGACGGCAGCTAGAGAAGTTCGGGCGCCTGCACCGTCACCACGACGGTCTGCACGTCGCCGTCGCGCTCGCGGGTGCGGATCCACCACAGCGAGCCCTTGCGCACCGGGCAGCTGTCCTGCTTCAGGCCGAGCAGCAGCGAGATCGCCTGCCCCAGCGAGGGCTGGTGACCGATCACCAGCACCACCGACTTGCCGTTGGGCCAGCCCGTGGCGGCCAGCAGTGCGTCGGGGGTGGTGTCGGGCGACAGCTCGGAACGCACCTTGTACTTGCGACCCAGCGCCAGGGCTGTCTGCTCGCAGCGGCGCGCCGGGCTGCACACGATGCGTGTGCCGTCGGGCAGTTGCCGATCAAGCCAGGAGGCCATGCGCTTGGCCTGTTTTTCGCCGCGCGGCGTGAGCGAGCGCTGCATGTCGTCACATCCTTCGGTCCAGTCCTCGGCTTCGGCGTGACGCCAGAAGATCAAGTCCATGCTCATCGTCTTTCGAACTTCTTCTTCAACTTCAATTGGAGGACGCATCACGGTGGTTTCCTCGTGATGCATAGCGGCCCATCAAGGCGGCCTGGGCGCCATGCGCTTCGATCGCGGGGGACGCACCCGCCTCGCCGGAGTGCGTGTCGTGGTCGACACGTCGGTAGACACCGTCGCCGCCCAGGTCCCAGGCGTCGCGCCCATCGTGCAGGTAAGCCACCAGGCACTCGTCGATGAGGCGCTGGCGCAGGGTGGGATCGGTCACGGGCCAGGCCAGCTCGATGCGCCGCATCATGTTGCGGTTCATCCAGTCGGCGCTCGACAGGTACAGCGACTCGTCCTCGCCATGGCGGAAATAGAACACCCGCGAATGCTCGAGGAAACGCCCGATCACCGAGCGCACGCGCACGTTGTCGGTGAGCCCCGGCACCTGCGCCGGCAGCGTGCAGGCGCCGCGCACGATGAGATCGATCTTCACGCCCTTCTGCCCGGCGCGAATGAGCGCGCCGATGATGGCCTCGTCGGTCAGCGCATTCATCTTGGCAACGATGCGCGTCGGCTCGCCGCTGGCGGCGGCCTGCCCCAGCGCATCGATGCGCGCGACCAGGTTCTTGTGCAGGTCGAAGGGTGCGAGCCACATGCGGTTGAGCTTGGGCAAGCGGCTCTGGCTGGCCAGGTGGACGAACACGGCCTCCATGTCGGCCGTGAGCGCCGGGTCGGCCGTGAGGTGGCTGATGTCGGTGTACAGCCGCGCCGTGCGCGGGTTGTAGTTGCCGGTCGACAGATGGCCGTAGCGGCGCAGCTGCTTGCCCTCGCGGCGCGTGACCAGCAGCATCTTGGCGTGGGTCTTCAGGCCCACCACGCCGTACACCACCTGCGCGCCGATCGACTCGAGCATCTCGGCCCAGTTGATGTTGGCCTCTTCGTCGAAGCGCGCCTTCAGCTCGACCACCACCGTGACCTCTTTGCCGCGGCGCACGGCTTCACGCAACAGGTCCATCAGCTCCGAGTCGGCGCCGGTGCGGTAGATGGTCTGCTTGATGGCAAGCACCTGCGGGTCGAGCACCGCGTCGCGCAGGAAGGCCAGCACGCCGTCGAAGCTCTCGAAGGGCTGGTGGATCAGCACGTCGCCGCGCTGCAGCCGGTCGAAGAACGACTGCGCAGGCGACAGCGTGACGGGGAACGACGCCGCGTACGGCGGAAAGCGCAGCTGCGGCTCGCCGATCAGGTCGATGAACTGCGTGAGCCGGGCCAGGTTCACCGGGCCGTGCACGCGGTACAGCGCCTGCGGCGGCAGGTTGAACTGCGCCAGCAGGAAGCTCGCGAGCGATTCGGCGCAGCTCGCCGACACCTCGAGCCGCACGGCCTGGCCGTAGTGGCGGTGCTGCAGGCCCTGGCGCAGCGCGGTGCGCAGGTTCTTGACATCTTCTTCGTCGACCGCGAGGTCGGAATGGCGCGTCACGCGGAACTGCGAGAAGTCGCCCACCTCGCGGCCCGGGAACATGCTCGACAGGTGCGCACGCACCACGCTCGACAGCGCCACGAACAGCGTCTTGCCGTCCGACACCTTGGCCGGCATCTTGATGAGGCGCGGCAGCACGCGCGGCAGCTTGACGATCTGGATCGGGTTCTCGCGGCCGAAGGCGTCCTTGCCGCCCAGGCGCACGATGAAGTTCAGCGACTTGTTCGCCACCTGCGGGAACGGGTGCGCCGGGTCGAGCCCCACGGGGATCAGCAGCGGGCGCACTTCGCGCTCGAAATACTCGCTGACCCACTTGCGCTGGGCCGGGTTGCGTTCGCCGTGCGACACGATGTGGATGCCGTGCGTGGCAAACGCCGGCATCAGCTCGTCGTTGTACAGCGCGTACTGGCGCGCCACCAGCGCATGGGCGGCCTCGGCCAGCCGCTCGAAAGATTCGACGGTGTAGGTGCCCTTGTTGTCACCGGCGCTGCCGGCGATCAGGTGCGGCGCGGCGCGGACTTCGAAGAACTCGTCGAGGTTCGACGACACGATGCACAGATAGCGCAGCCGCTCGATCAGCGGCACCTCGGGGCGGCGCGCCCAGTCGAGCACGCGTTCGTTGAACGAGAGGATGCTGTGGTCGCGGTCCAGCAACGCGAACGGAGGCGCCCCACCAGCGCGCGACGGGTCAGCGGAGAGGGAAGGCATGGGCACTGATTCTGGAGCAAGCGGCACGGGAGAACACGTCGGCTGAAATATGACAGTGTCAACGTCGTCCGTGACAGTTCCATGACATTCGCGTGACGCACCCTCCCCCGCAGAGAGCGAACCTGACACATTCGACGACAGCGAAGCAGCGTGCGGCCCGGCGTCGGGCCGGATGGCCGCCGGCTTCATGCGCCGAGGAAGTGCTTGCGGTAGCGCGCCGGCAGGTCGTCGATGCGCATCAGCATCGGCAGGTCGGCGGTGTTGAAGTCAGGGTCCCAGGCCGGCGCGCCGAGCACCTTGGCGCCCAGGCGCAGGTAACCCTTGATGAGCGCAGGCGGTTCCACGTCGAGCGCGCTGTCGAGCCGTTCGACCGGCAGCGGCAGGCGCGGCTGCACCTGGTACTGGATCGGCGCGAGGTGGCTGGCCGAGAGCTGGCGCCAGATGCTGGCCGCCGCGTCGCCGCTGGTCACGCCGTTGTGCGACATCGGGATGCTCGCGCAGCCGATCATCGTGTCGAGCTTGTTGCGGTGCATGAAGCCGGCCAGCGCGCCCCACAGCGCGAGGATCACGCCGCCCTGGCGGTGCTCGGCGTGCACGCAGCTGCGGCCCAGCTCGACCATGCGCTCGCGCAGGTCGCGCAGGCGGGTCAGGTCGAATTCGGTGTCGCTGTAGGTGCTGCCGACGCGGCGGGCCTGTGCGGGGGTCAGCACGCGGTAGGTGCCGATGACCTGGCCGGTGAGCTCGTCGCGCACCAGCAGGTGTTCGCAGAAGTCGTCGAACAGATCGATATCGTGGCCGGCCAGCGGCGTGCTCAGGCGCGCGCCCATCTCGCCGACGAACACATCGTGACGCAGGCGTTGCGCGGCGCGCACGTCATCCAGATGACGCGCCCAGCTCACCGTGATGCCCGGCTTGGCTTCGGCGGCCGGCGGCACGATGACGGCCAGAGGCGCCTCGGGGACCGACGTGCGGGTGGCCAGTGCGGCGACGGTGGCAGCGGCAGCAGCAGCAACGGCGGGGGTTCCGGCAGCGGGTGCGGGCCACAAGGCTGCGCGCAGTCCGAGCTGCGAGAGCGGAAACGTCGGGTTCGGCAGTTCTTTCATGGGAAATCCCTTTCTGCTGACCGAGTCTGGACACGCGCAATGAAACCGGCATGTCAGCGGCGTGGCAGACACATGACGTTGTTACATCGCGCGTCAACGTCGCTTTGGCGCTGCTTCGGCGTCTAATGCGGGGCATTCGCGACACGGAGTTCGACCCCATGGCCACCGACGCACCAGGCGCCCCCAACAGCCGCCTGCACCAGACTTTCCCCGTCCTCAGTGACGCCGAGATGGCACGCATTGCCAGCTTCGGCAGCGTGCAACGGTTTGCGCGCGGCGAGCGGCTTTTCACCGCCGGCGAGACCGGGGCCGGCATGTTCGTGCTGCTCAAGGGCGTGGTCGCCGTCACGCAGCGCGACGGCCTGGGCCATGTGGTGCCGATCGCACGCCAGGGGCCGGGCGAGTTTCTCGCTGAGGTCGGCCAGCTGAGCGGGCGCCCTGCCCTGGTCGACGGGCATGCCGACGAAGAGGTCGAGGCGCTGGTCGTGCCGCCGGACCGCCTGCGCGCGCTGCTGGTGGCCGAGGCCGATCTGGGCGAACGCATCACCCGCGCGCTGATCCTGCGGCGTGTGGCGCTGATCGAATCGGGCGCGGCCGGGCCGGTGCTGATCGGGCGGCCCGATTCGCCCGAGATGGCCCGGCTGGAAAACTTCCTGCGCCGCAACGGCCATCCTTATCACCTGGTCGATGCAGCCGCCGACGCCGATGCCGCCGCGCTGCTCGCCCAATATGGCCCCGACAAGCTGCTCGCCGTGTGCCCCGACGGCTCGGTGCTGGTCAACCCGAGCGACGAGGGCCTGGCGCGCTGCCTCGGCATGGTCGACACCGCGGCGCGCGACGAGCTGTACGACGTGGCCGTGGTCGGCGCCGGGCCGGCGGGCCTTGCGACCGCGGTGTATGCCGCCTCCGAAGGGCTGCGCGTGATCGTGCTCGACTGCCGCGCCTTCGGCGGACAGGCCGGCGCCAGCGCGCGCATCGAGAACTACCTGGGCTTTCCGACCGGCATCTCGGGGCAGGCGCTGGCGGGTCGCGCGTTCGTGCAGGCACAGAAGTTCGGCGTCGAGATGCTGATTCCGGCGCAGGTGGCGGCGCTCGACTGCTCGCGCGAGAACGCGCTGGGCAGCCTGGCGCTGAAGCTCACCGACGGCCGCACGATCAGCGCGCGCACGGTGGTCATTGCGAGCGGTGCGCGCTACCGCCGGCCCGGCGTGCCGCGTCTGGCCGAATTCGAAGGCCGCGGCATCTGGTACTGGGCCTCGGCCATCGAAGCCAAGATCTGCGCGCAGCAAGAGGTCGCGCTGGTGGGCGGCGGCAACTCGGCCGGCCAGGCGGCGGTGTTCCTGTCTCGCCATGCCGCCAAGGTCAACGTGCTGGTGCGCGGGCCGTCGCTGGCGGCCAGCATGTCGCGCTACCTCATCGACCGCATCGAGGCCACGCCCAACATCTCGCTGCAGCCGCACACCGAACTCGTGCGACTGCACGGCGCGCCCGAAGAAGGCCTGACCGGCGCCACGTGGCGCTGCCACACCTCGGGCCAGGAGCACGACTGCCCGGCGCGCAACATCTTTCTGTTCGTCGGCGCCGAGCCCGAGACGTCGTGGCTCGAAGGCTGCGGCGTGTCGGTCGACAAGCACGGCTTCGTGCTGACCGGCGCGGCGGCGAGCAGCGGCTTTCCCGCACGCCCGGCCACGGCGCTCGAGTCCAGTGTGCCGGGCGTGTTCGCCGTGGGCGACGTGCGATCGGGCTCGGTCAAGCGCGTGGGCGGTGCGATCGGCGAAGGCGCCGCAGTGGTGGCGCTGATTCACCAGCACCTGTCGTCGGCCTCGGCCGTGGCCTGAGTTTTTCTTTTCCCTGTCTTGAGACACCCATGCCCATCCAAGCCTGCGAGCACGTTCCCGCCAACATTGCGCAACCGCACACGCCCCACGGCTGCGAAGACTGCCTGAAGACCGGCGACACCTGGGTGCACCTGCGCCTGTGCGTGCACTGCGGCCATGTGGGCTGCTGCGACTCGTCGAAGAACCGCCACGCCACGAAGCATGCGCGGGCCGAAGGGCATCCGGTGATCCAGTCGATCGAGCCCGGCGAGCACTGGATGTGGTGCAACGCGCACGAGCGGCAGGTGGGGTGACCAGCGGCTGAGCGGCCAATGCCCGCACCCGCACGCGTCTGGAAGCGCGTGTATATGCTGCCGTTCTCTCGTCACAACCCTCTCACTCTGGAGCCCGCGACATGCCCGCATCGCCCATCGAGGTCTATTCCTGGCCCACGCCGAACGGCCACAAGATTCACATCATGCTCGAGGAGTGCGGCCTGCCGTACCACGCGCACCCGGTGAACATCGGCACCGGCGACCAGTTCGCGCCCGAGTTCCTGAAGATCAGCCCGAACAACAAGATCCCCGCCATCACCGACCCCGACGGACCGGACGGCCAGCCGATCTCGCTCTTCGAATCGGGCGCCATCCTCGTGTACCTCGCGGGCAAGACCGGCAAGTTCTTGCCCACGGGCGACCGCGAACGCTACGACGTGCTGCAGTGGCTCATGTTCCAGATGGGCGGCGTCGGCCCGATGCTCGGCCAGGCGCATCACTTCCGCATCTACGCACCCGAGAAGATCGCCTATGCCGTCGACCGCTACACCAACGAGGCCAGGCGCCTGTACGGCGTGATCGACCGGCAGCTGTCCAAGCACAAGTTCATCGCCGGCAACAGCTATTCGATTGCCGACATCGCCATCTTCCCGTGGCTGCGCAGCTGGGAAAACCAGGGCATCACCCTCACCGACTACCCGCACCTGAAGGCCTGGTTCGACGGCATCGCCGCGCGCCCCGCCGTGCAACGCGGCGTGAAAGTGCTGGCCGATCTGCGCCGCCCGATCACCGATGACAAGGCGCGCGAGATCCTTTTTGGCAAGACGCAGTACGAGAAGCGCTGAGCGGGCCTTTATTCGGGCTAGAATGGAAGGCTTGGCGGGGTGTAGCGCAGCCTGGTAGCGCATCTGGTTTGGGACCAGAGGGTCGAAGGTTCGAATCCTTTCGCCCCGACCAAAAGAAAAGTGAAAGCCTGCAACGATGAAAGTCGTTGCAGGCTTTTTTCTTTTCCGGGCCGCTCGCGATCACCGCGAATCTCACCGCCCTTTAGACGTTTCGTAGCACGACCCACGGCTTTCCGTACATCGGGCAACGCCGCTGCCTTGTTGTTACACCGTCAAGACAACCTTTTTCTTAAGGAACTACCCGCGAGGCCCTCGGCGCTCACGCAGAATCGAGCCAATCGTGATCGTGTTTACAAAGTAAGCGGAATCGCGTTTACAAAGCCGAAGAGCTGAGTCAGGGATGGACGTCGCAACAGAACCCTCACCCCTGGACCCTTTTCCGATGCTGAATTACTTTTCCCGCTGTTCTTGCGGCCTCAGGCATCTCGCACGCATCGAGCGCCGGCCATGGATGCGACTCTTCTCGAGCCTGCGCTTCTACCAATGCAGCGCCTGCGGAAAGAAGCAACTGGCGTCCGAACGCGCGGTGAACGACGCGGTCTGGAAGTACCGCTCGGAAAACGTCTGACGCCCCCTCGGCCCCAGCGATCCTCAGAGGCATCGGACGGTCGAAACGCCGTCCTTAGCAATCTGTTGCGCATGCAGCCCTTTCGCTGCATGCCTTGCGCCCCCACAGAATCGAACGCGGATGCTTCACGGTTGCGCAAACCGCGAAGCAGCATCGGGGAAAGAGTGTCCACACCTTCCCGGTTTGAACTCTTCTGTGATGCTGGTGAATCTGTTTTTCCGATGTTCCTGCGGGTTGGCCGGTCTTCGTCGCGTCGAGCGGCGGGCGTGGATGAGGGTGTTCCCCGCCCTCAGGCTCTACCGATGCAGCGCCTGCGGCAAGAAGCAGCTCGTGTCCAAGCAGGCCGCCGAGACCGCCAGGGTCTCGTCCCGCGCCATCCCCGCGCATTCGCCCCCTCAGCAGCGACCACCCACGAAGGCATCGTGCCTGGAGGGTTGTAGGTAGAATCCGCGCTTCCCCGGTCAGAGGCAGAAGCGTCCAGACCGTTGATTTTTCGGTCTGCTGCCGCACTGCGTGCGGCCCGAGGACTGAAGGCTGCGGCCCTCGTTTCTCAACCGGAATCTGCCCGTAGCTCAGTTGGATAGAGCACCTGCCTTCTAAGCAGGTTGTCGGGGGTTCGATCCCCTCCGGGCAGGCCATTTCTTGGCTCCACGTTCCCCCACAAAGAACCGTGAACCGCCATTTCTCCTCTGTAGAGGTCAGCGGTATTGCTTCACGAGCAACCACGAAAAACCGCTGAGATTCCTCCAATTTGGGGGAACAAACGGGGGAACGGGTACAGTTTCAGCACCAGTCGCCGAAATTGTTCCCCCATGCTCACCGACACCGCCTGCAAGAAGACCCTCTGCCCTGCCGACAAGCTGCGGCTGCGCCTCGCCGACTCCGGCGGCCTCTATCTGCAGATCGAGCCCAGCGGCTCGAGGCGCTGGTTCTGGAAGTACCGCTTCGACGGCAAGGAAAAGCGCCTGGCACTGGGCAGCTATCCCGAGGTGACGCTCAAAGCCGCGCGCACTGGCCGCGACGACGCCCGCAAGATTCAACAGCAAGGCATCGACCCCGCGCAACGTCGGCAGCTTGAGAAGCTCGAGCGCAAGGTCGACACCGACGCCAGCTTCGAGGCGGTGGCGCGCGAGTATCACAAGACCAAGAGTTCGGCATGGAGCCCACGGTATGCGGAGCGCTGGATCTCGATCATGGAGAAGGATGCATTCCCCTGGCTTGGCAGCCTGCCCCTATCCAGCATCACGGCGCCGATGCTGCTGCAGGTCCTGCGTCGCGTCGAGGCCCGCAGCGCGCATGAGACTGCACACACGTTGCGCCAATGGTCTGGCCAGGTGTTCCGTCACGGCATCGCCACCGGCCGATGCACCAGCAACCCAGCACCCGACTTGCAAGGCGCGCTTGTGCCGGTGCAGGTCAAGCACATGGCCGCGGTGCTGGAGCCAGTGAAGGCCGGTGAGCTGATGCGTGCAATCGCCGCATACGCTGGTCAGCCTGCGACGCGCGCAGCGTTGCACCTCTCTGCCCTCCTCTTTCAACGGCCCGGCAACATCCGGCAAATGCGCTGGTCTGACCTTGACCTCGAGAAGGCGCTATGGACGATCCCTGCGGCGGACATGAAACGCACGAAGACCGCAAAGATCAACGGGCGCCCGCACCTGGTGCCGCTGCCGCAGCAAGCCGTCGAAGTCCTTGTCGACCTCAAGCCGCTCACTGGCCACGGCCAGTACGTGTTCCCGAGCCTGCTGACCGGCGAGCGACCGATGAGCGATAACACCGTGAACACAGCGCTGCGCCGCATGGGCTTCGACAACACCGAGATGACGGCCCACGGTTTCCGAGCGATGGCGCGCACGATCATGGTCGAACAGATGGACGTCGAGCCAGAGGTCATCGAAGCGCAGCTCGCCCACGGAAAGAGCGGGCCGCTCGGCGCCGCCTACGATCGTGCGGAGTTCGTGGTCAAGCGCCGCAAGATGATGCAGCTGTGGGCCGACCACCTCGACGAGCTGCGCCAAGGGGCAAAGATCCTGGCGCTCAAGGCTGCATGAGCCCCCATGTGCTTTGCCGTACAGGACCATTCGTCAGCAAGGTGCCGGGTCTGCAATCCACGATGAAACGCAGGCCCCGCGCTCCTCTACATTTTCGAAATGCTATCGCTACACGGGCCGAAACAGGGTCTTGTGAGAAATCTTGGCCTGGAGCGAGGTCAGAAGCTGCGCGAGTTCGATACGTGCTTCTGCCTGTAGACCTAGACAAGCGGCAATACCCTCCGCGTCCGTGCTCACCCGGGAGCTCATCGCGAGCCGAAGCTCGCCAGACACGCCGTTGGATCGAAAGCTGTATGCGTGGAGATGCATCGAATCCCCGAGCGTCGCCGGGTTCTTGAGATGATCAAACCTGAACTCTCGCGTCATATAGGCAAGAAGCTTGTCCTGAACAATCAAAACCAACTTCTTGTTGATATGTTCGAAGGTCTGCACCTTGTGATGCATCTGCACAAGGATTGTCTTCGCCGTCATCTTCCAATTCATGCCGAACGGCTTGACGGAGTTCTCCGCGTCGTCAGAGCGCGGCAATCCCAGCTCCCGGAGGAGACGCTGACGTTCGGGCCACACGGTGCCCGTGGTGTCTAGCGTTTGGAGTTCGATCCCAACAAAGTCTCGGACGACGCCATCACGAGCAGACACCAAGAAGTAATCTACGCTTCCACCCGGTACCGAGACCTCAGAGACTACGTGTAGTTCGTTCCCTGGCTCGTGATTCGTGAGGAGGTGGAGGCAGTCCGTAAATATCTGCCCACGATCAATGAGGCGCGTAGGGCAGATGAGAATTGGCTCTGGTGGCGCTGTGCCATAAAGAACGGTACAAGACCCAATCGAAATAGCAGGGTCGGATTTACGAACCTTGTAGCAGCGTTTCCCCAAAAAGGGGCATTGCTGTTCCGCGACGACCTTTGGCCACATTGCAACGTTGCTACTGGAGGCATGCCCGAAAAGCTCAACAACCTTGCTCACAACTGCACCTCACAACGCTCCCGCGCGTGCTCGAGGTAGCTCTCTGAAATGTCGATGCCAACCGACTTTCTTCCAAGATTGCGCGCAGCGAGCAGCGTGGAGCCGGTACCGCAAAAGGGGTCCAAAGCTATACCGCCTGCTGGACAAGTCGCAAGCAGTGGGCGCCGGCAAAGGTCTGTAGGGTACGGAGCGAAGTGAGCGGTACGACGCTGAGTGTCTTCAGGAATGATGTCCCATACGTCGCCCGGCTTACTACCGTTCGGGTGATATTTCAAGAAATAGAAGCCTTTGTCTCGAAGCTCCTTGGCGCGGCCCGACAACTTCTCACTGTCCGAATGAGTTGCTCTTTGCTGCCCGCGAATGACCATCCTGAAATCCGAAAGACGGCCTGCCGAAACGTCGCGCAGAATCCTCTCCAACCCCTCCAATGCGTTTCGCTTTTCGTCAAGGGAAAGGGCCGTCGAAAGCTCCAGTTGTCGCTTGTACCTGACGCCTGAGACTCCAGTTGCAGAGATCACCGCACCGTTTACGACTTGGGCTTCCCTAGGCTTCGAGCGGATAGCGTCCGCATCGTAAAAATAACCCTTGGGCTTTTTGACAAAGTGGAAGAGTGGCTCATGGACGTTTGCAAGTCGGTCCTTGCTGTTGTCCATACCTCCTTTGAGCTTGTTCCAGATGACGCTGTTGCGGAGAACCCAGCCTTGAGAGTCGGTCAATTCAAATGCGACGCGCCACGGCACGCCGATGAGCCCTTTACCCGAGTAGCTATCGCCTAAATTTAGCCAAAATGATCCCGTGGGTTTGAGGACACGCTTGATCTCGGCGCAGATTGCGACCAGATTCTTGACGAAGTCACGGTAATCCGGCTCCAAACCAATGCCGCCGCTCTCGTACTCGCGTTTACCCCAGTAAGGGGGCGAGGTCATTACGAAATCAATGGAATCGGCGGGAAGGCCTTGTAGCACCTTCAGCGCGTCACCGGCCAAAAAAAGGGGCTGGAGGGAGTCAGAACCCGCATAACTGGCAAAGGCCTCCCTGAAGCCCCTCGAAATTATCTTGTTGGATTCAGGTTTGGGCGAGGATTTCAAGGGGCGCATACAGGGATGATACGAGTGACTCGAGCACTGTACATGTAAACAGTATCAGCTTCACGCGGTAGCCGCCAACTCGACCAACGAAAAGTTCGCGCACATGAACGTGAACAAGCCCATCAACAAGACGATCGGCGTGCAGTCTGCCGAACGGCGCGGACTTCACTTCTTGTGCCGCTGAGGTCTCTGATGATCGGGGCACAAGCTGCTGCAACGCAAGCCATGGAAGCAGACGACAAGTAGCGAGAGCCGCCCTCGAGGCGGCTTTTTCATTGGCGCTCACCCTCCAAGACATTAAGCCGTTAGACTTACTTCGCGATTCCCATCTCTCTATCCTCCCTCCTCCGGGGATCGCCTTGCCCGCCTTCGTGCGGGCTTTTTCTTGGGTTGCCCGCTCGAGCTGAAACGCTGGCAGCCGGGCTGCGAAGTAGCATTCGCCCATGTGGAAGCCCGCCAGTCCCATCGTGATCGCCGGCCACCCCCTGACCGACCGGGAGGCCTGGTGGCACGAGTTCAAGGAAGAGCTGCACGACCAGTGCTCGGGCGAGGTCGACGGCCACTGGCTCAACGAGATCTGCCACGCGCTCTATCCGCTCGCGCTCAACGTCGACCCGAGGCAGATGGCGCAGCTCGCCTTCGTTGTGTTGATGTTCGAGCCTGCCGAGTTCGTGGAGCGCGAGCATGCGGCACGTGGCCGAGCGCTGCACCTGAAAGCAACGGGACCTTGGCGTGTCCGATGCCCGGGCCCGTGGTATCAGCGCTAAAAGCAACGCCTTGCGGCATGCCCGAAACGCCAGCTAAATTGCCACCCTCGGCTTTACCGGAGAGATCAATGAGCCACAGAAGGCCCTTCGACCCGTCCCCACTTCCATGGATCGCCTGCGACCTCGGAGACTATGGCGACTACGACGGAAATTGCCGCGTGATTCTTGCCGACGACAGGCGCATTGCTGTCGTGCTGGGCAAGACAGATCAGGATGCGTCGAATGCTGCGGTGATCGCTGCAGCGCACGATTTGCTCGCCGCAGGGCAGGCGTCACTCCAGCACGTTGAGGCGGCGCTTGGCGCCGAGCATCCCGCGTGTGTTGCACTGCGCGCCGCAATCGAGAAGGCCACCACGATCCAGGAGCCCGAGGAAGACGAAGATCAAGACCCCGTGGGCGACGAGGCAGAAGACCAGGAAGACGCGAGCGCCTGGTGCTCAAGCTTCGCCGACACGTTCATCGCGTTGCGCGAGGGTGCTGGCGACCGTCAGTGGGTCGAAGGCCTGGCGGCGACCCTCTATGACCTAGACCCGTTTCGTCATCCGATTGAAGCCGCCGAAGCGGCGTTCATTACGTTGGGGTTCGAACTCGGTTCCTCCGAGGTTCCGCCCCTCGAAGAGCGGCACTGATCAGGTTTCGTCCGCCACTTTGGCTTCCCCTTCGGCCGAGTCTGCATCGGCCGCTACTGGGCCCGCGTCGAACAACTCGACCGACGGCACCTTCAGCATCTCCCTCGCCTCCTCGACCGTGCAGGTCAGCCAGCGGTCGAAGTCGTGCACCTCGAGCGGGATCACTGTGCGCTTGTCCTGCTGGTCGGGCGGCAGCTTCGGATCGGGCTTGTGCATGCGGCCCATGAGCGGGTGCCCGTCTGCGTTCATCGTCAGCATGGTGTAGCTCTCCCAGACTTCGCCCGTCTTCAGGTCGGTCCAAGCGTCCCACAGGCCGGCCAGGCCCCAAGGTGCCCCGTCGGCGCGGCGGAAGCGCCACCAGACGTTCTTGCCCGTCTCCCAATTCGGCTCGTCGTAGCTGGCGGCCGGGATGATGCAGCGCTTGCCGCGAGCCCAGGCGTTCTTGTAGGTCGGCGACCTCTCCATGCCCTCGGTGCGCGCGTTGACGGTGCTCAGGCGCTTTCCCTTCTCCTCGCCCTTCTTCGGCTTCGTCGCCGGGACGTTCGAAGTCGACCAGGGCGGGATCATTCCCCACTGCCCGGTCACCAGCTCGCGCGCGTAGTCGACCTCGTCGGCGCGGCGGATGAACATGGCCGGCGAAAGCGGGAACACCGTGAGCAGAGCCTCCCAGTCCTTGCGCTGGTTGGACTTACGGTCAATCGCCCAGAAGGCCTCGATCTCACGCTCCTCGGGGGAAATGTAACGAGTACACATGACCTCATTCTGCTCTCGGATGCCTGTTGACGGAGCGCCACGGCCGGGAAGATACTGTATATCCAACCAGTACTTTTTAGGAGTTCAACATGGACGGAACCACAGTACCCCTCTCGCGCGAGCAATGGATTTCCTCCTTTGCTGCCGAATGGGTTCTTCTTGCAGATGGCCGCGCCGACTACGAGGAGTTGATCTTCCAAGGCAAGACGCTCCACTCCGTCGTGGGCGACAGGCCGCCCACCGAAGTGGCGCAGCTGCACTTCAAGAACTCGCCCGAGCCTGAGCAGCTTGTGCGCGACCCCAAGTCCTTCTTCACCCAGGCGGCGGTCGATGCCGGGCTCATCATGTTGGGCGACCCTCTCGACCAGGATCAGATGGCCTTCGGGCACGAGATCGCAGAGCTGTGCGCTGCGGCCATTGACCATCGACCCGTGAATGCCGAGGTCAGACCCGGCGACTACATCCGCGCGCTGTTCGGATCGACCGAGCGGCGGCAATGAAGACTGTCGAGGCGCGGGTGCGCGAAGGCGATGGAAATTGAAGACGAGTTCACAGCCTTCGCGCGGTTTGCCGGCGAGCTGGGCCCGGCTGAGCCGATGCGCCCGTCGCTGCTCGATTTCGCCGAACAGGTCGTCGCGCGATGTGCTCGCATCGGCGACCGGTACGGCGACCTCGAGTGCAACGCTGGCGACCACATCCGCGCCGTGATGTATGGCATTCCGGCCTTGATGCCGACGACAGCAAAGAGCGATGAGACCCCGTGAAAGCGACAGTTTGGACAAGGCGCATCAAGGGGCGCATTCAGCCCTGGAACCGGCAAGCGCCACCAGTCACGGGAACGATGACCACCAGGGTCAGGGAGGCGCCCGACGAGCGCAAGGTAGTGGTCCTGTCGCTGTCCGGCGGCAAGGACGGAGAGATCCTGCTCTTCGAGCCGCGCCTGATCTCCGCAGGTGGCATCGAACTGAAGTTTTCCGGCTACGAGTGCGATGAGTTCTGCTGGGTGATTCAGGAATGGGTGTGCGAGCTGCAGCCCGAGGCCGCGGTGGACGACGCTGCGTTCCGAGTCGGCTATGGACTTCCGCCCTCGCCTTTGCCGCGATGATCGATGAAATACCACCCACAGGCAGTAAATACGAAATACCACCCAGGGGTGGTATCGCCGCGCTGCCGCGGGCCGACAGCGACAATCTGACCATGAGCCAGACCGACTTTTTCCCCGAAGCCACTACGATCCTGCGCACGCCCGTTTGGTACGACGGCGTCGCGCGCGACGACCACCCTCTTCCCCTCTCCCTCGACGACTACAAGGTTGCGCCCGGCGCGGCCGGCGAGCACTGGGTCGTGACCAACCTGAAAACCGGAGAAACGGTCTACAGCGGCGTCGGCCCTGTCGAGATCCTGCGCGGCTGATCACCATGCAAAGCCTCTACCTCCCAATGACCGAAAAGCTGATCGCGCACTGGCGCGCGAACGGCAACGCCTACCCCCAGAAATTCATCCTCACGCCCGAGCAGCACACGGTTTACGTGGAGACGCGAAAGAAGGGCATCGGCGGCCCCAACATCGATGGATTCGAGCACATGGGCGTGCGCGTAGAAGTTTCCGACAGCACGCCGGGCGTCATGATCGCCGCCGACGGCACCGAGGTGTCGCTCGTCTCAACCGAGGAATGAAGACCTCGGAGCTGGGCGGCGCCGCCCTGAACGCTTGGATCGCCAAGGCCCTGGGCGACGAGCCGGGCACGGCGTACACCACCTCTTGGCCAGGCTTCGATCAGCTGCTCGAGCGCGAGTCGATCCACGTTGCGCCGATGCCCGGAAAGGGGCACCAGTGGTGCTCCATCGTAGTGGGCCGGCCGGGCGGACGGCTGCCTGAAGGCCGCGGGCCGTGGCAGGAAGGGCCGAACCCGCGCATCGCGATGGGCCGGGCCATCGTGGCAGCGCGGTATGGAATAGAGGTTAGCGACCCCGCTGGCGTCGACGCCGGAAGGCAGTAGGCGGTCGACGGAATTTCACCCCTTCGGTGCGCAGACATCGATTTCGTAGCGCTTTCAACTACGATGCGGCCCAGAGGATGGGAAGCCGATGCCAATTCCAACAATTGATTTCGATGTACTGATCAAGCTACTCGCGCCATTGCTTGTCGCTTTGATCAGCAATTGGGCGAAACGTCGATTTGAAGGTCGGGCGAAGTTGATGACCTATCTGGTTCATTCGGCCGCAAACACCTTTCCGGTAGAAGTGCCGCCGCAAGCTGCAAACCCACCCCAGAATGCGCCTGCTCCGACCTTGAATGTCATCCACACACACGCGCTATTGATCAAGAACGTGGGGAAAAAGACAGCGCACAACGTGAGGATCGGTCACAACGTACTGCCCAAGATTTTCAACATCTTTCCGCCCGTGACACACGAAGTGGTGATGAATGGCAACAGCGGCGAAATCGTTCTGCCCGTGCTGGTGCCAGGGGAACAGGTGACGATTTCCTATATCTACGGTCCGCCGTTGCTAGTCGCTGAGATTCTCGGGCAGGTCAAGTCTGATGAAGGATTTTCAACAAGTGGAAATGTGATTCCATCTGTTCCGCCGCCACCAAAATGGATCGCGGGCATCCTCGCAATTCTCGCCTTCATTGGAGCGTCCACCGTGCTGTATTGGGCGTTGAAATGGGCTGCAGGCCTCCTGTTCAACTAGCCCGATTTCTGCTCAATGAGACTCGCAGGGCCGGGTGCCCACCACGGCGTGCAGATCGCTAGAGCTACTGCGCCCCTTGGCACTGCTTATGCAGCCGCTGACGGTCTGTCCATACACCAGCGCACCGACGATTCCCTGGCGTCGAACAGTCGAAGCCGGCTGCGTAGCGGTAGAGAAGGATTGCGTCGCACGCGCCCGAGTAGTCGCCGGCCTGCAGATTTCGCACGATGACACCCGGGCCGCCGGTCTTCGGATTCGTGCAGAAATTGCGCGTCCCGATGTTGTAGGCCAGGTCCACGTAGGCGTCGTACTCGGCTTGGTGCAAGGGCACGTTTTCGCCGATGCAGCGCTTCAGCGCTCCCTCATCCTTCTGGATGTGCGCCAGCGAGCGCTGCGCGGCAGCCACCGGCGTGGTGGTATCGCCCATGCGAACCGGCGACCCGTCTTCCTTGAAAGTGCTACCGAAGCCCACAGTCGGAACGTCGCCCTTCGTGGGGATCATGGCTGTGCTGACGTAGGACTCGCGAGCCAGGATTCCCACGAAAGCCGCTGCACTGATGACGAGCCCACCGATTGCGATGCGGAGCTTCACAGTCATTCGGGCGCCTCATCGCCGCCACTAGGATGCTTGCCACGTCGCAAGAGCTCCACCCGAATCGTGTGCTCGATCTCGTAGCGCCGGTCAGCCTTGACCTTGTAGTACCAGTTGACGAGGAAGCCCCCCACCGCGACGATCAGGCCGACGATGATGGTGAACTCGCTCGACAGCAGCCACCCGAGAAACGACGTCGCCGCGCCCCCGTAGGTCGACTTCGACGCGGCAGCCGCCACGCCAAGCTCGATTGCTTCTTTATCCATTTTTCAGTCCTCGCTTGGCGTCTGCAGCTGGCCTCAGGCCGGCGAGCCACCGCTCGACGTGCCGTCGGGTTCCGCGTTGGGCAGAGTCGTCGTGCGCGCGAACACCAGGTACATCTGGCCGGTGGCTTCGTTGATGAACACGTTTTCGCCGTTCACGAACGACGCACCAGGGACAGGGTTGACGCCCGAGCCCGGCTGCCCTTGGTTGAGGATCGTGAATTTCGCGTAGAAGAATCCGTTCGCTGGAGGAGGTGCAGGCAACGTCGACACCTGTACGCGCGCGGTGTTCGTCGTTACGCCAGGCGGCAGAGAGAGCGAGTAGATGCCGTCGGGAATCCGCGGGTGATTCGCACGCGATCCCACTCCTCGGCCGCCGTCCGGGGCAGAGACGTCGAAGACCTGGGTGACGCCTGCGACATAGGAGCCGGGCGCTGGCCCGCCAGTGCCGTTGGCGGCCGCGATCTCGACACCGCCGTCAGGGGTCGGCGTGACCGTGATGTTGGCGCCGGGGTGGACCTTGCCCGCCGTGAGCAGGCCGCACTCGTTAACCAGCGCATTGCAGTCGATATCGAGCGGCGATGCAGCCAGGCCGTTGCCGGTGATTGGCGACGCAACGGCCACGCCGGTGAACGCCACGGTCAGGTCGTGATTGGTGCCCGGCGTGACAGAGATGCCCTCCCCTTCGTGGATGTCATCGACACCAGGGATGCCGCACTTGGTCTTCAGCTGCTCGCAGTCGATACCCAGCGGCTTGTCGGGCTGACCATTGCCGGTGATCGGCGACTCGACGGGGATGGCGTGCCAGTCGATGGCGTGTTCCATCTCCGCGCACGTCGGCAGCTTCTGCGGGCCGCACAGCAGCTCGCCTGCGCAGTTCGTCCACTGCGTGTTGCTGTCGAGCTTGATCGGGTTCTCGACAGTACCGGTGCCGGTCAGGCCGCAGCCCACCGCCACGGCCGAAAGCCCGGCCTCGGGGATGTCGGGGAAGACGACATGCAGCGGGCTCTGCTGCGTGCCATCGCCGCTCATCGTCTCGTCGTGAATCACACGCACGAAAGCGTTCTCCGTCGCGCTGTTGATCGCGTCCTGCATTTCTTGGCACGTGGGCACCTGATTGCCCGGTTGATGCGCCGTGCCCGCGCAGGTGCGAAGGCCACCAGCAGGCGGCAAGGCTTCAATCGCCTCGCCGATCGCGGCGTTCATCTCGTCGCACGTCGGCACGCTGTCGTTGGCCTGGTGCGGCTCGCCGGCGCAGGTGCGCAGCGATGCCGCGGCGGCGGCGGCCAGCCCGCCAACTTGCGCCGCTTGGATGCTGACGCCGCTGGGCAGCGCGCCCTCGGCCAATGCCTTCGGCGGGATGGTGCCAGGCTTGGCGTTTTCCCACTTCACCTCGGGATCGGGGTACTCGCCCGCCAGATCACCGCCCGCGGCGCCCGACGGTGGCAGAGTTTCCGGGAGCAGCGAAGCGAGCTTTTCGCAGGTGACGAAATTGACCATTGCAGGTTCCTCTTGAAAGTGGTGATCAGCAGGTGGAAGCGCTGTTGCCGGCGTTGACGGCGTAGCCGATCAACTGGCCGCAGGCAGTGACCGGGGCGCTGTGGCCCGGCCGAAACGACGGGTAGATGCGCGACAGCAGAACGCCGTCGCAGTCCTTGATCTCGACGGTGGCCGCAGGGTCAGCCTTGTCGAACGGATCGAAGCCGTAGCCGTACAGGTTGCCTTCGCAGTCCTTGATTTCGGACGTCGCGATGTACTGGCACGCCGAGCACTGCGCCATGAGCAGTGCGTCGCTCACGTCTTCCGCGGACAGCTTCACGCCCACGACAGTGACCTGGCGCGATGCGAAGCCCGGGCCCGAGAACTCGAGCATGTAGTTGCCTGGATCGCGGATGCGCAGGATCGGCTGCTCGAGGCACATGCACACGCACTGCCCGCAGTAGGTGTAGGGCACCGAGCCGATGATCGAGAGCGGGTCCGGGCACTCGACCGCGCAGCCGCTGTTCTGATGCGTGGCGTTGCCGTCCTGGCGCTGGTAGATCTGGCGCACGCACAGGCGGTCCCCTTCCGTCAGGCCGTAGGCGGTGAGCTTGATCGCGCCGCCGGGAGCGATGTCGAAAGCAGCGCCAAGCCACGGGCCGGGCCCCTCGAGCGGCGTCATGGGACTGATCAGTTCTTGGGCCATGCTGGGGTGCCTCTTGCTTGCCGAAGCTGCTTCCGCCGCAGCGGAGAAGCCAAGGGCGGTATTCGGTCGAGCCATAGAAAAAGCCGCGCCCGGTTTCCCGTCGCGGCCCTGTGTGCATCGCCTGTCGCGCGTGTTTGGCGCAGGCATGAAAAAAGCCGCCCGTGGGCGGCTTTGTGAATTCGAGGCGAGATACGCCCCTTGCGCGGGATTATGCAGGGCAGCGATTTGCGATGTCAACGGGAACGCAGGCCCGGCATTTGCCACCCAACACGGTCGCGAAGTACCGGCCAGGCTTGACCTTGAGCGTGTGGTCGTCGGCGGTGAAGCACACGCCGGTGGCATCCGCCGTGCCCGGATAGACGATGAAGGTGCCTGCATTGCCAACGCGCTCCAGGCGCACGGTCAGCTTGCTCTCTCCCTCGAAGCCCTTGAGCGGGATGCACACGTTCGTCGTTTCGGGTGTGATGGTGATCGGCTTCATCGGGTCGTCCTCGTCGTTTCCAAGTTCTGCATGGTGCGCCAGCGGTACAAGAAGTCCGCTTGCGCC
This sequence comes from Variovorax sp. GW821-FHT10C12, assembly GCF_059415405.1. NCBI lineage: Bacteria > Pseudomonadati > Pseudomonadota > Betaproteobacteria > Burkholderiales > Comamonadaceae > Variovorax > Variovorax sp. GW821-FHT10C12. Next base: position 1,960,519 of record NZ_JBWKNE010000001.1, read on the forward strand.
TTCTCGCGTTTCACCGCAATCGCGTTGTATCGAGCGCGCGTCGCGTCGGGCTTCATCTTCGCGCGCGTCACCGCCCTCTTCTCCGATTTCAGCGCGTTGTCGGCGCGCTTCCATTCGTCCAGCCAGGCCAACGTCTTGCGCTCTTCTGCGGTGCGCGGATTCTCTTGGACCTCCCGCAGCACGTTGTTCGCGGTGTCGACCGCCTCGTCGAAGCGCGCGCGCACCGCGTAGGGGTTGTAGGTGTCGACAAACTGGCTCAGGAACGGAATCCGGGTATCGCGGCCCAGGCGCTCGTTGTTCGGGTTCGCCACGCCCACCTGCAGCGCCGTGCGCAGTGGGCCCACCGCCAGACCATCGATCAGCACACGGACCTGCTCGGGCGCCAGGTCAATGCCGAAGGCGGTGCGCAGCTCAGTGGCCGCGTCCTTGTAGAAGTCCGCAGTTGCATCGCGCCCCTGCTCCGAATGGAACCGGTTGTCCCGCAGCGGATAGACGATGGGCGAGCCGAACGCCGAGCGGTTCACCGCGACCTGCGCCGCGGGCCGCAGCAGCGTGGGCGTCAGCGCCACCACCAAGTACTCCATCGGGTTCTTCTTGAAGTCGATATCGCTCGGCTGGATCGGGCTGAAGGTCTTCAGGTTCTGCTTGATGGCCAGCTCGGCGAAGGTCTGGCTCGCGGTCTGCTCGCCGGCGCCCATCTTCACGAGATTGGTCGCGAACGCCCACGCGAGCTGCGGCAAGCCGAAGCCGAGCGGAATCTTCACGATGCCATTGCCGACCGGCACCGGGATGCTGCGCTCGAGCGTGAAGTTGCCCAGGTTGTCGATCTTCTTGCCGGCTTCGTCATCGCCGCCGGCCGCGCGCAGCGCCGAGTAGAGCGCCATGCCCGCCACCGTGTAAGCCAGAAAACGCGCCTGCCCCTTGCGCGTGGAAAGCATGTTGGCCAAGGCCGCGCCACCCGTGACCACCGGCTGCGCGAACGCGTACATCACGCGCACGGGCGCCATGATCTCGCCGCGCTTGCGGAAGTTCATCAGGTTGAGCGTCACCTCGGCAGCCTGGCGCGCGTCGACGCCGGCCTCTCTCATCGCCATGAACGCGGTCAGGCTCGACACCAGCTCGAAGCTGTTGTTCCAGCCGTGCACCGCCTCCTTTGCCGCGTTCATGGCGGTGCGCACCGGTGTCGCCGCGCCGGCGCCAGCGCGCTCGATCTCGGCGGCCAAGTCGGTGCGCGTGCGCGAGAGCACATTGCCCCAGGTCGACACGCCGCCCAGCGCGATCAGCTCGTCCAGCGCCTTGGCGGCCGGCGTTTCACCCGCGGCCGCGCCCAGCCCATGAAAACTCTTGCGCGCCGTCGCACCCCACACGTCCGGGCTGGCGTTCAGGGCCAGCATGCGACGGGCAACGGCGTCCATGTCCACCGCCCCGCCCTGCGCATTGCTCACCTGACGGATGCGGATGTTCTCGCTCTTCTCCCAGGCGTCTCGAAACCAGTTCACCGGTGCGAAGGTCAGATTCAACTGCGTCGCGGTGTAGGCGAACCAGCGCGTCGGCGTGCCGGCCAGCTCCAGCAGCAGGCCCGGGCGCTCGACGTTGTTCCGCTTGATCGCATCGATGGCAGCCTGATCCTCAAAGCGGAACACGTAGCTCTGCCCGCCTTCGCGGTAGATCACGACGTCGTCGCTGGGCCCGGCCAGGATGTTCTCCGTGGTGCGGCTGAGCCCGGTGCGCTCACGCGCCGCTTTCACGTTGCCGTCGGCATCGGCCAGCGCCTGCTCGTAGGCCGCGTTCAGCGCACGCTTGTAGTCCTGGAAGCCCGCGTGCGTCGCGCTGCGCGACAGACCCGCCCACGTGGCGGCAAGTCCGTCTTCGGCAATGCTGTCGGTGCGCCCTTCCATCGCGCGATCTCGCGCGGTGTTGGGAACGCTGGTGCCGGTCCCGAATACGTCGGTCTGGCCGTCGGCATCGGGCGCGCCGGTCAGCGGCACGTAGTCGCTGCGCACCGCCTTCGCAATGGCCGCACGCTCCGCATCCGTCACCGCGCCGCGGCGCGCGGCAAATTCACGCAGCTGCTCTGCGATCTGCGGGCGGCCCAGGAAAGCCGCGGCCACGGCCGGCGCCGTCTTTCCGCTCTCGATGTCGAGCGCCAAGCGCCACGCGTTGAGGTCGCGCACTTTGCCAGCGAAGGCTTCCAGCTGCGTCGGCGGGATTCGGCGCTCGATGTTCGCGCGCATGAGTGCAGCCGCGGCGTTGTTCAGGCCGCCGGCCAGGCCTCGGGTGGGTGCCGCGCGCGGGTCGGGTGCGTTCACGCTGTCGATGCGCGCCTGCAGCTCCGCGGTCGTCACATCGCCGCGGGCCACGCCAGCGCGGTCTCGCTCGATCAGTCGAGCATTGGCCTGCGGTGCGTAGATCGCACTCAGGTAGTAGCCGGCCAACTGCTGCGCGGTGCGCGTGTCGATGTTGTTCTGCACAGCCATGCGGCGCACGTCCGACAGGATGGCCTTGCCGTGCCGCTCCATCGCCTGCGCCATCAGTGCTTGCTGCACGCCCTGGCCGCGGTAGAGCGCGCCGTTGATCGCGTTGGCCGTCTCGCGCGAAAAGACACTCTCGGCCCAGCGCACCGCCGGCCCGAGGCTGTCGGCGAACGCGTCGCTGATCGAGTGCACCGCCTGCGTCAGCCGGCTCTTGAGCGCCTCCGTGTCGCGCGCAGCAATGTCACCGGCGAGCGTGGGCGAGCGCGCAGTGCCATTCGCGGTCAGCGTGATGGCCTCGTCTCGCGTGACCGGTCGGCCGTTGATGTTGGGGGCCGCGGTGGCGCCGCCGGTGTAGCTCGCAGCCGCTTCGGCGACGCTACGCCCCGGTGTTTGTTCAAGCGGATTGGAGACGCCACCAAGACCTTGGAGCCGCAGCGTTTGCCCGATCTCCGGCACCGCATCCATCAAGAGGCCCGACGCGACCGCAGCCTTGATCGGCGTCGAGTTCATGTCAGAGTTTGCGCCCACGGCGAAGACGTCACGCGAGCCCGACATTCGCATGAAACGCCGCACCAAACCCGACAAGTAGGCGCGGCTACGCGTCAGAATCTCAGACGGCGCTTCGCTCACCGCTCGCACGCGACCATCTGAGCCACGCCCCACGAGGGTGATCCAGCCCTCGCGCTGCAGCGATTTCCCCAACGCTACCAGGTCACGAGGATCCGAGAGCGTCTTTCCGAGTACCTCCATCGGCTTGCTCGCCTTGAGCAGTTCCTCGGCACCAAAGACTTTCACGCGCACCATGTCTTCGACAGGCGCGCCCTCATCCACCCCCGGCTCGATCTCCGCAAACTTGTTGCTGTTGATGACGACGTGAGCCTTCATGCCCGGCACGCGCGCGGCCAAGTACCGCGTGAGTTTGAGATCGCTCGAGCTGGGCGTGGGGTCGCCGCTGGGATGGTTGTGCAGGATGTAGTAGCCGTCGGCGCCAGTCTGCGACATCTGGTCCCGAAACTGCTGCAGGTACTCGGATTCGGTGGTGCCGGCAGGAATCATGGGCGCCTGCCCCGGCAGCCGAGCGCTCACCCCCGTCGCATGGACGATGCGGCCAGCCTTGAGAAAGAAGACGCGGAAAGTCTCGAACCGCGGGTCGCGGTAGACCTGCGCTAGCTCTGCGAGCTGATCCGCTCCAGAGACTTCACGGCCGACAAGGGCCGTTGAGCCTGCTCGCTCGATGTCAGCGGCGATTCCCAATCCAACGACGTTGGCTCGACGATGTAGGGCACCGTCGCCCCCCCGCAAAGATGAAAGGGTGGAAGATTGGCCCAATACAAGCCCAGGCGATCCGGACCGGTCAGGCGACTTTTCGGGTTGGGCTGGCTCGTTGAGGCTTCCATCTGCCGGAGTGTAGTCCGGGTCTTCGGCGCCCTTCAAGGAACTACTTGGCGCGGCCGCTGCAATCTGGCCAGGCCTCGGCGAGGACGTCGCTTCACCTTGGGTGTGCCCCTTAGAGAGAAACTCAGCCTCCGACAACCCCGCTCGAGAGCCGTTCTTCACGGTTTGCTCCATGCGGCCAGCCCACTTCCGCGGGGCGCGCGCATAGGCGCGGGCGTTCTTGAGCGTCTTCGCTTCGAAATCCGGAACGCCCTCGCCCGGCCGGCCCGCAGCCACTTCTTGCGCCAGGTAGGCCTGGTAGCTGGCTGCGTGGGCCGTCACTCGGCGCTTCAACTCGGCGGGTCCAGGCCTGCCCCTAGTCAGCCGTGCGAGGGCTTGCGCTTCAGATTCGTCTGGGACGAACTGCGTCAGCGCCCCATCGCCTTCAACTGCGCCACCTGGTTCTGCAGTGGGAGCAGCGCCGCCGCCGGCATCGACCGCGGATTGAGCGAGCTGATTCGCTCCAGCGGGGTCAGCTGCGATTGCAGGTGGCTCGATGCTGGCTTGTCCGTCCGCGGCAAGCTGCCCGTCTGCGCCAGTGCTTCCCTCGCTTCGCTGTCCTTCACCTGCTGCGCGAAGTTGCTGTTCAACGAGGGCGTTGAGCTCGACGGCAAGGGCGTCAACGACGGGGTCACCGGTTGGCTCGAGGGCAGCTGCGCGCGCAGAACCTGCTGGATCGACGCCTGTTCCTGCGGTGTCATCTGCTGGTACAGCTGCGCCAGCTGGGAGATCATCGTTGCTGCTTGTGTCAGTGGAGTTTGTGCCACGGTCTGCCTCATTCAGTGAAACGCGAGCCAACATGCGCTGCGCTGCGCGGCCCACGCTGTTCGATTGCTGCGCCAGCTCTTCCAGCGTCCCGTTGCGCATCGCGCTTTCAAGGCTGCGCTGCACGTGAGTGCGCACGGCTGGCGCCGTGGGTGCGTCAGCCAGGACGACGCTCATGTCTTCCGGCGTGACGTAGTAGCGTTCGCTGAGGCTGCCGGTCGCGTCTTGGCCCTGGCTCGCCGGATCGAAAGCGATGGCGGCCTGAGCCGACGCGGGCGCAGCCGACACCTGCGCCGGCGGCGCGTCTCCCGAGAGCAACTGATCCTGCAGGCTGGTCGAAGCGCTGCCGGACCCGCGCTGTTGCGCCACGCGCAGCCCACCGGCCGCCCCGGCCAAGCCGCCACCGGCGAGCGCACCCTCGGTCGCCGCGCGCGCAACGCCAGTGCCGAGGCTCGTCGTGGGGTCGACGAGCTGGGTCGCGAAGTTCGAGATTCCCTGATTGGCACCTTCCTCGATGGCCTCCTGGCCCGTCTCTCCCAGCACCTTGCCCGCGATCTGCCGCGCGCCCATCGTCCCGCCGCGCAGCAACGCCTCGGCGCCGTGGGCGACGCCGATTCGCCCCATCACGCCGCCCAGCACGGCATTCATTGCGCCCGACACGTTGCTGGCATAGGTGGCCCGCTCGCGCTGCGCGCGCTGGCGCCCTTCTGCGGTATCGCCGTACTCGGCAACCCGGCGCACGTATTCCGGGTCGCGCAGCATGTCAGCATGGCCCAGCCGCATGACGTTGTCGAAGGCCTCGTCGCCGTTGGCCGCGCCGAGCGTCGCGCCGGTAACGATCACCCCCGCCACGCCGACGGGTCCACTGACCAAGCTGCTGGCCAAGATCGGCGCGCTCGTGCCCACTGCCTGAAAAAGCTTGACGCCGGGCATCGCGAAGAAGTCGCGCCCGCCCGCCTTCATGTCCTCGTACCACGGCACCTTGTCGGCCCCGCCGAACTGCTGGTCGAGTGCCTGCTTACGCTCAGCCTCCTGCTTCATCAGCTCTTTGGTTTCATCGCTGAAGTTGGCTTCGCGGATGCGCTGCGCATCGGCCTTTGCGCTCGCACCGAAGCGCTGCAGTGATTCGGAATTGATGGCGCGGCCGATCACGTTTGCGGTCTGGCCAGTCACGTCCGCCAGGCCTGCGGCCGCGGCGTCCCAGTAGTCGCGATCCAAGCCCTGCTTGGCAACGACCTTGCCCGGCCGCTGCACGTCCATCTGTTCCAGCAGCTTGCCCTGCATGGCGTCGCGCCGCTTCACCCAGGCCTTGCCTTGCGAAGTGGTGAGGTCTTCGGGCTCGTCGCCGATCTGCGCCGCGATGAATTTCGGCAGGTGCTCCTGCGTCCACGCGTCTCGCTTCTGGTTGTAGAGCTGCGCGCTGCTGTTGGCCGATACGCCCTGCTGCTGCAGGTAGGCGTCCAGTGGCACCCAACCGCTTTCCGCGAGCCGCTGCGCCGCAGTGTTCTGCTGTTCGGCCGCGGCCTCGGCTTGATGACTCGCCCGGAAATTGCCGGCGAACTTCTCTGCATCGGCCACCACCTGCTCGACGGGCGTGTCATCGCCCCACGCACGCGTCATCGCGTCGATTTCGTCCATCAGTGCCATCAGGTTTCTTTCGAGATCAATTCGATGAAGCGATCGACGCCACCGCCGATCAGGTCGGTGGTGTCGTCATCGAACGCGGCCCTCACGCGCTCGTCGACTGAGTCGGCGCGCTGCTCGTCCGCCTGCTCGTCCGAGAGCTGCGCCATCACCTGGTCGGCGAAGTCGTCAGGGATGGGTGCTTGGTCCGCGCTGGGCTGCGCCTGAGGTGCGGCAGGGTCGGCGCTCACCAGGTCTGAGCCCGCCGGTGCCTTCGGGCTGCCCATGGCCGTGCGAAACTTCTGCAGGTAGCCCGCGGCCGTGGTCAGGCCATCCGTGCGGCCCGGCGCGGGGTTCGGCGAGCCGGTGAAGTATTCGTTCGTCGCAGCATCCAGATTGCCGCCGTTCTTGCGCGCGAGGTCCGCGTACATCCGAATCCCGGCCACCGTCGCGTGCACGGGGTTGTTCGGATCGGTCATGCCCGGCGCGGCGTATTGCTCGAAGTTGCCGTACTTCGCGCCCAGCTTCTTCGACAGGATTTGCATCGGCCCGATGGCGCCCACGCTGTTTGCCCGGTACGCGGCCGGGTTCTCGCCATGCGTGCTTTCGATGCCGGCAATGGCATCGATTGCGCTCTCGAGGCCTGGGGCGTATTGGCCGGCGAGATGTGCAATCTGCTCGCGGGTGATGCGACCGCCCGCCGCCGCAACAGGATCGGCGTTCGGGTCCGTCTGCGCCTGGCCGGCCGCGGCGGCCGGCGCCGCCACCTTGATGCCGGCGGCCTTGAGATCCTTTGCCGGGTTCCCGCTCACGCCAAACGCCGAGTACGCGCTGCTGAGCGTGGCTTCGTCGATCAGCTCGCCGGTGTACTTCGTGCCGCGGGTGTACGCCCGCAGTGCGCGCTGCGCGAGCTTGGGGTCGGGCGCGGCCGGGTCGCCGCCGAGGTAGGTGATGGCCGCGCCCAGATCGGTGCCGCCGGCTTGCTGCTTCGCCGCGGCCAACGACATGAGGCCCATGTCGATCTGGGCGCGCCAATCGCTGGTGAACTCGTCGGGGTTGCGCACGCTGTCGACCGGCGCCCCCATGAGCCCGAGGCGGTTCCCGGTGCGACCGGTGTTGTAGCTCGACAGCTCCTCGATCAGCCCGATGGCCACGCCCGGGTTGAGATCGAGTGCGGCCGCGCGCTCCGCGACGTAATCGCGGATGGCCTGTGCGTTGGGTTTAGTTGCCACTGAATGCCCTCATTGCCTGTTCGCGGCGCTGCACGCGCTGCTGTTCTTCACGCTGGCCCGCCGCCACGCGCGCCTGCTCGCGAGCGTCCCAGGCCTGTTGCACTCGAGTGCGCTCGGCTTGGAGGGTGCTGTCCGCGGCGCCGCGCTGCTGAAGCAGCAGCTGGTTGCGGCGGTTGAGATAGGCGGCCTGCATCTCTCGGTCGTCGATGCCGTCAGACTGGGCCGAACGCCAGAGCGCGTCGATGCGGTCGATCTCGGCCTGCACCGGATCAGGCGCAGCTGGCGCCGGTGCCGAGGGCGGCGCGGCCGCAGCGGCTGCCGCTGGTCGTGCTGCCGCGGCGCCGGGCGCGGCCGGAGTAGCTGCAGGTGCGGCAGGGCTCTGCGCTGCTGCGCTGGGCGCCACGGCCGCCGGCCCCGATGCCGCGAACCCGGCGCCGGTGAAAGGATCGATAGGCACCCCGCCGCCACCGCCAGCAGCCCCGGCGGTCGCGCGAGCTGGCGCGCCGCGCGCGCCGGCGGTGATCACCGTTCGCGCGATGCTCCCCACCATGTTCATCCGCGCCGCATCGCGCTGGGCCTGCAGCCGCTGCGCCTGCGCTCGGACCTGCGCCTCGGCAGACAGCTCCCGCTGACGTTGGCGCAACGATTCGTTCGACCCGCGCGTCATGTCGTGCACCTGGGCCATCAGCGCAGATCGCGAAAGCGTGACCTGCGACCCGCTGGGCGTCTTGAGCACGAACTGCTCTTCGCCCGAGGCGTTCTTGCTGTTGGCCGGCAGGGCTTCATACCCGGCGCGCAGCAGTCCGCGGTCGACGCCGAACTGGATGGCAGCCACGGGGTCAGCCGACGATGTGCGCTTCAGCTCCTCGAGCGCTTTCTGGTTGCCGCTGAGACGCAGCTTTTCCCGCGCCCACGGCGTGATGTCGGGATTCTGTTCGACCGCCAGGTCGTAGCGCTCCCACGGGGTGAGCCGGCGCTGCCGCGAGCCGCCCGCGCCGTCGTCCTCGTCGACGAACTCGGGGGTGTTGGCCAGAGCCTCGATTCCCTCGCGACGCGCACTGACGTTGTCGCCCTCGAACTCGGCCTGCTGCTGCTTCGCCTCGTTCACGGCGTTCACCGCATCGACCTTGGCGTCTTGCGTGTTCGCCGTCTCGTCGAGCTTGTAGGCGTTGTCGAGGATCTTCTGGTAGTCCTGGAAGAGCTTGTTGCTCTCTTCGAAGGGTTTGGAGGTCTGTTTGAACCCTTCGTCCCAGCCGGCGTTCAAATCCCAACTGCTTTGTGTTGCCATGCTGTGCCTTTCAATAGCCGGGACTGGTCCACGGCGAGCTGCTGCCCGGGTTGTTCACGCCGGCGCCCATGCCGTCGAGGCCGGTTTCGCCCCACTGCTGGAATCCCGCCTGTTGCGGCGTGCCGAAATCCGTGCCGCCGCCGAATGCGCTCATGGGTGCGAGGTCCGTCGCCGCCACACTGCCTTGCGAGACAGGAAACGCCTGAGCCACCGACGCCCCGCTGCTGTAGCTGTACACGCCGTTGTCGGTCACCGAAGGCGCTTGGTAGCCGGTGCGCAGCATCCCGCCAGCGAATGCGCCAGCCGCCGCGTCAGCGCTGAGCAAACCGCTGACCCGTCCAGCGATGCCGTTCACCGCTTGAACCCAGCCCTGGTACGGATTGATGCCCGCGCTGGCCTGCACAGCGGCCGCGGCCCCCTGCAGCGCGGCAGACGCGCCCTGTGCATGCCCACGCATGGCTTGCAGCGCCTGCAGCCGCTCGGCCTTGGCCTGCGCCTTCCGTGCCTCGTGCAGAGCCTCCTCACGGCGGTAAGCGGCTTCGACCGCACGGGTAATCTGCTTCGCCTCCTCGATGCCGATGCGCCGCTCTTCGCCGCACGCCATCGCTGCGCAGTTCACCGGGTAGCACCTGGCCAGCTTCTGCCGCAGGCGGCTGAACTGCGCACGAATTGGGGCGGTCACTCGGGCCTTGATGGCGTCGTAGTCCGGTGCGGCCACGGTCTGATCGCACGCGTCGTCTGCCATCTGGCGCTCGCACGCCATGATGTATTCGTACTGCGTGCGCAGATTCGTGCTGTTGCGCATTTGCTCGGCCGCGATCAGGTCGAGCCGGTCCTGCGCCTGCTTGGCGATGTCGTGCTGCTTGTCGGCGAAGTAGAGCTGCGCCGCCGACTGGATGCCGGCGACGATGCTCTGCATCAGGGTCTGGTTTTTGACCGCTTCCAGGTAGCGGCAGGCGTACCAGACCTGCGCATGCGCGGCCTTGACATCCTTCTTGACAAGATCATCCAGCTTGAGGCAATCGCCGCTGTCAGTGTTCGTTCCGCCCGTAGGAATTGATGCCATGAATCACTCCTGGGCGTTGTCGTCCATCATCGAACAGAAGCCGTCTTCCTTCTCGGTCGACGTGTAGACCCAGCTCATGCAGTCATTGCCGAGACACTTGCAATCCGAGTGCGCCTGGCCGCCCTGCTGCCGGTTGATCGATGCCACGGCCACGGTGAAGCCATTCGTGGCACCAAGCAGCATCCCCTGCACGGTCTGGCCCTGCCCGATGGCGAAGGGGCACCATTTCTGTTTGGCGTCAGACTCTTTCATCAACGACCTCCCGCCAGCCGCGCACGAACGTGTCGAACACCGCTTGTCGGTACGCATCGATTTCCGCCTGGTGCTCGCCCACCGAACAGAGCAGGTAGCAGACGTACTCGCCCTCCGCCATCGGATGAGGCACGGTCAGCCACACCTGGGCTGCGACGGGCTTGCCGTCAGCGCGTTTGACGAACGCGTGCGCGAGCCCACTGCCGGCGAGCGGCACCAGCAATCCGGCGTCGACCGGGCGGTGCAGAACTTCCGAAATGAAGTTGCCGAACTCCACGTGCCATTCGGCAGTGGTCGGGCGTTCGAGCTTGATGGTCATCGGTACTCCAAAAGCAAAAAGCCCCGCAGCACGAATGCTCGGGGCATAAAAAAGCCCGCCGAAGCGGGCCCAACGAATTGGATTCGGGTCTACTTAGACGAACACAGGCGTTTGTTCACGTATGACGACGTGACAAATTGACCGTCTTTTGCATAGTAAACAGAGCGAATCGCAAAATTCTCATCTTGTCCTCGCTTCATCGAAGCGAGGCTCTGACAGTTCCATCGTTCTGAACCGCGACGTACATCCTGCGCCTGAGAGGTCGACAGATTCGAGTGCACGGTGAACGACCATGCCAACACCGGCGTGCAATTAGCACCTTCGAAAATCACGGCCAGCTTGTCAACGGTGGTTTCAGAATCAAGCCAATGGGGCAGCTTCTTGTTGGTATCTCCAATCCAGGGCCGCATGCTGCTGTAGATGATCTGATTGACCGGATCGTCGAGGCAGTCTGCAGCGGCAGGCGACGACCATGCAACAGCGGCCGCCAGAACCGCAAGGGCTCGTTTCATCTGTTCTCCCTGCTTTATCGGAGGCGCCCAATGCGCGCCGCCGACATCTTAGAGAGCAGCATCGAGCGAAGCCGGGGCGGCGAAGAGGCTCCTTGAAATTCCAAGTACAGACGTGAAAAAGCCCGCACAAAGCGGGCTCGCATCGGTCGCCGGACGCAGGTCGCCCCTACCCCGACATTCTAGATAGCGCATCTGTCGCATGCAAGGACGTGCACTACTGCTCTCATCGGCAGTTCGAGCACAATCGCCCAGCGATCGATTCAAGGAAGAGCATCCACATGCCCATAGTCACCATCCGCCTCGCGCGTCGTAAACCGGCGGCCTCGAAGGAGCAGAAAGCCGCGCTAATCGCTGGCGCCACAAAGCTGTTGCACGACGTGCTCGGCAAGCGGCCAGAAGACGTGACGGTCCTGATCGATGAGATCGATCCCGACAACTGGGGTCAAGGTGGTGAAAGCGCGATGATGCTGCGGCAAAGTCGGCGTTCAGCGGGTGACTAGTCGAGTACCCGGAATACCCAACGACCGCTCGGAGGCCCGAAGCAGACTGCTGCTACCCCCGAAATGACCCTCGACAAGGAAGCCAACTCGCCCCGCCTTCGGCAGTATGCTTCGCACCTAACCTGCGTGAATAGTTCAAAAAATACCGAGAACCTTGATGAACACACTTGCAAAACTCGAATTGCCTAAGCGTTGGGAGTTTCTGGAGCAAAGAGCCCAGGCAGCTGGGCTTGATGCGGGTCTTTTTGTTGAGCGAGTGGACAGCGCAGCAGATCGCATTGACTACCTTTTGCAGCGCGTGAAGACAGGTGGCGGAGGACTTTTTGAGGTGTTCTACGGTCTTTCCGGCAGTGGAAAGACAACATTTCTCAAAACACTACCCAAACAGTTTCAGCAAATTCGAGTTACCTCGTTCCCGAAAGATAAGCCCCTGAGCGAACTTCCTACGTTCATTCATGACATGTACGTTCCGGGAGATGCAAGCGCTCGAGTCGTTCTGATTGAGCGCCGGGACAACCCATCACAGCAAGATATGCAAAGTCTCAGTGAGAGCTTCGCAGAACTGCTCGAAGTCTTTCGTGACCCAAAGGGTGCCGCACTCGTTCTTTGGCCAGTTACTCGAGAGCCCTCGGCACAGAAAATCGCAGCTGAAGCTTGGGCGACGGGGCGTGATTCTATGACTGATACGCGCTCCAGGGGATTTTTCAATTTTACCGGACTGCCAAAAGATCGCTTCTACTCGGTGGCAGACACGACAACTCGAAATTTGACGGGCGATGGTCTAGAGACCTTTGGCGTCACACCAGAGGTAGCGACTACGTTGTTAGCCGGCGTTGAAACTATTGCAGATTTCTTCAACGCAGTGGACATCTACGCTGAAGAGCAGAGAGAAAAAACTTGGTCGGTTCTCAAGACGAAGGTCCGTGCTCGCCTTTGGATCGTGCTGCCAGGTGATATTCCATCTGCAATTCGCTCCACTGTCTTGTCACTTACACAAGGCTCGCGAAACAGAGTAGACATCGAGTTGGTAGCTGAATTTATCGACCAACCCGATGACAAGGCGCCACTTTATGTTGCGGATTGGAAAGCAAGACGATCAGCGATGGCGCACCTTCTTAGGGCGATTGATTTGCGCCTGTTCGAGCTGCCACCGAATGTATCCCTCGCTGCCATCCGCGCGTATGGCGATCCAACTATCAAAGCAAGGCTCAATCAGCCTGCCGCCAGAGCGGAAGATGCCAAAACGGCTATGCGCAACAGCAAGCTGTACAAAGAGATTGAAGTAGAACTCGGCATCAACGAGACACCGTTCGCTGGAGCCAGCCGCGATGTTGAAGACACCTCGAATGAATATCGCCGAGTACAAGCCACCGCGTCCAAAGGGGATAAATCATTGAATAAGGCAATTGGTCTTTTGCTAGCCGATTGCCTTAAAGAAGATGCGCCCAAAGTCGCTGTTGCGAGTGAAAAAAAGTCCCTGCCTAACTGTGAGCTGAAGCCTGATGTGTGTCTTCATATCGAAGCTTTGGACTACATCTGTATCGAGCCGACATGGCGGTCGACGGATAAGGGAATTCCCGGCGAGTTAGAGGGTGGGCAGAATACGCTAGCTGCATCGCATATGAAAAAGTATCTCCTAGACAAGGCCATGCAGTACATAAAAGCGCTTGACCTTTGATTTGACATTCAAAGTATCGCCACTCGGTACTGAATTTCTTTTCGGCGTGCCGCTTACCTCCGCCTTACCTCCGCCTTACCCCGCCCCCTGCGCCAGATCGCGCACGCTGCTGGCGATGTGGAACTCGCGCACCTCGCCCCTCGTCTCGATCTCCGCCTGCCAGTCCAGGCCGGACACCAGCGGCAGGCGCTGCGGCAAGTTGGAGTCGACGACCTCGATGTCGACCAGCTCGTCGTCGCACCAGTGCCGCACGGTCACATCGCCATTCGTGTGCATGACCTTGTAAGCCGCAAACGCGGTGATCGCCGGCATGTCCAGTAGAGCGCCGCGCCAGCGCAGCGTCATGAAGGTGGTCCCCGCATTCCACTGGTGGACACCGTCCGCCAGAAGCAGGTACAGCTCGTCGGAGTCGGAGCGGTACACCGCGCTCGGCCGTAGAGTCAACGTCGTGAGCCCGATGTCTGCCGGCTTCTCGTACACGTTGTCGGGAATGCGCAGCCGGATGGCCTGGCCACGGCAGAAGCCGAAGTAGTGCCCGTCGTGCACCACGCCCACCATCGTCCAGGGCTCGAGCGCCTGCCACTGGTCGCGCGCGAAGTAGTCGTCGGTGAGCAGTTGGCACTGCCCGGCCGGCGAGATCATCAGCAAGCCGTCCTTGGTGGCGTAGATGGCGTGATCGTTGTAGGTGACCGCACTGCGGATGCTCACGATGGGATGCTTGTCGTCCAGCTCGCGCACCTGGTGGCAGTTCCCGCCCTCGCAATCGCCCTTCAACGCCACGATGGCGGGGCTGCCATCCGTGAGCACGTAGCCCGTCGACTTCCCCACCACCCACGCGCGCGGCGTGCTGTGAAACGTCACGGCCAGACGCGATGGCCAGGCGTGATAGTGGTGCTTCAGCGAGAAAACCAGAGCGTCGCCAGCCAGCCCTGAAAGCTGCGCGTCACCCCAGTAGCGAACGAATCGCAGGTTCGCGGGCGGCTCGTCGAACTCTTCGCCGTCGAGCTCGTCCTCGGGCTGCACCGCGGCGGGGTCGTCGCTGAAGTCCGTGGTGCCGAGAGGAACCTCACCAATGAAGAAAAAGCTGCCGTCGATGTCTTGCTTGTCCGCGCCATAGGTCAGTTCCTGTTCGCTGCGATAGATCAGCACCGCCTCGACGCACCAGCCGGGGAACGCTGCGGGGATGCCTGTGACGGTGACGACGGCGGTGGAGTCGACCTCCACCTCGATACTGGCCGGGCTCGGCTGGCTCATCTCGCCGAAGGCGTTGCGCAGGCGGTAGACATAGCTGCGCAGCTGCCGCCGGTGGATGTTGTCGGCGAACGCCGCCGGCGCGGGCGCCGCGGCCACCGGTGCGGGAATGTCGCAGGGGAAGCCCAGCCGGCACCACGTGCCCGCGCAAGCGTCGGCGACCTTCGCCGTCATGGGATAGCCGTGGCCGGTGTCGGTGGCGAACACGCGGCCGCAGTTGATCGCCGCATAGGCCACGCTGGCCTGGCAGTCGTCGAACGTCAGCGTGCAGCATTCTTCCCGCCACAGCGCGCGCCCTGCCCCTTCGGCCACCTTGGCAGACGCGCGCCAGGGCCGCAGCGTGTGCCGCGACAGGTCGACGTTCTCAGCGACCACCGCCATGTGCTTGGGCAGGCTGTGGTCGCTGTTGATCGGCGCCATGCCGCCGAACTTGGTGATGCGAAGACCCGGCATGTCAGGCGCAATCCGGCGGCGATTGAACAATCACGCGCTCCACGTCCCGCCGGACAGGCTTCGCGGGCTCGGGAAAGGCGCAGCGCTTGCAGGTGTCGTTCTTCTCCGGCATGCATCGCAGCGTCTCGTGGCAGCCCATGCAGGGCGCCTCGGTGCCCGGCGGGCACGCGGGGGTGGTCGGTGTGGTTTCCATCAGAAGCTCCGTTGCGCAATGGCCGACCGGCGGCCAGACGCAAAACTGTTGGCCGCGTCGATCTTGGCCGCGGCGATTTCCATCTGGAACTTGCGGTCGAAGTTCACGCCGTAGTCGGGCCGCGTCCATTCCCAACCGGGCAGCGTCAGCAGCCGCGCCAGCGCGCCGTACTGCATCGCCTGCCGGTACCGCGCCTTCAGCTCTCGATCGAAGACGCAGGCCTCCTCGGTCGGCACCGCGTGGTAGGTGATCTCGATGCCCATGCATTCCTCGTCGCACGTGGGCGCGCAGTCGAGCACCAGCTTGTCGGGAATCTCGAAGACGAAGCCGCCGCCGGCGCAGCAGTCGCCAGTGCTGCAGCAGCCCAGTTCGCTCGGGTCGATGCAACGCCCGCTGACGCACAAGCGGTTGACCAGGCCCACGCGCTCGTCGGGTAGCGTGCCCACGTAGTAATCGCGCACGCCCTTCTGCGCCACCGTGCGGTAGACCCGCCGAAGCACGCGCGTGTCGCTCGCGAACTCGACGGCCGCCTCGCGCAGCGCCTGCAGGATGGCGCCATGCGGCGCAGCCATGCGGTCGCCCGCGCTATTGCGGTAGCTCACGCCCGACGTCACGAACGCAGCGAGTTCCTCCCAGGGAATCGTCTCGACGTCGCGGCCGGTGTTGGGGCGGCAAATCTGGCAGGCCGGCGCGCACGGCGGCGCGGGCGGCTGGCAAAGCGGATTCCAGCTCGTGTCAGCTGGACTGCTGGCTGGCTTGGAGTTGTCGTAGGGCATTGGTGCGTGCCTCCTTGTAGTAGTCGCGGTCGACCGACTTGTGCACGCCCAGGAGCCGGAAGAACAGCCCGATGTAGGTGTCAAACCACGCCTTGCTGCTGGCGCTCTCCTGCTCGGTGGCATAGGCCATCGCCTTGACGTAGTGCAGCAAGACAGGGAACCGGCCGGCGTCCAGGCACAGCGGCTCCTCGAGATCGTCCACGCACAGCGGCGTGGGCTGGATGGCCACCACCACGCGCGCGTAGACCTGCTGGTCCGGCGCCACGGGTGGCGTGACGGTGAAGCGGCACGGGATCATCCCGTCCACGGAAAAGGTCTTGGGCAGGTCGCCCGGTGCGTTGGACACGCACTTGAAGGCGCCGAAAAAGGCGCCGGCCTGGTCGTCTTCCTTGTTCGGCTTCGACAGCACGTTGCCGCAGGCGTCGGTGAACGCCTCGACGTCGTAGATCTTGTCGCAGTTGCAGGGCTGCTGCAGCTCGCCGGGTTGCAGCTGCATCAGCACTGTCTTCTGGAACAGCTCAGGCCGCAGCTGGAAGATCTCGGCGAGCGCGTCGTTGAACCACTCCACGAAGAGCTCGTCGATCCAGCGCTTGGCTCTCGTGTCCGAGAGCTCAGCGCGCACGCGGCGGATGGCGTCAGCCAGGTTCATTCGACGACTGCGATTTCGCTATCGGGGGTGGCGGTCGTGGACGTGCGCGGGCCAGGCTTGCGGCCCGGCTTGGCTTTGGTGCTCGCCTTCGGCGCGGCGTCTTCCGCGGGCCGGCGCCCCTGAAGACGCGACGGGATGAACGGTGCGTCGAAGCCGGCCACGCTGGTGCGGCCGCTGCCGCCGCCCTTGACCACCTTGAACATCTCGCCGGCCTCGGTGCGCATCAGCATCGGCGTGGTGGCGTCGCGACCGATTGCGTTCGGGCGCGGCGCGAATTCCAGGCCGTTGTACTCGCTGCGCACCGTGGCGCGCTTGACAGTTTCTTCGGTGATGGAGACGGGTTCTTGACTCATGGGGATTCCTTTGATGAATGAAGGGCCGGGCCCCGTGAAGAGCCCGGCCCGTGCGATCAGTTCGCGTCGCCGCCGAGGGCGGGAGCGCCGTCCTGCGTCTGCGTCTCGCACACCCGGTCGCCGTGGCAGATGCCATCGCGGCGGATGCCGATGAAGAGCCGGATGGCGAAGTCTTCAATGGTTCCCACCGTCGGCAAGGCGGTGATGGTCAGATGCAGACCACCCGGCACGTCGTAGAACAGCGGCTCGATGTCACGGGTGAAGTCCCAGCGATCGCGCGTGTCCGCGCCGAGCCCTTGCGGCGAATCGATGCCGACCACCGTCACCGCCTGCGTGCAGGCCGCAGCAGGCGGGGCCGCCTGGGTGTAGGTGGTGCGCACATGGTGGCCGAGCAGATCGCGATCGAACGAATCGCTCACGTCGAACGAAAAGCCGTTCGTCTTCGAGTCGACGTGCACGCGCAGCGACTCCAGCACGCTGTAGGTGGGCAGCGGGATGTAGATCACGTCGCCGACCGCGAGATCCTGGGCGGTCTTGCCGTAGCGCTGCATCAGGCGGTTCAGCAGCTGGCACACGTTGTAGTCGAACAGCGCGCCCGGCGGGTGCATGTGGTGGCCGATGTCCAGGCCGTAGCAGCGCGCAGCGCTCGGGCCGCATTCCAGCGCCGAATCGGCCGCGCCGCCGATGCCGAGGTTGTAGGTCGTCATGATTGAATTCCTCTCTGTCTCGTGGTGGGTGTTAGACGTAGCGGACCTTGGCCACGGCCACGACGCGCGGGTCGGGAACCTTGAAGCCGAAGGCGCCATCGCCGATCAGGTAGAAGTCGCGCAGGTGCTTGTCCCACTCGATGTAGTCGATGTCGACGGGCAGCCAGCCTTCCTTGTTGGGCATCGCGATCACGTAGTCGATCTGGCCCGCGGCCGACTGGCCGGCCATCGGCGTGTAGATGTCGCGCACGATGCTGTAGCCGGAGCTGTGCAGCACCTTGCCGGTCACCATCGTGTTTTCTTCGCCGCAGCAGATGTTCAGCTTCTCCTGGCCGGTGCCCAGGGCGCTGTAGCCCTCCTGGTTGACGAGCACCTGCATGTCGCGCGGGTCGCACGAAACGCCCTGGTTGGCGATGGCGTTCGCCAGCAGCTTCACCACTTCGCTCATCGCGTGCTGGCCGGCACCGGGCTCGCGCGTGGTGGGCACGACGAACACGCCGTCGGCGGCAGCCGGGTTCAGCACGATGTTGCGCGGGTGCGCCGAGCCGGCCAGCTTGATGTAAGCGAAGTTCGTGATGCGGCGGTTCATCCACTTCGCGACGCCGTTCTCGGTGGCGCTCTCGACGCCGGCCCAGCGCTCGCCCAGGCGGATGGCCTGCGTGCGGTTGAACTTCATCTGGAAGGCCAGGGGCTGGCACGCCTCGACGAAGTCGGTGCGCATCTTCTGTTCCAGGTAGGTCACCTGGCCATTGATACCTTCATCGGCATCGGACTCGCACATCTCGCCGAAGCGGTCGTAGAGCACGCGGCTGGTGTGCGTGATCTTCCCGCCATCGAGGATGCTCGGGTTGATATCGAAGATGTCCATGGCCTTGGACATGCACTGCATGTCCAGGTAGGTCTGGGTGGCGTAGGTCGGGTGCAGCTTCGGCAGCACGTCACCGTGGTGGCCGAGTGCGTGATTGGTCAGATTCGACATGGTCTCAACTCCTGTTTGCTATCAAGAACTCACGCGCCTTGCGTGGGTCTTTTCGGGCGATCTCCCGCGACTTGGCTTCGACCTGGGCCACGGTGAGCTTCACGCCCTGCCGCGATCCGCCTTGCGGCTTGGTCACAGTGCCCGGTTGCGCGGGTTCCTTGGATTTCTCGAACTGATCGACCTTCTCGGCGATGTAGTCGACGGCGGAGAGATCGCGGTCGCGAACAATCGCGGCGATCTCTTCGTGCACCGTGCGGCGGCCGTCGCGCGTGCCCTTCGCCCACTGCATGAACTCCGAATCGGCGTCCCGGCTGTAGTCGATGAACTTCTCGGGCACCGAAGAAAAGAACTTCGATTGCCGCTCCTGCGCGTCACGATCCTGCAGATCCTTCTTCGTCACGACATCCACCGGTGCCTTGCGCACCAGCCGCTTCGTGTCGATCAGTTCCTGCTCGATCTCCTTGGCCGCTTCTTCGCCGAGTAGCTCGGTCATGCGAGCGCGCTTCTCGTCGGTCCATCCCAGCGTGGTTTCTTCGGCCTTGGCCTTGATGCTGGCCAGCTCCTCCGCTGCGGGCTTCGCCGCTGCCAGTTCCGCTTCGACCACCTTGAGGCGGTCCTGCGCTTCCAGCAGCTTGCCCTGCACGAACGAGTGGTTCTGCACGACCGGCTCCAGCTCCTTGAGCTTGGTGCTGGCCTGTTCGAACCGACCCCGCCACGCTGCGACGTCATCGGTGTTGCCGCTTTCCTT
Source organism: Variovorax sp. GW821-FHT10C12 (assembly GCF_059415405.1). Classification (NCBI taxonomy): domain Bacteria; kingdom Pseudomonadati; phylum Pseudomonadota; class Betaproteobacteria; order Burkholderiales; family Comamonadaceae; genus Variovorax; species Variovorax sp. GW821-FHT10C12. Next base: position 1,979,771 of record NZ_JBWKNE010000001.1, read on the forward strand.
CGGGACATCGGTGACGTCGTCGGCGGGAACGTCGTGGTTGTCAGCGTTCGGGTCCACTTCGGGCAAGTTCGACTCTCCGCCCGTCGCGTCCAGTTCGGCAGCTTCCAGCTTCTCCCGCATGTGGCGCGGCAGCATGGCGCGCGCCTTGTCATCGATTCCATTGGTCATTCAACACCTCGTTGGCAAGCCCTTTCGGGGTCGCCCAATGCGGCCATGCCCAAGCGGGTTTAGGCCAAAAGAAAAGCCGCACGAGTTACCCCGTGCGGCTTTGGTGTGTGGTGGGTCGCGGTGTCGGCGTCAGCCTTCGTTCGCGGTCCCGTTACTTGGCGGCTGCAGCGATTCGTCGAGCAGTTCGCGCATGATGATTTGCACCTCGGCGGCGCGTTCAAGCAGCTTGAGCTTGGCCGCGTCGTCCGGTGCGGCGGTAGCGGCGCGCACGTGCGTCTGCCAGCGCGCGTAGAGGTATTCCTCGAACGGTCGCGGGTCGCGAACGACACGCTTGCGGGCCTCGAGTGCGAGCGGCACGACCGGCAGCTCGCTCGCGGCCAGTTGCCACAGCGCCTCGATGTGCCGCATCAGCCGTTGCTCTTCGTGGGCTTGATCTGCGGGCTCGTCAGGCTCTTGGTCTTTCCGACGTTGACGCGTTGAATCGCCAGCTTCGAACTGGTCAGGCTCGTGGCGCGTCCGACCGGTGCACTGTTGGAGGGCGACCGGATCGCCCGCGGATGGGATGAATTCATGGTGGCTCCAGAAACGAAAAAGCCCGCACAGAGGCGGGCTTGTCAAAAAAGGGGCGTAGTTCGCCCCGCACGCGGATTGTGGATATTCGCCCCGAGCGTGTCAAGCCGCCACAGTGCGCGCTACGACGATGCCGATGCCAAACCACGCAATGGCCACGGCCAGCACGCGGTAGCCCCAGCAGCAGCCGCACTCGGTGCCGTAGCTGAAGACCTTCCACGCTGCGATGCCGATGTGGTTGGTCCACTTCTTCTCGCCGCGCGTCAGCTCGAGCACGTGCTCGGACACCACGATGGGATTGGCCTTCAGGTACTCGCGCTGTTCCCACGGCAGCGATGCCGCCAACTTGACCGCGGCGTCAGGCGCCAGGCCGGCCGCCACGTAGTAGCGCGCCAGCACCTCGCGGGTGGTGCCCATGTCGGTGCCATCCACCGGTGAGAACACACGCGCGTCAGCCGCGATCTCGCGTAGCGTGCACAGCGGCTCCACTCGGGCATGCAGCCACGCGGCCAGGCGCTGCAGCGCGCCCGGGCCGCTCTTGGGGTTCGCCGCGGTACCGGCGCTGGGGTGATGCTCCATGGATTCGAGGATGGCTCGGTACTGGTGCTGGCGCCAGCACATCAGGCCGCGACCAGCACCGTGCTGTTGTCGGCCTTGCTCTGCGGGAGCAGCAGCCACTCGATGTAGCAGCCCTTTCCGCCGCACGAGGCCGTGACGGGTTCGAGCACCTTGCGCATGAAAGCGGCGAATTCGGGGGATTGCTTGGCGGCCTGCGGGCCTTGGTTCTTCGGGTTCATGGGGAGTTCCTTGTGCCGGCTTGCCGGCGTGATGGTTGGTGATTCGCGCCGTGCCGGCCTCCACGCCCTATTGCGTCGGGGCCGGTCACGGTTTCGCGAGACGAAGGCGACCTGCTACGCCGCCTTGTAGATCGCGTTGATGGTGACTCCGTACTGGCTGCCGGGCGTCGTGCCCAACAGTGCGGAGTACCGGTTCGCGGTGTACGCGGGCACGGGGATGTTTCCATCGGTGAGCGCGCACGTGACGTTGAACTGCAGCAGCGTCCAATTGGTTTCCGCGGACTCGAGAGTCTCAGGAAGAGTTATCCCGTGACTTCCCGGAGGAATCACTTCCGAAGTCGTGCGCACAAAGCCGTTGGACACGAACATCAACTCACCGACGACAGTGCTGGTCGGGTTGACGAAGAACTCCTTGGTCCCTGAGATGACAAGCACGTCTTCTTCGGTGAGTGCGGCTGCGGTTCTGGTCGGCCCGGGGACGTGGCGACGTGATTCGGTATCGAGGCTGATGTCGGTGCTGCTCATGTTTCTTCCAGTTCAATGGATGCGATGTGGCTCATTGGCATGCCTTAGGGTCAGCCGCCGGCAGGCGGGGTAACCGCGCCCGCACCGGCACCGGGGGCACGTTCCTCCGCCTTCCAGTCAATGAGGACGTAGGCGTCCGATGCGTCACCGGCCGGTGGCATCAAAGTCCAACTGCCACCTGCGTAGAGGTCGAAGCCCGCTGCGGTGAGATTTCGGATGGTCACGTCCACGAGCCGGCCGCCTCGGTCCGCGTAGGACACAAAGGGAGCGTCTGCGAAGGGCGGCTCGAAGCTGACCTTGTACGGCTGCGCCGAGATGCCGGTCACGACGACTTGGCCGTACGCGACTTGCAGGCCCGGCAAGGGTTCCCCTTCGGGACGCACGATGTGGCGCCGCCGGTCGGCGTCGAGCTTGATATCAGTGTTGCTCATGGTTCAGGCGCCCCGTGTCACTGGTTCCCGCCAGCACCTGGCGCCGACCCGCGATCGGTGTAGTACGGCACCTTCACTGAGCCGATGCCGGCGACGTCGAGCAGCAGCCAGCCCGCGGGGTCACCGAGGGCGATTGCGTTGCTGTTGTAAAACCGCGTCGGCACGCCGCCGTCGTCAGCAATAGCGTTGGCCGGTGGGGTCGTGGGCTGCGCCACGGACGACGCGCTGGCCGGCAGGGTGAAAGAAACGGCAGGCCCGCCCTCGTCCTCGGTCAGCGTGACGGTCGCGCTGCCGTCCGCGTTGACCACCACATCGGCGCTCGTGACGTTGACGTCGGCGAAAGTGCCCGGCAAGGTCCAGGACGTACCGTCGGTCTGAGTCAGCACCAGGTTGTCGCCGACACGGCCGAAGCTGGCGACACGAATGTCGGCCTGCGGGTTCGCCACCAGCACCAGTGGTGGGCATGCCGTCTCCACGGCGTTGACGATGGCCGTGGTGCCGTCTTCTTCGAGATAGACCAGCGTGCGCACACCGTTGGCGTCCAGCGTGGTGCGCTTGATCGCCTGACGAATGCCGGGTCCGTTTTGCAGGCACACGTAGGTGTCGACCGTGCCGGGGATCAGCGCCGGCCCGCTTGCTTTGCAGTTGCTCATCTTGCGTTCTCCATCAAAGTGATTGCCGCACTCACCAGCGCGGCCAGGTTGGCGCGCGCCGCGGTGCTGGCGGTTTTGGCCGGCCACACCTCGAGCGGTGCATGCCAGCCGATCTGACGAGAGCCGCCGACATGGCCGCCCCCATCGAAATACACGGCGCCGATGGTCGGAAAGCGAGCCATCGCACCGTTGGTAGCGATTGAGGCGACCGTGCCGTACTGGCCCGACTGCCGGTGATAGACCCGGTCGCCGACGGCGAGCTGTGTTCCATCGAGATTCATGAGCCGACTCCAAGCGTGTTCGGTTGCGGGGTGAATGAGCGCCCGTCCTGCGACTGCGCCGGGTTGAGGCCGAACGAGTTGATTTCCTGCTGGGCCTGCTGGCCTGGCATCGCGCTGGTGTCGATGCCGGTGTTGTCGAAATACTCTTTGAGCGCGGCCTGCAGCATCGGCGTGGGCGTGACGCCGGCCTGCGACGTCTGCATGAGCAAGGGCATGGCCTGCGCCATGAGGCGCTGCTGCAGTTCCTTCTCGCGCAGAGCGGAGATGCCGCGGCCTTCGATCTCAATGTCGCCGCGGATGAACTTGCGCTTCGTCTCGCGCTTGAGGTTCTGGAAGTGCTGCGCCTGGACCAGCGGCTCGATGATTCCCTTGTCGAGATTGATCATCGCGTCGTTCATGCCGCGCTCGCCGTTGGTCTGCTCGAGCACCGCACCACCCAGCGTGGTGCGCGAGACGCCGCCGCGCGACATGCCGGAGAACAGCGAAGGAATGCCGCTCTCTTCGTCGGCCAGCACCATCGTGCGGCGGATCTCCTCGTGCAGCTGGCCAAACAGCGACTGCACGTTGACCTGCTGCACGCCCCAGTTCTGCCCCGTGGTGTTCTTGGGGTTCGCCCAGGCCACGCTGAACGGCTCCATGCGCACGTCTTCCGGGTGCTGGAAGTAGTGGCCGTTCATGATGATGTTCGGCCCGCTGGCGTGCCACGCGTTGCGATTCTTCGAGAACAGCAGGCGGTTGCACTCGAGCTGCCGATCGTGGAGCATCATCGCCACGCTCGGGCCGGCGTAGCTGTCGCCGTACTGCTTGTAGCAAGCGCTGAAGTAGGTGCGCAGGCCGTCGCGCAGTTGCACGCGGATGGTGGTGTTGCCGCACACCTCGAGCGTCACCTCGTGGAAGTCGCTGGCGTCGCCGTGGCCGGGGTGCCCGTACTCGGCCAGCTCATCACCGCTGACCAGCCCCTGGTGCACCACGCACCGAATCTTGTGGCCCGGGTTGCTGCTCCACGGGCTGTCCTTGCTGATGATGTCGCCGGTGAGCTCGCCGAAGCCCAGCCAGTCGAGAGACTGCGCCTCGTGCGCTTCGAGCACCAAGTCGATCTGCTCGCCAAAGTACAGCGGCTGGCCGCCCTTGTCCTTCAGCTTGCCGAGTTCGACCAGCTCGTCGCGTGAGCGCTCGACCACCTCGCAGAAGCCACTGCCGTCCTGCGCGCTGGTTGCGTCCGAGCCGATGTAGGCGTTGGCAGCCAGCACATGGCGGTAGGTCGGGGCCAGCACCATCTTGCGCGTGGGCCGGTTGCCCTCCCAGCGGTAGTCCCACCGCGGCAGCAGCTCGCCGCCGCACAGCACCGTGTAGGGCTTCGCGATCAGGTCGGCGAACAGGCCCGCGCTCGCGCGCACCCAGCCGCCGTCGATGAACTGCTTGCGCATGAAGGCGTGGTGGTACGCCGCGGCCTGCTTCGCCACCGCGCGCTCTTCTTCGAGGATCGTGCTGCGCATGCCGTCGCGTTGCTTCTCCAGCCAGTTGAGCACCGGCTTCTTGAGGCCGTCGCGCCCCATCAAGTCGGCCGGGTTCAACGCCGAGTCCTGCAGCTTGCTCAGCAGCATGGCGCGCAGGCGTGATGTCACCTGCTGCTGCGAGTCCTTCGACAGCTCGGGCTCGGCGCTCGGCCGCATGACGAACGGCGCATCGATCGCGTTCGCGTAGGTGGTCTTCAGGTGTGAGGTGGTGGCGTTGCACTTGAGCATCGACAGGCCGAAGTAGCTCTTCATGCCCGGAAAGCTCTCCAGCTCCTCGGCCTCGTGAACCTTGTTCAGGGCTCGCTCGGTCACGTCGAGCCATTCGTCGATGCTCTTGTTCAGGACGCGCTGCGTGCGGCGCCAGTTGCGGGCCGCACGCAGGCGGTCGAGCACCAGGGCGGCGAGGCGGTCGGCTTTGATCTGTTGGTCGTTGCGCATGTTCAGAATGAGATCGCTGCGAATTTGGAGCGCTGCACGCGCGGCGCCAGCGCCGAGGCTTCCTCGGCCTCTTCGTCGAGCAGCGGCGAGGATGGAAACGCCGGGTTCTTGATCTCGCTGAGTGCGTCGTACAAGTCGTCGTGCGCAGCGGCGGGGAAGTCGGTGTGCTCGTCAGTGAGCGCTTCGGTCAGGTTGTAGGAACGCGCATCGGCGTTCTGCGGCTTCACATGCCACTCGTGCGGGATGTAGATGCGGTGGGCCTCGAACAGCGCGAGCAGCGACTCGATGCGCGTTTCCTTCGGGCCCACTTCGTTGATGTAGGTCACGTCGAAACGGAACTGCTCGGCTTCCTGCTTCTCGGCGATGTATTCCTCGTCGCTCTCGAAGCGCCGGATCTTGTAGAGCACCGCTCGCGGCTTGTACTTGCGCACGAGGCCCAGCAGCGCCTTCCAGCGCTCCGACTGGCTCAGCCGCTCGCGAATGCCGTCCAGCACGTAATAGTTGTCGTCGGTGTGCAGGCCCACCACCAGCATCGCCGTGTAGTCGGAGCGCTTGCCCTTCGTGGCGGCCGGGTCGACGATCAGCGCCCGCGCCATCGCGGTGATCGTCTTCGGCTGCATGATCTGGCGGTTGTATTTCTTGAGGTCGCCGTACTGGAAGAAGCCGCCCTCCCCTGGCACAGGGCGCTGCTGGTACAGGGCGCTCCATTCGCGGCTGCCGAGAACGCGGCGCTTCTTCTGCAGGGCCTCATGCGAGAAGCGCTCCGGTGCCAGCGGCTCGTCGACCTCACGGCCGAGCGGGTCATCCTCGCGGGCCAGCGCCGACAGCTCGATGATTTCCCAGCCTTCGTCGCGGTGCTCATCCATCAGCCAGCCGGCCAGGTCGTCGGCGTGCCACCGGGTGTGCATGAGCACCAAGATGCTGTGCTCGGCCAGGCGCGTGTAGACCACCGACCGGTACCAGTCCTTCACCGATTCCCGCACGCGCTTGCTGTCGGCGTCCTCGCGGTTCTTGAACGGGTCGTCGATCACGAACACCTTGGACGGGAAGCCCGTGCCGCCGCCGCGCACCGTGGTGCCAAGGTACTGGCCGCCGTCGGTGGTCTGGAAATCGGTCTTGGCTGTGCTGCCGGGCAGTAGTCGCGACTTCGGGAACACCGCCGCGTGCACCGAGCTGCTGATGCGGTCGCGCACCGATTGCCCGTTGCGGTCGGCTAGGTCCGTGCCGTAACTCGCCGAGATGATCGGCCAGTCGGGATGCTTGCCCAGCACCCAGCTCGGGAACTCGGTCGACACCATACGGCTCTTGCCGTGCTGCGGCGGCGCGAACACCATGATTCGCCCGTGCCCGCGCGCCACTGCCGCTTCCAGGCGCTCGCACAGGTAGCGGTGCCACTTCAGCGGGACATAGGCGCGGTCCTGCAGCACGGCGTAGGCCATGAGGCTGTCCTGCGCAGCCAGGAAGGGAGCCATGTCGACCTTAGCCACGGGCCGACCTCACGAACTCCTGCGCCGCCAGCAGCCGCTGCTCCGGCGTCGTGACGCGATCCAGCCCGAAGTCGTGCTCAGTCTTGTCGGTCGACTGGCCCAGCGCCAGCCGGCGGATGGCCTGCGCCTTCTGGATCGCGCTGGCCAAGGCGTGCACGTCGGCCGGCTTGCGGACCTTGGGCGCCAGGGCCAGCGCCTTGGTCATGATCTTGTCCGCAGCCGTCAGATCACGCTTGTTTCCGGCCACGATCAGCTCGGCGCGCTGCTCAACCAGTGCTTCGGTCGCCAGTTCCAGCACCTTGTCTGTGTTTTGTTTCCGGTTCTGCTTCCACTTCTCGGCTGCGGCGCGCTTGCCGAGGGTGCCGAATGGAACGCCACAGGTGACGGCGTAGTCGCGCAGACTCTGGGTTCCGGCCTCGTACCCGGCGCGGATGGAAACCCAGTCTCTTTTCATGGCGGTCGCAGTCGCTCCTCCCCCCCACTTTGGGGGGAAGGAAACACGTCGTGGATGGAAACACCCGTTGTGGGTGTGCGCGTTTCTCAGGAAGCGCGGGACGAAAAAAAACCGGCCGCCCTGTGAGGGGAGCCGGTTTCGGTGGCGGGCGCAGTTGTGCCCACGGGCGAGATTGTGGGCGAGCGGGTCAGCCTATGTCAAGGCGCCACGGTGCGCCGTCGGGGTGGCGGCGGGGGTGGTGGCAGTCTCGCCGCGTCTCGCTCTGCGCGCGTGAGCATTGCCCCGCACGAAATGCAAACGTGGTCGCCTGAGCGCTGGCCGAAACACACATCCGGTGCGGTTTCAGTGTGCCAGCACTTCGCTGGCGGATTGGAGGCTGAGTGCATGGTCGGTCCCTGAGGTTGCGGTCGTTCCATGCTGGCGCCGGGTTTCTGGACCGTCAAACCGACGTTACAGTCCGCGCCGCGCCAGGTCAGAGCACCCCATCACGCTGCAGGCTCCGGCGCATCTTCTCGAGGGCGCGCTCGGCCAGCGCCGCGCGTTCCTCCGGGGTCAGAGCCCCGGCCCGCAGGCTCACGTAGACGTTGGCCTGCACCCCGCAGTTGCGCGCGTGGACCATCACCGCGGCGCGCTCCTCGGGCGTGAGCGCGGCCAGGGCCCGCTCGATGGCCGCGTGCTCGCCGGCCCGGATCTCGTCGTCCAGCGAATCGCCCTCCTCGTCTTCGCATTCGTCGTGGTCCGATCGGCTCCACACCGAAAGCGGGTTGGCGGTCGGGTAGCCGAGCTTCATCCCTGCCGAACGGGTCGCAGAGTGCCAGCTGCCCAGCAGCTGGTCGAGGTGGTCCGCCTTCGGCGTCTTGCCGTGGCTCATCCGCGACGCACCCATTCGAGCACCGGCGCGCCGCCGAACTGCTGCTTCGCGTCCGCCATGCCAGATGCGAACCCGACTTCGATCCACTGGAGCGTCTGGTGCTCCACCTGGATCGGTTGGCCGTGGCGGCCCGTGGCCGGAAAGAACTCGCCGCTCGGGCGATAGATGGCCTTCAGGACTCTGTAATGACCGCGGTTCAATTGGCTCTCCTTCATGTGTTGGTAGTGCATGCCGGCTGCCGCGTGAAGCGGTACTTGCCGACGGTGTTGCGTTCGATGTAGCCCTTGCGTCGCAAGGCTGCGATGTAGTCGGCGCCGGCGTTGGGACTCGTGAAGCCGAAGCGTCGGCTGATGTCCGGCCCGCCGGGCAGGTGATCGTTCTCTGCGAAGAACGCGCGCATGAAAGCCAGCACGGCAGCCTGTCGCGGGGTCAGCTCTGCCGTCATGCCGGCGCTCCTTGCCCGACGGGCGTTGCGTTGAGGTGGTCGAGCGCCCACTGGGCCGCTGTGCGGTCCTTCGGCGGCTGGGTTGGATCGGCCACGATGGCGCGCCACTCCAGCACCTGCCGGAGGAAGCCCATGTCGAAAGCTGCAGACTTCTGCGCGCGCGTGGCGCCCTCGTAGGCATCGGTGTAGTGGTTGCAGCGATAGCAGCCCCAGGCCGTGCGCCAGTCGTCCACCTTGTACCCAAGGCCCTTGCCATTGGCGACGCCGCCGCCGTGGCAGGCCACCGTGGTGTCGGTGCCTCCCACGCAGATCGGGCTGCGGATCAGGCAGCGCTTGCCGCGCGCCATGCTCAACAGGTGGCGGTTCTCGGCGCGGGGCTGCTTTGGGACCGAAACGGAATTTCCCGTGTCGGCAGCGGCGTAGGTGCCGCGGCGCATGGAAACGGTCAGCACCAGCGCGCCGCGCGCCGCCGGCGCCAGCCGTGATGGCGGCAGGCGGCGCTTGAACCCGCTACCGCGCGGCATGGGCGAGCGCTTCATGCCTGCGTATCCTGCTCGGTGAACACCACGCCCCATTCGGTGACCGCGTGCGCCTGCACCTTCAACAGGAACTCGGCGAACTCGTCGTCGAGCAGCTCCTCGGTGCTGCGCCGGCGCTGGCGCACCTTGATTTCCCCGGTCTTCCTGACCCGGTACTCCTCGAAGGTCGGTTCGATGAACAGCTCGGCGAAGTAGTGCTTCCAGGCCAGCGGCACGTAGCGATACCGCACGCCGTTCTTCTCGTCCACGATCCACACCTGGTGCGCAATGTCACGCAGCACCGGTCCGTGGAATGTCTTGCGCAGCTTGTGGCGATAGTGCTCGTTCGTGCTGACCAGCTGCATCAAGAAGCGCGCGCCTGTCTTCGTCGCCTCCTTGGCGATGCCGTAAAGCTCAATCGCAGCCTCGTGCGCGCTGCGCGGGCTGCTCAACATGCGTTGTTCGATCATGGTGTCGTCTCGGTGAAAAGGTCGCCCTGGCGCGCATCGGCGCCGGGCCGGCGGAAGTTGAAGAGGCTCGCGCGCCGCGGGCGCGGGCCGGCGACGGCCGTAGCGCACTTCGGGCCCATTGGCATGCCGGCGACGACGACGGGCTCGCGCAGCAGTGCGCGGTGGCAGCGGGCGCAGATGGTCAAAATGGCAGCCCCTCAGGGATCGGCGTGAAGGCCGCCGGCGCCGCGGCCGCGACAATGGGGAGCAGTTCGCCCTGCAGCACCGCGGGCGCCAACGGCTCAATGCGCACCACCACACGCGCGCCGTGCCCGTCGGGCTCCATGCGGTCGGCCACGTAGCTGCGCACTTGCTTGTCGTCGTTGAATGCGATGGTGTTCAGCGCGTCGAGCAGCACCTTCTCGCAGTTGGTCAGGTCCATGCACTGCACGGTGTCGTCCCAGTTCGCGCCGAACTTGCGCATGCGCGCTTGCCAGTCCTGCGGGCGGTGCGGGTACAGCTGCACGGTCACGCGCAGCCGACCAGCGAGCGGTTGGCGAATGCCGGCGGCACGGCACAGCCATCCCACCTGCTCGATGTAGTCCTTGGCCTCGGCCGTGACGTAGACCATCGGCATCTGGCGGCCCTTCACCGTCACAACCCGCGACGCCCAGTAGCGATTCGCGCTGATGGGATACGGCAGGGTGAGTTCGATCACAGCGCTCCTCCTTGCGACGAGCGCGCGACGCGTACCTGGCTGGTTGGGACCGGCAGGCTCTTGGGCCAGTCGGCGAAACGCGTGTTCTCGCCCACGTACATCAGGTCGACGAACCCCGCCTCGCCGTCGCGCAGCTTGGCGATCGACACCTTGGCGTAGTGCTTCCACTCGTCGCCCAGGCCCGGGTTTGCCTTGATGGGGCGATGCACGAACATCACGACGTCGGCGTCCTGTTCGACTGAGCCCGAATCCCGCAGATCGGAAAGCATGGGCATCTGGTCGACGCGCTGCTCTACCGCGCGGTTCAACTGGCACAGCAGGAAGATCGGGCAGTCCAGCTCCTTGGCGAGCGACTTCAACCCCTTCGTGATCTCTTCGATCTGATAGACGCGCGGCATCTTCGGATCGGTGCCGGCCATCAGGCCAAGGTAGTCGACGATGAGGCAGGCCAGCTTTCCATGCCGCCGGCGCAACCTGCGCGCCGACGCGCGCACCTGGTTGATGTTCAGGCCGGCGCGGTCGTCGACATAGAAATTCAAATGACGCAGGCTGTCGGCGGCCGCGGTGATCGCAGGCCAGTCGTAGTCTTTCAGCCGCTCGCCTCGCTTGATGCGACTCAGGTGGATGCGCGACTTCAGCGACATCGCTCTGGTCACCACCTGGGCCTTCGGCATTTCCATCGAGTACATGCCCACGGTCTTTCGGCTGGACTCGGCCATGTTCACGCCCATCGACAGCACCAGCGCAGTCTTGCCCATCCCTGGCCGCGCACCGATCACGATCAACTCGCCGTTGCGCGGGCCGCCGTCAAGCCGCGCGTCGATGTCCGTCATGCCGGTGGCGGTGAAGTCATCGATGGCGGTCCCTTCGGCCTGCGCGTTGATTCGGTCCAGCAGGTGCACGACGCCCTGTTCCATCGGCTGCCACTCGTCCCCCCTGCCCTCATCGAACAAGTTGGTGACCAGCGCGCTGGCCTGCTCCAGCGTTTCGTCGAAGCCCACGCCGCGCTGGCACGCCAGCTCGTGGATTTCGCTGCTGGCCGCCATGAGCTTTCGACGCAGCGCGAAGTCGCGCACGATCAGCGCGTACTGGCGCACGCTGGCGGAGCTGGGCACGTACTGAGCCAGGGAGTTCAGGTAGCTCAGTCCGCCCGACGTCTCGGCTTTGCGGTCGCGCTGCAGCTGATCGAACACGGTGAAAACATCGACCGCCTTCCCTGCGTTGAGCATGCTGCTCACGGCGCCGAAGATGAGCCGGTGCTCGCCACGGAAGAAGTCGGCCTCGGTCAGCAAGTCGCCGACCCGGTCCCACAGGCGGTTGTCCAGCAGCAGCGCGCCCAGCAGCGAGGATTCGGATTCAGGGCTCCACAGCACCGCGGGCGCCAGAAGGTTGTCATCGACGCGGTCGTTCATGCGGTTTCCTTATTGATGTAGTTGCCTTGGACGACCTTGGAAAAGTTGTCCTTCTTCATGAGCCAGGACAGGTCGCAGTTCTTCCACCGGCCGCTGCGGCCCGTCAGGAAGTCGGACGCAGCGACGCTCTCGAAGAAGAGCTGGAACCAATCCAGGCCCTCGGCGGTGTTGGTGGCGTAGCGCTCGTTGTTCGTGGACCGCACAGCGGTCAGCAGCCACTTCCACCGGTGGCGCATTGCTTCGGCACCGGCGCTGTCTTCCCACATCTCGCGCCTCGGCTGTGGCAGCTCTGGCACAGCAGCGGCGAACAGGGCGAGCAGCTTCTGCTGCGGGCATGGCGGGACCGGGCCGGCCGCCGGTGGAGCGCCGGCTTCGTCCTCGTCTGCGAACAAGCCGGCTGGCGGCGCTGGCGGCGCAGCCGGCGGCAAAGGAGCGTTAGCTCCTTGGTCTTTCTTCTGTTCCTGTTCCTGTTCCTGTTCCTGTTCCTGTTCCTGATTCCCCATAGCCTTCGGGGAAGGCTTCGGGGAAGGCTTCCCGAATGACTCATCGAAAGCCTTTGCGAAAGACTCTCCGAGCGCATGGATACTGGCTTTCAGCGATTCGTAGGCCTCGCGCTTCAGGTCGCATTCGGGGATCAGGTCGAACTCGGCGGCCCAGCTGCGCACCACGTTGGGCGACTCCGGCCGGTTGTGCTTGATAGCCTTCGGCACCCACATCACGCGGGCCTTGAAGTCGGCTTTCGCCATGCCTTGCCGAAAGACTTCCCCGAAGGCTTCGTCGAAGGCTTCGATCTCCCAATCAAGGTCTTCCGCCATCGCGGCGCGGCCGGCACGAAACAGCCCTGGTATCGGGCCGGTGTGCGGCCCGGTGATCAGGTACAGCCAGAGGCCCTGCCCGCTCGGCGGCAGCGTAGAGAGCGCACGGAACTTCTCGTCGCCCCACGTCCGCACCTCCACCTTCCGGTAGCGGCCGGACTTCTTGACATCAGGCGAATCAGCCACCGACAGCCCTCCGCAATGCCTCAGCGCGCGCTAGGTCACCCTGCTGCGCGAAATAGCAGCCGTCCATGCGAGCCACCTGCCGCGGTGTGCGCGCGCGGATGGCTTCGGTTTCCAACTCGAGCCAGCGACGCGCAGCGGCATAGTCGCCCTCGTCGTAAGCCTTTTGCATCAGGCGCCCGCAGTCGGCGATGTGCGCCTCGCGCTCGGCGTCTGTCATGCGGCCCCGCTGTTGGGGTTGGAACGTCATGCGCCCCCCCACACGGTGGCCAGCTGCGGCCGGCGCTGAATGGCACGCTGAACCGTCGTCATCACAACGACCGGCAGCGCTTCGAGCGCAGGCTCGCCGCCCAACACCGCGTCACCGGCGGCCGTCCTGCGGAAGTACGCAACCTCGCACCGCGGCGCGCCTTCGTTCACCCGCTCGACATAACCGCGGGCCTTGAGGTGCGCCACATTCGTCGACAGCAGCTTCGGGTCGATGCCGGTGGCCGCCGCCATGTCGGCGTAGGAGGTCTCCTGACCGATGGCCGCGAGGGTCCGGGTCATCTTGCTATCGGCCTTCATGCGACACCTCCGTGCAGCACGCGGCGCAGCGCGGCGTTCTCTTCGCGCAGCAGGCGGTTCTCGCGCTCGGTCGCCGTCTCCAGCTTGCGCACGCTATTGAGGTCGTAGCCGCGGCGGCCGAGCATCCAGAGAACGGGCGCATCGTTGCCGCAGTAGTCCATCAGGGACTCGAACTTTGGCCAGACAACGCCCTCGCCGCCGGAAGCCCAGCGGGACAGCTGCGCCTTGTCGAGCTTGAGGTCGATCTGCACGTCCTTCGGGTCTTTGCCGGCGGCCTCGATGCACAGATCAATGGCAGCACCGAGACTCCGTTTTCTCGATATCTCTCCTAGGGAGAGGTCGACGGGAAAAGCAATCTGGTTCATGTGGTCACACAACAAAGTTGAGAGCTGTTGTGAAGCTCCGCGGGACAAAAAAAAGCAGACTTGCTGCCATGTTTCAAAGCCTTCATGAACTAGCAGTCGAGCTCGTCGAGCGGCTGCGCGCGGAGTGTTCGCGTGCAACGGAAAGCCGAGAGGAATCCCCCACCGAGGAGGACGAAGAGGCGGTCGATGTGGGCGCGCAGGAGTCGGGCTCCCTCAACGAGGGCGACGGTCGGCGCGCCCGTCCATTGGCCTCGCTGGGCGTTGGCGCCCCGCCTGTGCGCAGCGCAGAATCCGAGTTCTTCAACATGGACCCCGCGAGGGACGGCAAAGATGGACAAGGAAGACGTGATGCTGCTTCTGGACGCGAGCTTGCAACCCATCTGGGAAGCGCAGTTCGAGCAGTCGGCTCGCATCACCACGCTGCGCTTCTTGCTCGAAGACTTGTTCGCGGACAAGTACTCCGACCGACTGCCAGAGTTCACCGCCCACATGGAACGGCTCCTGGAGATGACGCGTACTGCACCGGTGAAAGGCGGCCGAGCAAGCGCGGAGCAACTGCAGGAGATGCAGGTGCGCGTGGCGACGCACCTCGACAGATTCCAGAGCGAGACCGCACGGAAGATCGCGGCACGATCTTCGAAGTAGCGGCGCTCGCCGCGAATCGCTTCGCCTCTCGCTCGCGGAACGGCGGCGGGACAAGAATTGGTGCCTGTGTATTCATCGCCCCGCTCACGAACGAGGATCTGAACGAGGGGTGCCCGCGCCCTCGCGGGGTAGAGTCCGAGTTCCACAACACGGACCCCGCGAGGGGCGGACGAAATGGCCACTGTTCTGATCGCGTACGACTTGCACAAACTGGGGCAGCGGTACGACAAGCTACGAACCCTCATCAAAGCAAGCTTCCCAAGCTGCTGGTTCTGCTTGGAATCAACCTTCATCGTGGTCACCGACATGACGCCAGCTCAGGTGCGAGACCTGTGCAGGACGGCACTGGACTCGAACGACGAATTGCTTACGGTCGGGTTGCAGCCTTCTGCTTGGGCCACCTGGGGCATGGCGTCCAACTGCAACGACTGGCTGCGCACACACGTCGGGCCGTAGCAAACGCCGCTTTGCGGATCAGCCTGGAGCAACGGCCAATTGGCCGGATGACACTCGATCTGCGTAGCGTTGAGCAGCAAAATCGGGATGCCGTTGCGCTTCACGACGGTGCCGGCTGGGAGCGTGAAAACTTCGACCATCGCTCACGCCTCCTTCGATTCGGCGAGTTCGGGCAGCTTGGCGTCGCCGTAGATGTGATCGAAGGTGATGGCCAAGCCGCGGGTGCTCGCGAAGGTGATCAGGGCCCGGGCGGCATCGGGCGGAACCGTTTGGCCGTTCTCGTAGTGCCCGATGTTTCCTTGGGTGCAGCCGATACCGTCGGCCAGCACCTTCTGCGTCACGCCGAGGCGCTCGCGAATGGTCTTGACATTGCTCATGCACCAAATACTAGCGGCGCTACTTATTAGTGTCAATAGCGCCGATATTTTGCAAATCAAATAGCTTCGCTAATGATCAAAAAGATGAGCACCAAGTCACGTCGCGCAACGATCACTGAGGAAAACATCGAAGAGTCCCGCCGCCTTCGTGCGATCTGGGATCGCACGCCTGACCGCCCCAGCCAGGCTGTGTTTGGCGAGACATACAACATCGGCAACCAAAGTGCGGTAGGCCACTTCCTCAACGGCACCTCCGCACTGAGCATGAAAGCGGCCAAGGGATTCGCCAAGGGATTGAACTGCTCAATCGGTGAATTCAGCCCTCGCCTTGCGCGCGAAGCGATGGACCAGTTGCACGCACTCGACAAGACGTGGGAAGTTGGCGCGCCCCGAGGTGTAGAAATTGCTGGCCTTGAGGAAAAGGTCACCACCAGGTCCACGCTCCCTCCAGATTCGCTGAGCATTCCCGAGTACAACGTCGCAGGACGAATGGGATTGGGAGGACTAGTGCTTAGAGATCAACCAGGCGTGATTCATAGCTGGAACGTCTCTCCAGAATGGGTACAGAAGAACGTGCGCTCGCATTCCGGCGTACAAAACCTATGCATCGTCACCGGGTTCGGCGACTCGATGAAGGGCATGTTCAATCCGGGTGACCCCTTGCTCGTAGACAAAGGGGTGACGACCGTCGAGCTCGATGCAGTCTACTTTTTTCGAGTCGAAGGTGAGGGCTTCATCAAGCGGTTGCAGCGCATCCCCGGAGAGGGAATTCGCGTCATCTCGACCAACAAGGAGTACGAGACGTGGACGATAAAAAAAGGCATGGAGTTTCAAGTCTTAGCCCGCGTGCTCAGAGTTTGGGAAGGTACGGACCTCTAGCGTTCGCCGCGCTCTTCGGCCTTGCCCCGCCACCGCTTTTTGCAAAATCTCGGGCGGCAGAAATTTTTGCAGCGGCCAGTCCGTCCGTCGTGACGGTTCGCACAGACCGGAGCTTGGGAAGCGGCGTCTCGATCAACACAAACGGTGTTTTCAGCATCGTGGCGACGAACTGCCATGTCATCGCCAATTCAACGCGAAGCTTCGTCAAGAACTCCCGAAACGAACTGTTTGACGTTGTGATGAGCGACGGGATACCCGCGCTCGATGTCTGTCTCCTGCGTGTCCGTGGGGCAATTCCAGCCGTCAAGATACGTGACATCCAGAGCGTGTCGGTCGGCGAAGACGTGTTCGCTATCGGATCGCCTCAAGGATTTGAGGCGACCATCTCTACAGGAATCGTGTCCTCGATTCGGTTTGACCCCTCGAGTCAATCGAAGGTGATTCAAACCTCCGCACCGATCTCCCAGGGTTCAAGCGGCGGGGGACTGTTCGATGAGAGCGGAAATTTGATCGGCATCACCACGTTCATGTCCAAGGAAGGACAGAACCTGAACTTCGCGATGCCTGCATCCGCCATCTACACGGTCGCAAACAAGATCGTTTCCGCTGGCCAAGCGCCGAGTAAGGCACCGCAAGCGCTTCCACCTTCGCCGACCACCCGCGCCTCCACCGGCAGCAGTGCGTCAGACGAATTGGCTCTCGGACCTGCGCGCGACGGGACAGCCCTATTTGTGTCCAGCATGCAAGGGTCACCCAATGGAGCCCGAATGATCCTCCGCCGCGCCCTGGCGTCCCAGAAGATGGATGAAACGACGGGGCTGCCGTACGAGGCGACGATTGGTGCCCTCGAGCTGAATTGCCTCGAGCGAGAGTACTACTACTCGGACGAACGTCGAACGATGGGAGTGAACACGGTTCGAGTCATACCATTCGTGCAGGCGTGGGCACCATTTTCGAACTTCGTCTCACTCGAGGAGGCGTTCGACATCGTCTGCAGCTCCAGGAAGATCAGTCCCGTGTTGCACCCGCGAGTTGGCACCGTGAGAGTGACATCCGCGATGGCAAACGTACGGGACCGCGCGAGCTTCAAGGGAAGCAAGGTCGTCGCCGAATTGCCCAAAGGCACGGTTCTGCCTACGACGGGACGCGTGAGCGATTATTTTCAGGTTCGGCTTCAAGGCGGCCTTCACTACCTTTCCCGAAAAAGTTCTGAGTTCGTCGAATGAGTGGCTTGTAGCAACCGCTCTACTTCCGCCTGCTAAACGCGGGCTCGTCGTGCCCTCCCATCCCGAACCGCCTCCAGCAATCGGCCCCACTCACAAAAAATAACTAGCGGCGCTGTTGACGCAATCAACTAGCGCCACTACTATTCGCCCATCGACAAGGAGATGGGCATGCAAGACCAACACGCAACACCACGCCACGGCAAGGGCAGCTTGGCCCAGCAGGGATTCCGCTTCGTGCGGCGCGCCTCGACCTGCACCTGGGTTCACCCACTAGAGGTGAAGCCGGCCGACCAAGACTGCACCGACATGACCGACGCCGAGTTCGAGCGCGTCGCAGCACAGATGGAAGCGCAGGCCCTGGCGGCCGACGGCGCGCGGAACGCGACCAAGGCCACGCCTGCCTACTTCGCCTTCTCCGACCACTACGCGCTTGAGCAGCAGATCGGGCGGGCGTCGTGAGCGCGATCCCTCGCCCCCTCGGCCCTCTCTGCGTCGTCAATGGCCGCGTGCGCACGCCGCTGACCGCACGCGGTGGCGCCGTCGTCATCGGCTCGGCATTCATCCCAACACCGCCGCCGCAGAGCCGCGATGCAGACGCGATCCAGGCCTCGCTCCTCGAGACGCGCCCGGCCCGCGCCCGCCCTCTCTTCCACCGTATCGCTGGCGCCATCTGGCGCTGGTGCTGAGACGCGCCATGAGTCGACGTCATCCCCACGGCTTCCCCAAGGACACGCCGGAGCCGTCTGCCCAGCCCTACGGTGCCATTGACGCGCTGCTGCAGCTGGTGGTCGCCTGGGTCAAGTTGTCTGCCGTCTGCGCGGCCTGCATCGGCCTCCTCGCCCTCTTCTTCCCCTCCGTTTTCAACCTCTTCCGCTGAAAGGCTCCTCGTGAATGCAATCGCAACCCAGCAGGGCGGTGCCCTCGCTCTTTCCAACGACGAACTCATCGACGTTCTGACGACGTCGCTCTATCCGGGAGCGAATCGCCAGTCCGTGAAGATGGTTCTCGGCTACTGCAAGGCAGCGGGCCTCGACCCAATGCAGAAGCCCGTGCACATCGTTCCGATGTGGGACGGCAAGGCCAAGCAAATGCGCGACGTTGTGATGCCGGGCGTGGGCCTGTATCGCACCCAGGCGGCACGCACTGGCAACTTCGCGGGCCAGACCGAACCCGAGTTCGGCCCCATGGTCACCCAGAAGATCGGCGGAGTGGAAATCACGTTCCCGGAGTGGGCACGCGTCACGGTCAAGAAGCTCATGGCCAACGGCAGTACCGCCGAGTTCACTGCCACCGAATACTGGATCGAGAACTACGCAGCGAAGGGTGGCTCGGAAAAGTCCGTCGCGCCGAATGCGATGTGGTCGAAGCGCCCACGCGGCCAGATCGCGAAGTGCGCCGCAGCTCAAGCCCTGCGCCTCGCTTTCCCTGAAGGCGGCGCCCAGCCGACGGCCGAGGAAATGGAAGGTCAGCCGCTGTATGACGTAAGCGAGCCGCGTGGAGCGGTTGCGGATGCCGACGGCGTTATCGACGTTCACGCCAAGCCCGCCCTCCCCGCTCAAAGCGACGAAGAGTTCGCCAAGAACATGGTGATCTGGACCAAGGTCATCCGGACGAAGAAGAAGGACGTCGACGGCGTGCTCGCGACCGTCGCAACCGTCGCCACGCTGACCGATGCCCAGGTTCAGGCCATCAAGAACATCCCCGCCGAACTCGCGAAGGCAGCCGCGGCCGGCCCAACGTTCGCCAGCGTCTCCGACGCACTCGCGAAGGCTCAGGACGAAGACGCCCTGAACCTCGCCGCCGACCTCATCAACGCCATCCCCGATGAGCAGCACCGCAAGGAGCTGAACGCCACCTACGACGCGCGCCGCGCCGAACTCAACGCCTAAGGACCAGCACCATGAAGACCATCGAACTCGTTCAAGGCAGCCCCGAGTGGCATGCCCATCGCGCGACCCACTTCAATGCCAGCGACGCGCCGGCCATGATGGGCTGCTCGAAGTACAAGACCCGCTCGCAGTTGCTGCACGAGCTGCATACCGGCGTCACGCCCGAGGTGGATGCATCGCAGCAGTTCCGCTTCGACGAAGGCCACCGCTTCGAGGCGCTCGCGCGACCGCTCGGCGCGCAGGTCATCGGCGAAGACCTCTACCCGGTGGTCGGCACCGAGGGCGAACTGAGCGCGTCGTTCGACGGCCTGACCATGGACGAGTCGATCGCGTTCGAGCACAAGTCGCTGAATGACGAACTGCGCGCGGCGATGACCACCACCGACGGCGCGGCTCTACCCCTGGCTTACCGCGTGCAGATGGAGCAGCAGTGCGCCGTCTCGGGCTGCCAGAAGGTGCTGTTCATGGCCACGAAGTGGGCCGGCGACGAACTGGTCGAACGCCGCGAAGCTTGGTATCTGCCAGACCTGCAGCTGCGCGCGCAACTCATTGCCGGCTGGGCCCAGTTCGCCGTCGATCTGGCGGCCCACGTGCCCGTCGCTCCTGCCGCGCCGGCGCCGACTGCCAAGGCTCGCGAGGCCCTGCCTGCCCTGGTGTTCGAGGCGAAGGGCGAGATCACGTCCAGCAACCTCGACGCCTACAGGACTCACGCGCTGGAAGTCCTGGGCTGCATCCCCGTTGCGCTGGAAACGGATCAGCAGTTCGCCGACGCCAAGGAAGACGCGAAATTCTGCCGCGACGTGCAGGCAGCCATGGAGCAGGCGAAGGCCGCGTGCCTGGGCCGCATGGAAAGCGTGGATCAAGCGATGAAGGCCATGGAGCACATCGCCGAAGTGGCGCGCCGCAAGGCGCTCGACCTCGAGAACGCTGTCGAGGCCGAAGAAAAGCGTCGCAAGCAGAAGATGCAGACCGACGCTGCCGCCTTGCTCAAGGCTCACATCGAAGCGCTGAACACTCGCCTCGGCAAACCCTACATGCCGCCGGTGCCCGCGGACTTCGCGACAGCCATCAAGAACAAGCGATCAGTGGCGAGCATGCAGGACGCCATCGACACCACGTTGTCGCGCGCCAAGATTGCAGCCAGCGAGATCGCCGACCGCATCCAGACCAACCTGACCACGCTGCGCGAGCACGCCTCCGACCTCCCGCAGCTGTTCCCTGACACGGCACAGATCGTCCAAAAGGCGCCCGAGGATCTGACCGCGCTGGTGAAGATCCGCGTGACCGACCACCGCGCCGCCGAAGCGAAGAAGGAAGAAGACCAGCGCGAGCGCATCCGCCAGGAAGAACTCACGCGCCTCGCAAGCGAGCAGGCTGCCGCCGCTGCTACGCCGCCCGCATCGACACCAAGTACGGCCTCCGCCGCTGTCACGCCGCTGTCGGCGACGCCAATTAGCCGCATCGCCGCTGTCACGCCGTCGTCGACAACGGCAAGTAGTGGCCCCGCCGCTGCACCGGCGCCCACCGTCATCCCCATGCCCACACGTCCGGCAGCAGCGCCGACCAGCGCGCCAACGCTGCGCCTTGGCCTGCTCAACGACCGACTGGCTCCACTGCAGATCACCGCCGATGGCCTGGCCGCGCTCGGATTCAAGGGCACGCGCGAGCGCGGTGCCGTGCTCTTTCACGAGGCCGACTACCCGCACATCTTGGCCGCGCTTGCCGCGCACGTGCAAGCCATCCAGGCCAAGCAGGCCGCCTGAATCACCACCACCCCGAGGACCATCACCATGCCCAAGACCTACGCAGCACCTCAAGCCTTCTCCGAAGCCAAGTACGAGCCGATCCCGATGGCGGCCGTCGAATCCAACCAGGTCGCAGCCGTCGGCTACGACGAGGCCACCAAGACGCTCGCCGTGACCTTCACCCGCGGCACCGGCGCGATCTACCACTACCCCAACGTGGAGCCGAAGCTCCATGCGGACTTCATGGCCGCCGAGTCGAAGGGCACCTTCTTCGGCGCCCACGTCAAGGCCCTGCCGTTCCAGAAATTCAAGGCGCCTACGGCTGCCTGATCAGTTTTCGGGCGCTGCTGGCCGGGCTATTTCTCCCTCCCTCCTCCCTGCCTTCCTGGCCAGCTCGCGAAAGCGACGCCCTCTTTCTTTTCACACCGCATCACCCACCAGGAGACACACGCATGTTCCAGCTGGAAAAGCCGACGCCCATCACGATCACCAACACCAATCCGCGCCGCGAGCTACATGGCGAAGAGCGCGTTCGCGCGATCGACATCGCTTGGTCCATGACCGGCGAGAACACCCTGCTCGACCTCATCGAGCCGGGCCTGCGCGAGCACCACTACTGCAACCACGCGCTGAAGGCCGGGCAGGAGTCGCTGCCGGACATGATCATCCCGCTGCCGAACCTGCGCCGCCCCAAGTTGCCGACGGCATACCACTACGCCAAGGGCGAGAAGTGGCGCGGCTACCGCTTCGTTTGGGACTGGGGGACCGAAGAGGCGCACGTCGACTTCACCGATGTCGTGCTGGCCAACCTGCACTACGAGCTGAATGAAGGCGGCAGCGTCACCATCATGGGCACCATCCAATACAACGGCGACGAGCTGGAGAACAACGACCTCTACGGCGAGCTGTCGGGCCTCGCGTCCGAAGGCGAAATTTCCGTGATGCTTCTGGCGCCCGCCGACCTGATGCCGGCGAAGAAGGGATACCGCGCGGGCAAGCCTGACGCCCAGCCCACGCAGGAAGACGATGGCAAGAACGCCGGTGAGCTCTTCGCCGAAGCGCACGGTGCCGCCGCGACCGACGACGCGGACGCGGACGCGGACGCGGATCTTGATGCGGACGCCGACGAGGAAGAGCCGAGCAGCGTGGCCGCCAGCCAGGACGCCTGACGCATGGACTTCACCGTCATCCCCATCGAGAAGGTGAAGGCCGCGTTCGCGCGGGCCCTCGCCCTGAACGCTGACCGCGAGGCTGCTGCCCGCGCCGCGGCGCAGGCCCTCGGCATCGCCGTCGAGGCGGTGCGCGAGGTCGTCGAATTCACATCGGAAGCCACTGCATGAACACCGTCGAGATTCGACACTTCGGCGTCTTCAGCGGCCTCGGCGCGGGCGCCAGGGGCTTCAACCAAGCCAACCCACGAGTGGGAAACACGCAGGCCAAGTTCCGCTGCATCGGGGGCATGGACGTTGATCCAGCGGCCATCCGCGACTTCGGCCGTCTCGCTGGCGTTGAGGGCACGGTGATTGACCTGTTCGACCGCGACCAGTACCTCAAGTTCTGGGGTAAGGAGCCTCCCGCAAACTGGCGCGAAGCGACCGTCGCCGACGTGCACCGCGCCGCTGGGCACGAGCGGCCGCACATCATCTTCCTCTCGGCGCCGTGCAAGGGCTTCAGCGGCCTGCTGTCCGAGGGCAAGAGCAAGACCGACAAGTACCAAGCGCTGAATCGCCTCACGCTGCGCGGCATGTGGCTGATGCTCGAAGCCTGGAAGGACGATCCCGTCGAGATGATCCTGTTCGAGAACGTGCCGCGCATCGCCACCCGCGGCCGGCACCTACTCGACCAGATCACCGGCTTGCTGCGCAGCTACGGCTACGCAGTAGCTGAGACGACGCACGACTGCGGCGAAATCGGCGGGCTGGCGCAAAGCCGCAAGCGCTTCCTGCTGGTGGCTCGCCACATCGAGAAGGTGCCGCCCTTCCTCTACGAGCCCGACAAGCGCCCGCTGCGCGCCGTGGGCGACGTGCTGGGCAAGATGCTGATGCCCGGCGACTTGCGCGCCGGCCCGATGCATCGCATCCCTGCCCTGCAGTGGAAGACCTGGGTACGCCTCGCGTTCGTCGAGGCCGGCAGCGACTGGCGCAGTCTGAATAAGCTGGCCGTCGAGAACGGGCACCTGCGTGACTACCTGATCGTGCCCAGCACGCAGGAAGGCACAGGCGCCTACGGGGTGACCCACTGGGACGACCATTCCAAGCTCGTGGCTGCGCGCAGCGGCCCGAGCAATGGCCCGTTCTCAGTCGCCGACCCGCGCGCGGCCGCGGGAGCACTGCAGTACCAGCAATACGGCGTGCTCGACTGGGCCGAGCCGATGGGCGCAGTGATCGGCGTGAAGTCGCCCGGGCAGGGAACGTTCAGCGTCGCCGATCCGCGCGGCCCTCAGGATCGCAAACCGTTCTCGAAATATGCGGTTTCTGGCTGGGGTATGCACGCTGGCACCGTGATCGGCGGCGACGACACCGGAGCCTATGCAGTGTCCGACCCGCGGCATGCAGGCCCCGCGAAGCACAGCAACGAATTCCGCATCGTCCCGTGGGATCGGGCGAGCCTCGCCGTTACCAGCGCGCACGGCACCGGTCAGGGCGTTGCAGACCCGCGCGGCGGCACTGATGCCGAAGCGCTGCATGGCAAGTACCACATCACCCCATGGGGCAGCTCCAGCCGCACCGTTATCGCCGGCAACGCGAACGGCGCCTTCGCGGTGGCCGACCCGCGCAGCGGCATCCAGCGCGGCAAGGGCGACAACTACCTGACGGCCGGCCACTATGGCGTGATGCCGTGGACCGAGCCCGCCGGTGCGGTGAGCGCGGCCGCCGGTCACGACAACGGCCGGTGGAGCGTCGCCGACCCGCGCATGCCCGCCGCGGCCGACAAGGTGGTGTGCCGCATCCAGGCGCTCGACGGCACCTGGCACCGCCCATTCACGACGCTGGAGCTGGCCGCGCTGCAGTCGCTGTTCGACCCCGAGGAACGCTTCGAGCTGGACGGCCTGAGCGATCAGGCCTGGCGCGAGCGCATCGGCAACGCCGTGCCCAGCGACGCCGCGCGCGCCATCGCCGAGGTGATGGGCACCACGCTGCTGCTGGCCTGGAGCGGCGAGACGTTCATGCTGTCGGCGCAGCCGATCTGGGTGCGCGACGTGGCGATGGCGCTGACCATGCCAGGGGCGCAGTGATGGTGAACGACCGCCACATGGCCCGCGTGTTCCTGGCGCAGGCGCGCGCCACGCTGATCGGCTGGGCAAAGAAGCGCTGCGTGTCCAGTCACTACGGGCAACAGCTCGAACTGTTCGCGGAGGTGCGCTAATGTCATTTCAAGCCCAAAGCCTCCCTCAGGTCGAGTGCTTCGCGAATCAAGTCCATGAACGTGTGATCAAAGGTCATCAACAACCAAGACCCCAAGGGCTTGTCGTTCAAATAGGTGCACAGGTATTCGTAGTGCTCAGCGTCGAGGGCGCGCATCTCGCTGTAAACGTCAACGAGCCTTTCTCGGGGATCGATGTCCATCGCCGCTCAATCTTCCAAGTCGAACTGCATCTGCAGCGTGCGAATGATCTGCGCGATGTCGGCACGGTGCGTGCCTCGGTCGCTGACCACGCGCACGGTCCAGTTCGGACCCCCCTCGTAGCCCGGGTCCATCCAGATCACGCCGCCACGGTGCACATCCGTCTGCTGGCCACGAAGGCCCGGCAATGCCTCGATGCGCATGAGCAGCATCCGCTTCAGCTGCTCGGCGTTGCGGGTGGGCTTGGACACCGCCCTTCAGCCTTGCAGCTTCACCAGCCAAATCT
This sequence comes from Variovorax sp. GW821-FHT10C12, assembly GCF_059415405.1. Taxonomy (NCBI): domain Bacteria; kingdom Pseudomonadati; phylum Pseudomonadota; class Betaproteobacteria; order Burkholderiales; family Comamonadaceae; genus Variovorax; species Variovorax sp. GW821-FHT10C12. Next base: position 2,004,502 of record NZ_JBWKNE010000001.1, read on the forward strand.
TGTTGGCGGCAGCCACAGCGGCGGCGACGTCCTCATAGGAGTTGTCGTCGTCGGCCAGAGGCCACGGGCCCGACCACTCAATCTCGTGAATGGTGACCTTTCCGCCCTCGTATTGGTGCAGCACCGCCACCGCCTCGTGCTCGCCCTTTTCCAAGTGGACGCGCATCTCTTTCAGATCGGGTTTTCCCATTTCTTCCTCCAAGAGTTAGGAGACGCATTTTGACGCTTCCCACCATCCAGCCCGTCGAGCCCTGCGGCGCCGTCGGCAAGTGCATGAGCAGCCCGGCGAGCTACGCCAGCCGCATGAGCTACGGCGCCGACAAGCCGCGCGCCGTGGCCGGCCATGCGCTGCGCGAACTCGAAGCCGCCCGCGCCCGTGATGTCGCCACGCACGAGAAGAACCTGCCGGCCATCGAGGCGAACAAGGCCGTGGCCGCGCGCGTCGAGGCTCTCATGGCCGAGATCGGGATGCCGAAGTCCTACAGCGAGCGCGACACGAAGTCCCGGGCCCGCTATCCGAAGTCGATCACCCACTCGGCCGGCTACATCGCCGACCTCCGCCGGCACTGCCCGACGTCGGACAGCTTCGAGCACGCCACCAGCACCTACGAGCGCCTGAAGAAGGAATACGACGCTTACGCCGCGCGCGCCGAGGAGGAAGCCAAGCAGGCCGACGCCAAGCGCGAGCGCGAAGCTGCGGCACTGGTCGAGAAGCGCAAAGCCGACATGGAGCTGGCAGCCGTGCTGCTGCGCTACGAGCTGCCGCTGGAATCCAGCTGGGCAGACGTGCTCGACGCGCTGCGCGAGAAGGACCAGCGCCTCGACCTCGCCGTGGCCATGCAGCGCACGCGCGGCGACTGGAGCGAGGGCCCGTATCGCGTGAAGAACGCGCTCGACCGCTTCCAGATTGAGACGACCGAAGACAAGGACATCGCGAACGACGTGCTGTCCTGCCTCGAAGACTTCGAGGATGGCCGCGATTTCCGCGACACGAACTGGAACTACGGTCGCCTGTTCGCCAGCGTGACCGACGAAGTGCTTTCCGCCGACGTGCAGAAGGCCATGCGGCACGCAGGAGCCGAATGATGGCGCCTCCTGAAGTCGTGAACACCAAGCCGTGCCCCGCGCATGCGCTCGCGCCGCGCACGCTGCATCTACCGCTCAAGGGCGAGTACTTCGACCAGATCAAGGCCGGCACCAAGCCCGAGGAATATCGCCTCTGCACGCCCTTCTGGAGCAAGCGGCTCACGGGCCGCAGTTACGACACGATCACGCTCACCAGGGGCTACCCGTCGCGCGACGATGTTGAGCGGCGCCTGGTCCTTCCCTGGCGCGGGTTCGCCATCAAGGTCATCACGCACCCTCACTTCGGCCCCGCATCCGTGTCGGTGTTCGCAATTCGGGTGACACCATGACCACGCCCGGATTCGGAGCCTTCTCCAGCGCGGTGGCGCGCGCAATGGCCGAGGTGCGCCGCCAACATTGCCAGCCCCCCACCTACCGCCCCGCCGAGACGCAGCGCGGAACGATCCGCTGCACGCGATGCGGCGGGAACCTCACCTACTCCGCCAGCGCGATCGACGGCCGCACCACCGGCCGCTGTTCGAGCGCTGGCTGCTTGAAATGGAGCGACTGAATATGAAAAACACCTTCCGCGGCGTCAACGCGTTGCTCGCATCCGCCGCGGTGCGCTTCGAAAAGATCGAGGTGCCCGCATGACAGCACTTCTCCGCGAACTGCTGCAGTGCAACCACAGCGACCCGAACCGACTGCGCGCTGGTGCCGGAAAGTGGGTCACTGTGAACGTGCCGGCCGAGTTGTGGGAAAAGATTCAAGCTGCCACCGAGCAAGCCGATTTTCGACCCGCAGTCCCGACACATAAGCACCGGCCCCCCCCCGCCCAGACCCTGCAGGCGGCGCTCATACCCGACGCACTCTTGCGCATCGACGTTGTCGAACATCTCACCGGCCTCGGCGAGTCGACGATCCGCCGGAAGATGGCCACAGCCAACTTCCCGCAGCCGATCAAGAACGGTGCGCGATGCACGCGCTGGCGCGCCGGCGACGTGACGACCTGGCTGCGCGAGCAAGGTGCGGCGGCGTAGGCGCCACTGCTCTTTGCAGCAACGGAGCACAGGCAATTGGGTTCCCTCAGGCCAGATCACATTCGGCCTCGGTGCGCTCTCGCGGCGCATCGACTCGCTCTGAAATCGCATCGAAAGCAAGTACATTCAATGCGGGGGAACAGACGGGGGAACAATTCGAACGCCTACGAAGGGAATCGAATGCTGGCGCGGCTTACAGCTCGCCCTTCAATCCCCTCCGGGGGCCACCTAAACCATTGATTTAAATGATTTTCTCGAATCATTGAGAAAATCCGAGTGGCTGAGAGCGTCTCAAAGCGCCTCCGCGCTACCCAAAAAGGTAGCGGTGCTACCCTCGATTTCTCGCACGCTTCTGCCTATGGCGCAGAACATTCAAGCGCGAGACGGCCGCTTCCAACTACGCATCAAGCACAAGCTGCTGGAGCGCCCGTACTTCTCGACCTTCGAGACCGAGCCGGTGGCGATCACGCACCGCGACGCCCTTGAGTCCTACCTCCGCCGCGGCATGGTGCCCCAGGGCCTGCAGCCCGACGCGTCAGCGGTGAAAGATCCGCTCGTGGTCGAGGTGATCCGGTCACCCTATTGGGGGTGCAGAATCCTCGCCTGGAGCGCAAGGATGTTCCTGCGCGGGAACTTGGATCAGGAAGCCGAAAGCCATGACTGACGAATCGCCCGAAGACCTCGCTGCACGCGCGGTGCACAGTTCAGCAGAAGCGGCGATTGCAATCCTCAACAAGATGGGGGACCTTCCCCCATTCGGGATCGCATTCTTCGCGGACGGAAGGCGCCAGCTCGTTGCGCCATTCGAGGCGGCGGAAACAGTCGAACAAGCCACGCACGAGTCGCTTCGAACGCAAGTCGCCAAACAGCTCGAAGCCGTTGTTCGCCAGCGTGATGACGTCCTCGCTGTGACTACCATCCTGGCCGACGATGGCCCTGCGAAGGTCTACATCCAGTTGGAAACGCGCGCATCGTTGGCAGCACCATTCGCCTTTCCGGTCACATTGCGCGACGGGACACACGACCTCGAGGACCCGCATGTCTTCGAACAGCTGATCGCAGCACCGATCTTTCCTCGATAAAAAAGCCCGCTCGAGCAAACCCGGCGGACGAATCACCCGCAAGGTAGCAGGCGAGGAGACACCTGCACGCGCAGATTGGCGTCGTCGTTGAGCAGCGTGCCGAGGCGGTTGTCGATCACAGCGAGCTTCAGGCCAGTGAGCTCGGCCAACCGTGTACATGTGACCGCGCGCCTCCTTCATGCGAGCGCCAACCCCAGAGCCGGCGCAGATCAGCAGTGAACGGCTCGCACCACCGGTTCCCGTGGACTCCCACAAATGCGGTATTTGGTTTTCAGACCGCATGTCTAGATTCAGGTCTCCCCATCCGCACGAGGAGACTTCGATGACTTTCCTGCAAGCCATGGCGCTGAGCGCCGTTCTGATTGGCGCGGCCCAGGCGCGGGCTGACGATCTCGACCGGGCCTGTTCGAGCTATCGAGACCGGTACAACTACTACAAGGAGAACTGCCCTAGGGAACGCACGCGAGAGGATCGGGTTGATTGCAACAACGACCGCCTCCTGCCCGCGCAGGACAAGTACGCCGCCTGCATCAAGAGTTTCGAGTTGCGCAGGCAGGGCGTTCGCGTGGAGCCGCAGCGTCAGCGCCCCGAGCGCTATTGACCTAGGCGAATGCAACCCGGTCATCCCCTGGAGAACAACACCATGTCGATCGCCCGCACCCTGGCACTGAGCGTCTTCCTGCTCGGCACCACCTTGCCCGCACTGGCCGCAAGCGACGGCACCGACAGCCATTGCGTCATCGGCAAGGACAACACGCTGTTCAACCAGTGCAACTACAGCGTCGACGTGGGCTTCTGTGTCGAGAACCCGCGGCAGACCAAGAACTTCTTCGACGGCTCCGACGCCTTCGAATGCCCCAACGGCGGCCTCAGCACGCTGGGCCCCGGCAAGAAGGAGGGCAACATCCTTCACGGCACCGTGCACTGGTGGGCCTGCTCGACGAAGCACCGGGGCACGGGCCGGTGGCGCTACGTGCAGGGACGAGGCTACCGGGGGTACTGCGTCTCCGAGCAGGAGACAAAAGCCGGCAATGCGGCGCCCTCCCCGCGAACGCGCGCCTCCGCGCAGGAATGCAGTGCGTTGCAGCAGCGCGCCACGCAGGCCTCAGGCACTGGCGCGGACAGGGTCCACAACTACACGATGATCGAATACCTCGACCGCGGCTGCGGCAAGCTGACGCCGGAAGATCGAGAGGCCACGCGCAAGATCTATCAGCAGGAGTACGTGAGGCTGGTTTCGGAATGCAGGCATTCGGGCGCCAGGAATTGCGACTCGGCCGCCATGTCGAACGAGGCCGCGACGCCGGCACGCCCGGCGGTCCAGACGCCCCCCTCGGCCCCGTCGGGCAACGTCTCCGCAGCGAGAGCACCCGCACGCAGCGAACCCTCGGTAGACATGCTGATGTCGCGCTGCTCGGACGCCCTCAAGACAGCCATCGACACCTTCTATCAATCGGAGGTGGACGGCGACCGCTATTACCGCCGCAACCACACGGGGTCCCGTGAGCGCGTACAAGGCTGGATGACGGAAAAAGCCAGGGGCGAATACGCCGCAGGCACGCTGGCCATTCCGCCCCAGTCGCTGGCCGAGTACCACGCGGGAGCCCTTCAGGAGGCGGCAAGCCGCACCAGGCCGATGGGCAACGGATTGCACGACCCCCATCGCGAACTGGCGCTCCTGCGGGCCTGCTTCATGAAGGCCCGCATGGACAGCCGGTAAAGAGCCACTGCGGCGCTTGCGCGAACCGACCCGCGGATGCTCAGCACCTGGCCCTGAACTGCGCGTCGCGCGCCTCCTTGCGTTGCTGGGCAATCCACGATTGGGACGCGGCGCTCTGCGGCTGTCGCGCCAGGCGGTCGTAGTGCGCCACCTGCTGGTTGAAGTGTGCGCAGCGCGACGTGTCTTCACCCGCACCCGCCCCGCCTGTCACGCCCGGCAGGCTCGCGCCGCGCTGCTGCGCGGCCTGTTGCTGGACGGCGTGGCCCTGCCTGGTCTGCTGGTCGGCAATCTGCACCTGTTGCTCCCACGACAGCCCGCCGGGAACCGGCTCGATGCGCTCGACCAGCGCGCCGCGTTCACGGCAATGCTGGGGTGACCAGAACCGACCTCCGCTGTGGCTGACGCAGAGAAACACCTCGGCAGCGCCGGCCGCATCGAGGTTGCGCACCGGGGGCGACACATCCACCAGCCGGCCGCCGCCGCCGCGTGCACACGGCTCGCTGCTGTACTGGTTGCCGCATCGGTAGACCTGCTGCCCATGGGCCATGCCGCAGGCGGCCAGGAGGAGGCCGGCGAGGAAGGTGGCGGTGTTGCGCATGGCGCGATGGTAGCGACGCCCCGCCAAACGCGGTGACCCGAACCACCGGTTCCCGTGGACTCCCACAAACGCGGTATTTGGTTTGCAGACCGCTTCGCTAGATTCGGCCGATCGCAGACCGAGGAGAGACGCCATGACGACGAAGACCACCGTGCGGCCACCCGCCTGTTCCCATGTACTGTCGGCGCTCGTGCTCTCGGCCTGCGCGCTGGCCCTTCCCGCAGTCGTCCGGGCCCAGGTCAACCCCGAGATCGCGAACTGCACCGAGCTCAAGGACGAAGCCACGGTCACCCAGGCCGATCTTTGTTCGGCCCACATCGGTTGCCGTTTCGTGCTGAGCGCACAGAAGACCTGCGCGCGCGCCAAGAGCTACATCGAGCGGCTGCAGACGGCCATCGGCGAAGGCACGCGCAACTTCCTCGGCTTCTACCGCAAAGAGGTCACGCCCGACGCCATCTTCACGGCGGAGCTGAACAGCGAGGAGCGCAGCAACGAACGCGCGTTGGGCGCCCGGCCCGACGTCCAGCCCCGCGCGCAGGACATCGGCACCCGCGTGCGCGATGCAGGCAGCGGCGACACCCTGAGCGGCAAGGGCAACAACGGCACCACCTGGGTCTACTACGGCCAGACCCGGGACGGCCAGGAGGAAGGCGCCGGCACGACGATCTTCTCCAGCGGCGAGATCCAGCGCGGCCAGTACCGGCAAGGCGAGAGGCAGGGGGCATTCGACGTCCTGCACTCCACCGGCGACCGGTTCGTGGGCGAGTATGTGAACGGCAAGCGTGTCGGCGCGGGAGCGTACGGCTTCAAGAACGGCGCCACCCTGGTCGGCCGCTGGACCGACACAGGCGCCGTACAGGGCACTTTTACGCGCGCCGACGGCTCCCGCTTCGAAGGCCTGCGCGTGGACGGCAAACCCGCTCAGGGCCGCGAGTACCGCGCCGACGGCTCGCTATCCGAGGAAGGCCGCTACGACAAGGGCGTGCTGTCGGTAGGCGCGCGCATCGACACCGAGGGCAACCGGATCGACGTCAACCTGCCGCGCGACCGCGAGGCCGCCGCCCGCGCCGAAACAGAAAAGAACCGGCTTGCGGCCGAAGCCGAACAGCAGCGCAAACGCGAGCAGGCGGCGCAAGCCGAACAGCAATTCCGAACCAGCCTGCAGACGATGAACCCCGGACAGCTGTTCGCACGCGCCGACGAGCTGAATGCCCAAGGCGACCGCGCCCGTGCGCGCGAAGTGCAGCGCACGTTGATGAGCCGCTTCCCCGACCATCCGCTGGCGGCCACGACGGCGCGGCAGATGACGGGTGAGTCGGGTGGCAGCACGGCGACGGGTGGAGGTTCGTCGTCAGGGGGCACCACCAACGCGGCCAGCCGCCCTGCCGGAACGCGCCTTTCCAGCCAGAGCTGCGAGGCCATGAAGCAGTCGGTCATCGCGACGAAGGTCGCACCCAATGCCTCGATCACCGCCAGCCAGGAAACGGTGATGTTCATGACGAAGACGGTGCTGGACATGATCGCCGCCAACTGCCCCACCGAGCCCGGCGTGACACCCGCCCAGATCGCCGCGGAACGCCAGACGCGCCAACAGCAGTACGCCGCCGCCGAGAACGCCTGCAATGCCGTGCAATCCGGCGGGCGTCGGTGCGTTGCGCAGAATCATTTCGGGCCCGGCCGCTGAGGCTCTTGGCCCCTCGCCGTCCGAGCAAGGGAAGGAGCACCTGAGTACGAGTCGTCGTTGAAAGAATGGCACGGGCAGCGGACGCCGACCCTGGCCGCTTGCGCCTTCAGCGTGTCTTGCCGCGCAGCCTGGTGGTCAAGGTGTGCCAGCCGTGCTTCATGATGAGCAGCGACAGCACCCCCAGCACCACCGGGACGATGATGTACTCGGCCATCGAAGGCAGGTCCGTCATGGCCGTTCGCGACTTCTTGATCGTGTCCCAGACGGCGAAGGCGCCCATGGCGAAGCCCCCCAGGAGACTGAAGACCGCGTCCGTGAGGAAACCGAACCAGGCCGCGAACCTGGACAGCGGCACGGCGCCCGGCCAATCCAACGCCAGCCACACAAGGCCCAGCCCGAGCAAGGCGACCATGGCCACGAACCAGGCCACGAGCCCGTAGACAAGCAAGGGCACCATCGAGGAAAGGGCTGCGAACATGGCGGCCATCAGCGTCCGTCGGCGGCAGCGGCCTGTGCACGCGTGGACAACGGCACGCCCGGCGGCAGCAGCGCCAACGCCTGCGCACCGCGCGCCGCAGTGCCCACATTCGCCACGAAGGTGCGCCGCGTGTCGTGGAACTCGAAGATCAGGTTGAAGGTGCCGTAGGCCTCGCGCACATCGACCTGTCGTATCTCCGCGAAAGGCCGCTCGCGCTGGCGCAGCACGCGGTACGCCAGCTGCCCGCTTTCGATGCGGAAGACAGGGTTCAGGCTGTTGGTCGCCAACGCGATCCACGGCATTCCGCGCAGGCCGGTGAAGGTGGCCACGGCGGGGATCACCCCGCCCTTGATCACAAGAGGCGCGGCACCCGCCCGGGGCGCCTTGGGCGTGCAAAGCTTCTTCCAGAGCCAGTAGAGGAACCAGAACGACAGCCCCTGCAGGACGATCACTGCGACGGTCCCCAGGACGGTCATCCAATCCATCTGCACGTCGCCTTCCTCTGCTCTGTGACACCAGCCTGGGCCCTTGCGGGCAAGGCGCCATTAAAGCAGAGGGTTCCACGCGCCAGATGTACGCCGTCTGTCATTTGAATTCTGGATTCAATACTGTACATTTAAACAGTATTCTCAAGGAATCCACATGCCGAAGAACATATCCCAGTCCAACGCGTGGGTGAACCATGACCCAAGCTGAACTCTTCTTCCCCCGGCCGGCAACGCCGCCCTCGACCGTCTTCCACTTTCACGAGCCCGCCCCTATGGTCCTGCCTGAGGCATCCGAAGACGAACTGGGCGAAGCCTTCTGCGCCAAGCTGATCGACTACCCCCATTCGTCGGCCGACGCGGTCAGGGTCGCAGAACAACGCTTCCGGCGCGAACTCGAAAAGCAGCTGGGCGCCGACGTGCTGCCCGTGATGCGCGCGTTCCAGAACGCCAGCGAATCGAGCGACACCGACCTCACCAAGACCGAGATCGCCCTGGCCGCGCGCTGGATCAAGGCCTACGACGCCGCGCGCAAGGCAGGCTTTCGCGACCTGGGCGATACGGACGAGGCGTACTTCGAAGTCAAGGCGATCTAGCACCCCGGCGAGGGCTCGTACCAGTTTTCGGTGATGGCCTCCTCGAAGGCGAAAAGACACACTTCGACGCGTTTGTCTTGTTTGCTTTCACAGGGGAAGAGTCCATGCCGATCCACGTCCACATCCATGGTGTCCATGGACAACCGCCGCGCGTCCGCGCCCTTCGGCACTTGGCCGCCGTGGCCTTGCTGGTTGCCGGCAGTGTCCATGCGGCCGGCCTGGTCCACGGCAACGTGGGCAATGCGGGCGCGGGGGGTTCGGGTGCATCCGGCGGTGTCGGCGGAAGTGCCGCCTCGGCCTCTGGCGACGGTGCCACAGCGCTGGGTGCGGGCGGCGATGGCGGTGTGGGAACGTCCGGCGGAGCCGGCGGCACGGGAGGGTCCGGCGCCAGCACCACCGCAAGCGGCACGACGGCCATCGGAGGCGGAGGCACCGGTGGACAGGGCAACGCAGGCGGCACAGGCGGCACCGGAGGACGTGGCGCCCAGGCAGCGGCCAGCGGGGCGATCGCGCTCGGCGCGGGAGGCACAGGCGGTAACGGTTGCTGCGGCTTTGGCGGCCAGCCGGGCGGCAGCGGCGCACAGGCATCGGGCAACGCCGCGGTCGCCATCGGCAGCGCCTTGGGCACCCAACAGGGCGCCCAGGCCTCCGGCAACGGCAGCACGGCCATCGGCGGCGCGAGCGACACAGCCTCGGGCGCCGCAGCACTGGCCACGGGCGGCGTGGCGATCGGCTCGGGCAGCAAGGTCGAGAGCGGCGCGAACGGCGGTGTGGCCATCGGCGCGAACTCGGTCGCCACATCGACCAACACCGTGTCTTTCGGCAGCACGGGACAGACGCGTGCCTTGGTCAACGTGAGCGCCGGCGCGGTGAACGCCACCAGCACCGATGCCGTCAACGGCGGCCAGCCGTACACCGTGCGGCAGGCCGCGGACACCGCACAGGCCGCGGCCTCCGCGGCCAATGGCACGGCCGTCCTCGCGAGGGACGCCGCGGGCGCGGCGCAAGGCACCGCCAACACCGCCCTGGGCGCCGCGCAAACCGCGCAGGCCGCGGCGGCGGCCGCCCAGGGCACGGCCAACACCGCGACCACGGCCGCAGCCACGGCCCAGGGCACCGCCAACACGGCCCTCGGCGCGGCGCAAGGTGCGCAGGCCAGCGCCACGGATGCCAAGGCCACCGCCGTCGCCGCGCAAGGCACGGCCAACACGGCGCTGGGCGTGGCGAACAACTCCGTGCAGTACGGCGCAGGCGGTGCCCAGGTCGCGCTGAACGCCAACGGCGGCGCCGGCACCACGCTGAGCAACGTGCGCGCGGGCGTCGCCGCCACCGACGCCGCCAACGTCGGCCAGCTGCAGCAGGTGCAGCAAGGCGCATTGACCACCGCCAACACCTTCACGATGCAGCAGATCGCCGCCTTGCAGGGCGTCATGAACCAGGCGCTGTCCAACGGACTGTGCAGCTTCAGCGGCGGCAACGTGACCTGCGGCACCGGCACGCAGGCCACAGGCACGGGCGCCACGGCGCTGGGCACCCACGCCACCGCCAACGGCGACAACACCACGGCGATCGGCAACGGGGCGCAGGCGCGCTACGCGGGCTCGGTGGCGATCGGCGCGGGCGCGAAGGCGCTGGCCGATCCGACGACGGCCGTCGGCAACGACGCCGTCGCCACCGGCAACAACGCGGTGGCACTGGGCGCCAACACGCTGGCCGCAGGATCGAACTCGGTCGCTCTGGGCCAAGGCTCGGTGGCCACGCGCGACAACTCGGTGTCGGTGGGCAATGCGGCCACCGGCCAGACGCGCAGCATCGCCAACGTCGCGCCGGGCGTGCTGCCCACCGACGCGGTCAACCTGCAGCAGGCCCAGCAGCTGACGGCGGCTGCGGTGTCGGAGGCGCGCAGCTTCGCGGCCAAGGGCGTGGCCGCGGCGATGGCGATGGGCGACGCGCCGATGCCGTCCGCCCCCGGCAAGACCAGCTGGGCCGCGCAGCTGGCGAACTACAAGGGCCACTCCGCGATGGGTGCCAGCGTCGTGCACCGCCTCGCGACGGACATGCCGCTGGCGCTCTCCGCCGGGGTCAGCGGGTCGAGCGGATCGGTGGGCGTGCGCGTGGGGCTCAAGGGCGAGTTCTGACGCGATGACACAGCACACCTGCCGCGCATAAGAAAACACGAAAAGCGTATTTCCCCCCGAGGGCATGGCGCGGGCACAGTCCCACGCCTGTATCGCTCTTTTTCCGGCGCGCCCTCGGGGCCGCCCGGCTCGCCATGGCATCCCTTCACGACACGCCGACGCGCCCAGCCGCGCCCTCGGCTCCCACCCGCCCTTCCCCGCTCGCGCCCTCTTCGCAGCAACTCGCCGAGCGCTTTCGCCCCGTCTTCGACCGCATCGCCGAGCACGCAGCGCAGCGCGAGAACGAGCGCGAACTGGCCTACGCGCCGGTGGGCTGGCTCAAGGCCGCCCGCTTCGGCGCACTGCGCGTGCCGCTCGCGCACGGCGGTCTCGGTGCATCGGTCGAGCAGCTGTATGACCTGCTGATCGAACTCGGCGAGGCCGACTCCAACCTGCCGCAGATTCTTCGCGCGCACTTCGGCTTCATCGAGCGCCTGTTCGCCGAGATCGACCCCGCGCTGCACGGCCCGTGGATGCGCCTGGCGGCCGACGGCGTGATCTTCGGCAACGCCACCACCGAACTCGGCGAAGGCGCGCTCGGCGCGCTGCAGACCACGCTCACGCGCGACGCGCAGAGCGCCGACACGTGGCGGCTCGACGGCGACAAGTTCTACAGCACCGGCACGCTCTACGCCGACTGGATCTCGGTCGCGGCCCAGCGCCTGAACGACGACGGCAGCAGCGACCGCGTGATCGCCCTCGTGCCCGCGGAAGCCGCGGGTGTCGAGCGTGTCGACGACTGGCGCGGCTTCGGCCAGCGCCTGAGTGCCTCGGGCACGACGCGCTTTCGCCAGGTGCGCGTGAAGCCCGAGCACGTGCTGCTGTACGTGCGCGACCAGCCCACGCCGCTCACCGCGCATTTCCAGCTCACGCACCTGGCGACGCTGGCGGGCATCGCGCGCGCCATCGTGCGCGATGCGGTGGCCTTCGTGCAGCCGCGCAAGCGCGTCTACAGCCACGGCAGCGGCGCCACGCCGCGCGAAGACCCGTTGGTGCAGCAGGTGATCGGCCAGCTCGCGAGCACGGCCTTCGTGGCGGCGTCGACGGTGCAGGCGGTCGCACGCGGCCTGGGCGAGGTCGACCGCCACCTGCAACGCGGCGAGGCCGTGCCCGAGCAGTTGCTGTTCGAAGTGGAATTGAACACCGCCAAGGCACAGGCCGGCATCGTCGATGCGGTGCTGCAGGCGGGCACGCGGCTGTTCGACATCGGCGGCGCCTCGGCGCTGCAGGAAGACCGGCGGCTCGACCGGCACTGGCGCAATGCGCGCACGCTGGCGTCGCACAACCCGACGATCTACAAGGGGCGCGTGGTGGGCGACCACCTGCTCAACGGTGCGCGGCCGACCTTCTACTGGGCGGTCGGTGCCATTGCCAGCTGAGACGAGAAACGAGGAAGGTGTTCAGACCCGCGGCAGCGCCGCGAGAAAGGTCGACACCACGATCGCAGCCGCGCGATCGAGCTGCAGGATGTCGGCGACGTCGAAGGCGTTCGGCGCCGTGTGGCCGCTGGTGCCGAGCGGCTTGCGGATTTCGACCAGCACTTCGGCGGCGAGTTCGCGATCGCTGCGCGGCCGGCCGTCAGGGTGCATCACCCAGGCGTCGACCTGTTCGATGGGAATGCTGCGAAACACCCCCACGATCGGGACGTACTTGTAGCGGTCCTCGCCCACGAGGATGGGCACGCTGAGATTGCAAAAAAACGTATTCGTCGACATGCAGGACGCCGTCGCTAGCCAAAGCAAGAAGTTGATTAATTGTTTTCGAGTGTGACTCCGATAGTCATTTTCCCGACCGAGGGCATACGGCAAGTCGTGATCTTCCGCACACTAAGTGCGGTCAATTCCGTCGAATTACTCGGGAAAACAACTACTTAATTCTTACACAAAGACACGGCTGGCGCACTTTGTGTACGATTTTTGGCATACGAAATGTTGCGATCGCCCCTTTGACCGGTCGAAAAAGGCGCACGAGCAGTTGCGCCTCGCGGTGTCCGCACCGCGAGGAACGCAGGAAAAACCAGAAGAGAAAACTCAGGCCGGCGCGCTGAACTGCGGCACGCGCCGCTCGATGTTGGCCTTCACGGCCTCGAGCTGGTTGGGGCTGCCGATCAGCGCCTGCTGCTCGACCGACTCGGCGATCAGCAGCTCGGCGGCGCTGTGCGCGAGCGACGCATTCAGCAGCCGCTTGCCGGCGCGGATCGCGTCGGGGCTCTTGGTTGCGATCTCGTGCGCCATCTGCAGCGCCTCGGCCAACGGGTCGGCGGCCACGCGCGTGGCCAGGCCCAGGCGCACGGCCTCTTCGCCCGAGAAGATGCGGCCGGTGAAGGTGAGTTCGCGCACGACGTCGGTGCGCGCCAGTTCGCGCATCAGCACCATGCCCGCCATGTCGGGCACGAGGCCCCACTTGATCTCCATCACCGACAGCTTCGTGTCGGCGGCCACGAGCCGGATGTCGGCGCCCAGCGCCACCTGCAGCCCGCCGCCGAAGGCCACGCCGTGCACGGCCGCGATGACCGGCACCGGCACTTCGCGCCACACCATCGCCACCTGCTGCGCGGCGTTCGAGAGGCCGTGGGTGCGCGCGACCAGGTCGGTGCCACCGGCCGACGCGCCCAGCACGTCGCTGGCGGCGCCCTGCCCCATGCGTTCGAACGACGCCATGTCGAGCCCTGCGCAGAAGGCCTTGCCACGGCCCGCGATGACCACGGCGCGCACGCTCCTGTCGTCGCGCAGCGCTTCGCCGGCTTCGACCAGCGCGTCGAACATCGCGGGGTCGAGCGCGTTCATCTTGTCGGCGCGCGCCAGCTGCAGTTCCACCACGCCGTCGGCGTGGCGGGTCCATTCGATACGGTCGCTCATTGCATGTCTCCTGTCGGTGTCCGGGTATCGGCTCAGTATCGCGCGACCGGGCCGCTGGGCGATGATGCGCACTGTCGCCGACCCAACACCTCCGCCGCCTCGCCATGACCCTGGACCGCCGTCACTTTCTCCTGCAATCGGGCGCCACCGCCGCCGTCGTCGCGTTGTTCGGCCAGGGCTGCGCGCGCTCGCAGCTGCCGCCTTCCACAGGCGCGACGAGCCCGTCGGGCTTCTTCACCAGCGTGCCCATTTCGCAACGCGACGCGGTGGTGGTGCCGCCGGAGTACGAGTGGCAGATGCTCTACCCCTGGGGCGCGCCCACGGGCCTTGCGGGCCGCATGCCGGCCTTCGCGCCCGACGCCGGCAACAGCGCCGACGAGCAGGCCCTGCAGGCCGGCATGCACCACGACGGCATGCACTTCTTCGCGCTCGATGCGCGCGGCGAGCGCGGCCTGCTCGTGATGAACCACGAGTACACCGACGAGCAGCTGCTGCACACTGACGGCGTGAAGGCCTGGAACGCCGACAAGGTCCGCAAATCACTGCATGCGATGGGCGTGTCGGTGATCGAGGTCCGCCGCACACAAGAAGGCTGGCGCCAGGTGCTGCCCTCGCCCTACGCGCGCCGCGTGCACGGCCGCACGCCGATGCGCATCGCCGGCCCTGCCGCGGGCACACCGCTGATGCGCACCGCTGCCGACCCGGCGGGCACCGGCGTCTTCGGCACCTTCGCCAACTGCGCCATGGGCGTCACGCCCTGGGGCACCTACCTGACCTGCGAGGAAAACTTCCACGGCTACTTCGGCGGCCCGAAAGAGGCTGCGAACCGCGCGACACCCGCGCAGCGCCGCTACGGCACGGTGCCGGGCGCGCAATGGGTCGAGTACTGGCGCTTCGACGAACGCTTCGACCTGAGCCGCCATCCGAACGAGCCGCACCGCTTCGGCTGGGTGGTCGAGATCGATCCCTTCGACCCCGAGTCGGTGCCCGTCAAGCGCACCGCGCTCGGCCGCAAGCGCCAGGAAAGCGCGACCTGCACCGTGGCCAGGGACGGTCGCGTGGTGGTCTACATGGGCGACGACGCGCGCTTCGAATACATCTACAAGTTCGTGAGCCGCGACCCCGTGCGCCCCGGCACCGATGCCGCCGCGCGCGCGGCCAACCGACACCTGCTCGACGAAGGCACGCTGCACGTCGCGCGCTTCGATGCCGATGGCCGCGGGCGCTGGCTTGAACTCGTGCACGGACGCCACGGCATCGACGCGGCCAGCGGCTTCGCCGACCCCGCCGAGGTGCTGATTCATGCGCGGCTGGCGGGCGACGTCGTCGGCGGCACGAAGATGGACCGCCCCGAATGGATCGCCGCGCATCCGCACAGCGGCGAGGTGTACGTCACGCTCACCAACAACACGCAGCGCGGCGACCTCGGCAAACCCGGCGCCGACGCCGCCAACCCGCGCGCGCCCAACTTCTTCGGCGGCATCCTGCGCTGGCGCGAGGACGGCGGCGACGCGGCGAGCACCGCCTTCGCCTGGGACCACTACGCGCTCGCGGGCGACCCCGCGCAGCCCGGCGCCGGCACGCGCTACCCCGGCGACCACGCCGATGTCTTCGGCTGCCCCGACGGGCTGCACTTCGACAGCGGCGGGCTGCTGTGGATCCAGACCGACATGAGCGGGCAGGCCATGGGCAAGCCGCCTTACGCCGGGCTCGGCAACAACCAGATGCTGTGCGCCGACCCGGCCACGGGCCGCATCCAGCGCTTCCTGACCGGGCCCAACGGCTGCGAGATCACGGGCTGCGTGGTCACGCCCGACCGGCGCACGCTGTTCGTCAACATCCAGCACCCGGGCGAATCGCGCGACGACGGCGACGCGAAGCACAACAGCGCCTGGCCCGACGGCACGCAGCCCGGCAGCGCGCGCCCGCGCTCGGCCACGCTGGCGATCCGCCGGCGCGACGGCGGTATCGTCGGCACCTGACACTCGAACACATCACAACAACAGCCCCAGGAGATCCCCGTCATGAGCATCCGCATCGTCCGCCTCGGCACCCCGCGCGCACCCGGCGAGGGCCTGCGCATCGGCACCGTGCGCCGCCCGCCGCGCGGCGTGCCGAAGACCGAGTTCGCCTCGCAGAACTGGTACGACGTGTGGTACCCCAACCTCGCGCCGTCGGCCGAGACGATGAAGCTGGGCCAGGAAGCCGAGACGCCGGCGCAATGGAACGCCTTCATGCGCAAGTACAAGGCCGAGATGGCCGAGGCCGACGCGAGCCGCAGCCTCGACCTGCTCGCGGCGCTCTCGCACACCGCCGCGCTCGCGGTCGGCTGCTACTGCGAGGACGAGTCGCACTGCCACCGCTCGCTGCTGCGCGGCCTGCTGGCCGAGCGCGGGGCGGACATCGCGGCCTGAGCGCGGTCGCTCAGGCCAGCGGCGCGCCGACGAACACCGGCAGTTGCTCGGCCTGCGCCGTGTACGCGGCGAGCAGCGCAAAGTCCGACGGGCGCACCGCGTCGGGCAGGATGAACTGCGTGAAGGTCCAGGCCACCGCCGCCGAAATGCCGCCCTGCGTGATCGTGTTTTCTGCGGGTGCCGCCAGCGGCGCAGCCGCCAGTTCGCGCTCCACCTCGGCATAGGCCGTATTCAGCTGGCCCTGCACGCGATCGACCCACGGCTGGTGCTGCTTCTCACTGGGGCGCAGGTTGCGCTCGTAGACGATCTGCACCGTCTTCTCACAGGCCGCGAGCGCGAGCCCCGTGAGGCGCAGGTCGCGCAGCCGGGCGGCCGGATCGGCCGGATCGGCCGGCCACAGGCTGCGGCCGGCGACCGTCTGTGCATGGTCGATGATGAGCGTCGAATCCATCAGCACCGTGCCGTCGTCGCACACCAGCGTCGGGGCCTTCACCACCGGGTTGATCGCGCGGAACTGCTCGAAGGTGCTGAAGACCGAGATCGAGCGGTGCTCGAAAGCAAGGCCGAGCAGGCGCAGCGAGATCGCGGCGCGGCGAACGAAGGGCGAGTCGAGCATGCCGACGAGTTGCATGGGGTCTCCTGGAGAAAGATGACCGCCACCTTAGCGCCCGCGCCGCGCGCGCAGAAGGGCAACCCATCGAAAATCGGCGCCGCCCGCCGATCGATCATCGGTCTCCTCTTCTTTCGCCGCACGCCATGATCCTCGACAAGAAAGACCGCCTCATCCTCGAAGCCCTGCAGACCGACGCGCGCCAGAGCCTGGCCGCGATCGGCAAGCGCATCGGCCTGTCGCAGCCGGCGATGAGCGAGCGCGTGCGCAAGCTGGAGCATGCGGGCGTGATCGAGGGCTACGGCGCGCGCGTGAACCTGCGCGCGCTGGGCGTGGGGCTGGAGGCCATCATCCGCATCGACACCACGCATGCGGCCATTGCGCGCTACCTCGCGCTCTTCGAGGCCATGCCCGAGGTGCTCGCGGTGGACCGCGTGACCGGTGCCGACTGCTTCTTCGTGCGCTGCGCCATCGCCGAGCCGACCGACCTGGAGCGCGTGGTGGATGCGCTGGCGGTCGACGGTTCGGTGACCACCTCGCTCGTGCTGTCGAGCCCCGTGCGCAAGCAGGTCACCGTGGGCGCGGCAAAGGCGCCGCGCAAGTAAGCGTCAGCGCTGCGCCTTGTCCTTCTGGTTCTGCGCCTCGATGCGTTCGCGCGCGGCCAGCCAGTCGGCGTCGCTCCACTCGCGCAGCTCGTAGAAGTTGCCGCCGGTGGCCAGCGCATTGCCGCCGTCCATCATGATGCTCTGGCCTGTGAGCCAGTCGCACTGGCCCGGCGCCATCAGGAAGGAGGCGAGGTTCTGCAGCTCGCTCATGCGGCCCACGCGCGCCATCGGGTTGGTCTTGATGCTGCGCGCGCCGGGTTCCTCGCCGGGGTTCAGGCGCTTGCTCATGCCCTCGGTCGGGATCTCGCCGGGGCCTACCGCGTTCAGGCGGATGCCGTGGCGCGCCCACTCCACCGCGAGCGACTTGGTCATGACCTCGATGCCGGCCTTGCTCATGGCCGAAGGCACGACGTACGGGCTGCCGTTGTCGACCCAGGTGACGATGATGCTCATCACGCTGCGAAAGGCATCGCCCGGCTTCCACGCGCCCGACTTGGCCTGCGCCACCCAGCGCTTGCCCACCGCCTGCGTCACGTAGAAGCTGCCGTGGAACACGATGTTGGCCACGGCGTCGAAGGCGCGCGGCGAGAGGCTCTCGGTCGGCGAGACGAAGTTGCCCGCCGCGTTGTTCACGAGGCCGGTGAGCCCGCCGCTCTGGAACAGGCTCTCGACCATGTCGTCGACCTGTTGCGCGATGCGGATGTCGACGCCGAAGGCATCGATGCGCCGATCGGGAAACTGCTGGCGCCAGGCGGCGGCGGTTTCTTCGCAGACCGCCTGGCGCCGGCCGCAGATGGCGACGTCGGCGCCCAGGCTCAGAAAACGCTCGGCCATGGCACGGCCGAGGCCGGTGCCGCCGCCGGTGACGAGGATGCGTTGGCCGCGCATCAGGGATGCTTCGAACATGAGGGGTCTCCTTGGCGTTGCGGCAGCGGCAGGAGCGCGTGCTGCCATCGGCCGCATGCTACGACCGACAGGCCGCCATGGCTTGCGGAATCTGGCTTTGCCGGCGGGTGAAAATGGCCGCGCCCCCTTCCCTTTCACCCCTGGACCTTCCGGACACACGACCCATGCCCCGTTCCTCCGATGCTTCCTTCCTGCCGCTCGACGGCGTGCGCGTGCTGAGCCTGGCGCTCAACCTGCCGGGCCCCGCCGCGCTGCTGCGCTGCCGCACGATGGGCGCGGCCTGCCTCAAGCTGGAGCCGCCCGGCGGCGATCCGATGGGGCTGTACAACCGGCCCGCGTACACGGCGCTGCACGAGGGCGTGGAGGTCCGCACCGTCGACCTGAAGACCGAGGCCGGCCAGGCGCAGCTGCATGCCGAGCTGGCCCGCACCGACGTGCTGCTGACCTCGTTTCGCCCCTCGGCGCTGCAGAAGCTGAAGCTCGACTGGGCCTCGCTGCAGGCGCGGCATCCGGCGCTGTCGCAGGTCGCCATCGTCGGCGCCCCGGGCGAACGCGCCGAGGAGCCGGGTCACGACCTGACCTACCTCGCCGAAAGCGGCCTCGTCACCGGCACCGAACTGCCGCCCACGCTGTACGCCGACATGGGCGGCGCGCTGCTCGCGAGCGAGGCGGTGCTCAAGGCCGTGCTGCAACAGACGCGCCAGCGCGGCGGCGTGTACCTCGAGGTGGCGCTGAACGCCTCGGCCGACTGGCTCGCCCTGCCCCGCACCTGGGGGCTGACAAAGCCCGACGGCGCGGTGGGCGGCGCGCACGCGGGCTACCGCGTCTACCCCTGCGCCGACGGCCGCGTGGCGGTGGCGGCGCTGGAGCCGCATTTCGCGGCGCGCCTGTGCGACGTGGCCGGCGTGGCACCGCCGGACATGATGGCGCCGGCCACGCATGCGGCACTGGCCGCCTGGCTCGCGACGCGCACGCGCGCCGAGCTGGAAGCCATGGGCCGTGAGCGCGACGTGCCGCTGCTCACGCTGGCCGACTGACGGCGCTCAGGACGCCGGCAGGCGCAGGTCACTCAGCTTGCGATCGAGCTTGATGAGCCAGATGCGCGTCGGCCGCTCCAGGTCGGAGCCGCGCGTGATGCGCGCCCGGGTTGCGCCCGCGGGGCAGCCGCTGAGCTGGCCATCGACGGCGGCCGTGCAGTCTTCCACGCTGCCGGCCAGGCGGGTGCCATCGGCGCCGAGCAGCACGGTGCCCAGGCCGAAGTCGTTGTCGTTCACCAGCGCCAGGGTCTGGTCGTCGACGATGGTCAGGCCCTCGGCCTTCTCGGCCAGCCAGCCCAGCACGTTGAGGTCGAGCAGCTCGGTCTTGCGCATCGTCACCACGGTCGAATAGTCGGCACCGTTCGACGCGGCCTGCGTGATGCTGCTGATTTCCAGGTTGTGGTCGAAGGCCTTGATGTCGGTCGCGTTGGCCGGCAGCTCCACCAGCATCAGCTTGTTGAACACCTTGCCGTCGCTCTTGCGCGCGCCCTGCTCGATGACGATGAAGCGGCCGTTGCCCAGGCTCACCATGTCGCCGAGCTTGGCGTTGCCGGTGCGGTCCTTGTCGTACTGGCTGCCGTCGATCGGGTAGGCGTAGAGCTTGGAGGTCTCGGTGGCCGGATCGAACGCGAGCCAGCGCGTGAACTTCGCGATGTGGCGCACGTCGGTGTTGCTGCCGCCCGGCGGCTTGGCCTTGATCGACTTGCCGTTGGCGTCGCGCGGGTCGATCGGGCTTTGCAGGAAGCCATGCAGCACGCCGCTGGCCACATCGAGCGTCAGGCCTTCCATGCCGCGGTTGGGGCGGCGCTGGGCCAGCACGGCCGGCAGGTCGGTGGCGCCGGGGCCGGGCGCGTACTTCTTCTCGATCACGCCGCTGGCGATGTTCAGGCGCGCGATGAAGGGGCCGTACTCGTCGCTGGTCCACAGCACGTTGCGCGCCTTGTCGAGCACCAGCGTCTCGGGGTCGAGGCCGTTGGCGTCGTAGCCGGCCTTGGCCTCGTCGAACGTGTACCGGTCGGTCAGCGGGGTTTCGCCCGTCGAGCCCACGCCCGAGCGCGGTGGCAGGCCGGTGATCTTCTTGCCGGCGTCGAGCCGCAACGGCACGCTGGTGCTGAGCACCGCGCCGGTCTTGCCCACGCGCACGATGCCGAAGCTCGGCGCGAACGACGGCGCCGGGAACACCTTGCTGATGTTGGTGGCGCCGTTGCCGCCGGGCACGGGCGCGGTCGGGCCGTCGCCGTTCGGGCCGCGGTCGGTGATGGCGTAGAACTCGAGCGTGCCGTCGTCGGCCTTGCCCTTGAACGCCAGGCCCGAGCCGTAGGCCGGCAGGAAGCCCTGGGGGAAGTCGGCCTTGATGTCCGCGTTGTCGCCCTCGTAGGGCACGTGGAAGCGGGCGTCGGCCTGCAGCTGGTAGCGCGTGACGGCGATGCCGATGGCGCCGAGCTGGTTCGTCTGCTTCGACGCCTCGGTGACCGGTGCCCCCAGGCGCGAGGCCAGCGTGTCCTCGAAGTGTTCGCGGGCCAGCATGCGACGGTTCGCGTCGACCGTGCGGGCGTTGTAGGGCGCGGGCAGCGCGGCCAGCACCGCGTTGAGCGCGGTGTGGAAGGCGTCGGGCGCGGCGTTGAAATCGAGCGCGCCGGCCGTCAGCGCAGCCTTGAGCGCGGGCGTCAGGCGGATGCCGTTGGCGGGGTCGCGGTCTTCGTCGAAGCTCTGCAGCGCGAGCAGGCGGTTGACCACGGCATCGGCCTTCACGTCGCTGCCGCCGGCCAGGGTGAGCGGCGTGATCGCGTCGCCGCACGCGGCGCTGCCCAGGGCCAGCGCGCCGGCGCTGAAGGTGACGGTCTCGCCGTCCTTGCAGGTGAACTCGCCCTTGGCGTTGGTGGCGGCCTTGGCGGCGCTGCCGGCCACGTAATCGAGGCCTTCGACTGCGGCATCCAGGAAGGTGCCGGTCTTCGACTGTGCCGCCGGTGGGTTGGTGGTGCCACCACCGCCCACGGGGAACGACCAGCCGCCCCCGCCGCCGTTGCCGCCGCCGCAGGCGGTCAGCACCGCGCCAGCGCCCACGAGCGCCAGCCATCCCATCCTCGATCCTCTTGTTGTCTTGCGCATTGCTTGTTGTCCTTGTGATGCGCCCGCGCAAAGGCGCAAGCCCCGGCGATTAGTGCCGAGGCAGATGACAAGCCCGTGAAACTGCAACCGAAAGGTTGCGGTGGTCGGCGCCTTTTCAGCGCCCGTTGCCGTCGCGCTGGCGGTCTTCGCGCTTGACCGCGAGGTAGGTGTCCAGGTCGACCTCGTGCAGCTGGCGCGGGTAGCGCTCGGCCGCCGCGAACCAGTAGCGCTGCCGGCGCTCGGCCGGGTCGTTGGCGCCGGTGGCCAGGTAGGCGTCGAGCGTGAGGAAATAGCGCATCGCATTGCGCTCCACCAGCCCGCGCAGGCCCCGGATGTACTCGGGCTGGCCGTCGGGGCCCTTGCCCACCACGGTGAAGCCCACCTTGCCGCTGCCGAAGGTGGCCAGGTAGGCCTGCGTGGCCAGCCGCACCATCGTGTTGTGGTCGTAGCCGTAGCTGAAATGCAGGAAGGTCTTGCGCTCGTCGAGCGCCACCGCCTCGAGCCGCACGCGGTAGTTGCTGGTGCCGAATGGGCCGGTGTCGGCCGACAGCTCGACCTGCAGGTGCTCGGGCGTGGCGCTGGCCACGCGGTAGGCAAACGGCAGCTCGAAGGCCTGGTCGACCGGCTTGTCGTAGCGGCGCACCACGAACAGCGTGAGCGTCTCCTTGCCCTGCGGCGAGGTGCTCACGCGGCAGCGCCGGTTGTTGATGTGCAGCGTGAGCAGTTCGCACCAGTGGTCCGAGCCCTTGAGCGCCGCGCTGACCTTCGACAGCGGGTGCTCGACCACGGCGTAGATGTCGCCCTCGAGGCCGCCGGGGGTCTCGGTGGAATCGAGCTGCACGGGGCGCCCGAAGCGGCTCTGGTCGAGCTTGTCGCTGAGCTTCTGGTGCTCGGCGCGCAGGGCCTGGGCACCCGCGGGCGCGGAGGCCTCGGGGGCCGCCGCCTGCGCCAGCAGCGACACCGCGCAGCATCCGGCCATCGCCAGGATGCGCTTCCACGAAACCGGCACGGGGGGCGAACTGCTCGTCATGGGGCTACACGATACCCCGGTTCCGCCGCACCAGCAGCAGCATCGCCCCCGCCAGCAGCGCCGCGCCCAGCCATTGGCGCGGCGCCATCGGCTGGGCCAGCCACAGCGCCGCCAGCCAGGCCGCCACCAGCGGCTCGATCAGCGTGCCGACCACCGCCGCTGTCGGCGACAGCCGGCGTGCACCCCAGGCGAAGGCCAGGTAGGCGACCGACGTGGTCGCCACGCCGGTGTAGGCCGCGCCCGTCCATTGCGCCGTGCCCTCGGGCCAGGTGATGCCGTTCGCCACCGCGACGCCGAGCATGCACAGCGCCGCGGCGCTCATGCCCCAGGCGGACGCGGTCACGGCCGGCACCCGCGCCGGCATGCGCGCGTTGCCCAGCACCACCAGCGCGTAGCAGACGGCCGAGCCGAAGGACCACGCCAACCCTGCGCCGTAGCCTGTCGGCAAGGCGCCCCAGCCCTCGGCCGGCATCACCAGCAGCAGCACGCCCGCCAGCGCCAGCAGGAGGCCGCCGAGCAGGCGCGCGCCGAAGGGCTCGTAGCCGCGCAGCACCGACACGCAGGCCACGATCAGCGGTGCGCAGCAGATCGAGATCACCGTCGGCAACGCGGCGCCCAGGTGCGCGATGCCGGCGAACCAGCAGCTCACGTTCAGCGCCATCGCGGCGCCGGTGCCGACGACGTGGCCCTGCTCGCGGCGCGTCAGATGGCGCCA
The DNA here is from genome assembly GCF_059415405.1 of Variovorax sp. GW821-FHT10C12. Lineage (NCBI taxonomy): Bacteria > Pseudomonadati > Pseudomonadota > Betaproteobacteria > Burkholderiales > Comamonadaceae > Variovorax > Variovorax sp. GW821-FHT10C12. The sequence continues at coordinate 2,027,711 of NZ_JBWKNE010000001.1, forward strand.
GCCGGCATCAACGGCCGGTGACCGCCGCGTCGCCTGCCAGTGCAGCCACCACAGCAGCGGCATGCCCAGCGCGAAGCGCGCCAGCGACAGGCTGTGCGGCGCGATGCCGCCGTCGATCAGGAATTGCGCCACCAGGGCGCCGCCGCCCCAGAGCACGCCGGCCAGCAGCACGCCGCCCCAGGCCAGGGCGGCCGTTGTTCTTGCATTCATGTTGAAACTCTCCGTGAGGCCCGTCGCCTCGGCGTCGCGTCGACGCATTGCCGGGGGCGGGCATGACCATCCGGCCACCGCCCGGCGTTCTTCATTCAGCGGAAGAAGGCGGACGGCGGCGACCACTTGCGGGTCTGACGGGCGCGGCGCGAGGCGCGCGCGAACGTCAGCGGCAGGTCGAGGAAGGGGGAGAGTGATGCAGGTGCATGAGCGGCCGATGATAGGAGCGGCACCCCGCGCCCACAAGAGAGAATCGCCCGCATGTGCCCTGCCCTTTCTCACTGTATGCCATGAAGCGCCAAGGTCGACTCGTTCGTTGGGAGGCCGAGCGCGGCTTCGGTTTCATCCGCAGCCCGGAGGTGTCGGCCGATGTGTTCGTGCACCTGCGCGACTTTCGCGATCGCCAGCTGAAGCCGCAGGTCGGCATGGCGTTGCACTTCGACGAAATTCATGTCGGCGGCAAGGGGCCGCGTGCGGTGGCCGTGGAAGCGGCTGCGGCCTCGGCGGGTGCCGTACCCCGCGCAGCATCACGCGCGCAGCCGCGCCGGCCCTCGGGTCGCAGCACGGCCGGCACGCCGTGGGGTGCGTGGCTGATCGGGGTCTACGCGCTGGGCCTGGGCGCCGCCGTCTGGCTCGGTCGCCTGTCGCTGTTCGCGCTGGCGGTCGTCGCAGGGCTGAGCCTGCTCACCTTCGGGGCCTACGCCTTCGACAAGCGCGCGGCGCAGGCCGGGCGCTGGCGCACGCAGGAAAGCACACTGCACCTGCTCGCACTCGCGGGCGGCTGGCCGGGCGCGTGGTGCGCGCAGCGGCTGCTGCGGCACAAGTCGAGCAAGGCGAGTTTCCTGTGGAGGTTCTACGTCACGGTCGCGCTGCATTGCGCGGCGGTGCTGGCGTGGGTGTTCTGGCTGTCGAAGCACGCGGCCTTCGGCTGACCGCGCCTTCGACCAGGCCTCAACGCACCTTGCGTGAAGGCTTGTTGAGCGGCTTGCCGCCGCTGCCGTTGTCGCGCGGCGGCAGGCCCGTGTGCTGCGTGAGGATGCGGCCCTTGGAGGGCTTCACCGGCGCCAGCCGGACCGGCGCTGCGGCCTTGGCGGCCACCGGTGCGGAGGTCGAGTTCTTGCGGCGCGCGCTCGTGTAGCCGCCATCGGTCAGCGGCTGCCACGTCGGGATCAGGTGGTGCTTGCCGTTGCCGATGAGGTCGGCGCGGCCCATGCTCTTGAGCGCCTCGCGCAGCAGCGGCCAGTTGTTGGCGTCGTGGTAGCGCAGGAAGGCCTTGTGCAGGCGGCGGCGCTTGTCGCCACGCACGATGTCCACCGTCTCGCTCTCGCGCGTGATCTTGCGCAGCGGGTTCTTGTTGGTGTGGTACATCGTCGTCGCCGTGGCCATCGGGCTCGGGTAGAACGTTTGCACCTGGTCGGCGCGGAAGCCGTTCTTCTTGAGCCAGATCGCGAGGTTCATCATGTCCTCGTCGCTGGTGCCCGGGTGCGCGGCGATGAAGTACGGGATGAGGTACTGCTTCTTGCCCGCCTCGGCCGAGTACTTCTCGAACATCTGCTTGAACTTGTCGTAGCTGCCGATGCCGGGCTTCATCATCTTCGTGAGCGGGCCCTGCTCGGTGTGCTCGGGCGCGATCTTCAGGTAACCGCCGACGTGGTGCTGCACCAGCTCCTTCACGTACTCGGGCGACTGCACGGCCAGGTCGTAGCGCAGGCCGGAACCGATGAGGATCTTCTTGATGCCCTTGAGCGCCCGCGCGCGGCGGTAGATCTTGATGAGCGGGTCGTGGTTGGTGCCCAGGTTCGGGCAGATGCCCGGGTACACGCAGCTGGGCTTGCGGCAGGCCGCCTCGATCGCGGGGCTCTTGCAGCCCAGGCGGTACATGTTGGCCGTGGGGCCGCCCAGGTCGGAGATGGTGCCGGTGAAGCCGCTGACCGAATCACGGATGGCCTCGACCTCCTTGATGATCGAGTCTTCCGAGCGGCTCTGGATGATGCGGCCCTCGTGCTCGGTGATCGAGCAGAAGGTGCAGCCGCCGAAGCAGCCGCGCATGATGTTCACGCTGAAGCGGATCATTTCCCACGCGGGGATCTTGGTCGCGCCGTCGTGGCTGCCGTTCTCGTCGGCGTAGCGCGGATGCGGGCTGCGCGCATACGGCAGGTCGAACACGTGGTCCATCTCGGCCGTGGTGAGCGGAATGGGCGGCGGGTTGATCCACACGTCGCGCGCCGTGGCGCCCTCGCCGTGCGCCTGCACGAGCGCGCGGGCGTTGCCGGGGTTGGTTTCGAGGTGCAGCACGCGGTTGGCGTGGGCGTAGAGCACCGGGTCGCTGCGCACCTGTTCGTACGAAGGCAGGCGGATCACCGAGCGGTCGCGCGGCGGCACGGCGATCTTGCCGCGGCCTTGCAGCGCCGGGTTGGGCACGAAGTTCAGCGGCTTGATGGCGGGGTTGACGACCGAACCGGCGGCAGAGCCCGCGGCTTCGGCGGCCTTGGCGACGGCCTGCGCCTCGTCTTCCTTCGCGCAGGTGGCGCCGTTGGCCTTGGCCTGGTCGGACACCATCAGGTACGGGTTGACGTGCGCCTCGACGCGGCCGGGTTCGTCGACGCTGGTGGAGTTGATCTCGAACCAGGCCTCGGGCGTTTCGCGGCGCACATAGGCGGTGCCGCGCACGTCGGTGATCTGCTGCACCGGCTCCTTGGCGGCCAGGCGGTGCGCGATCTCGACGATGGCGCGCTCGGCGTTGCCGTACAGCAGCAGGTCGCACTTGGCGTCGACCACGATGGAGCGGCGCACCTTGTCCGACCAGTAGTCGTAGTGCGCGATGCGACGCAGGCTGCCTTCGATGCCGCCCAGGATGATCGGCACATCGTTCCAGGCTTCCTTGCAGCGCTGCGAATACACGATGGCCGCACGGTCGGGGCGCGAGCCCCCGACGTCGCCGGGGGTGTAGGCATCGTCGCTGCGGATCTTCCGGTCGGCCGTGTAGCGGTTGATCATCGAATCCATGTTGCCGGCCGTGACGCCGAAGAACAGGTTCGGCTTACCCAGCACCTTGAAGGGCTCGGCGCTTTGCCAGTCGGGCTGCGCGATGATGCCGACGCGAAAGCCCTGCGCCTCGAGCATGCGGCCGATGACCGACATGCCGAAGCTGGGATGGTCGACGTAGGCGTCGCCCGTGACCACGATGATGTCGCAGCTGTCCCAGCCGAGCGCGTCCATCTCCTTGCGCGAGGTCGGCAGGAACTTGGCCGTGCCGAAACGGGCCGCCCAGTACTTGCGGTAGCTGGTCAGCGGCTTGGCGGCACGCGCAAAAAAGGAGACGTCGACGGGGGCGTTCATCGGTGGGAGCGGACAGCGCCGGGGCGCCGCCTGTGTGGGCAACCCTCGATTTTAGGGTTTTCCAGCATTTCTGTCGCCCTGAAGATCCCTTGCCCCGGGATGCGAGGGCTCTTATTTGATTGCCAAAGTCAATCAATTTGAATGACAATGGCAACCATGCCCACGCCAACGCCCTCCGTCGACCCGTCCGCCGTCAAGGCCATCCGCCGGTTCAACCGCTTCTACACCCGCCGCATCGGCGCCCTCGACCCCTACCTGGGCAGCGACCTGTCGCTGACCGACGTGCGCGTGCTCTACGAGCTGGCGCACCGCGAAACCCCCGTGGCCAGCGAGATCGGGCGCGACCTGGGCTTCGACGCGGGCTACCTCAGCCGCATCCTGCGCCGCTTCGAAACCCACGGCTGGCTCACGCGCGAGCCGCACCCGCGCGACGCCCGCCAGAGCGTGCTGCGCCTGACCGAAGCCGGCCATGCCGCGTTTGCGCCGCTGCAACAGAAATCGCGCGACGAAGCCGCTGCCCTGCTCGCCGCGCTGCCGCCGGCGCAGCAGAACCAGCTGGTGCAGGCCATGGCCACGGTGCAGGCGCTGCTCGAACCGGCCGCATCGCCGGCCCGGCCCCAGGCCGCCGTGCTGCGCGACCCGGCGCCGGGCGACATCGGCTGGGTGGTGCAGCAGCACGGCGAGCTGTACGCGCGCGAATACGGCTGGGACCACCGCTTCGAAGCGCTCGTGGCAGGCATCGCGAGCGAGTTCCTGCTCAAGTTCCAGCCCGAGTGGGAGCGTTGCTGGATCGCCGAACTCAACGGCGAGCGCGTCGGCGCGATCTTCGTGGTGCGCAAATCGGCCTCTGTGGCGCAGCTGCGCATGCTGATCCTCACGCCGGCCGCGCGCGGGCTGGGCCTGGGCGGGCGCCTCGTGGACGAGTGCATCGCCTTCGCGCGCCGCAAGGGCTACAAGAAGATGACGCTGTGGACCAACAGCTGCCTCACGGCCGCGCGCAGCATCTATGCCAAGCGCGGCTTCCAGCTCACGCACTCGGAGCCGCACGAAGGCTACGGCCAGCCCCAGGTGGGCGAGACGTGGGAGCTGAAGCTCTGATGCAAGGAACACCACGGAACCGGCTTTGCCGGGCCGTCGGTGTTGCCCCCGGTAGGGGGTTGGCGAAGCGACACGAAGTGCGCGCAGCCTGGGGGCGAGCAACAGTTACTGCATGTACCAGCCGTGGCTCACGACGAGCGATTGGCCGGTCAACGCGTTGGTCGGGAAGGCCGCGAACAGCAGCGCCACGCGCGCCACGTCGTCCGTGGTGGTGAACTCGCCATCCACCGTCTCCTTGAGCATCACGTTCTTGATGACCTGCTCTTCGGTGATGCCCAGCGTCTTCGCCTGCTCGGGAATCTGCTTCTCAACCAGTGGCGTGCGAACGAAGCCCGGGCAGATCACGTTGGCGCGCACGCCGTGCTTGGCGCCTTCCTTGGCGACCGTCTTCGCAAGACCGATGAGCCCGTGCTTGGCCGTCACGTAAGGCGCCTTCAGCAGCGACGCCTCTTTGGAGTGCACCGAGCCCATGTAGATCACGCTGCCGCCGCGGCCTTGCGCGTACATGTGCTTCAGGCAGGCCTTGGTGGTGAGGAACGCCCCGTCCAGGTGAATGGCGAGCATCTTCTTCCAGTCGGCGAAGCTGAACTCTTCGACCGGATGCACGATCTGGATGCCGGCGTTGCTGATGAGGATGTCGATGCCGCCGAAGGCCTTGGCGCCCTCCTCCACCGAGGCATTGACCTGGTCTTCGTTCGTCACGTCGACCGCCACGCCGATGGCCTGCGCGCCCGTGGCCTTCAGTTCGGCGGCGGTGGCGTCGGCCGCTTCCTTGTTGAGGTCGGCAATGATGATCTTCGCGCCTTCCTGCGCGAACAGGATGGCGATTTCCTTGCCGATGCCGCTGGCCGAGCCGGTGATGTAGGCGACCTTGTCCTTGAGTTGCATGGTGAAGTCCTTGAGAGGTTGGGGTTGGAAAGTGACAGCAAAAAACGTGCGGGGACGTCAGGCGAGATAGTCGTGTTCGACCGTGCCCAGCGCGAGCGTCATGTCGGCGATGTAGTGCACCGCCGATTCGACCTTCAGCACCGGCAAGTCGGCGACCGGCGCGAGCGCATGCGGATGCAGTTCGAGCGAGGCCGGCGCGGTCCACGCGCCATGCAGCGTGACATCGACCATGTGATAGCGCACCAACTCGCAGATGCGTGCCGTGCCGTCGACGTGCGGAATGATCTTGAGCAGGAAGTTCGGCTGCGCAATGCCCGCAAGGATCGGCGCGGGGTCGAGCGCGCGGTGCTTGAAGCCCATCGTGGCCTTGGCCACGCGCACCTTGCCGTAGTCGAGCGTGCCGACGATCACATCGGTCTCGTAGTCGAGCGACGGCGAGGCCAGCTTCTTGGGAAAGCCCCACAGCTCGCGGCCGCCGGCAATGGGCGGGTGGTCGTTCAGGTACATCGCATGCACGTAGGCACCCTTCTCCACGCCCTTGGCGGTGCGCAGCTGCACCGGGATGACCTGCCCCGACTCGGTGTAGTCGCCGAAGCCGGTGGAGTCGGGCATGCGGATGAATTCGTACTTGACCAGCGGCTCGGTCACTTCGAGCGGCTCGGGCACCACGGCGCGCAGGGCGTCCATGTCGGTGCGGTAGGTGACGATGAGAAATTCGCGACGCGTGAAACGGTAGGGCCCGGGCGGAAACGCCGGACTGGTCAACGGCATGGCGAAAGCCGTTCGTCGCACATCTTCAATGTTCATGAAAACATTTCCTCCTGTTGAAGTGACGACCCAGTCTGGCGCTGGTTTCTTAGCCCAAGCTGAATGGCCGCCGCTCGTGGCAAGCGGCGACCGCTGCGACGCTCAGCGCGACAGCCCCGGCCGCTTGATGCGCCCGGTGCCCGGCTCGCCGAGGTCGAAGGTCGTCACGCCGTTCACCGTGGCATCGGCGCGCAGCGTCTCGGGGTGCGCGAGCGTCTTGCGCATGTCGCGCACGCCCGACTCCCAGTGCTCTTCGACCGCGGCGCGCGAGAACTCGTAGTCCTTCGACTCGAGTTCGTACGACTTGTCGCGGTAGATCAGGTGAAAGATGTCGATCGGCTCGTGCGTGAGCTGCGCCTGCACCTCGACCACGCTCGGGTCGCTGCGCAGGCCGGGCGGCAGCTTGGCGATGAGGTCGGCAATGGCCTGCTGCAGGTTCATGTTGGCCGCGAGCGCATCGGTGTTCATGCGCGTGCGGCTCGAATAGGTGATGTCCTTCTGGCGCTCCATCACGCCCGACAGCGTGTGCGGCATCTCACCGCGCGCGTTGAACAGGTCGACCTGCAGCACCACCAGCGCCTCGGCGCGCGGATGCGTGTCGAGCACGTACTGCAGCGGCGTGTTCGACACGATGCCGCCGTCCCAGTAGTCGTCGCCGTCGATGTGCACCGGCGCAAAGCCGGGCGGCAGCGCGCCGCTGGCCATGATGTGCTCGGGGCCGATGCGCTGGCGCGTGTTGTCGAAGTACACCGAGTTGCCGGTGCGCACGTTGACCGCGCCCACGCTGAAGCGTGCCTCGCAAGCGTTGATGCGGTCGAAGTCGATGAGCCGCTCCAGCGTGGCCTTCAGCGGCGAGGTGTCGTAGTAGCTCAGGAGCGGCGCCGCACCGCCCATCAGCAAGGCCGGCGAATAGCGCGGCTCGAAGAAGCCCGGAATGCCGACCAGAGAGGCCATGGTGGCGCGCCACTGGTTCTGCGTGGCGCGGTCGCCCAGCCACGACGGCAGGCGCTGCGCCGGCCCCGAAGACACCAGGTGCCAGAACTCGCGCAGCCGGTCGACCCGCTGCGCGGGCGCGTTGCCGGCGATGAGCGCGGCGTTGATGGCGCCGATCGACACGCCCGCGATCCAGTGCGGCTGCAACTCGGTCTCGCTGAGCGCGGCGTACACGCCCGCCTGGTAGGCCCCGAGCGCACCGCCGCCCTGCAGCACCAGCGCCTTGCGGGCGGCACGCATGTCTTCGCGGCGGGCGATGAACGGATGGGGCGGTGCAGTGGAAGAAGCGGGAGAAGAAGAGGAAGCAGCGGTGGCGGCGCGAGGCTTTTTCTTGGGTGTCGTCGTCATGCGTTCATTGGACACCAGCCTTGCGACAGCCACCTGACCTGGGGCCTTTTCGCTGCTTCAGCCCGGACGAATCTCACATCTTCGGCAGCATCTGCCCGCGGATCTCGCCGCCCGGGTTGGCGGCCGTGTGGATGTTGGCGTACCACTTGCCGGCCACGAGATCGGCCGCTTGCGCCGGCGTGAGCGTGGCCTGCCCTTCGATCGGGCTGGCCGCACTCGCGAAGGGCAGCACCACGCCGGCATTTGCGCCTGCAGCGGCAGGCCCGTGGAAGTGGGCTGCCGTGGCCGGGCCGCTCAGGCCGTTGTAGGTGATCTTGTACTTGAGCACGTTGGTGTCGCGGTTGAGCCAGGCCTCGGCCATGCCGCTGCCGCGCGTCATGTTGGGCGGCACCTCGCTGGCCGCGTTCATCGCGCCGCTGAAATTCGCGACGTTCGATTTCGACATCATTCCGCAGCCGGCCAGCGCGACGGCGGCCAGGCCCGCGACGAGGGTGGTGCGCCGGAGTGTGCGAGTGTTGTTCATGGTCGGGTCTCCTGTGGATGAAAGCATTCAGCATAGGCAGACGCCGCCTGCGGCCTTGTCGGCCAGCGCCCCTTCTTCGCACGCCTGTGCAAGAGAATGCAACGATGATTTCCGACGACACCCTTCCTTCCGCACACGACGTGGTCGCCTTCTGGCGCGATGCCGGCCCCGAGCGCTGGTTCGCGAAAAGCGATGCCTTCGATGCCGCCTGCATCGACCGGCTGGCCGCCGCCCACCAGGCCGCGGCCAGTGGCCGGCTCGACCACTGGGCCGACACCGGCGAAGGCGCGTTGGCGCTGCTGGTGCTGCTCGACCAGTTCCCGCGCAACGCCTGGCGCCAGAACCCGCACATGCTCGCCACCGACGGCCTCGCGCTGGCCGTGGCGCGCCGCGCCGTCGAGGCCGGCTTCGACCAGCAGGCTGACGCTCTGATGCAGCGCTTCTTCTACCTGCCCTTCATGCACTCGGAGGTGCTGGCCGAGCAGGAGCGTTCGGTCGAACTCAACGCCACGCAGGACGCCAGCACGCAGCACTTTGCCGTGCTGCACCGCGACATCGTGGCGCGCTTCGGGCGCTTTCCGCACCGCAACCGGATGCTCGGTCGCACGTCCACGCCGGAAGAGCAGAAGTTTCTCGACGAGGGCGGCTTCGCCGGCTAAGCAGCGTCGACGTGCGCGGGCAGCGGCACGTCGCGCGTCGGCGACGCCTGCCCTGCCGGCTCGCCGATGGCGTCCTTCATCGAGCCGTAGGTGCGCGCATAGACCCAGGTGAACTCGGCGCCCAGCAGGAAGATCTGCGCCGAGTAGTACACCCACACCAGCACCACCACCAGCGAGCCGGCCGCGCCGTAGCCCGAGGCCACGCTGCTCTTGCCGATGTACAGGCCGATGAGGTGCTTGCCCACGGTGAACAGCAGCGCCGTCACCGCCGCGCCCACCCACACGTCGCGCCACTGCACCTTGGCGCGCGGCATGATCTTGTAGATCATCGCGAAGATCACCGTGACCATCGCGAAGCTGAAGACGAAGTTCACCACCTGCGCCAGCGTGGCCCAGGCACCGAACACCGGCGACCACCATTTGCCGAGCGCAGCCAGCGCCGCGCTCGCCACCAGCGACACCATGAGCAGGAAGCCGATGCCCATGATCATGCTGAACGACAGCAGGCGCACGCGCAGCATGTTGAAGACGCCCTTGTTGCGGGTGCGCGCGGGGGCACGCCAGATGCGGTCGAGCGCGTCCTGCAGCTCGCCGAAGACGGTGGTCGCACCCACGATCAGCAGCGCGATGCCGACCACCGTGGCCACGATGCCCTCGGTCGGCTTGTTGACCGCCTGCAGCATGCCCTGCACCGCCGCCGCACCCTGCTCGCCCATGAGGCCCGAGAGCTGCGCGAAGATTTCGCCGCGCGCGGCCTCCTGCCCGAAGACGAGGCCGGCCACCGCGATCACGATCAGCAGCAGCGGCGCGATCGAGAACACCGTGTAGTAGGCCAGCGCCGCGCCCATGCTCGGGGCGTAGTCGTTGGACCAGGAAGCGAAGGCGCGCCGGCAGAGATCGAAGAGTGCGCGAAGTTGCATGAGCATGGCGTCGGGTCCCGGTGAAGCAGTGCGCCTACGATAATCGTTCCACATGCATCCGTCCGCCCCCGCCGCGGCATCGCCGCCCGACCACCCCCAGCCCGCGTCGCCACGCGACCTTTTTGTTTCATTCACCTGGCTCGCGCTGCAGGGCTTCGGCGGCGTCCTCGCCATCGTCCAGCGCGAGATGGTCGAGAAGAAGAAATGGCTCACGCCCGACCAGTTCCTCGAGGACTGGGCCGTGGCGCAGGTGATGCCGGGGCCGAACGTGATCAACCTCGCGCTGATGATCGGCGACCGCTACTTCGGCCTGCGCGGTGCCGTGGCCGCTGTGGCCGGCATGCTCACCGTGCCGCTGTTCGTGATCCTCGCGCTGGCCGTGCTCTACGCTCACTACGCCGCCAACCCGCAGGTGGCGGCAGCGCTGCGCGGCATGGGCGCGGTGTCGGGCGGGCTCATCGCCGCCACGGGCATCAAGCTGATCCCGCAGCTGCGCAAGCACCCGCTGGGCTTTGCGACCTGCCTCGCGTTCGTGGCGCTGGTGTTCGCGGCCATCGCGCTGCTGAAGATTCCGCTGGGGTGGGTGCTGCTCGCGGTGGGCGGCGTGGCCTGCGTGTGGACCTGGCGAAAGATTGCGCCATGAGCGCCGCGCCGGGCCGCCCCAAGCAAGCTTGCACCGCAGTGCGCAGCACGGAGGTGCGTTCATGATCACCATCGTCATGCAATGGCACGACTGGCTGGCCCTCTTCGGCCAGTACCTGCTGCTGTCGCTGCTGTCGATCAGCGGCGCGATCACCACGGTGCCCGACATGCACCGCTACCTCGTGGTGCAGCACGGCTGGCTCACCGAGGCGCAGTTCACCTCCTCGGTCGCCATCGCCCAGGCCGCGCCGGGGCCCAACGTGCTGTTCGTCGCGCTGATGGGCTGGAATGTCGGGCTCAACGCGGGCGGCGGCATCGGCGCCGGGCCCATGGCCTGGCTGCTCGGCTTCTTCGGCCTGATGGTCACCATGGTCGGCATCATGCTGCCGAGCACCACCCTCACCTACGTCGCCACGCGCTGGGGCCACCGCAACCGAACGCGCCGCGAAGTGCGCGCCTTCAAGCAGGGCATGGCGCCGGTGGTGGTCGGGCTGCTCATCGCCACCGGCTGGGTGCTGGCCGGCGGCAACCAGTCGAGCGGCGTGCCGGCCTGGCACCTGTGGCTGCTCAGCGGCGTGGCCGCGCTGGTGGTCTGGCGCACGCGCATCCACCTGCTGTGGCTGCTGGGCTGCGGCGCGGCGCTGGGCGCGGTAGGCTTCGTTTGAGCCGTTTTCCTTTCTGCATACTTTTTCTTTCAGGAGCCCTCTGCCATGTCGCAACTTCGTCCGCTCGGCCGTTCCACCCTCCGGGTGTCTCCCCTCGCCTTCGGCGGCAACGTGTTCGGCTGGACCGCCGACGAGGCGACCTCGTTCAAGCTGCTCGACGCCTGGCTCGACGCCGGCTTCAACTTCGTCGACACGGCCGACGTCTACTCGGCCTGGGTGCCGGGCCATGTGGGCGGCGAGTCGGAGACGATCATCGGCAAGTGGCTCAAGCACAGCGGCAAGCGCAACCGCCTGGTGCTGGCCACCAAGGTCGGCAAGCCGATGGGCGAAGGCAAGGTGGGCCTGTCGCCCACCTACATCCGCGAGGCCGTCGAGGCGTCGCTCAAGCGCCTGCAGACCGACTACATCGACCTGTACCAGTCGCACGACGACGATGCCAACACGCCGCTCGAAGACACGCTGGGCACCTTCGACGCGCTCATCAAGGAGGGCAAGGTGCGCGCCATCGGCGCCTCGAACTACACGGCGCCGCGGCTGGCCGAGGCGCTCGACGTGTCGGAGCGCCTGGGCATCGCGCGCTACGAGAGCCTGCAGCCGCTGTACAACCTGTACGACCGCGCGGTGTTCGAAGAGGCCCTGGAGCCGCTGTGCCTCAAGCGCGAAGTGGGCGTGATCAACTTCTATGCGCTGGCGGCGGGCTTTCTCACCGGCAAGTACCGCACCGAGGCCGATGTGGCCAAAAGCGCACGCGGCACCACCACGAAGAAGTACCTGAACCCGCGCGGCCTGCGCATCCTCGGTGCGCTGGACAAGGTGGCCCAGCAGTACAACGCCAAGCCCGGCCAGGTCGCCATTGCCTGGCAGATCGCACGGCCCGGCGTGACCGCGCCGATCGCCAGCGCGACCTCGCTGGCGCAGCTCGAAGAACTGGTGGTGGCCACGCAGCTCAAGCTGGACGCGGGCACCATCGACATGCTCGACCGGGCCAGCGCCGAAACGCCGGCCTGAATCTCAACCGTCGACGGGGTTCAGCGGCGTCGCCAGGATGCGCTGGTAGAACGCCACGTCGAGCCATCGGCCGAACTTGAAGCCGGCCTGCCGCACAGTGCCTGAATGCGTGAAGCCCAGGCGCTCGTGCAGCGCGATGCTGCCGGCGTTCGAGGCGTCGATGGCGCCGACCATCACATGCACTTCGCGCGCGATCGCATCGGCCACGATCGCCTCCATCAGCGTGCGGCCCAGGCCCTCGCCGCGGTGCGCGGCATCGACGTACACCGAGTGCTCGACCGTGTACTTGTAGGCCGGAAAGGCACGGAAGGTGCCGTAGCTTGCGAAGCCCAGCAGCTTGCCGTTGTCGTCCACCGCACCGATCACGGGAAAGCCGCCGGCGCGCTTGGCGGCGAACCACGTCACCATGTTCTCGGGGGTGCGCGGCTTGTAGTCGTACAGCGCGGTGGAATTGACGATGGCCTCGTTCAGGATCGCCAGGATGGCGCCTGAATGGGCTTCTTCGGTGCAGGCGATGAGACGCATGGTGTTTCTCTGTCGTTCAATATAAGAGAATAATAATCTCATATGGGAAACACCTCACCTTCCACCCCCTCGCCGGCGCCGGCCGACGGCCACATCGACGCGCTCATCGCCACCCGGCTGCTGGCGCTGCGCCAGGCGCAGGGGCTCAGCCTCGCGGACCTGGCCGGGTTGTCGGGCGTGAGCAAGGCGATGATCTCCAAGGTCGAGCGCGCGCAGAGCAGCCCCACCGCCGTGCTGCTGGGCAAGCTGGCCGCCGGCCTCGGGGTTTCGCTGGCGCAGCTTCTCACCGAGGACAAGGCGCAGCCGCAACGCCTGCGCAAACGGGCCGCGCAGGAGGTCTGGCGCGACCCCGAGGCAGGCTACCTGCGCCGCCAGGTCGCCGAGCGCGGCGCGGGCAGCGGCGTGGAACTGGTCGAGGTCGAGCTGCCGCGCGCCGCGCAGGTCGGCTACCCGCGATGGAGTGGCACGCCGTATCGGCAGAGCCTGTGGATGCTCGAGGGCGCACTGCAGGTCGACTACGGCGACGAGCGCTTCGAGCTCGCCCCCGGCGACTGCCTGGACTTCGGCGTCGACCGGCCGCTGGTCTTCAAGGCGCTGGGGCCCACCGCCTGCCGCTACCTGCTGGTCGCCGTCCCTGATTGATTGCGGTAGGCAAGCTCCCACACGCAGAGACGACTCAGGCCGGTCCGGGCAACAGGGTGCGTCGGGATACTGCAAGGCATCTCAGCTACCGGAGCCGCACGATGTCCTTTGCGCTTTACATGATCGGCTTTCTGATCTTCCTGGCCGGGGTCGCCTGGGGCGCCTCGGTGGCCGGCGTGCCCACGCTCTACATCGGCATCGGTGCGCTGATCCTGCTGGGCATCGGCATCTTCAGCGCGGTGGGTCGCACGCGCAGCAAAGACCCGTCCTGAACGGGCCTGACGCCTTCACAAAGCAGTTCACACAGGCTTCACGCCCGGCGCACATGGCGTCGCTAACTTCGCAGGCGCACCACAGCCCGTGGTGCGCATTGCAAGTCAGCCTCCCATGCACGCCTCTTCTTCCTGTCTCTTTTCTCCCCACGCGCCATCCTCGTCGGCCGCGCCCTGCCCCGCACTGGCCTTCGTGAGCGACCCGGGTACGGCCTGCACCCAGGTCGACCTGCTCGTCATCGGCGCGAGCTTTGCCGGGCTGGCCTGCGCGCGCGCCGCCGCCAAGGCCGGCCTGCGCGTGATGGTGCTCGAGAAGAAGGCCGCCGCCGGCGCCAAGCTGCACACCACCGGGATCATCGTCAAGGACGCGGTCGACAGCGTGCCGTGGCTGGCCGAAGTGCCGCCCGCGCTGGTGCGCCGCATCGAAGGCGTGCGGCTGTACGCGCCCGACATGCATCACGTCGACCTGCACGCGCCCGGCTACTGGTTCTGGGCCACCGACGCGCCCGCGCTGCTCGACTGGATGGTGGAGTCCACCCGGGCGTGCGGCGTCGACGTGCGACTGGGCACGCTGTTCGAGCAAGCGCTGTGGGCGAACGGGCGCTGGGAGGTGCCAGTGGCGCAGGGCCCGTGCATCCGCGCGACCTACCTCGTGGGCGCCGACGGTCCGCATTCGCGCGTCGCCAAGGCGCTGGGGTTGTCGCGCAACACGCGCTTTCTCTACGGCGTGGAGCACGAGTACCAGGGCGCGCGCATGGCGCCCGACCTGCTGCATTGCTTCATCGACAAACAACTCGCGCCGGGCTACATCGGCTGGGCGCTCGACGGCGTCGGCGTGAGCCAGATCGGCCTGGCGCGCCGCATGAGGCGCCACGACACGGGCGCACTGCGCCTGGACCCGCTGCTGCGCAAGATCGCCTCCGTGGTGTCGCCCGGCGACGCGCCGCCGGTCGCCGTGCGCGCCGGGATGATCCCCTGCGGCGGCGTGCTGCCGGTGGTGGCCCGCGAACGGGCGCTGCTGGTGGGCGATGCGGCGGGCATGGTGTCGCCCGTGACGGCCGGCGGCATCCACACGGCGCTGCAGCACGGCGAGCGCGCCGGCGAGGCCGTGGCGCGCTTCGTGCGCGGCGAGGCGGACGACCCCGCGACGTGGTTCGTGCGCGGCTACCCGCGCTTCCTGATGAAGCGCACGCTGCGCTGGGCCTTCGACCACTTCCAGAGCGACTGGATGTTCAACCGCCTGCTCGGCACGGCGCCGATGCGGCGTGCGGCGGAGCTGGTGTACTTCCACCGCAAGGGCAGCGGGCCCGTGGCCCGCTAGCCCCCGCTCAACCGCCGCGCTGGCGCATCGCCTCGTAGAGGCACACGCCGCTGGCCACCGAGACGTTCAGGCTCTCGACCGCGCCGGCCATGGGAATGCTCACCAGCTCGTCGCAGGTCTTGCGCGTGAGCTGGCGCATGCCCTCGCCCTCGGCGCCCAGCACCAGCGCCAGCGGGCGCTTGAAGTCGCTCTGGTAGATGGTGCCCGGCGCGTCGTCGCTGGTGCCCACGCACCAGATGCTGCGTTCCTTGAGCTCGTTGAGCGTGCGCGCCAGGTTGGTCACCATGAAGTACGGCACCGTCTCGGCCGCGCCGCTCGCCACCTTGGCGACGGTGGCGTTGATGCCGGCCGCATGGTCCTTGGGCGCGATCACCGCGTGCGCGCCGGCGCCGTCGGCCACGCGCAGGCAGGCGCCGAGGTTGTGCGGGTCGGTCACGCCGTCGAGCACCAGCAGCAGGGGCACGGTGCCGGCCTCCTCGAGGCCTTCGAGCAGCTCGTCGAGCGAGCGGACCTGGGCCACGGGCTCGACCCGCGCGACCACGCCCTGGTGGCCGTGGCTGCCGCTGAGCTTGGACAGCCGCAGGCCGTCGGCCTCGACCAGCCGCACGCCGGCTTCTTGCGCACGCGCAATGAACTGTTTCATGCGCGCATCGCGCCGGCTGGCGTCGAACATCACTTCGAGCACCGATTTCGGCGCGGTCTTGATGCGCACGCCCACGGCATGGAAGCCGAAGATCACTTTGGGGGAAGACATGTGCCGATTATCGAGGGCGCGGCGCCCTCGCCCTCAGGCCAGCGGCAAACCGCTGTTCGCGCGGGTGCGTTCGTCGTGCAGTTCCTGCACCACCAGGGCGTTCATGTGCACCTTCAGCGTGTTGCCCACGCTGCCCAGGTACTGGCAGGCGGCATACCCCTCGGCCGCCTTTTCGTAGCGCGCCACCCAGGCGTCGCGCGCGGGCAACCGGTCGGGCGACACAGGCCAGACGCCCGGGCGCGGGCGCAGGTGTTCGCCGATGCCCACGCGCCATGGCTTGGCGCTCAGGCGGGCGCGAAAGCAGTTCTGGTTGCGGCACATGCGCGCGTAGACCTTGTCCGCGCCCAGCGTCTGGAACACGTCGGTCACGGCGGCGTCGGACGGTGCGAAGACATCGTGCATGGCCAGCACACGCAGCCCGGCCGGCGTGCGGTACAGGCGCAGGTGCCAGTCGGGATGCTGGTGAATGAAGCGCTCGACACGCGCCCGTGCGCCCGCCAGCGGGTCGCTCTTGTCCTCGACCACGGGCAGGCCCTCCTTGTGGGCGCGCCAGAAGCCGAAGGCCGCCACCAGCATGAAGGCGGCCACGCCGGCCATCGCCGAGCGCGTGGCGTAGCCCGCGACCATCGCACCGATGAACGCCGCGCCGATCACCGTCAGCCCGCGTGCGCTGCCGCGCGCGCCCTGGTTCTCGAAGTCGACGTCGACGAACAGCACGTCGGGCGTGTTCAGGCAGCGCGCGCCGTAGCCGTTGCGGGTGACGACGCTGTCGCCCTGGCGTTCGACGATCTCCTCGCGGATCGGCACGCCATTGGCGCCGTTGTAGGCCAGCTTGCGTTCGCGGCGCTCCAGCTTTTCACCGTCGACCACGATGCGGTCATAGGCCTCGCGCGTGCGCTGGTCGGCATGGGCCTGCGCGGCCAGCGGGCTGTCGTCGGACCAGCCGAAGCGGCGCACCGTGACCTGCCGGCCGGCCACGCGCTCCTGGATGCGGCCTTCGGCCCAGAACTGGGGAACGATCACGAGGTCAGGCGCCCTTGAAATACGACCACGCCGCCGCCGCGATCAGCAGCACGACGATCACGGGCAGCCACTTGAAGCCGCCGCCCGACACCCGGCCCGGCTCGGCCATCGGATTCACCGCCGCGCTCGACGGCAGGTGCCCGAAGTCGCCGGCGGCCGGGTTCTGGTGCGCCTCGACCAGCTGCTTGGCCTCGGCCAGGCCCAGACCGGTGGCTTCGCGCGTGAGGCGCACGGCCTCGACCTTCTGGCCCCGCGCCAGGGCCGCGAGCGCAGCGGCCGGCACCGCGGCGGGGCCGTTGCCCTGCATGCCGCCCGTCTCGCCCCCTGCGTCGCCCCGGCCCCAGTCGCCTTCCTGCCAGTCGGCCGGCGCTCCCGCGGCGACCGCACCGCTGTTGGCATAGCGCTCGACGGCCTCCTTGGACGACTTGAGGTCCATGCCGGTGCGATCGCGCACGATCTTGATGGCTTCGATCAGGTTGCCGCGCTCGAGGGCGGCAATGGCTTCGGGGGGAAGCTGGGTCATGAACTCTCCTCTGTGTTCAGGGGAGCGCCGCGGGAGCCGGGCGCTGTCTTTTTTGCTGGCTCAGGCGGCCTGAGCGACGGTCGATTCTGGCGTTTTTTCGTTGAGCGCCACGCGCCCGGCCTCGATGGTGATGCGCCGCTCGCACTGCGAGGCGATGCCGCGGTCGTGCGTGACCAGCACCAGCGTTGTTCCGAGCTCGCGGTTCAGGTCGAACATGAGTTTCATGACCTGCTCGCCGGTGGCGAAGTCGAGGCTGCCGGTGGGCTCGTCGGCCAGCAGCAGGGCCGGCTGCACCACGAAGGCCCGCGCCAGCGCCACGCGCTGCTGCTCGCCGCCCGACAGCACCTTGGGGTAGTGGCCCAGGCGCTGGCCCAAGCCGACGCGGCCCAGCATCTCGGTGGCGGCCTTGCGCGCGTCCTTGCGGTTGGCCAGCTCCAGCGGCAGCATGACGTTCTCGAGCGCGCTCAGGTTGCCCAGGAGCTGGAAGCTCTGGAACACGAAGCCCACGCGCTGGGCGCGCAGCGCGGCGCGCTCGTCCTCGTCGATGGCGAAGATGTCGTCGCCCGCCAGCTTCACGGTGCCGCGCGTGGGCGTGTCCAGCCCGGCAATGATCGACAGCAAGGTGCTCTTGCCGGAGCCCGAGGCGCCGACGATGGCGGCGGTTTCCCGCGCGCCCAAGGTGAAATGGATGTCCTGCAGAATGTCCAGCGTGCCGGCCGAGTCGGTGACGGACTTGAAGACATGCTCGACGGCGACAATGGCATCAGACGGGGGTTGGGACATGAAAGGCTTTTCGTTTTGAATCGACGTGACTTTATCTTGACCACCGCCGCGCTCGGCAGCGCGGGGGCATGGACGGCTGCGGCAGCCCAGGCACCGGCCGGCAAGCCGGTGATCCTGGTGCTCGGTGATTCACTGAGCGCAGAGTACGGCCTCAAGCGCGGCGAAGGCTGGGTACCCTTGCTGGAAAAAAGGCTTGCGCAGCAGAAGATCGCGGCCTCGGTGGTCAACGCCAGCATCAGCGGCGACACCAGCTCCGGCGGGCGCGCCCGCTTCCCCGCCCTGCTGACACAGCACAAGCCCAGCCACGTGGTGCTGGAGCTGGGCGCCAACGACGCCCTGCGCGGCCTGCCGCTGTCCAACACCGAAGACAACCTGCTGCAGATCACCAAGGCCGCGCAGGCCGCGGGCGCGCGGGTGCTGATCGTCGGCATCCAGGTGCCGCCGAACTACGGCGGCGACTACACGCGGCGCTTCGAGGCGGTGTTCGCGAAGGTGGCGGGCACGACGAAGTCGGCGCTGGTGCCGTTCCTGCTCAAGGGCGTGGCCGATGCGCCCGACGCCATGACGCTGTTCCAGTCCGACCGCATCCACCCGACCGCCGCGGCGCAGCCGCAGATCCTGGACAACGTCTGGCCGGAGCTGCGCAAGCTGCTGCCCAAATAACGCGCCCTCGCGCGACCAAAGAAAAAGCCGCAGCAGGCCTTCGCCTGCTGCGGCTTTTCTATGTCCGGGGGTGCAAGAAACGGGCAATCACCCGTTCTTGGTCGGCAACTCAGGCACCGTGGGAGGATCGCGTTCGAGCGAGGCCACGTCGGTTTCCGGATCTCCGGGAGCCAGCCCGTCGCTGCTCGGGCTGAGCTTGCGGTTCGCCTTCTCCCGAAGCTTTTCTTCCTTCTTCTTCTTCTTGGCCAGCTCTTTCTGGCGCTTCTCGTAGCCGTAATTGGGTGTTGCCACTGCTTTTCCTTCAGGCGAGGCAGTCAGGGTGACTGCGATTCGGCCTACTGTAAGCGATAACGGTGCACTCCCAGCCCGGCGGCGGCCCGGGCCTGGCGCTTTGCTTACATCTGCAGCAATGCCTGTTGCAGGTCGGCACGCAGGTCGTCCACGTCTTCCAGGCCGACCGAGAAACGCACCAGCGTGCCCTTGTAGGGCCAGCGGGCCACGCTGGCGTCGCGCATCAGGCCGATGTCGTAGGGCACGACGAGGCTGATCGGGCCTCCCCACGAATAGCCGAGGCGGAAGAGCTTCAGGCTGTCGCAGAAGCGATCGACCTGCTCGGTGCTGAAGCGCTCGTCGAACACCACCGAGAACAGGCCCGCGGCCAGGTCGGTGGCACCGCACAGCGCGCGCCAGTTGGCGTGGCCCGGCGAATCCTCGAGCGCGGGGTGCAGCACCTGCGCAATCTCTTCGCAGCCGTTGAGCCAGCCGGCCAGCTCGCGCGCGGCGCGGTCATGTGCGCCATAGCGCAGCGCCATGCTCGGCAGCGAACGCAGCAGCGTTTCGACGTCGCCCACGCCGATGCCGAAACCCGTGCGCATGTGGGTGAGCTTGAGCGCGCGGTGCAAGCGCTCGTCGCGCGTAACGACGCTGCCCATGAGCACGTCGCCACCGCCGCTCGGGTACTTGGTGAGCGCGTGCACCGACACGTCTACGCCTTGCCCCGTGCCGTTGAAATCGAAAGGCGCGAAGGCCAGGCCGGCGCCCCAGGTGTTGTCCAGCGCCGTCATCACGCCGCGCTCGCGGCAGATTTCGGCCAACGCCGGCAGGTTGGGGAATTCCATCGTCACCGAGCCGGCCGCTTCGAGCCACACCAGCCGCGTGCGGTGCGAGAGTTTGGCTTCGAGGTCGGACGGATTCATCGCGTCGTACAGGCGGTGCGTGATGCCGAAGTTGGCGAGCTCGCCCGTGGCCAGCGCCTTGGTGGGGCCGTAGGCGTTGTCGGGAATCAGCACCTCGTCACCGGTCTTGAGGAACGCGAACGAGACCAGCGAGATCGCGGCCAGACCGCTCGGCACGAGCAGGCATTCGGTGCCGCCTTCGAGCGTGGCCAGGCGTTCTTCGAGCGTGAAGGTGGTGGGCGTGCCGTGCAGGCCGTAGGTGTAGCCGGCCTTGGTCTTCCAGTCGCGCGCGCGCATGGCGGCAACGTCGGCGAAGAACACGGTCGAGGCCTTGAACACGCCGGGCTGCGGCGCAGCGAAGGTGGCCGGCGGCGTGTAGGGATGGTGGATCAGGGTCGTGGAAGGCTTGCTCATGTGCCGATGCTAGCGCCCCGCGAGGAACCCTCGACGGCCGTGACATTCTCCGTGCGATGTCGACGGCCTTGGCCGGAGCGCCTGCGCATTGCGGATAGAGTTGCCCCTCCGAAAATAAAGGGAGGATTTTCTCGATGCGTCATCTGCTCATCACCATCACGGCCGCTGCGGCCCTGTCCGCCTGCGGCGGCATGAAGAACCTGGATTCGAACGCGCTCGCGGGCGCCGGCGGCAGTGCCTTCAAGGCCATGTCGCTCACCGACGGCGACGTGCAGGCACTGGCCAACCAGTCCTGCGCCGAGCTCGACAAGAGCTCCAAGGTCGCGGCACCCGCCGATGCCTACAGCAAGCGCCTGGAGCGCGTGCGCCAGGGCCTGCCCACCACCATCGGCGGCCAGCCCGCCAGCTACAAGGTCTACCTCACGAAGGACGTGAACGCCTGGGCCATGGGCAACGGCTGCATCCGCGTCTACAGCGGCCTCATGGACCTCATGAACGACGACGAGCTGCGCGGCATCATCGGCCACGAGATCGGCCACGTCGCCCTGGGCCACAGCAAGAAGGCCATGCAGACCGCCTACGCCGTGTCGGCCGCGCGCGGCATCGCCAGCGCCACCGGCAATGCGGCGATCACGCAGCTGTCGTCCTCGCAGATCGGCGACTTCGCCGAGAAGCTGGTCAACGCGCAGTTCTCGCAGTCGCAGGAAACCGACTCGGACAACTACGCCTTCGACTTGCTGACCACGCAGAAGCTCAAGCGCGAAGGCCTCGTCACCGCGTTCCAGAAGCTGGCCAAGCTCGACGGCGGCAAGAGCTCGATGCTCAGCTCGCACCCGTCTTCCGGCGATCGCGCAGCCAACATCCAGAAGCGCCTCGCAACGAGCAAGTAAGCAGCCTGGGCCGGAGCGGTTCCCTCGGCGCACAATGCGCCGATGCTCACCCGCCCGCCCTTGCCGGGGCCCGTCGCGCCATGCAGCTGACGCGGCCCCCGTCCCCTGATCTGCGGCCCTTCCTGCGGCTGCTGTGGGCCTCGGCGCCCGAGGGCACACCCGAATCACGCACCGGCGCCCGCGAGCACGTGCTGCCCACGGGCGGCATGCACCTGGTGTTCCGGCTTTCGGGGCCGCCGCTGCGGCTCTTCGACGACACACGCGACCTGCGCGGCCACACGGTCGGCCATGCCATCGTCGGCGGTGCGCGCGCCGCGTTCTATCTGCGCGATGTGTCGGTGGCTACACGCTCGGTCGGCGCGCAATTGCACCCCGGTGCCGCCCGGCTGCTGTTCGGCGCACCTGAAGACGCTCTGAGTGGTCGCCACACGCCGCTCGACGCGCTGTGGGGCGAGCGGCAGACCGCCGACGCGCTCGAACAGCTGCATGCATCGTCCGACGACCCGGCCCGGCAACTGGACGTGTTCGAGGCCCTGCTGACCCGGCGCCTGGCCGCGGCCACCCTGCCCCGCACCAGCCCGCGCGGCCTGCACCCGGCCGTGGCCGCCTCGCTGGGGCAGATGACGCGCGACGCGCCCGCGTCGATCGCCACGCTGGTGGCGCACAGCGGCTACAGCCACCGGCGCTTCATCGCGCTGTTCCGCGCGGCGGTCGGACTCGCGCCCAAGGAATACGCCCGCGTGATGCGCTTCGATCGCGTGCTGGCGCTGGCCGCTGACGATCCCGCGCGCGCCTGGGCCGACATCGCGCTCGCCGCGGGCTACAGCGACCAGGCGCACCTGAGCCGCGAGTTCTCCGCGCTGGCCGGCCTGTCGCCGCAGGCCTGGCGGCAGACGGGGGCGGCCTCGCCCCGCCATGTGCCGGCTGTCAGTGTGGCAGGTCAAATTCCTTCAAGACGCTAGCGCCGCGGCTGCGCAGAATCGGCGCCACGGCCCCCGTTTCAACACCCATTCCAGAAAGAAAGGCAGGTCCCGCCATGGCCATCCACGAGCTGTTTCCGTACCTCTGCGTCGACAACGCCGCCGCCGCCGTCGACTTCTATTGCCACGTGTTCGAAGTGAAGGAAATCTTTCGACTGACCGAGCCCAGCGGCCGCATCGGGCACGTCGAGCTGGACTTTCACAACGGCGCGATCCTGATGATCTCGGACGAGTTCGCCGAATTCAACATCCGCTCGCCCAAGGCGCTCGGCGGCAGCGCGGTCTCGCTGCACCTGCACGTGGACGACGCCGATAAGGTGGTCGCGCGCGCGGTCGCCGCGGGGGCCACGCTGGACATGGCACCGCAGGATCAGTTCTATGGGGAGCGTTCCGGCGTCTTCCGCGACCCCTTCGGTCACCGGTGGAACGTAGGTCACAGCATCGAGAAGCTGACGCCGGAGGAAATGCAGCGGCGCTACACCGCGATGTTCGACACCCCCGGCGGCGGCAGCTGCAGCAGCAGCTGAGCGCGCCGGCCGGTGGAGCCAGGGCCGGTCGTCAGACCGACCACTTCTCGATCAGCTTCTCGGCGCCGAGCGAGTCGTAGCCCTCGAAGGGCTGGTGGATCCACGGGTTGGTGGCCAGGAACTCGACCGAGTAGTCAGGCGTGAAGGTCGACAGCGCCTTGGTCCAGATGACCGCGCTGCGCAGCTCGGTGATCGGCTGGTAGTTGTTGCGCAGCATGTCCATCACGGCGTGCAGCGTGTGGCCCGAATCGGCCAGGTCGTCCACCAGCAGCACCTTGCCGGCGATCTCGCCCTTGGGGGTCGTGATGTAGCGGGCGATGTCGAGATGGCCCTGGATCGTGCCGGCATCGGCGCGGTAGGAGCTGGTCGACATGATCGCCAGCGGCTTGTCGAAGATGCGCGAGAGCACATCGCCCGGGCGCATGCCGCCACGCGCCAGGCACAGGATGGTGTCGAACTCCCAGCCCGACTGGTGCACCTTGATCGCGAGCTTCTCGATCAGGTTGTGGTACTCGTCGTAGCTGACGTAGAGATGCTTGCCGTCTTCGGTCAACATGGGTCTTTTCTTCCTCTTCAGTCGGCCAAGTAAGGATGGCGCATCATGATCGTGTGGTCGCGGTCAGGGCTGGTCGACACCATGTGGATCGGCACGCCCGTGATCTGTTCGATGCGCTGCAGGTACAGGCGCGCATTGACCGGCAGCTTGTCGTGCTGCGTGACGCCCACGGTGCTTTCGGTCCAGCCTTCGAGCGTTTCGTAGATCGGCGTGCAGCGCTCGATTTCGTCCGCGCCCATCGGCAGGATGTCGGTGATTTCGCCGTCGAGTTCGTAGCCGGTGCACAGCTCCAGCTTCTCGAGGCCGTCGAGCACGTCGAGCTTGGTGATGCACAGGCCCGACAGGCCGTTGACCTGCGCCGAGCGCTTGAGCAGTGCGGCGTCGAACCAGCCGCAACGGCGGCTGCGGCCCGTGGTCACGCCCTTCTCGGCGCCCACGGTGCTCATGTGGTAGCCGGGGGTGCCCGGCGTGGCCCAGTCGAGCTCGGTGGGGAACGGACCGCCGCCCACGCGGGTGCAGTAGGCCTTGGTGATGCCCAGCACGTAGTGCAGCATGCCCGGGCCCACGCCCGAACCGGCGGCGGCGTTGCCGGCCACGCAGTTGCTCGAGGTGACGTACGGGTAGGTGCCATGATCGACGTCGAGCAGCGTGCCCTGCGCGCCTTCGAACAGCAGGTTGGCGCCGGCCTTGTGAGCGTCGTTCAGTTCGCGCGACACGTCGGCCATCATGGGCTTGAGCAGCACGGCGTGGCGCATGGCCTCGTCGAACACGGTGTCGTAGTCGATGGCGGGCGCGCCCAGCACCTGGGTCAGCACGTGGTTGTGCAGCTCGAGCAGCACGCGCAGCTTGGCCGCGAAGCGCTCAGGGTGCTTCAGGTCCTGCACGCGCAGCGCGCGGCGGGCGATCTTGTCTTCGTAGGCCGGGCCGATGCCGCGGCCGGTGGTACCGATCTTCTCGATGCCGCCCTTTTCACGGTAGGCCTCTCGCGCGATGTCCAGCGCGGCGTGGAACGGCAGGATCAGCGGGCAGGCCTCGCTGATGCGCAGGCGCGAACGCACTTCGACGCCGGCTTTCTCCAGGCCTTCGATTTCCTCGAAGAGCTTGGCAGCCGACAGCACCACGCCGTTGCCGATGTAGCACTTGACGCCGGGCCGCATGATGCCGCTCGGGATCAGGTGCAGCGCGGTCTTCACGCCGTTGATGACCAGCGTGTGGCCCGCGTTGTGGCCGCCCTGGAAACGGACCACGCCCTGGGCGCTTTCCGTCAGCCAGTCAACCAGCTTGCCCTTGCCTTCGTCGCCCCACTGGGTACCGACGACGACCACGTTTCTTCCGGTGGTTACGCTCATGCTCGTTCCATTACTTCAAAAATTCAGATCGCTCGGACATTCCATTGGCCAGCCTGCTCGACGAGCTCGCGGTCGCAATGGAATTCATCGATTTCGCTGCCGTGGCCGGGCAGCACGCAGACTACCGTTTCGCCGGCCTTGCGCAATTGGGCAATCGCCTGACGCAGGCCGGCCGCGTCGCTCCAGGGCGCACGGATGGCAGCGCGCAGCGGACGCGCCGGCAGCACGCCGACGAGTTCGCGCACATCGAGGCTGAAACCGACGGCCGGACGGTTGCGACCGAACACGGCGCCCACCTCGTCGTAGCGGCCACCGCGCACCAGCGAGTCGGCCGCGCCCGGCACGTAGATGCCGAAACGCATGCCGCTGTAATAGGCGTAGCCGCGCAGGTCGGCCAGGTCGAAGCTGATCTGGCGCCCTGCCGTGCCGTTCAGGCCAGCCGCAAGTTGCTTCAGGTCGGCCAGCGCAGCCGCCACGGCGGGCGTGCCCTTCAGGGCCTTCGCGGCCTCGTCGAGCACGGCCACATCGCCGTACAGGCCCACGAGGGCGCGCAGGCCGTCGCGTGACGCAGCGGGGAAATCCTTGGTGAGCGCCTGCAGCTCGCTCGCGTCCTTGGCGGCCAGCGCGGCGTGCACGCGGGCGATCGCGGCGGCATCGACCGGCACGCCGGCGAACAGCGCGCGCACGATGCGGGCGTCGGCCAGGTCGACGATCACGCCGTCGCGCAGGCCGGCGGCGTCGAGGCAGTCGAGCGCCAGCAGCAGGGTTTCGGTGTCGGCTTCCAGGCCGGCGTGGCCGTAGATCTCGGCGCCGAACTGCAGCGGCTCGCGGGTGGCGTGCGGGCGGTCGGGCCGGGTGTGGACCACCGGGCCGCAGTAGCACAGCCGGGCCACGCCGTCGCGGTTCAGCAGATGGGCATCGATGCGCGCCACCTGGGGGGTGGTGTCGGCACGCAGGCCCATGCTGCGACCGGAGAGCTGGTCGACAAGCTTGAAGGTTTGGAGGTCGAGCGCCTCGCCGGTGCCCGAAAGCAGCGACTCCAGGTGCTCGAGCAGCGGCGGCATCACCAGCTCGTAGCCATAGCCACGGGCGGTATCGAGCAGCTGGCGTCGAAGTTCTTCGATGTGGCGCGCCTCGGAGGGCAGCACATCGGCAATGTGATCCGGGAGGACCCAGGCGGACATGGGGATCGGGGGCGTGGTTAAACCGGGATTCTACCGGGCCCGCGTTACCCCAGAACCCAAAGGAGTACCAAACCCAGCAGGATGCTGCAAAGACCGAAGAAACGCAGCTGGCCGTCGCGCAGCTGCAGCAGTTGGCTGAAGCCGCGCCGCCACCCGCCCGGCGAGACGAAAGGCAGGATGCCTTCGATCACCAGGACCAGCGCCAACGCGCTCCAGAAGGTGTCGGCGCTCACGGCTCCAGGCAGGACAGCGGAAACGGACGGCCTGTTGTTACTTGCGCGCCGAGCCGGAGCTCTGCATGGCGCGGAAGAAGTCCGAGGACGGGTCGAGCACCATCACGTCGCTCTTCTTGTTGAAGCTCTGCTTGTAGGCCTCGAGGCTGCGGTAGAACTGGGCGAACTGCGGATCGCGGCCGAAGGCCTCGCTGTAGGTCGCGGCAGCCTGGGCATCGCCCTCGCCCTTGATCTTCTGGGCGTCGCGGTAGGCGTTGGCCACGATCACTTCGCGCTGGCGGTCGGCGTCGGCGCGGATCTTCTCGCCTTCGGCCGTGCCGGTGGAACGCAGCTCGTTGGCCACGCGCTTGCGCTCGGCTTCCATGCGGCGGTAGACCGATTCGGTAATGGCTTCCACGTAGTCCACGCGGGTGATGCGCACGTCGACCACGTCGACGCCCCAGGGCTTGGCGCCCTTCACCACGGCCAGCACTTCGCGCTGCACGTCGGCCATCAGGGCCTCGCGGCGCACGGAAATCAGGTCGCGCACGGTGCGCTTGTTGATGTTTTCCTGGAAGGCGTTGCGCACCACGCGGTTCAGCTGCATGGCGCCCGCGTTTTCGTCGAGGCCGACGTTGCGGATGTAGGCCTGCGGGTCGGAGATGCGCCAGCGCACGTACCAGTCGATCACCACGCGCTGCTTTTCAGCGGTGAGCATGGGCTCGGTGTCCAGGCTCGACAGCGTCAGCAGGCGCTTGTCGATGTACGACACGTTCTGGAACGGCGGCGGCAGCTTGAAGTTGAGGCCGGGCTCGGTGATGACCTGCTTGATCTGGCCGAGGGCATAGACCACGCCGAACTGGCGCTGGTCGACCACGAAGAGGGTCGAGCTCAGCAGCACGAGCAGGACGAGGACCGAAGTGGCGATGAAACCGATTCTGTTCATGTTGTTCCGGGCCTTTCTCAGCGCACGTCGCGGTCACGCGAGCGGCCGTCACGGGCGCGCACGTCGGTGGTGGTGGGTGCCACCGGGATCACCGACGACTGGGTCGGTGCGGTGCCGGCCACGTTGGGGTTGGCAGCGTCCACGGGCGTGGCCGCGGTGTTGTTGCCGCCTTGCTGCATCAGCTTGTCGAGCGGCAGGTACAGCAGGTTGGAACCCTGCTTGCTGTCGACCAGCACCTTGGTCGTGCTGGCGTAGATCTGCTGCATGGCGTCGGTGTACATGCGGTCGCGCGTCACCTGCGGTGCCTTCTGGTATTCGGCCAGCACCGAGCTGAAGCGCCCCGCATCACCCTGTGCCTGCGCCACGATCCGCGCCTTGTAGGCCTCGGATTCTTCCTTCAGGCGCGACGAGGTACCGGTGGCCAACGGCACGACGTTGTTGGCGTAAGCCTCGGCGTCGTTCTTGGCGCGTTCGCGTTCCTGGCCGGCCTTGAGCACGTCGTCGAAGGCGGCCTGCACCTGCTCGGGCGGACGCACGCCGCCCTGCTGCAGGTTGATGCCGACGACTTCGACACCGACCTTGTAGCGATCGAGGATGGTCTGCATCAGCGCGCGCACGCGGGGTGCGATCTGGTCGCGCTCTTCGGCGAGCGCCGCGTCCATCTTCATCTTGCCGACCACTTCGCGCACGGAGCTTTCAGCCACCTGCACGATGGTTTCCGCGGGCGACTTGCTCTCGTAGAGCCAGGCGCGCGCATCGCTCAGGCGGTACTGCACGGCGAACTTGATTTCGACGATGTTCTCGTCTTCGGTCAGCATGGCCGATTCGCGCAGACCGGTGGAACGCACGATGGCGTCGCGGCCCACGTCGGTGGAGCGGATCTGCGTGACCACCACCAGTTCATGGCGCTGGATCGGGTACGGCAGGCGCCAGTTGAAACCCGCGCCCACGGTGCTCTTGTAGCGGCCGAACTGCGTGATGACGGCCTGCTGGCCTTCGTTCACGATAAAGAAGCCGGTGCCGAGCCAGATCAGGACCGCCACGATGGCCACGAGGCCGATGCCGAAGCCGGCATTCTTCATGTCGGGCTTGTAGCCATTGCCGCCACCGCCGCCGGTGCCATTGGGACGATTGCCGCCACCCTTGCCGCCGCCGAAGAAACCGCCGAGCTTGCGATTGAGGTCGCGCCAGAGTTCGTCGAGGTCGGGCGGGCCCTGATTGGGGCCCTGGCCGCGCGGGCGATTGCCGTTGCCGTTGTTGTTCTGGTTGCCGCTCGAAGGCGGCGGGATCGGGGCGCCGGGGGGATCGGCATCGGGCGGCCGGTTGCCGGCCGGGCGGT
The DNA here is from genome assembly GCF_059415405.1 of Variovorax sp. GW821-FHT10C12. Classification (NCBI taxonomy): domain Bacteria; kingdom Pseudomonadati; phylum Pseudomonadota; class Betaproteobacteria; order Burkholderiales; family Comamonadaceae; genus Variovorax; species Variovorax sp. GW821-FHT10C12. The sequence continues at coordinate 2,055,889 of NZ_JBWKNE010000001.1, forward strand.
CGCCGTTGGAGGACGGCTCGTCGCCACGACCCCATCGGCCATCGTTCAGATTGAACATGCCCAGAAACCCTCTCCGCGCTGGCTTTGCATTCATTCGCTTCGTTCTCGTGTCAGTGGCGGGATTGTGCCCAATCAAGGGGCCGCATCGTGCAATTCAGCGTCCGCCTCAGGGGTCATCGTATCGGCGACGGAACCCGACTGCCGGGCCAACTCGGCCCGCAGCAACGGCAGGCCTTCACCGGTCTTGGCGCTGAGGAAGATGCGGGGAACCTGCACGCCGTCGATTTCCATCTCGTCCTGCAGATGCAGCGGATGTTGCGCGCTTTCAAGGGCATCGAGCTTGTTGAACACCAGCAGTTGCGGCACGTCGCCTGCGCCGATGTCCTGCAGCACCGACTGGACCTCTGCCATCTGCTCGGGATAGTGCGGGTTGGAGGCATCGATCACGTGCAGCAGCAGGTCGGCGTCGACCGCTTCCTGCAAGGTGGCCTTGAACGCGTCGACCAGCCCGTGCGGCAGGTCGCGGATGAAGCCCACCGTGTCGGAGATCGACACCTGCCGGCGCGCATCGCCCAGGTAGAGGTTGCGCGTGGTGGTGTCGAGCGTGGCGAACAGTTGGTCGGCCGCATAGGCGCGGGCCTTGACCATCGCATTGAAGATCGACGATTTGCCCGCGTTGGTGTAGCCGACGAGCGAGATGTTGAAGGTCTCGCGGCGCTCGCGCTGGCGGCGCTGCGTGCTGCGCTGCTTCTGCACCTTGGCCAGGCGCTCGCGCGTGCGCTTGATCGACTCGTTGATCATGCGACGGTCGAGCTCGATCTGCTTTTCGCCGGGGCCGCCGCGCACACCTGCACCACCGGTCTGGCGCTCCAAGTGGGACCAGCGACGGACCAGCCGCGTGCTCAGGTACTGCAGCCTGGCCAGCTCGACCTGCAGCTTGCCTTCGTGCGAGCGGGCGCGCTGAGCGAAGATCTCGAGGATGAGGAAGGTGCGGTCGTAGACCGCGACATCGAGCTGGCGTTCGAGGTTGCGCTGCTGCGCAGGGCTCAACGACTGGTCGAAGATGACCTCGCTCGCCCGGTGCATCGCGGCGAGCTCCTTGATCTCTTCGGCCTTGCCGCTGCCGACGAACAGCGCCGCATCGGGCGCCTTGCGCTTGCAGGCCAGGCGGGCGACGGGCGTCAGGCCCGCGGTTTGTGCGAGCAGGCCGAGTTCTTCGAGCTCGCTGTCGAAATGGGGCAGCCCGAAATCGACGCCGACGAGAACGGCGGCGCCTTCCTGGCGGGGGATCGAATCAGACAAGCGGAATCAGATATGGAAAAAGCGCGGCGGGGTTACCGCCGCGCTCCGCGCGATCAGGCGGCGGCGTCGTCGTTCTCGTTGGCCGAGAAGTTGACGGCACGACCCGGCACGATGGTGGAAATGGCGTGCTTGTAGACCATTTGCGTCACTGTATTGCGAAGCAACACGACGTATTGATCGAAAGACTCGATCTGGCCCTGCAGCTTGATGCCGTTCACCAAATAAATGGAAACCGGCACATGCTCGCGACGCAAGGTGTTCAGAAACGGGTCTTGCAGAAGTTGCCCTTTATTGCTCACGATATTCTCCGTGTTCAAGAGTAGTTGTTGGAGAGATGACCTTAACACAGGGTTTCTGCGCCGCAGCAATCGGGGTCAAAAGCCTTGAGAAAATAACGGTTCTCAAAAGACGGAACTTCCGCTCCTGCTGCGGCTCATCGGCTGCCATCGGCAGCCAAGCGCCCTCAGTTGTCCTTGTCCGCAAACGGATTTTGCGAGCTTTTGAACTGGATCCGCAAGGGCGTGCCCACGAGGTCGAATTCCTTGCGGAAACGCCCTTCCAGGAAACGCTTGTAGGCGTCGGTCACGTGCTCCAGCGAATTGCCGTGAATGATGATCACGGGCGGATTCATGCCGCCCTGGTGCGCATAGCGCAGCTTCGGCCGGTACATGCCGCCGCGTTGGGGCGCCTGGAATTGCACCGCCTCCAACAACAGGCGCGTCAGCACCGGCGTCGACATCTTGCGCGTGGCCGACTTGTGCGCCTGCGCAATGGCCTGCCACACCGGGCCCAGGCCTTGGCGCTTGATGGCCGAGATGAAATGCAACGACGCGAATTTCAGGAACGGCAGGCGGGTTTCGATCTGCCGCTGGATCTGCTCGCGCTGGTAGCTGTCGACCGCGTCCCACTTGTTGATGGCGATCACCACCGCACGTCCACTTTCGAGGATGTAGCCAGCAATGTGCGCGTCCTGGTCGGTCACGCCCTGCGTCGCGTCAAGCAACAGCAGCACGACGTTGGCCGACTCGATGGCCTGCAGCGTCTTGACCACCGAGAACTTCTCGATCGCCTCGAAAACCCTGCCCTTGCGGCGCAGACCGGCGGTGTCGATCAGCTCGAAGCGCTGACCGTTGCGCTCGAACGGCACCGAGATGGCGTCGCGCGTCGTGCCGGGCATGTCGAAGGCCACCAGGCGCTCTTCGCCCAGCCAGGTGTTGATCAGCGTGGACTTGCCGACGTTGGGACGGCCGGCCACCGCCAGCTTGATCGGCTTGTTGACCTCGTCTTCGTCTTCCTCATCGTCCGGGTCGGCCAGGTTCAGCGGCTCAAGCGCCAGCTCGACCAGGTCGCGCATGCCCTGCCCGTGCGCCGCGGACACGCCGTGCACGTCGCCGAAGCCCAGCTCGTAGAAGTCGACCAGCTTGGTGCCGTCGTGCATGCCTTCGGCCTTGTTGGCCGCCAGCACACAGGGCTTGCCCAGTCGGCGCAGCTCGTTGGCGATGTCGTGGTCTTGCGCCGAGAGGCCTTCGCGGGCATCGACCACGAAGATCACAACGTCGGCTTCGGCCACGGCCTGCCGCGTCTGCTTGGCCATTTCCTTGTAGATGCCGCTGCCGGCATCGGGCTCGAAGCCGCCGGTGTCGATCACGATGAACTCGTGCTTGCCCAGGCGGCCGTTGCCGTAATGGCGGTCGCGCGTGAGGCCGGCGAAGTCGGCGACGATGGCGTCGCGCGTCTGGGTCAGGCGGTTGAAGAGCGTCGACTTGCCGACGTTGGGACGGCCGACCAGGGCCACGACCGGCTTCATGGCCGGCCTTTCGATGGCGCGGTTTTCATGGTCGGGCCTTGGAAGTAAGAGAAAGACAAAAAATGATTATTCAGGGCGGTAACCGAAAACGCCACCCTTGGCGGTCACGACGACCACCGTGTTGCCGGCCAGGACCGGCGTCACGGTGATGGCCGAGCCGTCGGGCGTGACGCGGTTCAGCAGCGCGCCGTCTTCACGCGACACGAAGTGCAGCGTGCCGGTGCTCTCGCCGATGATCAACGAGCGGCCCACGGCCAACGGTGCGGTCAGTTCGCGGTTCTTCAGGCGGCTCATCTGCCAGGCGCGCTCGCCGTCGGCGCGGCGCCAAGCGGTGACGCTGCCGTCGGATTCGGTGCCATAGAGAAAGCGCTCGTCGCCGCTCACGCCGTCGGCGCCCGAGGCCGGCTTGCTCCAGAGCAGCTGCCCGCGCAGGGTGTCGACGCAGCCGACGCTGGCGTAGTAGGCGCGTGCGCAGACCGTGTCGCCGTAGCGGCTCACGCTGCCGGTCAGGTCGACCAGGCGTTCCACGTCGTTGGTGCCGCGCGGCGCGGCGATGGGGGCCTCCCAGCGCGAGCTGCCGTTGCCGGGGTTCATGCCGACGAGTCGGCCGCCCAGACCGGCGACCAGCGTGTCGCCGACTGCGATCAGCACGCCCGACTTGCGCAGCACGAGGTTTTCGCCCGGGCGCTGCTGCTGCCACAGGCGGCGGCCGCTCTGGCCGTCCCAGGCGCTGACGCTGCGGTCGGCGGTCTGCACGAAGACGCGGCGGCCGGCCACCAGCGGTGCCGTGAAGGCCTGGGCCGACAGGCGCTGCTTCCACAGCACCTTGCCGTTTTCGATCGCCACCACTTCGTTGTTGGTGGTGACCACGGCCGTCAGCGAACCGTCGCTGCCGACGCCGGCGGCCAGCGGCGCGCCGGCGCTGGCGCGCCAGGTCTCGCGGCCGGCGCGGGCATCGATGGCGACGACCGTGCCGTCGCTGCCGGCCACGGTCACGATGTCGCCGCTGACATCGGCGGTGAGCGGGAATTCGACGCCCGGAATCCGCACGTTCCAGGCCTGGCGCACGCCCATCAGGGACGGGTTGGCCGGCAGCTCGGCAGGCTTGGGCTTGCCGGAGCCCGAGCAGGCGGCCAGGAGCGCTACCAGAACAAGAGCAGAACCCGCGCGCAGGGCGGTCGATTCAGGCTTGAAACGCTTGAAATTCATGAGGGTGTGCGATCAGGAGTTCTTGGGGACGGCGGGCGTCACGGTGACGGTCGGCGCCAGGGTCTTCGGGTCGACACCGACCGCGTTGAGCTTGATCTCGACCAGCCGGCGGTAGTCCGAGCCGGCGCCCAGGCCGGTCCAGGCCTTGCGGTACTCGGCCTGCGCCTCGTCGCGCTTGCCCTGTGCCATGAAGATGTCGCCCTTGCGGTCGGCCACCAGCGGTTCGAATTCGGTCGGCACCTTGCCGTCGAGTTGCTTGAGCGCGTCGTCGTAGGACTTGGCATCGAGCAGTTCGGCCGCAAGCCGCAGCTTGGCGATGGCCTGGTAGCCCGGGTCGACGGCGTTCTGCGCAACCCAGCCCAGCGCGGCGCGCGAGCCATCGGCATTGCCCTTGTCGAACAGCGTCTTGGCGACCAGCAGGCCGGCTTGCTGCGCGTAGGCGGTGCCTGCGAAGCGGTCCTTCATGTCGGTCATCACGCGCTGGATGCGCTCGACGTCGCCCGACTGCGTGCTGCGCTCGACCTCGTCATAAAGGGCCGCGGCCTGGGCAGCCTTGGTGCGCTGGTAGTACTGCCAGCCGTTCCAGGCCACGAAGGCGCCGGCGACGAGCAGCACGGCCCAGGTGATCAGGGTGCCGTAGGTGTTCCAGAAATGCTTGAGCTGGTCGAGCTGTTCCTGTTCTTCGAGGTCGAGATGGGTGGCCATGCGCTGTCAGAGGTTGGGAGCCGGCGATTGTAGGGTGGCGGCCCAGGTGGTCACTTCAGCAAGTGAACGGGCGGACTGCGCGACGCTGGCGTCGCGCAAGGCCTTGAGAGTCACTTCACCGCGCGCAAGTTCATCGGCGCCGAAGATCAGGGCGTAGGCGGCGCCGCTGGCGTCCGCCTTGCGCATCTGCGCCTTGAAGCTCGCAAGCCCTTCGGCCGTGCTGGCGTGCATCTGCACGCGCACGCCGGTTTCGCGCAGCTGCTGCAAGGCGCGCAGCACGACGGGCATCGAAGCGGCGTCGGGCACGATGGCATAGACATCGGGCACCGGTGCCGGCACTTCGGCGCCCTGCTCTTTCAGCAGATCGAGCACGCGCTCGACGCCGATGGCCCAGCCCACCGCGGGCGCCGGCTTGCCGCCGATCTGGGCGATCAGGTCGTCGTAGCGGCCACCAGCGCACACCGTGCCCTGCGCGCCGAGGCGGTCGGTCACGAACTCGAACACCGTGAGGTTGTAGTAGTCGAGCCCGCGCACGAGGCGCGGGTTGATCGTGAAGGCGATGTCGTTGGCCTTGAGGATGGCCTGCAGCCCTTCGAAGTGCGCCAGCGATTCGGCACCGAGGAAATCGATCAGCTTCGGCGCCGACTCGACCACTTCCTTCATCGCCGGATTCTTCGTGTCGAGGATGCGCAGCGGGTTGCTGTGCAGGCGGCGCTTGCCGTCCTCGTCGAGCTTGTCGGCGTGCTGTTCGAAGTGGGCAATGAGCTGGGCGCGGTGCAACGCGCGCTCGGCCGGCTGGCCCAGGCTGTTGAGTTCCAGGCGCACATCGGTCAGGCCGATGGCCTTCCACAGCGCGGTGGCCAGCAGGATCAGTTCGGCGTCGACATCGGGCCCGGCGAAACCGAGCGCCTCGGCGCCGATCTGGTGGAACTGACGGAAGCGCCCGCGCTGCGGCTTTTCGCGGCGGAACATCGGGCCCGTGTACCAGAGGCGCTTGGGCCCTTCGTAGAGCATGTTGTGCTCGATCACGGCACGCACGAGGCCGGCCGTGTTCTCCGGGCGCATCGCCAGGTGCTCCGACTGCCCATGCTTGTCCGAACGGTCTTCGAAGGCGTACATCTCCTTCTCGACGATGTCCGTCACCTCGCCGATGCCGCGCACGAACAGCGCCGTGTGCTCCAGGATCGGGGTGCGGACGTTGCGGTACGCATAGCGCCCCATCAGGTCGCGCACGATGGCTTCGAGCCATTCCCAGCGCGCCGATTCGGGCGGCAATATGTCGTTCATGCCTTTGACGGCATTCAGTTTTTCAGCCATGGATCTGCGGAGGTGTCAGGCCAGGACAGCGTGCTCGCTGCCGAAGCGCTTTTCGATGTAGGTTTCGACGAGCTGGTGGAACTCGTTGGCGATATTGTCGCCGCGCAGCGTGAGGGCCTTTTCGCCGTCGATGAAGACCGGCGCGGCCGGCGCTTCGCCCGTGCCGGGCAGGCTGATGCCGATGTCGGCGTGCTTGCTCTCGCCGGGGCCGTTGACGATGCAGCCCATGACGGCCACCTTCAGCGTCTCGACGCCCGGGTATTTCTTGCGCCAGACCGGCATCTGCAGGCGCAGGTAGTCGTCGATCTGCTTGGCCAGTTCCTGGAACGTGGTGCTCGTGGTGCGGCCGCAGCCCGGGCAGGCGGTGACGCTCGGCACGAACACGCGCAGGCCCAGGGCCTGGAGGATTTCGTTGGCGATCAGCACTTCCTGCGTGCGCGACTCGCCCGGCTGCGGCGTGAGCGACACGCGGATCGTGTCGCCGATGCCCTCTTGCAGCAGGATCGACAGCGCCGTGGCCGAGGCCACCGTGCCCTTGGTGCCCATGCCGGCTTCGGTCAGGCCCAGGTGCAGCGGGTTGTCGCAGCGCCGCGCGAGTTCGCGGTACACCGAGATCAGGTCTTGAACGCCGCTCACCTTGCACGACAGGATGACCTGGTTGCCGGCCATGCCCATCGACTCAGCCAGCTTGGCGGACTCGATGGCCGAGGTGATCAGCGCCTCGTACATCACCTGCTTGGCGTCCCAGGGCGAGGCACGCTGGCTGTTCGTGTCCATCAGGCTGGCGAGCAGTTCCTGGTCGAGGCTGCCCCAGTTCACGCCGATGCGCACCGGCTTGTTCCAGCGCATGGCCGCGTCGATCATCTGGCCGAACTGCTTGTCCTTCTTGTCGCCCTTGCCCACGTTGCCGGGATTGATGCGGTACTTGCTCAGCGCTTCGGCGCAGGCCGGATAGTCGGTCAGCAGGCGATGGCCGTTGTAGTGGAAGTCGCCGATCAGCGGCACGTCGATGCCCATGCGATCGAGTTGCTCGCGGATGTAGGGCACCTGCGCGGCGGCTTCGGGCGTGTTGACGGTGATGCGGACCATCTCGGAGCCCGCAATGGCGAGCTCCTTGACCTGGATCGCGGTGCCGATGGCATCGACCGTGTCGGTGTTGGTCATCGACTGCACGCGCGTGGGCGCATCGCCCCCCACCGTGACCGTGCGCGGCCCCCAGACCACGCTGGCCTGGCGCGAGCGCCGCGCCTTGGGCGCAGCCGATTCAATGGGTTGGGGAGTGCAGTCGGTTGTCACGATTTCACCTCGAAACGCGCCACGCCGCCTCCGCGGGTGACAGGCTTCAGATCGTAGGGCTTTCCGTTCACCTGCACATCGACGGCCGATGCGCGCCCGACCACCACGGACAGCGGCAGCGTGCCGGACAGGCCGACGGTTTCGCCGACCTGCAGGCTGCGGCGCAGCAACTGCTTGCCGCCGGCTTCGGTGACGGTGACCCAGCATTCCTCGCGCGCCACCAGGACGAGCTGCTGGCTGCTGGCCGTGCTGGTGTTGGCGACGGCTGCCGCGGGCGCAGAGGCCGGGGCGGCGGGCACAGCAGCCACCGCGCCGGCGACCGGTGCAGCGCCCACCGGACCGGTCGGCGCCACGGCCTGCGTCGGCACGGGCTCCGAGACGCCCCCCTGATCGGCGGGCGGCATGACCTCGGCATCGTTCTTTGCGGTCAGTCGCGCGACGGAGGCGCCGATCTGGTCGAACGCCGACTGCGGCATCCAGAACAGCACGCCGGCACCGATCAGCAGCAGCACCACGACCGTCAACAGCGCGCGCGATGGCAGGCCGCCGGAACGCCCACCGCTCCAGCGCGGCGTGTCGGAGACCACGCGGGCATTCAGCGTGCGATTGGTTTCGGCCAGCGGTGCGCGTTGCGCGCCTGGCAGCTTGGCAAGCACGGGCGCCGGATCGATGCGCAGTGCGCGGCACACGCTGCTGGCCAGGGCTCGGGCGAACACGGGGTCGGGCAGCGAGGCGATGTCGTCGGCCTCGAGCGCCAGCAGCTTTTGCGGCGGCACCTTGAGTGCCGCGGCCACCATCTCGATGTGCAGGCCATGCGCTTCGCGCGCCTCGCGCAGCATGTCGCCAGCCGTCTTGTGCGCGACGTCGCCTTCTGCCAGCGGCAGTGCCGCGGACGTCCCGAACTCCGAAACCCGTTCAGTCATTGAAATTCCCGCGCTCGTACGCCATTGCCTCCCGCGATTGAGGGAAACGTCGTTGCAGTTGACCGCCCAGCTGCGCGACAGCCTCGCGGTTGTTGAGCTTCCGTTCGACCTTGATGCCGAGCCACAGCGTCTCGGCATTGGCCGACGGGCTGTTGTTGACACGGCGGATGTAGAACTGCGCGCGCGACCATTCTTCGCGCTGCGCCAGCACCGAGGCCAGGTTGAAGCCGATCACCGGATTGCCGGCGTCGAGTTCGTAGGCCTGTTGGAGGCTGCGTTCGGCTTGCGGCCTCTGACCGGCCTTGAGCTCGCAGACCCCTTGGGTCATGAGCGTCTTGGCGCGGTCGGTGTAGCTTGGCACCGCCAATGCGGCGGCGAACTGCTGTGCGGCGTCGCCGTAGCGGCTCTGCTGGCACAGCAGCCAGCCGTAGTTGTGGCGCGTGTTGGCATCGCGCGGATTGATCGCGACGGCGCGGCGGAAGCTGTCTTCGGCCAGACCGGCATCCTCGAGCCGCATGTAGACCAGGCCGCGCAGGTTGTAGGCGTCGGCGTAGTTCGGGTCGATGGTCAGCACCTGCTTGAGCTCTTCGAGGGCGACCGAGGTCTGGCCTTGTTCGAAGTAGCCGGCGGCCAGCTCCATCCGCAGGCGGGCACGGCGGCGGTTGTTTTCGTCGACGTCGGTCACGACCGTGGTGCCGCTGTCGGCCCCGCTGCCGACAAGCCCGGTGGTGGTGGTTCGCGTGTTGACGCAGCCAGCGAGAAGAAGCACCACGGCGACGCTCGCGATTCCTGCGCTCAGCACTCGCTGCGCGCTCGCGGTCGTCGTCGGTAAGGCCATGCTCATTGCGTCAATGCTCCTGGGGAACGGTTGGTTTGGTGGTCTTGGCGCGGGGCGGGTGCAGAACGACGGGGCGCTCGGCCACTGCCGCACGGCGCTGGGCCATGCGTTCGGCCGCACGGGTGCGGTCTTTCACGTCGCCGGCGAGTTGTCCGCAGGCGGCGTCGATGTCGTCACCGCGCGTCTTGCGCACGGTGGTCACGAGGCCCGCTTCGCTCAGCATGCGGGCAAAGGCCAGCACGCGCGGTTGCGGCGAGCGCAGCAGGCCCGACGCCGGAAACGGGTTGAACGGAATCAGGTTGAACTTGCACGAGACGTCGTGCTTGCGCACGAGCTCGATCAGCTGGCGCGCGTGCTCGGGCTGGTCGTTCACGCCGTCGAGCATGCAGTATTCGAAGGTGATGAAGTCGCGCGGCGCATGCACGAGGTAGCGCTTGCAGGCCTCGAGCAGTTCGGCGATCGGGTACTTGCGGTTGAGCGGCACGAGGTCGTCGCGCAGCGCATCGTTGGGCGCATGCAGCGAGACGGCCATGGCCACGGCGCAATCGGTGCCCAGGCGGTCGATCATCGGCACCACGCCGGAGGTCGACACGGTGACACGGCGGCGCGACAGCCCGTAGGCGTTGTCATCGAGCATGGTGCGCAATGCGGGCACCAGCGCCGAGTAGTTCTGCAGCGGCTCACCCATGCCCATCATCACCACGTTGGAGATGACGCGCTCGTTGCGATTCAGGTGCTTGCGCAGGAAGTGCTCGGCGAACCAGAGCTGGGCGACGATTTCGCCCGTGGCGAGGTTGCGGCTGAAGCCCTGATGCCCGGTCGAGCAAAAGCGGCAGCCCACGGCGCAACCCGCCTGCGACGACACGCACAGCGTGCCGCGATCGTCTTCGGGAATGAACACGGCCTCGACCGCATCGCCGCCGCCGACGTCGAACAGCCACTTGATCGTGCCGTCCTTGGATTCGTGCTGCGTGAGGACCGACAGGGCCTCCACGCGCGCGGTGGTCGCGAGCTTCTCGCGCAGCGACTTCGCCAGATCGGTCATCTGGGTGAAGTCGCTGGCGCCACGCTGGTGGATCCAGCGAAACAGCTGCGTGGCGCGGAATTTTTTCTCGCCGAGTTTTTCGCAGAACGCAGCCAGCCCGTCGAGATCGAATTCGAGCAGATTGGCTGTGGTCATGAATTCAGGCGAGAAACGGCTTCAGCGTGCGTAGACGTTGAGGCCGGCGAAGAAGAAAGCGACTTCGTTCGCTGCCGTTTCGGGCGCGTCCGAGCCATGAACGGCGTTGGCGTCGATGCTGTCGGCGAAGTCGGCGCGAATGGTGCCGGCGGCTGCCTTCTTCGGGTCCGTGGCGCCCATCAGGTCACGGTTCTTGGCGATGGCGTTCTCGCCTTCGAGTGCTTGCACGAACACGGGGCCCGAGATCATGAACTCGACGAGGTCCTTGAAGAAGGGACGCTCCTTGTGCACCGAGTAGAACTGCTCGGCTTCGTTGCGCGACAGGTGCACCAGCTTGGCGGCGACAACCTTGAGGCCGGCAGCCTCGAAGCGGGAAACGATCTTGCCGATGACGTTCTTGGCGACGGCGTCGGGCTTGATGATGGAAAGGGTACGTTCGATAGCCATTGAAATGCTTCCTGAGCTTTGATTTTGAAGTGTTTTGTCACAACTGCAGCGAATTTGTTTCGCGGCCCGTCGACAAAGCCTCTGATTTTAACCGGCGCGACCTGCGGGATTGGTGAAAACCCCGCGAAAGGCCGCGCTCCGACGGCTGGCTTTCAGCGTCCGCGACGGCGACTGCCGGCCGGACCGCCGAAGCCGCCACCGCCTTGCGAACCGCCGCCACCACCGCCGCGACGTCCCGGGCCGCCGCGCTGTTCCTTGCGCTGGCGCGAGAAACTGTCGGCACCGATGTAGCCGAGCGAGGTCTTCATCGGATCGGGCTGGTTCGCGCCGCCGCCACCACCACCCGCGGCCCGGTTGCCGCCGCCCTGCCCTTGCCCCTGGCCGCCCTGACGGTTGCCGGGACCCGCGTTGCCGCGACGCCCCTGTTGCGGCGGACCGCCGTTGCCGCCGCCCCGGTTCGGACCACCGCGTCCTCCGCGCTCGCCGCGCGGCGGACGGCCGTCGCCCAGCGGGCTCGGGATCGGCGCTTCGCCGCGTGCTTCACGCGGCTGACCGCCCCCCATGCCACCATTGTTATTGCGGTTGTTGTTGTTGCCACGGCGCTTCTTGTTTCGACCGTTGCGCCCCCCGCCCTCAGGACCACCGGGGCCACGCTGCTGCTGCGGAGCCGGTCGCGCCTGCGCGCCGCCCGAGGCCTGGAACAGCGCTTGAATATCGCGCTCGTCGAGTTCCATCCAGGCACCGCGCTTGAGACCGCGCGGCAGCACCATCGCGCCGTAGCGGATGCGGATGAGCCGGCTGACCGCATGGCCCACCGACTCGAACAGGCGACGCACCTCACGGTTGCGGCCTTCGGAAATGGTCACGCGGTACCAGCAGTTGGAACCCTCGCCGCCACCGTCTTCGATGGTGCCGAACTGCGCCATGCCGTCGTCCAGGCGCACGCCCTCGAGCAGTTTCTTCTTTTCTTCGCTGGTGAGCGCGCCCAACACGCGCACCGCGTACTCACGCTCCAGGCCGAAGCGCGGGTGCATGAGCTGGTTGGCCAGGTCGCCGGAGCTGCTGAACAGCAGCAGGCCTTCGGTGTTCAGGTCGAGCCGGCCCACCGACTGCCACTTGCCTTGCTGCAGACGCGGCAGCTTGCGGAACACCGTCGGGCGGTTCTGCGGATCGTCGTGCGTGACGACTTCGCCCACCGGCTTGTGGTACGCGATCACGCGCGGCGGCGGCGGTGCGATGCGGTAGCGGATCGGCTTGCCGTTGATCTTGACCTGGTCGCCGTACTGGATGCGCTGGCCGATGTGAGCCGGCTCGTTGTTGACCGAGATGCGGCCCTGCAGGATCAGCTGCTCCATCTCGAGGCGCGAACCGAGCCCGGCCTGCGCCAGCACCTTGTGCAGCTTGGGCGAATCGGCTTCGGGCAGCAGCACGCGCTTGAGCGGCGGCACCTCGGGGCTTTCTTCGTCCGCGTCGAACTGGCCAGAAATGACGTCGGCAAAGCGGATCGGCTCGGTCGGCGGCGCGTTGCGCTGCTCGCGCTCGGCGGCGCGGCGAGCACGGTCGAGGTCGTCCTCCTCTTCGTCGGGCTCGTCTTCCTCGTCGTCTTCGTCATCCCCACGGTCGTCGTCCTCGTCCTCATCGGACGCCTGAGGACGCGGTGCTTCGATCGGTGCTGGCTCGCTTTCCTCGGTCGCCGCTGGCGCAGCAACCACGGGGACCACATCGGGCTCCACCGTCGCGGGGGCTTCGGCCGCAGGAGCGACTTCCGCCGCGCTCGCCAATTGCTCATCGGCAGCCGGAGCCTCGACCACCTTCTTCTTGCGGGGTGCACGCGGCTTCTTCGGCGCCTCCTCGGCCTCGGCCCCTGCCGGCTCTGCGGGCGCAGCGACGGATTCAACAGCAACTTCCGTCACCTTCTTGGGCGTGGCGGCCCGCTTCCGCTTCTTGACTTCGGGTTCGACCGGCAGCATCGCTGCGTCGTCGGTGTCGGATGAGCTCATGGGGTTTTTCCGGGAGAAACAGCGGGGGGGTCGTGGGGGTCGGTCTCGTCCGCTGCGGGGGACGGGACGTCGGATTCGGGTTCTTCGGGCGCGGCGGCCACTTCGGGTTCGGCGGGCAGCTCGCCGGTTTCTGGCTCGGACGCCGACGGCGCTTCGTCTACAGGCTCGACGGCTTCGTCGCCCTCGGTGATCGCCACCACCTCTTCGGCAAATTCCGCCGCATCGGTCGAAACGACCTCGGCCAGCTCCGCCGACTCGGGCGGCACATCGACCATGGCGAGTTCGGGCTGCACGCCCTCTTCGACCGCAGGCACTGCAACCTCTGCAGATTCCGCAACCAACTCTTCCGCCGCGTCGACGTCGATCGGCAGCCCCGGCTGGTCGCCCGAGGCCTGCTGCAGTGCATCAACCAGTGCCGCCTGCTGCGCGGGTGTTTCGACCAGCGGCAGTTGGTCGAGCGAGGCCAGGCCCAGGTCGTCGAGGAACTGGCGGGTGGTCGCGTAGAGCGCGGGCCGGCCGACCGTTTCGCGGTGACCGATCACCTCGACCCAGCCGCGGTCTTCGAGCTGCTTCAGGATCAGCGAGTTGATCGTGACGCCGCGGATGTCTTCCATGTCGCCGCGCGTGGCCGGCTGCCGGTAGGCAATGATGGCCAGCGTCTCGAGCGCGGCGCGCGTGTAACGCGGCGGTTTCTCGGGATGCAGGCGATCGAGGGCATCGCGCATCTCGGGCCGGCTCTGGAAACGCCAGCCGCTGCCGACGCTCACCAGCTCAAGGCCGCGTTGCGCCCAGTCTTCCTGCAGTTCGAGCAACAGCACCTTGATCGTGTCCACGCCCAGCTCGTCGTCAAACAGCACGCGCATGTCGCGCACCGGCAGCGGCTGGCTCGAACAGATCAAGGCGGTTTCGAGAATGCGCTTGGCATCCGCCGTATTCATGGTTCGCGTTATCCGGAAAAAGGCGCCTGGCGACGCTTGTTCAGATGGATGGAAGGGGTAGGCGTTGCCGGCACGCGGCGAGTGCAACGCAAGGCCGGCCTCGGGTGGCCGGCGCGGCCCTCGGGCCGTCAGGCGCGATTGTAATCCAGCCCCCAGGTCTGCAAAGCCTGGGCCAGATCGGGCGGGGGCGGCGAACGGAACTCCATCGCCTGCTGCGTGACGGGATGCACGAAAGCCAGCCGGAACGCATGCAGCGCCTGCCGCGACAGGCCTGCCGCCGGCGCACCGCCATACAGCGCGTCGCCGACCAGCGGATGACCGATCGATGCCATGTGCACGCGGATCTGGTGGGTGCGACCGGTTTCGAGCGTGCAGCGCACCGCGCACCCTTCGGTGTGGCTGTCGAGCCGCTCGATCAACGTGCGCGCGGTCTTGCCCGCGTGGCGCTCCAGGTCGACCACGGCCATGCGCAGCCGGTTGCGCGGATCGCGGCCGATCGGCGCATCGACCTGCCGGGCCGCCGCGCCTTCCCAGGCCTTGTGTCCCATCGCCAGGTACTGGCGCTTCACGTCGCGCGCGGCGATCAGCGCCACCATGGCGTCCATCGCGGCCCGCGTGCGCGCCACGACCATCAGGCCGCTGGTGTCGCGATCGAGACGGTGCACGATGCCCGCGCGCGGCAGCAGCACGGCCTTCGGGTCGAGCGCCAGCAGCCCGTTCAGCAGCGTGCCGCTCCAGTGACCCGGCGCCGGATGCACCACCAGGCCGGCGGGTTTGTCGATGATTCGCAGGTGTTCGTCTTCGTGGACGGTGACCAGGTCCATCGCCTCGGGCCGGAAGGCCTGGCTTTGGGGCGTGGGCCGCAGTTCGATGCGCCCCGACTGGCCGACGCGCACCGTGGCAGAAACCTTGGTGAGCGTGCGCCCTTGCAGCTCGACGGCGCCGGCCTCAATGAGTTGCTGAAGGTAACTGCGCGAAAACTCGGGCACCAGCACAGCCAATGCGCGGTCGAGCCGCTGGCCGTGCTGCGCCTGCTCGATGGCGAAGGGCCGCAGCTCGCTGGGCTCCGCGAGATCGGCACCCTCTTCAGGTTCAGGCCCTTCCGGGGGATCGGTCAGGGGGTCGGTCGATATAATTGAGGGCAACTGTTTCACGAAAGCCGTATGTGATGTTTCGCGCCAAATTATCGGTCCCTGCCTGGATCGCGCTCAGCGCGGCGGCCCTTCTCGTCGCCGGTTGCGGTTCCACCACCAAGGAAGACAAGACCGCGAACTGGAGCCCCAACCGCATCTACTCGGAAGCCAAGGACGAAGTCGGCTCCGGCGCCTACGACAAGGCGGTGCCGCTGTACGAGAAGCTCGAAGGCCGTGCCGCCGGCACGCCGCTGGCCCAGCAGGCCCAGCTCGAAAAGGCCTACGCCCAGCACAAGGCCGGCGAAAAGGCCAACGCCATCGCCACGCTCGACCGCTTCATGAAGCTGCACCCGGCCAGCCCGGCGTTCGACTACGCGCTCTACCTGAAGGGCGTGATCAACTTCAACGACGACCTGGGCATGTTCGCGTTCCTGACGCGCCAGGACCTGTCCGAGCGCGACCAAAAGGCGGCCAAGGAATCGTTCGAATCCTTCCGCGAGCTCGTGACGCGCTTCCCCGAATCGCGCTATGCGCCCGACGCGCGCCAGCGCATGAACTACATCGTGAACTCGCTCGCGCAGTACGAAGTTCACGTGGCGCGCTATTACTACTCGCGTGGCGCCTACCTGGCGGCCATCAACCGGGCGCAGATCGCGCTGTCCGACTACCGCGAAGTGCCGGCGCTCGAAGAAGCCCTGTACATCATGGTGAAGTCGTACGACGCGCTCGGCATGAAGGACCTGCGCGACGACGCGCAACGCGTGCTGACCACCAACTACCCGAAGAGCACCTACCTGGCGAACGGCTTCAAGGGCAGCAGCGACCCTTGGTGGAAGCTCTGGTAATCCAGCGCCCCACGGTAGATATCAATAAGGTTTCCTGAGCGCGTCGATCGCGCTCTCGAAATCCGCTTCGGTTTCCAGCCGGCGCATCGGCGGCAACGCCGCCAGCAGCCGCCGGCCATAGCCCATCGCCACGAGGCGCGTGTCGCAGATCGCGAGCACGCCGCTGTCGGTTTCACGGCGAATGAGGCGCCCCGCCCCCTGTTTCAATGCCACGGCCGCCTCGGGCAGCGAGTAATCGCTGAACGAGCTGCGTCCCTGCGCTTCGAGCCGCTGCGAGCGGGCCTCCACCAGCGGGTCGTTGGGCGGCGGGAACGGCAGCTTGTCGATGACCACGAACTGCAGCGCGTCGCCCGGTGCATCGAAGCCTTCCCAGAACGAGGCCGACGCCACCAGCACGCAGCCCGCGCGCCCGTTGCTCGCGCCTTCGCGAAAGCGGTCCATGAGCACGCGCTTGGGCAGCTCGCCCTGCACCAGCACCTCGGGCCGCGCTTCTGTCTGGAGCAGTTCGAACTGCTGGCGCATCGCGTCACCGATGGTGCGCAGCGCGCGCAGCGTGGTGGTCAGCACCAGCGTGCGCCCGCCGAGCTCGGCGGCGCCGTGCGCGGCCAGCTTGGCCACCTGCTGGCTGTGCGTGGGATCGTTAGGCTTCGGAAAGGCCCGTGGCACGTAGATCGCCGCCTGCGAGGCGTAGTCGAAGGGGCTTTGCACGCGCAGCACTTCGGCATCGCGCAGACCGCAGGGTTCGGTGAACCAGCGCAGCGTCGGGTCGTCGCCCAGCGTGGCGGAGGTGAAGACCCAGGCGCGGCGGCTGTCTTCCTGCGGTGGCGGCGGGACGGCGCCGTGCTCGGGGTCTTCGTCGTCATCGCCGTAGGGCAGGTCGGACTCCACAGGCTCGTCGGTCAGCTTGAGCACCCGCTTGCGCATCGCATCGGCGATGTCGAGCGGCGACTCGATCAGCCGCAGCTGCGTGCCGACATCAACCCAGCGCACGGAATCGAGCTCGCACGGCTGCGCGAAACGCGCGGTGCGCTTGGCGAGCTGGCGTGCGCGCTCGTGCAGGCGCACGAAGTCGGGCGAGATCTCGCTCACCGTGTCCAGCCCGTCGGCAGCCAGCACGAAGGCGTCCTGCAGGTCGTCGAGCGCGCCCTGCCAGGCCTCGGCATTCACGCCCTCGGGGGCGGGACCGATCCAGCGCAGCTTGGCGCCCGGCCATTGCTTGCCGACCACCAGGCGCAGTTCGCGCGCCGCACGTTCGACGCCCGCCACCAGCTGCTGCCAGTCGACCAGCCCGCGCGCATGCTGCAGGCCGGCGCCGAGCATGTCGCGCGCGAAGTCGAGCGCCTGCCCGCTGCCGAGCTGCGCGCCCAGGAACTGCACGCCGGTCTCGTTGAGCTGGTGCGCCTCGTCGAACACGACGACGCTCACGGTCGGCAGCAACTCGGCCATGCCGGTCTCGCGCACCGCGAGGTCGGCAAAGAACAGGTGGTGGTTGATGACCACGATGTCGGCCGCCAGCGCCTCGCGCCGCGCCAGGTTGACGTGGCAGGCCTTGAACTGCGGGCATTGCGCGCCCAGGCAGTTCTCGCGCGTGGAAGTGATCAGCGGGATCAGCGGCGAACGCTCGTCGAGCCCCGGCAGTTCGGCGAGGTCGCCGGTGCGCGTGGCTTTCGACCACTGCTCGATCTTCGCCAGCGTGCGCAGGCTGCCGCGCTCGGGCAGCGAGGCGTCGTGGCGCGCCATGTCGAGCCGGTGCAGGCACAGGTAGCTGCCCCGCCCTTTCAGCAGCGCCGTGCGTATCGGCAGCGCGAAGGCCTCGACGAGGCGTGGCAGGTCGCGCCCGAACAGCTGGTCCTGCAGGGTCTTGGTGGCGGTCGAGAGCAGCACGCGCTCGCCGCTCAGCAATGCGGGCACGAGGTACGAGAAAGTCTTGCCCACGCCCGTGCCGGCCTCGACCACGAGCATGCCGCCGTCGGAGATGGTGCGGGCCACGGCCATCGCCATCTCGGTCTGGCCGCCGCGTTCGCGGAACTGCTCGGCGGCCTGCGACAGCACCCCGTCCTGCGCGAACGCGTCGCGCACCTGGTTTTCGAGCGGCGACGTCACGCCGGCTCTTTCGGGTCGAGCGCGTTCTCGAGCTGGGCGATCTGGTCGCGCAGGGCGAGGCGGCGCTTTTTCAGGCGGCGCATCAGCAGTTCGTCCTGCGGCACACCGTCTTCCGAGAGCCGGTCGATGGTCGCGTCGAGGTCGGCATGCGCGATGCGCAGCTCGATCAGCTGACGGGAAAGGGAATGAAGATTGGAGTCCAACGGTGGGGGTGCGCGTGCCGCATGGGGCCGCGCGTGTTCATTCGATAATACGTCCTGACACGAACCCCAGAGAAGACAGAAAGCGCGCCTCTGGCGCCCCAGCGCTCATGACCCAAGGCTTTCGACTCGCCGCCGCCACCGGCCTCCACAAGGGGGATCGCCCCTACCAGCAGGACCAGGTGCTGTTGATGAGCCACCCCCGCACGCCGGGCTGCGTGCTCGGCGTCATCGCCGACGGCATGGGCGGGCGCAGCGGCGGGCGCAAGGCGTCCGACCAGGTGCTCATGACCGCGCGCCAGCTCTTCACCCGCTACAGCCCCGAGCGCGACGACCCCGCCGTCGTGCTGCGCCAGCTGCTCGAAGACGCCCACACGGTGATCAAGCTCACCGCGCTGTCGAGCGAGCAGGAGCCGCACAGCACGCTGGCCGCCTTCCTGATGACCCCCAAGGGCGGCTGCGCCTGGATCCACGCGGGCGACTCGCGCATCTATCACTTCAACGACGGCGCGCTGGTCAAGCGCACGCGCGACCATTCGTATGTGCAGGCGCTGGTCGATCGCGGCCAGATCAGCGAGGCCGAGGCCAACATCCATCCGCAGGGCAACATCCTGCTGGGCTGCCTGGGCATGACGACCACGCCACCGCCCGTCGATCCGCACCACATTGCCAAGCTGCAGCCGGGCGACCTGCTGATGGCCTGCAGCGACGGGCTCTGGCACTACTTCTCGCCCGAGGAACTGGCCAGCGTGCTCTACGCGCAGCCACCGCGCGATGCGGTGGAAATCTTGGTGGGAGAGGCCCGGCGCCGTGCGCGCGGCACGGGCGACAACATCTCGATCGCGGTGCTCAAGCTCGACCCGCTGCCTGCGGCGGCCTGAGCGCCCCGCCTCTCTTTCAGGGCGCCGGTGCTGGCAACGGCGCGCCGCGCGGCTTGGTCCGCTCGGCGTTCTGGCGTTCACGGCTGGCGCGGTGTTCCGCCGCCCGCTTCTGCTTGTCTTCGAAGCGCGTGCTCACGGCCGGTGCGTCGGCGCGGCGCTGCGCCGCCTTGGCCTGCTCGTCGGCATGGGCCTTCTGCTTGTTCTCGAACTGGCGCTGGCGCGCGTCCGCATCGGCCGCCGTCGCAGCACGGCTCGCTGCGTGGTCGGCGGCGCGCTGCTCGCGCTCTTTCTGATCCTGCTGCGACTTCTCGCGCTGCTCGCGCGAATCCTGTGGGCGCTGGGTGGCAGCCTTCTGGTCGAGCTTCTGCAGCTCGGCCGCGCCGCTGCGCTGGCGCTGGATGTCGTTGATTGCGGTTTCCTGCCGCTTGATGTGATCGGTTTCCTTACGACGACGGCTGCGGCTTTCGCGCAGGCAGTCTTCGACCGCGAACTTCTTGTAGCAGGCCGCGCGCTCCTTGGCGTAGCGCGACTCGATGGCCTCGCGCTCGGTGGCCAGGCGGCTGCGTTCGGCTTCGAGGTCGGCGCTGCCCGCCGCCGCATTGGACTGGGCCCACAGCGGCAGGCTGGCCAAGGCCAGGAACAGGGCAAGAGCGGTTTTTTTCATGTGAGTCGGGTGTCGACGATGCGGCGTTCGAGGGCGAGGAATTCGCTCGACTGCATTTCGGTGAGCCGGGACACCGTGCGCGGAAACTCGTGCGCCAGCGGGCCCTCGGTGTACAACGCCTCGGGCGGAACCTCGGCCGACATGATGAGCTTGCAGCGCCGGTCGTACAAGACGTCGACCAGCCAGGTGAAACGGCGTGCTTCCGAGGCCATGCGCACCGGCATGTGCGGCACGTCGGACAGCAGCACGGTGTGGAACTGGCTCGCGATTTCCAGGTAGTCATTCTGCGAGCGCGGACCGCCGCACAGCGTCTTGAAGTCGAACCACACCACACCGCCGGCCTTGCGCAGCGCGCGGATCTCGCGCTGCTCGATGTGCAGGATCGGGTTCTCGTCGGCCGTCTCGGCCAGCTTGTCGAAGGCGTGGCGCATTTCCTTCTCAGCCGCCGCGTCGTTCGGCGTGAGGTACATGCGCAGTTGCTCCAGCGTGCGGCGCCGGTAGTCGGTGCCGTTGTCCACGCTCAGCACTTCGAGCTTCTGGTTGAGCAGTGCAATGGCGGGCAGGATGCGATCGCGGTGCAGGCCGCCCGGGTACAGATCGTCGGGCTTGAAGTTCGAGGTGGTGACAAAGCCCACGCCGTTGTCGAACAGCGACACGAGCAGCCGGTGCAGGATCATCGCGTCGGTGATGTCCGCGACGTGGAACTCGTCGAAGCAGATCAGCTTGTAGCGCTTGGAAATGCGCAACCCCAGCTCGTCGAGCGGGTTCACAGTGCCCTGCAGGTCACGCAGTTCGCGGTGCACCTCGCGCATGAACTCGTGGAAGTGCAGGCGCGTCTTGCGCCGCAGCGGCACGGCGTTGAAGAACAGGTCCATCAGGAAGCTCTTGCCGCGTCCCACGCCGCCGTACATGTAGACGCCGCGCGGCAGCTCCGGCCGGTTGATGAGCTTCTTCAGCGCATTGGAGCGCCGGGCCTTGTACTCGCCCCATTCGGTGGCGCAGCGGTCGAGCGCCTCGACGGCCGCCAGTTGTGCGGGATCGCTCTTGAACCCGCGTGCCGCGAGTTCCGCTTCGTAAGCCTGTTTGACGCTCAAGGGATCGGATCGCTTCAAAAATGGAGAGCCCCGACCGCCCCGCGAGGGTCGATCGGGGCCGGGTTCGCTCAAGAACCGGAGATCAGAAGTTGAGCGTGCGCTTGTCCACGGCCAGGGCCGCTTCCTTGGTGGCTTCCGACAGCGACGGGTGCGCATGGCAGATGCGCGCGATGTCTTCGGCACTGGCCTTGAACTCCATCGCCACGACGGCTTCGGAGATCAGCTCGCTGGCCTGCGGGCCCACGATGTGCACGCCCAGGATCTCGTCGGTGGTGGCATCGGCCAGGAACTTGACCATGCCGGTCGTGTCGCCCAGCGCGCGTGCGCGGCCGTTCGCCAGGAACGGGAAGGTGCCGGCCTTGTAGGCGCGGCCCGCGGCCTTGAGCTGCTGCTCGGTCTGGCCGACCCACGCGATCTCGGGGCTGGTGTAGATCACCCACGGCACGGTGTTGAAGTTCACGTGGCCGTGCTGGCCCGCGATGCGCTCCGCCACGGCCACGCCTTCTTCCTCGGCCTTGTGCGCCAGCATCGGGCCGCGCACCACGTCGCCGATGGCCCACACGTTGGGCAGGCTGGTCTTGCAGTCGTCGTCCACGGCGATGGCGCCGCGCTCGTCCAGCTTCAGGCCCACGGCTTCGGCGTTCAGGCCGATGGTGTTGGGCACGCGGCCGATCGAGACGATCAGCTTGTCGACTTCCAGCGTCTGGGCTTCGCCCTTGGCATTGGTCCAGGCGACGCTCACGCCCTTCTTCGACGACTTGATCTCGCCGACCTTCACGCCGAGTTCGATCTTCAGCTTCTGCTTGTCGAAGGCCTTCTTGGCTTCTTTGGCGATCTGCTCGTCGACGGCGCCCAGGAAGGTCGGCAGTGCTTCGAGCACCGTGACCTCGGCACCGAGGCGGCGCCACACCGAGCCCATTTCGAGGCCGATGACGCCCGAGCCGATCAGGCCCAGCTTCTTGGGCACCGCGCCGATGCGCAGCGCGCCGTCGTTCGAGAGGATGTTCTCCTCGTCGAACGGCGTGCCCGGCAGCGCGCGGGCGTTGGAGCCCGTGGCCAGGATGATGTGCTTGCCGCTGATCGATTCTTCAGCAGCGCCTGCCACCTTGATCTCGTAGCCGGTTTCGTCGGTCTTCACGAACGAACCGCGGCCATGGAAGAAGCTGATCTTGTTCTTCTTGAACAGGTACAGGATGCCGTCGTTGTTCTGCTTCACGACCTGGTCCTTGCGGGCCAGCATCTTGTCGATGTCCAGGCCGAGGCCTTCGACCTTGATGCCGTGATCCGCGAAGTGGTGACCGGCCTGCTCGAAGTGCTCCGACGATTGCAGCAGCGCCTTCGAGGGGATGCAGCCGACGTTGGTGCAGGTGCCGCCCGGTGCGGGGCCGCCCTTGCCGTTCTTCCACTCGTCGATGCAGGCCACGTTGAAGCCGAGCTGCGCAGCGCGGATCGCTGCGATGTAGCCGCCAGGACCGCCGCCGATGACGACGACGTCGAATTGCTTGTTTGCCATCTGGTTCTTGCTCCCCGGATCAGATGTCGAACAGCAGGCGCGACGGATCTTCCAGCGCTTCCTTCATGGCGACCAGGCCCAGCACGGCTTCGCGGCCGTCGATGATGCGGTGGTCGTAGCTCATAGCGAGGTAGTTCATCGGGCGAACGACG
This sequence comes from Variovorax sp. GW821-FHT10C12, assembly GCF_059415405.1. Lineage (NCBI taxonomy): Bacteria > Pseudomonadati > Pseudomonadota > Betaproteobacteria > Burkholderiales > Comamonadaceae > Variovorax > Variovorax sp. GW821-FHT10C12. The sequence continues at coordinate 2,078,436 of NZ_JBWKNE010000001.1, forward strand.
ATCTGGCCGTTTTCGACCACGGCGCGGTCCTTGGTGGCGTGCACGCCCAGGATGGCCGACTGGGGCGGGTTGATGATCGGGGTCGAGAGCATCGAGCCGAAGGTGCCGCCGTTCGAGATCGAGAACGTGCCGCCGGTCATCTCTTCGATGCCCAGCTTGCCGTCTTGCGCCTTCTTGCCGTACTCGGCGATCTTCTTCTCGATGTCGGCGAAGCTCATCTGGTCGGCATTGCGCAGGATGGGCACCACCAGGCCGCGCGGCGAACCGACGGCGATGCCGATGTCGAAGTAGCCGTGGTACAGGATGTCGTTGCCGTCGACCGAGGCGTTGAGCACCGGGTACTTCTTCAGCGCGTGCACTGCCGCCTTCACGAAGAAGCTCATGAAGCCGAGCTTCACGCCGTGTTCCTTGGTGAACGCGTCCTGGAACTTCTTGCGCAGGTCCATGACCGGGGCCATGTTCACTTCGTTGAAAGTGGTCAGGATGGCGTTGGTCGATTGCGACTGGATCAGGCGCTCAGCGATGCGGGCGCGCAGGCGGCTCATCGGCACGCGCTGTTCAGGGCGCTCGCCCAGGTCAGGCGCAGCAGGCGCTGCGACCTGTTGCAGCGCGGGCTTGGCAGCCGGTGCAGCGATGGTGGCGGCAGGCTTGGCGCCGGCAGCCACGGCGCCGAGCACGTCGCCCTTGGTCACGCGGCCGTCCTTGCCCGTGCCGGCCACGTCGCTGGTCTTCAGGTTGTTGTCGGCCAGCAGCTTGGCGGCGGCGGGCATGGCCACGTCGGCCTTCGAACCACCGGTGGCGGCGGCTGCCGCTGCGGGGGCAGCAGCGGCCGGTGCAGCTGCAGCAGCAGGCGCTGCGGCGGTGGCCTTGCCGTCGGTGTCGATCTTGGCGATCAGCTGCTCGGCCACCACGGTGGCGCCGTCGGGCTGAACGATCTCGACCAGCACGCCGGCCGAAGGCGCGGGCACTTCGAGCACGACCTTGTCGGTTTCGATCTCGATCAGGATTTCATCGACGGCGACGGCTTCGCCGGCTTTCTTCTTCCACGTGAGCATGGTGGCCTCGGCCACGGATTCGGAAAGCTGGGGGACTTTGACTTCTACGATAGACATTTGGAGTGAGCTCCGTTTTGTTCTTGAGGGTGTTCGTGTGAAAAGGGACGGTTCTTACTTGGTCAGCACGAAGCCCTTGAGCTTGCCAAATGCGCCATCGACCAGCGCCTTCTGCTGTTCCTGGTGCAGGTGCGAGTAGCCGACGGCCGGCGATGCCGAGGCGGCACGGCCGGAGTAGCCGAGCTTCTGGCCTTCCTGCATGTTTTCGTGGATGTAGTGCTGCACGAAGAACCAGGCGCCCTGGTTCTGCGGCTCGTCCTGGCACCAGACGATGTCCACGAGGTTGGGGTACTTCTTGACCTCGGCGGCGAACGCCTTGTGCGGGAACGGGTAGAGCTGCTCGACGCGGATGATCGCCACGTCGTCGCTGCCCTGCTCTTCGCGCTTCTTGGCCAGGTCGTAGTAGACCTTGCCCGAGCAGGCGATCAGACGCTTGACCTTCTCGGCCTTCAGACCCCTGCTGTCGGGAATGACGGTCTGGAAGCTGCCCTTGGTGAACTCGGACAGCGGCGAGGTCGCGTCCTTGTTGCGCAGCAGCGACTTGGGCGTGAGGATGATCAGCGGCTTGCGCAGGTTGCGCACCATCTGGCGGCGCAGGATGTGGAAGATCTGGCTGGCCGTGGTGGGCTGCACCACCTGCATGTTGGTGTCGGCGCTCAGCTGCATGAAGCGCTCCAGGCGGGCCGAGCTGTGCTCGGGGCCCTGGCCTTCGTAGCCGTGCGGCAGCATCATCGTGATGCCGTTGACGCGGCCCCACTTCACTTCGCCCGAAGCGATGAACTGGTCGATCACCACTTGCGCGCCGTTCACGAAGTCGCCGAACTGGGCTTCCCAGATGACGAGCGTGTTGGGGTCGTTCGAGGCGTAGCCGTATTCGAAGGCCAGCACGGCTTCTTCGGACAGGATCGAGTCGATGACGACGAACGGGGCCTGGTTCTCGGCCACGTTCTGCAGCGGCGTGTAGGTGCCGGTGTCGAACTTCTCGCGGTTCTGGTCGTGCAGCACGGCGTGGCGGTGCGTGAACGTGCCGCGGCCCGAGTCTTCACCCGACAGGCGCACCGGGTAGCCGCTGGCTACCAGCGAAGCGAAGGCCATGTGCTCGCCCATGCCCCAGTCGACGTTCACGTCGCCACGGCCCATGGCGGCGCGGTCGTCCAGCACCTTCTTCACGAGCGGGTGCACGGTGAAGTTCTCGGGTGCCTTGGTGATGCGTTCGGCCAGGCGCTTCCACTCGGCGGAGGGAATGGCGGTGTCGCCGGCGTCGGTCCACTTCTTGTTGAGGTACGGGCTCCAGTCGACGGCGTACTTGCTCTTGAAGTTGGTGAGCACGGGGTCGACGGTGTTCTTGCCTTCGTCGAAGGCGGCGCGCTGCGCCTTGACCATGTCGTCGCCCAGCGTGTCGCCCAGGCCTTGCGCGGCCAGCTTGTCGGCGTACAGCTTGCGCGTGCCGGGGTGGGCCGCGATCTTCTTGTACATCAGCGGCTGGGTGAGCGACGGCGTGTCCTGCTCGTTGTGGCCCAGCTTGCGGAAGCAGATGATGTCGACGACCACGTCCTTCTGGAATTCCATGCGGAAATCAAGAGCGAACTGGGTGGCGAGCACCACGGCTTCGGGATCGTCGCCGTTCACGTGCAGCACCGGCGCTTCGATCATCTTGACGATGTCCGAGCAGTACAGCGTCGAGCGGCTGTCGCGCGGGTCGCTGGTGGTGAAGCCGATCTGGTTGTTGATGACGATGTGCACCGTGCCGCCGGTGGAGTAGCCACGGGTCTCGGCCAGTGCCAGCGTTTCCATCACGACGCCCTGGCCTGCGAAGGCGGCGTCGCCGTGCACGATCACGGGCAGCACCTGCTTGCCCAGCGGGTCGCCGCGGCGGTCCATGCGGGCGCGCACCGAGCCTTCGACCACGGGGTTCACGATTTCCAGGTGCGAGGGGTTGAACGCCAGGCTCAGGTGGACCGGGCCGCCGGGGGTGGTCACGTCCGAGCTGAAGCCCTGGTGGTACTTGACGTCGCCGGAGGGCAGGTCTTCGGGGGCGGTGTGGTCGAACTCGGCGAACAGGTCGGCGGGCATCTTGCCCAGCGAGTTCACGAGCACGTTCAGGCGGCCGCGGTGGGCCATGCCGATCACGATTTCCTGCACGCCCTTGACGCCGGCCTGGTTGATCAGCTCGTCCATCGCGACGATGAAGCTTTCGCCGCCTTCGAGCGAGAAGCGCTTCTGGCCGACGTACTTGGTGTGCAGGAAGCGCTCGAGGCCTTCGGCGGCCGTCAAGCGGTTCAGCACGTGCTTCTTCTGCTCGGCGCTGAGCTTCGGGTTCGTGCGGGCGCTTTCGAGCTTCTGCTGCCACCAGCGCTTGTGGTTCTGGTCGGTGGTGTACATGTACTCGGCACCCATCGTGCCGCAGTACGTTTCACGCAGGGCATTGAGCAGGTCGCGCAGCGACATGGTCTCTTTGCCGAAGAAAGTGTTGCTGGTGTTGAACACCGTCTCGAGGTCGGCGTCGGCAAAGCCGTAGAACGAGGGCTCGAGTTCCGGGATGGCGGGACGCTCGGCGCGCTTGAGCGGGTCGAGGTCGGCCCAGCGGGCGCCAACGTTGCGGTAGGCGGCAATCAGCTGCTGGACTGCCGTGCGCTTGCGGCCGAGCTCGGAGTCGGCGCCGCTGGCCTGCACGACACGGGTCGTGCCCTGCTTGGCCAGTTCGGCAAAAGCGTTGATGACCGGCAGGTGGGGGACGTCGCGGGCGCTGGTGCCGTCGGCGGCGGGAACGTTCTGCAGGGCGTCGAAATACGTGCGCCAGTTGTCGGGAACGCTGCCGGGGTTGGCGAGGTAGTTTTCGTACATCTCCTCGACATAGGGCGCATTGCCGCCGAAGAGGTAGGTGTTGCCTTGATAGGCGGTGTACGCCGTGGGCGTAGAGGAATCGCTCATGATCCGCTGACCTTCGCTTCCCTGGAGGAAGCACGAGTTGGTTAAGAAACCTTCCGCGACACGGCTGGACCGATTGGCGGATGCGACTGTGGCTGGGGAAGGGCCTGAGTACCTTGGCATTGTGCCACGTCAACCATATGACGACAGAACGCGGCTGCGCAAGGCCCGCAACCCTACCCCGATTCGCGCCCGCGGTCAGGTGGCGGACAGTAACTGTTTGATCTGTTGCAGCGTGGCCGGGTCGTCGATGGTGGTCAGGTCGCCCGGGTCGCGCTGCTCGCACACGGCCTGGATCGCCCGGCGCAGCAGCTTGCCGCTGCGGGTCTTGGGCAGGCCGCTCACGAAGCGCACGCGCGCGGGCCGCGCCAGGGCGCCGAGCTGGTCGGCCACGACCTTCATGATCTCGCCCTCGAGCTGGAGCGCCGCGTCGGCATCGGTCACAGCCAGGCCGTCCTTCGGCACGACGAAGGCCATCGCCACCTGCCCCTTGAGCGTGTCGGCCACGCCGACCACCGCCACCTCGGCCACGTTGGCATGGCCCGAGATGCTCTCCTCGATCTCGCGCGTGCCCAGCCGGTGGCCGGCGACATTGATCACGTCGTCGGTGCGGCCCAGGATGTAGAAATAACCGTCGGCATCGCGGATGCCCCAGTCGAAGGTCGAATAGACCATCTTGCCCGGCACGCTCTTCCAATAGGTGTTGACGAAGCGCGCGTCGTCCTTCCACACGGTCTGCATGAAGCCGGGCGGCGTCGGCCCCTCGACCACGACCACGCCCTTCTCGTTCGCGCCGGTGAGCTCCTCGCCGGTCGACTCGTGCAGGATCTTGATGCGGTAGCCGTACATCGGCACGCCGGGGCTGCCGAACTTGCTGGGCTTGGCTTCCACGCCGTTGGCGATGGTGATCATCGGCCATCCCGACTCGGTCTGCCAGTAGTTGTCGATGATCGGCACGCCCAGGCCGTCGCTGATCCAGCGCGCGGTCGGTTCGTCCAACGGCTCGCCCGCCAGGAACAGCGCGCGCAGGGTCGACAGGTCGTACTTCTTGAGCAGCGCCGGGTCTTGTTTCTTGAGCACGCGCACGGCGGTGGGCGCGCTGAACATCACGGTCACCTTGTACTTCTCGACCAGGCGCCACCAGATGCCGCCGTCGGGCTGCTGGTCGATGCCCTGCGTGGGCAGGCCCTCGTACATGATGGTGGCCATGCCCGCGATCAGCGGACCGTAGACGATGTAGCTGTGCCCCACGACCCAGCCGATGTCGCTGGTCGAAAAGTAGGTTTCGCCGGGCCGGCCGTCGAAGATGTGCTTCATGCTCGCGGCCAGCGCCACGGCGTAGCCGCCCACGTCGCGCTGCACGCCCTTGGGCTTGCCGGTGGTGCCGCTGGTATAGATGGTGTAGCTGATCTCGGTCGATTCGAGCCAGGTGCAGGGCACCCGCGCATCCAGGTGCTTTTGCCTCAGGTCGCCCGCCAGATGGTCGCGGCCGGCCACCAGCGTCATCGGCGCCAGGCCCCGGTCGGTCAGCAGCACGGCCTCGGGCTTGTGCTTCGACAGGCGGATGGCTTCGTCGAGCAGCGGCTTGTACGCAATGACCTTGCCGCCGCGCGAGCCCGCATCGGCACTCACGACCACCTTGGGCTCGGCGTCCTCGATGCGGGTGGCCAGCGAGCCGCTGGCGAAGCCGCCGAACACCACGCAGTGGATGGCGCCGATGCGCGCGCAGGCCAGCATCGCGAAGGCGGCCTCGGGAATCATCGGCATGTAGATGAGCACGCGGTCGCCCTTGCCCACGCCCAGTTCGACGAGGCTGGCGGCGGTGCGCTGCACCTCGGCGTGCAGCTCGGCGAAGCTGTAGCTTGTTTCGACGCCGGTTTCGGTCGACACGAAGATCAGCGCCGGCTGGTCGCCCCGATCGGCCAGGTGCCGGTCGACGGCGTTGTGGCACAGGTTGGTGGTGCCGCCGACGAACCAGCGCGCGAACGGCGGCTGGCTGGCGTCGAGGATCTGCTGCGCGGGCGTGTGCCAGTCGATCAGCTTGGCTTGCTCGGCCCAGAAGGCCTCGGGCGCGTCGACGGACTGGCGGTAGAACTCTTCATAGCGGCTCATCGGGATCTGTCTCCTGTTGTATGGGCTCCGTTTCAGGCTCGATGCCGAAACTGAATTCATAATTATGGGGACCGATCTTGCGGGAAGCTGACAGCCGCGGCAATCCGGGCGGCACCCTTGCCGGGCCGCCCTTCAACAGCAATTCAGTGAGTCAGTAAGTCAGCGAATCAGCGCCTGCAGGTCGCGAAATGCCGGGTGCTCGGCGGTGCGCAGCCACTCGAAGCCGACCATCTCGGTGGTCACGAGCTCGGCGCCCGCGCCGGCCAGCCGGTCGAAAGCGGCGTCGCGGTTGCGCTCGGTGCGCGAGCTGCAGGCGTCGGTGACGACCCACACGTCGAACTCGTCCTCGAGCAGGTCGAGCGCAGTCTGCAGCAGGCAGACATGGGCTTCGCAGCCGGCGATCACGATGGTGTTGCGCTCTTCGGCCGCGGCCGGGGGCTTCTGCAGGTGCTTGGGCAGGCTGCGGGCATTGCCCTGCGGCGCGGCCTTCGCGGGCGGACGCAGCCATTCGCCGAGCCCCTCTTCCACGCCGCTGAAATGCATCTTGGCCAGCGTCTTGCGGCAGAAGGCGCGGATCTCGGGCAGGTTCTCGCCCAGCTTGGACGGGTTCTGCTCGGTGCCCCAGACCGGCACGTCGACCCACTGCGCCATCCGGCCCAGGCGCGCCGCATTGCGCGCCGCCGCCTCGCCCTCGAAGATCGCCGGCATCAGCCGCGCCTGGTAATCGACCAGGACGAGTTGGGATTGCGTGGCGTCGAGCAGCATGGACTTCTTCTTTCAGGTATCGGTTGAACTGGACTGAACCGTACCACCGAAAAGAGAGGGTTTCGCGGGATCGTCCGCCGTTGCTACCGGGGAAGATCGCTGCACCAGCTGCGCAAGGTAGGTCTTGAACAGCGCATCCGCCGACTGCCTGAACATGCGGATGCGCCCCGTGTGCTGCATCAGCAGCAGGCCGACGCCGTGCGCGAACAGCGCCGTGTTCTCCTGCTGCGCGAGGTCGGCATCGAGGCCCAAGGCCAGGAGCGCTTCCTCGCAGGGGCGCAAGGCGTCGTAGAGGCGGTCGTTCAGTTCGTGGTCGAGCGCGTGCGTCAGTCCCCGGGGCCGCATGCCATGCACCAGATAAAAGCCGAGGTCGAGATCGCGCGGGTTCGCCGCATAGAAATCGAACCAGGCCTGGGCCTTGGTGGCCAGGGTCTGGTCGGGCCGGCGCTCGGACACCGCCACCTCGGCCACCGCGGCCTGCAGGCGCAGCAGCGACTCGTCGAGCAAGGCCGCGTAGATCGCCTCCTTGCTCTCGAAATACGAATAGATGGCGCCCGGCGTGTAGCCGGCTTTCTTCGCGATTTCACGGATGCTCGCGCCCTCGATGCCCGCCTCGGCGAACACCGTTCGGGCGGCGTCGAGCACCAGGGCGCGGCGGGCGTCGGTGAGGGTCTGGCGGCGTTGGAGCTTGGCGTGCATCGTTGGGACTATAGCCCTCGACCTGGTCACCGATCATTTTTTCGAACATTGATCTAAAAATTGAACAGTGTTTAAATCTTCGCGACAACGGTCCAAAAAATCCCCACGAGCCCCTGGAGACAACACGCATGAATGCCCCGCCTTCCGACGCCCTCCTCATGTCCGGCGCCGACTACCGTGAATCGCTGCGCCGCTACACGCCCACCGTGTTCGTCGACGGCCGCCGCGTCGCCAGCGTGGCCGACGAGCCCGCCTTCCAGCCCGGCATCAACGCCATCGCCCTCACCTACGACCACGCGCTGAAGTCCGAGTACGCGCCGCTCATGACCGCCGTGCAGCACACCAGTGGCAAGCGGGTGAACCGGCTCTCGCACATCAACACGAGTTCGGGCGACCTGCTCAACAAGCTCGAGGCCGTGCGGCTGGTCTGCCAGGAAACCGGCTGCGCCCAGCGCTACCTGACACACGACGCGCTCAACGCCATCGCCCAGGTGTCGGCGCGCATCGACGACGCACGCGGCAGCACCGAGCACACCGCGCGCTTTCACGACTACCTGCACCGCATCCAGGACCAGGACCTGACCCTGGGCGTCGCCATGACCGACGCCAAAGGCGACCGCAGCCGCCGGCCACACGAGCAGGCGAACGTCGACAGCTACCTGCACGTGGTCGAGCGCAACGCGCGCGGTATCGTCATCTCGGGCACCAAGGCCATCGTGACCGGCGCGCCGTACGTACACGAACTGCTGGTCATGCCCTGCCGCAACATGGGCAAGGAAGACGCCGACTTCGCCGTCTGCTGCGCCGTGCCGCTCGATGCGCCCGGCCTCACCATCGTCGCGCGGCCGGCCGGGCGGCCCGGCGAGAAGCTCGAGCACGGCGACGCCCTGTTCAGCCGCAAGTACGGCCAGAGCACCGGCGTGTGCATGTTCGACCGCGTGTTCGTGCCGTGGGAGCGCGTGTTCTACGCCGACGAATGGGAGCATTCGGGCCACCTGACCTACAGCTACGCCACGCACCACCGCCACAGCTGCATCGCGGCCCGCGCCGGTTTCGGCGACCTGCTGATCGGCGCCGGCGCGCTGATGTGCGAGGCCAACGGATTCGACCCCGGCAAGGAAAGCCACCTGCGCGAGCAGATGGTCGAGCTCATCACCATCACCGAGAGCTTCTTTGCCTGCGGCGTGGCGGCCAGCGTCTACGGCAAGGCCGACGACCATTGCGAGGTCTTCATGCCCGACCCGGTGTTCAGCAACATCGGCAAGCTGCTGCTGGCCACCAAGATCTACGACATGCACCGCATCGCCCACTACGTGAGCGGCGGGCTCATCGTCACCCTGCCCGGCCCGGACGAGGACCACAACCCCGAGACCGCGGCGCGGCTGTCCGACGTGCTGCGCGCCAACCCCGCCATTCCCTACGAGCAGCGCATCGAGACGGCCCGCTTCATCGAAGACCTGACGGCCGGCTATCAGGGCGGCTGGTACAGCGTGATCAGCTTGCATGGCGGCGGCTCGCCGGCGGCGATGAAGCAGGAGATCTGGCGCAACTACCCGGTCGGCTCGAAGGTCGAGCTGGTGGAGCGGCTGCTCGAGCGCGGCATCGCAGCCGACGGCACGCCGGCCGCCGCGCCGCACGACCCGCACCGCGCCATCACGAAGAACCGCCAGCCCGGCAAGTGCTGCGACACCGGCTGCACCGTGCCGGGGCAACCCGTGATGGTCGACCTGCCGGTTCCGCTGTCGCGCGCCTAGACTCCGGCGGATGCAGACCTTGCCACTCCTGCGCCGCCGCCTCGCCCTGCTCCTCGGCACCGCCTCGCTGCTGCTGCTCGCCGGCTGCGGCGGGTTGCGCGCCGCCGAGGCGCCGCTGGCCACCACACTGGAAAAGAGCAGTTGCACCCGCAGCGCCGACACGCTGATCGTGCTGCTGCCCGGCGCCTACTCGGCGCCCGAGGAGTTCGTGCGCGAAGGCTTCATCGACGCGCTGAACGAGAGCCGGCTCGCGGTCGACACCCTGCGCGTCGATGCCCACATGGGCTACTACCGCAACAAGACCATCCTCGACCGGCTGGATCGGGACGTGATCGCACCGGCGCGCCGCCAGGGCTACAAGGCGATCTGGATCGCAGGCATCTCGGTCGGCGGTTTCGGCGGACTGCTGTATGCCCAGACGCACCCCGGCGACCTCGCCGGCCTGGTCGTGCTGGCGCCCTACCTGGGCGAACGCGTGCTGAGCCAGGACATCGCCAATGCCGGCGGCCTGTCGCACTGGCGCGGCCCGCTCGAAGCACCACCCGGCAGCGACCCACGCACGCCCAGCGACACGCAGCTATGGCAATGGCTGCGCGGCTACGTCGGCCACACCCGCACATTCGGCGACCGGCCGCCGCTGTACCTGGGCTACGCGCTCGACGACCGCTTCGCCTTCAGCCACCGGCTGCTGGCCGGTGCGTTGCCGGCGGAGCGCGTGGTCACGACCGAAGGCGGGCACGACTGGCCCGAGTGGCGGCGGCTCTGGCGCCGCCTGCTGCCGACGCTGCCGCTGCCGGGCTGCCCGGGCTGAGGCGTCGGTCAGTTCGGCCGCAGGCGCAGCAGCTTGCCGTCGGACTCGTCGGTGAGCACGTAGAGCAGGCCGTCCGGCCCCTGCTTCACGTCGCGGATGCGGGCCCGCCCGTCGGCCAGCAGCTTGTGCTCGACAACCACCTTGTCGTCCTTCAGTTCGATGCGGTCGAGATAGCCAAACTTCAGCGAGCCCACGAACAGGTTGCCCTTCCAGCCGGCGCCGTAGCGGTCGCTGGTGAGGAAGGCCATGCCCGAAGGCGCGATCGACGGCACCCAGTAATGCAGCGGCTGCGCCATGCCGTCCTTGCGGGTGATGCCCTCGCCGATCTTGCCGCCGCCGTAGTTCTCGCCATAAGTGATCACCGGCCAGCCGTGGTTGACGCCGGCACGCGGGATGTTGATCTCGTCGCCGCCCTGCGGGCCGTGCTCCGTCATCCAGAAGCGGCCGTCGGGCGCGAGCGTCGCGCCCTGGCTGTTGCGATGGCCGTAGCTCCAGATCTCGGGCAGCGCCCCCGGCTTGCCGACGAAGGGGTTGTCTTTCGGCACGCTGCCGTCCTTGGCGATGCGCACCACCTTGCCGTGGTGGTTGTCGAGCGTCTGCGCGTCGTCCTTGCGGCTGAAGCGGTCGCCGAGCGTGAAGAACAGGTTGCCGTCGCGGGCCTCGACGATGCGGCAGCCGAAGTGCGCGCGGCTCGCGACCTTCGGCTTCTGGCTGAAGATGACCTTCAGCGCCTCCAGCGCCGTGCCGTCGGCCGACAGGCGGGCGCGTGCGAGCGCGGTGCTGTTGGCAGATCCGCCGCCCGCCTCGGGTTCCGAATAGCAGAAGTACAGGGTGCGGTTCTGCGCGAAGCCGCTGTCGGCCAGCACGTCGAGCAGCCCGCCCTGCCCGCCCGCCGCGACGGGCGGCAGGCCCTGGATCGGCGCGCCCAGCTTGCCGTCGGCAGCCACCAGCCGCAGGCGGCCGGGCTTCTCGGTGACCACGAAACGGCCTTCCGGCAGGAAGGCGACGCCCCAGGGGCTCTCAAGACCGGAAGCGACGGTTTCGGCACGCACTTGCGCCATGGCCGCGCCAGCCAGGCCGTAACCCGCGAGCACCACGAGGCTTCCCAGGGAGCGACGAAAGGAGAAATTTCGCAAGTTCATGAAGATTTCCTGAATTTGAGGCCATCTTGACAACAAATGGAACGCACATGTCGACTTTTAAGACCACAAAGTCATATCGACCGAGACGTTTACATTCGAATCCTTATGCCGCATAAACGTTCACCGTTACATTTTTTCTTCCGACGGATCGAAAAAACACATGCAAATCAATGACTTACGAACGCATTCAACAATTCAGATTAAATTGACATAACTGCGCGTCATCAATATCCTACGCGCCATGCGTTTTTTCGTCCTACCCGTATCCCTCCTGTTCGCCGTGGCTGTCCACGCCGCCCCCCCTCAACAGGATCGATCGGATGAGATGGACCGAATCCTTGCCGAACGCGGCCTGGTCGGCCAGTTCCATCAGGTTCGCCAGACCGTCGCAGAGCGCACGTCCGACCTCGTCGTGACCGCCATCGGTTTCCTCGGCGTCCCCTACCGCCGCGGCGGCAACACCGCCGAATCCGGCTTCGACTGCAGCGGCTTCGTCCGCGCCATGTACAACCAGACGGTGGGCCACGTGCTCCCGCGCCGCGCCGAAGAGCAGGCCGCCGCCACCGAGAAGATCGACCGCAGCCAGCTCAAGCCCGGCGACCTCGTGTTCTTCAACACCATGCGCCGCACCTTCAGCCACGTCGGCATCTACGTCGGCGAAGGCAAGTTCATCCACTCCCCCCGCTCCGGCGCCCAGGTCCGTGTCGAAGACATGAACGGCAGCTACTGGCAGCGCCGCTTCGACGGCGCCCGCCGCGTGCTCAGCGGCCAGGGCGACGAGGTCAAGGCTGCGGCCATGGCCAACGCCAGCGACTGATTCGATTTCCCCGAATCCCGGACGAAAAAAATCCCGCCGCGGCGGGATTTTTTGTGGGCGCCAGTTCGGCACCCTTCTTATATGTCGCTCAGGCCTTCTTCGCCGGCGGCAGGTCCGTGCAGGTGCCGTGCGCCACTTCCGCCGCCATGCCGATGCTTTCGCCCAGCGTCGGGTGCGGGTGGATGGTCTTGCCGATGTCGATCTCGTCCGCGCCCATCTCGATGGCCAGCGCGATCTCGCCGATCATGTCGCCCGCGTGCGTGCCGACGATGCCGCCACCCAGGATGCGGTGCGTCTCGGCGTCGAACAGCAACTTGGTGAAGCCTTCGTCGCGGCCGTTGGCGATGGCACGGCCCGACGCGGTCCACGGGAAGTGGCCCTTCTTGACCTTGATGCCTTCGGCCTTGGCCTGGTCTTCCGTGAGGCCGACCCATGCCACCTCGGGGTCGGTGTAGGCCACGCTGGGGATCACGCGAGCGTTGAAGGCGGCGCTGGACAGCTCCTTGTCGCCCTTCTGCTCGCCAGCGATCACCTCGGCCGCCACGTGCGCCTCGTGCACCGCCTTGTGCGCCAGCATGGGCTGGCCCACGATGTCGCCGATAGCGAAGATGTGCGGCACGTTGGTGCGCATCTGGATGTCGACCGGAATGAAGCCACGGTCGCTCACCGTGATGCCGGCCTTCTCGGCGCCGATCTTCTTGCCGTTCGGGCTGCGGCCCACGGCCTGCAGCACGAGGTCGTACACCTGCGGTTCCTTCGGCGCGTTCTCGCCCTCGAAGGTGACCTTGATGCCTTCCTTCGTGGCTTCGGCGCCGACCGTCTTGGTCTTGAGCATGATGTTGTCGAAGCGCGGCGCGTTCATCTTCTGCCAGACCTTCACGAGGTCGCGGTCGGCGCCCTGCATGAGGCCGTCGAGCATTTCGACCACATCGAGGCGCGCGCCCAGCGTCGAGTACACCGTGCCCATCTCGAGGCCGATGATGCCGCCACCCAGCACCAGCATGCGCTTGGGGTCGGTGCCCATCTCGAGCGCACCGGTCGAGTCGACCACGCGCGGGTCCTTCGGCATGAAGGGCAGGCTCACCGATTGCGAACCGGCCGCGATGATCGCGTTGCGGAACTTGACGGTCTGCTTCTTGCCGGTGGTGTCCCAGCTCGTGCCGGAGGTCTCTTCGACTTCTAGGTGGTACGGGTCGATGAAGTTGCCGACGCCGCGCAGCACCGTCACCTTGCGCATCTTGGCCATGGCCGTGAGGCCGCCGGTGAGCTTGCCCACCACCTTGTTCTTGTGGCCGAGCAGCTTGGCGCGGTCGACCGTGGGCGCGGCGAAGCTCACGCCCAGGTCGGCGAAGTGCTTCACCTCGTCCATGACGGACGCCACGTGCAGCAGCGCCTTCGAGGGAATGCAGCCGACATTCAGGCACACGCCGCCGAGCGTGGCGTAGCGTTCGATCAGCACGACCTTCAGGCCGAGGTCGGCCGCGCGGAAGGCGGCCGAGTAGCCGCCGGGGCCGGCGCCGAGCACGACCACGTCGCACTCGACATCGACCTTGCCGCCGTAGCTGGACACCACCACGGACGCTGCCGCAGCAGGGGCCGGTGCGGCCGCCTTGGGCGCAGGCGCAGCTGCCGCCGGTGCGGGTGCAGCAGCCGGCGCGGCCGCAGCGGCCCCGTCGACCTCGAGCGTCAGCACGACCGAGCCTTCCTTGACCTTGTCGCCCACCTTCACGGCCAGCGACTTCACCACGCCGGCAGCCGACGACGGAATTTCCATCGAGGCCTTGTCCGATTCGACCGTGATGAGCGACTGCTCGGCCTTGACCGTGTCGCCGACGTTGACCAGCACCTCGATCACCGCGACTTCGTCGAAGTCGCCGATGTCCGGCACCTTGATGTGTTGTTCGCTCATTTGGACACTTTCAGTTTGAGTGTGAGAACGTCGGCCGGCAGGGCCGAATTGCGATCGAATTCGCAGGCGGCGGCGATGCCCGCCTCCGCCACGTCGCGCGCGTTGCGCGACTTGTTGTCATAGGCCGCGTGCATGGCGCCGAGCGCGAAGCTGCGTCCCGAGCCGATGGCCCAGTACTGCTTGAACTCGAACACCTCGCGGTAGCTGTAGATGCCGTAGATGCCGCTCGGGTTGGCCAGCAGCATGGTGAACTGGCTCGACTCGTAGGGCTCGTGCTCGTCTTCCTTGGTCTGCATGAAGAACGAGTCCTTCAGCACCGGATGCAGCTGCGTGAAGGTGTGGAACACCTCGTGCTTGCTGCCGAACTGCAGCGCCTCGCGCGGCTGGGCCGCCAGCGCATGCTGGAGCACCAGCTGGTGCGCGGCGGCGCCCGCCACCGCGAACAGGCTCTGGCCCGCGGCATCCTCGACGGTGAAGATCTTCTGGTTCGCTTCGGCGTTGTGCGACATGCGCGTGTCGCCGAAGGTCACCAGCGAATCGGCCGCCATCGTGACCTGGCCACCCTTTCGGACGGCCACAACCGTGGTCATAGCAGGATGCGACGGTAGTCCGCGAGCACCTGGCCCAGGTAGGCGTTGAAACGCGCAGCCAGGGCGCCGTCGATCACGCGGTGGTCGTACGACAGCGACAGCGGCAGCGTGAGACGCGGCACGAACTGCTTGCCGTCCCACACCGGCTTCATCTGGCCCTTGGAGAGGCCGAGGATGGCCACTTCGGGGGCGTTGATGATGGGCGTGAAGTGCGTGCCGCCGATGCCGCCGAGCGAGCTGATCGAGAAGCAACCGCCCTGCATGTCGGCCGAGCCGAGCTTGCCGTCGCGCGCCTTCTTGGCGAGTTCGCCCATCTCGGCGCTGATCTGCAGGATGCCCTTCTTGTCGGCATCCTTCAGCACCGGCACCACGAGCCCGTTGGGCGTGTCGGCCGCGAAGCCGATGTTGTAGTACTGCTTGTAGACGAGCTGGTCGCCGTCCAGGCTGGTGTTGAAGTCGGGGAATTTCTTCAGCGCCGCGACCACCGCCTTGATCACGAAGGCCAGCATCGTGACCTTGATGCCCGACTTCTCGTTCTCCTTGTTGGTGGAGACGCGGAAGGCTTCGAGCTCGGTGATGTCGGCTTCGTCGTTGTTGGTGACGTGCGGGATCATCACCCAGTTGCGGTGCAGGTTCGCGCCGCTGAGCTTCTTGATGCGCGACAGGTCCTTGCGCTCGACGGTGCCGAACTTCGTGAAGTCGACCTTCGGCCACGGGATGAGGCCCAGCGCCGCGCCGTCGCCACCACCACCGGCCGGCGCCTTGGCCGCCGAGGCCTTGGTGCTGGCCTGGCCGCTCATCACGGCCTTGGTGAAGTTCTGGACGTCTTCCTGCGTGATGCGGCCCTTGAGGCCGGAACCCTTGACCTCTTCGAGCGGCACGCCGAGTTCGCGTGCGAACTTGCGCACCGAGGGCGAGGCGTGCGGCAGGCTGCCGGTGGGGGCCGAGGTCGGCTGGTGGGCCGGGGCGGCTGCAGCAGGTGCTGCGGCGGACGGCGCAGGTGCGCTGGCGGTTGCAGCGGCGGGCGCGGCAGCCGCGGCCTGTGCCGGCGCGGGCGCCGGTGCGGCAGCCCCCGCGGCGCCTTCGAGCACCGCGATCAGGTCGCCGATGTTGACGGTGTCGCCGACCTTGACCTTGAGCTCCTTCAGCACGCCGGCGGCCGACGACGGGATTTCCATCGAGGCCTTGTCCGACTCCACCGTGATCAGCGACTGCTCGGCGGCGATGGTGTCACCCACCTTCACCAGCAGCTCGATGACCGCGACGTCCTTGAAGTCGCCGATGTCCGGCACCTTAATGTCGACCGGGCCCGAGGCCACCGGCGCGGCTGCGGCGGGCGCAGGCGCTGCAGCAACCGGAGCTGGTGCCGCGGCAGCAGGCGCAGCGGCCGGTGCCGGGGCGGCGGCAGCCGCGCCCTCGGCCTCGACCACCAGCACCACCGAGCCTTCCTTGACCTTGTCGCCCACGGCGACCTTGATTTCCTTGACCACACCGGCCGTGGACGACGGGATTTCCATCGACGCCTTGTCCGATTCGACCGTGATGAGCGACTGCTCGGCCTTGACCGTGTCGCCCACCTTCACGAGCACCTCGATCACCGCGACTTCATCGAAGTCGCCGATGTCGGGCACTTTCACTTCCACTGCTGCCATATCGTTGTCTCCCGCCGTCAGGCGCCGTTCGTTCGTTGGTTGTTGATGTTCAAGCGTAGAGCGGGTTGACCTTGTCGACATTGATGCCGTACTTCTTGATCGCTTCCACCACCTTGGCCACCGGCACGGTGCCATCTTCGCTCAGCGCCTTGAGCGCAGCCACCACGATGTAGTGACGATTGATTTCAAAATGCTCGCGCAGCTTGGCGCGGAAGTCGCTGCGACCGAACCCGTCGGTGCCCAGCACCTTGTAGGTGCGGCCCTTCGGCACGAACGGACGGATCTGCTCGGCGTAGGCCTTCATGTAGTCGGTTGACGCGATCACCGGGCCGGTCGAAGCACCGAGCTGCTCGGCCACGAAGGGCACGCGCGGCGTCTGGTCGGGGTGCAGCAGGTTCCAGCGGTCGGCGTCCTGGCCGTCGCGGGTCAGTTCGTTGAAGCTCGGGCAGCTCCACACCGAAGCCGACACGCCCCACTCCTTCTCGAGCAGCTCCTGCGCGGCAAAGCTCTCGCGCAGGATGGTGCCGCTGCCCAGCAGTTGCACGGTCGGCGCTTCTTTCGCGCCCTTGGCGGCCTTGACCACCGGGCCCTGCTTGGACAGGTACATGCCCTTGATGATCTGCTCTTCGGTGCCGGGCTGCAGGCCGGGCATCGCGTAGTTTTCGTTGAGCAGCGTCAGGTAGTAGTAGACGTTGTCCTGCTTCTCGACCATGCGCTTCAAGCCGTGGTGCAGGATCACGCCGACTTCGTGCGCGAAGGTCGGGTCGTAGCTCACGCAGTTCGGGATGGTGTTGGCCAGGATGTGGCTGTGGCCGTCTTCGTGCTGCAGGCCTTCGCCGTTCAGCGTGGTGCGTCCCGAGGTGCCGCCCAGCAGGAAGCCGCGGGCCTGCATGTCGCCGGCCGCCCAGGCCAGGTCGCCGATGCGCTGGAAGCCGAACATCGAGTAGTACACGTAGAACGGCACCATGATGCGGTTGTTCGTGCTGTACGACGTGGCCGCCGCGATCCAGCTGGACATGCCGCCGGCTTCGTTGATGCCCTCTTGCAGGATCTGGCCGGCCTTGTCTTCCTTGTAGTACATGACCTGGTCCTTGTCGACCGGGGTGTACTGCTGACCGTGCGGGTTGTAGATGCCGATCTGGCGGAACAGGCCTTCCATGCCGAAGGTGCGGGCCTCGTCCACCAGGATGGGCACGACGCGCGGGCCCAGGGCCTTGTCGCGCAGCAGCTGCGTGAGGAAGCGCACGTAGGCTTGCGTGGTCGAGATCTCGCGGCCTTCGGCCGTGGGCTCCATCACCGCCTTGAAGGTGTCGAGCGAGGGCACCGTGAAGCTCTCGTCGGCCTTGACGCGGCGGTGCGGCAGGTAGCCGCCCAGGGCCTTGCGGCGCTCGTGCAGGTAGCGCATTTCCGGCGTGTCGTCGGCCGGCTTGTAGAACGGCAGCTCGGCGATCTGGCTGTCGGGAATCGGGATGTTGAAGCGGTCGCGGAAGGCCTTGATGTCCTCGTCGCCGAGCTTCTTGGTCTGGTGGACCGTGTTCTTGCCTTCGCCGATCTTGCCCATGCCGAAGCCCTTGACGGTCTTGACGAGCAGCACGGTGGGCTGGCGCTTGTGGTTCTGGGCGGCGTGGAAGGCGGCATACACCTTCTGCGAGTCGTGGCCGCCGCGCTGCAGGTTCCAGACCTCGTCGTCGGTCAGGTGCTCGACCATCTTCAGCGTGCGCGGATCGCGGCCGAAGAAGTTCTTGCGCACGTAGGCGCCGTCGTTGGCCTTGAACGACTGGTAGTCGCCGTCGTTGCACTCCATCATGATCTTGCGCAGCGCGCCGTCATGGTCCTTCTCGAGCAGGGCATCCCAGCCCTTGCCCCAGATGAGCTTGATGACGTTCCAGTTGGCGCCGCGGAACTCGCCTTCGAGCTCCTGGATGATCTTGCCGTTGCCGCGCACCGGGCCGTCCAGGCGCTGCAGGTTGCAGTTGATGACGAAGATCAGGTTGTCGAGGTTCTCGCGCGCGGCCAGGCCGATGGCGCCCAGCGATTCGACTTCGTCCATTTCGCCGTCGCCGCAGAACACCCAGACCTTGCGGTTCTCGGTGTTGGCGATGCCGCGGGCGTGCAGGTACTTCAGGAAGCGCGCCTGGTAGATCGCCATCAGCGGGCCCAGGCCCATCGACACCGTGGGGAACTGCCAGAACTCGGGCATCAGCTTGGGGTGCGGGTAGCTCGACAGGCCCTTGCCGTCCACTTCCTGGCGGAAGTTGAGCAGCTGGTCTTCGGAGAGGCGGCCTTCCAGGTAGGCGCGGGCATAGATGCCGGGCGACACGTGACCCTGGATGTACAGCAGGTCGCCGCCGTGGTTTTCGCTCTCGGCGTGCCAGAAGTGGTTGAAGCCGGCGCCGAACATGCTGGCCAGCGAGGCGAAGGAGCCGATGTGGCCGCCCAGGTCACCGCCTTCGGGCGGGTGGATGCGGTTGGCCTTGACCACCATGGCCATGGCGTTCCAGCGCATGTAGGCGCGCAGGCGCTGTTCGATCTCGAGGTTGCCGGGGCTGCGGGCTTCCACGCCCGGCTCGATGGTGTTCACGTAGCCGGTGTTGGCCGAGAACGGCATGTCGACGCTGTTCTGGCGCGCATGTTCGAGCAGTTGTTCGAGCAGGAAGTGCGCCCGCTCGGGCCCTTCGCTCTGGATGACGGAAGACAGTGCATCCATCCATTCACGCGTCTCCTGGGCGTCCGCATCGTTTGCGGCCGAGCCGAACAGGTTCTCGGGATTTGCCGACATGCTTGTCTCTCCTTTTAGGGCTGTGGCTGTAATTTAGTGCGCTGGGCACCGAGCGCGCCGGAGTTTCGCATAGAAGTTTCCCTATTTCAAATAGTGCTTGTTGATTTCTTATTATGAAATATCAAGGAGGCACGTCCCCGGCAGGGCCTCTTGCCTGAGAGGGCCATCACCTAAACTCCGCCCATGCCCCTTTCCTCCCCGCTCGCGGTCGCCCGCAGTGCCGTCAAAGCCTCGCCGCTGTCCTGGTGGCGCACGTGGTGGCGCAAGCAGACACCCGTGCTGCAGGACGCCGTCGCGATGCTCGCGCCGATGGCGGCCGTGCTGTTGTTTCTCGCGGCCATCGTGTCGGCGTTCTGGTACCTGCGCTCCGAAGAAGTCGAGCGCGAGCAGGAGTCGGTGCGGCGCGATGTCGAGTACGCGCAACAGCGCATGCGACTTCGCCTGCTGGAGCGGCAGGAACAGCTGATGCGCATTGCGCGCGATGCCTCCAACCGCGAGATCGATCCGGTCGAGTTCACGAGCCGCGCCGAGTCGCTCGTGAGCCAGTTCCCCGAGCTGCAGACCATCAGCTGGATCGACGACCGCCGTCGTTTCAAGGCCGGCTATGCCGCGCCCAGCGTGCATCCGGCGCAACAGCACCTGATCGGCGACGTGCTGCGCCCCGGCGACATCGAAAGCAACTATGCGCTGGCGCGCGAGCTGCGCCAGCCGGTGTACTCGCAGCCCGTGGCCGGCGGCGAACCGGCCGCGATGCTGCAGCTACACATTCCGCTGTTCGACCAGGGCCTGTTCGCCGGCGTGGTGCTCGGCGAGTTCTCGATCGACGGCCTGCTGCGCTACGGCATGCCCTCCGAGGTGCAGGCGCGTTACGCCGTCTCGCTGCTCGACGCCAAGGGCAACGTGATCGCCGGCAACACCACGCCGCTGAAGAACAGCGGCACCCGCCTGCTGCCCTGGACCGAAGCCACCAACGAATACGAAGTGCCGGTGTCGCCCGTGGGCAACGCGCTGATGCTGCGCGCGCAGGCCTACCGCACCTCGCAGGGCGTGGTGGGCAACGGACTCTTCTGGCTCGTGTGCGCCCTCAGCGTGATGACCAGCTGGATGCTGATCGGCACCTGGCGCCACACGCGCCGCCGCCTGCAGGCGCAGCAGCGGCTGGTGGCCGAAACCAACTTCCGCCGTGCGATGGAAAACTCCATGCTCACCGGCATGCGCGTGCTCGACCTGCAAGGCCGCATCACCTACGTGAACGCCGCGTTCTGTGCCATGACGGGCTGGAGCGAGGACGAACTGGTCGGCCAGACGCCGCCTTTCCCTTACTGGCTCGAATCCGACCGCGAGGTGATGAACGAGCGCCTCGAAGAAGAGCTGCACGGCCGCGCCCTGCCCGGCGGCTTCCAGGTGCGCGTGAAGCGCAAGAACGGCAGCGTGTTCAACGCCCGCCTGTACGTGTCGCCGCTGATCGACGCGCGCGGCCACCAGACCGGCTGGATGACGTCGATGACCGACATCACCGAGCCGACGCGCATCCGCGAGCAGCTGTCCGCCTCGTACGAACGCTTCACCACCGTGCTCGAAGCGCTCGACGCCGCCGTGTCGGTGGCGCCCATCGGCAGCGAGGAGCTGCTGTTCGCCAACAAGCTGTACCGCCTGTGGTTCGGTTCCGACACCGTGGGCCACCTGGGCATGGTGGCGCAGGCCGGCGTGCCGCCGTCGAACGCGCACGACGAAGGCCTGGACGACGTCGACCCCTACGCCGGCCTGCCGATCGACACCCTGACCGCCGCCCAGACCGCGAACAACGAGATCTTCGTGCCGCACCTGGGCAAGTGGCTCGAGGTGCGCTCGCGCTACCTGACCTGGGTCGACGGCCGCCTCGCGCAACTGGTGATCGCCACCGACATCACGCCGCGCCGCGACGCCGAAGAGCAGGCCGCCGCGCAGGCCGACAAGGCCCAGGCCGCGAGCCGCCTGATCACCATGGGCGAGATGGCGTCCAGCGTGGCGCACGAACTCAACCAGCCGCTGACGGCCATCGCCAACTACTGCAACGGGATGATGTCGCGCATCAAGGGGCAGACGATCGACAACGACGCCCTGCTTGCCGCGCTCGAGAAGACCTCGAAGCAGGCGCAGCGCGCAGGCCAGATCATCCAGCGCATCCGCTCCTTCGTGAAGCGCAGCGAACCCAACCGCACGCCGGCCGACGTCGCCACCATGGTGAGCGAGGCGGTCGAACTCGCGGGCATCGAGCTGCGCCGGCGCAACGTGCGCCTGAACCACTACGTGGCCGCGCGGCTGCCGGTGGTGCGCGTCGACCCGATCCTCATCGAGCAGGTGATGGTCAACCTGCTGAAGAACGCGGCCGAATCCATCGACATCGCCGACCGCCCGCTGGCGCGCCGCAGCGTCGAATTGCGCGTGCTGCCCAAGGTGATCGAGGGGCAAAATGCCATCGAGTTCTCGGTGCAGGACACGGGCAAGGGCCTCTCGCCCGAGGTCATGGACCGGCTCTACGAGGCCTTCTTCTCCACCAAGCCCGAAGGCATGGGCATCGGGCTCAACCTGTGCCGCACCATCGTCGAGTCGCACCGCGGCCGGATGCAGGCGGAGAACATCTACAATGGCCCGGATGTGATCGGATGCCGTTTTTCCTTCTGGATTCCGGTGTTGGACGCTATCAGTTCCGTAGCAAGCGACGAGGCAAAGGTACCTGCATGAGTTTGATTCCGAAGAAGGGCACGGTCTATGTCGTCGATGACGACGAAGCCGTCCGCGATTCACTGCAATGGCTGCTCGAAGGCAAGGACTACAGAGTCCGCTGTTTCGAGTCCGCCGAATCCTTTCTCTCCCGATACGACCCGCGCGAAGTCGCCTGTCTGATCGTCGATATCCGCATGGCCGGCATGACCGGCCTCGAATTGCAGGATCGACTGATCGAACGGCGCTCTCCGTTGCCGATCGTGGTCATCACCGGCCACGGCGACGTGCCGATGGCGGTCGACAGCATGAAGAAGGGCGCGATGGATTTCATCCAGAAGCCCTTCAACGACGAAGAGCTGGTGTCGCTGGTCGAGCGCATGCTCGAACACGCACGCGGCGCCTTCACGCAGCACCAGCAGTCGGCCAGCCGCGACGCGTTGCTGTCCAAGCTCACCGGCCGCGAGGCGCAAGTGCTCGAGCGCATCGTCGCCGGCCGCCTGAACAAGCAGATCGCCGACGACCTGGGCATCAGCATCAAGACGGTGGAGGCGCACCGCGCCAACATCATGGAAAAGCTCAACGCCAACACCGTGGCCGATCTGCTCAAGATCGCGCTCGGGCAAGCGGCCCCCACGGCCAAGGCCTCCTGAGCCGCAGCTATCCCGCCGATAGCCACGCACCTTCCCCACGCCTGCGCAAGCGGGCGTTTTTACTTGGAAAATCAAAACCGATGACCGCCCAACTGATCGACGGCAACGCCCTCGCCAAAACCATCCGCGCCGAGGTGTCCGGCCGCACCGCTGCGCTGAAGGCTCGCGGCGTGAACCCGGCCCTGTCCATCATTTTGGTGGGCAGCGATCCGGCGAGCCAGGTCTACACCAAGCACAAGGTCAACGACAGCACCGAGACCGGCCTCGCGGCCACGCTCGAGACCTACCCCGCCGACCTGAGCGAGGCCGACCTGCTGGCGCGCATCCGTGCCCTCAACGACGACCCGAAGGTGCACGGCATCCTCGTTCAATTGCCATTGCCCAAGCACATGGACAGCCAGAAGGTCATCGAGACCATCTCGCCCGCCAAGGACGTCGACGGCTTCCACGTGGCCAGCGCCGGCGCGCTGATGACCGGCGCCCCGGGCTTCTGGCCCTGCACGCCGCACGGCTGCATGAAGATGCTCGAATCGATCGGCTACGACCTGCGCGGCAAGCACGCCGTGGTCATCGGCCGCAGCAACATCGTCGGCAAGCCGATGGCCATGATGCTGCTCGCCAAGAGCGCCACCGTGACCATCTGCCACAGCGCCACCCAGGACCTGGGTGCGATCACGCGCCAGGCCGACGTGATCGTCGCCGCCGTGGGCAAGCTCGACCTGCTGACCGCCGACATGGTGAAGCCCGGCGCGGTCGTCATCGATGTGGGCATGAACCGCAAGGCCGACGGCAAGCTGGCCGGCGACATCGATTTCGACGGCGTGAAGGAAGTGGCCGGCTGGATCACCCCCGTGCCCGGCGGCGTCGGCCCCATGACGCGCGCCATGCTTCTGGTCAACACCCTTGAAGCGGCCGAACGCGCCGCAAGATAAGAACCACCCCGTTGTTGGCTCACTGCGTGTAGCCGCCTCCCCCTCAAGGGGCACCACCGGCGGCCCGGCAAAGCCGGTTCCGCGGTGGTTCCCGAAATGGCTTCGCTACGCTCGCCCAGGATCTTTCACATGACCAATCCGCTCCTCGACTTCACCGACCTCCCCCTGTTCGACCGCATCAAGCCCGAACACGTGTCGCCCGCGGTCGACGCGCTGCTGGCCGATGCCGAGGCCGCGCTGCAGACGGTGACGGCGCCCGAATTCCCGGCCGACTGGCTCGCGATCTCGAAGGTGCTCGACGTGGCCTCCGAACGCTTCAGCCGCGCCTGGGGCGCTGTCGGTCACCTCAACGCCGTGGCCGACACGCCCGAGCTGCGCGCCGCCTACAACGAGGCCATGCCGCGCGTGACCGCCTTCTGGACCCGGCTGGGCTCCGACGAGCGCCTGTACGCCAAGTACAAGGCCATCGACCCGGCCACGCTCAACCCCGAGCAGCGCCAGGCGCACAAGAATGCCGTGCGCAACTTTGTGCTCGGCGGCGCCGAGCTGCAGGGCGAGGCCAAGCAGCGCTTTGCCGACATCCAGGAACGCCAGGCCGAACTGAGCCAGAAGTTCAGCGAGAACGCGCTCGACGCCACCGACGCCTTCGCGCACTACGCGCAGCTCGGTGAACTCGACGGCGTGCCCGAAGACGTGGTGAGCGCCGCGCGCGCGGCCGCCGAGGCCGAAGGCAAGCAGGGCTACAAGCTCACGCTCAAGATGCCCTGCTACCTGCCGGTGATGCAGTTCGCCAAGAGCAGCGCACTGCGCGAAACCCTGTACCGCGCCTACGTCACGCGCGCCAGCGAACTCGGCGATCCGAAGTTCGACAACACCGCACTCATCACCGAGATCCTCGCGCTGCGCGAGGAAGAGTCGAAGCTGCTGGGCTACAAGAACTTCGGCGAACTCTCGGTCGTGCCCAAGATGGCCGAATCGCCCGAGCAGGTCGTCAAGTTCCTGCGCGACCTCGCCGCCAAGGCCAAGCCCTACGGTGAGCGCGACCTGGCCGACCTGCGCGCCTTCGCTTCCGAACAGTTGAACCTCGTCGACCCGCAGGCCTGGGACTGGACCTACGTCGGCGAGAAGCTCAAGGAAGCGCGCTACGCCTTCAGCGAACAGGAGGTGAAGCAGTACTTCCCCGCGCCCAAGGTGATGGCGGGCCTGTTCAAGATCGTCGAGACGCTGTTCGAGGTGTCGATCCGCCGCGACAGCGCGCCCACCTGGCACCCGAGCGTCGAGTTCTACCGCATCGAACGTGGCGGCCAGAAGGTCGGCCAGTTCTACCTCGACCCTTCCGCCCGCGCCGCCAAGCGCGGCGGCGCCTGGATGGACGACGTGCGCGCCCGCTGGCTGCGCCCCGACGACGGCCTGTTGCAGACGCCGGTCGCGCAGCTGGTGTGCAACTTCGCCAGCGGTGTCGACGGCAAGCCGCCGCTGCTCACGCACGACGACGTGACCACCCTCTTCCACGAGTTCGGCCACGGCCTGCATCACATGCTCACGCAGGTGAACGAGCGCGACGTGTCGGGCATCAGCGGCGTCGAGTGGGATGCGGTCGAACTGCCGAGCCAGTTCATGGAGAACTTCTGCTGGGAGTGGGACGTGCTCGCCCACATGACGGCCCACGTCGACACCGGCGAGCCGCTGCCGCGCGCCCTCTTCGACAAGATGACCGCCGCCAAGAACTTCCAGAGCGGGCTGCAGACGCTGCGCCAGATCGAGTTCTCGCTGTTCGACATGCTGCTGCACACCGAGCACCAAGCCGCCGCCCAGCCGGGCGCCGTGATGGCGCTGCTCGGCCAGGTGCGCGCCGAGGTGGCCGTGATGCCCTCGCCGCCCTTCAGCCGCACGCCGAACACCTTCAGCCACATCTTCTCGGGCGGCTACGCGGCCGGCTACTACAGCTACAAGTGGGCCGAGGTGCTGAGCGCCGACGCCTACGCGGCCTTCGAGGAAACCGTGGGCGCCGACGGCGAGCCGAACATCGAGACCGGCCGCCGATACCGCCAGGCCATCCTGGAGGCCGGCGGCAGCCGCAGCGCCATGGATTCGTTCAAGGCCTTCCGCGGCCGCGAGCCGCAGCTTGATGCGCTGCTGCGACATCAGGGCATGGCTCAGGCACAGCCCGCTTGATACGGCGCTGAAGCTTGCGATACTCGGGAGATATGTATCCGACTTTTTACAAACTCCCGATGCGCGGCCTGATCGGCCTGGTCCTCGTGCTGTCGACTGCCAGCGTGCTGGCGCAGGCGGTCTACCGCCAGGTCGACAAGAACGGCAAGGTCACGTTCTCGGACCAGCCCCCCGTCGTCACCAACGCGCCGACGGGTGGGCCCCAGCCGGCCGGCGTCAACGCGCCGACCAACAGCGGGCTTCCCTACGAACTGCGCCAGGTGGCACAGCGCTACCCCGTCACGCTGTACAGCGGCGAAAGCTGCGGCCCCTGCAACGAGGCGCGCACGCTGCTCACCACGCGCGGCATTCCCTTCGAGGAACGCACCATCAAGAGCAACGAGGACGTCGACGCCCTGCAGCGCCTGAGCGGACAGAACGCGCTGCCGCTGCTGACCGTCGGATCGCAGCAGCTCAAGGGTTTCTCGGATGTGGAATGGTCGCGCTACCTCGATGCGGCCGGCTATCCCAAGAGCAACAGCCTGCCCCCGGGCTACCGTCCGCCCGCCGCGCGTCCGCTCGTTGCGCAGCAGGCACCGGCGGCGGCTGCGCCCCGTGCGACCGACACGCCCCTGCAGCCGCCGAACCCCGCGCCGGCACCGCCTTCGAACGCACCGGGCCCGAACAACCCGGCCGGCATCAAGTTCTAGGAACGACGGGGGCCGCGCCCCCGTACTCCCCGTGCTGCATCGCCGCCGTTCAGCCGGCGAACTGCAACGTCTTCACGCCCGACGCCGTGCCCAGCAGGCACACGTCGGCCTTCTGGTGGGCGAAGACCCCCACCGTCACCACGCCCGGCCACTGGCTCACTTCGGATTCGAAGGCGCGCGGGTCGGTGATCCGCAAGCCGGTCACGTCGACGATGTGCTGGCCGTTGTCGGTCACCAGCGGCAGGCCGTCTTTTTCGCGCACCTGGGCGATGCCGCCCAGGCTGGCGAACTGACGCATCACGCGGCGCACCGCCATCGGGATCACTTCCACCGGCAGCGGAAACGCGCCGAGCGTCTCGACCAGCTTGGAGGCGTCGGCGATGCAGACGAAGCGCTTGGACTGCGCCGCGACGATCTTCTCGCGCGTGAGCGCCGCGCCGCCGCCCTTCACCATGAAGCCCCGGTGGTCGATCTCGTCGGCGCCGTCGATGTAGACGGCCAGTTCTTCCACCTCGTTGCTGTCGAACACCGGGATGCCCAGCGCGCGCAGACGTTCGGTGGAAGCAACGGAGCTGGAGACCGCGCCCTTGATCTCGTCCTTGATCGTGGCCAGCGCGTCGATGAACTTGTTGACCGTGGAGCCGGTGCCCACGCCGACGATCTCGCCCTTGACCACGTAGGCCAGCGCGGCAAGGCCGACCTGGGCCTTGAGTTCATCCTGGGAAAGAGGGGTTGGGGAGGCGGGTGCGGTCATCGCGGAGAATCCTTGGCTCATTGAAGTCGAGAATTATCCGATGCCCCTGCTGTTGCCCTCTTCGCTCTATGGCCTGGCCCGCCCTTTTCTGTTCGGTTTCGACCCCGAGCACGCCCATGAAATCACCCTCGACGGGCTGGCCCGCACACAGAACACGCCATTGGCCTGCGCCTACGCGGCGACGCGCGTCGAAGACCCGATCCAGCTGGCAGGCCTGAATTTCCCCAACCGCGTCGGCCTGGCCGCCGGACTGGACAAGAACGCACGCTGCATCGACGCCTTCGCGGCCATGGGCTTCGGTTTCGTCGAGGTTGGCACCGTCACGCCCAAGGGCCAGCCCGGCAACCCGAAGCCGCGTATGTTCCGCCTGCCGCAGCGCGACGCACTGATCAACCGCCTCGGCTTCAACAACGAAGGGCTCGACGCCTTCCTGGCCAACGTGCAGAAGGCGCGCTTTCGCAAGCAGGCCAGCGGCGGCAAGTCGCCCATGCTGCTGGGCCTGAACATCGGCAAGAACGCGGCCACGCCGATCGAGCGCGCGGTGGACGACTACCTGGCCTGCCTGG
This sequence comes from Variovorax sp. GW821-FHT10C12, assembly GCF_059415405.1. Lineage (NCBI taxonomy): Bacteria > Pseudomonadati > Pseudomonadota > Betaproteobacteria > Burkholderiales > Comamonadaceae > Variovorax > Variovorax sp. GW821-FHT10C12. The sequence continues at coordinate 2,105,978 of NZ_JBWKNE010000001.1, forward strand.
ACGGTGTCTACCCGCATGCGGACTACGTGACGATCAACATCTCGAGCCCCAACACGACCAACCTGCGCTCGCTGCAAAGCGACGAAGCGCTCGACGCGCTGCTGGGCGCCGTGGCCGAGCGGCGTGAAGCGCTGGCCACGCGCCACGCCAAGCGCGCGCCGCTGTTCGTGAAGATCGCCCCCGACCTCGACGACGCCCAGGTCGCGGTGATCGCCGCCACGCTGCAGCGCCACGGCATGGACGGCGTGATCGCCACCAACACCACGCTCGCGCGCGACGCGGTGGCAGGCCTGCCGCACGCGCAGGAAGCCGGCGGCCTCTCGGGCGCGCCGGTGCGCGAAGCCAGCAACCGCGTGATCGCGCAACTGCGCGCGGCGCTGGGCAAGGACTTTCCGATCATCGGGGTGGGCGGCATCCTGAGTGCGGCGGATGCCAAGGCCAAGATCGCCGCGGGCGCGGACGTGGTGCAGATCTACACCGGCCTGATCTATCGCGGCCCCGGGCTGGTCCGCGAAACGGCCCAGGCGCTGCAGCAGGATCGCCGCAAGGCCTGAGCCGGTTCTTCGTGCTGCCGGTGGCTCAGCGCATGCGCCAGAGCACCGGCGCAATGACCGTGGCCCAGCGCAGCAGCCGCCTCGGGCGGATCACCGCCACGGCCGCAGCGGCGACAACCCCGGCAGCCACCGGGTGCTCGCGTGCAATGCGCAACGCCGTGGCCGCAGCCGACTCGTTCGCAGGCTCGCCCGAGGCCGGCTGCGTTTCGCGGCCGCCCTGCAGGGTGGCGATGCGCTCGCGCTGACGGTCCATGCGGGCCAGCAGCTCTTCGCGCGTGGCGGGGCGCGGCGGGCGCGGTGCTTCGTCGTCCAGCTCCGGGTCCTTGCCGAGGTTGAAACGGTCCTGGACCCAGGCCCAGTCGCGCTCGAACTCCTGAAAGGTCGGAACGAAGCTGTTGGAAGCATTGCTCAGGCTGCGCATCAGGCCGATGACGGCCGCCAGCCACAGCACCACCCAGACACCGGCCACCACCCAGGCGGCGGTGACGCGGTACGGCGTGTCCCAGTAATGCACGACCACCGCCATCGAGAGCAGCGCCACCGCGACGGTGGTCAGCCCCAGCACGGCGACGACCAGGACGAGGGTCAGCTTCAGGCGCTGCTTCTCGTCCTCCCAGGCCATGCGCAGCAACTGCACCCGGTCCTCGGCCGCCAGCGCACCTTCGGCGGCGGCGATGCGCAACCGGCGGATGCGGGCATCGAGCCCGAACAGGGACAGCAGTCTCATGCGCCGCCTCCGCCCTCACCGGCCACAGCGTGGCGACGGCGAACGAAGGGATGGCGGTGCGCGCTCAGGCCGGTGCAGTGACGCTCAGCGGCGGCCAAGCAACAGACCCACCAGCACGCCGACCGCCAGTGCGGCGCCGGCAACCTGCCAAGGTTCGTCGTGGGCGTAGGTGTTGGTGGCGGTGGCCGCCTGGCGCGCCTTCTTGGCAGCCAGCTTGCTCTTTTCGGAAGCCAGCTCGCGCGCGATGGCGAGCTTGGTGTCGATGCGTTGGCGCAGCGCCTTGATGTGGGGAACCGAATCCAGGTCCTTGCTGGCCAGCACGCCGCGCACGTCGCTTGCGATGTCTTCGGCTGCTGCTTCAAGATTGTTGGATGCACTCATTGGAATCTTTCCTCCGTGATGACACCGGCACCGCGCCGGCGGCTTCACGCCAGCATATGGCGTGCTGTCATGTTACAGGCTCGAAAGCCCCTCATGCGCGACAGATGTGCTCAGTTGTGCCCGAGTGCATGCATCAGGCCTCGGCGAGCAGGTCCGCGACATGCCGTCCGATGGCCAGGCAGCTGGTGAGGCCCGGCGACTCGATGCCGAAGAGATGGACCAGCCCCGGCACCCCATGCGACGCGGGCCCCGCAATCACGAAGTCGGCCGCAGGCGCGTCCGGCCCCGAGATCTTCGGACGCATGCCCGCATAGCCGGGGATCAGCGCACCATCGGGCAACGCCGGCCAGTACCTGCGCACCTCGTCGTAGAAGCGCTCGCCGCGTGCCGGATCGACCACGAGGTCGTCGGCGGCCTCGACCCATTGCACATCGGGCCCGAACTTGGCCTGCCCGCCGAGGTCGAGCGTCAGGTGCACGCCGAGCCCGCCCGGTTCCGGCACGGGATAGATGAGCCGGCCGAAAGGTGCGCGGCCCGCGAGCGTGAAGTAGTTGCCCTTGGCGAAGTGCTCGCGTGGCACGGCCGACGCCGGCATGCCTTCGAAACGACGCGCCAGTGCCGGGGCACCGAGCCCCGCCGCATTGACCACGGTGCGACAACGCAGCACCGTGCCATCGGCGGCGATCAGCACGACCGCGCCGTCCACGCCTTCGGCACGTTCGATGGGCGACTTGAGCGCCAGCATGCCGCCCGCGTTCTCGAGGTCGCCGAGCAGGCCCAGCATCAGCGCATGGCTGTCGACGATGCCCGTGCTCGGTGAATGCAGCGCCGCGACGCAATGCAGTTGCGGTTCCATCGCGAGGGCTTGCTGCGCGGTGAGCAGGACCAGATCGTCCACCCCGTTGGCCGCCGCCTTCGCGCGGATCACCTCGAGTTGGCCTACCTGTTCGGCGGAGGTCGCCACGATGAGCTTGCCGCAACGGCTGTGCGGCACGCCGCGCGCCTGCGCGTAGCTGTAGAGAGCCTTGCGTCCTTCCACGCACAGCGTCGCTTTCAGCGAACCCTGCGGGTAGTAGATGCCCGCATGGATCACCTCGCTGTTGCGCGAACTCGTTCCCGTGCCGATCGCCCCTTCGGACTCCAGCACCAGCACCTCCCGGCCCGCGAGCGCCAATGCACGCGCCACGGCCAGCCCCACCACGCCAGCGCCGATGACGACGCAATCGACTTCATCCATCGCGCGAGCTTAGCGCGGCGCGAGGGGCGCTGTTCTCACCTCGCGCTGGGCGGCGGCTCGGGGTCGGTGGGCTCGTCGGGCGCGTGCTCCGGCCCTTCATCGGGCTCGACCGGCAGGTCGGGCGTGATCGGAGACGGAAGATCGGGTTGGGTGGCCATGGCTGCACTCCTTCGTTCCATCTCTTCGTTCTAGCGCGTTCTCACGCGCCTGCAAGCGGCCCGTGGCGAAAGGCCTCGTCGGTGCGCACCGACAGCAGACCTTCGCCCAGGCGCTCCAGCAATAGGGCCACGCACGCTGCTGCTTCCTCGCCCCTCCCACACCGCACAGGGAGGATCACAGTGGACGATGCATGGCAGGGCCAGTCTAGGCATCGACGTGCCTTCGCACATGAGCCAAGCGCACCTTTGCGAGGGGGGCATGCGCCCTGCCCCGGTACGCCTGCGAGCGTGACAAAACGCCTGCCCGGGACCGGGCGCGTTCCGAGCATCGGCGTCGACAAAGAGCCGGCATCCGACCTGAAGAACCGTCCCCGCAACGCCATCCACGCCGCGGTGCGGCGGTGAATTGCGGACGGGCCCGGCGCGTCGATCTCCGGGGCCGGTTCGGACCTTCCGGCCAGTGCGACGGAAATCAATCGGGATCAATTCCGGCGCCCATGACGCCGCCGATCGCCCCAATTTCGCTGGCGGCTGCCGCGAGGCATCCGGGTGCTCCGCATGCTGACAGAGGAGAAATCACCTCATTGGCCACCGCTCCCAATTTTTAGAAAAACGATGGCACCCAACCAATCAAATCTATCTTCAACAGTCATGAAAAACTGAAAATCAAGCGCCGACAAGGCATCAAAGTAACATTTTCAATTGAATTTCTATAAATTCCAATTGCACTAAAAATTCAATAATCAAATAAATTGAAAGACAGATTTTTTCTTTCTCCGAAGAAAAAAACCTACCCCATTTGAGCCTACAGCTTCTGAATGTCGATGTCATCCGTTTGTCTCAATTTGCGAAAAATCCAATCTCATCCTTCCATTTTTGACTTAATTTCGCAATTAACCTGACATTAATACCGAGATTCAGACTTTCAAGCGTATCGACCGAAGGAGACGAAACAGCCATTTTTTTGAACTGACGTTCCGCTATAGCTTCAGAAAGGCGTGACAAACCGCCCCCCACAAATGTCCTTGGTACCTCAAATGTCATGGCTTAGGTAGTTCTATTCAGAAATATTTATATCAAAGTGTAAACAAACAGAAAAGACCCAAACAAACGCCTTGCCAAGTTCCTAGGATCGCAACAAATCAAGAACCAAATCCAATTGAAATCAATTCAACCCCTTCAATTGTATTTTTCATTCACTGTCTGCAGCCGGGCAATTGCATGGACACCCACATTGCTTCGTCGCCGGAGGCCACCATGGCTTCGCAGGCCACGCTGGGCGACCTGTTCGTCTCGCCGCCTGCGCGCGCGGCGGCAGGCGAACGGCTCGGCGTCTCGCTGGCTCTCGACACCGGGTTCGCGCAGCGCTGGCTCGCGTCGCTGGGCACCACGGGGTACCTGCCCGACACGCTCTTCGTGGGTGCCTGGTTGCTGCTGCAATCGCACTGGCTGGGCGCGGCCCTGCCGGGGCCGCAAGGCATGCCGACGTCGCAGCCCGGCACCGCGAGCGCGTGGCTGACCCAGCTCGACCTCGCCCGCCGGACCACGCCTCCCACCGGCGACACCCCACTGCCCTTGCGGCTCGAAGCCCGGGCGGAGCTCCCCGCCAGCCTGCACCTGGACGTCGACGCGAGCCTGATGGACGCGCCCTGCGCCAGCCGCCTGCTCGCTGCCATCGCCGACACCGCCGCCGATCTGCTGGCGCACCCCGACGCAGCACTCCACGGCATCCGTGCCCTGCCCGACGCCGACCGCCACGACCAGCTCGCCACCTGGACCACGCCGCCCGCCGCGCCCGACCTGTCGCTCACCGTGCCCGCCGTGTTCCGCCACCGGGCCGCGACCACGCCCGACGCCGTGGCGCTGGTGGAAGGCGACGAGACGATGCGCTACGGCGAACTCGACGCGCGCAGCGACCGGCTCGCACAGCGCCTGCAGCGGTCGGGCGTGCAGGCGGGCGACCCCGTCGGGATGGTGTTCGAGCGCTCGATGGCCGCCATCGTCGCCATGCTCGGCATCCTCAAGGCGGGCGCGGCCTACGTGCCGGTGCCGACCGACTTCCCGCCCGAACGGGTCGCCGCCATGTTCGACCAGGCCGGCGTGACCCGGGTCGTGACCACCGAGGCACTGGCCTCTCTCGTGCCGGCCCCCCGCATCGCCGTGCGCATCGACGCGCCCGAAGACAGCGCGGACCCCGCGCCGTGGACGCCACCCGCCATCGACGGCGAATCGCTGGCGTACCTCATGTACACCTCGGGCTCGACCGGCGTACCCAAGGGCATCGAGATCGGCCATCGCGCCATCCTGCGGCTGGTCGTCGACGTCGACTACATCGACTTCGCACCAGGGCGCGCGATGCTGCATGCGGCACCACTCGCCTTCGACGCCTCGACGCTCGAAGTCTGGGGGCCGTTGCTCAACGGCGGGTGCTGCGTGATCCACGGCGAACGGGTACCCACCGGCGCCTGCCTTGCACGCACCATCGCCCGCCACGAGGTACACACCGCCTGGCTCACGGCCTCGCTCTTCAACGCCGTGATCGACGGCGATCCGCAGCACCTCGCGGGCCTGGTGCACCTGTTCACCGGCGGCGAGGCGCTGTCGGTACCCCATGTGCGGCGCGCGCTCGACGCACTCCCCGGGCTCACCATCAGCAACGGCTACGGGCCGACCGAGTGCACGACCTTCGCGGCCACCCACCGCATCGAACGCGCCGCGATCGCTGCGGGCCCGCGCTCGGTGCCGCTCGGGCGCCCGATCAAGGACACCGTGCTGCGCGTGCTGAGCCCGACGCTGGCGCTGCTGCCCAGCGGACTCGTGGGAGAGCTGTGCATCGGCGGGCACGGCCTGGCGCGCGGCTACCTGGGCCAGCCCGAACTCACGGCTGCGCGCTTCGTGCCCGACCCCTTCGGCGCGCCCGGCGAGCGGCTCTACCGCACCGGCGACCTCGCGCGCTGGCTGCCCGACGGCACGATCGAATTCATCGGCCGCATCGACGGCCAGGTCAAGATCCACGGCCACCGCATCGAGACCGGCGAGGTCGAGGCGGCCATCCTCGCGCACCCCGCGGTGCAATCGTGCGCGGTGGTCGCGCGACCCGGTCGCGACGGCCAACTGCGGCTGGTCGCCTACCTGGTCGCACGCACGCAGAAGCTGGCGTGGGACACGCTGCGCGCGCACCTGGCGGCCCGCCTGCCCGCGCCGCTGCTGCCGTCGGCGCAGGTGTGGCTTGCGCAGCTCCCCGTCACGCCCAACGGCAAGCTCGACCGCAACGCACTGCCTGAGCCGGCCGCCGAGCGGCCCGAACTCGCGCAGCCTTTCGAGGCCGCGCGCGACGCGCTCGAGCAGCAGGTGTGCGACGCCTTCGCGCGCGCCCTGGGCATCGACAAGGCCGGGCGTCACGACAACTTCTTCGACCTGGGCGGCAGCTCGCTGCTGGTGCTGCAGGTGCTGGCGGACCTGCAGCGCGAGGGCGCGCCGCCGCTGTCGACCAACCTCTTCTTCCGCCACCCGACGCCGGGCGCCATCGCGGCGCAGTTGCAGTCGGCCGGCGAGGCGCCGCAGGCGCCACACCCCGTGCCCGTGCGCGAGGACGCCGCCCGCGTCCCCGAGCCCATCGCTCTCATCGCCACCGCCGGTCGCTTCCCCGGCGCGGGCGATGTGGAGCAGTTCTGGGACAACCTCGTCGCCGGGCGCGACACCGTCAGCTTCTTCGACGACGCCAGCCTGGACGCCGGCGTCAGCGAGTCGCTGCGCCGCGATCCGGCCTACGTGCGGGCACGCGGCGTGATCGACGGCATCGAGGGTTTCGATGCCGCCTTCTTCGGCATCGGCCCGAAGGAAGCCGCGCTCATGGACCCTCAGCACCGCGTGTTCCTCGAGATCTGCTGGGAATGCCTGGAGCGCGCGGGCTACGTGCCCGACGAAGCGCCGGGCCCGGTGGGCGTGTACGCGGGCACGTACAACGCGACCTACTTCCAGCGCCACGTGGCCTCGCGGCCCGACCTCGTGGAGGCCGTCGGCGAGTTCCAGGTGATGCTGGCCAACGAGAAGGACTACATCACCACCCGCGTGGCCAACCGGCTCAACCTGCGCGGGCCGGCGGTGAGCGTCAACACCGCGTGCTCGACCTCGCTGGTCGCGGTGGCCCAGGCCTTCCACGCGCTGCGCACGGGCCAGTGCTACATGGCGCTGGCGGGCGGCGCCTCGGTCACCTGCCCGCCGCGCAGCGGCTACCTCTACAACGAGGGCTCGATGCTCTCGCCCGACGGCCACACGCGCAGCTTCGACGCGCAGGCCAAGGGCACCGTGTTCAGCGACGGTGCCGCCGTGGTGCTGCTCAAGCGGCTGTCCGACGCGCAGGCCGACGGCGACACCGTCTATGCCGTGCTGCGCAGCGCCTGCGTCAACAACGACGGCGGCGCCAAGGCCAGCTTCACCGCGCCCAGCGTGGACGGCCAGGCGGCGGTGATCCGCGCCGCGCTGGCCGCGGCGGACGTGGACGCACGCAGCATTTCCTACGTGGAAGCGCACGGCACGGCCACGCCGATGGGCGACCCGGTCGAGGTCGAGGCGCTGGCCGTCGCCTACGCCGAGCACACCGACGCGCGGGGCTACTGCACGCTGGGCTCGCTCAAGAGCAACGTGGGCCACATGGTCACGGCCGCGGGCGCCGCCGGCCTCATCAAGACGGCGCTGTCGCTGCACCACGAACTGATTCCGCCCACCGCGCACTTCACGGCACCGAACCCGGCGATCGACTTCGCGCGCACGCCGTTCCATGTCAGCAACCAGCTGCAGCCGTGGCCGCGGGCCGCGCAGCCACGCCGCGCGGGGGTCAGCTCGTTCGGTGTCGGGGGCACCAACGCGCACGTCGTGCTCGAGGAAGCGCCGGCGCGTCAGGCACGCACCACGCAACCGGGCGTCCATGTGCTGGCGCTGTCGGCCCGATCGGAGGCCGCGCTGGCGGTCGCGACGCAGCAGCTGGCGACGCACCTGGAAGAACAGCCCGGGCTCTGCCTGGGCGACGCGGCGTTCACCCTGTGCGTCGGCCGCAAGGCCCATGCCTTCCGCCGCGCCGTGGTGGCCGGCGATGCGGCGCAGGCCATCGAGGCCTTGCGCTCGGAGAACACGGCCTGGCGCGTGAGCGACCGGATCGCCGAGCGCGCGCCGCAGCCCGTGCTGATGTTCCCGGGCCAGGGCGCGCAGTACCCGGGCATGGGCCGCGCGCTGCATGCCGGCGACCCGGTGTTCGCGGCCGCGTTCGACAACTGCCTGCGCGCCTTCGAGGGCGCACTCGACTTCGACCTGCGCGAGCGCCTGTTCGCAGACGACCCGCAGGCGCTCGCGCCCACGGCCGTCACGCAGCCCGCGCTCTTCACGCTCGAGTACGCGCTTGCACGGCGGCTGCTGTCGCTGGGCCTGCGCCCGCACGCGCTGATCGGCCACAGCGTCGGCGAATTCGTCGCGGCCGTGATCGCCGGCGTGATGCGCCTGGAAGACGCGGCCCGGCTCATTGCGCGCCGCGGCGCGCTCATGCAGGCCCAGCCCGCGGGAACGATGCTGTCGGTGCGCCTGGGCGCGGACGCGCTGGCCACGCGGCTCGCGTCCTCGCCCCGGGTCTCGCTCGCCGCGGAGAACGCACCCGGCGCCTGCGTGGCCGCCGGCCCCACCGAGGCCATCGCCGAACTCCAGGCCGCGCTCGAAGCCGAGGGCGTCGCCTGCCGGCTGCTGCAGACCTCGCACGCCTTTCACTCCGCCATGATGGACGCCGCGGTGGCGCCCTTCGAGGCGCTCGTGGGCCAAGTCGTGCTGCACGCGCCGCAGATTCCCATCTACTCCACGTTCACCGGCCGCCTGCTCGAAGACGCGCAGGCCACGAGCCCGGCCTACTGGGCGCAGCACCTGCGCGGCACCGTGCGCTTCTCGCCCGCATTGCAGAGCGCGGCGGACGACGCCCCCCATCCGGTGTTCGTGGAGGTCGGTCCGCGCAACACGCTGGCCGCGCTGGTGCGCCAGCACCGCGTGCCAGGCCTTGTCGCGGCGGTGTCGCTGCTGCACGGCGAGCCGGCCGACGAGCCCCGCACCCTGCGCCTGGCCGCCGCGCGCCTGTGGACCTGCGGCGCCGAGGTCGACCTCGCGCTGCTGGCACCGCGCACCGGCGCCCGGCGCGTGTGCCTGCCCACCTACCCGTTCGAACGCAAGCGCCTGTGGGTCGACATCGCGCCCACCGCGCCGGTGTCGCCCGCCTTGCCTGTTTCCTTGGAGCCGATCGTGACCGCTGCAGCGCCCTCGCCTCACCTGCCTGCGCCTTCTCCCCTGCCGCCCGATGCATCGCGTGCGGCGTCGATCGACGCGCGATTGCGGGCCCTCTTCGAAGACATCTCGGGCATCGACATGGCGCAGGCCGAGGGCCAGGCCTCGTTCGGCGAGATCGGCATGGACTCGCTCACGCTGACGCAGGCCGCCACGCAGATCAAGAAGCGCTTCAAGGTCGAGCTGAGCTTCCGCCAGCTGATGGAGAACTACCGCAGCTTCGACGCGCTGGCCGCGTACCTGCAGCAGAGCCTGCCGCCCGAGGCCGAGCCGGTGGCCGCGCCCGTCATGCCTGCGGCCCCCGCCGTGCAGGCGTCCATGCCAACGCCAGGGCTCCCGCAGCCCACCGGCCTGCTGAACCAGGTGATCGCGCAGCAGATGGAGCTGATGCGCCAGCAGCTCGTGCTCCTGTCCGGCGGGGCCGCGCCGGTCGCACCCGAGGCCGCGCCCGCCGTGCAGCCACCACAGCCGCCCGCCGAAGCCCCGCTTCGCTACGACGTCAACAAGGCCTTCGGTGCCATTGCCCGCATCCACACCCAGCGCACCGCCGAACCCAGCGCGCGGCAGAAGGCGCGGCTGGCGACCTTCGTGCGGCGCTATGTCGAACGCACGCAAAAGAGCAAGCGCTTCACCGAGGACAACCGCGCCCACATGGCGGACCCGCGCGTGGTCAACGGCTTTCGCCCGCTGACCAAGGAGATCACCTACCAGATCGTGATCGAGCGCTCCAAGGGCTCGAAGATGTGGGACATCGACGGCAACGAGTACGTCGACGCGCTCAACGGCTTCGGACTGAACCTGTTCGGCTGGCAACCCGACTTCGTGCAGGACGCCGTGCGGGCCCAGCTCGACGCGGGCTACGAGATCGGGCCGCAGCATCCGCTCGCGGCCGACGTGACCCGCCTCATCTGCGAACTCACGGGCAGCGAACGCGCCGGCCTGTGCAACACCGGCTCTGAGGCCGTGATGGCGGCGCTGCGCATCGCACGCACCGTCACCGGGCGCAGCACGGTGGTGGCCTTCACGGGCTCCTACCACGGCACCTTCGACGAAGTGCTGGTGCGCGCCGGCAAGGGCGGCAAGGGCCTGTCGGCCGCGCCGGGCGTGATGAGCGGCATGTTCGGCGACATCCGCGTGCTCGACTACGGCACGCCCGAGGCGCTGGCCTTCATCCGCGACAACGCCGCGGACCTGGCGGCCGTGCTGGTCGAGCCGGTGCAAAGCCGCCGCCCCGACTTCCAGCCGCGCGAGTTCCTGCACGACGTGCGCGACGTCACCGCGAAGAACGGCTGCTGCCTCATCTTCGACGAGGTCATCACCGGCTTTCGCAGCGCGCTGGGCGGCGCGCAGGAGCTGTTCGGCGTGCGCGCCGACCTGGCCACTTACGGCAAGGTGATCGGCGGCGGCTTTCCGGTCGGCGTGATCGCCGGCAAGCGCGAGTTCATGGACGCGCTCGACGGCGGCGCCTGGCAGTACGGCGACGACTCGATCCCGGGCGTGGGCGTGACCTACTTCGCCGGCACCTTCGTGCGCCATCCGCTGGCGCTCGCCGCGGCCAAGGCCTCGCTCACGCACCTGAAGGAGGCCGGGCCCGCACTGCAGGCCGGGCTCAACGCGAGCACGACCGCCATGGCCACGGAACTCTCGGGCTGGTGCCGGGAGGTCGGCGCGCCGATCGAGATCCGCCATTTCGCGTCGCTGTGGCGCGTGAGCTGGCTCGAAGACCAGCCGCTGCAGGACCTGCTGTTCGCCATGATGCGCAGCCGCGGCGTGCACATCCTGGACAACTTCCCGTGCTTCCTCACGAGCGCGCACAGCGCCGAGGACATCGCCTTCCTGCAGCGCGCCTTCAAGGAGTCGGTCGCCGAGATGCAGGAATCCGGCTTCCTTCCGCGCCGCGCTCCCGTCCCCACCCGCTTCGACGCGCACCAGCCCGCCGAGGACGGCAGCGTGCTGGCCCGCGACAGCGACGGCCAGCCGTACTGGTACGTGCCCGAAGACGCCGCCTCGCAGGCGCGCCTCATCAACGGAAAGGCTGCAGCATGAACGCCGCACTCAAGCCCACCGCGAGCGGTGGCCTCGTCGAATGCATCATCGCGACCACCGAGTCGCAGCGCGAAATCTGGCTCGGCGCCTCGCTGGGCCCCGAGGCCTCGATGGCCTACAACGAGTCGGTCGTGCTGCGCCTGCGCGGCGCGCTCGACGCCGACGCCATGGCGCGCGCCACCGACCGGCTGCTCGAACGCCACCAGGCGCTGCGCGCCACGATCTCGCCGGACGGCAGCTTCATGCTGGTCAGCCCGCCCACCGGGAACCACCTGGTCCGCCACGACCTGGGCGGGCTGGCGCCCGAAGCCCTCGCGCAGGCGCTGCACGCGGCCCACGACGACGCCGTGTGCACGCCGTTCCCGCTCGAACACGGGCCGCTGTTCCGGGCCGTGCTGTACCGCCTGGGCGATGACGAGCACGAGCTCGTGATGTCGGCGCACCACGTGGTCTGCGACGGCTGGTCGTGGGCGGTCATCACCGAGCAGCTGGGCCACCTCTATGCCGAGGAGACCGGCGTGGGGCTCAAGCTCAAGGCCGCACCGCTCTTCGCGGACTTCGCCGCCGAGGAAGCCGCCGCCGCCGCGAGCCCCGAGATGCAGGCGCACATCGACTACTGGCTGGCGCGCTTTGCCGGCACCACGCAGCCGGTGCTCGACCTGCCGCTGGACCGCCCCCGCCCGGCCGTGCGCACCTTCAACTCGCGCCGCGCCGAACGCCTGCTCGACCGGCGCGTGGTGGGCGCCGTGCGCATCGCGAGCACCAAGGCCGGCGTCAGCCTGTTCACGGGCCTGCTCAGCGGCTTCGTCGCGACGCTGCACCGCCTCACGGGGCAGGAAGACATCGTGGTCGGCATCCCGACCTCGGGCCAGCTCGCGCACGACGTGCCCGGCCTGGTCGGCCATTGCGTGAACCTGTTGCCGCTGCGCATCGCCGCGCACCCGGCCATGCGCTTCGACGCGCTGATGGACGAATGCAGCACCGCCGTGCTCGACGCCTTCGATCACCAGGCCCTGACCTACGGCGCGCTGCTGGGCCAGCTGTCGCTCGAGCGCGACCCGAGCCGGCTGCCGCTGGTGAGCGTGTCCTTCAACGTCGACCCCGACGTGGCGAGCAGCGCGCAGGCCTTCACCACGCTCGACGTGGTGCAGGACACCATCGCCCGGCGCTACGAGAACTTCGAACTGTTTGTGAACCTGCGTCCGCACGCCGGCAGCCTGCAGGTCGAGGCCCAATACAACACCGACCTGTTCGACGACGTAAGCGTGCAGCGCTGGCTCGACATGTTCGAGTGCGTGCTGCAGTCGGCCGCGCACAAGCCCGAGGACACCATCGGCGGGCTCGACGTGCTGTCCGCCGGCGCCGCGCGTGCGCTGCTGGCGCTGCAGCCCGCGCGCGTGCCGCTGCGCGGCGCGCCGCTGGCGCACGCCGGCTTCGTGGCGCGCGTGCCGCAGCAGCCGCACCGCCCGGCGGTGCGCGACGGCGCGCGCAGCTGCAGCTACGGCGAACTCGATGCGCTGTCCAACCGCCTGGCGCGTGCGCTGCGCGCGCGCGGCGTGGGCCGCGGGCAGCGCGTGGGGCTGTGCCTGGAACGCAGCCTGGAGATGGTCGTCGCGATGCTGGGCATCCTCAAGGCGGGCGCGTCCTACGTGCCACTGGACCCCGCATTCCCGCCGGCGCGGCTGGACCACTACGCTAGCGACGCCACCCTCGCCCTGATGCTGACCTCGTCCGACATCGCGGTGGCGCCGCGCGACTGGCGCGTCGACGCCGACCAGCGCATCTTCGAGATCGATCGCGACACCGCCTGGCGCCAGCTCTCGGGCGAAGCCCTGCCGCCGAGCAGCGACGACCCCGGCTCCGAAGACGCGGCCTACGTGATCTACACCTCGGGCTCCACCGGCCTGCCCAAGGGCGTCATTGCGCACCATCGGGGCGTGGCGCACCTGCTGCAGTGGATGCAGCGCGAATCGGGCATCGGCCCGTCCGACCGCATCGCCGCCGTCACCACGCTGTCGTTCGACATGGCGGTGCCCGACCTGCTGCTGCCGCTGGCGACGGGCGCCGAGCTGGTGATGGTGCAGCGCGAGGTCGCCATGGACGGCAACCGCCTGTCGCAGGCGCTGGACGACGAACAGATCACGCTGCTGAACGCCACGCCCGGCATGTGGCAACTGCTGCTCGATGCCCAGTGGGCCGGCGGCACACCCGGTTTTCGCGGCTGGACCGGCGGCGAGGCGCTGCGCCCGAGCATGGCGCTGGCGCTGTGTGAGCGCATGGAAGGCCTGTGGAACGGCTACGGCCCGACCGAGACGACGGTGTATTCCTCCGCCTGGCATGTGCGTCCCGAAGAGATCGCCTCGCGCGGCGTGTCGATCGGCAGGCCCGTCGACAACACCGAGATCTGGATCCTCGACGTCGACCTGCAGCCCTGCCCGATCGGCGTGCCCGGCGAAATCTGCATCGCGGGCGAAGGCGTCTCGCTGGGCTACCTCGACCGCCCCGCGCTGACCGCCGAGCGCTTCGTCACGGTGCGCATCTTCGGCGCCACCAAGAAGGTCTACCGCACCGGCGACCGCGGCCGCTGGCGCAACGACGGGCTGCTCGACCACCTGGGCCGGCTCGACTTCCAGGTCAAGGTGCGCGGCTACCGCATCGAGCCCGGCGAGATCGAGGTGCGCTGCTGCGAAGCGGCCGGTGTCTCGCGCAGCGTGGTCGTGGCCCGCGAGGACACCCCCGGCGACGTGCGCCTGGTGGCCTACCTGGCGCTGGTGCCCGGCGGTGGCTTCGACCTCGATGCGTTGATGGTGCACCTGCGCAAGCACCTGCCGGTCTTCATGCTGCCGCAGCACGTGGTGACGCTCGATGCGCTGCCCACGCTGCCCAACGGCAAGGTCGACCGCGTCTCGCTGCCGCCGCCGCAAGCGGTGGCGCGCGACGAGGTGCGGCGCGGCGCCGGTCCGCGCAACGCGCACGAGCGCAAGGTGCTCGCGGTCATGGAGAAGGTGCTGAGCCTGCCGGGCCTGGACATGCACGACAACTTCTTCACCATGGGCGGCCACTCGCTGCTGGCCGCGCGACTCACCACGCTGCTGAGCCACGAGTTCCAGGTCACGCTGCCGCTGCGCGCGCTGTTCGAGGCGCCCACGGCCGAGAAGCTGGCCGCGGCCATCGAGGCCCTGCAGGGCGCGGGCGTCGGCCTGCAGGCGCCCATTGCCTGCCACCTCGATCGCCGCAGCGCGCCGCTCACGCCTTCGCAGGAACGCATCCGCTTCATGGAGCAGCTGTACACGGGCCGCTCGGTCTACAACGCGCCCTCGGCGCAGCGGCTCACCGGCAAGCTCGACGCCGCGCGCTTCGAAGGCGCGCTGCGCGAGATGATCCGCCGCCAGCCGACGCTGCGCACCTGCGTCGGCTTCGACGAGGACACGGGGCGGCCCATTCAATCGATCGCAGCGTCGGTGGAATTCGCCCTGCCGCTGGTCGACCTGCGCGGCCTGCCCGCGGACCAGCGCGAGGCCGAGCTGGCCGAGCAGATGCAGGAGCTGTCGGACCGGCCGATCGACATCCACAGCGCGCCGATGATGCGCGCGACCCTGTTCCAGCTCGACGACACCGAGCACGTCTTCCTGTTCGTGCCGCACCACCTGATCTGGGACGGCTGGTCCTTCGACCTGATGCAGCGCGAACTGGCTGCGTTCTACGACGCCGCCGAACGCGGCCGTCCGCACAACCTGCCCGCGCTCGCCACCACCCAGGGCGACTATGCCGAGTGGCTCGAGACCTGGCTGACCGAAACGGCCTGCGAAGAGCAGCTCGCGTTCTGGCGCGGCCGGCTCGCGGGTGCCAAGGCCGTGCGCCCGCCCCGCACCGACATGCCGCGCCGCGCGGGCAAGAGCGGCCAGGGTGGCGCGCACTGGATCCACATCGACCTGCAGAGCACGCAGCGGCTGCGCGAGGTGGCACGCGACATGGACGTGACGCTCAGCATGCTGACCTTCGGCATCTACGCGCTGACCATGGCCCAGGCCACCGGCAACGACACCATCGTCATCGCGAACCCGGTGCGCGGACGCCAGCAGGCCGAGACGGAAGACGTCATGGGCTTCTTCAGCAACGTGCTGCCGGTCTCGCTCGCGGTCGACATGGCGCTGCCGCTGCCCGACTTCATGCGCTACGTGAAGCAGGAGCTGCTGTCGATGATGAACCACCAGCAGGTGCCGTTCGAGCGCCTGATGGCCGAGCCCGGCTACGCGGGGCAGATCAAGGCCTCCGGGCCCTACCAGGCGATGTTCTCGTTCCAGGACGCCCGCGAGCGCGCGCGCACCGTCGGCAGCCTGCAGACCCGCCAGGTGCACGTGATGCAGCACGGCGCCACCGACGACGTCGGCGTGTGGCTGATGGACAAGCCGCACGGCCTGGAAGGCGCGCTGCTCTACAACGCCGACGTGTACCTGCGCGAGACCGGCGCCCAGCTGCGCGAGCGCTACCTCGAGGTGCTGGGCCGCGTCGCCGACCACCCGAACGCCACGCTGGCCGAGATCGCCAGCACCGAAGGCTCGGCCAGCGCGCGCTATCTGCACAAGCTGGCGGCCGACGACGCGGACAAGAGTGCGCCGGCCGAGCCCCTCAACGGCGCCGCGCGCGAGGCGAAGCCCGGACTGCTCAGCCCCGAGCACGCCCAGCTGGCCCAGATCTGGGCCGACGTGATCGGCATCGACGTCGACGAGATCCGCGCCAGCGACAACTTCTTCGACCTCGGCGGCGACTCGCTGCTGGTGCTGCGCGCCGTGCAGCAGGCGGCGCAGACGCTGGGGCACCGCGTGGAGCCGCGCCGCTACCTGTTCGAGAACCTCGGGCAGATCGCCTCTTCGGCGCCCGGTACGGCGCACGGCGTGCCCCCGGACCTCGCCGACCTGGCCGCCGGCACGGCCGCGCATGCACAGCGCGGCGGGCTGCTCGGCGCACTCGGCAGCTGGCTGCGCAAGGGGTGACCATGACCGGCGCCGCCCACGCCCTGTCCATCGACGCACCGGTCTGCCGGTACGTCGAGCTGGACCACTTCACCGACACCCTGCCCGCGCAGGTGCTGTCGGCAGAAGAGTGCGCGCGTGCCGAGAGCCTGCGGTTTCCCGTCGACCGGGCGCGCTTCGTGGCGGCCCATGTCGCGCTGCGCCAGGCGCTGTGCGCGTACACGGGCCTGGCGCCCGATGCGCTGACGCTGGCCACCGGCGCCTTCGGCAAGCCGTCGCTGGCGGGCCACCCGCGCACCCAGTTCTCGCTGAGCCACAGCCAGGGCCTGGCATTGATCGCCATCGGCGGTCGCGGCCCGCTGGGCGCCGACGTCGAGCTGCTGCGCCCGATGTCCGACGCGGCAGCCTTGGCCGCAGCGCATTTCACGCCGCATGAACAGGACGCACTGGCCGCCCTGCCCGCGCACGACCGTGACCGCGCCTTCCTGACCTGCTGGACCCGCAAGGAAGCCTGCCTGAAGGCCATCGGCGTGGGCCTGCTGGTGTCGCCGCAGAGTTTCGAGGTGGGCGTGACACCGGACTGCCGCAGCGTCGAGCTGCCGGTGGCCGGACGTACCCTCGTGCTGGTGCTGGAGCCCGCACCCGCGCGGCCGGACAGCGTGGGCTCGCTCGCCGAATGGCGCCACACCGAAGCCCGCGCCCAGGCATCGGGAGCCGGTTTCGAAGGCGGCCCCATGCGCGCCCTGAACGCGCGCCAAGGGATGACCGAGGCGCGATGCGCAGGGGGTGTCGCATGACCCACTTCACACCGCTCATGTTCGGGCCGGCCTCGCGCCAGGTCTTCGGCGCGTTCCACGCTCCCGACGAAGATCGGGGCGAGCCCACCGCGGTGCTCCTGTGCCCGCCCTTCGGGCAGGAGGGCCTGCGCACCCACCGCTTCTTCAAGGTGCTGGCCGAACGCCTCGCGCGCGCCGGCGTTGCCACGCTGCGTTTCGACTTCTACGGCGCCGGCGACTCGCCGGGCGACGAGAGCGAGGGCGAGCTCGACGGCTGGCGCCGCGACCTGTGCGCGGCGCACGAGGAGCTGCGGCGGCACGCGCCGCACGCCGCCATCGTGTGGATCGGCGCGCGGCTGGGCGCCACCCTGGCCGTGCTGGCCGCGCGCAACGGGCGCTGCGACCCGGCGCGGCTGGTGCTCTGGGAGCCGGTGATCGACGGGCAGGGCTACGCGCGCCTGCTGCGCGAGCGGCACGTCGCGGCGATCGACACGACCTTCTGCATTCCCGACCTCTCGTGGCGCCGCCACCTCGCGCGGGAACCCGACGCACTGCCCGAGGAGGCGCTGGGCGTGCGCCTCTCGCCGGCACTGCAGGCGCAGCTGCACGCCCTCACGCCGCAATCGCTGCCGCTCACCGCCCTGCACGACACCCTGGTGCTGGCCCCGCCCGACGACACGCCCACCGCGCAATGGGCGGCCGAGCAGCAGTCGCGCCACATGCCGGTGCGCCTGGCCTACCTGAGCCATCCGCTGGACTGGACCTCCGACCCCTATCCCCACAGCGCGATGGTGCCGGCCGATGCGCTCAGCCGCCTGCAGGGAGCCATCCATGAATGACCTGACGCAGACCCCGGTGTGCTTCGGCCCCGGCAACGCACTGATGGGCATGCTCACCGTGCCCGCGCAGCGCGTGCCGGCGCCCGTCGCCTGCCTGATGTTCAACATGGGCGCGAACCACCGCGTCGGGCCGCGCCGCATCAACGTGAAGCTGGCGCACGTGCTGGCCGCGCACGGCGTGGGCAGCCTGCGCTTCGACCTGGGCGGCATCGGCGACAGCGAGGCGCTGGACACCGGGCCCGACCTGCAGACGCGCGCGGTGCACAGCCTGCAGGCCGCCATGGACCTCGTGCAGCGCAGGCTGGGCATCCACCAGTTCGCGGCCGTGGCCATGTGCTCGGGCGTGGAGCACGCCATGTCGGCGGCCGCGGTGGACGCGCGCGTGGTGGCGCTTTCGCTGTTCGACGGCTTTGCCTTTCCCCAGCGGCGCACGCGCTGGGAGCTCACGGTGCGCCGCGCGCTCGCGGCGCCGCTGCACCCGTCGTTCCCCGGCAAGGCGCGGCGCTGGGTGCTGCGCCATCTGCCGGGCAGCACGGTGGGCAAGCCGCTGCCGGGCTACTTCGTGGACCGGCGGCCCCCCAACGTCAACGCGATCTGGTTCGAAGCCACGATGAAGCAGCTGGTCGAGCGCGAGGTGGCGGTGCAGCTGCTGTATTCGGGATCGCTGCACGTACGCGACCGCGACCGCGACCAGCTCGGCGCCCTGCGCCACGAACCGTTCATGCAGGGCCTGCAGTACGAGTTCATTCGGGACGTGGACCACACCGTCTGCACGGTGAAGGGCCAGCAGCTCTTCCTGCAGTCCGTCGGCGACTGGGTGGTCGCGCACTGCCTGGCCACCCCCAGCCCGCAGCGGCTGGGCCGCCCGGCGACAGGCACCCCGCGCGCGATCCCCGCCACGCTCGCCGCGCCCTGAAACAACAACCGAAGCCAAGGAGATTGCCATGACATCCGCAACCCCAGCGACCCCGCGCGGCGAGCGCCTCCTCGCCACCGAGGGCGTGCGCGCCCTTCCCGGTGGCCGCTTCCGGTCGCGCGCCCTGGCGCTGCTGCTGTCGCTCGGCCTGTGCGGCTGCGCACCCGGTTTCGGCACGCCGGGCCCGCTGCAATCCTCCGACGGCACGGCCGGCGGCCGGATCGCGGCCATCACGCCGGAGCTGATCCGCGCGCAGCTGGCCGGCAACACGGGCATCCCGCCCGAGGTGAAGGCGCTGTTCGGCCGGCCCACGGCCTACACCATCGGGCCGGGGGACGTGGTGGGCATCACCGTCTACAACAACCCCGAGCTGCAGCCCAACCTGGGCGCGGTGATCGCGCAGCAGAGCGACCCGACCGGCGTCACCGTGGCGCCGGGCTTCATCGTCGATGCCGCGGGCGAGATCAGCTTTCCCTACATCGGCCGCACCCGGCTGCAGGGCCTCACGGAAAGCGGTGCGTCCGAGCTGATCGCCAAGCGCATCGGCAACATCATCAAGGCGCCGCTGGTGAGCGTGCGCATCCAGTCGTTCCGCAGCCAGCGCGCCTATGTCGAGGGCGAGGTCCGCACGCCCGGGCTGCAGATCTTCACGGACATCCCGATGACGCTGTCCGAGGCGCTCAACCGCGCGGGCAGCATCACCGCCGTGGGCGACCGTTCGCAGGTGACGCTCACGCGCGGCGATCGCACGGTGGCCATCGACCTGATGCAGCTCAAGCGCTTCGGCGCCGACGCCAACAACATCCCGCTGCGCAACGGCGACGTGGTGTACGTCGGCACCCGCGACGACAGCCGCATCTACGTGATGGGCGAGATCCTGCGGCCCTCGGCGCTCTTGATGCGCAACGGCCGCATGAGCCTGAACGAGGCCCTGGGCGATGCGGGCGGGCCCGACCTGCTCACGGCCGACCCCGGGCAGATCTACGTGATCCGCAACTCGCCGCAGACGCCCGACACGCCGCAGATCTTCAGCCTGAACGCGAAGAACCCGGCGGCGCTGGCGCTGGCCGACCGCTTCGAGCTGAGGCCGCGCGACGTGGTCTACGTCGACCGCGTGCCGCTGGTCTCGTGGAACCGCGTCGCCACCCTGATCCTTCCCGCCGCCCAGGTGATCAACCTCGCGCGCGACACCGCCCGCAAATAAACCGCACGGCGCCCCGGCCCGACCACGAACCCAAGGTGAAGCCCATGAATGCGCGTTGGTACCCCCCGCTTCCCCCACCGTACAACCCGGAACCCGAGCGCCCCCGCTCGCGGTTCAAGGAGTACGTCGACCTCCTGCTGGACAACCGCTGGCTGATCGCCTCGGTCACCGCGGTGGCGCTGGTGCTGGGCACGGGCTACGCGCTGTTCGGGCCGCGGGTGTACGAGACGAACGTGCTGATCCAGCTCGAGGATGCCGAGCGTTCGCCCGGCGGCGCGGGCGATGCCGCGGTCAACGGCGTGAACGTGAAGACGCCGACCTCGGGCGAGGCCGAGATCCTGAAGTCGCGCATGGTGCTCGGCCAGGCGATCGAGAACACCAAGCTGTTCATCACGGCGCGGCCGCACTACATCCCGGTCGTGGGCGAGTTCATGGCGCGGCATTCGAAGACGCTGTCCAAGCCGGGCTTCCTCGGCATGCGCGGCTACGTGTCGGGCACCGAGCGGATCGCAGTGCCGCAGATGGACGTGCCGCCGGCCCTCGAGGGCAAGAAGTTCCTGCTGACCGCCGGCAAGGACGGCCACTACACCCTGACGCACCCCGATCTCGACACGCCCCTGCACGGCCGCGTCGGCGAGCCGATGGACAGCTCGGTGCCGGGCGGCACGGTCCACCTGCTGGTGGCCTCGTTCGACGCCCTGCCCGGCGGCGCCTTCGAGCTGACCCGGCGCTCCACGCAGCTCACCATGCTCGCGTTGCAGCGCGAGCTGCGCGTGATCGAGAAGGGCAAGCTGTCCAGCGTGATCGACGTCAGCTGGCAGACCGACGACCGCGAGCACCTGGCCAACCTGCTCAACGAGGTGTCGCGCCTGTACATGCGCCAGAACATCGACCAGAAGACCGCGCAGGCCGAGCGCACGCTGAACTTCCTGGGCACCGAGCTGCCCAAGTTCAAGCAGCAGCTGGAACAGTCCGAAGAGGCCTACAACCAGTACCGCAACCAGAACGGGACCATCAGCCTGGACGACGAGGCGCGCAACGCGCTGTCGCAGAACGTCGACCTGCAGGCCAAGCTGCTCGACGCGCGCCAGAAGCGCCTGGACCTGGCGAGCCGCTTCACCAACGAGCACCCGATGCTGATCACGCTCGACGCGCAGATCGCCTCGCTGCGCAAGGAGCTGGGCGGCGTGGACAACCGCATCCGCCGCATGCCGATGCTGCAGCAGAACTCGCTGCGCATGCAGCGCGACATCAAGGTCAACACCGAGCTCTACGCGTCGCTTTTGAACAGCTCGCTGCAGATGCGCCTGGCGCGCGAAGGCCGCATCGGCAACGTGCGCGTGCTCGACCAGGCGCTGTCGCCCGAAAAGCCGGTGCGGCCCAAGGCCGTGATCTCGGTGGCACTGGCGCTGATCGTGGGGCTGTTCCTGGGCGCCCTCGCCGCGGTGCTGCGCCAGGCGCTCAAGAGCACGGTCGCCACCCCCGACGAGATCGAGATGCGCACCGGCCTGAACGTGTACAGCACGATCGCGCTCAGCGCGCGGCAGGCCGTGCTCGACCGCGCCATCCGCCACGGCAGGCCCGGGATCAAGCTGCTGGCGGCCTCGCACCCGGAAGACCCGGCGCTCGAAGGCGTGCGCAGGCTGCGCACCACGCTGGGCTTCCTGATGGCCGGCGCGCAGAACAACCGCATCCTGCTGACCAGCGCCACGCCGGGCGCGGGCAAGACCTTCCTGTCGGCGAACTTCTCGGCCGTGCTGGCGGCCTCCGGCAAGCGCGTGCTGCTGATCGACGCCGACATGCGCCGCGGCAAGCTGGCGAGCCAGTTCGGGCTGAAGGCGGGCACGGGCCTGTCGGAGCTGATCGCCGGCACCGCCACGCTCTCGCAGGCGGTGCACGCGCAGGTGCTGCCGCACCTGGACGTGATCACCACCGGCAAGCTGCCGCTCGACCCGGCCACGATGATGGGTTCCAGCGCGTTCACGCGGTTGCTGGAGACCCTCTCGGCGCCGTACGACGCCGTGGTCATCGATGCCCCGCCGATCCTGCTGGCGACCGAGACGGTGGCGATGTCCCCCGACATCGGCACCCTGATGCTCGTGGCCCGCGCCGGCGACAGCGAGCTGAGCGACCTGGTGGAAAGCGCGAAGCGGCTGGCGCACGTGGGCGCGGCATTCCACGGCGTGGTGCTCAACGCACAGGACGCGCGGCAGCGCCACAGCACCTACGGCTACGACTACGGCCCCAACCGCCTGCCGCCGAACATCTATCCGCCCGCGCTGGGGCACACGCCCCACGCCGAACCGGAGCGCGCGACATCATGAGCACGCACCTTTCACGCACATCACGCACGTCAAGCACGCCGCAGCGCACCGCCGCACGCCCCGTGCCGGTGGGCGGCTCGCGGCTCCTGCAAGCCGCCAAACGCGCCATGGACATCCTGCTGGCGGGCGCCTTCTTCCTGTTCCTGGGCTGGGCCTACGCGCTGATCGCCGTCGGCGTGCTGCTGACCTCGGGCGGCCCGGCCATCTACGTGCAGCCGCGCTACGGCCGGGACGGGCGGATCTTCCGCTTCTACAAGTTCCGCACCATGGCGCCCAACGCCGACGCCCTGCTGGCCCGGCACCTGCGCGAGAACGACGCGGCACGGCGCGAATGGGAGAAGTTCCAGAAGCTCGAGCACGACCCGCGGATCACCCGCTTCGGCGCCTTCCTGCGCCGCTACAGCATCGACGAGTTCCCGCAGTTCTGGAACGTGCTCAAGGGCGACATGAGCATGGTCGGCCCGCGCCCCTGCATGTTTGCGCAGAAGGAACTCTACGGCCCCTACTGGGCGTACTACTGCGCCGTGCGCCCGGGCATCACGGGCCTGTGGCAGATCAGCGGGCGCAACGAGGTGAGCTACCGCCGCCGCGCAGCCATGGACGCCGAATACGTCGCCACGCTCTCGCTGCTGCGCGACGTGGTGATCCTGCTGAAGACCTTCCGCGTCGTGCTCGGAGCGCGCGGTTCGCGCTGACGCCCGCAGCGCCCTCCTCCTTCACCGAAAGAACGCCATGCGAATCTATGTTGCAGGTCATCGCGGAATGGTCGGCCAGACGCTCACGCGGCGCCTGGGCGAGCTCGGCCACGAGGTCGTGACGCGCAGCCACGCCGAGCTCGACCTGCTCGACCAGGCAGCCGTTGCGCGCTTCTTCGCGACCGAGCGCGTCGACCAGGTCTACGTGGCGGCGGCCAAGGTCGGCGGCATCCACGCCAACATGACCTACCCCGCGCAGTTCATCTACGAGAACCTGCTGATCGCGGCCAACCTCACGCACCAGGCCTTTCTCGCCGGCGTGAAGCGGCTGCTGTTCCTCGGCTCCAGCTGCATCTACCCGCGGCTGGCCGAACAGCCGATCCGCGAGGAGGCCCTGCTCACCGGCAAGCTCGAGCCCACCAACGAGCCCTACGCGATCGCCAAGATCGCGGGCATCAAGCTGTGCGAGAGCTACAACCGGCAGTACGGCGCCACGCACGGCGTCGACTTCCGCAGCGTGATGCCGAGCAACCTCTACGGCCCCGGCGACAACTACCACCTGGAGAACAGCCACGTGGTGCCCGCGCTGATCCAGCGCTTTCACCTGGCCAGGATCAGCCGCACGCCGAGCGTGCTGATCTGGGGCAGCGGCCGGGCGCGGCGCGAGTTCCTGTACGTGGACGACATGGTCGAGGGCTGCCTGGACGTGATGAACCTGTCGCGCGCCGCCTACGACCAGCACACCGATCCGATGCGCGGCCACATCAACCTCGGCACGGGCGAGGACGTCTCGATCGCCGAGCTGGTGGAACTCATCCGCGAGGTCGTGGGCTACGAGGGCAGCATCCGCTACGACCTGGCCCAGCCCGACGGCGCCCCGCGCAAGCTGCTGGACGTGTCGCGCGCGGCCAGCTTCGGGTGGCACGCCACGGTGCCGCTGGCCGAAGGGCTGCGCCGCACCTATGCGGACTACCAGGCGGCGCGCCGCAGCGCCACCGAGGCCGCGCACGCCTGAAGCAGAAACGGACCGCGCCATGCGAACCCTCGTCTTCTGGTCCGGCATCGTCTGCGCCGCGCTGTGCGGGCTGATCGATCCTGTCTGGGGCTACGGGGTGGTGTTCGTGCTGACGGTGGTGCAGCTGTCGATGCTGGGCACCGCCGGCGACAGCGTGTTCCTGCTGATCCACTACACAGCGGTGCTCATCTACTTCTCGCTGGCGCCGGCGATGCAGATCGCGACCGACACCGACTTCTGGGACGTCGGCATCGTCGGGCAGGCCGCGCACACGCAGGCGCTGATGCTCGTGCTGATGTACATGGCGGGCGTGGAAGCCGCACGGCTGGGCCAGCCCGCGCCGCCGGCCGGGCCCTGGCCGGCGCCCCGCACGCGCGCCGCCGGCGTCGCCCACCCCTTCCTGCTGCTGGCCTGCCTGGAGGTGGCGTTCGCCATGCTCTTCCTGCGCCCCGACATGAACTTCACGGCGCGCGGCGTGATTTCCGAAGAGGAGGCCGCGCCGGTCCAGTACATCGTCTATTCCACGCTGCCCAAGCTGATGGTGCTGCTGTGCTGCGTGGCGCTCGCGATCCACGCCTCGCGCCAGCGCACGCTGTGGGCCTGGTGCGTCGCGGGCCTCTCGTTCGCGCTCGCCGCCATCGCCGCCAACCCGGTCAACACGGCGCGCCAGATCATCCTGATCGGGCTGCTGCCGCTGCTCATCCATGCCCTGGGGCGGCGCCACCGGTGGGCGCTCGTCGCCGTGATCTTCGGCGCCATCGCGGGCCTGGGGCCGGTGCTGAACCTGATCTCGCGGGACGCCATGTGGGGCGCGGAGCTGGCGTCGTACCCCTTCAGCCAGGACTTCGACGCGATGTTCGTCATCGCGGGCATCCTGGAGCGCGCGCCCTCGCCCGAGCTCGGCTACGGGCGCTACCTGCTCTCGGCGTTCTCCTTCGTGCTGCCGCGCGAGCTGAAGATGTTTCCCGAGTTCGACCCGCTCGGCTGGCCGGCCGTGCTGGGCAACTTCTCGCAGAGCAATTTGTCGCTGCCGCCCTTCACCACCGCGTACTTCGACTTCGGGCTGGCCGGCCCGGCGCTGCTGGGCTTTGCGGTCTCGGCGCTCTTTCGCGTCGTCGACCGGGCCGTCGACCCGCACCGCGCGCTCACGCCCGGCTCCCTGTGCGCGCTGGTGCTGCTGGCCGCCTACGTGCCGTTCCTGCGCGGTCCGATCCTGGGCTGGGGACCGTTCGCCGTCTCGGGGCTGGCCGCGGCCGTCGTCGCCGGCAGCCTCGCCGCGTGGTTCCGCCGGCCGGCCCCCCGCCCGGCGCGCGCCAGCCTGCCGACAGCCTGAGAACGACCATGGCCACCTACCTCTTCTACGACACCATCCGGCTCAACGCGTCGGCGGGCGGGGTGCTGAACGTGTCCGAAGTGCTGCTGCAGAGCATGCGCGGCTCGCCGGACCACCAGGTGCAGCCCATCAGCGAGCGCCATCCGCGCCTGTACGCGATCGCGCGGCGGCTGAAGATCAGCCGCTTCGTGCTCGACACGCTGCTCTACAACCTCCACCTGGTGCGCGGGTGGCTTCGCGGGGAGCGCGTGTACTCGCTGTTCCCGAACTACTTCCTGCCTTTCTCTCTGCTGGCGCCCTTCGGCCGCCATCAGGATTCGATCGTGGTGGTGCACGACGTGCAGTACAAGTCGTACCCGCAGTACTTCTCGGCGCTCAAGCGCCTGTGGCTCGACTGGAACCTGCAGCGCGTCGCGCGCAGCGCCGCCGACGTGGTCTTCATCAGCCGCAGCAGCCAGGAAGATTTCGAGCGCCACTTCAGGCGCTGCGCGCACCCGGCGGTGATCTTCAATCCCGTGGATGCTGGCGCCGTCCCCCCGGCTTCCGGCAACACGCCGGCGCCCGGCGAGCGCTACCTGATCGCCGCCTACCACTACTACCCGCACAAGAACTTCGAGGGCATCCTGAAGCTGTTCGTGCGCATGAAGCGCCAGGGCCTGGTCGACTGCCTCGACATCACGGGCAACGGCGCCAAGGAGGTCGAACGCATGATCTCGGCCCTGGCGCCCGCGTTGCGCGCCAGCGTGCGGCACCGGGGGCTGGTGTCGCGGGACGAACTCCTGCGGCTGTACCGGGGCGCGACGGCCTTCATTTCGCTGTCCACCTTCGAGGGCTTCAACCTGTCGGCCGCCGAGGCGGCCACGCTGGGCGTGCCGCTGCTGCTCTCGGACCTTCCGGTGCACCGGGAGCTCTTCGCGGGCTACGCGTTCTTCATCGCCAACGAATTCCGCGGCCTCGGCGGCATCGAGCGCTACCTGGCCGACCACGAGCGCGCACGACCCACATGGTCGCTCTCGCGGGCCTGCACGCCGGGCGCGGTGGCCGCGAGCTACTTCACGTTGAAACGCAGCGGCGCTTCGCTGGCGCAGGCCACGCCATGACGAACCGCGCCCTGCCCCTTCTTCGCGCATTCGCGGTGCTGGCGTTCGGGCTGGCCGCGTGCGCGGGGCTGGCCGTCGCGACGCGGCCCACCCCGCCGGATGCGCCGGGCGTGCAGGGCTTTGGCGTGATGGTGCATTACCTGCCCGACAAGCAGTCCATCGCCGGCATCGGACGCTTCGACGTCGACGCTTTCGCCGACGCGCTTGCCGAGATGCGCGCCAACCACCTCATCCTCACGCTCGGGCAGAACAACGGCCAGTTCATCGCGCCGAATGCCGCGCTCGAAGCGCTGTGTCCGCGCAGCGCCGCGCACCGTTCGCCGCGCGACCTGCCGCTGGAGATCGGCCGCGCACTGCGGCGCCACGGCATCGCGCTGATCCTTTACCTGCCCTTCCGCGCGCCGCAAGGCGACCCCTACCTGATGGAATGCCTGGGCGATGTCTCCGAACAGTTGCCGCCGCCGCCGCGCTTCATCACCGCCTGGTCGGCCGTGATCGAGCGCTGGTCGCAGCACTACGGCGCACTCGCCACGGGCTGGTGGTTCGACGGTGTCTACAACACGACGGGCATGACGCCGAACGGCTGGAACACGCTCTGCGCGGCCGCGCGCAGCAGCGCCCCCACCCGGTGGCTGGCCTTCAATGCCGGCGAGGGGGCGGCGCGCTTCAGCCTCAAAAGCGCGCCGTGCCAGAACCTCATGGCGGGCGAGTACCTGCAGCCCGCGGCACGCCTGGCCTCGCCGCCCTCCGAACTCCGGCTGCATGTGCTGACGCCGCTGGGCGCCTCCTGGGCCCAGCCGAGCGCGCCGCGCTTCTCGGCGACACAGCTGCGCAGCTGGATCGGCGACGCGAACGCCCGGGGCGGAATGCTCACGCTCGACATGCCGCTGGACGCCGACTTCCACTTTCTTCCCGCCCACGTCGCGCTGGTGCGCAGCGCCACCGCGCCGCGGCCCTGACCCGTACTGCCAACCTGCTTGCCCGACCATGGACCACGCCCTCCCCTTCATCGTTGTGGAAGACCGCCGGAACACAGCGCTGCGCCTGTGCAGCGAATCCGCGGCCATGGCGCAGGAGCCGCTGGTCGTGCTGTCGGACACCGACGCCGGGCCGGCATACGAACGTTTCTGCCAGGCCTACGTGCACCTGTCGAGCAACACGCCGGCGTTCGAGAAGATCTGCTTCCGGCGCTACTTCCTGCTGGCGAACCATCTCGCAGCACACCCCGATTGCCGCGCCTTCGTGCTGATCGACAGCGACGTGCTGCTGTTCCGTGGCGTCGGCGCCCACATTGCGCGCCTGGTGGGCAGTGCCGATTTCTCGGGCTCCAGCATCCTGCCCACGGGCGGCTGGAACCCCTGCCAGATCTCGCCGCACGTGAGCTACTGGACGGCCGCCGGCCTGCAGGACTTCGTCGCCTGCCTCGTGCGCATGTACAGCACGCCCGCCGGCCTGCACCAGCTGCGCGAGATTGCCGAGCGCTTCGCGGCCCGCAGCGTGCGCGGCGGGGTGTCCGACATGACGCTGCTGTACCTGTGGGCGCAGGCCACGGGCAACACCGTGCCGATCAACCGGGTGTTCGAGGGCCAGGTGATCGACCACAACGTCAACGGCGGCACCAACCACCTGGCGCGCGAATTCCGCGTTCGCGGCGGCGCCAAGCGCCTGGCCTTCGTCGACGGCCAGCCCTGCCTGCAGACGCCGGCGGGCGACACGGTGCGTGTGCTCGCGCTGCACTTCCAGGGCTCTGCCAAGCTGGCGATGCAGCCCGCGCTGCATCGCCGCGTGTACACAGTCGCGGCGCTCACCTGGGCCCTGCAGATGGCGCGCCGGGCCAAGAACAACGCGCACCGGATTGCCTCGCGCGCGCGCCGCATGGCCGACGGCCTGGGCTTCGCGGATGCGCCGGCAGCCAAGCACCCCGCGGACGGGAGCACGCCATGAAGCCCGCCGCCGGCACCTCGTTCGCCCTGCCCGGCGTCCGCCTGGCGCAGCGCCTGGGGCTGGGGGCGCTCGCGTCGCGGCTGTATGTGTACCTGTCGGGTTTCCTGGCGATCTTCCTCATCGCGGCGCAGGTGGCGCCCGCGCGCTTCGGCGAGTACTCGATCTACCAGTCGGTGCTGGAAGTGGCGCTGGTCGTGGGCACGCTGGGCAGTTCGCTGCTGTTCTCGCGCAATGCCGCGAGCGTGCCGCCCCGGGTGACGCGCGGCGACCTGGTGCGCACGCTGGCGATCGGGCTGCCGCTCGCCGCGGTGCTCGCGGCCGGCGTCGTGGGTGCGCAGCGCCTGCCGGTGGCCGGCATGCCCTTCGTGCTGATCGTGTTGTCGCTCGCGGTCTTCGCGTTCAACAGCCTGCGCCTGTCGTACAGCCGGGGCCTGGGCCATGCGGGCCTGCTCAACCTGGAGTCGGGCGTGCGCGCGACCGTGCTGGTGCTGGGCGTGGCGGCGATGGCTGTGCTCGGTCTGGGGATCGGTGTGGCGCACCTGCTCGCCATCAACCTGCTGGCCTTGACGCTCGTGGGCGCGGCCATCTTCCTGACGGCGAACGGTGCTGCGCCGCCGGCCGGGCCGCCCGTGCTGGCGCTCGCGTCGCAGGCCAGCGCGGCGGTGTATGCGCTGCTGACCTTCCTGCTGCGCAAGTCGGACCTGCTTCTGGTGGCGCTCTTCATGCCGCTGGGCTACGTGGGCGCGTTCAAGCTGGCCTTTCTTCTCGCGGAGGCGCCTTCGCAGTTCGTGCAGGCCTTTCTGGTCACGAAGACGCCGGCGATGCTGGACGCCAACGCGGGCAACCTCACGCGCGAGAAGCTGCGGCTGGCGCGGCATTCGTTCCTGCTCGGCTGCGTGCTCTTCGTGGGGCTGGCGGGGCTGATGGCGATGGCCGCGCCGCTGCTGAAGCTCGGCCCCGAGGCGCGCGACATCTTCGTGTGCATCGCGCCGTACTTCCTGCTGAGGACCTACACGGTCCATCACGAAATCATGCTCTCGCTCAACGCCACGATGGGCTCGCTCGGCTGGTGGACGCTGCTGGAGTTCGCGCTGCGCATCGCCTCGTACGGCATCGTGATCTCGCTCTTTCCGGACAAGCCGCACTACGTCTTCTTCATCGCCTTCGTCTCCGACTTCCTGCTGTACGAGCTGCGCATGCGCGCGCTGTTCGGCTTCTTTCCGATCGTGCGCCTGCTGCGGCCGGCCCTGGGGAGGTCGCCGTGAAGATCCTGCTGTACTCGATGAACTTCGCGCCCGAGCTGGCCGGCATCGGCAAGTACTCGGGCGAGATGGCCGACTGGCTCCAGGCCCGGGGCCACGACGTGCGCGTGATCGCGGCGCCGCCCTTCTTTCCGCACTGGGCGGTGTTCGAGGGGCATTCGGCCTGGGCCTACCGCAAGACCACCGGGCGCAACGGCCTCACGGTCTGGCGCGCGCCCACCTGGGTGCCTTCGCAACCGCGTGCGCTGTCGCGCGTGGCGCACCTGCTCTCGTTCATGCTGTCGAGCCTGCCGCTGCTGCTGGCGCAGGCACGCTGGAAGCCCGACCTCGTGGTCGTCGTGGAGCCGCCGCTTTTCTGCGCGCCCGCGGTGCTGTGCTTCTCGAAGCTGCTCGGCGTCCCGTCGTGGCTGCACATCCAGGACTTCGAGGTCGATGCGGCGTTCGGCCTGGGCCTGCTGCGCGGTGCGGGCGTGCGGCGTGTCGCGCTGTCGCTGGAGCGCTGGCTGCTGGCGAGGTTCGACCGCGTGTCGACCATCTCCGCGGCCATGATCGACAAGGCCCGGAGCAAGGGCATCGGTGAAGGTCGCCTGGTGCTTTTCCCGAACTGGGTAGACGTCTCGGCGATTCGCCCCGCCCCCGATGTGGACGGCGGCTACCGGGCCGAGCTGGGCATTCCACCCGAGGCCGTGGTCGTGCTCTATGCGGGCAGCCTGGGCGCCAAGCAGGGCATCGAGCTGCTGGCCGAGGCGGCAGGCCTGCTCGCCGACCGGCAGCAGATCCACTTCGTCATCTGCGGCAACGGCCCGAGCCGCGGCCCGCTGATGTCGGCCTGTGCCGGCCTGGACCGCGTGCACTTTCTCGACCTGCAACCCGCCGAGCGGCTCAACGAATTGCTGGGCATGGCCGACATCCACATGCTGCCGCAGCGCGCCGATGCCGCGGACCTCGTGATGCCCTCGAAGCTGGCCGGCATGCTCGCGAGCGGCAAGGCCGTGATCGCCACGGCGCACCCCGGCACCGAACTCGCCCGTGTGATCGCGGACCGCGGCGTCGTGGTGCCCCCTGGCGATGCCGCCGTGCTGGCCGATGCGATCGCGCAACTCGCGTGCTCACCGGGCCTGCGCGCAGCACTCGGCGCGGCGGGCCGCGCGTTCGCGCAGGCGGAGCTCGACCAGGACGCGATCCTGTCGCGCTTCGAGCAGGCGCTGCTTCGCTGCGTGGCGCAGCCAAGCACGACCGCGCCGTCTCCCCTTCACGAGTCACGGCCATGACCCCCTCCAAGATCCTCGTGACGGGTGGCGCCGGCTTCGTCGGAAGCCACGCCTGCGTGGCGCTGATCTCGGCCGGCTTCCTGCCGGTGGTGCTGGACACGCTGGTCAACAGCGACCCGCGTTCGCTGGAGCGCGTGGGGCGCATCTGCGGCGTGCAGCCGCAGCTCGTGCGCGGCGACGTGCGCGACGCGGCGGTGCTCGACCGCGTGTTCGCCGAGCACGGGGTCGACGCGGTGCTGCATCTCGCCGGGCTGAAGGCGGTCAGCCGCTCGGTGAGCGACCCGCTGGGCTACTACGACGTCAACGTGGCGGGCAGCCTGGCGCTGGCGCGTGCCATGGAGCGCGCCGGCGTGCGCACGCTGATCTTCTCGTCCTCGGCCACGGTCTACGGCGACATCCCGCGCTCGCCGATCCGGGAGAGCGCGTCGTACGCGGCCGTCAACCCCTACGGGCGCTCCAAGGTGATGGTGGAGCGCATGCTCGCGGACCTCTCCCGCTCCGATCCGCGCTGGGGCATCGCGTGCCTGCGCTTCTTCAATCCCATCGGCGCGCACGAGAGCGGCCTGCTGGGCGAACACCCCCAGGGGCCACCCGACAACCTGGTGCCGTATGTCTCGCAGGTGGCGGTGGGCGAGCGCGGGCACGTCGTCGTGCATGGCAACGACTACGACACACACGACGGCACGGGGGTGCGCGACTACGTGCACGTGATGGACGTGGCCGAAGGCCATGTGGCGGCCCTGCGGTACGCGGCGCTCCATCGGGGCCTGCTCACGGTGAACCTGGGCACGGGGCGCGGCGCGTCGGTGCTCGACGTGATTGCGGCCTTCGAACGCGCGTGCGGGCACCGCATCGCGGTGCACATCGGGCCGCGCCGTCCGGGTGATGCCGCGGCCTACTGGGCGGATGTGCAGCACGCCCAGGACAGGCTCGGCTGGCGTGCACAGCGCAGCCTGGACCAGATGTGCGCCGACAGCTGGCGCTGGCAGCTGGCGAACCCGCGCGGCTTCGACGCGCCGGTGCCGGACTTCCCGGTCCACACCGCCGACGCCAGCGCCGCATCGGCCTCCCTCCCTCACTCACTCCAACCGGGGCAAGAACATGGTTGACAACACGCTCATGACGTCCGGCGACCCCGCCCCCGCCGCGATGCTGCTGCGCCAGCAGGGCACTTCCACCACCCCCGCGTACGCGTCCGCCGCAAGGCTGTGGCCGGACTTCATGACCGGCCAGGAAAAGTCGCCGGTGCGCGTGCTGCTCATCGACGACGACGAGTACATGCGCCGGGTGATCGCCCAGGAGTTGCTGTCGGACCTGCGCATCCAGCTCGAAGGCCAGGCCGACAGCATCCGCGAGGGACGCAAGCTGCTGGCCACGCATGCGTTCGACGTGCTGATGGTCGACCTGCGGCTCAGCGACGGCATGGGCTTCGAGCTGATCACCGAGGCGCGCCGCCACCATGGCAACGGCGAGATCATCGTGATCTCCTCGCTCGAGGACGATGCCCACGTGCTGCGCGCCTTCGAGCTGGGCGCCACGGGCTATCTGCTGAAGAACGCCTGGCTGCAGAGCTTCGCCGAGGCGGTGCTGCACGTGGTGAACGGCGGCGCCGTCATCACGCCGAGGCTCGCGCGGCGCCTGCTGCACCGCCTGAACCAGCAGCCGCGCGAGCAGCCGCAGCAGCAGCCCGCCGACGACGCCACGTCGCCGCCGCACGGGGCCACGCTGACGCCGCGCGAGAGCCAGGTCCTTCGCCACGTGGCGTCGGGCTGCGTCTCGGCGGAGATCGGCGCCAGGCTCGGCATCACCGGCCAGACGGTCAACGTGCACATCAAGAGCATCTACAAGAAGCTGCATGTGCATTCGCGCGCCCAGGCGGTGAACTTCGCCGTTCACACCGGCCTGATCTGAGCGGCACGCCTTCGAAGCGATCCGATCCACCACCCCCTGCACAACAAAGGCTGGTCACCATGAACACCCCCACCATCCATCCCGTGGTCCTGTGCGGCGGCAGCGGCACGCGGCTGTGGCCGCTGTCGCGCAAGGCCTTTCCCAAGCAGTTCGCGCCGCTGGTCGGCAACAAGAGCCTGCTGCACCTCACGCTGGAGCGGCTCGCCACGCTGAACCGGACGATCACCTGCGTCGCGTCGGAAGAGCATCGGTTCCTGGTGCGCGAAGCGATCGAGAACGCGCACACGCAAGGCCGCCAGATCCTCGAACCCGTGCCCCGCAACACGGCCGCTGCCATGGCCGCCGCGGCCCTGCTGGCCGACCCCGACGACCTGCTGCTCTTCGCGCCCGCGGACCACCACATTCCCGACGTGGCGCTGTTCGAGGCCACGATGCGCAGCGGCGTCGAAGCAGCCCTGGCGGGCAACATCGTCACCTTCGGCGTGGCACCCAGCTTTCCGAGCACGGCTTACGGCTACATCGAGGCGGCCGGGGCCACGGGCCATGGCCCCAGCCACGCGGTGGCGCGCTTCGTCGAGAAGCCGACGGCGGCGGTGGCCGCAGCGCTGATCCTGCAGGGCAACTACTGCTGGAACGCGGGCATCTTCCTGGTCCAGGCGCGCACGCTGGTCGCGGCCCTGCGCACGCATGCGCCCGACATCCTCGCCACCTGCGAACGCGCGACCGCCGCGGTGTCGGTCGACGGCAGCTTCGTGCGCCTGGACCGCGAGGCCTTCGAAGGCTGCCGCAGCGACAGCATCGACTACGCGGTCCTCGAAAAGCACGCCGACGTCGCGGTGGTGCGCTTCGAGGGCGCGTGGAGCGACGTGGGCAGCTGGAACGCGGTGGCCCAGCTGCACCCCGCCGACGAGGCGGGCAACCGCGTGAGCGGCGCGGGCAGCGTGCTGAACTCGCGCAACACCTTTGTCCATGCGCCGCACCGGCCGGTGGTGGCGCTCGGCACCGAGGACCTGATCATCGTGGACACGCCGGACGCGGTGCTGGTCGCCGGCGCGGACTGCGCCGAACAGGTGGCCGAGGTGGTGCGCATGCTGGCGCGCGAGGGCACGGTCGAAGCCACCGAGCATCGCCGCGTGGTGCGGCCCTGGGGTGCCTACGACAGCATCGACACCGGCGAGCGCTTCCAGGTGAAGCACCTGACCGTCAAGCCCGGCGGCAAGCTGTCGCTGCAGATGCACCACCACCGCGCCGAGCACTGGATCGTCGTCAAGGGCACGGCCAAGGCCACGCGCGGCGGCGAAGTGCTGCTGGTGCGGGAGAACGAGTCGATCTACCTGCCCTCGGGCACCATCCATCGGCTGGAGAACCCCGGCAAGACGATGCTGGAAGTGATCGAGGTGCAGACCGGCAGCTACCTCGGCGAAGACGACATCGTGCGCTTCGACGACACCTACGGCCGCTGCCCTGCGGCCGAGAAGCGCGAGGCGCTCGCGATGGCATCGGCCGTGGCGCTGGCGATCGAACCCGGCATCGATGCGCCGGCCTGACCCCTTCCTTCATCCCACTGCACCGAAGCCATGAAAAAACGCGCTGTCGTCACTGGCATTACCGGACAAGACGGGGCGTACCTGGCCGAGCTGCTGCTGGGCAAGGGCTACACCGTCTACGGCGCCTTCCGCCGAACCAGTTCGGTGAACTTCTGGCGCATCGAGTCGCTCGGCATCCAGGACCACCCGGAGCTTCAGCTCGTGGAGTACGACCTGACGGATCTGGGCAGTTCGCTCACGCTGATCCGGGACGCGGAGCCCGACGAGGTCTACAACCTGGCGGCGCAGAGCTTCGTGGGCGCGAGCTTCAACCAGCCCGAAGCCACCACGCACACCAACGGCCTGGGCACCCTCCACCTGCTCGAAGCGATCCGCCTGACGAACCGCCAGATCAAGTACTACCAGGCATCGACGTCGGAGATGTTCGGCAAAGTCCAGGCCATTCCGCAGAAGGAAGACACGCCCTTCTACCCGCGCAGCCCGTACGGCGTCTCCAAGCTCTTCGCGCACTGGATGACGATGAACTACCGGGAGAGCTACGGGATCTTCGGTTGCTGCGGCATCCTGTTCAATCACGAGAGCCCGTTGCGCGGCCGCGAATTCGTGACGCGCAAGGTCACCGATGCGGCGGCCAAGATCAGGGTCGGCAAGCTCGATGTGCTCACGCTGGGCAACCTGGACGCCAAGCGCGACTGGGGCTACGCGAAGGAGTACGTCGATGGCATGTGGCGCATGCTGCAGGCCGACAAGCCGGACAACTACGTGCTCGCCACCCACCGCGCGGAAACCGTGCGGGAGTTCGTCGACATGGCGTTCAGGGCCGCAGGTTACGAGCTCCGGTTCGAAGGCATGGGGCAGGAGGAAGTCGCCATCGACCGCGAGACCGGCAAGGTCCTCGTGAAGATCGACCCGAAGTTCTATCGCCCGGCCGAAGTGGACCTGCTCATCGGCGACGCGTCGCATGCCAGGAAGACGCTGGGCTGGGAGCCCCGCACGACGCTGGAAGAACTGTGCGCGATGATGGTGGAGGCCGATTTGCGGCGCAACCGCGAAGGCCATTCCTTCTGAGCGCCCGAGGTGCGCTGGCCGCGCAGCAGACCCTTCCTGAATGGCACCAGGATTTGCGCAGGACAAACGAAAACGGCACCCGAAGGTGCCGTCTGAAACGAAAACGGCACCTGATGGTGCCGTTTGTCGTAGGTCTGAATGGTGGGCGGTGGAGGTTTCGAACCTCCGACCCCAGCAGTGTGAATGCTGTGCTCTACCCCTGAGCTAACCGCCCTGAGACACTGCTTTTGAGTTCAG
The DNA here is from genome assembly GCF_059415405.1 of Variovorax sp. GW821-FHT10C12. Taxonomy (NCBI): domain Bacteria; kingdom Pseudomonadati; phylum Pseudomonadota; class Betaproteobacteria; order Burkholderiales; family Comamonadaceae; genus Variovorax; species Variovorax sp. GW821-FHT10C12. Next base: position 2,141,811 of record NZ_JBWKNE010000001.1, read on the forward strand.
TGTCTTGAACACGTATCGCGTTGTGCGAAGCCTCAGATTATGCCATAGCTTTTCAGCCGTTTTGGCGAAATAAAGTTTTTCCGCCGCTGGATTTGTCGAGTTGCGACAACACGGCCTCGTGCGCGCTGAGCTCATGCTCGGCCGCCGCGATCACCGGCAGCTCGAACTGGCTCAGGTCGATGGCCACGACCGTCGTGCCCTGCGCGGGCTCGTTCGAGGCCACGTCGATCAGCAGTGCGTCCTGCCCCCGCGTGAGGTTGATGTAGACGTCGGCGAGCAGCTGCGCGTCGAGCTTGGCGCCGTGGAAGGTGCGGTTCGAGCGGTCGACACCGAAGCGGTCGCACAACGCATCGAGCGAATTGCGCTTGCCGGGGTAGACCAGCTTGGCCATGGCCAGCGTGTCGGTCACCTCGCTCACGAAGGTCTTGAGCGGCGGCAGGCCGGCGCGCTCGAATTCCTTGTTCAGGAAGCCGACGTCGAAGGCCGCGTTGTGGATGATCAACTCGGCATCGCGCAGGTACTCGATGATGTCCTTGGCCAGCGTGGCGAACTTCGGCTTGTCGCGCAGGAAGTCGGTCGTCAGGCCGTGGACCTTGAGCGCGTCCTCGTGGCTCTCGCGCTCCGGGTTGAAGTAGATGTGCAGGTCGTTGCCAGTGAGCTTGCGCGCGAACAGCTCCACGCAGCCCAGCTCGATGACGCGGTCGCCGTTCTCCGCAGAGAGCCCGGTGGTTTCGGTATCAAGAACGATCTGGCGCGACATCAGTGGTTTTCCTTGGCGTGGTTGATCGTGTACTTCGGAATCTCGATCGTCACATTTTCCTGCGCCAGGATGGTCTGGCAGCTCAGGCGCGACTGCGGCTCCAGGCCCCAGGCACGGTCGAGCAGGTCTTCTTCGCCTTCCTCGGCTTCGTTCAACGAATCGAGGCCCGCGCGCACGATCACGTGGCAGGTGGTGCAGGCGCAGCTCATCTCGCAGGCGTGCTCGATGTTGATGTCGTTGTCGAGCAGCGCCTCGCAGATCGAGGTGCCGGCCGGCGCGGTGATCTCGGCGCCTTGCGGGCAGTACTCGGGATGCGGGTAGATCTTGATCGTGGGCATGAAATGGTTCTGTCTACAGGGATTCGACCTTGCGGCCTGCGAGCGCGCGTGCAATGCCCGCGTTCATGCGCTGGGCGGCGAAGGCCTCGGTGTCATTGGCCAGCGCCTTCGTGGCGGCTTCGATCACGGCGGCTTCGTTGCTGCTCTTGGCAACGTCGCGCAGCCGTGCCATCGAGGCGTCGATGGCGGCGCGTTCTTCGCTGTTCAGCAGGTCGCCGTCGGCATCGAGCGCGCTCTGCGTGGCCAGCAGCATGCGGTCGGCATCGACGCGCGATTCCACCAGCGCGCGGGCCTGCATGTCCTGCTGGGCGGTGGAGAAGCTCTCCTGCAGCATGGTCGCGATCTGGTCGTCCGACAGGCCGTACGAGGGCTTGACCGCCACGCTGGCCTCGACGCCGCTGCCCTGCTCCTTGGCGCTCACGCTCAGCAGGCCGTCAGCATCGACGGTGAAGGTCACGCGAATGCGCGCCGCACCGGCAGCCATCGGCGGGATGCCGCGCAGCGTGAAGCGCGCGAGGCTGCGGCAGTCGGACACGAGGTCGCGCTCGCCCTGCACCACGTGCAGCGCCAGCGCGGTCTGACCGTCCTGGTAGGTCGTGAAGTCCTGCGCCATCGCGGTGGGGATGGTCTGGTTGCGCGGCACGATGCGCTCGACCAGGCCGCCCATGGTCTCGATGCCGAGCGACAGCGGGATCACATCGAGCAGCAGCAGCTCGCCCGCGCCGTTGTTGCCGGCCAGCTGGTTGGCCTGAATGGCAGCGCCGAGCGCCACGACCTCGTCGGGGTTCAGGTTGATCAGCGGCTCGCGGCCGAAATAAGCGGCCACTGCGCTGCGGATCTGCGGCATGCGCGTGGAGCCGCCGACGAGCACGATGCCCTGCAGGTCTTCGGGCTTGAGCTTCGCGTCGCGCAGCGCCTTGCGCACGGCTGCGAGGGTGCGATCGGTGAGTGCCTGCGTGGCGGCAAAGAACTGCGCGCGGGTCAGCGTGAACTCGGCCTTGCCGCCCGCCAGCGCGGCGCTGAAGAGGGTCGACTCGGCATCGGTCAGTGCCTCCTTGGCGGCACGCGCGGCCACGAGCAGTGCGGCGCGGTCGTTGTCGCTGCCGGCCTGACGGCCAGTCTGCGCGAGCACGAAGTCGGCGATGGCGTGGTCGTAGTCGTCGCCGCCGAGGGCCGAGTCGCCGCCCGTGGCAATCACTTCGAACACGCCCTGCGTGAGCCGCAGGATCGAGATGTCGAAGGTGCCGCCGCCCAGGTCGTAGACCGCGTAGACGCCTTCGCTCGCGTTGTCCAGGCCATAGGCAATGGCCGCAGCCGTCGGCTCGCTGATCAGGCGCAGCACGTTCAGGCCCGCGAGCTGCGCGGCGTCCTTGGTCGCCTGGCGCTGGCCTTCGTCGAAGTAGGCCGGCACGGTGATGACGGCGCCGTAGAGCTCGTCGTCGAAGGTGTCTTCGGCGCGATAGCGCAGCGTGGCCAGGATTTCGGCGCTGATCTCGACGGGCGACTTCTCGCCGGCCGAGGTCTGCACCTTGACCATGCCGCCGTCGTCACCGCCGATGCGGTACGACATGGCGTCGCGGTTCGCGATGTCGGCCAGGCCGCGGCCCATGAGCCGCTTGACCGAGGTGATGGTGTTGGCGGGGTCCTGCGCGCGCGCAGCCACGGCCTCGAAGCCGATCTGGCGGCGGTCGCCGTCGAGGTAGCGCACGGCCGAGGGCAGCAGCACGCGGCCCTGGTCGTCGGGCAGGCACTCGGCCACGCCGTTGCGCACCGAGGCCACCAGCGAATGCGTGGTGCCCAGGTCGATGCCCACGGCAATGCGGCGCTGGTGCGGATCGGGCGCCTGGCCGGGTTCGGAAATCTGAAGAAGAGCCATAAGGGCTTATTGTCCCAACTGATCGAATTTTTTCTCGACGTCCTCGCCGAAGCGCTCAATGAACATGAGGGCTCTCACCTGCTGCACGGCGCCGGGGTAGTCGCCCTTTTCGTCGATCAGCCAGTCGAGCGACGAGAGTGCGCGGGCGCGCGTGGTTTCGACGTCCTCCTGCAGCAGCTCGACGGCGGCGATGTCGCGGGCGTCGTCGAGCGCTTCGCGCCACTCCATCTGCTGCATCAGAAAGGCGCCGGGCATCGCCGTGTTGTTCTCGGCATTCAGCGGCGCGCCGTTGAGTTCGCAGATGTAGCTCGCGCGGCGGATCGGGTCTTTCAACCGCTGGTAGGCCTCGTTGATGCGCACCGACCACTGCATGGCCACGCGCTGCGCCGCGGCGCCCTGCGCGGCAAAGCGGTCCGGGTGCGCCTCGCGCTGCAGCTCCTTCCAGCGCGCGTCGAGCACGGCGCGGTCCTGCGCGAAGGTCGCCGGGACGGCGAACAGTTGGAAGTCGGTGTCGTTCAGATTCATGGCAAGAAAAAACCGCCAGCACATGACATGGTGGCGGCTGTGGTCGCGGTCAGCGACGACGCATCAGATGCGAAAACTTTCGCCGCAGCCGCAGCGATCACGTTCGTTCGGGTTGATGAACTTGAAGCCCTCGTTCAGGCCTTCGCGCACGAAGTCGAGCTGCGTGCCGTCGATGTAGGCCAGGCTCTTCGGGTCGACCAGCACCTTCACGCCGTGGTCTTCGAACACCACGTCTTCAGGCGTGAACTCGTCGACGTACTCGAGCTTGTAGGCCAGGCCCGAGCAGCCGGTGGTCTTCACGCCCAGCCGCACGCCCACGCCCTTGCCCCGTTTGCCGAGGTAGCGGGTGACGTGGCGCGCAGCGGCTTCGGTCAGCGTGACGGCCATCTCAGTGAACAGCAGCTTCGGCGGTCGACTCGGGGGTCTTGGCGCCGTGCTTGGCCTTGTAGTCGCTCACGGCCGCCTTGATGGCGTCTTCCGCGAGGATCGAGCAGTGGATCTTGACCGGCGGCAGTGCCAGTTCTTCGGCAATCTGCGCGTTCTTGAGGGCTGCCGCTTCGTCGAGCGTCTTGCCCTTGACCCATTCGGTCACGAGCGACGACGAGGCGATGGCCGAGCCGCAGCCGTAGGTCTTGAAGCGTGCGTCTTCGATCACGCCGGTTTCGGGGTTGACCTTGATCTGCAGCTTCATCACGTCGCCGCAAGCCGGTGCGCCGACCATGCCGGTGCCTACCGAGTCGTCGCCCTTTTCGAAGGAGCCGACGTTGCGGGGATTTTCGTAGTGGTCGATGACCTTGGAAGAATATGCCATGGTGTACCTCTCAAACTTTGTTCAATCGTGGAGCCTTGGGCTGGCCTGGGTCAGTGGGCCGACCACTGGATCGTGCTGATGTCGACGCCGTCCTGGAACATCTCCCACAGGGGGCTCAGCTCGCGCAGCTTGGCGACGTTGTGCTTGATGGTCGAGATGGCGTAGTCGATTTCTTCTTCGGTCGTGAAACGGCCGATGGTCATGCGCAGGCTGCTGTGGGCCAGCTCGTCGCTGCGGCCCAGGGCGCGCAGCACATAGCTGGGCTCCAGGCTGGCCGAGGTGCAGGCCGAACCAGACGACACCGCCAGGCCCTTGATGCCCATGATCAGCGACTCGCCTTCAACGTAGTTGAAGCTCATGTTCAGGTTGTGCGGCACGCGGCGCTCGAGGTCGCCGTTGATGAAGACCTGTTCGACATCCTTCAGGCCGTCGAGCAGGCGCTTCTGCAGACGCGCTGCGTGGGCGATGTCGTCCTTCATCTCGAGCTTGGCGATGCGGTAGGCCTCGCCCATGCCGACGATCTGGTGCGTGGGCAGCGTGCCCGAGCGCATGCCGCGCTCATGGCCGCCGCCGTGCATCTGCGCTTCGATGCGGATGCGCGGCTTGCGACGCACGTACAGGGCGCCGATGCCCTTGGGACCGTAGGTCTTGTGCGAAGCCAGGCTCATCAGGTCGATGGGCAGCTTGGTGATGTCGATGTCGACCTTGCCGGTGGCCTGGGCCGAGTCGACGTGGAAGATCACGCCCTTTTCGCGGCAGACATTGCCCAACGCGACCACGTCCTGGATCACGCCGATTTCGTTGTTCACGAACAGCACGCTGGCCAGGATGGTGTCGGGGCGAATCGCCGCCTTGAACTTCTCGAGGTCGACGAGGCCGTTTTCCTCGACGTCGAGGTAGGTCACTTCGAAGCCCTGGCGCTCGAGTTCGCGCATGGTGTCGAGCACGGCCTTGTGCTCGGTCTTCAGGGTGATCAGGTGCTTGCCCTTGCCCTTGTAGAACTGGGCCGCGCCCTTGAGGGCCAGGTTGATCGACTCGGTGGCGCCCGATGTCCAGACGATCTCACGCGGGTCGGCGTTGATCAGGTCGGCCACCTGGCCGCGCGCCTTCTCGACCGCCTCTTCGGCTTCCCAGCCCCAGGCGTGGCTGCGCGATGCCGGGTTGCCGAAGTGTTCGCGCAACCAGGGAATCATGGCGTCGACCACACGCGGGTCAACCGGCGTGGTGGCGCCGTAATCGAGATAGATCGGGAAATGAGGAGTGACGTCCATGGCTGGCTCGGGCTGGCGTGGGGGTTGTTTTATGAGGTCGGGGCAAACTCGGGGCGATGCCCGCAGGCATCGCCGGACTCAATCAGGTCAGGACTTCGCGAAGACGTTGCCGAGAGCGAAGACCGAATTCGGCGCATTCACGCGAATGGGCTTGACCACCGGCTGGGCCGAGATGGCGCGCTTGACGACCGGCTTGTTCTCGATCTGCACGCCCTTGGCGATCTGGTCGTCGACCAGCTTCTGCAGCGTGACGGAGTCAAGAAACTCGACCATGCGCTGGTTCAGCGAGGCCCAGAGTTCGTGCGTCATGCAGCGACCCTGCTCACCGAGGCAGTTTTCCTTGCCGCCGCACTGCGTGGCATCGATCGGCTCGTCGACGGACACGATGATGTCGGCGACCGTGATGTCCGCCGCCTTGCGTCCGAGGCTGTAGCCGCCGCCGGGGCCGCGGGTCGATTCGACCAGCTCATGGCGGCGCAGTTTGCCGAACAGCTGTTCGAGGTACGACAACGAAATCTGCTGCCGCTGGCTGATCGCAGCCAGCGTGACCGGACCGGTGTTCTGACGCAACGCCAGATCGATCATTGCTGTGACCGCAAAACGGCCTTTGGTAGTGAGACGCATCGCAAGCTCCTTCAAGTGCTTACCGTTGAAATGACACCACAGCCTTGGGCCGCGGTGACTTCGTCTCCGCCCTGCCCGACCCCGACGCTGGTGAACCAGCCGGTAGGAGTCGGTCCTTCATCGCGAAGTTCTTTGTTGTTGAGTATTTCGGTCAAGTATAGCAGATGCCCCTGAGATCTGCTCGGGTAAACCCCAGCGCGGCTCGCTTGAAGAAAGCGAACTTATGGCCTAGCCGAAATCAGGACGCCAAACCGGGGATGTTGTCGCCACCCGACGCCCCGAACGCCTGCTCGCGCAGCAGCGCCAGCTGGTCGCGCACCCGGGCCGCCTTCTCGAACTCGAGGTTGCGGGCGTGCTCCAGCATCTGCTTCTCGAGCCGCTTGATTTCCCGGGCGATGTCTTTCTCGCTCATGTCCTCGACCTTGGCGCGTTCCAGGTCGAGCTTGGCCATTTCCTTGCCGGTCTTCTCGCTGTAGACGCCGTCGATCAGGTCGCGCACCTGCTTCACGATGCTGCGCGGCGTGATGCCGTTCGCCTCGTTGTGGGCAATCTGCCGGGTGCGGCGGCGCTCGGTTTCGCCGATGGCCTTCTTCATCGACTCGGTCATCCGGTCGGCATAAAGAATGGCCTTGCCGTTCAGGTTGCGCGCCGCGCGGCCGATGGTCTGGATCAGCGAGCGCTCGGCGCGCAGGAAGCCTTCCTTGTCGGCATCGAGGATCGCCACCAGCGACACCTCGGGAATGTCCAATCCTTCGCGCAGCAGGTTGATACCCACCAGCACGTCGAAGGAGCCCAGGCGCAGGTCGCGCAAAATTTCCACCCGCTCGACCGTGTCGACGTCGCTGTGCAGGTAGCGCACCTTCACGCCGTTGTCGCTCAGGTAGTCGGTGAGCTGCTCGGCCATGCGCTTGGTCAGCGTGGTGATCAGCACGCGCTCGTTCTTCTCGACGCGGATGCGGATCTCGCCCAGCACGTCGTCCACCTGGTGCGTGGCGGGACGCACCTCGACCTCGGGGTCGATCAGCCCGGTCGGCCGCACCAGCTGCTCGACGACGTTGCCGGCGTGGTCCTTCTCGTACTGCGCCGGCGTGGCCGACACGAAGATGCACTGGCGCACCCGCTTTTCGAACTCCTCGAGCTTGAGCGGCCGGTTGTCCAGCGCGCTCGGCAGGCGAAAGCCGTACTCGACCAGCGTGACCTTGCGCGCCCGGTCGCCGTTGTACATGGCGCTGAGCTGGCCCATCATCTGGTGGCTCTCGTCGAGGAACATCAACGAGTCCTTCGGCATGTAGTCGGTGAGCGTCGCCGGCGGGTCGCCAGGCTCCGCGCCCGAAAGGTGCCGCGTGTAGTTCTCGATGCCCTTGCAGTGGCCGATTTCGGCCAGCATTTCGAGGTCGAAGCGCGTGCGCTGCTCCAGCCGCTGCGCCTCGACCAGCTTGCCCGAGCCGGTCAGCTCCTTGAGCCGGCCGGCCAGTTCGATCTTGATGGTTTCCACCGCCGCCAGCACCTTGTCGCGCGGTGTCACGTAATGGCTCGACGGGTACACCGTGAAGCGCGGCACCTTCTGGCGGATGCGTCCGGTGAGCGGGTCGAACAGCTGCAACGACTCGATCTCGTCGTCGAACAGCTCGAAGCGGATGGCCAGCTCGCTGTGCTCGGCCGGGAACACGTCGATGGTGTCCCCGCGCACGCGGAACGTGCCGCGCGCAAAGTCCTGCTCGTTGCGCGTGTACTGCATGCGGATGAGCCGCGAGATCAGGTCGCGCTGGCCGACCTTGTCGCCGACGCGGGCAATCAGCCGCATCTCCATGTAGTCCTCGGGCGTGCCGATGCCGTAGATGGCGCTCACCGTGGCCACGATGACCGTGTCGCGCCGCTCCAGCACGCTCTTGGTGGCCGACAGGCGCATCTGCTCGATGTGCTCGTTGATCGACGAGTCCTTCTCGATGAACAGGTCGCGCTGCGGCACGTAAGCCTCGGGCTGGTAGTAGTCGTAGTAGCTCACGAAGTACTCGACGGCGTTCTTGGGAAAGAACTCGCGGAATTCGCTGTACAGCTGCGCCGCCAGTGTCTTGTTGGGCGCGAACACGATGGCCGGGCGGCCCAGCCGGGCGATCACGTTGGCCATGGTGAAGGTCTTGCCCGAGCCCGTCACGCCCAGCAGCGTCTGGTACACCTCGCCGTCGAGCACCCCGGCCACCAGGCCGTCGATGGCCGTGGGCTGGTCGCCTGCCGGCGGATAAGGCTGGAACAGCTCGAACGGCGAATCGGGATAGCGGATGAATTCGCCCTGTTTCGCCGGCCCGATCGGGTCGACTTTCTTCAGGTCTGCTATGGCTTCGGTGTTCTCTGGCATGGCTGTTCCCGACAGGTGGCGTGGCGCCGGTAAAATTCAAGGCAACCGGAAAGGATAAAGCCTCCTCCGGTTGCCAGCGAAGCTTTCATCCCAAAGGACCTTTCCATGTCTATGTTCACCGCGGTCGAAATGGCGCCGCGCGACCCGATCCTCGGCCTCAACGAGCAATTTGCAGCCGACACCAACCCCCTCAAGGTCAATCTCGGCGTCGGCGTGTATTACGACGACAACGGCAAGCTGCCCCTGCTCCAGTGCGTGCAGGCCGCAGAGCAGAACATGATGAAGGCCCCCTCGGCCCGCGGCTACCTGCCGATCGACGGCATCGTGGCCTACGACAACGCCGTCAAGGGCCTGGTCTTCGGCCCCGAGAGCGAGCCCGTCACCTCGGGCCGCGTGGCCACCATCCAGGCCATCGGCGGCACCGGCGGCCTGAAGGTCGGCGCCGACTTCCTCAAGAAGCTCAACCCCAACGCCACCGTGCTGATCAGCGACCCGAGCTGGGAAAACCACCGCGCGCTGTTCACCAACGCCGGCTTCACGGTCGAAAGCTACCCCTACTACGATGCCGCCCAGCGCGGCATCAACTTCGACGGCATGCTGGCCGCCCTGAACGCGGCACCGGCCGGCACCATCGTCGTGCTGCACGCCTGCTGCCACAACCCGACCGGCTACGACATCACCCCCGCGCAGTGGGACCTGGTCGTTGCTGCCGTCAAGGCCAAGGGCCTCGTGCCCTTCCTCGACATGGCCTACCAGGGCTTCGGCTACGGTCTGAAGGAAGACGGCGCGGCTGTCGCCAAGTTCGTCGACGCCGGCCTGACCTTCTTCGTGTCGACCTCGTTCTCCAAGAGCTTCAGCCTGTACGGCGAACGCGTCGGCGCCCTGTCGGTGCTGTGCGAGAACAAGGAAGAAGCCGGCCGCGTGCTGTCGCAACTCAAGATCGCCATCCGCACCAACTACAGCAACCCGCCGATCCACGGCGGCGCCGTGGTGGCCGCGGTGCTCGGCACCCCCGAGCTGCGCGCCCTGTGGGAAAAAGAACTGGGCGAGATGCGCGTGCGCATCAAGGCCATGCGCCAGAAGCTGGTCGACGGCCTGAAGGCCGCCGGCGTGAAGGAAGACATGAGCTTCATCACCACCCAGATCGGCATGTTCAGCTACTCGGGCCTCACCAAGGACCAGATGGTGCGCCTGCGCAACGAGTTCGGCGTGTACGGCACCGACACCGGCCGCATGTGCGTCGCCGCGCTCAACAGCAAGAACATCGACTACGTCTGCGCGTCGATTGCGAAGGTCATCTAGGTGACAACCGGGTGTGAGTGAATCGACTTTTTGACGATTCGTTCACATTCGGCCACAGAAGGCGAATCCAGCCCGCTTCGGGCTAGGGTTCGGCCCCCTGCGCCGCGGCAAATGCACTGATATATTGCACTGCAACATCCACTCAAAGACCCGCGATGCTCTATCAACTCTACGAAGCCCAGCGTTCCCTGATGGAGCCCTTCTCGGACTTCGCCCAGGCCGCCTCCAAGCTCTACGGCCCCGGCGCCGTCTGGAGCCAACTGCCGATGGCACAGCGCATGGCCGCCGGCTATGACCTGCTGTACCGGCTGGGCAAGGACTACGAGAAGCCCGAGTTCAACATCAAGTCCGTCAAGGTCGACGGCGAAGACGTCGTGATCCAGGAGGCCGTCGAGCTCGACAAGCCCTTCTGCGAACTGCGCCGCTTCAAGCGCTTCACCGACGAACCGCACATCCTCAAGACGCTCAAGAGCCAGCCCGTGGTGCTGATCGTGGCGCCGCTGTCGGGCCACTACGCCACGCTGCTGCGCGACACCGTGCGCACCATGCTGCAGGACCACAAGGTCTACATCACCGACTGGAAGAATGCGCGCCTGGTGCCGCTGTCCGACGGCGAGTTCCACCTGGACGACTACATCAACTACGTGCAGGAGTTCATCCGCCGCCTGCAGGCCGAGTACGGCAACTGCCACGTGGTGAGCGTGTGCCAGCCCACCGTGCCGGTGCTGGCAGCCGTGTCGCTCATGGCCAGCCGCGGCGAGCCCCTGCCCCTCACGATGACCATGATGGGCGGCCCGATCGATGCGCGCAAATCGCCCACGGCCGTGAACAACCTCGCGACCAACAAGAGCTTCGAGTGGTTCGAGAACAACGTGATCTATCGCGTGCCGCAAGGCTTCCCGGGCGCGGGCCGAAAGGTCTACCCGGGCTTCCTGCAGCACACGGGCTTCGTGGCCATGAACCCCGACCGCCACGCCAGCAGCCACTACGACTACTTCAAGGACCTGATCAAGGGTGACGACGCCAGCGCCGAAGCCCATCGCAAGTTCTACGACGAGTACAACGCCGTGCTCGACATGGACGCGGACTACTACCTCGAGACCATCCGCACCGTGTTCCAGGACTTCGACCTGGTCAACGGCACCTGGGACGTGAAGAACCCCGCCGGCCAGGTGGAGCGCGTGCGTCCGCAAGACATCCACGCCACCGCCCTGCTCACCGTCGAAGGCGAGCTCGACGACATCTCCGGCTCGGGCCAGACCCAGGCCGCGCACAGCCTGTGCACCGGCATCGCCGATGCCAAGCGCGAGCACTACGAAGTCAAGGGCGCGGGCCACTACGGCATCTTCAGCGGCCGCCGCTGGCGCGACCTGGTCTACCCGAAGGTGCGCAACTTCATCGCCGCCAGCGACGAGCCCCAGCGCCGCGCCGGTGCGCGCGAAGAGCTGCCGGCCGAAGACCGCATCAAGCCCGGCCAGAAGCTGAAGGCCGTGGCCACCGCTGCGGCCCGCAAGACGCCGGTCGCCGCCAAGAAAGCGGTCGCCGTGAAGGCCGCGCCGGCTGCCAAGAAGCCGGCCGCAGCGGCAAAGAAGCCCCGCGCCAGCGCCGCGCGCTGAGTCGCGCGCATCACCCACCGTGAACGGGCTGGCCGCACGCATCAACGACGCACTGCCTCAAACGCAGTGCACACGGTGCGGCTATCCCGATTGCGCGGGTTATGCGCAGGCCATCGCCGACGGCGAGGCCGACATCAACCAATGCCCGCCCGGCGGTGCCGAAGGCATCGAGCGCCTGGCGCTGCTCACCGGCCGCGCCGCACAACCACTCGATCCGCAGTTCGGCACCGAGGGCCCGCGCGCCATGGCGGTCATCGACGAGGCCTGGTGCATCGGCTGCACGCTCTGCCTCGACGCCTGCCCGACCGACGCGATCATCGGCATCAACAAGCGCATGCACACGGTGATCGAGGCGCACTGCACAGGCTGCGAGCTGTGCATTCCGGTGTGCCCCGTCGATTGCATCTCGCTCGAGGTTGAAACCCCCGGCCGCAGCGGCTGGCAGGCGTGGTCGCAGGCACAGGCGCAGGCCGCCTTGCAGCGCTACAAGCTGCACGCCCAACATCGCGACACCGCGAAGCGCGAGGCCGAACCCGCACCTGCCGCTGCCGAACCGCAAGCCGCCGACACGCGCAAGCGCTCGATCGTCGAAGCCGCCCTCGCGCGCGCCCGGGCCGCCGCCGAACAACGCCAGGCCGCCACCAAACCATGACCCTCGACACCCTGCTGATCTACGCCGTCGCCTCGCTTGCCCTAGCGGTGATCCCCGGTCCGACCATGCTGCTGGCGCTGTCCAACGGCATCGACGGCGGCATGCGCCGCGCCAGCTGGGGCATCGCGGGCGCGTCGCTCGGCAGCGTCTCACTGATCGCGGTCGTGGCGCTCGGGCTGGGCTCGCTGCTCGCGGCCTCGGAATGGCTCTTCAACGCGATCCGCGTCGCGGGCGTGGCCTACCTGGTGTGGCTCGGCATCAAGCTGTGGCGCAGCGAAGCGACCGACCTGGGCACAGCGCTGGCCAAGTCGGCCGTCGAGGTCCGACCACACGGGCGCATCGCCCTCGTGCGCAGCCTGATGGTGGCGCTGTCGAACCCGAAGACGGTGCTGTTCTTCGCCGCCTTCCTGCCCCAGTTCATCGACACCGCCAAGCCCCAGGGCATGCAGTACCTGGTGCTGGGCGCGATCTTCGTGGTGCTCGACACCTGCGTGATGCTGGCCTATGCCGGCGCCGGCACGCAGGCCGTGCGCTGGCTCTCGCGCCGCGGCCTCAAGGTGCTCAACCGCAGCTGCGCCGTCGGCATGTGGCTGCTGGCCGCCACCCTCGCCTTCTGGCGCCGTCCGGCCTGAGCTGTTCGATCAGCCCTTCTGCGGGCGCTTGAAGAGCAACAGCAGCACGCCCGCCAGCACCACGCCCACGGCGTACCACTCGAAGCGCGTGACCGTCTCGTGGGCGATCCACACGCCCAGCAGCATCGCGATCACCGGGTTGACGAAGGTATAGCTCGCCGCCAGCCCGGCCGGCGCCTGCGCGAGCAGCACCATGTAGGCGTTGAACGCGATCAGCGAGCCGAACACCACGAGATAGACCCACGCCCCCAGCGCCACCGGCTGCGGCGGCCAGCTCATCGTTTCGCCCGACACCGCGGCCAGCACCATCAGCACCACGCCGCCGCACAGCATCTCGCTCGCAAAACCCATCGCACCGGGAGCCAGCGGCAGACTGCGCTGGCTCAGCACGCTGCCGAGCGACCAGCAGATGCAGGCCACGCAGATCGCGATCAGCCCCTCGGGCGAAGCCTTGAAGCCGCTGCCCTGCGTGAGCATCAACACGCCGACGAGCCCCAGCGCAATGCCGGCCGCTTCGAGCCGCGCCGGCTTCACGCCCCAGATCAGGTTCAACAGTGCGATCAGCAACGGAATGACGGCAATGAACGCCACCACCAGCCCCGAGCCGATCGACACCTCGGCCAGGGCCGTGCCGCCCATGCCGCCACCGAGCATCAGCGCGCCGACGACCAACGCATTGCGCCACTGCAGGCGCGACGGCCAGGGCGTGCCGCGCCAGCGCATCCACGCCGCCAGCAGCACGCCCGCGACCAGGAAGCGCGAGCCCATCTGCAGGAACGGCGGAAAGCTGATCAGCGCGTACTTGATGGCCAGGTAGGTCGAGCCCCAGACCACCCAGGTGGCGGCCAGGCAGAGCCACAGCAGCGGCGTCAGCCGGGGGCGCGAAGAAGCAGGCGCGGCCTGCGCAGTGGGTGCGAGTGTCGACATGGCGAGGGTGTCTCTTATTGGTATCAGGTGTGCGTCATGGTATGAAAGCCACCCGCCGGCAGCCATGCGAATTTCATGGTTCTGCTTGCACCGCACCGCCGATTTAAAGGACTTCCATGGACTTCACCTTGACCCCCACGCTGGACGCCCACGACACCCGCATCCTGGCCGAACTGCAGGCCGACGCCCGCCTGAGCATGGCCGAGCTGGGCCGCCGCGTGCACCTGAGCCAGCCGGCCGTGACCGAGCGCGTGAAAAAGCTGGAAGCCGCCGGCGTCATCACCGGCTACCGCGCCACCGTGAACCTCACGCGACTGGGCTACGGCATCCGCGGGATCATCCGCGTCGGTCGCGCCGACTACGACCTCGTGGTGAAGCTGATGCAGGAGACGCCCGAGTGCGTCAATGCCTACAACGTGACCGGCGAGGACAGCTGGATCCTCGAGATCGCCGTGATCGACGTGCCGCACCTCGATGCGGTGCTCGCCAAGTTCTGCATCCTGACCGAGACCGCGACCTCGATCATCTTGAATCCGGCGCGCGAGCACCAGCCGATGCTGCCGCCCCGGCACGCCGACGTGAAGCCGCCGGTCAGGAAAGCGCTCAGCGCGTAGCGGCCAGTGCGTTGAAGGCCGTCACCACCTCGGGCGGCGCCTGCACCATCTCGACCAGCACGCCCTCGCCCGAGATCGGGAACTCGTCGTTGGCCTTGGGGTGCAGGAAGCAGATGTCGAAGCCGGCCGCGCCCTTGCGGATGCCGCCCGGCGCAAAGCGCACGCCCTGCGCCGTGAGCCATTCGACGGCCTGGGGCAGGTCGTCGATCCACAGGCCGACATGGTTCAGCGGCGTGGTGTGCACGGCAGGCTTCTTCTCGGGGTCCAGCGGCTGCATCAGGTCGACCTCGACCTTGAACGGGCCGCTGCCCATCGAACAGATGTCCTCGTCGACGTTCTCGCGCTCGCTGCGGAAGGTGCCCGTCACCTCGAGCCCCAGCATGTCGACCCACAGCTTCTGCAGGCGCAGCTTGTCGGGGCCGCCGATGGCGATCTGCTGAATGCCCAGCACCTTGAAGGGACGTGGCGCGGTCATGCGCAGCCGCCTTCTTCCGCCTGCTCCTGCGTGCGGTGCGAGCGCAGGCCGAGCTTGCGCAGCAGCTGCACGTCGGCATCCACGTCGGGGTTGCCGGTGACCAGCAGCTTGTCGCCGTAGAAGATCGAGTTGGCGCCGGCCATGAAGCACAGGGCCTGCACCGCCTCGCCCATCTGCTGGCGGCCGGCCGACAGGCGCACGCGCGCGGTCGGCATGGTGATGCGGGCCACGGCGATCATGCGCACGAAGTCGAAGGGATCGACCGGCTCCGAGTCGGCCAGCGGCGTGCCGGGCACGCGCACCAGGCTGTTGATCGGCACCGACTCGGGGTACGGGTCCATGTTCGCGAGCTGCGCGATCAGCCCGGCGCGGTGCACCGGCTGCTCGCCCATGCCCACGATGCCGCCGCAGCACACGCTGATGCCGGCGCTGCGCACAGCCGCCAGCGTGTCCAGGCGGTCCTGGTAGGTGCGCGTATCGACCACGTCGGTGTAGTACTCGGGCGCGGTGTCCAGGTTGTGGTTGTAGTAGTCCAGGCCCGCGGCCTTGAGCTGCTGCGCGTGGTGCGGCTCCAGCATGCCCAGCGTGGCGCAGGTCTGCAGCCCCAGGCCCTTCACGGCCTCGACCAGCACCGCCACCTTCTCGACGTCGCGGTCCTTGGGCGCGCGCCAGGCGGCGCCCATGCAAAAGCGCGTGGCGCCGGCGTCCTTGGCGGCCTGCGCGGCGCGCACCACCTCGTCGACCTCCATGAGCTTCTGCGCCTTCACGCCGGTGTCGAACTCGGCCGACTGCGGGCAGTAGCCGCAGTTCTCGGGGCAGCCGCCGGTCTTCACCGACAGCAGCGTGGCCAGCTCGATGTCGCCTTCGGGGAAATGCCGGCGGTGCACGGTCTGCGCCTCGAACAGCAGTTCCATGAAGGGCTTGTCCAGCAGCGCCTGGATGGCCTCCACGGACCAGGGGCCCCGGGGCGTCGCCACGGCCTTGGCCGGGCGGTGCAGCGTGATTGCTGCCTGTTGCAGGTCGTTGGCACCCATCAGTTGAACTCCAGAATGATTTGGTCGACGGCGAGCGATTCGCCCTTGGCCGCCGAGATCTTGCCCACCACGCCGTCCTGCGTGGCGAACAGCACGTTTTCCATCTTCATGGCCTCGATCACGGCCAGCTTCTCGCCGGCCTGGACCTGTTGCCCCGGCTGCACCGACACCTCGACCAAGAGGCCCGGCATCGGCGACATCAGGAACTTGCTCAGGTCGGGCGGTGCCTTGTAGGGCATCAGCTCGAGCAGGCGCGCGCCCAGCGGCGACAG
Organism: Variovorax sp. GW821-FHT10C12; assembly: GCF_059415405.1. Lineage (NCBI taxonomy): Bacteria > Pseudomonadati > Pseudomonadota > Betaproteobacteria > Burkholderiales > Comamonadaceae > Variovorax > Variovorax sp. GW821-FHT10C12. The sequence continues at coordinate 2,157,896 of NZ_JBWKNE010000001.1, forward strand.
CACCATGGTCTCGATCTGCGTGCCGTCGTGCGACACGCGCAGCGCCAGCGGGTTCTTGCCCGCGCCGCGCTCCACCTGCGCCGTGAAGGGCTTGCCGTTGGCCGTGCCCTGCACGCGCACCGCGCCCAGCGCGAAGTCGCTCTCGATCTGGTAGCGCTTGTCGCCCACCGTGACCGCGCTGGCGCCGGTCTTGTCCTGGAAGTCGCTCACCGACACCGCGTGGTGCACGTGCTTGCCCTCGGGGCCCAGCTCGACCACCACGAACTGCTCGCCCACCTTCACGCCGTGACCTTCGAGCTGTCCGCTGATGCCCGAGGCGCGCGCGCGGTAGCGGCGGTTGACGAAGGCGGCCAGCGCCACCAGGAACGACGGATCGGCGTGCGGCACGTCTTCCGCATGGAAGCCCTTGCCGTAATGCTCGGCGATGAAGCCGGTGTTGAAATCGCCCGCCACGAACTTCGGATGCGCCAGCAGCGCGGCCTGGAACGGGATGTTGCTGCTGATGCCGCGGATCACGAAACCGTTGAGCGCCTCGCGCATCAGGGCGATGGCCTCGTTGCGGTCCTTGCCGTGCACGATGAGCTTGGCGATCATCGAGTCGTAGTACATCGGGATCTCGCCGCCGTCGTACACGCCGGTGTCCACGCGCACGCCGTGCAGGTGGCCGGTGTCGCTCGCGAACATGCTCTCGGCCGGCGGCTGGAACTTCACCAGGCGGCCCGTCGACGGCAGGAAGTTGCGGAACGGGTCTTCGGCGTTGATGCGGCACTCGATGGCCCAGCCGTCGCGCTTCACGTCGGCCTGCGCCAGCGGCAGCTTCTCGCCGGCCGCCACGCGGATCATCAGCTCGACCAGGTCCAGGCCGGTGATGCACTCCGTCACCGGGTGCTCCACCTGCAGGCGCGTGTTCATCTCCAGGAAGTAGAAGCTCTGGTCCTTGCCGACCACGAACTCCACCGTGCCCGCGCTCTGGTACTTCACGGCCTTGGCCAGCTGCACCGCCTGCTCGCCCATCGCCTTGCGCGTGGCGTCGGTGATGAAGGGCGACGGCGCCTCCTCGATCACCTTCTGGTGGCGGCGCTGAATGGAACACTCGCGCTCGTTCAGGTAGATGACGTTGCCGTGCGAATCGCCCAGCACCTGGATCTCGATGTGGCGCGGCTCCTCGACGAACTTCTCGATGAACACGCGGTCGTCGCCGAAGGAGTTGCGCGCTTCATTGCGGCACGAGGTGAAGCCTTCGAAGGCTTCCTTGTCGTTGAAGGCCACGCGCAGGCCCTTGCCGCCGCCGCCGGCCGAGGCCTTGATCATCACCGGGTAGCCGATGTCCTTGGCGATCTCGACGGCGCGCTCGGCCGTCTCGATGGCGTCGTTCCAGCCGGGGATGGTGTTGACCTGGGCTTCGTTCGCCAGCTTCTTCGAGGCGATCTTGTCGCCCATGGCCGCGATCGAATAGTGCTTCGGTCCGATGAAGGCAATGCCCTCTTCCTCGACCTTGCGCGCAAAGGCTTCGTTCTCCGACAGGAAGCCGTAGCCCGGGTGCACGGCCTCGGCGCCGGTCTTCTTGCAGGCCGCGATGATGCGGTCGGCCTGCAGGTAGCTTTCGCGGCTGGGCGCGGCGCCGATGTGCACGGCCTCGTCGGCCAGCTCGACGTGGCGGGCTTCCTTGTCGGCGTCGGAGTAGACGGCGACGGTGAGGATGCCCATCTTCTTCGCGGTCTGGATGACGCGGCAGGCGATTTCGCCACGGTTGGCGATCAGGATCTTCTTGAACATGTTCTTCTTTCTCCGTGCGGCTCAGAGCGGAATGTTTCCGTGCTTGCGCCACGGGTTCTCGAGCTTCTTCTCGCGCAGCATCACGAGCGAGCGGCAGATGCGCTTGCGCGTTTCGTGCGGCAGGATCACGTCGTCGATGTAGCCGCGCGCGCTGGCCACGTACGGGTTGGCGAAGCGGGCCTTGTATTCGGCTTCGCGGGCCGCGAGCTTCTCGGGGTTGTTCTTGTCTTCGCGGAAGATGATTTCCACCGCACCCTTGGCACCCATCACCGCGATCTCGGCGCGCGGCCAGGCCAGGTTGACGTCGCCGCGCAGGTGCTTGGAGGCCATCACGTCGTACGCGCCGCCGTAGGCCTTGCGCGTGATGACGGTGATCTTCGGCACCGTGCACTCCGCATACGCGTAGAGCAGCTTGGCGCCGTGCTTGATGATGCCGCCGTACTCCTGGCCGGTGCCAGGCATGAAGCCGGGCACGTCGACGAAGGTGATGACGGGGATGTTGAACGCATCGCAGAAGCGCACGAAGCGCGCGGCCTTGATGCTGCTCTTGATGTCCAGGCAGCCCGCCAGCACCAGCGGCTGGTTGGCCACGATGCCGACCGTCTGGCCTTCCATGCGCGCGAAGCCGATCACGATGTTCTTCGCGTAGTCGGGCTGCAGCTCGAAGAAATCGCCGTCGTCCACCACCTTCAGGATCAGTTCCTTGATGTCGTAGGGCTTGTTCGGGTTGTCGGGCACCAGCGTGTCCAGCGAGTAGTCGGGCCGGTCGGCCGGATCGCCCTGGCCGTCGTTGCCCAGGCGCACCGGCGGCTTCTCGCGGTTGTTCAGCGGCAGGTAGTTGTACAGGCGGCGCAGCATCATCAGCGCCTCGACGTCGTTCTCGAACGCCATGTCGGCCACGCCGCTGCGCGTGGTGTGGGTGATGGCGCCGCCGAGTTCTTCAGCCGTCACGCTCTCGTGCGTCACGGTCTTCACCACCTCGGGGCCGGTGACGAACATGTAGCTGCTGTCCTTCACCATGAAGATGAAGTCGGTCATGGCGGGCGAGTACACCGCGCCGCCGGCGCACGGGCCCATGATCATGCTGATCTGCGGCACCACGCCCGAGGCCATCACGTTGCGCTGGAACACGTCGGCATAGCCGCCCAGCGAGGCCACGCCTTCCTGGATGCGGGCGCCGCCCGAATCGTTCAGGCCGATGACCGGTGCGCCGACCTTCATGGCCTGGTCCATCACCTTGCAGATCTTCTCGGCGTGGGCTTCGCTGAGCGCGCCGCCGAAGACCGTGAAGTCCTGGCTGAACACGAACACGAGGCGGCCGTTGATCATGCCGTAGCCCGTGACCACGCCGTCGCCGGGGATCTTCTGCTCGGCCATGCCGAAGTCGACCGAGCGGTGCTCGACGAACATGTCCCACTCTTCAAACGTGCCGTCGTCGAGCAGCAGCTCGATGCGCTCGCGCGCCGTGAGCTTGCCCTTGGCGTGCTGCGCGTCGATGCGCTTCTGCCCGCCGCCGAGTCGCGCCTGGGCGCGCTTCTTTTCGAGTTGTTCGATCAGTTCTTGCATGGTGTGCTTCCGAAGCTGTGGTTCTGGATTGCTGGGAGAGTCTTGTGGGGGCCGGGGTGTCACACCCGGGCGGTGATGGCTGCCGCGGCGAGCAGCTGGCGCGCCGCCGTCGAGGCCGGCAGGCTGCCCTGGGCCACCTGCTGCGTGAGTTGCGGCAGCAGCTCGCGCACCTGCGCGTGCTGGCGGAATGCCTGCTTGAGCCCGGCGTCGATGCGTTCCCACATCCACGCGGTGGCCTGCTTTTCGCGGCGCTTCGCGAGCTTGCCGTTGGCGGTCTGCAGCGCCTTGAATTCGAGCACGGCGTCCCAGAAGGCGTCGACGCCGGTGCCGGCGAGCGCGCTCAGCTGCAGCACCTTGGGCAGCCAGAAGCGGCGCTCCACGCCGCTGTGCGCGTCGTGCACGGCGTGCGCATGGTCGGGGTTGCCCTGGTGGCCGAACAGGCGCAGCGCCGAGGTGATCTGGGCCTGCGCGCGCGTGGCGGCGTCGCGGTCGATGTCGGCCTTGTTGATGGCGACCAGGTCGGCCAGCTCCATCACGCCCTTCTTGATCGCCTGCAGGTCGTCGCCCGCGTTGGGCAGCTGCAGCAGCACGAACATGTCGGTCATGCCGGCCACCGCCGTTTCGCTCTGGCCCACGCCCACGGTCTCGACGATCACGATGTCATAGCCCGCGGCCTCGCAGACCAGCATGGCCTCGCGCGTCTTCTCGGCCACGCCGCCGAGCGTGCCGCTCGAGGGGCTGGGGCGGATGTAGGCGCGCTCGTGCACCGACAGGCGCTCCATGCGCGTCTTGTCGCCCAGGATGGAGCCGCCCGACACGGTGGAGGACGGGTCGATGGTGAGCACCGCCACGCGGTGGCCCTTGCCGATCAGCAGCAGGCCCAGCGTCTCGATGAAGGTCGACTTGCCCACGCCGGGCACGCCCGAGATGCCGAGGCGAAACGATGCGCCAGTGCGCGGCAGCAAGGCCGTGAGCAGTTCGTCGGCCTGCGCGCGGTGGTCGGCGCGCGTCGATTCGAGCAGCGTGATCGCCTTGGCGATGGCACGCCGCTGCGCCATGCCCGGCGCATCGGCGAGCGCGCGTTCAAGCGCGCCGACGGTGTTCAGCACGCGGCCTCCGACGCCACGCGCCAGCGGTAGTGCAGGTCGACGCCCTCCTCGCCTTCGAGCACGAAGCCGTGCCGCTGGTAGAAGCGGTTGGCGTCGCTCTGCACGAGCGCGGTGAGCTTGATGTCCAGCTTCTGTTCGCGCGCCTGCGCCTTGGCCCAGCGCAGCGCCCATTCGCCGATGCCGCGCCCCTGGAAGCCGGTGCGCAGGTACAGGTGATCGAGGCGCAGCGCATCCGCGTCCTCGGGCTTGAGCGTGATGAAGCCCAGGCGCTGCTCACCGTCGAGCACGATGTGGTGCATGTACGGCACCACGAAACCGGCCGACAGGCGCTCGCGCGAGCGCGTGAGGTCGAAACGGCCGACGCGCTCCAGGCTCGGACGCATCGCATCGATGCGCACGGCCAGCATGTCTTCGAAATCGCTGGAATCCACGGGCTGCAGCGACAGCCGCGACAAGAGATCGCCCACGTCGCTTCGTCTCAGACTGCGACGGCCGCGCGGATCTGCTCCAGCACGTCCTTGGCGCTGGCCGGGATGGGCGTGCCCGGGCCGTAGATGCCCTTGACGCCGGCTTCGTACAGGAAGTCGTAGTCCTGGCGTGGGATCACGCCGCCGACGAAGACGATGATGTCGTCCGCGCCCTGCTTGCGCAGCTCTTCGATGATGGCCGGCACGAGGGTCTTGTGGCCGGCAGCGAGCGTGCTCACGCCCACGGCATGCACGTCGTTCTCGATGGCCTGGCGCGCGCACTCTTCGGGCGTCTGGAACAGCGGGCCCATGTCGACGTCGAAGCCCAGGTCGGCGAACGCCGTGGCGACGACCTTCGCGCCACGGTCGTGCCCGTCCTGACCCAGCTTGGAAATCATCACGCGCGGACGGCGGCCTTGCGCTTCGGCGAAGTCGTTGATCTCGGTCTTCAGCGCTTCCCAGCCTTCGGCCGAGTCATAGGCGGCAGCGTACACACCGGTCACCTTTTGCGTGTCGGCGCGATGGCGGCCGAAGGACTTTTCGAGGGCATCCGAAATCTCGCCGACGGTGGCGCGCGCACGCACCGCGTCGATGCTCAGCGCCAGCAGGTTGCCGGTGTTGTTCTCGGCGGCGTCGGTGAGCGCGTCGAGCGCGGCCTGCACCTTGGCGTTGTCGCGCGAGGCGCGGATGCTCTGCAGGCGCGCCACCTGCTGGTCGCGCACCTTCACGTTGTCGATCGACAGGCTGTCGATCGCGTCTTCGCTCTTGAGCTTGTACTTGTTGACGCCGACGATCACGTCCTTGCCCGAGTCGATGCGCGCCTGCTTCTCGGCGGCGGCGGCCTCGATCTTGAGCTTGGCCCAGCCGCTGTCCACGGCCTTGGTCATGCCGCCCATGGCCTCGACTTCTTCGATGATGGTCCAGGCGGCGTCGGCCATGTCCTGCGTGAGCTTTTCCATCATGTAGCTGCCGGCCCAGGGGTCGATCACGTTCGTGATGTGCGTCTCTTCCTGGATGATGAGCTGCGTGTTGCGCGCGATGCGCGAGCTGAACTCGGTGGGCAGCGCAATGGCTTCGTCGAGCGCGTTGGTGTGCAGCGATTGCGTGCCGCCGAACACCGCAGCCATCGCCTCGATGGTGGTGCGCACCACGTTGTTGTACGGGTCCTGCTCGGTGAGCGACCAGCCAGACGTTTGGCAGTGCGTGCGCAGCATCAGGCTCTTGGGGTTCTTGGGGTTGAACTCCTTCATGATGCGGCACCACAAGAGGCGCGCCGCGCGCATCTTGGCCACTTCCAGATAGAAGTTCATGCCGATGGCCCAGAAGAAGCTCAGGCGCCCGGCAAAGCCGTCGACGTCCAGGCCCTTGGCCAGCGCGGTCTTCACGTATTCCTTGCCGTCGGCCAGCGTGAACGCGAGCTCCAGCGCCTGGTTGGCGCCGGCTTCCTGCATGTGATAGCCGCTGATCGAGATCGAGTTGAACTTCGGCATCTTCTGCGCCGTGTACTCGATGATGTCGCCAATGATCCGCATGCTCGGCGCCGGCGGAAAGATGTACGTGTTGCGGACCATGAACTCCTTGAGGATGTCGTTCTGGATGGTTCCGCTCAGTTGGTCTTGCGCCACGCCCTGCTCTTCGGCCGCGACCACATAGCCCGCGAGCACCGGCAGCACGGCACCGTTCATCGTCATCGAGACGCTCACCTTGTCGAGCGGGATCTGGTCGAACAGGATCTTCATGTCCTCGACCGAATCGATGGCCACGCCGGCCTTGCCGACGTCGCCGGTCACGCGCGGATGGTCGCTGTCGTAGCCGCGGTGGGTGGCCAGGTCGAAGGCCACGCTCACGCCCTGGCCGCCGGCGGCCAGCGCCTTGCGGTAGAACGCGTTCGATTCTTCGGCCGTGGAGAAGCCGGCGTACTGGCGGATGGTCCAGGGGCGCACCGCGTACATGGTGGCCTGCGGGCCGCGCAGGTAGGGCTCGAAGCCGGGCAGCGTGTCGGTGTACTTCAGGCCTTGCAGGTCGGCTGCGGTGTACAGCGGCTTCACGCTGATGCCGTCGGGCGTGATCCAGTTCAGCGCATTCACGTCGCCGCCGGGCGCCGACTTGGCGGCGGACTTGGCCCAGGCGTCGAGATCGGCCGGCTTGTAGGTGGGTTCGGGTGTGCTGCTGCTCATGGAAGGCGCCGCTCCAGGCGGTGGTCTGACGGGATTCGCAAGGTCGCTTGCACGGATTTGCAAGCCGTTCACAAGTCTAACCCATCCGTAATTATTAATTCAAACGCATTTTTTGAAGTACAGTGCAGCCCATGTCCGCCGTCACCCTGACCCCCCGCGCCCTCTATGAAGAGGTGGCCGAGCTCCTGCGCCAGCGAATCTTCCGCCGCGAGCTGGAGCCCGGCAGCTGGATCGACGAACTCAAGCTGGCCGAGGAATACGGCATCAGCCGCACGCCCCTGCGCGAGGCGCTGAAAGTGCTGGCCGCCGAAGGGCTGGTGACGATGAAGGTGCGCCGCGGCGCCTACGTCACCGAGGTGTCGGAACAGGATTTGGCCGATGTGTATCACCTGCTCTCGCTGCTCGAGAGCGACGCCGCCGGCGTGGTGGCCGAGCGCGCCACCGACGCCCAGCGCGCCGAACTGAAAGCGCTGCACGCCGAACTGGAAGCCGCCGCCGCCCCCGGCAAGGAAGACCGCGAGCACTTCTTTGCGGTGAACGAGCGCTTCCACATGAGCCTGCTGGCCATTGCCAACAACAAGTGGCGCGACCAGATGGTGGCCGACCTGCGCAAGGTGATGAAGCTCAATCGTCACAACTCGCTGCTGAAGGCGGGGCGCATTGCCGAATCGCTGGCGGAGCACCGCGCGGTGATGGCGGCCATCGAGGCGCGCGATGCCGCCACGGCGATGGCGCGCATGCGCGAGCACTTCCTCAACGGCCTAGAAGCCGCTGTATAGGTTCTCCCCCAGGCTGCGCGCACTTCGTGTCGCTTCGCCAACCCCCTTCCGGGGGCGACGCCTGCGGCCCGGCAAAGCCGGTTCCGCGGCGTCTCGCGAAGGGGCCTGCGCCTGCGGCGCGGCCTCGTTCAGTCCAAGGTGAGGGTGCCGGCTTCGGTGGCGATGCGGTGGGCGATTTCCAGCATGCGGGGGGCTACGCGGCTCAGCATGGTCTCCCTTGGCAGCAGGTAGGCGGGGCCGCCGCAGCTCACGCCGTAGCGTTCGCCGCGCGGGCCTTCGAGCGCGAAGCCCAGGGCGTGGATCTGGGGGTTCCATTCGCCGAAGGAGGTGCAGTAGCCCAGGCGGGCGTACTCTTCCAGGCTGGCGATGAGGCGCGGTTCGATGGCGTGCCAGTTCTCGCCGGTTTCGAGCCGGATCTGCTCCAGCAGCGCCGACTGCTCGGCCGAGGGCAAGGCGCCGATGTAGGCACGGCCGGAGGCGGAGGTGGCGATCGACATGCGCGAGCCGACGTCGATGCGGGAGCTGATGAGCGCCGAGCGCGGACGCAGCGAGTCGATGACCAGCATGTCCAGATCGTCGCGCACCGCCATGTGGATGCTGGCGCCCGACAGTTCCGCCAGGTTGCCGAGATGGGGACGCGCCAGCGACCTCAGGTCGAAATTGCGCAGGTAGCGGCTGCTCATGTCGAGCAGCACCGGCCCCAGGCTGAAGCGCTCGCTGTCCTGCGACTGCCGCAGAAACCCCGCCCCCACCAACGTCGCCGTGAGGCGCGACACCGTGGCCTTCGGGATGCCAGTGGTGTCGGCCAATTCCCGGTTTCCGACGGGTGCCGCTGACATCCCGATGACCTTCAGCAGCGACAACCCCCTGGCAAGCGCACTGACTTCTTCCTTGCCGCCCACAGCTTCACTCATAAGACAGAACCTTTTTCTTGTTTCCCTGACCGCCTTATTCTTGAGCAAAAACAGGTGCTTCGCTCACACTTGTTGTTGCATTGTCATGAAACTGTGTTCCATCGAGCGTCAACTTCGCTCAATTGTGTTGACTGTCTACAAAGTCGGTGGCGACGGCGAAGGGAATCAGGCGGCCTGAGCGGCGACGGGTTCGTGCGCCAGCGCCATCACTTCGTGCGGCGGGCGGGTCTTCAGGCGGTGGTCGCTCCAGACCTGGCGCCAGCGGCGGGCGCCGGGCAGGCCGTTGCGCAGGCCCAGCATGTGGCGCGCGATCGACCACCAGTTGGTGCCGTGTTCGGCCGCCTCGCGCACCATGTAGTCGCACATCTGCGCCTCGATGTCCTCGCGCGTGAGCGTCTGCGGGGCGTCGCCGTAGAACTCGGCGTCCCATTCGGCCAGCCACCAGGGGTTGTGGTACGCCTCGCGGCCGATCATGGCCCCGTCGAGCAGCCGCAGGTGCTCGTGCACCTGCGCGTTGGTGGCGATGCCGCCGTTGATCGAAAACTGCAGCGCCGGAAAGTCGTGCTTCAGGCGGTGCACCAGCGCATAGCGCAGCGGCGGAATCTCGCGGTTCTGCTTCGGGCTCAGGCCCTGCAGCCAGGCGTTGCGCGCATGCACGATGAACGTGCCGCAGCCGGCCTCGCTCACCGCGCCGACGAAGTCGCGCACGAACTCGTAGCTCTCGATCTTGTCGATGCCGATGCGGTGCTTCACCGTGACCGGCACATCGACCACGTCGACCATCGCCTTCACGCAATCGGCCACCAGCCGCGGCTCGTTCATGAGGCAGGCCCCGAACGCGCCGCGCTGCACGCGCTCGCTCGGGCAGCCGCAATTCAGGTTGATCTCGTCGTAGCCCCACTCCTGCCCGAGCTTGGCGCAGTGCGCCAGGTCGTGCGGCTCGCTGCCGCCGAGCTGCAGCGCGACGGGGTGTTCTTCTTCATGAAAACGCAGGTGGCGCGGCACGTCACCGTGGATCAGCGCGCCGGTGGTCACCATCTCCGTGTAGAGCAGCGCGTGGCGTGTCATGAGGCGGTGGAAGACGCGGCAATGCCTGTCGGTCCAGTCCATCATCGGGGCCACGGAAAGGCGCATGGCCTCGGTGGCACGGGCTTTACGAGGGAAATCAAGCACTGGCACGGGATTACCGCTCATCTCATTCGGTGTCATTCGGTCTTGTTCATCACTGTTTTCTGGGCTTCGTTGGCACATTTTTGCCACAAGTTCGGCATGTACCAACGAGAGGGACTCCTTGGGCAGCATCACCAAACGCAAGCGCGCGGACGGAAGCGTAGCGCACATGGCTCGAATTCGGATTCAGGACGAAGGCGTCGTCGTCCACACTAAAACGGAAACCTTTGGCCGTGAGCCGACTGCAAAGCTCTGGATGAAGAACCGTGAGGCCGAGCTATCCAAGCCGGGCCTTCGAAAAGCTCAGGGCTCCCGATACGACCTTCGCTGAAGCCATCCAGAAGTACATCGATGAGTCGCGCAAGGCGATCGGCAAGGACGAGGCCCAAGTGCTTGCAACGGTCGCCGGGAGCAGTCTCGCAAAGCAGCGCGGCTCGACCATCACCAGCGCCGACTGCGTTCAGTTCGTGAAGGACCTTGGCGTTCAGCCGCGGACCGTGGGCAACTACCTGTCCCACGTAGCCGCGGTCTACCAGTTGGCCCGTCCGGCCTGGAACTATCAGCTCGACCCCGAGGTGATCAATGACGCCAATGACGCGCGCAAGGTCTGCAAGTCGCCCGGCTTGACGTCGCAATCGCGTGAGCGAGACAGGCGACCGACGCTCGAAGAGCGAGACAAGCTCATGGTTCACTTCGGCCTGGTCAAGCGCAAGGACGCCATTCCGATGCAGCTGATCATCTGCTACGCGATCTTCAGCACGCGCCGACAGGAGGAGATCACCCGACAGGTCTTCGAGGACCTGGACGAGCAGCACACGGAAATCTGGGTGCGGGACATGAAACACCCCGGCGAGAAGTTCGGCAACGATGTTCGTTGCCACCTGGTGCCCGAGGCGCAGGCCATCATCGTGAATCGCCGCACCTCGACCGAGCGGACCGGTCGCATCTTCCCGCACAACCGGGAGTCCATCAGTACCTCGTTCACCAGAACCTGCGCCCTGCTCGGCATTGAGAACCTTCGCCCGCGCCGAAAAAATTAGTTACGCCTTAGAATCAACTTGTCGCCTCGCTCCGAGACTTAAAGTTGCCAGCGTTAACGACTGGCATTGTGATACGGCAACCCCATATGCTTGCCGTACGTTCTATTAACCTTACGATAATCGTTAGGGTATTGGGAAAAGCTAGCGAGGCGACACCTACATCTTTGCATTTGGGAAAGTTCTGATGCCGGCATTAGAAGGAATTATGAATTTAGATTTATCTAAATTCCTCCCAGACTCGATGGCCCAGGAGGTTTTCGGAAAACCCTATACAGAGATTCAAACCCTTCTCTATCCGGGCGTTAAATATCAGACTTTTCTGATAAATAAGAAGAGCGGAGGGCAACGAATCATTAGTGCCCCGAACAAAAAGCTCAAACGCCTTCAAAGAAAACTCCTTGATTACTTGGTCGCCAAAGCGCCGGATTTTCGATCCTGCGTGCATGGATTTGTTGCCAACCGGAGCATTGTGACCAATGCGCAAGAACACTGCAGCCCCAAAACAACGTTTGTACTAAACATTGATTTAAAGGACTTTTTCCCATCAATCACATTCAAAAGAGTGCGTGGCATGTGGATGAAATTCCCTTTCAATTATCATTTCTCAGTCGCAACCGTACTGGCGCAAATGACGTGTTTAGAGGGAGTGCTACCTCAAGGCGCTCCAACCTCCCCATTCATATCCAACCTCATATGCAGAGGACTTGATCGCCAATTGGTCGATCTGGCCAGAAGAAATGGCGCCCGCTACAGCCGCTATTGCGACGATATTACCTTTTCCTTTAAAAAGCCATCACATAACCGGCTTCCTTCGGCCATTTGTGATTTCGATGGCGCAGAGCTTCAACTTGGCGCCGAATTGAAGGCGGCCATCGCAGAGCACGGTTTCACAATCAACGAGGAAAAAGTCCGCATCAGCGGCCCATCTCGCAGAAAAGAAGTCACCGGCTTAACAATCAACCAATTTCCAAATGTTCGACGAAGATTTGTTGACGAAATCAGGGGTGCCTTAAATGCTTGGAAAAAACATGGGTACCCGGCCGCCGAAGAAGTTTGGAAAAATAAACCTTATCACCGGCAGAGACGGGATGGGGGGCGCCCACCCCTTTACAACGTCTTGCGAGGAAAACTTCTATACCTCAAATCAGTTCGCTCCAGCGATGACGTACTTTACAATCGGCTTGCTGAAAAATTCAACGCCCTCTTAAAAGAGTCCGCAATCCAACCGCCTCATTTTAAGATCCAACCACTCCCCGTGGTTTCGGTTGTACGCACAGCAAAAGACGTCAATTCAGCAGTATTTGTTCTAGACCTTGAAGCAATTGATGAGGCCTCAGGCGAAATACTTCACAGTAGAGGCACGGCTTTCTCATTTGGTGAGTACGGAATAGTCACCTGTGATCATGTCTTACGGTATGACGAAATGCTGGCCGCCCCTACTGACGAAGGGCCCTACTATCACTTACTTCCAGGAGCCAAACTTACGCTGAAGCATCCGCCCACGATGGAAGAGTGGCCTGTACGAGTGCTAGCATTTGACAAATACCGAGATATAGCCCTATTAGACTTCGAAAAAGACAAGCCGAAATTTCTTGAGAAATTCTCATCCTTTGGAGCACAGGCACGCAAGCATGACGAAGTTCATTTGCTTGGATTTCCGAATTGGCATATATCAAAACGAGAATACGCCTACGACGAAGGGAAGGTCATCGGGCATCTTAAGAGAAATACTTTTGAGCGCATTGAAATCAACACGCTTATAAGACAAGGCAACAGTGGGGGCCCACTCGTCGATGATTTGTATCGAGTGATCGGAATGGCTCAAATGGGAGCCAAACAGGACTCAGGAAATAATGAGTGCCTGTGCGTGACCGAAATGGAGAAATGGCTTCGAACTGCGGCGGGCGAATAAAATCCCCCCGCACAGCAACCTGTAGCAGAGCTACTTGCGACTAAAGGGAGTCGTGCACTGATTGACGATTACCCTCAACTCGCCCTCATATCCTTCCCGAAGCTCATGGGCGCGACGGAGATGATTTTTCTTTCAGATTCAAGGACTTGTCGTTCATACGCGGGGCGCTCGCTCGGGGGCGTAGTTTCTCACGCGACGGTTTTTGGCGAGCCGCCCACCCGGTAGTTCCCCGGCGTCACGCCGAAGCAGCGGCGGAACCAGCGCGAGAAATGCGCCTGGTCGGCAAAGCCGCATTGCGCGGCCACCTCGGCGGGCGCATGGCCTTCGCGCAGCAGCACCTTGGCGCGGGCGATGCGCGCCAGCCGCGCGTACTGCGCCGGCGCCATGCCGACCGCCGCGCGGAACAGGCGATGGAAGTGCTCGCGCGACACGCCGAGCCGGTCGGCCAGCGACGTGGGTTCGATGCGGCAGGCGTCCTCGGTCGCGAGCAGGTCGCACACGGCCTCGACGCGCGCATCGCCCGCCGCCCGCGCGACCGCCACGAGCGGGGCGGTCGTCTGCGTGCGGAAGATGTCGTCGAGCAGCGCGCCGATGCGCGCACCGTCGTTTGCCGATGCCGCCTGCGCGAGCGCATCGACGCTCGCCTCGTCGCGCCAGACCTCCTGCCGCAGCGCCCCTCGCCGACCAATTGGCCACCCCATTCGTGCCGCCACCCAGGCGTGCGGCACGTACAGCATCGCCATGCGAAAGCCCTGCGCGCTCACGCCGGCCGTGTGCAGCGCGAACGGCGGCATCAGCACCAGCTCGCCGGCCTGTGCGGTGCGAGGCGCGCCGGCGCAGACGAACTCGCAGCGGCCCTCGACGATCGCGCCCACGCTCCACTCCGCATGCCAGTGCAGCGAGAAGTGCGCCTTGGGATCGCCCGCGAACATCACCTCGACCGGCGTGCCGTCGGCCAGCGGCAGGCCGATCACGTGCGAGGTCGTCGGGGCGGGAAGCGTCATGACCCGCCGAGGGTAGCGCAGCTACCTGTCGGAGGCAGCGCCCTCCTCACACCGCGATCGCGCCGCGCACCGTGAGGCCCATCCAGCCCGCGCTGGCCTGCGTCGCCTGCACGGGGCCGAGCAGCGCGAGTTCCTCCACCGGGTGCTCGTGAAAGCGCAGCGTGGCCTCGCCCCGCACCCAGCCCGTTTCGACGCGGTCGATGATGTCGGCGCGCAGGTAGCGCGGCACCGCCACGCTGCCGGCTTGCGTCAGGTCGGGCCAGCCGATGGCGCCGATGGTGGGTGCAGCGAGAAAGCCGAGCGGCCCGCTCGCCTCGCCCGACAGCGTGACCGTGGCATCCACCAGCCGCCGCTCCTTCACGCTGAGGCTCGCGCCGAGCCGGCTGCCGGCCGCCATCGGTGCGGCGGCCGGATGGATCAGCGGCAGGCTGCGCGTGAGCCAGGTCTGGCCGATCTTCTTGGGCCAGCCCTGCAGCCAGCCGCGCAGCATCGAGATGTCCTGGTCGACGTAGATGAGCGGGCAGTAGAAGCAGCGGCGCGACGTGTCGCCGCGCGCCGGCTCGATCTCGAGCACCACGATGGTCTCGCGATACTGCGCGTACACCGGGTCGAGCATTTCGCGCCCGTCGTCACCGCACGATTGCCAGTCGGCGAAATGCACGCAGCCATGGCCCGTGGCCACGCCGACCTCCGGCGGCACCAGCGCGGCGCCGCGTGCGGCATCGAACGAGAAGCCCACATTGACCAGCCAGCCGGCGTAGTGCCACGGCGGCGCCTGCACGAGCGCGCTGCGGCCCGAAGCGGTGAAGGGGGGAGCGAAAGAAGACGAAGAACGCGGCATCGAAGAACCTGTCGTGACGGAGTCAAAGAAGCCCCGCAAGATAGGCACGCCCCGCGCCCGCGTCTTGTACGCCAGTGATGCAATGCACAAACAGCGCTTTGGCGTGCGCGGGGGACGCCATGTGGCGGCGTTGTCCGACTCCGCCCCGCCCTCGCCTCGTGACAATGGACCGGCCCGGCAGACCCGCGCCACAAGCGCAGACGAGCCGACGCATTTCATTTCCAGGCTACGCACCGATGACCCGCATCTACCTCATAGAAGACAACCCCCTGATCGCCACCACCCTGACCGATGGACTGAGGGAATTCTCCGGATGCGAAGTCGTCGCCACCGCCAGCAGCAGCGACGAAGCCATCGACTGGCTCGACGCGAACCCCGACGCCTGGGACGCCGCCGTGATCGACGTGTTCCTCGCGCAGGGCAACGGCCTGACGGTTGCGAACCACTTGAGGGAGCGCAAGTCGCCCGCGCAGCGCACCGTGGTGTTCATGAACCACGCGACCTCCGAGGTGCGTGAAGGCGCGCTGTCGGCAGGCGTCGATGCGGTGTTCGACAAGTCGCTGCAGCTCGAAGATTTCTACGACTTCTGCCGCACGCTCGGCATTGCGCCGCGCCGTTAGTCGTTCAGACGTTGGCCGCCCGAATCGATTCGGCCAGCAGCCCCAGTCCTTCTTCAAAAACCGCTTCCGGAATGGTGAGCGGAAACAGGAAGCGCACCACGTTGCCGTGCACGCCGCAGGTCAGCAGCAGCAGGCCGCGTTCGAGCCCCGCCGCGTGCATGCGCTTCGTGAACTCGGCGTCGGGCTCGCCGCTGTGCGGATCGCGAAACTCCACCGCCACCATCGCGCCCAGGCCGCGCACGTCGCAGATGCGCGGCACCTCGGGGCGCAGCGCCGCAAGGCGTGCCGTCAGCCGCTCGCCGAGCATGCGGGCGCGGGCGACCAGCCCTTCGTTCTCGATCACGCGCATCGTCTCCAGCGCCGCGGCCACCGCCAGCGGGTTGCCCGCGTAGGTGCCGCCGAGGCTGCCGACGCGCGTGGCGTCCATGAGTTCGGCGCGCCCCGTGAGCGCCGACAGCGGAAAGCCGCCGGCCAGGCTCTTGGCGGTCGTCACCAGATCGGCCTCGATGCCGTAATGCTCCAGCGCGAAGAGCTTGCCGGTGCGCCCGAAACCGGTCTGGATTTCGTCGACGACCAGCAGGATGCCGTGGCGGTCGCATTCCGCGCGCAGGTGTTCCATGAGCGCGGGCGGCGCCACGTAGAAACCGCCCTCGCCCTGCACCAGCTCGATGACGATCGCCGCCACGCGCTGCGGATCGACGTCGGTCTTGAACAGCCGGTCGAGCGCCGCGATGCTGTCGTCCACCGTCACGCCCAGCGGCGCGGCCGGAAACGGCACGTGCCACACATCGCCCGGCATCGGACCGAAGCCCGCCTTGTACGGCGCGACCTTGCCGGTGAGCGCCATGCCCATGAAGGTGCGGCCGTGGAAGGCGCCCGAGAACGCCACCACGCCGCTGCGGCCGGTGGCGGCGCGCGCCACCTTCATCGCGTTCTCGATGGCCTCGGCGCCGGTCGTGAAGAGCGCGCTCTTCTTGGCGCTGGGGCCGGGCACGAGGCGGTTCAGCTGCTCGCACAGCGCCACGTACTCCTCATAGGGCGTGACGTGGAAGCAGGTGTGATGAAAGTCGTCGAGCTGCGCGCGCACCGCCGCCACGATGCGCGGGTGGCGATGGCCGGTGGCGAGCGTGGCGATGCCGCTGGCAAAGTCGACAAAGCGCCGGCCTTCCACATCCCACAGCTCGGCGTTGTCGGCGCGGGCGGTGAAGTGCGGCGTGAGCGTGCCGATGCCCTGCGCGCAGGCGGCGTTCTTGCGGGCCTGCAGGCTCGCGTTGGTCGTGACTTGGGTGAGCATGAAGAAAGAGAAATGAAGAGAAGGAGGAAAGGAAATCAGCTGCGCATCAGGTGCTCGGCCAGCGCGCGAAAGGCGGGCATCGAGGTCGGCAGGTGCGCGTTGGCGGCCAGCGGGTGCGAGGCAAAGCGCGCCACCACCATCTCGGCCTCGGGGTCGATGTGCAGCGCCTGGCCATGAATGCCTTGCGCGGTGAAGGTGCGGCGCGCGTCGTGCGCCACCCACCACATGTTTCTGTAGCTCCAGCCGGCCAGCCGCGTGTAGCCCGCGAGCGCGAAGCGCGCCGGATCGGCGCCGCGGCGGATGTCGGCCACCACGGCCTCGGGCACGATCTGCGTGCCGTTGAACGCGCCGCCCAGTCGCATCATTTCGCCCAGCCGCGCCAGGTCGCGCAGGCCGGTGCACAGGCCGCCGCCAGCGAACTCGGCGCCCTGCCCGTCCACGGCAAAGGCCGCGTCCTGCTCGGCGCCCAGGCGCGACCAGATGCGCCCACTCAACACCCGTGCCAGCGGCTGCCCTGCCGTGCGGCTGATGAGCCAGCCCAGCACGTCGGTGTTGACGGTGCGGTAGGCAAAGGCCTCGCCGTGCGTGCCCTGCCCCTGCACGGTCTGCAAGAACTGGCGGTAGCCCTCAGCGCCCGCATAGCCCGCAGGACGCGGCAGCAACTGGCCGGCGCGCGCGTGCTTCCACACGCCGGCCTCGGGGTCGGTGTAGTCCTCCGAGTAGTCGATGCCCGTCGTCATGTCCATCACCTGGCGCACGGTGGCGTGGCCGAAGGCGCTCGTCGCCAGCTCGGGGATGTAGTGCCGCACCTGCGCGTGCTCATCGAGCGCGCCCTCGGCCGCGAGCATCGCGCCGACCGTGCCGACGACCGACTTGGTGACCGACATCGCCATGTGCTGCCCGTGTTCGTCGAGCGCGCCGAAGTAGCGCTCGTAGACGATGCGCCCACGGTGCAGCACCACCGCGCCGTCGGCGCAGATCGCCGCGAGCGCGCTGCGCCAGTCGGTGCGCGAGCCGTCGGCGGGCAAGGTGAAGGCCAGCGTGTCAAGCTCGGGCCGTTCGGCGCGCGGCAGCACCGACACCGGGCCGGTGCCGCGCGACACGTTGCGCGTCGGTTGCAGCTCGCGCAGGTGCGAGAAGGCCCAGCGGTTCTCGGGCGCCTGAAAGATCGAGCGTTCGCGCGGGCGCTGCACCGCAGTGCCGGCCGTGGGAAAACCATCGCGCCAGCCGTCGGCCAGCGCGGCATCGGGAGCCGTCGTTTCTTGGGTGGTCATAAAAGGGTGCGGTGGCTCATTCGCCGAGCGCATCGAGGTCGCCCATCACGCGGCGCTCCAGGATGTCGCTGGCACGGCTCAGGTGGGCGTGCATGTGCTTGGCGGCGACTTCGAGCTTGTTCTCCTCGACCGCATCGAGGATCTGCAGGTGCTCACGGCACGACTTGCGCAGCAGGTCGATGTTCACGAGCGGGTAGTCCGACAGGTCGGAGATGCGGCGCAGCCGGTTCTGCTGCTTCACGGCATCGAGGATGAAGCGGTTGCCCGAGGCGCTGGCCAGCAGCTCGTGGAACTGCGCGTTGGCCTCGAAGAACTCCATCCACGAATGGCGCGAGGCGTGCGTGAGCAAGGTCTGCTGCTGTTCGCGGCAGGCCAGCAGCCGCTCGTGCTCGACCTTGAAGCCCGGCTCGCGCAGCGCCGCGCATTCGACCACCAGGCGAAAGCGGTAGCTCTCGCGCTCGCTCTCGACCGAGTCGAGGGTTTCGGTGAACTCCCAGCGCTGGTAGTGGCGACCGCGCAGCACGCCGTCCTGCAGCAGCGTGGTCATCACGTTGCGCAGCAGCGGGCGCGGCACGCCGTAGGTCTGGGCCAGCTCGAGTTCGTTGACGCGCGTCGGCAGCTTGCCCGCGAGGCGGTCGCGCAGCACGCGGTAGTAGAGCGTCTTCTCCTCGTCTTCCGGCATCTCGCGGCGCGCGCGGTCGAGCGCCTCGCGGTCGGCCACCAGCGTGTAGCCGCGGTTGGGCACGTGCGCCAGCAGCGCACGCTCGTGCAAGAGGCGCAGCGCGGCGCGCACCGGCGTGCGCGAGATGCCGAGCCGGCCGGCCAGGTCGGTCTCGGTCATGTGACGGCCGTTCTCGTAGCCGCCCGCCAGGGCCTGGTCAAGGATGTAGCGGCTCACGCGCTGGGTGAGCGGCGGGACCGACTTGTTGTCCATCTGCGTCTGCATCTGCTGCTGCGGGGCCATCCATGGGTCTCCGGAAACACGGGCTGGGTGCCGATCATCGCGGGTTCTTTGTATTTTTGGCCCTAAAAAACCATGTACATCTCACGCCAAAAATACAATTTGGATTTCAAGATCGGCCCCACGCCGACCCGGACGACGGGTCGTTTCCCAAGGAGAAAAACACCGTGGCTTCCGCCGATACCCTGACAACGCCACCCGGTTCGCTCGACGCGTTCTGGATGCCCTTCACGCCCAACCGCAAGTTCAAGCAGGCGCCGCGCCTCATCGTGGGCAGCGAGGGCCTGCACTACGACCTGGCCGACGGCCGCCGCGTGCTCGATGCCATCGCCGGCCTGTGGTGCGTGAACGCCGGGCACCGCAACCCGCGGGTCAGCGCGGCGATGAAAGCGCAGATCGACGTGCTCGACTACGCCTCCAACTTCCAGATCGGCCACCCCGCCGCCTTCACGCTGGCGCAGCGCCTCACGCAGATGGCGCCGGCCGGCATGGACCACGTGTTCTTCACCAACTCGGGCTCCGAGTCGGTCGACACCGCGCTGAAGATCGCGGTGGCCTACCACCGGGCGCGCGGCGACGCGGGCCGCTACCGGCTCATCGGGCGCGAGCGCTCGTACCACGGCGTGGGCTTCGGCGGCATCTCGGTGGGCGGCATCGGGCGCCAGCGCAGCACCTTCGGGCCGCTGCTCAACGGCGTGGACCACCTGCCGCACACGCTCGACCTGGCGCGCAACGCCTTCTCCCGCGGCGAGCCGCCGCACGGCATCGACAAGGCCGACGCGCTCGAAGCGCTGGTCGCGCTGCACGACGCCTCGACCATCGCCGCCGTGATCGTCGAGCCCGTGGCCGGCTCCACCGGCGTGCTGCCGCCGCCGCGCGGCTACCTGCAACGCCTGCGCGAGATCTGCGACAAGCACGGCATCCTGCTGATCTTCGACGAGGTCATCACCGGCTTCGGGCGCGTGGGCAGCAACTTCGCGTCCGACCTGTTCGGCGTGACGCCCGACCTCATCACCACCGCCAAGGGCCTGACCAACGGCGCCGTGCCGATGGGCGCAGTGCTCATGCGCGGCGCGGTGCACGACGCCTTCATGCACGGCAGCGTGAGCGCGGTCGAGCTGTCGCACGGCTACACCTACTCGGGCCATCCGCTGGCCTGCGCTGCCGCCATGGCCACGCTCGACGCCTACACCGAAGACGGCCTGATCGCCCGCGCCGCCGAGCTGTCGCCCTACTTCGAGGACGGCCTGCACAGCCTGCGCGGCCTGCCGGGCGTCGTCGACGTGCGCAACGTCGGCCTGCTGGCCGGCATCGAGCTGCAAGGCTGGGCCTCGGGCCCCGGCACGCATGCGCAGGCCGTGGCGCAACATTGCCTGGACGACAGCGGCGTGCTGGTGCGCTCGGTGGGCGACACCATTGCGCTGTCGCCGCCGTTCACGCTGGAGCGCCGGCACATCGACCAGATCATCGACAGCCTGCGCGCCGCCATCGCGCAGACCGCACAAGCCGCCGACACGGCAGCCTGAGCACCTCAGGCCGCATCGCACACACAAGACAAGCCCCGGAGACAAGACACACCATGGACATCGAATCGTTCCCCCTGTACGACATCGAAGGCGACGCACAGCAGCGCGGGCGCCAGTACGGCCGCGCCGCCGGCGACCGCATCGACCTCAGCCTGCGCACCTACCGCGCCGCCTTCGAGCGTGTGGGCCTGAGCTGGGAGCGCACGCGCGCGCTGGCGCGCCGCTTCATGCCGCTGGTCGAGGCCTTCGACGCCGGCATGTTGCGCGAGATCGAAGGCGTGGGTGAAGGCGCGGGCGTGCCAGCCGAGGACATCGTGGCGCTCAACGCGCGCAGCGAAATGCTCTACGCCTTCCAGCAGCTCGAAGCCACCGAGCCGCCCGACGGCTGCACCGGCGTGGTCGTCATGCCCTCGGCCGCGCGCGACGGCAAGCTCATCCATGCGCAAAACTGGGACTGGCGCGTCGAGAGCCTCGAACTCGGCGTGGTGCTGCGCATCCAGCCCGCAGAAGGCCCGGCCATGCTCACCTTCGCCGAGGCCGGCACGCTGGCGCGCGCGGGGCTCAACAGCGCGGGCATCGCCGTCACCGGCAACTTCATCAAGGCCGACAACGACGGCAAGCAGCAAGGCGTGCCGCTGGCGTTGATCCGCCGCGGCATCCTGCAGTCGACGCTGTACGCCAACGCGCTGGGCGTGGTGTCCCGCAGCGCGCGCTCGATCTCCAACAACATGATCATCACGCACGCCGAGGGCGAGGCCGTGAGCCTGGAGACCTGCCCCGAGCAGGTGTTCTGGCAGCAGCCCGAAGGCGGCATCCTGGTGCACGCCAACCACTTCAAGACCCCGGCGGCGCTGGCGCGCGTGGTCGACCGCAGCCTGGAGACCACGCCCGATTCGCTCTACCGCGACCGCCGCGTGACCGAGGCGCTGCACAACCGGCGCGCGGCGGGCCTGCTCACCGAGCAGGACGTGCTCGACGCGCTGCAAGACCGCTTCGGCGCACCGCGCGCCGTGTGCCGCAGCCCGAGCGCGGGCCCGGGCGGTGCCTCGTCGGCCACCGTGGCGACCATCGTCATGGACCCGGCGGCACGAAAGATGCGCATCGCGCCGGCGCCCTTCAAGGCGCACCGCTTCACCGAGTATTCCCTCTGATCCGCCCGCCCCGCCCAGCTTTCGCCAGGAGTGTTGCCATGAACCTGCCCACGCCCCCGTCCCTCCCTCCCGCTGCGCGCACCGCCGCCGCGCTGGTCCTCGGCCTCGGCCTGGCCGCCAGCGCGGCCTTCGCCCAGGCCCCGGCCGGCCAGACGATGCGGATCCAGATCAACTCCGACATCCGCTCCACCGACCCCGGCGGCAACCGCGACGACAACACCGACAACGTGCTCATCCACGTGGTCGAAGGCCTGGTCGCGCTGCGCGAGGACACCTCGGTCGGCCCGATGCTCGCGAGCAAGGTCGACACCTCGGCCGACGGCCTGACCTACACCTTCACCCTGCGCGACGGCGTGAAGTTCCAGAACGGCGCGGTGCTCACCGCCGACGACGTGGTGTGGAGCTGGCAGCGCTACCTCAAGCCCACCAGCGGCTGGCGCTGCCTGCCCGAGTTCGACGGCAAGGGCATGACCAAGGTGCTCGCGGTGGAAGCGCCCACGCCGAAGACGGTGGTGTTCAAGATCGAGCGTCCGAGCGCGCTGTTTCTCACCATGATGGCGCGCCCCGACTGCGGCGGCGCCGCCATCCTGCACCGCAGCTCGCTCGGCGCCGACGGCCAGTGGAAGGAGCCCGTGGGCACCGGCCCCTACAGGATCAAGGAGTGGAAGCGCGGCCAGTACATCGAGCTCACGCGCTTCGACGGCTACACCTCGCGCCCCGAGGCGCGCGACGGCCTCACGGGCGGCAAGAAGGCCGAGATCGAGAACCTGCGCTTCGTCGTCATTCCCGACTCGGCCGCGGCCAAGGCGGCGCTGTACAGCGGCGGCATCGACGCCTTCATCAGCCCCAGCCCGGCCGACGTGGTCGAGATGCGCGGGCGCAGCGACGTGCGCGTAGACACCACGCCGGTGATGACCATGGTGGCGCTGCTGCTGCAGACCACCGATCCGCTGCTGAAGGACGTGCGCGTCCGCCGCGCGCTGGCACTGGCGCTCGACACGCCCGAGATCGCCAAGTCGGTCACCGAGGGCCTGTCGGCCGTCAACAACTCGGTCGTGCCTTCGTCCAGTCCGTTCTACAGCCCCGTGCAGGCCGGCGGCTACAAGCGCGACATCGCCGGCGCCAAGAAGCTGCTGGCCGACGCCGGCTACCGCGGCCAGCCGATCAAGCTCGTCGCCAACAAGCGTTACGAGGCGCTGTACTCGGCCGCCGTGCTGGTGCAGGCCATGGCCTCCGAGGCCGGCATCAACGTCGAACTCGAGGTGCTCGACTGGGCCACGCAGCTCGACCGCTACACCAAGGGCCAGTACCAGAGCATGGCCTTCATCTACTCGGCGCGCATCGACCCTTCGCTCAACTACGAGATGGTGTCCGGCGACAAGGCCGCGCAGCCGCGCAAGGTGTGGGACAACGCCGCCGCGCAGACCCGGCTCACCGAAAGCATGGTCTCGCGCGACAAGGCACGTCGCCAGGTGCTGTTCGACGAGCTGCACAAGCAGATGCTGCAGGACGTGCCGATGGTCGTGCTCTTCAACGCCAGCGACGCCACCGCCATGCGCAAGAGCGTGACTGGCTTCAAGGGCTGGGCGCCGGCCAAGCCCCGGTTCTGGAACGTCCGGCTCGACGCGCGCGGCTAACGGGGCGCCGCCGCCATGCTTGCCTACCTCTTGCGACGGATCGCCATGACGGTCCCGACGCTGCTGCTGGTGTCGATTGCCGTCTTCACGCTCATGCGGCTGATTCCGGGCGACCCGGTGCAGCTCATGCTCGGCGAAGGCGCCGACCCCGCGCAGCTCGAACTCGCACGCCAGCAGATGGGGCTGGACCAGCCCCTGGTCACCCAGTACGTCGTGTGGCTGCGCCACGCGCTCACCGGCGACCTGGGCGTGTCGACCACCAACGGCCTGGCCGTGCTGCCGCTGATC
The DNA here is from genome assembly GCF_059415405.1 of Variovorax sp. GW821-FHT10C12. NCBI lineage: Bacteria > Pseudomonadati > Pseudomonadota > Betaproteobacteria > Burkholderiales > Comamonadaceae > Variovorax > Variovorax sp. GW821-FHT10C12. The sequence continues at coordinate 2,181,402 of NZ_JBWKNE010000001.1, forward strand.
TGGGAGCGCTTTCACGTGAGCGCCGTCATCGTGCTCACCGCCGTGGCGCTGGCCTCGCTGATCGCCGTGCCCGCCGGCCTCGTCGCCGCCTGGCGAAAAGACCGGCCGACCGACCTCGCCATCATCGGCGCGGCCACGCTGATGCTGTCGGTGCCGAGCTTCTGGCTCGGCCTGCTGCTGTTGATGTTCTTCGGCCAGTACCTGCACTGGCTGCCGGTGGTGGGCTACGTGCCCATGTCGGAAGACTTCTCGCAGGGCCTGCTCTACGTGATCCTGCCGATCGTCACGCTGGTGCTGGTCGAGACCGGCGTGCTCACGCGCATGTCGCGCGCCAGCACCATCGAGGTGCTGCGGCTCGAGTACGTGACGCACGCGCGCGCCAAGGGCGTGCCCGAGTCGCAGGTGCTGCGCCGCCACGTGCTGCCCAACGCCTTCAACCCCACGCTCACCATGATCGGCCTCATCCTGGGCCATCTGCTGAGCGGCATCGCGGTGCTCGAAACGGTGTTCACCCTGCCCGGCCTGGGCCGCCTGATGATCGATTCGATCTTCGCGCGCGACTACCCGGTGTTGCAGGGCTGCCTGCTGTTCACGGCCTGCATCTACGTGGTCATCAACCTGATCGTGGACATGTGCTATCCCCTCTTCGATCCCCGGGTGTCGGTGCAGTGAAAAAGATCAAGACCCATACCCTCGTGGGCGGCGTGCTCATCGGCGTGCTGCTGGTCCTGGCGCTGGTGGCCGCGCTGTGGACGCCCTACAACCCGCTGGGCATCGACCTGCGCGGCAAGCTGCAGCCGCCGTCGATGGCGCACTGGCTGGGCACCGACGAGTTCGGGCGCGACGTGGCCAGCCGTGCCATGCGTGCGGCCTCCACCAGTTGCCTCATCGCGCTGCTCACGGTGGCACTGGCCACCGCCGTCGGCCTCGTGGTGGGCGTGCTCGCCGGCTTCGTGCGCGGCTGGACCGACCGCGTGCTCATGGCCTTCAACGACACGCTGCTGGCCTTTCCGGGCCTGCTGCTGGCGCTGGGCGTGATGGTGATCGTGGGCGCCAACCAGTGGGGCATCGTGCTCGCGCTGAGCATGGCCTACGCGCCCTCGGTGGTGCGCGTGGTGCGCGGCACCGTGCTGTCGCTGCGCGAGCGCGAGTACGTCGAGGCCTCGCGCATGATCGGCAACGGCGAGATCTACACCATGTGGCGCCACATCCTGCCCAACTGCGTGGCGCCCGTCGCCGTTCTGGCCACCAGCATGTTCGGCTGGGTGCTGCTGTCGGAAAGCGCCCTGAGCTTCCTCGGCCTGGGCGTGCCGCCGCCCGCCCCCACCTGGGGCAACATGCTCTCCAGCGCACGCCCCTACATGGCCTCGGCCGTGTGGCTGTGCCTGGTGCCGGGCCTGTGCATCGCGCTCACGCTGCTGGGCATCAACCTCCTGGGCGAATCGCTGCGCGACCGGCTCGACCCGCGCACGGAGAAGTCATGACCCATTCCTCCTCTTCCTCGGCGCCCGTGCTTTCCGTACGGCACTTGAAGATCGACCTGCACGGCGGCGCCCAGACGCTGGTGCACGACCTCTCGTTCGACGTGCACCCCGGCGAGTTCCTTGCCGTGGTGGGCGAATCGGGCAGCGGCAAGACCATGGCCGCGCGCGCCATCCTGCAGCTGCTGCCGCCCGGCATCGCGCAAAGCGGCGGGCAGATCGTGTTCGACGGCGAAGACCTGAGCACACGCGACGTGAAAGCCATGCGCCCCATCCGCGGGCCCGGCATCGGCATGGTGTTCCAGGAGCCGATGGTCTCGCTCAACCCGGTGCACCGCATCGGCGAGCAGATGGCCGAGGGCCTGCGCATGCACACGACGCTGTCGGCCACCGAGATTCGCGCGCGCTGCCTCGACATGCTGCGCCGCGTGCAGATCGCCGACCCCGAGCGCTGCCTGCACGCCTACCCGCACGAGTTCTCGGGCGGCATGCGCCAGCGCATCATGCTGGCCAGCGTGATGCTGCTCCAGCCGCGCCTGCTGATCGCCGACGAGCCGACCACCGCGCTCGACACGCTGAGCCAGCGCGAAGTGCTCGACCTCATGGTCGGCCTCGCGAAGGACCAGGGCACGGCCGTGCTGCTCATCACGCACAACCTCGGGCTGGTCGGGCGCTATGCGCAGCGCGCCATCGTGCTGGAGAAAGGCAAGCTGGTGGAGACGGGCGACGTGCCCGCCATCCTCGTCGACCCGAAGCAGCCCTACACCCGCAAGCTGGTCGACGCCCTGCCGCGCCGCCAGGCCGCGAAGCCGGCCCCGGCCACGGCGCAGCAGCCGCTGGTGCAGGTTCGCGGCCTGTGCGTGAGCTACCCCGGCCCACGCGCCGGCTTCTTCAAGCGCCATGCGCCGGTGCAGGTCATCGACCGGCTCGACCTGGACATCCACCCCGGCGAGATGGTCGCGCTGGTGGGCGGCAGTGGCTCGGGCAAGACCACGCTGGGCCGCGCCATCCTGCGGCTCGCGCCGTCGCACGCGGGGCAGATCCTGTTTCGCGGCGACGACGTGCGCAGCGCCGACCGCGCCGCGCTGCACCGCTTCCGGCTCGCCTGCCAGCTGGTGTTTCAAGACCCGTTCTCGTCGCTCGACCCGCGCATGCGCGTGCAGGAGATCGTGGCCGAGCCGCTGCGCCACCTGCCCGCGCTCGATGCCGCCGCGCGCGTGAAGCGCGTGCACGAAACGCTCGATGAAGTCGGCCTGGACGGCCTGGGCGCGCGCTACCCGCACGAGCTCTCGGGCGGCCAGCGCCAGCGCGTGGCGATTGCGCGCGCGCTGGTGCGCCGGCCGGCCTTCGTGGTGGCCGACGAGCCCGTGTCAGCGCTCGACATGACCATCCAGGCGCAGGTGCTGCGGCTCTTTCAAAGCCTGCAGGCGCACCACGGCTTTGCGTGCCTGTTCATCAGCCACGACCTCGCGGCCGTCGAGCAGATCGCCGACCGCGTCGTCGTGATGGAGCGCGGCCACATCGTCGAGCAAGGCCCGCGCGACGCCGTGTTCGACCAGCCGAGCCATGCCTACACGCAGGCGCTGCTGGCGGCCACGCCACGGCCGCTCGCGTCGCTGGCCAAACCCGTCCATCGCCCTCCCGAGAAAGTGTTCGCGTGACTGCCAACCCCTTGCCCGCCACCTGGCTGAACCCCACCGCCCCGCCCCCGCTCGATCCGCAGATCGTCGAGTTCATGCGCCTCATGGCGGCCGAGGGCGGCCGCTACCCGAAGCGCCACACCATCCCGATCGCCGAAGGCCGCGCCAATGCCGAGAAGGTGCGCGCGCCGTGGACCGAAGGCGGCCCGACGATGGCGCGCACGGTCGAACAGCAGGTGCCCACGCGCCACGGCAACGTGCGCATCCGCGTGCACTACCCGAAGAACCGATCGCTGCAGGGCGCGCTGGTCTACATCCACGGCGGCGGCTTCGTGCTGTTCAGTCTCGACACCCATGACCGCGTGATGCGCGAGTATGCGGGCCGCGCGGGCATCGCCGTCATCGGCATCGACTACACGCGGGCGCCCGAGGCGCAGTTTCCGCAGCCGCACGACGAGTGCGTCGACGTGATGCGCTGGCTCGCGGCGAACGCGGGCACGCTCGACATCGACCCCGCGCAGCTCTTCATCGGCGGCGACTCGGCGGGCGCGAACCTGTCGGTGGGTGCCTGCCTCGTGCTGCGCGACGCGGGCGAGGCCCTGCCCCTGGGCATGCTGCTGAACTACGGCGCCTACAGCACCGAGCTGTACCGCGAGTCGGTGGTGCGCTACGGCGCGGGCGAGTACGGCCTGTCGCTGCACATGATGGTGTGGTTCTACGGCCTGTACCTGCGCCGGCCCGAAGACTTTCGCGACCCGCGCCTGGCCAGCCTCACGGCGCGCCTCGAGGGCCTGCCGCCCGCGTGCCTGGCGATCACCGAGTGCGACCCGCTGCACGACGACAGCGTGCTCATGGCCGCGCGCCTGCGCGAGGCCGGCGTGGCCGTGACCGATGTGCTCTACCCCGGCACGATCCACGGCTTTCTGGAAGCGGTGTCGATCGCCGACGTGGCGGGCCGCGCCTTCGACGACGCCGCCCGCTGGATGCACGCGCTGGCCGCGCGCTGAAGCCCTCGCCATGTACACGCCCAAGCCGTACATCGAGGACGACCTCGCAACGCTGCACGCCGGCATCCGCGCGTGGAGCTTCGGCACGCTCATCACCGTCGGCCCTTCAGGCGCCAGCGCCACGCACCTGCCCTTCCTGCTCGACGCGCAGGACGACGGCCCCGGCCTGCTCACCACGCACCTGTCGAAGAAGAACCCGCAGTTCGACGAGTTGCGTGCAGGCGCCGAGGTGCTCGCCATCTTCCAGGGGCCGCATGCCTTCGTCACGCCCAGCTGGTACGTGAAGCAGAGCACCTTCCCGACCTGGAACTACACCGCGATCCACGCGCGCGGCATGCCCCGCGTGATCGAGGAGCGCACGGCCATCCATGCCGTGCTGCGCCGCACCGTCGCGCTGTACGACACGCCGATGGGCGGCACCTGGGACTTCGACGCCATGCCCTTCGACTTCGTGGCGCCGCGCCTGGACATGATCGCCGCGGTCGAGATTCCCGTGCGCGTGCTCGAAGGCAAGTTCAAGCTCAACCAGGACCGTTCGGAAGAGGATCGCAAAGGCGTGATCGCCGCGCTGGAGCGGCTGGGCGATCCGCAGGGCGTGGCCGTGGCCGGACTCATGCGGCAGCAGATGGCGTTGACGGTGGCGGGCTGACTCGCGGCGGCACAATCGTCCGCGTGCCACGCCTCCTTCACCTTCTGACCGCCGGCCTCGCGCTGGCATCCTCCTTCGCCCACGCAGCCGACCCGGTGCTGCTCGTCACCTCGCCCGTCGCGCTGCAGGCTGCCGAGAAATCCGGCGCCGGTTTCGGTCGCTGGTTCGACGTGCCCGTGGCTGCCAGCGGCATCGCCACCAACCAGGCGCTCGCGCGCTCGCCGGCCTGGCAATCGATCGCCGACCCGCTGAAGGCCAGCCTCGCCGCCCTGCAGCGCCGCGACCCGCAAGCCGGCGTCGGCATTGCGCGCTACCCGCACCGGATCTTCGACGCACGCTGGCTCGCCAGCCCCGACGCCTTCTTCGAGCTGGTCGGCGTGGCCAACCGCATGGACCGCCGACCGTTCCAGCCCGGTGCCTGCGGCGAGACGCGGCTCGTGTACCGGCTGGCGTACCGCTCGGCTGCGATGCAGTCGCGCCTGCCGATGACCGTCGCCGTCGAACTGCGCGGCGACGCGCCCGATGCCGACGGCAGTTGCGCCAGCGCCGCACGCAGCTGGCAACCACCGCAAGCGTCGATGAACGACGAGGCCCTCGGCCGCTGGCTCGTATCGGCCGACGGCCCGCTCGCGCCGCCGCGGCTCGCACAGGCCCGCATCGCGCAGGTGACGACCAACCTGCAGAGCGTGCGCTGGCCCTCGGCCGTGCGGCCCGACCTCGGCGGCCATGCCGAATACCTGCTGCGCGCCTTCCGCTGGAACGCGGGCACGCAGCGCTTCGACGCAGGCCCGCTCGAGAACACGCCCGATGTCGCGAAGCTCAAGGCCGACGCCCCGCTGCGCAAGGCGCTGCTGCAATGGCTGCAGCAGCCCGACACGCTGCGCGCGCTCGACAACGCCACCGTGCGCATCCCCGATCGCTTCCTGGCCACCGAGTCGGTCTCCGTGGCGCCACGCGGCCTCGAGCGCCTGGCGAACCGCCCCTTCGAACAGCTGTTCGCGCCCGGCGACTGGCAGCCCCTGCCCGGCAGCCGCACGCTGCAGTCACCGCAGGCCGTGCTGCGCCGTCTCGACGACCTGAGCTGCGCGGGCTGTCACCAGAGCCGCGCGGTTGCGGGCTTTCATCTGTTGGGCGTGGACCGGCGCGGCGCCTCGCGCACCTTCACGACCGGCAACGCGCTCGCGCTGCCGCATTCGCCGCATTTGCAGGATGAACTGGCGCGGCGCGAACGCTATGTGAAGGCCGCGCTGACGACACCCCTGCCCGACGCATTCCGCCCGCTGGCCTCGCCGGACGATGCGAACGCCTTGCCCGACAAAGCCACCGTCGGCGCCAGCTGCGAGCCCACGCACATCACCGCCTCGGCCGACCCGTGGCGCGACCGCGCGCAGAAGCTGCCGCGCACCGCCGCCACGACCTGCGAAGGCGCGGATTCGGTCTGCGAGAAAACCTCGGTCGGATTCCCCGGCGGCATGTGCTCGGGCCGCTGCGATCCGAAAGACCCGAACGGCACCTGCGGTGGCATCGCCATCCTCAGCGACTTCAACCAGTGCCTGGCAGCCAAGCAACCCTTCGGGGATTGCCTGAGCAAGCACACGCGGCCCGGCAACCTGCGCAGCTGCTCGGCACAACAGCCTTGCCGCGAGGACTACATCTGCGCGCAAGCCGAAGGGCAGCCCGAAGGACGCGGGGCGTGCATTCCGCCCTACTTCCTGTTCCAGATGCGGGTGGACGGGCACTCGTGAAGGGGGCTCCCGTACGGCTCCCGAATGAATGACTCCCTCTCCCGCTTGCGGGAGAGCTTTGGGTTGAAGGTGAGCAGCGATGAAGGCCGCGCGACGTTGTCAGGTTCCCCTGGCTGGCGGACCAGGGAGCCATTGCTGGCGCCAGATGAGAGGGCCGACCGCGAAAAATACCAAGTTCTAGGGATATCGATAGACACTCTTTTTAACAATGATTGACATTTGGATACCCCCTGCACGCCCGTCGACAGGGGGCTTCTTTTTGTTGAGTCCTACAACCATAAAGAGGGGTCAAGATGCTTTTCAGTCAAGCAAGTTCGGTCGCGCGAATCGGCGCCGTGGCCGGCGCGGTCATGTTGGTGGCATCGTGCGGCGGGGGTGGAGGTGGCGGTACTTTTCTGCCGATGGTCGCACCGCCCCCTCCGGCGACAGTGCCGCCCGTCGTGAAGCATTCCATCGGCGGCACGGTCACCGGCCTTGAAGGCCGCCTGGTGCTGCAAAACAATGCCGGCGACGACCTCCAGCTGTCGGCCGATGGCAAGTTCACCTTTGCAACGACCCTGGTCGAGGGCTCGGACTACAAGGTCAGCATCCGTACGCAACCCCTGTGGCAGCGCTGTACCGTCACCAAGGACACCGGCAAGGCCTCGGCCGACGTGAGCGACGTGACGGTGGCCTGCTCGGCCATGGCGGCCAAGGTCGAGACGCTCGCCGGCACCGGCACCTCGGGCACTGCCGACGGCAAGGGCAGGGCCGCATCGTTCGACCTCCCTTACGGCATCGCCCTCACCAAGAATGGGGGTCTGCTCGTCGGCGACTGGTCAAACAACCTCTTGCGCAAGATTTCGCCCGAGGCCGACGTCACCACGTTTGCCGGCAACGGAAACCCGGCGTCGGTGGACGGCAACGGCCTCAACGCTTCGTTCAAGGACCTCACCGGCTTCACCGTGGACGCGACCGACACCGCCTTCGTCGCGGACGCCCAAGGCCATCGAATCCGCAAGGTCACACCGGCGGCCGATGTGACCACGGTGGCGGGCAATGGCACCAACACCACGACCGATGGCAACGGAACCGCCGCCACCTTCAACACGCCCATCTCGGTGGCCGTGGATGCTGCCGGCAATCTGTACGTTCTGGAGTACTACGGCGGCGTCGTTCGCAAGATCTCCCCCACCGGCGATGTCACCACGCTGGCCGGCAGCAGCCCGCGGGGCTTTGCCGACGGCACGGGAAGCGCCGCGAAATTCGGGCTCGGCTACAACATTGCCATCGACGCGTCAGGCAACCTCTACGTCGCCGACAGCAGCAACCATCGAATTCGCAAGATCACCCCCACCGGCGTGGTCACGACCCTTGCAGGGACGGGAACGCCCGGCGCCACCGATGGACCCGGGAACTCCGCGACTTTCTCCGATCCCCGCGGCGTCGCCGTCGATGCGCACGGCAATGTCTACGTGGCCGATTTCGGGAGCAGCCTGTTGCGCAGGATCACACCGGCAGGGGTGGTCTCCACGCTCGCCGGCCAAGAGGGTGTCACGGGTGGGCAAGACGGCATCGGCGCGGCTGCCACGTTCAATCAGCCTCAGGGGCTCACGATCAACGCAGCGGGCACGCTGTATGTCGCCGACACCTTCGGCAATTTGATCCGCAAGGTCACGCCGGTTCGGGCGCCCTGAGGCATGCTGCGGCGACGTGCGCCGAGCGCGTCGCCGCGTGTCAGGCCCCTGCCCTCCCGCAAAGGGAGAGGGGACAAGACCGCAGAACTCGGGCCAACGCGCCCTCACTCCCCCTCGTACCACCGGTCCTTCGCCAGCATCACCCGGTGGTGCCCGCACCCCGACGGCATCATCGGAAAGCAGTTCTCCTGCGCCGCCACCTGCACGTCGAGAAAAAACGGCCCCTTGCTCTCCAGGCATTCGGCCAGTGCCTCTTCCAGCTCCGCCGGGTCGGACACCCGCCGCGCGCCCCAGCCGAAGGCCTTGGCCAACGCCACGAAGTCAGGCAGCGCCTCGTTCCAGCTGTGGCTCAGTCGGTTGCCGTGGTTCAGCTCCTGCCACTGCCGCACCATGCCCATGTAGCCGTTGTTGCTCAGCACCAGCTTCACCGCCGTGCCGTGCTGCACCGCCGTCGACAGCTCCTGGATGTTCATCAGCACCGACGCGTCGCCGCTCACGCACACCGTGAGCGCGTCGGGGTGGCCGATCTGCGCGCCGATGGCCGCGGGCAACCCGTAGCCCATGGTGCCGGCGCCGCCCGAGGTGAGCCAGTGGCGCGGGCTGTCGAAGCGCAGGTACTGCGCGGCCCACATCTGGTGCTGGCCCACATCGGTCGAGACGATCGCATCGCGGCCCGCGATGGCCCGCTGCAGCGACGACATGAGGTGCTGCGGCAGGATCTCTTCGGTTGACGGCGTGAAGGCCAGGCAGTCTTCGGCACGCCAGCGCTCGATGCGCGCCCACCACGGCGCCAGCCGCTCGGGCGCAAACGCTTCGGGCAGCAACCCCAGCAGCGCTTCGACGATCGCGCCGCAGTCGCCCACCATCGGCACGTCGACGTGCACCACCTTGTTGATGCTGCCGGGGTCGATGTCGATGTGGATCTTGCGGGCGTGCGGGCAGAACTCGTCGAGCTTGCCCGTCACGCGGTCGTCGAAACGCGCGCCCACGCACACCACCAGGTCGGCCTCGTGCATCGCGAGGTTGGCTTCGAGCATGCCGTGCATGCCCAGCATGCCGACGAACTTCGGGTCGGACGCGGGGAACGCGCCCAGCCCCATCAGCGTGAGCGTGCACGGCGCGTGCAGCCGGTGCACCAGCTGCGTGAACGCCTCGCAGGCCGCCGGCCCCGAGTTGATGAGCCCGCCGCCGCCGTAGAGCACCGGCCGGCGCGCGGTCGAGATCAGGTCGGCGGCGCGCTGCAGCATCGCCCGCGGCGGCAGCGGCGCGCGGCCCGTGCGCAGCGCGCGCAACGGGGCCGGCGCGGCGCCGTGCGTGAGGCGCATGAGCTGGATGTCCTTCGGCACGTCGAGCAGCACCGGGCCGGGGCGGCCGGTGGTGGCGATGTCGAGCGCGCGCCGAACCAGCGCGGGCACGTCGTCGGCCGCGCGCACCTGCCGGTTCCACTTGGTCACCGGGCGCGACATGCCCAGCGCGTCGCTTTCCTGGAAAGCCTGCGTGCCGATCACCGCCGTCGACACCTGCCCGCTGATGCACAGCACCGGCACTGAATCGCTCATCGCGTCGAGCAGCCCCGTGATCGTGTTGCCCACGCCCGGCCCCGAGGTGACCAGCACCACGCCCACGCGGCCCGTGCTGCGCGCATAGCCCTCGGCCGCATGCACCGCCGCCTGTTCGTGGCGCACCAGCACATGGCGCAGCCGGGGTTCGCCGTGCAGCGCGTCGTACAGCGGCAGCGCCGCGCCGCCGGGGTAGCCGAAGATCGTGTCGACGCCGCATTCGACCAGCGTGTCGAGCAGCGCCTCGGCGCCGTTGCGCACGCGGGGTGGGGTCTCGGGCATGGCCGGCGAGAGGGAGGGCGAGGATGTGGGGGGAAGGTCGAGCAGTCGCATGCCGTCAATTCTTCCGCTCTTGAGGCAGAATTTGCTTCTTTCTTTTGGCTGTTTAAGCACGAAACATGAAAACCAATCGCCAAACATCGACAGACAACGAAGGATCTTTCGACAAGACCGATCTGGCGATCCTGCGGGTGCTGCTGCTCGACTCGCGCAAGACCCTGCAGGAGATCGGCAACGAGGTCGGCCTGTCGCCCACCAGCTGCTGGACGCGCATCAAGAAGCTCGAGGCCTCGGGCGTCATCAAGCGCTACACCGTCGACATCGACCCGGCCAAGCTGGGCTACCACGATTCGGTCATCGTGCAGGTCACGCTAGAGAGCCACACCGACGAAACCCTGTACGACTTCGGCCACACCCTCGCCACCATTCCCGAGATCCAGGAGGCCTACCTCGTGTCGGGCGACTACGACTACTACATCCGCATCGCCGTGCGCGACACGCGCGACTACGAGCGGCTGCTGCGCGAGAAGCTCTACAAGATTCCCGGCATTCGCCACAGCAAGTCGCACTTCGTGCTGCGCGTGCTCAAGGAAGCGACCGTGCCGCTGATCTGACGGGTCGACGAGCCCGCATGAACGAATGGTGGGTACGATCGCCGACGAACGGCCCTTCGCAGACGCCATCCCCCTCCCCTTCCATGAGATCGACTTCGGAACATCGAGCCCTGATCGTCCTGAGCGGACTGCCCGGCACAGGCAAGACCACCATCGCGCGCGAACTCGTGGCGCGCGTCCCTTCGGTGTACCTGCGCATCGACGCCATCGAACATGCGTTGAAGACTGCGAGCGGGAATGCTGAGGACGTGGGCCCGGCGGGCTACGTCGTGGCCTACGCGCTGGCCCGGTCCAACCTTGCGCTCGGCATGTCCGTGGTTGCTGATTGCGTCAACCCGCTGTCGGTCACGCGTGACGCGTGGCGGGCCGTGGCGGCAGAGACGTCGTCGCATCTGGTGGAGATCGAGGTCGTGTGCTCAGACGTCGTTGAACATCGCAGGCGTGTGGAGAACCGGGAAGCCGACATTGCGGGCTTTGCGTTGCCGAGCTGGGAAGCTGTGCTTCGGCATGACTACGAGGCTTGGGGGACGGAGCGCTTCGTGGTTGACTCGGCGCTAGTGAGTGCGAGCGATGCGGCGGACCTGATCTGGCGGCGCGTGCGTGAGCGGTAAGTCGATGCGCTCCCGTTTCATCGACGCCTTCCTGGGCACCATCGTGCTCGGCCCCTGGGCCGCGATGTTTGCCTATCTCGGCCTTGCACCGCTGGCTGCGTACTGGCTCGACGGCACCAAGCATCGCACGGGCTCCAGTCGCGGCTCTTCCTATTGGTGGAGCTTTTCGGACGCCGTGGCCGCGCAGTACCCGATGCTCACCTGGCTGCTGGAACTCAAGAGCCATGTCGTTGTATGGAGCTGCCTGGCTGGCATGGTGATCGGGCCGGTGGTTGCGTGGATCATGAGCAGCCGCTTGAACCGCATGCGTCGCGGCATCCGCCAATGAATTTAGGAATGAACGATCGTCCATGAACCCGACCGCAGATATCTCGGTGCAACCAGCGAAACCCGATGAATGGAAGACCTATCGAGACCTGCGCCTGCGGGCGCTGCTCGATTCGCCGGACGCCTTCGCAAGCACGTACGAAGCGGAGGCCACGAGAACCGATGCGATGTGGTCCGCCCGCATTTCTGCGGCGACTTCGTCGGGGAAGGACCGTGTGCTTTTCGCGTTCAACCGCAACGACGCCTGCGGCCTGATCTGGTGCAAGGTGTCCGGCGATGAACCGGCTGTCGCCCATCTTTTCCAGATGTGGGTCGACCCTGCCTCACGAGGCATGGGGGCCGGTCGCGCTTTGCTCGAAGCGGCAGTTTCCTGGGCCGCGCGCGCAGGGATGAAACGCGTGGGCCTGGGCGTCACTGTCGCAGAAACGCCCGCGATGCGGCTGTACATGGCGTGCGGCTTTCGCCCCGATGGTGCGTTGGAGCCGCTGCGGGAACACTCGCCCCTGATGGTGCAGCCGATGAGCCTGATACTCGGACCTGCCGGAACGACAGCCTGACTTTCGCGATGCCCTGCACGCAGCCTCGTCGTCCGGCAACACGCGCCAGCCTCCCGTCCTCGCCATGCATCGATCGACACACCTTCGTTTAAGCTCGACCGACACAACTCTCTGAGGTTTCGCCATGCTCCAAATGCGCCCCGGGTGTGAATGCTGCGACCGAGACTTGCCACCGGATTCGGCCGATGCCCGCATCTGCTCTTTCGAGTGCACGTTCTGCAGTGATTGCGCGAGCCAACGCCTTACGGGCACGTGCCCGAACTGCGGGGGAGAGCTGGTCCCGCGCCCGTCGCGGCCAGCGGCCAAACTTGCAAAGTTTCCGGCATCGACCACGCGGGTGTTCAAGCCTGAGGGGTGCGCGGCGGCATCGTGAAGGGCCGTCGTCAGGTATGTCCCGCTGACGATTCAATTGGTCACGGCCAGAGACGCACGCTCGCACCTGAATTCCAAAGCACATGCGCACTGACCACACGACTGACCACAACCGGACTATGAAATGCCAGATCTGTGGGCGTTTGCTTGAGCGAAAGGACGACCCTCTGTCAGTGGACTGCGGCGGCGACTGCTGGGGGTGCGTTGGCGAGGTCGAGGCCACCATGGGGTGGGAGCCGTCGCAGAAGAAGGTGCGAGATGAGCTTGCGCTAGGGCTTCGACCAGAATGGAGTGACCCTTCCACCGGCAACTGACGACCACAAGCAGACAGTCAAAGCCACGCCACAGTGGACCCCGATGCAGCCAACTTGAAGCAACCATCGTCCCTCAATTTCATGTTTCTTCCTCCGCAAGTTTCAGCGATAAGCGTTGACTGCGAATGGCGCTACAAAACGCCCTATCCGCCGTTGGGATTCCGCCCCTTCACAGAGGGAGCACTCGGCAATGGCGATTCATTTGGCCTTTACTGGCCCATCGGGTTGGAAGCACGAGAGCCGCTTGTGGTCGAGACATGGCACGATTCGTGGCAGATTCAGCCGACGTATTCATCGCTGTCCTCCTTTTTGGATGCATTCAAAGACGCGGAGGACGAATACCCCGAACCGCCCACGCTTGAAGAGGATGCGCGTTCTCCACGCGCGCTTTTCTTCGAGGCAAAGCAGAGGATTCGGTCGCAAGCTGTAGATGAGGCCGTCGCGCTCTTGGAGCAGGCACTTGACGTGCTCCCTGAGTACACGGATGCGCTCTGCCTCCTGTGGGCACAGTACGTTCGGCAGGGCCGAATAGACGAAGCACGTGTCGTTGCGGTCAAGGCGATCATTGCACCGCCATCATTTGGCCAGCGTGCGACAAAGCAACTCAGATGGTTGCAAGGGCAAGACGATGCGCCGCAGCTAGCGGACGACCCCATCTGGCAAGCCCGCGCCGACCTCACACTGTCTTACGGAGGCGCGAAGACAAACGGGGACTACGCCATCTACCGGACCGCCACTCAAGCCTACTTGAGTGCGTCGCGATTCATCGAAGCGTGCACTCTCATGCAGACCTATGGTGAGCTGATGCATGCAGAAACCGTTTCTTTTCAGGAGCGCGAAGGCTTCGTGCGCCTCGACTACGTAGCGGAACAAATCGCTGCGAGCGGTAAGTTGCCGAATGGGCCAAGGGCTGAACCATGAAATTTGAAGGTCAAAATTTCGCCTCTTTGACCGCACCTTCCGACCGTGTGTTGGAAAGCAGGCTGCTCGCGCTTCGCAGCTACGGTCGGCATTCGTATGCTTCGCTGACCGACGATCAGGGCAACTATCTTCAAGTGGCTGGCGGCGGCGTCACCTGCATGGTTGAACGCTTCGACGCTTCATCCTCGACCAGGGTGCGTGCATTCCATGACAAACCAAGCCCGATATTTCCCGACGGCACCGTGCTCTCCTTCGGCGCTGGAGAACTGAGGTTGATGGCCGATGAATGGTTTCAGGCCAGCGCCGTCGTAGAAATCTTTCTCTGCTTCAAGCACTGTCGAAAGTATGCGGACAACGTCCACTGGCGTCCGGCACTCTCCCCAGGCGCCTTTGCAACTTGACCCGCGAACGACGCTCCCCAATGACAAGCTTCTCCAGCGCTCGAGACCTTCTCGAAGAAGTGGCTTCGCGATACCGCGCCATAGACTCCTATGCCGATTCGGGCTTCGTCCAAGAGCTGGATCGACCGAAGTCTTCGCCGATGTCATTCGAGACAGCTTTTCGGCGCCCTGCAGACTTCAAATTTCGCTTCAGCAGCTCGCATCCCTACGGGCCGAAACGGCACTTGATCTCACTCTCGCAAGTTGGCTTGGATGCAGGAAAGCCGTACTACTGGAGCCAGCACTACAACTCGCCCGCGGAACTGGAACAGGAGGAATCTCTCCTCATGGCCGTTGCTGGCGCAACCGGCGTATCCAGGGGGTCCGCTTTCACCATCTGGTCTCTCCTGTTCCGCGAAGAAGGTGATGACCTGTTTTCGGCCCTCGCGCGGCCACGCTTTCGCAAATTTGCATGCGTCGATGGTGTGAGGTGTCATCGGGTGACCGCTATACACCGAGGTTTTCGTCAGATCGATATCTATATCGGCGTCGATGACCTCTTGCTCAGGGGATGGGTGAATAGATTGGGGCGATTCCCACATGCAGAGATGCGCACAAATATCAAGGTGGGCCGCGAGTTCAGCATCTCCTTCTTTTCGGCAGCGAATGCGGCCACCGCGTCTGCAAACTAGGTTTCGATCCCGATCCACCCTGCGAATTTGGGCCAGAGGGAGCGCACCGACATCGCCCCTGACGAGAGACGAGGAACGGCGCCGCATCTGGCCCGAGTCCAAGCTTAAGGCCAGCCAAAGGTGCACCTTCATCCCCATGCCGGCGCACCCCGCTTCGCCACAATAGGCCCATGCACCTGCTGCTCATCGAAGATGACCTGGACCTCGGCCGCGCCTTGCAGTCCGCACTGAAGGTCGAGGGGCTCTCCAGCGAGTGGCGGCGGCGGGCGGCCGATGCACCGGCTGTGCTCGACAACGAGGCCTTCGATGGCGTGCTGTTGGACCTGGGCCTGCCCGACGGCAGCGGCTTCGATCTGCTGGCACGGTGGCGCGAACAAGGTTGCACCGCGCCGATCATCGTGATCACCGCGCGAGGTGCGGTGGAAGACCGCTTGCGCGGGCTCAACGGCGGCGCCGACGACTTCGTCATCAAACCCTTCGTGACTTCGGAGCTCATCGCGCGCATCCATGCCGTGCTGCGCCGCGCTGCACGGCAGGCCAGCGAGCGCTGGGTCATCGGCGAGCTTGCCATCGAGCCGCGCGGGCACCGTGTGCAGCGGGCCGGCCAACCGGTGATGTTGTCGCCGCGCGAGTTTCAGATCCTGGTCGAGCTGGCGCGCGAGCCCGGCGTGGTGATGGCGAAGCATCTGCTGGCGCAGCGCATGACGCCGCTGGGCGAAGCGCTCGACTCCAGCGCGCTCGAAGTCCACATCTCCAACCTGCGCCGCAAGATCGGTGCCGACTGCATCCGCACCGTGCGCGGGGTGGGCTACCTGCTGGTGACGCCATGACGAAGGCCCGCCCCTTGCCGGCGATGCTTCACGCACTGCGCACTCGCATGACCGAGCCCACGCTGCAGCGTCGGGGCGCGGCCTCGGTGTTCGTTGCCTTCTTCGTCGTCTGGGTGGTGTTGCTGGGCTACCTCTACGTGCAGGCCCAGCGCATCGAGACCAACGCACCCGGCCTCGATCGGTTCAGCAACGACTTCAGCGACGCGCTGGCACCGATCACCGACACCGCCCAGGCGCAGGCCGTGATGGCCGCCACCAGCCATTGGCTCAATGCGCGACGCCAGGCTGAAGGCCGCTTGCCCGGTGTGCGGCTGTTCGAGTTGCTGGACAGCCAGGACCGGCGTGTGTGGGCATCGCCTGCACTGCGCGACAAGGTGTTGCCTGGCGCGCTTCGCACCCTGGTGCCGGTGGAGGTGGGCGGCCTGGCCCACAATGTGTACGAAGCACGCTCCAACCGCTGGACGCTGCGCGTCGTCGAGCCGGTGCGCACCGATGCCGCCTTTCTTTCCTACAACAGCCGCTCCTTGCTGCCCTACCTCGTTCTGGCGCTGCCGATCATCCTCGGCGCGGTGTGGTTCGCGGTGCGCAACGGCCTCACGCCGCTGCAGCAACTGACCCGAAGCATCGCCCAGCGCGCGCCGGACGATCTCTCGCCGCTGGCAGTGCGCGTGCAGCACCGCGAACTCAAGCCGCTGGCCGAAGCGCTCGATCATCTGCTGGCACGCCTGAAGCAGAAGGTCGACCGCGAGCGCTTCTTCGTGCAAGACGCGGCGCACGAGATTCGCACGCCGATGGCCGTGATCACCACGCAGGCCCACGTGCTGGCGCGCACCGCCGACGCGCAGGTGCGCGAAGACGGGCTGCAGCACCTGAACCATGCCGTTGCCCGCGCCTCGCACCTGGCCCAGCAACTCCTGCTGCTGGCCTCGCTGGACGAAGGCCGGCGCGCTGCACCCCAACGCGCCGACATGGCGCAGGCCGTGCGCCAATGGCTCGCACCGATGGCAGACCTGGCCATGGCGCGCGGCATCGAGCTGGAGCTGGAGTCGCCAGACGCGCTGATGGCCTCGGTCAACCAGCCCGCGCTGGGATCCATCGTCGACAACCTCGTGGACAACGCCATCCGCTACGGTCGGCCCCATGGGCGCGTCGTCGTGCACCTGCTGGACGAAGGCGAACGGCTCACGCTGCTGGTGCGCGACGACGGCCCGGGCATTGCCCCGGCTGATCGGGCGCACGTGTTCGATCGCTTCTGGCGCGGCAGCGGACACGGCGACGTGGCAGGGTCGGGCCTGGGCCTGTCCATCGTGCAGCAGGCCGCGCGCAGCATGGGCGGCAATGCGAGACTCACCACAGGCCTCGGCGACCACGGCGTCGGGTTTCTGGTGAGCGTGCCGAACACGGACTTCCGGGCCGGCTGAACACTGCCATGCAGGAATGGCGAAGGACTCGCGCATGAAGAAGAAGGCTTCTGACACCCTGGGGCTCACGCTGCGTTGCGGCGCGCTGCTGCTTTCGGGCCTGCTGGCCTTCGGCACCGCATGGGCACAGCCCCCCAGCTTCGCGACCGACCCCGCCGAGTTGGCGCGCCTGGCACTGCGCGATGAACGCGGCTCGGTCTCGGTCGGTGTGCTGCACGCGGGCCAGGCACGCTTTGCCTTCCTGCAGAACGACGGCGGGGTCATTCCGCCCAATGGCGATGCGGCAGATGCAGTCGACGCCAGTGCCCAGCCTCTGTACGAGATCGGCTCGATCAGCAAAGTCTTCACCGGCCTGCTGTTGGCGCAGAGCGTGGAGCGCGGCGATCTGGCGCTGGACGACAACCTGGGCGCGCTGCTCCAGGGCAAGGCCGGGCTCTCGCCGACGGTCGCCGCCATCACGCTGCGCCAGCTCATCACGCACAGCGCCTGCCTGCCGTGGGACCCACCGGACTTCGAGGGCTACGCCTCGGGCGATCCCTTTTCGAGATTCAGCCACCGCCGCTTGTTGGCTGCCTTGTCCAACCAGCCCATGGCCGCCGCGCCGCCCTGTGCGGCGGCGTACAGCAACTTCGGCTTGGGCGTGGTGGGCCTGGTGCTCAGCGAGCGTTACGGCAAGCCATGGCAGCAGCTGGTGCGCGAGAACATCACGGGCCCGCTCGGCATGCAGGACACGGTGCAAGACCTTGGCGACAAGGCGGCGCGCGTGGCGCCGGCCTTCAACCACAAGGTCGCCGCCCCGCTGTGGGACTTCGATGCCCTGGCCTCCGCAGGTGCGTTGCGCTCCACACCCTCCGACCTGCTGATCTTCAGCCGCGCCTTGATGGCCGGCCGCAGCGGCCCACTCGGCCCCGCCGTCGAACGCCTGCTCACGCCGCTGGGCCGCTACCGCGAGAGCGAGATCGGCTACGCCGTGATGATGCGCGGGCCGCCGGGCAAGCGCACTTACTTCCACTCCGGCATCACCGGCGGCTTCCGCGCGCTGTGGATGATGGCGCCCGACACGCAGGAGGCCGTGGTGGTGCTCGCCAGCAGCGCGCATGCGCAGCCGGGGCGGGTCTTCACTGCCCTCGCGGCCAGCCGGTATCCGGTGGCCCTGTCGCCTGTCACGCTCGATGCGACGTTGCTGGGCACTTACGCGGGCGCGTACCAGGTCGACCGAAACATGGCCTTCACCTTCGTGCCGCAGAACGGAAACCTCTACCGCCGCGCCATTGGAGGTGGTTACCGACCACTGCGGCCGGCCGGCAACGACACCTTCATCGACACCGAGGTGGGCGCGGTCTACGTCTTCGCCCGCGAGAACGGCGCGCTGGCCCGCGTGGACATCACGCAGGGCGGCGGTCGCCTGCGGGCCACGCGCACCGACAAGGCCGCGCCGACCGTGGCGGTCGTGGCGCCTGATCTCGAGGCGGACTACGCAGGCCGCTACCACCTCGCCCGGACCTTGCGGCGCAACCTCGATTTCGACGTGAAGGTCGAGGGCGGCCAGCTCGGCGTGCGATCGGGCAACTGGGAGCGCAGGCCCGTCTTCCCGATGGCGGATCGGCCCGATCGCTTTGCCTATGAGAACGTGCGCAGCCAGCTGCAGTTCGAACGCGATGCCAATGGCAAGGTGGTCGCGCTCGTGCTGTACGAAGGTGGCGAGTTCCGCATGCGGCGCTCGGCGGACTGAGTCCAGCCCTCGCGCGCGGTGGCCCGGCGATTTACCATCGCTGATTTTTGCGATCGCCCCCCATGCATCAATCACTTGGCCTGGTGTCCCTCGTGGTCCCCGACTACGACAAGGCGCTCGAATTCTTCGTCGGCACGCTGGGCTTCGAACTCGTCGAAGACACGCCCGTGCCTGCGCAAGGAAAGCGATGGGTCGTGGTCAAGCCGCAGGGCGGAACAGGGGCGTGCCTTCTCCTGGCGCAAGCGTCGGCGCCAGAACAGCAACGCGCCATCGGCGACCAGGCTGGCGGCCGCGTATTCCTGTTCCTGTACACGGATGACTTCTGGCGCGACTACGAAAAGTACAAGGCCGCAGGCGTCGAGTTCGTCCGCCCGCCTGAGGAACAGCCGCACGGGATCGTGGCTGTCTTCAAGGACCTGTGCGGGAACATGTGGGACCTGATCCAGCCCAATGCCAGCAACAGGAGCTGGCAGCTGTAAGAATGCCCTCCCACCGTTGCACGAACCACACTCTCCACCTGCGAAAGAACCGCCCATGACCGAGACCACCAAGGTAAAAGGACCCGCCTCGTACTTCCCCTCCATCGAGAAGACCTACGGCCAACCGATCGCGCATTGGATGGACATTCTTCAGGCTGCGGGCCCCCTCAAGCACATGGAGCTCGTGAGCCAACTCAAGACCCAGCACCAAATGGGCCACGGGCATGCGAATGCCTTGGTTGCCGCGTTTCTTGCGAAGAAGTAGCACGCGCCATCGGCGCCAAGAATGCGGACCTTTGGCGCACGGAGGTGCGAATGGCCAACGATGCGTTCCCTTTTCGTCGAGCAGCTCACCCAGGAGACACCATGCAGCTTCACACCGCCCGCATCTTCGTCCAGGACCTCGCCCTCGCCTCCCGCTTCTATGAACAGATCCTCGGCCTGCCACTGAAGGCCGACGGACGCGAACAGGGCTTTTGCGTGTTCGGCGCAGGTCCGATGAGCTTGGTGGTCGAACGTGTCGACGAGGATGCCCCGGCAGAAGACCAAGCCCTGGTAGGCCGCTTCACAGGCCTGTCTTTCGACGTGGAAGATATCCAGTCGAAGTACACCGAACTCTCGTCACGCGGCGTCGCCTTCAGCGGCCTCCCCGAGCCGCAGTCATGGGGCGGCATCCTCGCCACATTGCGCGACCCCGCCGGCAACGAGCTTCAACTGGTGCAGCAGCCCCGAACGTAGCCATTGGTGCACAGTCGTCATACAATGAGAATAATTCTTATTTGGATGGCCTGGCCACCGCACTACGTCCGCCATGGCCGCCGATCCCGCTCTGCACCCGCACATCCACACCCTCTATAGCGAGCACCACGGGTGGTTGCAGGGCTGGTTGCGCAGGAAGCTCGGCAATGCCTTCGATGCGGCAGACCTCGCACAGGACACCTTCCTGCGCATCCTCACCGCGCCAGACCACACGCCCGAGAAGCAGTGCGACTGGCAATTGCGGGAGCCGCGCGCCTACCTGACGGTCGTTGCCAAGCGGCTGCTGGCCAACCTGTACCGGCGGCGTTCGCTGGAGCAGGCGTACCTCGATGCGCTGAGCGCGTTGCCCGAGCCGCTCGCGCCCTCGCCCGAGCAGCAGGCGATCATTCTCGAGACCCTGCAAGAGATCGACGCGATGCTCGACGGCCTGGCGCCGACGGTACGCCAGGCCTTCCTGATGGCGCAGCTCGAAGGGCTGGGCTATGCGGAGATCGCCGCGAAGCTGGGCGTGAGCGAGCGCACGGTCAAGCGCTATATGGCCGAGGCCATGGCCCGCTGCATCCTGCTGGTCGCGTGACGGTGCAACGCACGATGGCGGTCGGGGTCGACAAGGCCGTCGCCCTGCAGGCGGCGCAATGGTTCGTCCTGCTGCAGTCGGGCGAGGCCACGGCGGCCGATCGCACGCAATGGGCGCGCTGGCGGGCGGCCGACCCCGCGCACGAAGCGGCCTGGCAGCGCGCAGAGCAAGTCAGCGGCAAGTTCGGCAGGCTGCCGGGCACGCTGTCGATGCCGGTGCTGGGCCGCGCGGTGCGAAGCGATCGCCGCACAGCCGTCAAGGCACTCGCCGTGCTGCTGACCGCAGCGCCTGCCGGTTGGCTGGCCTGGCGCGCATCGCCGGCACGCGAATGGCTGGCCGACCACCGCACCGCCACGGGCGAACGCCGCGAACTGCGCCTGGCCGACGGCACGCGTCTGCAGCTCAACACCGCAACGGCCATCGACGTGGCCTACGGCGCGACGCAGCGCGTGGTGCGGCTCCATGCGGGCGAAATACTCATCGAGACGGCACCCGATGCCGTGCCCTCCTCCGACCCCGGCTATCGCCCCTTCATCGTCGAGACCGCGCAGGGGCGCCTGCGTGCGCTGGGCACGCGCTTCGTGGTCCGGCAGCATGAAGGCGATCGCAGCCATCTGACGGTGCTCGACGGCGCAGTCGAGGTTCGCCCCGACAGCGCGCGCAGCCTGCCGACGGTGGTGCGTGCCGGCGAGCAGGCCATGTTCTCTTCGACGGCCATCAGCGAGATCACGGCAGCAGCGCCCGATGCCGACGATTGGTCGCGCGGCGTCCTGCGCGCCAGGAACATGCGGCTGCACGACTTCCTCGCCGAGCTGGGCCGCTACCGGCCCGGCGTGCTGCGCTGCGATCCGGCGGTGGCCGACCTGCGCGTGTCGGGCGTGTTCCAGCTGCGCGACACCGGCCCGGTGCTCGACAGCCTTCCGCAAGCCTTGCCGGTGGACGTGCTCTTTCGCACGCGCTACTGGGTCACGGTGGTCGCGCCGGGCGGTTGAGGCATCGGGTGCCGGCGGCGGTTTCGGCCGTTGCGATTTTTTCTGTCGCGGCCTGTCCCCTTTTCTTTCCTCGCGTGTGAAGCCTTGAGGAACAGCAACTTCACACCCCTTGCAGGAGAGAGAGAAATCCATGGCCCGTCGCCGACCGTCCCCCCTTGATTCCGACGCCGTTTCGTTGCGTGCGCTGTCGCTCGCCGTGCATGGCGCGTTGTTCGCCATGGCGTGCACTGCCGCCGGGACCGTCGCCGCGCAGACGTCGAGCGCGCCCAACGCACCAGCCGTGCAGGCCGAAGCACGCAAGGCCTACAACATCGCGCCCGGCCCACTCGACGAGGCCCTGTCGAGCTTCGCCGCCTCCGCCGGCGTGAGCATCACGATTCCGCCGGCCCTCGCGCAGGGCAAGCGCTCGCCCGGCCTGCAGGGCCAGCACGCCGTGGGCGAAGGCTTCGCGCGGCTGCTGGCCGGCTCGGGCCTCGAGGCGGCGGGTGGCGCGGGCGGCGCGTATGCGCTGCGCCGCTCGAGCATCGGCGGCCCTGCAGACACCGGCGCCGACGGCAGCACCACGCTCGCACCGGTCACCGTCACGGCCGAGGCCGAACGCAGCGCCACCACCGAAGGCACGCGCTCGTACACGGCGCGCGCGTTGACGCTCGGCAAGGGCGAGCAGGCGCTCAAGGACATTCCCCAATCGGTGAGCGTGATCACGCGCCAGCGCATGGACGACCAGGGCCTCGTCGACCTGCGCGACGCGGTCAACAACGTCACGGGCGTGGTGGGTGTCAAGGGCGTGGGGCCGGGCATGGTCCTCACGTCGCGCGGCTTCCAGATCGACGCCTGGCAGTACGACGGCGTGCCCGTGCCGCGCAACATGTACTCGCTGGGCAACTGGGCCACCGAAGACACGGTGTTCTTCGACCGCGTGGAAGTGCTGCGCGGCGCCTCGGGCCTGCTGCAGGGCACCGGCAGCCCGGGCGGCGCGATCAACCTCGTGCGCAAGCGCGGCCAGCCCGAGAAGACGCTCACGCTCACCGGCAAGGCGGGCTCGTGGGACCACTACGGCGCGCAGCTCGACGCCGGCGGCCCGTTCAATGCCGAAGGCACGCTGCGCGGCCGCGTGGTGGTCGACGAAGACCGCAGCCACTCGTTCACCGACTACGTGTGGCGCAAGACGCGCTCGCTCTACGGCGCCATCGACTACGACATCTCGCCCGACACCACCGTCGGCTTCGGCGTGAGCCACTCGCACGCCAAGGGGCGTCCGATGCTGCGCGGTTTTCCGCGCTACCCGGACGGCACTGACATCGGCCTGCCGCGCTCCGTGTTCACCGGAGCCCTGTGGAACCACAGCGACGTCGAGCAGACCACGGTGTATGTCGACGCCGAGCACCGCTTCAACGACAACTGGAAGCTGAAGTTCTCCGCGCTCGGCATGAACGAGAAGAACAGCGCGCAACACCAGCGCATGCACGGCGACGTGCAAGCCGACGGCAGCGGGCTGAACTTCGCCGACTGGGACACCCGCTTCGATTCGCGCAAGCTCGGCTTCGACGTCTACCTGCGCGGGCGCTTCGACGCGCTGTCGATGCAGCACGACCTGACCATCGGCGCCAACTATTCGAAGTTCGAGTCGACCGACCGGTATGCGCGCCGGTTCAGCGGCGGCGGCAACATCTTCGCCATCGACCACAACCGCCCGGCGCAGAACTACGACACCATCATGGCGGCAGGCGGCGGGAAGAGCCACACGCACTACGACGTGCGGCAAAAGGGCATCTACGGCAGCTGGCGGGCCCAGCTGGCCGAGCCGCTCACGGCCATCGTCGGCGCGCGCCTGAGCTGGTACGACTACCTTTATTCGAGCCAGTCCGCGGGCTTCACGAGCACCGTCTCCACGTCGGGCGAAGTGACGCCCTACGTCGGCCTCGTGTTCGCGCTCAACAAGCAATGGTCGGCCTACGCGAGCTACACCGACGTGTTCGAGCCGCAGACCGAGCGCACCGTCTCGGGCGACGGGCTCAAGCCCATCATCGGCAGCAACTACGAGGTGGGCCTCAAGGGCGAGCTGATGGACGGCCGCCTGAACACTTCGCTGGCCGTGTTCCGCTACGACCACACCAACCGCGCCGTGACCGACCGCGACGGCGGTTTTGCCTGCGACGGCTGGTACTGCTCCAAGTCGTCGGGCAAGGTGCGCAGCCAGGGCTTCGAGGCCGAGGTCAGCGGCGAGGTCGCGCCGCGGCTGCAGCTCACGGCGGGCTACACCTACAACACCACCCGGTTCCTCGAAGACCCGGACAACAAGGGCAAGATCTTCAGCCAGTGGACGCCCAAGCACATGCTGCGCGTGTGGACCAACTACCAGTTGCCCGGCGACTGGAGCCGGCTCAGCGTGGGCGGCGGCTTCAGCATCCAGAGCCACACGCTGGGCTACGACCGCACGTACAAGGTGCCCGGCTTCGCCGTGTGGAGCGCGCGCCTGGCCTACCAGCTGACGCCGGAGGTGGCGCTGGCCGTCAACATCAACAACATCTTCGACAAGCGCTACTACATCCCGGCCTACAGCGAGGCCAACGGGAACAACAACTACGGCGATCCGCGCAATGTGCTGTTCACGGTGAGGTACACGCCGAAGCTGTGAGTTGTGGGGAAGGGGCGCGCAGGTGACGTGGTCCCTTTTTCGTTTTCGATGGCCGGAAATGGGAGGAGCGCTGATTGCCCCCCGGCGACTCGGCATGCGACAGCGCAGCGAACCGTCGCTGCGCTCAGCTGCGGTACGGGCGAACGTGATCCAGTTCAGTTTCGATGACGCCGCGCACGACATCCTTGAACGCCGGCACAAGCCGGGAACCAGGAGCATCGGGCGCAAGCAGGAGCGCAAGGCGCACCGCTATTGCGGGTTTGAACGTTCGCACCTCGAAGTCGAAATTGCGCTGCTCCTCAAGCGCTGCAAGCGGATTGATCACGCTCACGCCCAGACCCGCAGCAACCAGTGAACATACGGAGGTGCCCAAGTCGGACTCCAGCACCGTGCGGGTTCTCACTCCCGCGGCAGCCAACACCTGATCGACGCGCTCCCTGGGGCCGCTGCCCAGTGGGAACGAGATGAAGGCTTCGCCGTCGAGGTCCGATGCCCGGACGAACTTGGCCCGCGCCAGACGGTGGTTGCGGGGGAGCAGCGCAACGCAGTCCATGCTGAACAGTGACTCGACCTGCATGCCAGGTGGATCATCGCCATACAGGATGGCAAGGCCCAGATCGCACAAGCCCGAAGTCACCCAGGTGTTGACGGTGGTGGCTGCTCCTGAGTGAATGGTGACCAGCGTCTCGGGGTGGTTGCGCTTGAAGCCGGCGACCGCGTCACTGAGGATGCCCCCGGCGATTCGCGCCATGGCTGCGACGGCAAGGCGATCGCCACCGAACGTGCGAATGTTTGAAGCCGCGGACTCCAGGCTTTGCAGGCCGGCGAATGTCTTCTCGACTTCCTGGAAGAAGCGCTTCCCGTCCAGCGAAGACACCAGACGGGTGCCACTGCGCTCAAAAAGCGGAAAGCCCGTAATCGCCTCCAGCTGAGAAACGAGACGGCTCACCTGGGGCTGCGACGTGTGAAGCCGTCGTGATGCTTCGGTCATCGAGCCGGTCTGCATGACGACACGAAACGCCTCAATGTGCTTCAAGGTCATTCGGTGACTGCTCATATCAATATTGTATGAGGCACTCCGAGATACGCATTTGCAGTATCAGGCGCCAAAAAGAATACTTGCGTCCATGCCAGACAAGACCACGCAAGTTGTTGACCCGCAGTTGCCGCGCAGCCCGTACCTGGGTGCGCCCATGGTGGATCTGCGCAGCGACACCGTGACACTGCCCACACCTGCGATGTACGACCGCATGCGAACGGCCGCGCTAGGAGACGACGGCCTGGACGGTGACCCTACCGCGCGCGCGCTCGAGGTACTGGTTGCCAAGACGCTGGGCAAGGCGTCCGGTCTGTACGTGCCGACTGCCACGATGGGAAATCTCCTGGCGGTACTGACGCAGGCTGAGCGCCAGTCGCAGGTGGTGCTGGAGGCATCTGCGCACATGCTCGTCTCGGAGCGCGGAGGCCCCTTGTTCGGCGGCGTGACCTACACCGGTATTCCTGGCGTCGCCGGTGCGATGGACCTCGAGCAGCTGACGTTGGCGCTCAAGCCATCCGGCGCGTTGCGCACAGAACTGGTCTGCATGGAAACCACGCACGTCAACGCGGGCGGGGCCGTGCTTCCGCTTGATCACATGGAGGCAGTTTGGAACGCCTCTCGGCGCGCCGGGGTGCGCGTACACCTCGATGGCGCCCGGCTCTTCAATGCAGCTGCGGCGCTGAATGTCGATCCCGCCGCGATCGCATGCCATGCCGACACGGTGTCCATCTGTCTTTCCAAGGGCCTCAGTGCGCCTGCGGGCGCGGTACTCGCTGGGCCGTCTGACACGATCGTCCATGCCAAGCGGTTGCGCAAGATGCTCGGGGGCACACAACGCCAGATTGGCGTGGTTGCTGCAGCAGGCCTGGATGCGGTCGCAACGATGGCCGGCCGGCTGGCCCAGGATCATGCGTTGGCATCGCTTCTGAGTGAAGCATTGCGGGGCGTGTTGCCCGAGTCGGTCGTTGTCAGCACGCCGGCGACGAACATCGTCTTCGTCGACCTGCCCGAGGCCGTCGCAGACAGCGCCGCCTGGGCTGAGGCGCTCGAAAAAAACGGGGTCCTCATCCGGCCGTGGGGCGTGCGGCGGATCCGCCTTGTCACGCACCGTCACATCGACGCGAACGCCGTGAGTACCGCAGCGGCCGGATTCCGGCGTGCCGCGCAATCGCTGTTTGCCTGAACGAGTCCTCGCGAAAACGCACATCCCATCGAACACAGTGATTGCCAAATAGGAGTTTGACCATGCCGTACCTCTGCCGCCGTGAATTCATCGCCTCCACCTTCTTGATGACCACCGCTCTGGTGAGTGGCAAGGCATTGGCCAATGGCTTTCCCAATCGCCCCATTCGCTTGATCGTGCCGTATGGCCCCGGAGGCGGTTCCGATTTTGTCGGGCGCCTGATCGCGCAAAAGCTGACTGAAACGGCCGGATGGAATGTCGTCGTGGACAACAAGGCGGGTGCCGCTGGACTGATCGGCACGGATGCTGTGGCCAAGAGCGCTGCGGATGGATATACGTTGTTCCTTGCCGACGCTGCGCACGCTACGAATGCGGCGGTGCAGCCCAAGCTCTCGTTCGATCCAGTCAGCGATTTCGCGCCGCTGACGCTCGTGGGATCTTCGCCGCAACTGTTGGTGGCGCACCCTTCGCTTCCAGCCAACTCCCTTCGAGAATTGCTGGCGCTCCCGCGTGATCAGGTCCGCCAATTCGGCGTGGGCACACCAGGCCAGGGGTCTGTACCCCACCTGCTGTACGAGACGCTGAAGCTCAAGACCGGGATGGAACTGGTGCATGTGCCCTACAAGGGCGGCAGCCTCGCCTTGACCGATGCCGTCGGTGGACAGATTCCCATGGTGATCAACTCCGTGCCCGCTTGCATGCCGCACATCGAAGCGAAGCGGCTGAAGGTACTTGCCATCGCCAGCGCTGCGCGGCATCCGAAACTGCCCGCCGTGCAGACCTTCTCCGAAAGCGTTCCAGGTGTTGAGGGAAGTGCCTGGTATGGCGTGATGGCACCTTCCAAGGTCCCCGCAGGCTTGCTGCAACAGTTGAACGCAGCCATCGACAAGGTGCTGGATCTGCCTGAAGTCAAAGCCAAGCTGGGAAGCTCTTTCGTAGACCCCATGCCCCGAGGGCCTCAGGAATTTTCCAAGTTCTTGAACGAAGAAATTGCACGCTGGAAATCGGTTGTCAAACAGACGGGGGTCACGATCAGCAGCTGAGGTCGTTTCGCTTTGGCGTCGCCGCCATTCGGACAAGACGAACCGCCCCCACGTCGGTAGTTGCAGTCACTTTGACGAAGCACCTCGAACGGATCAGAACCTGATCCGCACCGAAGCCGCACTGCGATCGGCCTCGCCGTGAAACACGGCCTCGATGTTGTTGCCATCCGGGTCCAGCACGAACGCCGCGTAGTAGCCCGGGTGGTAGGGGCGCTCACCTGGCGGGCCGTTGTCCCGCCCGCCGTGCGCCAACGCGGCCTTGTAGAAGGCATCCACCATGGCCCGGTCTTGCGCCTGGAATGCGATGTGGTGGCGTCCGGTCAGCGCGCCCTGCACTTCCTCGCTGCCGGGCGCCGAGACGAAGAGTTCATCGGCCCAGAAGTTGTGTTCGTCGGAGCCGCCCATCGGGATGTTCAGCACCTCGAAGACGGCACTGTAGAAAGCCTTGCTGGCCGCCAGATCGCGAACGACCAGTCCGATGTGGTCGATCAGGCGGCCGCGATGCAGTTCTTTTTGTGTACTCATGAAGCGCTCCTGTCGGTGGAGGTCGGAGTGGCGGAATCTACCAAAGCCAACCTCGGATATCGAGCGACAGGGTTTGCATCTCAGGGCCGACTCAGCTTCAGCAATTTCTTCCATGCGGCCAGCGACGCACCATGCGATGGCGGGTGCGCCTGCAGCCATGCCTGCGCCGATGCGTGCGGCGGGTAGTGGCTTCGCTGCGCCGGATCGGCACCGGTGGCCACCAGCAACCGCGCGATCTCGAAGTTGCCGCGCTCCACGGCGCGCATCAAGGCGTTGTCCGTCCAGAACCCCGGCGACGGCAGGAAGCTTCCGGTGGCGTGCGGCAACGCGCCAGCAGACAGCGTGGCCTGCGGCACCGCCGCCAAACCCGGCCTCAAGGCAGATGACGCGTCGTCGCAAGGAGGCGGAAGCACATGAACCAGACGAGGCAGCCCCGACGACGTGTGCGGCTGCGGCACCAGTTCGCTGCGCAACGGCGCCGGGGTCTGGTGGTTCACGTCGACGCCCAACGCCAGCAAGGCCCGCACGGCCTCCGCGTTGTTGGCATCCACCGCGGACGCCAACGGCGTCATGCGTCCGCAGGCGACGGTTTCGAAGGCGCGATAGGCGACCAGGGCTTCTTGCGGCTTCTGCTGAAGGATGAGCGTGTAGACCCGCGCCTCGACCGGTGCATCTGCTTCGAGGATCGGCCAGTGCGATTGACCCATGGCCTGATGCAGCAGGCGCGCCGTCTGCAGATGCCCCTGCGCTGACGCTGCGCGCAAACCGCCCTCGGTGGCCGGCAGGCCCTTCGCCAAGAGAAGACGAACGATCCTGGCATCGCCTCCTCTGGCCGCCGCATCGAGCGCGTTGTGCCCATCGGCATCGGTGCCCCGCACCGCATCCGGCGCCATGGCCGCCAAAAGCTGCCGGACGCTTGCCAGGCTGCCCTTCTCCGCCGCCACTGCCAGCGCCGACGCGCCCTGCGCATCGCGCACATCCGGCCGCGCGCCGGCGGCCAGCAGCAGCCGCACGCGGGCCGGGTCGTGCGCATGCTCGATCAGCGGCGGGTTCGAACTCGCGGCGTTGGGGTCGGCGCCGGCGGCCAGCAGCGCCTGGATGGCCCAGGTCGTGGGCGCGAAGAACAACGGAAGGCTACCGTTGCGATCGGGCGTGTCGGGGTTCGCGCCCGCTTTCAGCAGCAGCGACAGGGTCTGGCGGTGGTCGATGGCGTGCGTGTCGCTGATGCCGCCGGAGCCCGCGAACTTGGCTGCGCGCAGCAGCGCCGTCTCGCCGTCGTTGGCGTTGCGGTAGTTCACATCGGCATGGCGGCGCAGCAGGAACTTCACCATCTGCGCGTTGCCTTGCTGCGCAGCCTTCATCAGCGGCGAGTCGCCGAGATTGAAACCGTAGCCCTGCACATCGTTGACACCGAAACCCTGCGCGAGAAACGCTTCGACCTCGCGCAGGCGACCGCGCTCCACGGCATCGAAGAACGCGATCTGTGCTTGTGCGGACGTCGTGTCGCGCGCGGGTTCGGCGTCGGCCGGGTGTGCGGGCATGTGGAGCATGAAAGCTGATGCGAGGGTGATGCACCAACGAAGGGACGGGTTTCGTGGGAACACTGGGGTCAGGCCTCGCTGGCCTGTCGATCGATGTCCGCCACCAGGCCTTGCAGCCACAGGCGGTGATCGCTGAAGGTGCCCAGTCGCTCCTCGGCCGCTTCCCTCGCGGCCAGGTGCTGATCCAGATACCGGAACCCGACCCGGTGTGCGGCCTCGTGCAGAACGCCCTCGGGCACATCGTTTTCATACAGCGCGTCGAACCGGGTCGCCCAGAGCCCTTGCTCGGTCAACGCGATCCGCTCGAACGCGCGAGGGTCTTCCACGCTGAACTCGACGAACTCCAGGCCATCCGGATGCGCGCGCAGGCCCGTCACCCGGCTGCTGCGATCCCACAGCGGAACCCATGGCGGCCCGTCGGGTGCGCGGGCACCGTGGTACGCGAGGAACGGCGGCCCCAGGCAGACCGTGCGGAACACTTCGTGGAGGCACTCGC
This sequence comes from Variovorax sp. GW821-FHT10C12, assembly GCF_059415405.1. NCBI lineage: Bacteria > Pseudomonadati > Pseudomonadota > Betaproteobacteria > Burkholderiales > Comamonadaceae > Variovorax > Variovorax sp. GW821-FHT10C12. Next base: position 2,211,481 of record NZ_JBWKNE010000001.1, read on the forward strand.
CCATCGCCAGCTGCACCAAGGGCGCGGACGCCCCGAGCCGCTGCAGCGTCGCCACCCGCAAAGTCTCTGCAACCACCGTCATCCTGCATCCTCCTTGATGTGCTTTCGGCCGATGTTAGCCATGCCCGCGCTGCCCGACCGCTCTTGTATTCTTGCCTCCACGCCGCGCCGCATTCATTGACCGACTGCGCGGCCACTTCAAGCCATGACTCCCTCTCACACCGACTTCTTCACCGACAAAGGCTATGTGCGGTTAGAAGGCTTCCATCCGCACAAGCAGATCGCGGGCCTGCGGCAGAAACTGCGCGATGAGATCAAGCGCCTGAAAGCCTTGTCCGGTGGAAAGAGCCTGCCCGGCGCACTGCAAAAACTCCCCGTCTTCCAGCAGATCGGCAAGCTGTCCGCGCTCGTCAAGGTGCCCGGCGTGCATGAAGCGCTGGTGACGCCGGCGCTGATCGACTGCGTCACCCGCTTGGCCGGCCGCGCCCCGACCGCCATCCAGGACACGCAGCTGCTGCTGTCCCCGCCCCTTCAAGGCGCCTCGACCCTCACAGGTTTGAACTGGCATGTCGACGTCTCGACCCGACCGCAAGATCCGCTGCCGGGAATCCAGGCCTTCTTCCTGATCGACGACGTGGCGCCCGGCGGCGGCGCGACGCTGGCGTTGGCCGGCTCGCATCGCGTCGGCACGCCGGGGCGGGTTGCGGCCTCCGAGCTGCGGCAGCTTCTGAAGACGACCGGTGACCTGGCGCAAAGCCTTCGCCCGCTGGGCATCGGCCTCGTCGAGATGTCAGGGCGCGCGGGCGATGTCTTCCTGATGGACCTGCGCCTCTTGCACACGCCCTCCGTCAACGCGACGAAGAACGTGCGGATGATGGCGACCACGCGCTGCTTCCTGAACACCTGAGGCGAGCGCGCGAAGAGGCCTCGCATCACCGAACAGGGTACCCACCGCACTGGCATCGCACCCGCCGCAGGCGTAAGCTGACCACCGCCCGGCCAGCCAAGGCCATGCCGCCTGGCGGCACCCGCTGCGCCGCACTGTGCGAAAGGACCCACCATGCTGTCCGACTCGTCTGTCACGACCATGCTTCCGGTGAAGGACATGGACCGCGCGCGTGCTTTCTACGAAGGCTGCCTGGGCTTGAAGGCCGGTGGCTTGCGGCCCGACGGCAAGTTCGTCTACACGGTGGGCGGCAGCACGCTGGCGCTGTTCCCCAAACCCGAGGGCACCAAGGCCGACCACACGGCGATCAGCTTCCAGGTGCCGGACATCGCCGCCAGCATCGACAAGCTCAAGCGCGCCGGCGTGGTGTTCGAGGACTACGACTTTCCCGACCTGAAGACGGTCGACCATGTCTGCGTGCTCGGTTCGGAAAAGGCGGCCTGGTTCAAGGACACGGAAGGCAACTTCCTGTGCATCCACGAGGACCTGGCGCCCGCGTAGCTAGGTCGCCGTGAAAGGCGCATCCGGCTACTTAGTCCCACGCAGGCAGCTGCTGCAAGGCATCGGTGGGACGATCCAGGATGTCGACGCCAGCAAAGGCGGTCCCACCCGGCAAGAGCCGGGCGTCGCAAATGACTTCCCAGCCGTGGTTTTCGGTGCGCCGGGCCAGGCACACCTCCTCGCCGGCCGCAAGCAGCCTGACGCATTCGCCGACGCTGATGCGCTGCGCCGTGCCAAGAGAAAACTCCGTCGAACCGAACTCCTTCTCCACGACCGGGTGAATGGCGACGAGGTCCACCTTTGCGTCCTTGAAGTGAACCGCGGTAATTGCGTGCTGGGCCATCTTCGACCTCCATTCGTGCAGAGAGAGCCTCGACAGGCCCACGCTTCGACTGTACGCCCGCAGCGGCAAGTTCCCCGTCGTCGTGGCGAAAAGCCGATGCCGGCGAAGGGGGCGGCCGGCGCGTCAGCAGACGCTACAAGCTGCGAGCGATCTGCTCGCGCAGCCACCGATGCCCCGGGTCGCGATGCCGGCGCTCGTGCCACAGCATCGCCATCTCGTAGCCCGGCACGTCGAGCGGCGCTTCCACCACGCGCAGCCCCGGCGCGCCGCGCGCCAGGCGCTCGGGCAGCATGGCCACCATGTCGGTGCTGGCGAGCACGGACATCATGAACAGGAAGTGCGGCACCGACAGCGCCACGCGCCGCGTGAGGCCCTGCGCCGCCAGCGCCTCGTCGGTCGGCCCGGCAAAGCCGCCGCCGCTGGGCGACACCACCACATGCTCCAGCACGCAGAACTGCGCGAGCGTGGGACGGCGCTTCAGGCGCGGGTGCCCTGCCCGTCCGGCCAGCACGTAGCGCTCGTGGAACAGCACGCGCCGGTGCAGGCCGGGTGGCGCACCCACGCTGGTGTGGAAGAACAGGTCGATCTCCGCCTGCTCGAGCTGGCGCGCCATGCGCATCGGCACGGCCTCGACCACGGCCAGCCGGGTGTTGGGCGCGGCCGAGCGCAGGCCGGCCAGCGCGGGCAGCAGGATGGCCGACTCGGCGTAGTCGGCCGCGGCCACGCGCCAGGTGGTGGTCGCCCGGGCCGGGTCGAAGGGCTGGCTGGGCGCCACCGCGCGGCCCAGCGAGGCGAGCGCTTCACGCAGTGGCTCGCGCAGTTCGTCGGCGCGCGCGGTGGGCCGCATGCCGCGCTGCGCGGGCACGAGCAGCGGGTCGTCGAAGAGCTCGCGCAGCTTGGCGAGCTGCACGCTCACCGAGGGCTGCGAGAGGTTCAGGCGCTCGGCCGCGCGGGTCACGTTGCGCTCGGCCAGCAGGGTGTCTAGCGTGACCAGCAGGTTGAGGTCGATGCGGCTGAAATTGTTCATGGCGATACCTGGCATTCAAACTATTCATTTCCAATATAGCTTGGCAATCCCTAACCTGAGGGCATCTTCACTCGAACCCTTTGACACCGTGAACATCCTGCTGGTCCTTGCCCATCCCGAAGCCGCCTCCTCGCTGAACGGCTCGCTCCATCGCTTCATGGTCGAACGCCTCACGAGCGCGGGCCATTCCGTGCGCGTGTCCGACCTGTACGCGATGCGCTGGAAGCCCGCGCTCGACGCCGACGACTTTCCCGCGCGCGACACCGCCGCGCCCTTCGACCCCGTGCTCGACTCGCTGCGCGCCTTCGAGGGCGGCACGCAGACCGCCGACATCGCCGCCGAGCAGGAGAAGCTGCTGTGGGCCGACGCGGTGATCCTGCAATTCCCGCTGTGGTGGTACTCGATGCCCGCCATCCTCAAGGGCTGGATCGAGCGCATCTACGCCTACGGCTTTGCCTACGGCGTGGGCGAACATTCCGATACACACTGGGGCGACCGCTTCGGCGAAGGCACGCTGGCCGGCAAGCGCGCGATGCTGGTGGTGACGACCGGCGGCTGGGCCTCGCACTACGCCCCGCGCGGCATCAACGGGCCGATGGACGAGCTGCTGTTTCCCATTCACCACGGCATCCTCTACTACCCCGGCTTCGACGTGCTGCCACCCTTCGTGGTGCACCGCACGGGCAAGGTCGACGCCGCCGCCTATGCGCGCATCACCGGCGAGCTGGGCGAGCGGCTCGACACGCTGTGGACCACCGACCCGATTGCGTTCCGCCCGCAGAACGGCGGCGACTACGAAATTCCGGCGCTCACGCTGCGCGAACACATCGCGCCGGGCCGCGCGGGCTTTGGGGTACACCGCAAAAACAGCGAATCTGAAACTTTGGTTTTCGAGACCGGCCGCCTTTAACCACGCCGGGAACAGGTGGATTCGCGGGAGACTTCAAATCGTCGCGACAACGCAGCAAGATGCGCATCCGCCGATTCGTCCGAAGGAGCTTGTCCATGTTCGCTACGCCAGAACGCACCGTCAAGATTCCGGGCCCCGACCATGCGATCACCATCACGCCGAATCCGTTGCGCGTGGTGGTGTCGGTGGGAGGCCATGTCATTGCCAGTTCACGCGAAGCACTGACCTTGCGCGAATCGCATTTCGGCACGGTGCACTACCTTCCGCGCAAGGACGTGCGCATGTCGCTGCTGGAGCGCACCACGCATGCGACCTACTGCCCGTACAAGGGCGAGTGCGCCTACTACAGCATTCCAGCCGGCGGCGAGCGCTCGGTGAATGCCGTGTGGACCTACGAGTCACCCTACGAATCGGTCGCGCCGATCAAGGACTACGTGGCCTTCTATCCGGACCGCGTGGGCACGATCGAAGAACGCTGCTTCTGACGACCGCCCCACCCCGTTCGTGAAAAAACCGGCCCTTGCTTTCGCAAGGCCGGTTTTTCTTTCCCTGGCCCGCCGACACCCGCCCCGTGGGGCAAGGTGCGCGCACCAGTCATCGCGTCGATGAATTACAGCGGCAGTGCATCGCCACGTGCGGCGGCACGGGCCTCGGCGCGCACGCTGGCGCGGTCCAGGCCGCTGGCCAGCACCGGTGCCACGCGGGAGGTCACGGCTTCGCTGTAGGGGTTCTCGCTGCGAGCGGCCACCACGGCCTGGGCGCGCACGGCGTCGCGGCTCACGGTCGACACGAACACCTGGGCGGGGCCTGCCTCGGCGCCGGTGGCATAGGGGTCGGCGCTGTGCGCGGCCACGACGGCTTGGGCGGCGACGTCGGCGCGGCTGGCGGCCGAGGTCAGGCGATGCACACCTTCGTAGGTTTCAGCGTGGGCGGCACCGGCGACGGCCATCAGGGCAACAGCAACGGCGGAGAGGATCTTCGAGGCGTTCATGGCGGTTTCCTTCTTCAATTCAGTTCAGTAGTACAAGTGTTGGCTTGGATGGTTTGAACCGGTCTGGGGTGGGTCACCGTCCCTCTTCTTGAAGGGCGGCCAACTCGCTCGGGGCCTGTTCATCCGGACCGGCTTTGGGGGCCGGTCCGTGAGATGAATTGTGCGCGGCGATCTAGGTAAAAACCCGCGGCAAAAAGAACCACGGCGTTCCCGAAAAGGAAACAATGCGGCGCGCCAACGCCGCCATCAGCCCCAGGTCAGCGGGTCGAGCCGAAGATAGAACTCGAGCCGGCCGTCGTCGAGCGCGTCGATGCCCAACTGTGCGAACAGCAAGGCATGTGCGGCACGCGCGTCGGCCGCATCGCGCCAGCTCTCGCGCGCATTGCCCAGCAGCAGCGACAGGTCGACATACCGGTCCGCCGTGCCGAGCCGCCCCACGTCGATGAGGCCCGAGCATTGCAGCGTCTGCGGATCGACCAGGAAGTTCGGCAGGCAGGCATCGCCGTGGCACACCACGAGGTCTTGCGCCTCCTGCGCGAGTCGGTGCGGCAGGTCGGCGTGCAGCCGTGCCAGCAGCAATGATGGGGGAACATCCTGCTGGTCCGGGTCGAGGAACTCCGGGTTCACCGCGCCGCGCGCGACGACATCGGCGGCACGGTCGAACATCGCCGACAGCGGGCGCGCAAACGGGCACTCGCCCGCCGGAATCTCGTGCAGCGCGCGCAGGCGCCGCGCCATCGACGGCCAGGCGCGCAGCAAGTCAGCCGCCGGCAGGTCGCTGGCCGGCACGCCCGGCACCGCGGCCGTGACCAGGCAGGCACCCTCGGGCGTCGCGCGCCAGTCGAGCACGCGCGCGGAGCCGACGTTGTACGGCGCGAGCCATTCGGTGCGGCGGCGTTCCTCGTCGAGCTGCGCGGCGCCCGCACCGAGCGACACCTTCGCGAAGGCCGCGCCATCGCTGCGGCGGAACACCGCATCGCCCGACTCGCCCTCGCTGGCCGGCGCCCACGTCGTGCCGACGGGCAACCGGGGCAGCATCTGTTCGATCGTGCCCATGCCTCAGTGCCCCACCGACTTCGAGAACACGTTGACCACCACCACGCCCGCGATGATCAGCCCGAGCCCGACGATGGCCGGCGCATCGAGCGTCTGGCCGAACCAGAGCCAGCTCACCACCGAGATCAGCACGATGCCCACGCCCGACCAGATCGCATAGGCGATGCCGGTGGGCAGCACGCGCAGCGCGAGCGAGAGAAAGTAGAACGACACGGCGTAGCCCACCACCGTGGCCACGCTGGGCCAGAGCCTGGTGAAGCTGTCCGAGGCCTTGAGGAAGCTGGTCGCGAGCACTTCGACGACGATCGCGACAGCGAGGTATGCATAGGTCAGGGTCATCGCCGGACTCTAATCGCGCGCAGTCCGTGCGGCCTCGGTGGCCTTGCGCGATCCGGGGCCGAAGGCGCGTGCGTTTGACGCTCTCTCGAAGCTGTGCGCACAGCACCGGAAGCTTCAGGGCGGCAACAACAACGGTCCGCAGTGGGTATCAGTGACGAACACCGCCATGAGCTTCGCGGGCTTCACCGGGTCAGGGTTCTCCGCGAACATGTGCAGCGTGTTCGGCGGCTCGAAGAAAGTCTCGCCGCTCTTGAAGGTGCCCACCGGGCCGCCGCCCAGCTGCGAACGGATGGTGCCCTCGACAATGATCGCGGTCACCGAGCCCGGGTGACGGTGCGCGGGCGAATAGGCCAGCGGCGGAAAGTCGACCAGCACCGTCGTCACCGACTTGCCGGGCACGTGCGGCAGCGCCTCACACGACAGCACCTTGACCTGCGTCGCCGGCCGCGCCGTCGCCTCCGAACCGGCCGGCACCGGTGCAGACGCGAACATCGGCCGCGCCACCGAGCTGCATACGTCGGCAAACCACTGCACGGCCTCCTGCTGGCCGGTGCGCGGCATCAGCGCCCAGCCGGCGGCGAGCACCAGCGACAGCCCTGCAAGACCCGCGCCGATCGACGGCGTGCCATGCCAGCGTGCGGCCTTCATGACGCGACCTCCTGCGACGACCGCAGTGCCGCATGCCACGCCAGTTCGCGCTTTGCCTTCTCGCTGCTGACCTCGGCGCTGTCCTCCGCGATGTTGAAGATGCCGCCGCGCGCATGCCGCATCGCGAGCAGTGCCGCCCAGGCCGCGGCCTCGACATGCACCGGGCTCGCGCCCTTCGGTGCCGCGTTCGCGGTGCCCGGCCCATGCAGCTGCCCGTAGCGCAGCACCGTGCCCGTGAGACCGACGGCACCCAGCACGCTGCGCTCCAGCGCCGCCACGCCGTCGATGCTGATGCGGCGACCGCCTTCGGCCCCGGGGTCGAGCGGGTCGCCCTCGGTGTGCGGCGTCGGCCCGGGCGCGTAGGCCCAGGCGATGCTCTGCGCAATCAGCTGCGTCGCACCGGCCGCCAGCGCCGCCGCCACGAGGTGCCGCGTGCCCTCGATGCGCACGCGCGCATTGCGGACCACCGCCTCGGCCATCAGCGCCGGGTCCAGGTCCCGGGGCAGATCGGTGAGCTGGTGGATGACGACCGTGGGCGCGATGCGCACCAGCGCGTCGCGCAAGGCCTGCGCGTCGAACACGTCGACGACGACCGGCGTGGCGCCGCGTGCCTCCAGCGCCGCCGCACGCTCGGCCCGACGGGTGCCGCCATGCACCGTGTGGCCGGTCTCGACCAGCAGCGGGATCAGCGCCGAGCCCACGGCCCCGGTCGCGCCCGCCACGAATACCTTCTCGCCCATTGCGTGTCCTTCTTTCCTGCTGGCTGTTCGAAGGCTCGAGCTTAGGATCGCGATGCACCAGACGAAAGAACCAAGAATCGTCAAAATTACTGGGCCATGATCGAACCACCAGACAACGCCCTCCCCGGCATCGACCGCTCGACCGCGACCCCGCTGCATCGCCAGGTCTACGAGCGCTTTCGCACCGCGATCGAGCACGGCGTGCTTCGCCCCGGCGACCGCGTGGCCTCGGCGCGCAGCCTGGCCAGCGAGCTGGGCGTGGCGCGCGGCACGGTGGAAGCGGCCTACAGCCAGCTCGCGGGCGAGGGTTATTTCTGCGCGCAAGGACAGGCGGGCACGGTGGTGTCGCCGTCGCTGCCGGTGCAGCGGCCGGTGCGCACCGGTTCGCGCCCCGTCGCGGATGCGCCTGCACTGACCGGCCCCACCGCCCCGCCGCCGCTGCAACTGGGCATCCCCGCGCTCGACGCCTTTCCGCGCAAGCTCTGGGCGCGGCTGATGGCCCGCCGTGCGCGCGCCATGGGCGCGGCCGACCTGTTCTACGGTGACCCGGCAGGCCATGCGCCGCTGCGCGAGGCCATCGCGGCCTACCTGCGGGTGTCGCGCGGCGTGGGCTGCCAGCCAGCGCAGGTGTTCGTCACCGGCGGCTACCGCGCGTCGCTGGCGCTGGTGGCGCGCACGCTGCTCACCCGGGACGACCGCGTGTGGATCGAAGACCCCGGGTACGCGCCCACGCGCGACGTGCTGCACAGCGCCGGCCACCGCGTGGTGCCCGTGCCGGTGGACGACGAAGGCCTGGTGGTCGCGCGGGGCGTGCGCCGCTCGCCGAAGGCGCGCATGGCGGTCGTCACGCCCTCGCACCAGGCGCCGCTGGGCGTGTCGATGTCGCTGGCACGCCGGCTGCAGCTGCTCGACTGGGCCTCGCGTGCCAAGGCCTGGATCGTCGAGGACGACTACGACGGCGAGTACCGCTACGCCGGCGCGCCGCTGCCCGCGCTCAAGAGCCTCGACGGGCACGACCGCGTGCTGTACGCAGGCAGCTTCTCGAAGGTGCTCTACCCGGGCCTCGCGCTGGGTTACCTGGTGGTGCCCGAATCGCTGCGCGAACGCTTCGAGGAAGCGGTACGCATCGCGTCCAACGGCTGCCCGCAGATCACGCAGGCCACGGTGGCCGACTTCATGCGCGACGGCCATTTCTCGCGGCATCTGAAGAAGATGCGCCTGCTCTACGCGCGCCGCCGCGCCCTGCTGGTCGAGGCCTTGCACAAGGCCTTCGGCGGCGGCGTGCACATCGACCTGCAGGCCGGCGGCATGCACTTGATCGCGCGCTTCGAAGGGCACCGCGACAGCGACGTGGTGCTGGCGCGCCGCGCGCAAGCGGCCGGCCTGAACTGCCAGCCGCTGTCGGCCCGGGGCACCACGGCCGTTGAAAGCCAAGGGCTGCTGATGGGCTTCACCAACGTCGCCTCGCCCACCCAGGCACGCCAGCTCGCGACCCGGCTGCGCGCGGCGTTGGGCTGAGGCTTACGCGCGAAGATCGACTTCGGGCCGCATCGACGATGCGCCGTTCCAGCGCACCTCGAAGCCTGCGCCGCGGAACTGGCCGACCACCAGTTCGCCGACGCGCTGCATGTCCGCATCGCCGCCTTCGGGCGCGCCCCAGAACGCGAGCGACAGCTGGCTGGTGCGCTTGGCGCGGTTCTGGTCCTGCCGCGTGTAGAAGCAGAAGCCGTGCACGCCGGCCTTTTTGCCGCCGCGTTCGCGGAACGCTTCGGAGCAATCGGAGAAGCCGTCGGACTGCGTGTCGCCCGCGTCCTGCAGCGCGACCAGGCCCGCCTGCGTCAGTGCGGCGAACACCTCGGCAATGCGTGCCTCGGCGGCGCGCCACTGCGCGGCGCTCATCTTCACCGGGTCGGGCTCGGGCGGCGGTGGCTCGGGCAGCGCGTGGCCGGTGATGCGCGACAGCAGCTGCGCCACCTCTTCCTCCATCGCGTTCTCCGTGATGTGGTTGCCGTGGCTGTCGCGCACGTCGGGGTTGGCGCCCGCGTCGATGAGCAGTTGCACCGGCTCCGTGGTCGGCGAGAACTCGGCCGCGAGGTACAGCGCGGTGCGGCCGCCGGTACCGGTGTATTCGAGCGGGCTGCCGGCGTCGAGCAGCAGTTGCAGCACGGCGAGGATCGGTTCGAGCTCGGCTTCGTTCGTACCCGCCGCGGCACATTGCAACGCGGTGAAGCCCTGCTTGTTCACGGCGGCCAGGTCGGCCCCGGCCGCAATGCAGGCGCGCACCGTGTCGACATCGGCTTCGCCCGCCGCGTCGAAGATCTTCTTCGGATTCATGGCATCTCCCTGTTGGTTTTTGGATTCTGCCCCAGGCGCCTTGCACTTCACAGACCGCGCGAACCTCGCTACATTCGACGCCTCGATCAACAAACCGGACTGGAGGTGCGCGATGGAAGACACTGCTATTCACTCTCCCTCCCACGTACGGTTTGTCGGGTCGCATCCGAACTGCTGCTGAAGCGCTTTCCACGCTCCAGGTGCCGCTGAAGGCGCCACCAGCCAGCCCGTTCGACCCTCGCGGTGTCCTGCCGCGACACGCCGTCCGATTCAGACAGACAACGCCACGCGGGCACACCTGTGCCGCGTGCGGTTCGTTCCCTTTTCGAATCAAGGCTCACCATGCTTGAAACCCGTGCCGCCGATGCGCGGCAGTTCGCGACTTCTCTTTTCGATCCGCAGCGGGCGTCCGCTGAAGAATGGGCGCAGGCGCTGGCCTACTGGCGCCAGCGCCACGACGAAGACTTTCCGGGCGACCCGCAGCCCGAGGACGCCCACACCCAACAGAACGTGCAACAGCACACACCGCTGCATGTGGTGCACCGCGCCTTCGCGCGGGACGCGCAGGGCCGCATCGTCGGCAGCCTCAACATGGGCGTGCGCCGCGAAGGCTCGCCCGACTACGCGACCTTCGCGCCTTTCATCGACGTGTGGGGCGGCGTGCTGCGATCGCACCAACGCCAGGGCGTGGCCAGCACCTTGCTGCACCGGCTTCTGCCGCTGATGGAGGCGCGTGGCCCTTCCACTGCGACCTTCAAGACCCACTTGCCGGAAGGCCGGGCGTTTCTCGCGACCATCGGCGCGACCGAGAAGCACCGCAGCATCGAGAACCACATGGCCTTCGCCGGCCTGGACGAGGCTGCGCTCGCCCGCTGGCGTGCCGACGCGCTCGCGCCGCAGCACGGGCTGCGCCTGGAAATCCACGCAGGCCGCGTGCCCTTCGATCGGCTGGCCACGCTGATGGCGCCGCTGTCCGCGCTGCTCGAAGACGCGCCCACCAGCGCGCTGGAACGCGCGCCCCTGCGCTTCGAGCTGGAAGGCTTCCACGCCTGGTACGCCGAAATCGACCGGCGCGGCGGCGAGCACTTTCTCGTGCTGCTGCGCGATGCCAACGACGACGTGGCCGCCGTGTGCGACGCCAGCTGGAACCAGCTGTACCCCGACCGCATGTTCCAGCGCCTCACCGGGGTTGCCCGCCATTGGCGCGGCAAGGGACTGGCCAAGGGCGTGAAGGCGATCATGTTGCAGCTCGTGCGCGAACGGCATCCCGAGGTGGTGATCGCCGTCACGCAGAACGCGGAGGCCAATGCGCCCATGCTCGCCATCAACCGCCAGCTGGGCTTTGCCCCGCACAGGCATGATGGCGCCTACCAGATCGGCACGGAAAGCCTGAGGGCCTTCCTCTCGACCCGCCCCCTGGCTGTGCCGGAGGCGCGCGCATGAAGACACCCCCCAGACTGCAATCCCTCGTCGACGAAGGGCTGATCGACAGCGTCGTGCGCCAGCTCATGAGCGGCAAGGAAGCCATGGTCTACGTCGTGCGCTGCGGCGAGGACACGCGCTGCGCCAAGATCTACAAGGAAGCCGACAAGCGCAGCTTCCGCCAGGCCGTCGACTACACCGAGAACCGCCGCGTGAAAAACACCCGCGAGGCGCGCGCCATGGCCAAGGGCACGCGCTTCGGCCGCAAGGTGACCGAGGCCATCTGGCAGAGCGCCGAGGTCGATGCGCTCTACCGCCTGGCCGCGGCCGGCGTGCGCGTGCCCACGCCGCACAACTTCCTCGAAGGCGTGCTGCTGATGGACCTGGTGACCGACGCGAACGGCGACGCCGCCCCGCGCCTGAACGACGTGGCCTTCTCGCCCGACGATGCGCTGCGCCACCACGCGAGCCTGCTCAAGGAAGTGATGCGCATGCTCTGCGCGGGCATCGTCCACGGCGACCTGTCGGAGTTCAACGTGCTGCTGGCCGAAGACGGCCCGGTGATCATCGACCTGCCGCAGGCGGTGGACGCGGCGGGCAACAACCACGCCAAGCGCATGCTGCTGCGCGACGTGGAGAACCTGCGCAACTTCTTCGGGCAGTACGCGCCCGCGCTGCTGCAGACGCACTACGGCGACGAGATCTGGCAGCTCTACGAGCGCGGCCTGCTGCGGCCCGAGACCGAGCTCACGGGCACCTTCGTGCGCGAGACCGGCCCGGTCGACCTCAGCAACGTGCTGCGCGAAGTGGACGACGCACGGGCGGAAGAAGCGGCGCGCCAGCTGCGGATGCAAGCGCCGCGACAATAGCGGGCTGACTCCGCCCGCCCCGATGACTTCCAACGCCCTGCCCCAGCGCCCACCCTTTGCTTCCACCGCCGTGCGCCACATCGCCCGGGCTGCGGCCTTCGTGGCGCTGGGCCTCGGCCCGGCCGCCCACGCCGGCGCCATCCGGCTGGAAGACGACCGCGGCCGGGTGCTCGAACTGCAGGCGCCGGCCAGACGCATCGTGTCGCTGATGCCCTCGCTCACCGAGACGGTCTGCGCGCTCGACGCCTGCGACCGGCTCGTGGGCATCGACCGCCACGCCAACTGGCCGGCGGCGGTGAAGGGCCTGCCGCAGGTCGGCGGCATGGACGACGCGAACATCGAGCGCATCGTCGCGCTCAAGCCCGACCTCGTGCTGCTGCGCCCGCGCAGCCGCGCCGCCGAGGCGCTGGAGCGCCTGGGCATCAAGGTGCTGGCGCTCGACGCCAAGACCCATGCCGACATGCGCCGCGTGATGGAAACCGTGGCCCGCGCCACCGGCAAGCCGGGCGCGGGCGAGGCCTTCTGGCGCAGCCTCGATGCCCGGCTGAACGCGGCGCGCGCCCGCGTGCCGCTGAACTGGCAGGGGCGGCGCGTGTACTTCGAGGTGCACGGCGGCGTGGCGGCGGCAAGCGAAAGCTCCTTCATCGGCGAGACCCTGGCGCGCCTGGGCCTGGCCAACGCGGTGCCGGGCTCGCTCGGCCCCTTCCCCAGGATGAACCCCGAGTTCGTGGTGCGCGCCAACCCCGACGTGCTGATGGTCTCGGCCCTCGGCGAAATCTCGGCCATGGCGGGGCGGCCCGGCTGGTCGGCCATGTCGGCCATCCAGCGCGGGCGCGTCTGCAGCTTTGCCTCGGCGCGCTTCGACCTGATGATGCGGCCCGGTCCGCGGCTCGACGAGGCGGCCGACGCCATCGTGAATTGCCTTGCGTCGCTGGATGCGCCGCGCAACTGACTCGCGTACCCCATGAACTTCGACATCGTTCCCGCCGCGAACTTCGGCACCGACGAACTCACCGCGCTCTGGAACCGTTCCTACGAGGACTACTTTGTGCCGATCGCGTTCGACCGCGCGATGTTCGAGCGGCATGTGCGGCGCGCCCAGGCAGACCTGGGCCTCTCGCGCGTGATCGTCGCCGACGGCGAGGCCTGCGGCCTCTCGCTCGTCGGCCGGCGTGGGCCGCGCGCCTACCTCGCGGGCTTCGGCATCGCGAGCGCGCAGCGCCGCCGCGGGCTGGCGAAGCAGCTCATCGACGCGCAGCTGCGCGACCTGTCGGCGGCCGGCATCGCGCAGGTGCAGCTCGAAGTCATCGAACAGAACCCGGCGCGGCAGCTCTACCGGCAGGCGGGCTTCGTCGAAACCCGCACGCTCGAGGTGCTCGAAGGCAGCCTCGAGCCTCGCGCCGAGGCAGCTTCGACAGCGCCCGATACCGACGCGCTCGCCGCCCTGCATGCAGCCTGCTCCGCTGTCTCGCGCCCCACCTGGCGCCGCGAGTGGCCGACCGTGCAAGGCGCACTCGCCCACGACGGCGCCGTGGCCCTCGGCGCGGCAACGGGCGGCTACGCCATCCTGCTGCCGCCGGCCTTGCCGCTGCACATGCTGCTGGACGCCGCCGCGCCCGACGAAGCCTCGGCCCATGCCTTGCTCGACGCGCTCGCGCAGGCACGCCCCGGCGCGCGCTGGCGGCTGGTCGACGAGCCCGAGGGCAGCCCGCTGCACCGCGCCCTGGCCGCACGCGGCGCCACCGTTGTCATACGCCAGATCGAGATGACCGCGACACTCCATCCCACCCCTTCTTCCGATTCCTCGCGCCCCGTCCGTTCATGAAGTCCCCCAAGCGAACCTCGTCCACCCCGTTCATCCGCGTGGGCCCCAGCGGCGTGCATGGCCTGGGCGCCTTCGCCACGCGCGACCTGCCGGCCGAAGCCTTCCTGGGCCTGTACGAAGGCCGCCGCTACACCAAGCAGGAAGTCGCCTCCAAGCTCTGGGACGACCAGCTCACCTACCTGTTCACGCTGACGACCGGCGAGACCATCGACGGCGCCAAGGGCGGCAACGCCACGCGCCACCTGAACCATTCGTGCGAGCCGAACTGCGAGGCGGTCGAGGAGTACGACGAGGCGGGCGAGATGGTGCTGCGCTTCCAGACGATGGAGGCGGTGGAGGCCGGCGACGAGCTCTTCATCGATTACTCGCTGACGGCCGACGACGGCTCGCCGCCGTCGAAGTACCCCTGCCATTGCGGCTCGCCAAACTGCCGCGGGACGATGCTGGCGCCGGTGGAAGCCGTGGCTGAGAAAGACGGGCCGGCCACGGCGGCCGATGTGGCCCCAGCGGTTTCAGACCCGCGCAGGCCGGTCAGCGAGCTGCCCTGGTGACGTAGCTCAGGGCGACTCGCTCTTCACGCTGCGCAGCTGCGCCTCCGCGCGTTCGAGCTCGGTGCGCAGCGTGCGAATCTCGTGCTCCAGCTTTTCGATGCGCGCTTCGCGGCTCATCGGCGCGAGCGCCTGGCAGCGCAGCTGCAGCGCGCTCAGGGTGTCGGCCAGCTCACGCCGGCGCAGCATCTGGCCACGGGAACGGGCCAGGGCCATGTCGCGCTCCAGCGCTGCTTCCTGCGCCTTGCACTCTTCGGCACTCAAGGGCTGCGCGGACGCCTCGGTTTGGGCAAAGGCGGCAGGCATGGCCAGGGTCAACACAAGGGCCAGGAGACGGGGTTTCGGACGCATGCCGTACGGTACCCGAACTCCCTGGCGGAAACGGCCTTCAGCCCTTCAGGCTGCAGTCGTTCTGGCGATGCACTTGATCTCGATCAGCCAGTCCGGACTGCCGAGCCGCGCCACCTGCACCAGCGTCTGCGAGATCTGCGGCTCGCCGCCGAACATCTCGGCGCGCAGGGCGAACAGTGCCTCGGCCTGGCCGAGAAAGCCGTCGATGTCGGTGACGAACAGGGTTTCGTCCACCACGTCGGCCATCGAAGCGCCGAAGGATGCGAGCACGCTGCGCACGTTGGCGTAGGCCTGCCGCACCTGCGCCGCGATGTCGCCGGCGCCGAGGGTGCGGCCCTCGCCGTCCACGCTCACCTGGCCCGAGAGATAGATGGTGTCGCCGACCTGCACGCCGTCGGCAATGATGTGCTTGAACGCGCCTTCGCGCACCACGCGGCGGGGAGTGACGGACATGGGCTTCCTTTCGTTGAGAGCGCGGCAGTATCGAAGGCGCCGCGTGCACTGGCATGCCGTGCCGCGGATGCCCCTTCTCGCCCCAAGTCGATCCACGAGCGCCGAGGCGCGCCCCGCGATCCTGTGATTCAGGCGCTGAGGTAGCGGGCGTCCCACTGCACCGCGAGCTGCCGCGCCCGGTGCAGCGGCGTGCGAGCGCGCTCGAAGTCCATCACGCAGGCGACGTCCGCGGCGGCGGGGCGCGCGGGGCTTTCGTTGCTGCGGCCGTCCGTCAGCAGCCACAGCCAACGCTGACGGCTCTCGTGCTTTGCCAGCAGCTGCTGCACGCGCAGCACGCCCATCGCCAACGGTGTGCCCCCACCGGCCGCGATGGGCGCAACCCAGTCGTCGTTCCAGGCGCTGGCGCGGCGCGGCGGCAGGCGCAGCTCGACCACGTCGCCGGCAAAGCACAGCAGCGCCACATGGTCGCGCCGCTGGTAGGCCTCCTGCATCAGCGCGAGCAGCTGGCCCTTGGCGCGCGCAAGCTGGCCGTCGTGGCGCATCGAAGCCGAGCAGTCGAGCAGGAAGCAATGCAACGCGCCGCTGCGCGCCTCCTGCGGGCGATGGCGCAGGTGCGCGGCCTGCAGGCGGTCCGCGCCGCGGGCGACGAGCGTGCGCGGCCAGTCGAAGGCCGTGCCGGGCGCGGCAGCGCCGTGCCAGGCGTCCCGTTGCGTGCCCTGCCTCCGGTCACCCTGGCGTGCGCCAGCGGGTGCGGCGTCCCGGAGGCTCAGGCTTTTTTTGGGGCGGCCTGCTGGTTGGAGATCAGCGGGCGCAGCGGCTTCACGCGCTCGATGCCGACGGGCTCGGGCGGCATCGCGCCCCAGTCGCCGTCGCCGGCATCGCGTGCAGGTGCATCGCCCGGATTGCGGCGAGGTGCGGGTGACGCCATGGGCGGCGCCACGGCCGCTTCGGCCGCCGGATGGCGCCGATGCAGCAGCACCGCCTCGGCCACGCGCTGCACATGGTCGTCGGTGATCGATGCCGCGCCTTCCCACGCCGCAAGCGCACGCGCCGAGCGCAGCATCACGAGGTCGGCGCGCAGGCCGTCCACGCCGGCCGCGATGCACAGCGCGCCGACGGCTTCGTGCACCGCATCGCCATACGGCAAGGCCGCCGCGTCCGCCACGCGCGCGCGCGCACGCACCAGCGCCGTCGCGAGTTCGGCCTCTTCCTTCGCATGCGCCGCGCGAAAGCCTTGCGGATCGGCATCGAAGGCCAGCCGCGCACGCACGATGGCCTGGCGCTCGGCCGCGTCCTGCAGGTTGCGCAGCCGCACGCACAGGCCGAAGCGGTCGAGCAACTGCGGGCGCAGCGTGCCCTCTTCCGGGTTCATGGTGCCCACGAGCACGAAGCGCGCGGCATGCCGGTGCGAGATGCCGTCGCGCTCCACCACGTTGACGCCGCTGGCCGCTGCGTCGAGCAGCGAGTCGATCAGCGCGTCGGGCAGCAGGTTGATCTCGTCGACGTACAGCACGCCACCGTGCGCGCGCGCCAGCAGGCCCGGCGCAAACTTCAATTCGTGGCCGGCCAGCGCCTGCCCGAGGTCGAGCGTGCCCACGAGGCTCTCGAGGCTCGCGCCCAGCGGCAGGGTGACGAAGGGCGCACCGGGCAGCAGCTCGGCGAGCGCGCGCGCAGCCGTGGTCTTGGCGGTGCCGCGCGGGCCTTCGATCAGCACGCCGCCCAGCGCGGGATCGACGGCGGCCAGCAAGAGCGCCTGGCGCAGCTGCGGCTGGCCGGCGATCGCGGCAAAGGGGAACAGCACCGGCATCGGGGCGGCTGTGGTCATCGGAGGCTTCCTTCCATCTGCTGCTCGTGGTCGAGCAGCAGGTTTTCCAATTGGTCCTTGTAGTCGCCGGGCGACTGCCAGAGGCCGCGCTGCATGGCTTCCAGCAGGCGGTTGAGCATGTCCTGCAGCGCGCGCGGATTGTGCGCGTTCACGAAGTCGCGGGTGGCCTCGTCGAGCACGTAGGCGTCGGCCACCATCGCGTACTGGTGGTCGCCCACCACGCGCGCGGTGGCGTCGAAGCCGAACAGGTAGTCAACCGTGGCGGCCATCTCGAAGGCGCCCTTGTAGCCGTGGCGCTTCACGCCGTCGATCCACTTGGGGTTGACCACGCGCGAACGGATCACGCGGCTGATTTCTTCCTTCAGCGTGCGCACGCGCGGCGCCTGCGGGTTGCCGTGGTCGCCGTGGTACATCGCGGGCTGCTGCCCGCTCAGGTGGCGCACGGCGGCGGCCATGCCGCCCTGAAACTGGTAGTAGTCGTTGGAATCGAGCAGGTCGTGCTCGCGGCTGTCCTGGTTCTGCAGCACGACGTTCATGGCGCGCAGCCGGCGCACCAGCGCATCGCCCGCCGGCACGCCGTCTCTGCCCTGGCCGTAGGCGTGCGCGCTGCCGCCGACGTAGGCCTTCGACAGGTCGTCGTCGCTCTGCCAGTCGCCATGGTCGAACAGCGGCTGCAGGCCCGAGCCGTAGCTGCCGGGCGCGGAACCGAACACGCGCCAGCCGGCCTGCGTGCGCGCCTCGCCGGGCGCCACGCCCTGCGCTTCGAGCGCCGCCGCCTCGCGCAGGATGCGTGCGCGGATCGGGTTGCGCTCGGCGTCTTCGTCGTCCTGCGCGGCCACGGCCTGCACGGCGGCGTCGAACATCTGCACGGCATTGGGAAAGGCGTCGCGGAAGAAGCCCGAGATGCGCAGCGTGACATCGATGCGCGGACGCCCGAGGCCCACGGTGGGCAGCACCTCGAAATCGACCACGCGCTGGCTGCCCGGCGCCCACTTGGGCCGCACGCCGATGAGCGCGAAGGCCTGCGCCAGGTCGTCGCCGCCGGTGCGCATGGTGGCCGTGCCCCAGACCGACAGGCCGAGCGCGACCGGGTAGTCGCCATGCTCCTGCAGATGGCGTTCGACCAGCTGCGCGGCGGACTTGAGCCCGAGCATCCAGGCCGTGGGCGTGGGGATGGCGCGCGTGTCGACCGCGTAGAAGTTGCGCCCGGTCGGCAGCACGTCGGGCCGGCCGCGCGAGGGCGAGCCGCTCGGGCCCGGCGGCACGAAGCGGCCCTGCAGTGCACGCGACAACTGACGCAGTTCTTCCCCGCCACACGCATCGAGCGCGGGCGCGAGACGGTGCGCGATGCGGCCCATCACGGCAGCGGTGCGCGGCAGTCCGGCCGGGCAGGCGTCCGCTTCGAGCAGTTGCTGCGCCAGCAGCTCCAGCCGCTCGCGCGTGTCGCCCTGGTGGCGCCAGGCCTCGTCGCTCACGGCCGCCAGCAGCGCGGGCCGCGCGCCCTGCCAGGGCTTCGCCGCGTCGATGTCGAGCGGGTCGAAGGCGTCGCCGGGCAGCAGGTCGGCCGCGAGCGCGCCGAGCAACCCGGCGTTCTCGCCCGCGCCGTCGCCGGCCGGAAAGCGCGCGAGCGCGAGCAGCGTGTCGCGTCGCAACCGCGCGCGCGGCGAATCGCCGAACACATGCAGGCCGTCGCGGATCTGGGTTTCTTTCAGCTCGCACAGGTACGCATCGACGCGCGCCAGCACGGCATCGTCTTCCGCGCCCGGCATTCCCAGTTCTTCGACCAGGTGCTGCGCGCGCACGGTCGCGAGGATCTGGGCACGCAGCACCTTGGCGCGGCGCGCATCGACCAGCAGCGCGTCGTAGTACTCGTCGACCTGCCGCTCCAGGTCCTGCAGCGGGCCGTGGTTCTCGGCGCGCGTGAGCGGCGGCATCAGGTGATCGACGATCACGGCCTGCGTGCGGCGCTTGGCCTGCGCGCCCTCGCCGGGATCGTTGACGATGAAGGGGTACACGTTGGGCAGCGGCCCGAGGATGGCGTCGGGCCAGCAGGTGGCCGACAGCGCGAGGCTCTTGCCCGGCAGCCATTCGAGGTTGCCGTGCTTGCCGACGTGGACGACCGCGTCGATGGCGAACACATCGCGCAGCCAGAAATAGAACGCGAGATAACTGTGCGGCGGCACCAGCTCGGCGTCGTGGTAACTCGCGTAGTCGGCCAGACCCAGCGGTCCCAGCGCGCGCGCCGGCTGGATGCCGACGAACACGCGGCCCAGCCGCAGCCCGGCGATCATGAAACGGCCCTGGCGCAGCATCGGGTCGTGCTCGGGCGGGCCCCATTGCGCATCGATGGCGGCGGCCATGCCCTCGGGCAGCGCCGCCAGGCGGGCGCGGTAGTCGGCGAGCGCGTAGCTCTGCCACGCGGGCCGCGCGGGCCATTGGGCGGGGTCGTTGGCGATGCCCTCCTGCAGCGTGCGCATCAGCGCGTCGCCATCGGCGGGCAGCGCGTCGAGCGTGTAGCCCTCGGCCTGCATCGTGCGCAGGATGGCCATCACCGAGGCCGGCGTATCCAGCCCCACGCCGCTGCCGATGCGGCCTTCGCTGCCGGGGTAGTTCGCCAGGATGAGCGCGACGCGCTTCTCGTCGGCGCGCAGGCGGCGCAGACTGCACCAGCGGCGCGCGAGTTCGGCCACGAAGGCGATGCGGTCGGGCTCGGGGCGGTAGCCGACCACCTCGGTCTGCGTGAGTTCGCAGCGGTGCGACAGGCCCTTGAAGCTCACGGCGCGCGTGACGATGCGCCCGTCCATCTCGGGCAGCGCGATCTGCATCGCGATGTCGCGTGGGCGCAGGCCCTGGCTGTCGGCCAGCCAGTCCTCGCGGTTGCCGCCGCTCACGATCACCTGCAGCACGGGGGCATCGCCCGCGAGTGCCAGAGGCTCACCGCTTTCGTCCGAAGCGCCCTGCCCCAAGGCAGCGAAGGCGGTGGTGTTGAGCACCAGCTGCACGTCGTGTTCGCTGCACAGCGCACGCAGTGCGGACAGGCACAGCGGGTCCTTGAGCGAATCGAGCGCCACGGGCAGCGGGTTCAGTCCTTGCGCATGCAGCGCGGCGGCCAGCGCATCGAAGGCCTCGGTGTTGCCCGACAGCAGGTGCGAGCGATAGAACACCAGCGCGACGACGGGCGCGTTCGCATGCCAGCCGGCGCGCAGGTCGTCGATGCCCGCGACCGTGTGCGTCGCGTCCATGCCGCCCGGCACATGCAGCGCGACCTGCGGCAGGCTGCGCGGCGGCAACGGCGCCTCGCCGTGGCCCAGGCCATGGAAGGCCACCGCACGCAGGAACTGCGCCGCGTTGCCCGCGCCGCCCGAGCGCAGGTACTGCCACAGCTGCCGGCTCACGCCGCGCGCCGCGGTGCCGCGCGCGAGCAGGTCTTCGTCTTCCTGCAGGTCGCCCGAGAACATCGCGAGCTGCTGGCCCTGGCGCTTCGCAAGCTTTTCGAGCTGCTGCAGCCCGTAGGCCCAGGCCGACTCGGCCCCCAGGTGGTCGACCACCACCACGCGCGCATGCCGCAGCACCTCGTCGACGTACAGGTCGAGCGACGCGGGCTGGCGCAGGTGCATGAGGTTGGCCAGCCGCAGCGACGGGTAGCCGGGGTCGGTGGCCGCCAGCGCCGTGCGCGCGGCAGCGAGCAGCGCGAGCGTGGTGTCGGCCGAACTGAGCACCACGATGTCGCCCGGCGTCTGGTCGAGCCGGGTGACGACGCTCGGGTCGTCTTCGACGAAGCGGCCGGGCTGGGTGCTCAGCAGGTGCATGCGGTCAGGCGGGAACGGCCGCCACGCCTTCCAGTGCCTTGCGCAGCGCGCCTTCATCGAGGTCTTCGCCGATGAACACGAGCCGCGTGCGCTGCGCCTCGCCGTCGCGCCAGCGGCGGTCGAAGTGGTGGTCGAAGCGGCGGCCCACGCCCTGCACCAGCAGGCGCATCGGCTTGTTCGGCACGGCGACGAAGCCCTTCACGCGGTAGATGGTGTGCTGTTCGACCAGTGCGGTCAGCACGGCGATGAGACCGTCGCGGTCCACGGGCGGCAGCTCGATCACGAGCGAGTCGAACTCGTCGTGGTCGTGATCTTCCTCGTGGTCGTGGTGGCTCTCGCGCAGGTGGATGGTGCTTTCGGCGGCGCGGCCCTGGCCCAGCAGCAGCGCCAGCGGCAACTTGCCTTCGGTGGCGCCGACGATCTTCACCTCGGGCGGCAGCTCTTCGCGCACCAGCGCCTCGACCTGCGCGCGCGCGGCGGCGTCCATGAGGTCGGTCTTGTTGAGCACCACGAGGTCTGCGGCCGAGAGCTGGTCTTCGAACAGCTCGTGCAGCGGCGATTCGTGGTCCAGGTTGGGGTCGGCGCGGCGCTGCACGTCGACCTGCGCGGGGTTCGCCGCGAACTGGCCCAAGGCAGCAGCCGGGCCATCGACCACGGTGACCACCGAATCGACGGTGAAGATGTTCGCGATGTCGGGCCACTGGAAGGCCTGCACCAGCGGCTTGGGCAGCGCCAGGCCCGAGGTCTCGATGAGCACGGCGTCGATCTGGTCGCGGCGCTCGGCCAGCTGCAGCATCACGGGCAGGAACTCTTCCTGCACGGTGCAGCAGACGCAGCCGTTGGCGAGTTCGTACAGCGCGCCTTCGCGCTCGTTGCCTTCATCGTCGCAGCCGATGCCGCAACCGCGCAGGATGTCGCCGTCGATGCCGAGTTCGCCGAACTCGTTGACCACCACCGCGATGCGGCGGCCCTCGGCATTGCCGAGGATGTGGCGCAGCAGCGTGGTCTTGCCGCTGCCGAGGAAGCCCGTGACGATGGTGACGGGGATCTTGGCGTTGCTTTGTGTCATGGAATGGATGCTTTCAGGCGCGCAAAGCGCGCGGGGAATCGGGCGCGCGGCGCGTGCGTGGCGCACGCACCGGCGAACGGCACGCCCTCTTCAGGAGGGGCTGCCGGCGCGAATCAGACGGCGCTGTACAGGCGGCGCTCGACCAGGGCCGTACCCTGCAGGCGACGCCAGGCCTTGGCCGCGGCCAGCACGCCCAGGTCGACCAGCGGCTCGACCAGCACGACGGTCATGTAAGCCGCGCCGAAGCTGGCGATCTGGCCGAGGTTCTCCAGGCCCGTGCCGCGGCCGTAGAGCGCCCAGAAGCCGACCCACACCACGATGCCGCCCTGGTAGGCCACCGACAGCTTGAAGGCCTGCTGGTAGCTGATGTCCACGTAGGCCATGTTCGCGGGAATGATGCGGCGGGCCAGCGCGGCGGTCGCGAAGAGCGGCACGAGCAAGGTCGTGACGTTCATGCCGTACTGCGGCAGGTCGGGTGGTGCGAAGAACAGGCTCTGGATGAGCAAGCCGCCGGCCAGGCCGATGGCCGCGGGCGCGAGCCCGAAGAGGAGCATCAGCGTGGTGCCCAGGATCAGGTGCACCTCGGACACGCCCACGGGATGGTGCGGGAACACCTCGAAGAAGCAGAACACCAGCATCACGGTGAAGACCGAGCGCAGCAGCAGGCCCACGGGGCCGTCCTTGCGCAAGGTGTCGAAAGCGACCTTGCCTGTGTAAGCCAGTGCAGCCGCCCCCGTGGCATAGCTGAGGAAGATCTTGGATCCGTCGACGAGTCCGGGTTCGATGTGCATCGCGCACCTCCTGAAATGCACCGAAGTGCGAAAGTTGATTGTTGGGGGATGGACCGGCTTGCGCAAGTCCCCGTCATGAAACCCGGGAGCCTTGCAGCCCCCGCTGAACAGGCGAAGGCTGTGGCTTGCGCCGCAGCCGCCGCCAGCCGATCACCACGCCGCTCGCCGAAGCGACGACGCCGATGACCGACAGAAACCACACCACCAGGTCCCAGGCGGGCCGGTACTGGATGAGCCAGGGAAAGTCGAGGCTGTGCGCGGCGTTGAAGAGCCAGCGGCGCAGCCGCGCGTTGCGGTCGTTGCTGCCGGCCACCTGGCCGCTCGTCGGGTCGATGTAGAGCCAGCTGCGCGCGGCGTCGTCGAACTCGAGCCGCCACACGGGCAGCACGCGCGTGCGGTGGTGGCCGTACCAGTGGAAGTCTTCGTGCGTCTGCAAGGTGGCCTGCGTGATGGTGGCGCCGGGGCGCAGCCGGGCGGCGGCGCGCACGATGTCGTCGCGCGTGATGACGGCCGGTGCGCCCGTGGCGGCATCGACAACCTGCACCCGGGCCTGCGCGTCGCGCAGTTGCAGCAGCGGCTTGCCGTCGAACCCCATCAGCAAGACCTCGCGCGCTGCACCGGCGCCCTCGCCTGCCGGCACCACGGCCGGCGGCCAGGGGAACGGCGAGGTGCCGGCGCCCGTGTAGCGCGCCATCGCGGCCGCGTCGGCCGGCCCGCGCTCGAACCACTTGTTCGGGTTCATCGACAGCCAGCCGCTCACGATCCAGGTCAGCACGAAGAAGCCGCCGATGAGCCCGGCGATGTGGTGCCAGGCCATCCAGCCGGTGTACGGCGTGACCGCGCCGCTGCGAAAGCGTCGACGCAGCCGGATGCGCAGGATGCCGATGACGATGCCCGTCACGGCCGAGACGATGCAGGCGGCCGACAGCCACACGACCACGTCGTGCCACAGCGGCGGGTCGGCGCGCAGCGGCGTGAAGTAGATCCAGTGCGGCACGGCGCCCAGCCAGTTCCAGAAACGCTCGGCGCGCGTGGTGTCGCGCACCACCTCGCCGGTGCGCGAGGACACGTACAGCTCGGTGCCCGCCGCGTCGCCGACTTCGATGCGGTGCAACGGGCGCAGCGGGTTCAAGCCCTGCGGCACGGTCCACTGGTCGCGCTCCAGCGTCTCGGCCCAGCGTGCGCCGGGCTGTGCGGAGAAGTCGCGAGCGATGGCCTCGGCCTGCGCCGTATCGACCGGCCCGAGCACGCGGGCGTCGCGCGCGGACACGGCATGCCGCCCGCCGCGCGCATCGACGATGCGCCACACGGGCTGCGCGTCGGTGCCGGCCTGCATCTCCAGCGCCATGCGCCGGGGCGGCTGCGTGCGCACCGCGGGCGGCAGCGCGTCGAGCGCGGCAGCCGGCGCGACCACCGCCTGTTCGAAGCGCACCGGGGTGAGCCCCGCGAGCCGCTCTTCGTCCGTGAGGTTCGGGTACCCCACGTACATCATGACCACGCCCGAGACGAACCACATGACGAACAGCAGGCAGCCGCCGATGCCCAGCCACCGGTGCGTCCAGTACAGCGCCCGCCGCAGCGGGGGCCATGTGCGTTGCCATGCGGTGCTCATGCGGCCATGCTCAGAAGGTCACGAACGCCGACAGCTCGAACGAACGCGGGCGCCCCAGCAGCCACTGGTTGCCGCCGTTCGAGAACGAGACCGGGTACCTGCGGTCGGCCAGGTTGAAGGCGCGCAGCGCGAGCTTGAGCGACGGGTTCGCCTGCCAGCTCACGCCCGCGTCGGCCACGGTGTAGGAGCCGATGCGGCGCGTGTTGGCCGCATCGACCTGCCGCGCGCCGACGTGGCGCACGCCGAGCTCGGCCTCCCACTGCGGCAGGAAGCGCCAGTGCAGCCACAGGTTGGCCGCCACCTGGGGCACGCCGGCGGGCGTGTTGCCCGCGCGCGAGACCAGCGACTTGCCGACCGCTTCGTTGAAGTCGTCGTAGCGCGCACGCAGCCGCGCGGCGTTGGCTTCGAGACGCAGCGTGGAGGTCAGCGCCAGGTCGAGCGTGGCTTCGATGCCTTCGGACGACTGCTTGCCGATCTGCTGCACGACGGTCGGGTCGTTCGCGTCGCGCGACAGCAGCTTGGTCTTCTCGATGCGGTAGGCGGCCACGCTCCAGGCGCCGCGGCCCTCGGCCAGCTGGCGCTTGTAGCCCACCTCGACCTGCTTGCCGACGCTGAGCTCGAACGGCACCTGCGTGGCCGAGGTGCTGATGAGCCCGGTGAGCGGATCGGCTGCGCGCGCCACCTGCGCATAGAACGACTGCGCGGCGTCGGGCGCGTAGACCACGCCCAGGCGGCCGGTGGCGTACTCGAAGGTCTTGTCCAGGCGCGGGGCGCGGTTCTGCGGGTCGGTGCGCACGATCTTCGCGTGGTCCCAGCGCAGGCTGCCGACCACCGACCAGTGTTCGTTGAAGGCCAGCTTGTCTTCGGCAAAGAAGGCGTAGGTGCTGGTCTTGGTCTTGTAGCGCGGCAGGTAGGGCGTGGGCGAGACGTAGGTGCCGGGGTTGAAGACGAAGGCATCGACCACCGAGCGCCCGCCGTAGGGCGTGTCGCTCGAATTCAGGAAGTCGATGCGATTCACATCGAAGCCCACCAGCACCTGGTTCTTCAGGCCGAACAGCGCGTGCTTGAAGGTGGCGTCGGTGCGGTTGCCGATCTGCTCCTGGTCATGGCCGATCTCCAGGTAGTCGCCACGCGTCACGCGGTTCGTGGTGGCGCTGTAGGTGTAGGTTTCGCTGTCGCGCCAGTGGCGCTTGCTGTCCAGGCGATAGAGCTGGTTGCGCACGGTGACGGCGTCGTTGGGCGTCCATTGCGCATCGAGGCGGGTCCAGCGGTCGCGGTACTTGACCTCGGCGTCGTCGAGGTTGTAGTTCTGTTCGCGGTTCAGGCTGCTCACGCGGCCATTGATGAGCGGCACGCCGAAGTAGCGCTGCGGCGTCTGGCGGCCCTCGTCGTGCGAGAGCGTGAACTGCAGCCGCGGCGACACGTCCAGCCGCACCGCGCCGCCCACCGCCAGGCTCTCGGCCTCGCCGCGCACCATGAAGCCGTCGGTCCTGCGGTGGCTGATGTCGAAGCGGTACGACAGCATGTCGTTGATCGCCCCGCCGCTGCCGAAGGCGACCTGGCGCGTGGCGTCGGAGCCCACGCTCACGAGCGCTTCGTTCTGCACCGGGCCGCGCGTGGGCTTCTTGGGCACCACGTTGATCGCGCCGCCGATGGCGCCCTCGCCGAACATCACCGAGGCGGCGCCGCGCAGCACCTCGATGCGGTCGGTCGACCAGGTGTCGAACGGGAAGGTGACGGTGCCCGCGCCCACGTACAGGCGCGTGCCGTCGTACAGCTGCATCACCGAGCCGTGGCCGTTGAAGCCGCGCGCCGACAGCGCCGAGCCGCCATTGCCCGGCGCGGGCGAACCCGTGATGCCGGTGGCGCGGCTCGCGGCCTCGACCACCGACACGTCGCCGCGCGCGCGGATGGTGTCGCCGGTGAGCACCTCGATGCTGGCCGGCGTTTCGAGTGGCGTGAGGCCCAGGCGGCTGCCGGTCTGCGTGGGCTCGTCCAGGGCCAGCGGCGTGTGGCGGCTGGCTTCGACCTGCACGGGCGTGAGGCTGGGGCGGCCGGTTGTGTCGCCCGACTGGGCTAAGGCGGGTCCGCAAGCGAGGCCGAGCCCCAGCGAAAGACCTGAAAGACCCGAAAGGCGCGCCCGTTGCAGGGGCAGGCCCGGGCGATCGCGCAAGGGCAGCGATGCCTGATTCATCCGATTTCTCCTCCGGCCCGCGTCCCCGCAGGCTCCTGACCGATCGAGGACGCCGAGGGAGAAGAGACTGGGGGCGGTGCCGTTTCGCGCGAGGGAAAAGCGGCAGGCCCGGACACGCACTCCCGCAGCATCCGAAGGCGGTTGCGAAGGCCGGTATCCGGGCTCGCGGAGTGCGTCGGGATGCAATGCATGCACCTCGACGCCGAAGCCCTCGCCTTCCCACGCCGAAGCGCAGTGGCTGCCCCAACGAAAGATCGCCGGGGCTTGAGGGTGTCGATGTCCGCTGACCGTTGCGGGGGCAGCGCAGGAATGGAAGGGTCGTTCGAAAAAACGACGCCTCGCACCTGCTTCCCGTTTAACCCCGCCGCCAATCCTGTGACTGGTCGTGCAGGGCACCTTCGAACCGTGGGGTGTTGGACGACACCGGTGTGAACCAATGTTTCCAACCGCCGGGATTATAGGGAGCGCCCTGCGGCAGCGCCCTCGTGGGCCCCGTCAGGCGGGCTTGCCGTCGGGCCCGAAGAGCCGCCGCAGCACCGCCACGCCGGCCACCAGCGCATTCGAATAGGTGGCGTAGGGCGTGTGGGCGGCTTCGAGCGGCGCGTACTCATGGGTGATGTCGCCGGGCGAGCCGTCCACGGCTTCCATCAGCACCCAGTAGAACTCCCCTTCTTCCAGTTCGTGGACGGTGAGTGCGATGTCTCTCGGCGAAGGCATGACGGTCAGAAATGAAACAGGGGATGAACCCGCCTTTGAACGGGCTGGGGGCTGGCGCGGTTGTCAGTACTAGGGCTTCTCCTACAGTGCATGGACGCCGCGCAGCCTAATGTTAGGGGTGGGGAGCTGTATCAGAACAAGGAGTCAGCATGAAACATTTCACGCTTGAACCCAACATGCGCGCCAGTTTCGGCGGCGCGTTCTACCCGACCGGCTTCTCCCTGGTGATGTTCCCGAGCATCGAAGACGCCAGCCGCATCGGCCACGGGCTGATCGAAAAAGGCATCGTGAGCGGCGACGAGGTCTATCTGATACCGGCCGAAACCGTCCTGGCGGAAATCGCGCCGACCGTGCATGCCTCGCACAGCCCCCTGCCCTCCGCCGGCACCGACGGCGCCACGGTGCGCGCCTTCATCGAGCTGGCCCAGGAAGGCCACACGGGCCTCTTGATCCGCACCAAGGACGGCGCCATCACGGAGCGCGTGATGGAACTGGTGCGTACCGTGCCCTACTCGATCGCCGAGCGCTACCGCACGCTGGTGATCGAGGACCTTTGAACGCCGGCTGAAGCGCCGGTGTCAGCCCGGCGCTCTGCCTCCATCCCTCGGTAGCCGAGGTGGCAGGCGCCTGCGCCCAGCAACGCGGGCAGCAGCAGATTCACCACCGGCACCAGCGCCAGCAGCAGGATCAATACGCCGAACACCACCATCGCACCGCGCTGGCGGCGCACGACCCGCATGCGCTCCTCGCCGTTCGCGATGCCGGCCAGCGCGGGCCCCAGCAGAAAGCGCACGTTGAGGTAGGCGAGCAGCAGGAACAGCAACACGCCGTTGACCACCGGCACCAGCAGGCACAACAGCATCCCCAGGCTCGCGCCCAGCCACGGCCCCAGCCACCCGCGCACGCCGGCCAGCCAGCCCGAGGGCCCGGGCCGCGGCTGCGCCAGCAGCGCCGGGTAACGCGCCTGCACGCGCGCGCGCACCGGGCCCAGCAGCACCCAGCGCAACGCCAGCCGGATGGTGGCGACGATGACACCGACGTACATCACCACCAGCACCGCGGCCGTGAGCACCGCCGCATAGACCAGCAGCATCGCCAGCGCAGGCGCGATGCCCGCCATGCCCGCGACGCTCCCTCCGGTGCCTCCCGTGCCGGGCAGCAGGCCGAGCACCGCCCCGCCCATCACGACGAAGACCGACACCACGCCGGCCGCCATTCCGATCGGCTGGAAGTGACGGTAGAACACCCAGCTCCACACGGCGAAGACCAACATGCACAGGCCCGCGGAACGCAGCACGATGCCCGGACGCAGGCTGGAGCGAAAGGCCAGCGCAAGGCAGACCAGGGACTCGCGCACCGCGCCGAGCAACGAATGCCATCCGGCTTTCAGTGACATGGGATGAGAAAAAAGGAGATCAGTGAAAAGCGCGGATGCATGCCGTGGCCGGGGAGATGACCTCCGACCGGCGCGACCCGCGACGAGCGCAGGCAGCCGGCTTTCAGGCCGGCACCGCCATCGCGGCGGCGCGCTGCACCACATCGCGGGCCATGGCCTGGGCGAGTTCCTGTTCGCCCAGGAACACCTTCGCGTCGGTTTCGGCGGCCAGCAGGCGTGCTTCCTGCTCGTTGTGGCTGCGCACCACGGTCTGGATGGTGGGATTCAGCGTGCGCGCGGTTTCGATCATCTGGCGCACGTTCATGGCGTCGGGCGTGGCCACCACGAGCACGCGGGCGCGCGCCACGTGCGCCTGGATCAGCACCGCCGGGTCGGCCGCATCGCCCCACACGGCCGGAATGCCGGCCTCGCGCAGCTTCTCGACCAGCTCGCGGTTCTGCTCGGCCACCACGTAGGGGATGTCGTTCGTCTCGAGCTCGGCGGCGATGCGCCGGCCCACCCGGCCGTAGCCGACCAGCACCACCTGCCGCGACAGGTACTTGGCCTCGGTGGTCATCGGCAGTTCGGCCAGCGGGTCGCTGCGCGCGTCGAGTTCGCGTGCGAACTTCGAATGCGCGTGCAGCCATTTCTGCAGCGGCGCGATCAGGCTGAACCACAGCGGGTTGGTGGCGATGGAGATCAGCGCGCCCGCCAGCACCAGGCTCTGCCCTTCCACCGGCAGCAGGCCGAGCGACACGCCCAGCCCGGCCAGGATGAACGAGAACTCGCCGATCTGCGCCAGGCTCGCGCTCACCGTGAGCGCCGTGGCCAGCGGGTAGCGGAACACCAGCACCAGCGCACAGGCCGCGAGCGACTTGCCCAGCACGATCACCAGCACCACGGCCAGCACCTGCAGCGGGCGCTCCAGCAGCACCGAGGGGTCGAACAGCATGCCGACCGACACGAAGAACAGCACGGCAAAGGCATCGCGCAGCGGCAGCGATTCCTGCGCCGCGCGGTGGCTGAACTGCGACTCGCGCATCACCATGCCGGCGAAGAAGGCGCCCAGCGCGAACGACACGCCGAACAGCGCCGCCGAGGCAAAGGCGATGCTCACGGCCGCCGCCACCACGCACAGCGTGAACAGCTCGCGCGAGCCGGTGCGCGTGACCTGCCAGAGAATCCACGGGAACACGCGCCGCCCCACCACCAGCATCAGCAGCACGAAGCCGCCAACCTGCAGCAGCGTGAGGCCCAGCGTCTGCCAGACCGGCGCGCCGTTGGTGTCGGCGTTGGTGCCGCCCAGCGCGCCCGCCAGCGGCGGCAACAGCACGAGCACCAGCACCATCGCGAGGTCTTCGACCACCAGCCAGCCGATGGCGATGCGGCCGGTGAAGGAATCGAGGATGCCCAGGCTCTCGAGCGCTCGCAGCAGCACCACCGTGCTCGCCACCGACAGCGCCAGCCCGAACACCAGCGCCGCGCCCCAGCTCCAGCCCCACCACACGGCCAGGCCGCCGCCAAGCAGCGTGGCGACCACGATCTGCGCGATGGCGCCGGGCAGCGCGATCTTGCGCACCGCGAGCAGGTCGGCCAGTGAAAAATGCAGGCCCACGCCGAACATCAGCAGCATCACGCCGATCTCGGCCAGTTGCGCGGCAATGCCCGCGTCGGCCACGAAGCCGGGCGTGAACGGGCCGATGATCACGCCTGCCAGGAGGTACCCCACCAGCGCCGGCAGCCGCAGCCTCGCCGCAAGAAAGCCGAACACCAGCGCCAACCCCAGGCCGGCGGCAATCGTATTGATGAGGGAGACGCTGTGGGGCATCGGTCCATTTTGCAGGAACGGCCCCCAACCTTTGAAGCCCGCAGGCTTCTACGGGCCTGCGTCTACACCCCTACGGAAGCGACGCGAACTATCGTAGGCATAAAGCACTTCTATTCGCATCGACACCTTTCTCATCCAGAATTTGAGCGGTCCCCCCGTCCCCCAACAACAGGAGCCTCCCCATGAGCAACGAGAAAATCGAAGCGAAGTGCCCGTTCAGCCAGGCCACCGGCGCCGGCACCACGAACCGCGACTGGTGGCCCGAGCAGCTGCGCCTGGACCTGCTGCACCAGCACTCCTCCAAATCCGATCCCCTGGGCGCCGGTTTCGACTACGCCAAGGCTTTCAAGAGCCTGGACCTCGCCGCGGTGAAGAAAGACCTCGCCGCGCTGATGACCGACTCGCAGGACTGGTGGCCGGCCGACTTCGGCCACTACGGCCCGCTCTTCATCCGCATGGCCTGGCACAGCGCCGGCACCTACCGCATCGGCGATGGCCGCGGCGGCGCCGGCCGCGGGCAGCAGCGCTTTGCGCCGCTCAACAGCTGGCCCGACAACGTGAGCTTGGACAAGGCCCGCCGCCTGCTCTGGCCGATCAAGCAGAAGTACGGCCAGAAGATTTCCTGGGCCGACCTGTTGATCCTCACCGGCAACGTCGCGCTCGAAACCATGGGCTTCAAGACCTTCGGCTTCGCCGGTGGCCGCCCCGACGTGTGGGAACCCGACCAGGACGTGTACTGGGGCCGCGAGAAGACCTGGCTGGGCGGCGACGTGCGCTACGCACAGGGCTCGCCCGGCGTCGACAAGGACCGCGGCGTGCTCGTGAAGGACGACGACAGCAAGGTGCCGCACACCCGCAACCTCGAGAACCCGCTGGGCGCCGTGCAGATGGGCCTGATCTACGTGAACCCCGAGGGCCCGGACGGCAACCCCGACCCGATCGCCGCGGCCCACGACATCCGCGACACCTTCGCCCGCATGGCCATGGACGACGAAGAAACCGTGGCGCTCATCGCCGGCGGCCACACCTTCGGCAAGACGCACGGCGCAGGGCCGGCCTCGAACGTCGGCAAGGAACCCGAAGCCGCCGGCCTCGAGGAACAGGGCTTCGGCTGGAAGAACAGCTTCGGCACCGGCAAGGGCGGCGACACCATCACCAGCGGCCTCGAAGTGACTTGGACCACCACGCCCACGAAGTGGAGCAACAACTTCTTCGAGAACCTGTTCGGCTACGAATGGGAGCTGACCAAGAGCCCCGCCGGCGCGCACCAGTGGGTGGCCAAGGGCGGCGCCGGTGCCGGCACCATCCCCGACGCGCACGACGCTTCCAAGCGCCACGCGCCGACCATGCTCACGACCGACCTGTCGCTGCGCCTGGACCCGGCCTACGAAAAAATTTCGCGCCGCTTCCTGGCCCACCCCGACCAACTCGCCGACGCCTTCGCGCGCGCCTGGTTCAAGCTCACGCACCGCGACATGGGCCCGCGCGCCCGCTACCTCGGGCCCGAGGTGCCGGCCGAAGAGCTGATCTGGCAAGACCCGATCCCGGCCGTCGACCATCCGCTGGTCGACGCCAGTGACGTCGCAGCGCTGACGAAGAAGGTGCTGGCCTCGGGCCTCACGCCTGCGCAGCTGGTGTCGACGGCGTGGGCCTCGGCCTCCACCTTCCGCGGCTCCGACATGCGCGGCGGTGCCAACGGCGCCCGCGTGCGGCTGGCACCGCAGAAGGACTGGGCCGTCAACCAGCCCGCGCAGCTGGCCCAGGTGCTGAAGGTGCTCGAAGGCATCCAGAGCGAGTTCAACGCGGCGCAGACCGGCGGCAAGAAGATCTCGCTGGCCGACCTGATCGTGCTGGCCGGCGGTGCGGGCGTGGAACAGGCCGCGCGCAATGGCGGGCGTGAAGTGAAGGTGCCCTTCTCGCCGGGCCGCGCCGACGCCTCGCAGGAACAGACCGACGTGCCCTCGTTCGAGCCGCTGGAGCCCGCGGCCGACGGCTTCCGCAACTACCTGAAGGGCCGCTACAGCGTGCCCGGCGAAGCGCTGCTGATCGACAAGGCGCAGCTGCTCACGCTCACGGCGCCCGAGATGACGGTGCTGGTCGGCGGCCTGCGCGTGCTCGACACCAACGTCGGCCAGACGCGCCACGGCGTCTTCACGAAGACGCCCGGCACGCTGAGCAACGACTACTTCGTCAACCTGCTCGACATGGGCACGGAGTGGAAGGCGGTGTCGGACGCCAAGGAAGAGTACGAAGGCCGCGACCGCAAGACCGGCGCCCTCAAGTGGACCGGCACGCGCGTCGACCTGGTGTTCGGCTCCAACGCGCAGCTGCGCGCCATCGCCGAGGTCTACGGCGCGTCCGACAGCCAGCAGAAGTTCGTCGACGACTTCGTGGCCGCCTGGACCAAGGTGATGAACCTGGACCGCTTCGATCTCGCCTGAGGCGGGGCGCCTTCGGGCGCTTGCACCGTCCGCGCGCCGTCCGCGCCCCGGGGTTCCGTCCCCCGCGGGCGCGGACTCCCATGAACGAGGTATTCGGTTTCCGGGCCGGGGCACTAGATTCGGCCCCATGAAATTCGCGAATGCATGGCTTGCCGCTGGCGTCGTCCTGGCGGCCTCGCAGTTCGGTGCGCTGTACGCGCAGGACGGCAACCCCGAATGGCGCGCGCTGCGCCAGGAACTCGTGCAACGCATCAACGCCAACTGCTACGACGTCGCCACGCTCGAGCTGGCGCAGCAGGTGCTGCAGACGGCGCAACGCACGGGCGGGCCCGAGTCCGCCGACACGGCCCTCAGCCTCGTGCTGCTGGCCCATGTCCACCAGCGGCAGGGGCAGCTGACCCGGGCCGCGCAGTCGTACACGGCCGCGCTCGCCATCCAGGAAAAGACCGCCGGGCCGGACAGCCCGCGGGTGGCGTTCACGCTGAGCGCGCTGGCCGGCCTGCACTACCGCCGCGAGGCCTTCGACCAGGCCATTGCGCTGTACGAACGTGCCCTGGCGATCCACGAGAAGCAGCAGCGCCCCGACGCACCCGCCGTGCTGCACAGCCGGCAGAATCTGGCCGCAGCCCATCGCGCCCAGGGCGCCTACGCCAAGGCCGCCCCGCTGTACGAACGCGAGCTCGACGCCAGGGCGCAGCCGCTGCTCGCGGTGGCCCTGGTGCATTGACGCGCACTGAAGCGCACCGAAACGCGCCTCACCGCACCCAAACGCGCGGGCCGGCGCCCTGCTCCGGCTACGGCGCCATCTTCGATTCGCGCGCGTTCACCAGTTCCTCGGGCTCCTGCGACTCGACCCAGCTCTCGTTGTTGAGCCCGGCCTGCAGCCGCTCCTCGTCGAGTTCATTCGTCCACTTGGCGACCACGATGGTGGCCACGCCGTTGCCGATCAGGTTGGTGAGCGCGCGGGCTTCCGACATGAAGCGGTCGATGCCCAGGATGAGCGCCAGCCCCGCCACCGGCACATGCCCCACCGCCGACAGCGTGGCCGCCAGCACGATGAAGCCGCTGCCCGTGACGCCCGCCGCGCCCTTCGACGTGAGCAGCAGCACGGCCAGCAACGTGATCTCCTGCGTGAGCGTCATCGGCGTGTTGGTGGCCTGCGCAATGAACACCGCCGCCATCGTCAGGTAGATCGAGGTGCCGTCGAGGTTGAACGAGTAGCCCGTGGGAATCACCAGCCCCACGCAGGTCTTGTGGGCGCCCAGGTTCTCCATCTTCTCCATCATGCGCGGCAGCACCGATTCGCTGGATGACGTGCCCAGCACGATCAGCAGCTCTTCCTTGATGTACTTGATGAACTTCCAGATGCTGAAGCCGTGAAAGCGCGCGATAAGCCCCAGCACCACGAAGATGAACAGCAGGCAGGTCAGGTAGAAGGTGCCCATGAGCTTGCCCAGCGACAGCAGGCTGCCCAGCCCGTACTTGCCGATGGTGAAGGCCATCGCACCGAAGGCGCCGATGGGCGCGAGCTTCATGATGTAGTTGACGATCACGAACAGCACGTGCGAGCCCTTCTCGATCACGTCGAACACCAGCGTGCCTCGCCCGCCGAAGCGGTGCAGCGCAAAGCCGAACAGCACCGCAATCAAGAGCACCTGCAGGATCTCGCCCTTGGCGAAGGCATCGACGATCGTGCTGGGAATCACGTTGAGCAGGAAGTCGACCGTGCCGGTCATCTTGCCGGGGCCCGTGTAGGCCGCGATGGCCTTGGTGTCGAGCGTGGACGCGTCGATGTTCATGCCCGCGCCGGGCTTGAGCACGTTCACCAGCACCAGCCCGACCACCAGCGCGATGCTGCTCACGATCTCGAAGTACAAGAGCGCCAGCCCGCCGGTCTTGCCGACCTTCTTCATGTCTTCCATGCCGGCGATGCCGACGACCACCGTGCAGAAGATGATCGGCGCGATGATCATCTTGATGAGCTTGATGAAACCGTCGCCCAAGGGCTTCATCGACTCCCCGAGCGAGGGGTAGAAGTAACCGAGGAGCACGCCGATGATCACCGCAGTGATCACCTGCACGTAGAGGGAACGGTAGAGGGGGAGCTTCCTGGGTACTGTGCTTGTTGTATGTGCCATGACTGCCTCCTGAAAGGATGAAGGGAAACGAAAAGAAAAGGGTTCGTGTCGCGGTTGCTTTCGATGGGTGATGTCGTGCGTTCTGTGTCCGTGGCGCCGGCCCAAATGAAAAAACCCGCCGAAGCGGGTTTTTGTTTTCAGGGTGTGGCGCGCATGCTCAGTGCATGTGGAGGCCGCCGTTGACCGAGAAGTCGGCCCCGGTGCTGTAGCCGCCTTCATCGGTGGCGAGCCACGAGATGATGGAAGCAATTTCACTCGGCTCGCCCAGGCGCTTGACCGGAATGGTCGCCACGATCTTGTCGAGCACTTCCTGGCGGATGGCCTTGACCATGTCGGTGCCGATGTAGCCCGGGCTCACGGTGTTCACGGTGACGCCCTTGTTGGCCAGCTCCTGCGCCAGCGCCATCGTGAAGCCGTGCATGCCGGCCTTGGCTGCCGAGTAGTTGGTCTGGCCGGCCTGGCCCTTGGCGCCGTTGACCGAGCTGATGTTGATGATGCGGCCCCAGCCCTTTTCCACCATGTCGCCCACCACCTGCTTGGTGACGTTGAACATGCTGTTGAGGTTGGTTTCGATCACCGCGCTCCAGTCTTCCGGCGTCATCTTGAGGAACATGCGGTCCCGCGTGATGCCTGCGTTGTTGACGAGCACGTCAATCGCGCCGTGGGCCGCCTTGGCGGCGGAAAAAGCCTCGACGGTGGATTGCCAGTCGCCGACATTGCCCACCGACGCATGGAACTCGAAGCCTTCGGCTTTCTGTTCGGCCAGCCATTTGGCATGGTCGCGTGTCGGGCCGCAACCTGCGACCACGGTGAACCCGTCCTTGTGCAGACGCTGGCAGATG
Source organism: Variovorax sp. GW821-FHT10C12 (assembly GCF_059415405.1). Classification (NCBI taxonomy): domain Bacteria; kingdom Pseudomonadati; phylum Pseudomonadota; class Betaproteobacteria; order Burkholderiales; family Comamonadaceae; genus Variovorax; species Variovorax sp. GW821-FHT10C12. Next base: position 2,247,425 of record NZ_JBWKNE010000001.1, read on the forward strand.
GCTGTTCCGATGCCACCCATGCCCCCGGTGACATATGCAACTTTCTTGCTCATGAGATTTCCTTGATTTGAAGCTAGCAAAAAGCCTGAACGGCCGCCTTCACTCTAGCCATTTTCAGGCCACACAACCCTGAGGGAGAACACTGAGCCAAGCTTGCAACCAGCTGTCACGGACATCACCTCGGCGGCACTCTATATGCTTGCGGCTGCGCGACCGTGACAGGGTCCCTGCCGGCCCCCTCCCATCCAGCCACCCAGGAGTTCGCACGCATGAATTTCGGAATCATCGTCTTCCCCGAGGTCGAGGAGCTCGATTTCATCGGTCCCTGGGAAATGCTCACCATGTGGAGCAAGCTGGCCGGCGGCCCCGCCAACTGCCTGGTCGTGGCGCAAACGCATGGCCCGGTCGTCTGCGCCAAGGGGCTGTCGATCAACCCGCACGTGTCGTTTGCCGACTGCCCGCCGCTCGACTTTCTGCTCGTGCCCGGCGGCATGGGCACGCGGCGCGAGGTCGACAACCCCGCCATGGTGCAGTTTCTGGCCGCCCAGGCGCCGGGCTGCAAGGCGCTGCTGTCGGTGTGCACCGGCGCCTTCGTGCTGCATGCGGCCGGCCTGCTCTCGGGCCGCACCGCCACCACGCACTGGGGATCGCTCGACCGCCTGCGCGCGCTCGGCGATGTGAAGGTGGTCGAGCAGCGCTTCGTGCAGGACGGCCATGTCTGGACCTCGGCCGGCGTGTCGGCCGGCACCGACCTGATGCTGGCCTTCATCGCGCATGCCGCGGGCGAGGAAGCCGCGGCCAAAGTGCAGCTGCAGGCCGAGTACTACCCGGCCGACACGGTGTACGGCCACACCTCGAGCCATGAGCGCGCGCCGTCGTATGTGCGGCGGCCGGGCTCGCGCGCGGGCACGGCCTGATCGCTTTTTCGTTTGTTTGATCGATCGAACGGTCGGTCATTTCTTCTTTCTTACTTCTTTAGACCTCCATGTCCACGCCCGACCTCACCGACCTCGAACCGCTTGCCGTGCTCGCCGCCCGCGTGGGGGCGACGCTGCGCGAGCGGCGCCAGACGGTGGCGGTGGCCGAATCGTCGGCCGGCGGCCTGGTCTCGGCGGCCCTGCTCGCCCTGCCGGGCGCCTCGGCCTACTTCCTGGGCGGCGCGGTCATCTACTCGCGGCGTGCCGGCAAGGCCCTGCTCGGCCTCACGCCCGAGGACATGGGCGACATGCGCGGCGAGACCGAGCCCTATGCACGCTTCATGTCGGGCCGCATCCGCGATGCCCACCGCTCGAAGTGGGGCATCTGCGAGAGCGGTGCGGCGGGGCCGTCGGGCAGCCCGTACGGCGATGCGCCCGGGCATGTCTGCATCGCCGTGACCGGCGCGGACGGCCTCGTGGTCAGCCGCACGATCGAAACCGGTGCGACCGACCGGCCGTGGAACATGGATGTGTTCGCGCGGCTGTTGCTGAAGTTGTTCGAGGAGACATTGCTGGCGAACGGCGACGCATGACCGAGGCCGTGATTTCGACCGCCTCCGAAGAGGAGGTCCGCTCCGGCGTCCTGGGCCGCCGGTTGCGCGAGTTCAACTACGGCTTCGTCGGCGAGTGCCCCGATACGCAACCCGTCTGGCTGAACGCGAAGGATGCGCAGGGCCGACTGATGGGTGGCTTGCGCGGCTTCGTGTTCCTCGAATGGCTGCGCATCGACGTGCTGTTCGTCGAGGAGGAAGCCCGGCGCACCGGCCTGGGCCGTCGCCTGCTCGCGGAGGCGGAAGCGCGCGGCAAGGCGCTGGGTGCCGGGAATGCCGCGCTCGAAACCTTCGAGTGGCAGGCGCGAGGCTTCTACCTGAAGCAAGGCTACGAAGAGTTCGCCCGCATCGACAACTACGCGCGCGGCAACTACCTCGCCTACATGAAGAAGAAGCTCTGAGCCCGGGGCATTGCGGCCCCCGACCCCGAACCTCTCAAGCTGTCGCTCTCAATCCGCCTGCACCCCCGCAGCCCGGATCACCTTCCCCCACTTCTCGATCTCCGCCGCCAGGTGGCTGCGCAGCGCCTCGGGCGTGACCTTGTCCATCGGCACGGCCTCGGTGCTCAGTTCGGCGAAGCGCTTCTTCACGTTGTCGTCCTGCAGCGCGGCGCGCAGGGCCACGTTGAGCTTCTCGATCACGGCCGGCGGCGTGCCCTTGGGCGCGTACACGCCGTGCCACACCTTCACGTCGAAGCCCTTGAGGCCCTGCTCGTCGAGCGTGGGGATGTCGGGCATGCTCGACAGGCGCTTGGGCGTGGTCACGCCGAACACCTTCACGCGCTGGCCGTCCTTGATGACGGGCGCGGTCTGCGTGGTCTGGTCGCACAGCAGGTCGACCTGCCCGCCCATGAGGTCGTTGAGCGCCGGGCCTGCGCCCTTGTAGGGCACGGTCGTCAGCTGCACGCCGATCTGGTGCGCGAAGAGCATGCCGCACAGCTGCGAGACGGCGCCGATGCCGGCGTTGGCGAGCGAGACTTTCTCCTTGTTGGCCTTCACGTAGGCCAGCAGCTCCTTGAAGTTGTTGGCCGGAAAGTCCTTGCGCGACAACAGGGTCATCGGCACGTCCATGACCTGGCCGACGTACTCGAAGTCTTTCAGCGGGTCGTAGTTGAGCTTCTTGTACAGCGCCGGCGCGGTGGCCATGCCCATGTGGTGGATGAGGATGGTGTAGCCGTTGGGCGCCGCCTTGGCCACGCGGGTCGGCGCGATGGTGCCGCCCGCGCCCACGGTGTTCTCGACCACCACGGTCTGCCCGAGCGACTTGCCCATGGGCACGGCGAGCATGCGCGCCACCACGTCGGTGGGGCCGCCGGCCGAGTACGGCACGACCATCACGATGGGCTTGTCGGGCCACGCGGCCTGCGCGGCGGCGGGCAATGCGGCGGCGAACAGGCAGGCGCCCACCGATGCGGCGATGAGGGCTTTCAGTTTCCAGGTCTTCGTTGCGTTCACTTCTTTGTCTCCTTTGGGTTTGTCTGTGGATCAGTGCGTCACGGATGAATCGCCCGGGCCGTGGGGCGGGGCCAGCGCCAGCCAGCGCTCGGCCAGCCGCACCACGGGCCCGTCGACCATGCGGCCGTCGAGGCTCACGACGCCGCCGCCGGCCGCACGCACGGCTTCGGTGACGCGGTGCGCCCAGGTCACCTCGTCGGCCGTGGGCCCGAGCGCGGCCTGCACGGGCGCGACCTGCTCGGGATGGATGCACAGCTTGGCGCCGAAGCCGCCGCGGCGGGCGCGCGCGGTGTCGGCGGCGAGCCGCTGCGCGTCGCGCCAGTCGGGCGACACGCCGTCGATGGGCGTGGCCAGCCCGGCGCGGCGCGAGGCCAGCACGAGCGCGAGGCGCACGGGCACCAGCTCGGCCTCGTCGGCATCGCAGGCCATGCCGAGGTCGGCCTGGAAATCGAGGTGACCGAAGGCCAGCCGCAGCACCTGCGACGCACCCGCGATGGCATCGACCGCCGCGAGCCCCGCGGCCGATTCGATGAGTGGCACCAGCACGGCCTTCGGTCCGGCCGTGGCGGCCAGCCGATGCAGTTCGTCGGCGTGCTCGGCCTTGGGCAGCACGATGCCGGCGATCAGGCCCTCGGCGATCCAACCGGCCGCGCGCGCGCAGTCGTCGCCATGCCACGGCGTGCCGCTGGCGTTCACGCGCACCAGAAGTCGCCCTCGCCCTTCGGCGGGCAACGCCGCCAGCGAGGCGCCGAGCGCATCGCGCGACTCGGCCTTGCGCGCAGGCGCCACGGCATCTTCGAGGTCGATGATCACGCCGCCCGCGCCCGTGGCCAGTGCGCGCGCATGGCGCTCGGGCCGGTCGGCGGGCACAAAGAGAAAGGCGCGCGCCAGGGCGAGCGCGGCGTTCGCGGATCCGCTCATACCGCGCCGGCCGCGCGCAGCGTCGCAATCGCGTCGTCGCCGCGGCCCAGGCTGCGCAGGATGGCGTCGGTGTGCTGGCCGACCGCGGGCACCGGGTCCATGCGGTAATCGAACGCGCTCTGACGACCTGCTGGCAGCAGCGCCGGAATATCGCCAGCCGGCGAGCCCACCTGGCGCCAGCGCTCGCGCGCCTGCAGTTGCGGATGCGCCCACAGCCCGGCCATGTCGTTCATGCGTGCATTGGCGATCTGCGCCGTGTCGAGCCGTTCGAGCACCTGCGCCGCACTCAGCGCGCCGAAGGTATCGACGATGAGCGTGCGCAGCGCTTCGCGGTGTTCGTTGCGCCGCGCGTTGCTGTCGAAGCGCGGGTCGCTCGCGAGTTCGGGGCGCAGCAGCACCTTGTCGCAGAAGGCACGCCACTCGCGCTCGTTCTGCAGGCCCAGCATCACGGTGCCGCCGTCGCCCGCGGGGAACGGGCCGTAGGGGTAGATGGTGGCGTGCGAGGCGGCGCTGCGCGGTGGCGGCGGCGCGCCGTCGTAGGCGTAGTACATCGGGTAGCTCATCCACTCGGCGAGCGATTCGAGCATCGACACGTCGATGTGCGAGCCCTTGCCCGTCTTGCCGCGCTGGAGCAGCGCCGCCAGGATGCCGGTGTAGGCGTACATGCCCGCCGCGATGTCGGCGATGGAGTTGCCCGACTTGCACGGATCGTCGGGCGTGCCCGTCACCGAGAGAAAACCGGCCTCGCTCTGGATCAGCAGGTCGTAGGCCTTCTTGTCGCGGTACGGGCCGTCTTCGCCATAGCCCGAGATGTCGCAGACGATGAGCGCGGGGTGCTTCTCCTGCAGCACCTGCGCGCCCAGGCCCATGCGCGCGGCAGCGCCGGGGGCGAGGTTCTGCACCAGCACGTCGGCGCCGGCCACCAGCTCCTGCAGCACGGCGAGCGCGGGAGGCTGCTTCAGGTCGAGCGTGAGGCTTTCCTTCGAGCGGTTGACCCACACGAAGTGCGAGGCCTCGCCGTTCACGCGCTCGTCGTAGGCGCGCGCAAAGTCGCCGCCGCCGGGGCGCTCGACCTTGATGACGCGCGCGCCGAGGTCGGCGAGCTGGCGGGTGCAGAACGGCGCCGCGATGGCGTGCTCGAGCGAGATGACGGTGATGCCGTCCAGGGGTCTGGTCATGGGCTTCTTCTTTCTTTCCTTGCGTCAGGCGAGCACGGCCGTGGCCTGCATCGTGAGCCAGCCGTCGGCGTCTTCGCCCCACAGGCTGAAGGTCTTGCCGTCGGTGCTGCCTTCGGCGGGCTTGCCGTGCACGCGGAACGGCGCGATGTCGAAGGTCGGGCGCACGGCGCGGAACTCGAAGCGCGCGAGCTGCGCATCGGCCGGCGCGTTGCGGCGCAGCAGGTCGACCAGCAGCGTCGCGATCAGCGGCCCGTGCACGATGAGGCCCGGGTAGCCCTCGACCTGCGTGACGTAGCGACGGTCGTAGTGGATGCGGTGGCCGTTGAAGGTCAGCGCCGAATAGCGGAACAGCAGCACGTCGTCGGGCACGAGGTCGCGGCTGAAGGCGGCGTCTTTCGGTGCGGGCGTGGACGATGGTGCGGCCTCGCCGGGTGCGGCGGCGGCGCGGTAGACGATGTCGTGTTCTTCGGTGAGTGCGAGCCCGCGCGCGTTGCGCACCTCATGGCGCACCAGCACGAACACCAGCTCGCCCGTGCGGCCGGCCTTGTGCGTGACCGAGGCGATGGTCGATGTGCGCTCGACCGCATCGCCCACCTGCAACGGATTGCCCGGCTCCCACGTCAGCCGGCCACCGGCCCACATGCGGCGCGGCAGCGGCACGGGCGGCAGGAAGCCACCGCGTTTCGCGTGGCCGTCTTCGCCGATCTCCGACTGGCGGTGGTGCGGCAGGAAGTAGAGCCAGTGCCACAGCGCGGGCAGGCGCGTGCCCGCCTCGGGCAGCGGGTCGTCGCGGTCGAGCGTGGCGGACAGCCCGCGCACGGGCGCGGCGGTGAGGTCGTCGCGCAGCGTTTCGGTGCGGCCCTGCCAGGCCTGCAGGTGCGCGAGGGCTTCGGCGTCGATCAGGGGAGAAGTCATGTCGTGTGTGTCGGGAAGAAGGATGAGTGGCGGGGTCAGTCGACCGCGGCGCCCGAGGCCTTGACGATGCGCGCCCACTTGGCGAGGTCGGCATGCAGCAGCGCCGAGAACTGCTCGGGCGAGGTGGGCGCGGCGATCTCGACGCCCTGCTGGTCGAGCTTGTCGCGCAGGTCCTTGGCCGCGAGCGCCTTGCGCGTGGCGTCCTGCAGGGTGGCGAGCACGTCGGCGGGCACGCCCGCGGGCGCGAACAGGCCGATCCACAGCGTGCCGTTGTAGCCCGGCACCTGCTCGGCGATGGCGGGCACGTCGGGCAGCACGGGCGAGCGCTTCTCACCGCTCACGGCCAGCGCGCGCAGCTTGCCGGCCTTGATGTGGGCCAGCGCCGAAGGCAGGCTCGCGAACACGATCGGCAGCTGCCCGCCCAGCACGTCGTTGAGCGCGGGCGCCACGCCCTTGTACGGCACGTGCTGCATCGAGATGCCGCCCATGCTGTTGAGCATTTCGCCCAGCAGGTGGTTGAGCGTGCCGTTGCCGGCCGAGGCGTACTGGTAGTTGGCGCCCTTCTCGCGCGCCAGCTTCAGGAATTCGGCGAAGTTCTTCGCGGGGAACGACGGGTTCACCAGCAGCACGTTGGGCACGGCGCCGATCAGGCCGACGGGCTTGAAGTCTTTCTCGGGGTCGAAGCCCGGGTTCTTGTAGAGCGCGGGGTTGATGGTCTGGCTGCTGCTGATCGTCATGAGCAGCGTGTAGCCGTCCTTCGGGCCCTTGGCGACCAGCTGCGTGCCGATGTTGCCGCCCGCGCCGGGGCGGTTGTCGACCACCACGCTGGCGTTGTTCAACACCTCGCCGAGCTTCTGGCCGACGAGGCGGCCGACGATGTCGTTGGTGCCGCCCGCGGCCTGGGGCACGACGAGCGTGATGGGGCGCGAGGGATAGGTCTGGGCGGTGGCCGGGTTGGTGGCCACCAAGGCGGTGGCGGTGAGTCCGAAGGCGAGCAGCGCGCGGGCGCGGAATCTCATCGGGGCAGAGCAGCGGACTTTTAATCCGCTGGCGGTTGGCTTGTGTTGTGTCTCCATCGCCGCATGGTCTTCTGCCCGCCCCGCCTGCGCAATCTGCGATTTCGGAACCCAGGCTTCTGAAATTCCGAAGGCTTGACTACCATCGCCCCATGCTCTTCGACCTCACCGACCTGCGCCTGTTCGTGGCCACGGCCGAACTCGGCAACCTCACGCGGGCGGCCGAGCGCCAGCACCTGTCGCTGGCCGCGGCCAGCGCGCGCATCAAGGCGCTCGAGACCCAGGCCGGCCTGCAGCTGCTGCAGCGCGAGGCCCGCGGCGTGCGCCTACTGCCGCCGGGCGAGGCCTTCCTGCACCACGCCCGGCTGGTGCTGCACCAGGCCGACCAGCTGCGCGCCGACCTGCTCGAGTACGGCGGCGGCCTGCGCGGCCACCTGCGCGTGTTCGCCAACACCACGGCGGTGACCGACTTCCTGCCCGAGATCCTGCCCGGCTTCCTGGCCGCCAACCCGCGCATCAACGTCGACCTTCAGGAAAAACCGAATGCTCAGATCCCCCGTGGCGTGCGCGACGGGCGCGCCGACATCGGCATCGTCGCGGGCCAGATGGACACGCTGGGCCTGGACACCATCCACTTCAGCACCGACCGGCTGGTGCTCGTCACCTCGCGCCAGCACCGCTTTGCGCGGCGCCGCCGCATCTCGTTCGCCGAGACGCTCGACGAAGACGCCATCGGCATGCAGCAGGGCAGCACGCTGCAGGCCTTCCTGGGGCAGATCACCGACCACCTGGGCAAGCGCCAGAAGCTGCGCATCCAGCTCGGCAGCTTCGACGCCATGTGCCGGATGATCGGCAGCGGCGTGGGCATCGGCGTGGTGCCCGAGTCGGCCGCGCGGCGCAACCAGGAGAGCATGCGGCTCGCGCTGGTCGAGCTCAGCGACCCGTGGTGCGTGCGCGAGCGCTACCTGCTCGTGCGCGACCGCGCCGCCCTGCCCGTGTACGCCCAGGCGCTGGTCGAGACCTTGTGCAAGCACTACGCCGAGGCGCAGGCTGAAACCGGCTGACCGCCCGATTTCCGGCCAAAAACAGGCACTTGCAGGCGGCTTGTGAGAAACCCGATGTCTTCCCCATTTTCTGTGCACAACTTTGGGGGTAAGTCAGGGGCAGCGTTGTAAAGCGATTGCAAGTCGTTGTTTTATAAGGGGAATAGTTAGTCTGCTTAAAATTTTTGCAGTGCACAAGTCTGGCGACCGATGGGTCCAAAAATGGCTCTAAAACAGGAAAGTCAAGCGAAAAAACAGGGGGTGGCCTGTGCTAGGCCGCCCTTTGAAACCAACGACTTGCGGCCGGTTGTGAAGAAGTCCGCTTCAATCCCCACTTTCTGTGGGCAACTTTGGGGGTAACTGGGGTGGAGCTTTGTAAAACGAATGTAAGTTGTTGTTTTACAAAGGGATTCCACACATTGCTCAATTTTTAAGCGGTGAACAAGAGCGTCAGCCAGTCGGGTGACCGTCGCCCAAATGAATCCAAAGGTTCTCAGCACGCCGAACCGGGTCGATGCGAGGCGCGAAAGAAGGCCGCTACAGTCGCCCTGACATGCTCGAAGCCCTCAGTTCCCCCTGGTCCTGCCTCGGCGCCGTTGCCGGGCTGCTGATCGCCCTAGGGGTTCACTGGCTGGCACCCGCCGACATCGACACGGTGCACGCCGGCGCGTGGCTGGTGGGCATCGGCTGGCTCGCGGGCCTGGCCTGGGACCTCGTGGCTTCGGACCGGTCGAAGTAATCCGCAGGCGAAACCCGCAAACAGCGCGCACAAAAAAGGGAGGGGAGGCAGCGGCCCTTGCAGAGCCCCTGCCTCCCCTCCCCGTACCGGTTCACCCGGTGATCAGGCTCAGCGCTCGATCGTCAGCGCCACGCCCATGCCGCCGCCGATGCACAGCGAAGCGATGCCCTTCTTGGCGTTCTGGCGCTGCATTTCGTGCAGCAGCGTCACCAGGATGCGGCAGCCCGACGCGCCGATGGGGTGGCCGATGGCGATGGCGCCGCCGTTCACGTTCACCTTGTTCACGTCCCAGCCCATTTCGCGGTTCACGGCGCAAGCTTGCGCAGCGAAGGCTTCGTTGATCTCGAGCAGGTCGAGGTCGGCGGCCTTCCAGCCGGCGCGCTGCAGCGCCTTCTGCGACGCCGGCACGGGGCCCATGCCCATGATGGTCGGGTCGAGGCCGGCGGTGGCGTAGCTGGCAATGCGGCCCAGCGGCTTCAGGCCCAGGGCGGCGGCCTTCTTGGCCGTCATGACCATCACGGCGGCGGCGCCGTCGTTCAGGCCCGAGGCATTGCCCGCGGTCACGCCGCCGGCCTTGTCGAAGGCGGGGCGCAGGCCGGCCAGCACTTCGGCGTTGGTCTTGCGGTTGATGAACTCGTCCTGGTTGAAGACGATGGGGTCGCCCTTCTTCTGCGGAATGCTCACGCCGACGATTTCGTCCTTGAACTTGCCGGCGTCCTGTGCGGCGGCGGCCTTGGTCTGGCTGGCCAGGGCCAGTTCGTCCTGCGAGGCGCGGTCGATGTTGTACTTCTTGGCCACGTTCTCGGCCGTGATGCCCATGTGGTACTGGTTGTACACGTCCCACAGGCCGTCGACGATCATGGTGTCGACCAGCTTCCAGTCACCCATGCGCTGGCCGTTGCGCGAGTTGGGCAGCACGTGCGGCGCCATGCTCATGTTTTCCTGGCCGCCGGCAATCACGATTTCGCTGTCGCCCGTGGCCACGGCCTGCGCCGCCAGCATCACGGCCTTCAGGCCCGAGCCGCACACGGCGTTGATGGTGAGCGCCGGCGTTTCCTTGGTGCCGCCGCCCTTGAGCCAAGCCTGGCGCGCGGGGTTCTGGCCGGCGCCGGCCGCGAGCACCTGGCCCATGATGGCCTCGCCCACCTGGTCGGCCGTGAGGTTGGCGCGCGCGATCACTTCCTTGATCACGAGGGCGCCCAGCTCGGTGGCGGGAATGCCGGCGAGCGAGCCGCCGAATTTGCCGACCGCCGTACGCGCAGCCGAAACGATGACGATGTCTTCCATGAGGTTCTCTCCGTTGAGGTGATTTGAAATCGGTTGCGATCTTGCGGGAGCTGGCGCCCGTTCAGGCCTTGGCCTTCACGTAGCGTCCCGGCGCCGGTTCGATGGCCTTGTAGGCCTTGCCGTTGCCGTAGCCCTTGGGCGCGGGGATCTGCTTGCCCGCGTGGCCCTTGAGCCATTGTGCCCAGTCGGTCCACCAACTGCCCGGCTGCTCCTGCGCACCGGCCAGCCATTCGGGCTGGGTCTTGGGAAACTTGCCGTCCTCGCGCAGCCAGTGGCTGCGCTTGTTCTTGGCCGGCGGGTTGATCACGCCGGCGATGTGGCCCGAGGCCCCCATCACGAAACGCTTCTTGCCCGTGAGCAGTTGCGTGGAGGTGTAGGCGCCGCCGATGGGCACGATGTGGTCTTCACGCGAGCCGTAGATGTAGGCCGGGATGTCGATCTTGCCCAGGTCGACCTTCTCGCCGCAGACGGTGAGCGCATTCGGCTTGGCCAGCTTGTTCTCGTGGTACGTGTTGCGCAGGTACCAGGCGTAGAACGGGCCCGGCAGGTTGGTGGCGTCGCTGTTCCAGTACAGCAGGTCGAAGGCCGGCGGCGTCTCGCCCTTGAGGTAGTTGCCGACCACGTAGTTCCACACCAGGTCGTTCGGGCGCAGGAAGCTGAAGGTCGAGGCCAGGTCGCCGCCGGGCAGCAGGCCGCCCTTGCCCAGCTGCATCTCGCGGTACGCCACCATGGGCTCGTCCACGAAGATGTCGAGGATGCCGGTGTCGCTGAAATCGAGGAAGGTGGTCAGCAGCGTGACCGACGCGGCCGGCTTTTCGCCGCGCGCCGCGAGCACGGCCAGCGCGGTGCTCAGGATGGTGCCGCCCACGCAGAAGCCCAGCGTGTTGATCTGCTTGCTGCCGCTGATCTCCTGCACCGTGTGAATCGCCTTGATGGCGGCGTTCTCGATGTAGTCGTCCCAGGTGGCCTGGGCCAGCGACTCGTCGGGGTTGCGCCAGCTCACCACGAACACGCGGTGGCCCTGCTCGTTCGCATAGCGGATGAGCGAGTTGTCGGGCTGCAGGTCGAGGATGTAGAACTTGTTGATGCACGGCGGCACCAGCAGGAACGGCCGCTCGTACACCTTGGCGGTGAGCGGCTTGTATTCGAGCAGCTGGAAATACGCGTTCTCGAACACCACGGCACCTTCGGTGGTGGCCACGTTGCGCCCCACTTCGAAGGCGCTCTCGTCGGTCATGCTGACGTGGCCCTGCTTCATGTCGTGCAGCAGGTTCTGGATGCCCTTGGCGATGCTCTCGCCCTGGGTGTCGATGGCTTTCTTCTGCGCCTCGGCGTTGAAGGCGAGCGAGTTGCTGGGCGAGGCCGCGGCCATCCACTGCTCGACCGCGAAGCGCAGGCGCGCCTTGGTCTTGTCGTCGGCGTCGATGGCCTCGGCCATGCGCATCATGGTGCGGCCGTTGAGCAGGTACACGGCGGCCGAGAAGGCCGCCATCGGGTTGCTGCCCCAGGCCTCGGCGGCAAAGCGCTTGTCGCCCTCGGGCCGGGCACCGAAGCCGCGGCGCCAGAGGTCGGTGGCGTCGCTCAGGTACTGCTGCTGGATGGACTGCAGCTGCTCGGGATCGATGGAGAACTTCGGCAGCTCGGGCATGGCGGCTGCGCCCGGGAATTGCGCCATTTGTGGCAATTGCCATAGCGGCGTGCCGCCGACGTCGAAAGCGGCGGAACCACCTGGGCCCCCAGCTTTCTGGAAAGCCTCCATGGCCTGGGTCCAGCCCTGCGTGAGGGCTTTTTGAAAGGGCGCGAACGCATCGGCCCCCGTGTCTTGTTGCTTCATCATGTCTCCTGGCCGTGGCCTGGGTCGATACGAACGGATGGCTTGCGTGTTTTGAGTATGCTGCATTCGCAAGGCACTCACAACGCCGCGCTTTCACTAATCCCTTGAAACAAAACGTCTGCGCCTGTGTTCATCCATTTGATCGTGATCGGCTGGCTCTATGTGGCCGTGATGATGGCGGTGGCCGAGGCCACCAACACCACGGGCACGGTGCTGGGCGCCATCTTCACATTTCTTCTTTACGGCCTCGCGCCGGTGGCGCTGGTGATCTACCTGATGGCCACGCCGGCGCGCCGGCGGGCGATCAAGGAACGCGAGGCGCAGGCCCAGGAAGCCGCCCGTCGCGCGGCCGCGGAGGCTGCGGCTTCAGACCTTCCAGACCAGCGCGGCGAAACGCCCGCTGACGCCGTCGCGCCGGTGCGAAAAGAACCGTGACGGCTGCGTGACGGTGCACCACGCATCGCCGCTGTCGTTGCCGTGAAGCGACGCGACACCCACTGCGCGCAGCCGCTGACGCGCGAGCGCGGGCAGGTCGGCCAGCCACTTGCCTTCGGCCGCCGCGGGCGTGAAGCACGACGCCGCCTCGGGCGACTGCGCCTCGAAGGCGGCCTTGACCTCGGCCCCCACCTCGAAGGCCTTCGGGCCAATGCAGGGGCCGAGCCAGGCCATGAGGCGCGGCGCGCCACCGTCGTGTTGCGCGAAGGCGCGCACGGTCTGCTCGAGCACGCCGCCGGCCAGCCCGCGCCAGCCCGCATGCGCGGCGGCCACGCGGTGGCCGCGTTCGTCGCTGAAGAGCACGGGCAGGCAGTCGGCCACCATGACCGTGCAGGCGCGCGCGGAGGTCGCGGCCGTGCAGGCATCGGCGACGGTGCCGTCGGGCACGGCCTCGTCGAGCGACACGAGCCCCGTGCCATGCACCTGCTGCAGGAACACCGGCCGCGTGCCGATCGCCTGTTGCAGCCGCCGGCGGTTCTCGGCGACGAGCGCGGCGTCGTCGGCCACGTGGTCGCCGAGGTTCAGGCTCTCATAGCGCCCGGTCGACACGCCGCCGTCGCGCGTGGTGCACAGCGCGCGCACGTTCGGCGGCGCGGGCCACTCGGGCACCAGCCATTGCGGATTCATCGCGACGTGCCGGCTCAGGGTTCCGCGTCGGGCGACTGCGAGGGCTGTGCGCGCTGGAAGGCGTCGAGCTTCATGCAGGCGTCGAAGGCGGCCATGGTGCGCGGCAGGCCGCTGAAGTCGCAGTCGAAGCGGCGGCCGTTGAAGATCTGCGGCACGAGGCAGCAGTCGGCGATCGTGGGCGTGTCGCCCCAGCAGTAGGTGCCGCCCGGGTGCTGAGCGAGCTGGCGCTCGAACGACAACAGGCCGTCGCGCACCCAGTGGCGGTACCAGGTGTTCTTGGCTTCGTCGTCGACCTTCAGTTCCTTCACGAGGTACTTGAGCACGCGCAGGTTGTTCAGCGGATGGATCTCGCAGGCGATCGACTGCGCCAGCGCACGCACGTGGGCGCGGCCCACGGGATCGGTCGGCAGCAGCGCCGGCTCGGGGTGCGTTTCGTCCAGGTATTCGATGATGGCCATCGACTGCGAGAAGCGCTCGCCTTCGTCTTCGAGCAGCGGCACGAGCATGTCGGCCGAGATCGCCGAGTACGGGCCGGTGCGGTGTTCGCCGCGTGCGATGTGCACGGGCACGTAGTCGTAGTCCAGGCCCTTGAGGTTCAGGGCGATGCGGACACGGAACGAGGCGGAGGAGCGGAAATAGTTATGCAGCTTCATGATTTCTCGAGGATAGCGCCCTTGGATTTCACCTTCAGGAGCGGGGTGTGGCCGGGAGCACGCAGCGGAAGTCGTGCAGCCGGGCTTCGGGGTGTTCTTGCTGCCACGCATCGAGCAGCTCACGCGCGGCGGCCTCCTCGCGCGAGGCAATGCCCAGGCGCCACGGCCCGAGCGTGCCGGGCGCCTCGTCGGCGCCGTGGTTGTGCCGGCCCTCGCCGAAAGGGCGGCCTTCGGAGCAGGCGCGGCAGAGCATCTCCATGCTGTCGGTCCAGTTCTCGGCGAAGCCATCCGCGGCCTTGAAGCGCTCCACCAGCGCCTCGATGTCCTCCGAGCTCACGCCTTCCACCGAGACCTCGTAGGTCGCGTGCGCCGACGGCGCAATCAGTTCCAGCGCATCGAACACCGGCACCTCGCGCTCGCCGCGCAGCCGGTAGCCGTTGGGCGCGCCGTCGTGCAGCACCAGGTCGCCGTAGCGGTGGCCGCAGGCGGGCGTGGGCACGTTGCGCAGGATGGCGCGCGCCGGGTCGATGCGGTCGGCCCACACCACCTCGGTGCCTTCGTCGCCGTGCACGCGGATCGGCGTGAGGCCGACGAAATAGTCGACCGGCCCTTCACCCTCGGGGATGCCGATGCCGTACTGCCGCCACGCACGCCGCGCCGTGGGCCAGTCGCCCAGCGCGGTGGCCGCGATGCCCAGGTTCCACAGCGCGCCTTCGTTGCCCGGCTCGCACTGCACGGCGCGGGCGTTGGCCTGCAACGACGCGGCCCAGTCGCCGCGGTACTTGTGGATGAGCCCGGCGTTGTACCAGGGCGCCGCCCAGCAGGGATGGATGGCGCTGGCCTGCGCGTAGGCGGCCAGCGCGCCTTCCTGGTCGCCGGCATCGTCGCGTTCGCGACCGAGTTCGTTGAAGGCGGTGGCCTTGCCGGCTTTGCCGAGTCGGATGGGCATGGTGAAGCGAGGGAGAACGAGGAGGAAAAGGGGTCGGGGAAACGCGCAGAAGCGCCTATTGTGGGCCGCCGCAAAATCCCGAGTCCGGCGTGCCGGCAAGCCCGTGCGGCCTCTGGCACACTGCCGGTCTCCCCTCCCGTTTCGCTGAAAAAGGACACCTTCCCATGGCTTCCGAGTTTGTTTTTGCCCCGCCGGCCACCGTTTCCGTGCCGGTCGTCGGTCAGCCCGCCCGCTTTCCGGTGCATCGCATCTACTGCGTGGGCCGCAACTACGAAGATCACGCCAAGGAAATGGGGTTCACCGGCCGCGAGCCGCCCTTCTTCTTCATGAAGCCGGCCGACGCGCTGGTGACGGTCGATGCGGGCCAGACCGGCAGCATGGCCTACCCCACGCTCACGAAGAACCTGCACCACGAGATCGAGCTCGTGGTGGCCATCGGCACCGGCGGCAAGAACATCAAGGCGGCCGACGCCCACAAGCACATCTACGGCTACGCCGTGGGCCTGGACATGACGCGCCGCGACCTGCAGAACGACATGAAGAAGCAGGGCCGCCCCTGGGACATCGGCAAGAGCTTCGAGCAGAGCGCGCCCATCGGCCCGATCGTGCCCGTGGCACAGGCCGGCAACGCCGAGCAGGCTGAAATCTCGCTGCAGGTGAACGGCGAAGACCGCCAGCGCAGCACCGTGAGCAAGCTGATCTGGAACGTGGCCGAGACCATCGAGCACCTGTCGGCGGCCTGGGAGCTGCAGCCCGGCGACCTGATCTTCACGGGCACGCCCGAGGGCGTCGCGGCCGTGGTGGCCGGCGACACGCTGGTGGGCCAGGTGGCCGGCCTGCCCGCGCTGACCGTGAAGATCGTCTGACGCCAGGCGGTCCCGCTTCATGTTTCTTCGCGTACCCATCAAGCATTGCAAGAACTGCGGCACGACGGTGGTCTACCGCGTGCCGGACGACGGCGACACCAAAGAGCGCGCCGTCTGTCCGGCCTGCCACACGATCCACTACGAGAACCCGCTGAACGTGGTGGGCACCATCCCCGTGCTGGGCGACAAGGTGCTGCTGTGCAAGCGCAACATCGAGCCGCGCTGGGGCAAGTGGACGCTGCCCGCGGGCTTCATGGAGCTCGAGGAAACCACCGCCGAGGGCGCGGCCCGCGAGACCAATGAAGAGGCCGGCGCGAACTTCGAGATCGAGGGCCTGTTCGCCGTGATCAGCGTGGTGCGCGTGGGCCAGGTCCACATGTTCTATCGCGCGCGCCTGCTCGACGACCGCTTCGACCCGGGCCACGAAACCATCGAGGCGCGCCTGTTCACCGAGGAAGAAATTCCCTGGGACGAGATCGCCTTTCGCACCGTGCGCCAGGCGCTCGAACACTTCTTCGAAGACCGCAAGCGCGGCAGCTTCGACCGCGTCCACGAACTCAGCATCGTTTGAAAAATTTCCCCATGCTCAAGACCCTGCGCGCCACCCTCCTCTGTGGCGCCAGCCTCGGCTTCGCACTCGCGGCTTCGGCGGCCAAGGCGGACACGGTCGGCGAGGTCGACACGGCCTTCAAGCTCATCGGCCCCGACCACAAGATCGTGGTCGAGGCCTACGACGACCCCAAGGTCAATGGCGTCACCTGCTATGTCTCGCGCGCCAAGACCGGCGGCATCGCCGGTGCGTTCGGCGTGGCCGAGGACAAGGCCGAAGCCTCCATCGCCTGCCGCCAGGTCGGCCCGGTGAGCATCACGCAGCCGCTGCCCAAGCGCGAAGAGGTCTACACCGAACGCCTGTCGGTGCTCTTCAAGCGCCTGCGCGTGGTGCGCATGGTCGACCCCAAGCGCAACACGCTGGTCTACCTGACCTACTCCGACCTGCTGATCGACGGGTCGCCCAAGAACAGCATCACGGCCGTGCCGGTCGATCGCGGCACGCCGATCCCGCTGAAGTGAAGGGGCTGCTGAAGGGCTCGGCGATGCGAGTTTGCTAGCATCGTCCGAGCGGCCGACACCGAGGTGTCGGCCTTCGACGGAACCCTCCGCAACGAATCCGTTCCAACAGCGTCATGCACCTTCAGACTTTTGTTTTACGTACCGCCGCCACGCTGCTCGTGGCCGGGGGCATTGCCGCCTGTACCACGCCCGGCCCCACGCAGCCGCAGCAGCCCGTGCCGGGCGCCACGCCGCAGCCGCCGCGCCAGGCGCTCTTCATCCGCCCCGCCGCCGGCACCACCGTGGGCCGCTTCGACGGCGTGCGCAACAAAGGCCTGGACATCGCGGGCAACCTGGGCGACCCCATCGTGGCCTCGGCCGACGGCCGCGTGGTGTACGTGGGGGGCGAGCTGCGCTCCTACGGCAACATGGTCATCGTGAAGCACAACGAGACCTTTCTTACTGCTTACGCGCACGCCAAGACCATCCTCGTGAAGGAAGGCGCCGTGGTGCGCCAGGGCCAGAAGATCGCCGAGATGGGCAACAGCGACGCCGACCGCGTGAAGCTGCATTTCGAGATCCGCAAGAACGGCACCGCCGTCGATCCCGAGCCGTACCTCAACGGCCGTTTGCAGCAGTAAACGTAAAAGCCGTTACAGCAGGCTTTCGGGCACCAGCGGCGCCAGCAGCTCCAGCCGCCAGCGGGCCCAGAAATGGGTTTCGGGCTCGGTGTGCAGGATGGTGTCCGCCCCGTCGCCTGACGCCGGGCTCACCCACTCGATGCCGCCGCGCGGCCCCAGCTGCAGCTGGTAGGCGCCGTCCAGCCGCATGAAACCGATCAGGCTGGTCAGCTGCTGCGCGATCTGCGGGCTGAAGATGAAGATGCCGATCTCGGTGTTGTGCAACGCCGAGCGCGGATCGAAGTTCATCGAGCCGACGAACACCACCTGCTGGTCGATCACAGCCGACTTGCCGTGCAGCCGCCCGCTGGCCGAACCGTAGATGCCGAAGCGCTTCGTCTGCTCCACGCGCTTGGGGCTCAGCTCGTACAACTCCACGCCCAGGCGCAGCATCTGCGCGCGGTAGCGCCGGTAGCCGATGTGCACCAGCGACTCGTCGGTGGCCGCCAGCGAGTTGGTGACGATGGTGTAGCCCACGCCGTTGCCGCGCACGATCTGCATCGTCTCCATGCCGCCCCGCCCTGGGATCAGGTACGGCGTGGTCAGCAGCACCCCGTGCTGCGCGCCGCGCAGGTAGCGCTGCACGTTGTAGAGCACGCTGTCGGTCGCCTGGTCGGCCGGCAGCCCGCGCCCTTCGTCGGTGGGCGCCAGCGCCTTGGCGGGCGCGTCGGCATACGCCTCGGCGCGCGCCCAGCTCAACGCGAGCTTGCCGGCGTTCAGGTCTTTCGCCAGCGGGTTGTGGCCCAGCAGGTCGGTCGATTCGGGCTCTTCGGGGTGCAGCGTCTCAGGCCCCGTGGTGAGCCGGTCGAAGCGCTCGCGCAGCGCCTGCGCCGACTCGCCGCCGCGCGGCACCAGCGACTCGATGGGGTACACGTAGGGGCTGTTCCAGTACATGTCGAACAGCGACGACAACCGCGGCACCACGGCGCCGGCCACCAGCGTGTCGATGTCGATGAAGTTGGAGCCGCCGTCGCGCAGGAAGTATTCGTTGGCGATGTTGCGCCCGCCCATGACCGCCATCGTGTTGTCGACCACGAACAGCTTGTTGTGCATGCGGCGGTGCACGCGGTCGAAGTCCAGGATCGACCACGCCCAGCGCGTGCCGAAGCGCGAGCGCCCGGCCGGGAACGGGTTGAACAGGCGCACCTCGACGTTCGGGTGCGAGGCAAAGCTGGTGAACAGCGGGTCGGCACCGGCGGTGTACAGGTCGTCCACCAGGAGGCGCACACGCACGCCGCGGTCGGCCGCGTCGCGCAGCGTGCGCAGCAGGTAGCGGCCGGTTTCGTCGTTCTGCACGAGGTAGTACTGCACGTCGATGGAGCGCTGCGCGCGGCGCGCCAGCTCGATGCGCGCATGCAGCGAGAACTGCGGCATCGGCAGCAGGCGAAAGCCGCTGAGCGGCTCGCCAGGCGGCGCGGCAGCGCGCACAAGCCGGCCCAGCGTGGTGTCCGCACCGTCGGTGATGGCGCTCGAGGGCTTGCGCACCACCTCGGTCGGCAGGCCGGCGCAACCGGCGAGCACGAGCATCGCCAGGCTGCACAGCAGCCAGGCGAACCACCGGGCGCGCGGCACGTCAGCCCGGGCAAACAGGTTCTGCATGAACGACAGGAAATGGGGAGGGCAAGGGCACGGAGCGAAGGGAGAAAGACACCGCTGCCGCGCGGCGCGGTGCACGACCGCGCCCACGGGTGGCGGTTTCTACCATGCGCGGCGCCGGCGCGCTTTCAATGCCCCGCCGGTGCGTGTCAGTGCCCGCGCTCGGGCGACCACTGGCGCACGAAATGCTCCGCGCGCACGTTCGCGCGCGCCACGGCCGAGTCCCACGACAGCTGCTGCGTGATGACCAGGGCGCAGCGCGTGATGCCGTCCAGGCTCAGCGCCGCGATGCCGGCGTAAGTGCCCTTCGGCGTGCGCGTGAGTTCGAACCATCCCGTCCAGCCGTCTGGAACGTGGAGATCGAGTCGGGCCGATTCCATGATGAATTCATCATAGGCCTTTAGTTTTCATTTGCAAACATTGCATACAAAAGAGACCGCCTAGACATGCATGCCTGACCGGCGACCCGACGGCAGGCGTTGCATCGCCTGGCGCAGCGTGGAATCCACCCGCCGGAGCGACAGCCCGTGCCGCACCGCCACCTCGTGCCGCGTCAGCTCGTGCACACGCAAGGCCACAAAGATGTCCTGGTGGCGGTGCGGCAGCCCCTGCATCGCGCGTTCGACCGCCTTCAGGTCGGAGCGCGCCTCGGCGATCAGCTCGGGCCCCGGCGCGTGATCGGCCACCTGCGCGAGCGTGTCCTCCGCCTCGCCGGCGTACTGCCAGGGGCGCTCGGCGCGCAGGCGGTCCATCGCCGCATTGCAGGCCACGCGGAAGATGTAGGCCACGGGGTTCTGCAAGGTGTCCGTGAAGGCGGCCTCGCCCAGGCGCAGCCAGGCATCGTGCAGGCTTTCGGTGGCGGCGTCCGCACACCCCAGGTGCAGCGACAGCCGCCGGTGCAGTTGCGCGTAGTGCGCCACCAGCAGTTGCTGGACATCCGGTGGCGCAGGGGCGGCTCCCGCGGCATCGCCGCGGGGCAACAGGCAGGCGTGCGACATGGTGCGTCGCCGGCTAGCGGCCGCGCGGCAGGCCGCGCCGTTCGGGCTCGTTCAGGCGCGTCAGCTGCGCGTCGGTGAGCGCACCATGCCCGACCATCTGGACGAAGCCCGACGGGTCGTAGCTCGCCTGCTCCGCCGGCCTGCGCCGCATCTCGGGGGCCTCTGGTGCGCCGGACACGGGCTCGTTGCCGAAGCCCAGCACGCGCACCGAGAACACCGACGGCAGGCTCTGGCGCGCCGCCGCGCGTTCGCGCTGCATCACGTCCTGCGCCGCCGCCGTGGCCTGCGACGCCGCGGCGCTGGCGTTGGTCAGGGCGCCGACATTCACCGACGCCACCACCGGCAACCCCGTGCTCTTGCCCTGCACCGCCACGTTGGCGGCATTCACGATCTGCAGCGCCGCCAGGTTCACGTTGCCCGACACGCGGATGCCCGCCTCGCCGGCATCGATGGTGCCCAGCGGCGCGATCAGGTCGATGTCGCCGGCCGGCACCTCGGGAATCGGGTTCAGCGTGGCAATGCCCGCGCCCGTGCTCGGCACGTCCGATGACAGCACCACGTTGCCCCAGCGGTCGTACACGCGCTTGGGCGGCGTGTAGACCACCGTCGTCTTCGAGCCGCGACCGGCGTTGATGTCGCCCTCGGCCGACCAGCCCAGCACGCTGCCGCCGAAGGTGGTCATGATGCGGCTCTGGCCCAGCAGGATGCTGCCCAGCGCATAGAGCGAGATGTCGCCCGCACCCTGCGTGATGACGCCCGGAATCAGCGTGCCCGCGGCCTCGGGCGCCGCGCCCTCGATGCCGAACACCTGGCGCCCGCCCGGCGTGAGCATCGCAATGTCGCCGCCGAACAGCGTGTTGATGCCGGCCGCGCCGAACATCGTGATGTCGCCCCGGTAGCTGGTGCCCGGGAACAGCGACGCGATGGCGTTGCGCCCGCGCAGGTAGCTGCCGTAGCGCACGCCGCGCTCGTCGTTGTATTCGCGCCCGCCCTCTTTCAGCTCCGCGAAGTACACGCCGCGCAGGTAGCTGCGCTGCTGCTCGGGCGGCAGCGCGTTGAAGAAGGCGAGCGCCTCCTGTGCACCGCCCTTGCCGCTGTAGCCCTGCGAGGCTTCGAGCCAGTTCACCAGGTACAGCTGGCTCGCCTGCCGGTAGTCGTTGGCGAGCACGCGGCGCGGCGTGCCGGTGTCCGCGTCGAGACGGGCTTGCCGCTGCGCCATCCAGGCCGCCGCGCCGTTGTCGTCGCCGCTGTAGCCATGCTCGGCGCGCAGCCAGTCGCCCAGCGTGAGCTGGCGGTTGTAGTTCTTCACCACCTTGCCGGCCTGATCGGCCAGCGGCTGCCCGCTTTGCATGAGGTGGGCGGGGTCGAGGTAGCGCTGCGCAAAGCCCGCGTAGTCGGGCCCGTGGGCGCCCACGCCGGCCAACATCGCGATGCCCGCACCGGGCCGGCTGTCGCCCGGCACCACCGCGCCGAGGCTGCTGACCGAGGCCCTGTTCTCCATGCGGATGTCGCGCCCGGCCGTGATCTCCAGCGTGCCGGGGCCGGCCACGTTGAAGGTGCTGAACAGGATGTCGCGGCCTGCCGAGACCACCGAGATGTCGCCCGGCTTCTGGTGCGCGAACAGGTTGCCGCTGCTCTCGAAGTAGGCCTGTGCCAGGCCATTCGAGGGCTCGGTCTGGCCGACGGGCGTGCCGCTCGCGACGATGTCGCGCCCGGCCCGCATCCACACCGGTTGCGCGCCCTCGTACCAGGTCTGGCCGGCGCGCGTCGCGTCGTCCGGCCCGAAGCGCAGGATGCGCCCGCTGCTCACGCCGACCAGGTCGCCATGCACGGCGTAGAAGCGCGCCGGCTGCTCGCCCATCGCTTCGCCCGACACCGTGTTGGGGCCGAAGGCGAACAGCGGACGCACGCCGCCGCCGTCCAGGCGATTGCCGCCCGACAGGTTGCCCAGCACCGTGCCATCGCCGGTCGTGCCCTGGAACGCCGGGCGCAGCGGCGTTGCCAGCGCCGAGGCGGCCGCGCCCGACTGGCTCACGGTGTTGCCTCCCGCATAGATCGAGTCGCTGGCCAGGAACTCCAGCATGCCGTGGGCCGAGGGCGCCAGCACCAGCGGCGTGCCCGTGCCGGTGTTGTCGAAGGTCGCCGCATCGCCATAGAACAGGCTGCCGCTGGCGGCCACCGCACTCAGGATCGAGGGGTACACGAAGGCCGAGTCGGTCACGGGCACGCCCGCGCCACCCGTCACCGGCACCAGGTTGCCGCCTGCGCCAAAGAGGCGGATGGCCGTGTGCGGTGTCCACAGGGTGAACCAGCTCTGGCCCCGTCCTTCCAGGCCGTTGGCGCTGAACGGCGTGGCATTGGGGAGGTCGACGCGCGTCGGATCGATCACCCCCTTGACCACCAGGTCGCCACGCGTGGCGAGCGTGTAGTTCGCATCGCCCGGGGCCAACACGATGCCGCCTTGCGCCATGCCGCGGGTTGCCGTGTAGAGGTCGTAGGCGCGGGTCTCGCGGGGCGACTGCGCCCGCTCGGAGAGCCCATAGACCCGGGGCAGGCTGCCGAGGGTGCCGGCCTGCAGCTGCACGTCGCCCCGAAGGTTGACGATCGCCCCGTTGAGCCCGGCGTCGGAGTCGCCACCGGCACCCTCGACGTAGGGCGTGTGGAGCGGATTGAAGGCGCCTCCCACGCGCACGAGCACGTCGCCACCGCCCGTCAGGCTCAGGCTGCCGTCGGCCAGCACACGGCCGGTGCCGCCCACCGCCAGCACCAGGCCCTGGCTGCGCCGGCTGTCGGTGGACGAATCTGTCTTGGCGCCGCGCCGTCCCTGCAGGCCCGCGTTGCCGCCCACGTCCACGCGCAGGTCGCCGCCGCCCAGCGTGCCGAAGCCGGTGAAGCCGAGCAACTTGTCGGCCGCCCCGGTCGTGCCGACATAGGAGCCGAAGTTGATCCACCACGCCGTGGGCTGGTCCTGCGCGCCACCGAAGCTGTCGCCCGTGCCCTGGCGCCACAGCCAGTTGCCGATGGCGCCGCTGTTGAAGCCCTTGTCGGCCGGATTCGGCCGCCCCAAGCCGCTTCCCCCGGAGATCAGCGTCATGTCGCCGGTCAGGTCGCCGCCGGCCTGGAGCGTCAGGTTGCCGCCGGAGGCGGGGTACCAGGCGCGTGCCAGGTTCTGCGCGCCGCCATCGACGAACTTCTCGTAGCCACCGCTCGCGTCGTTGAGCACCGTGCCCTTGGCGCCCACCGCGCGCGGCAGGTTGTAGGGGTCGCCGGCCCGCGTGGCCTGCGACGAGGCGCCGGCGGTGTACACGCCGAACAGCGAATCCATGCGCAGGTTGCCGGCGGCCAGCAGGTCGAGATCGGCCGCGCCGGTGCGCACCACGCTGAAGCGCGTGCTGCCCGGCAGGTAGCTGTACTCCGGGGCGGCGATGACGCAATAGCTGGGAAGGTCCACGCAAAGCTCCGGGTACTGGATGTCCGCGAAATCGATGGGCTTGCCAGCCATGCTCTCGTCGCCCACGAAGTTGATGGACCCTTCCACGCTCCACAACGCGCCGCCGGGCTTCAGCTTGCCGAACATCCCGTAGTGGCTGTCCGCCAGCCGCAGGTCGCCCCGGCCCGCCGCCGGATGCACCTGCACGATGCGGTTGTCCGCCGCGCCCAGGTCCGCACCCGCGGCCAGCCGCACCGACCACGACTGCGAACCTTCGGGCAGCATCGCCGCCGCGGCCCACAGCCTGCCGGCGCCGTCCGGGCGCAGGTTCACCGAAGTCACCCCGCTGGGCAGCTTGATGTTGGTCGCGGCCGGGAGCAACGCGCCCAGCGGCAGCGTGAGGGCGCCGTTGAGCACGAACTTCTTGCCGTTGCCGGGCAGCGGCACGCCCTTGGGCCACACCACGCCCGACAGCGTGGCTGCCGACGGCAGGCGCATGCCGGCCCCCAGGCGCGTGCCCACCGGCAGCGTCACGTTGGCGCCGCCCACGATGCTGCCCGCCGCGAACAGCAGCGTGCCCGAGGCGTTGCGCACGTCGGCGCTCAGCACCGTGCCCACCTTCAGTTCGAGCGCCTTGGCCAGCACGCTGGCCACGGGCATCACCTGCCCGGCCCCGAAGGCCGTCGACTTGATCGGCAGGTCGTAGTTGAGCGTGCCGGCGCCTCCTTCGAAGGTCGTGCCGTCGGCCAGCACCACGCCGCCGCGCGGCAGCACGGTGTCGCCGCGCAGCAGGTTGACGCCCGGCAGCAGCAGCCAGCCGCCGTCGTCCTGCGTGGCGGGCGGCGGCGCAAAGCCGTCGTTGATGCTGCCGAAGATGTCGAGGTTGCCGCCCGCGCGAAGGGCCAGCGTGCCGACCTCGCCCGAGCCGTACACGCCGGTCTTTGGTGTGTGCGGGTTGGCGCTCGCATAGCGGTAGCCCGACAGGTCGATGTCGCCCTGCACCACCAGGTCGCCGCCGGGGGTCTTGCTCACGATCTCCACGCCGGGGCGCAGATGAAAGGCGTCGGCGTAGCGCGCGTTGTTCAGGCCCGCGAGCTTGCCGTTCATCAGCGCGCCGTTGGCCAGCGCGTTGTCGACGAAGGCCGTGCTCTGCAGGTGCTTGGCGTCGAGGTACGCCTGGTCGATGACCTGGTAAGGCCGGCCGGTGGCCGCCGCGTCGGTGCCGAAGCGGGCATCGTCGTAGCGCCACATGCCGTTCACGGCGATGGAGCGCGCGCCCTCGATGGCGATGTTGCCGCTGGCGTCGATGCGGATGTCGCCGACGGTCTCGCCGGTGCGGCCCGCGTTGAGCTCCAGCGTGCCGCGCGCCCGGCCGTCGTTCTGGCCCGGTTCACCGCCCACCTGGGCGTCGGTGCCGTGGCGCAGGTCGATGCGCGAACCCGAGGCCAGCGTGAGCAGCCCGTCGTTCGACGTGAGTTCGACCATCGCGCGGTTCGGCGAATCGATGATCTGGCCGTGGCTGTCCACGCGCAGCGTGCGACCGTGCGCATCGAGCACCGCGCTGCCGGCCAGCGTGAGGTTGTGCTTCGCGGCCAGGCTGATGCGGCCCACGCGTTCGCCGCTGGCGTCGATGGTGCCGGTGACGGTGAGGCTGCCGTTGTCGAGCGACACGTTCACCTCGCCGGCCTTCAGGCCGTCGCCGATGGCAAGGTCGCCCTGGCGCAGCTGGAAGCTGCGCGCGCCGAACACGCCGCCATCGTTGAGCCGCTGGTTGAGCGCCGCGAATTCGGCATCGCCGAGCTGCCGCGCGCGCACGTCCACACTGCCCGCCGCGAACGGCACCCGCGTGCCGCCCGCGTCGTAGTGGCCGCTGCTCGCGCCGAGGATGCGGCCCTGCAGATCGACCTGGCCGGCCGCATCGTCGAGCGCCATCGCCTTCAGCGTGCCGGCGCGGTTATTCTGCGCCGAGATGTCGATCACCGAACCCGCCGCCTGCCGCAGGTTGCCGTGCAGGCTTTCGAGCACCACGTCGCCGCCGGCGCTGTACCTGCTCACGTCGTTGAACACCACCTCGCGGCCCGACAGGTCGAGCAGCGCGCGGTCGCTCAGCGTGAGGTCGCGTTCGGCGCTCAGCGTGAGCTTGCCGCTGGGCAGCGCCACGGCGGTGTCGAGCGTCACGTCGTGTCCGCGCAGGCTCAGCTCGGCGCCCAGCGCCGCATCGCCGGTGGCCGCCGCCGGCGCACCGGCCGGTGCGGCCACGCGCAGCGTGCCGCCCGCCGTGATGCGGTTCACCGAGCCCGCCTCGCCCGTCAGCAGCGGCGCCACGATGCGCAGGTTGCCGCCGCTGTACGCGTAGCCCTTGCCCGCTTCGTACGCGCCCTGCGACTGGTAGACCGAGAGGCTGCCCTTGTGGTTGGCGCTCACGCGCTCGGAGGCCTTGAGGTTCACGTCGGCAAAGCCCAACACCAGGCGACCCGCGTCTTCCAGGCCGCTCGGCTGGCTGTTGGGGCCGTAGCCGAACTCGATGTGCTCGGCCTCGATGTTCAGCGTGCCGCTGCCGGTGCCCGCGCCGTCGCGCACCACGGCAGCAGGCGCCGTGGTCGCGCCCTGCCACACCAGGCGACCGGTGCGGATGGTGGCCACGTCGTCCGCGCCGCCCTGGCCGTAGATGGCGGGCGTGGCCAGCACCAGCTGCGCCATCGTCGCCTTGCCGGTGGCGGGGTCGATGGTGTCCAGCGCCGCGGTGCCGAAGAAGTTGACGCCGCCGCTGGCGCTCAGTTCCAGCGTTTCGAGCGCGGGCGCGCCGTACTGCCGGTCGCCGCGCAGCAGGCGGTCGAGCAGGGCCTGGCTCATGGCCAGTCCCGGCGGCAGCGTGTGGTTCTGTGCGGCGGCGGCCAGCGCGGCGCTGTCGCCCACGTTGATGCCGCGCACCGCCAGCGTGAGGTGGCGCGTGCCGTAGCGCACCGCCTCGTTCATCTCGAAGCGGTCGGGCGTCACCATGGCGATGGTGCCTTCGGAATACAACTCGGTCTGCCCGCTGCACGACGCGCTGGCACACACGCCGATCTGCAGGCTGCGGTTGTCCGACGCGGCCTGGGTCTGGGGCACCGGCAGCGTGCTCACCCGGCCGTTGGAGACCATCAGCATCTGGCCGGTCGCGGCGTAGACGAAGCCGTCGCCGGCGTCGTAGGCGGCCTTGCCACGGCCGAGGGTGTTGATGCGCGCGCCCTGCTCGATTACCACGCTGAGCGGCGTGCCCTCGGTCACCGCGACTGCGGCCAGGAACACTTCGGGCGCGGACAGCACCGCCCCCTGGCGAAGCACCACGCTGTTCCCGCCGTCGCCGGTCTGGATGACGTTGCCGCTCTGCCCGTAGTCGGCGCCCTGCAAGCCGCCGATGACCAGGCGCGACGCGCCCATGCCGCTGAGTGCGCCGGCGTCGAGCGTGACGCCATGGAAGCCCGCCGTCGCCGACGCGCCGGCCGCGACGATCTCGAGGCCCCATTGCTCCTCGCTGCTCGTGGCCACCACGGAACCGCCCCGCCCGCCCGCGCCCACCTGGAAGCGTGCCGTGCCGTCGAAGCGGAAGGCCTCGGCGCCCGCGCCGGGCGCGAGCTTCAGGTGCAGGTTGCGCGCGTCCGTCGGCAGCATGGCGCGCGGCACGCCCACGCGCAACGCATCGGCGCGCACGAAGTCGGCGTAGCCCATCTCGTTGTATTGCGAGTAGCTGCGCAGCACCTCGCCCGACATCACGATCGCCTGACGGAACAGCGTGTCGCCGATGCCGGTGCGGCCCACGCGCAGCTGCGCGGCCGTGAGCCACGAGCCGTTGCGCATCGCCAGCGTGCCGGTGGGCGCGCCCAGGCCGGCCGCGCCGTTCAGCTCCACGCGGAAGGCGCCCTGCTGCAACGCATAGGTCGAGGGCATCAGCGTGTAGGTGCCCGCGGGCAGGCCCGGCACGCCGGCGCCGAGGGTGATCTGCTGGCCGAGCAGCGGATCGACCGCGCCCTTCTCCGCGCCGGTGGGCGCCACCGCCGGCTGCACGCCGGGCACGATGGCATACACCGGGTTGGTCGCGAGCCCCGGCAGCGTGAAGCCGCCGCGGGCGCCGACCTGCATCAGCGGGCTGTAGCGCGCGTCGGTCGAGCCGCCGCGCCCGCTCACGAAGCCCGCACCCGTGAGGTTGCCGCCGCCCGACAGGTCGAGCGTGGCGCCTTCCTGGCCCTGCACGCTGGCCCCCATGAACGTGAGGCCGATCGTCTGGTTGCGCTTGTAGCCGTCGCCTGCGCCCACGCCGGTGAGCTTGACCTGCTTGCCGTCGTACAGGTAGTTGATGCCGTCGACCGTGCCGCCGTAGGGCATGTTCAGCCCCTCGCCGCTCACCGAGGTGAGGCTGCCGGGCAGCAGTTCGACCTTCGTGGTGAGCGCGTCGCCGAGCGTCAGCTGGCCGAGCGGCACCCGCACCGTGCCACCCTGCTCGATGACGCCGGCGCGCAGCGACAGGTCGCCGAAGGCCGAGTACGGCACCTGCGGGGTCGCGCCCGTGCCCTCGATGCGCAGCACCGTGTCGGGCAGGTAGGTGCCGTCCGGCGTCAGGCCCGCGGACACGAGCGCCACCACGCCCGTGGCCGGGTAGATCTGCGCGGCGCGCAGGGTCAGGCTGCCGGGAACGACGAGGCTCGTGGAAACGCCGACGTCTTGCCTGCCCTGCAGGAAGCGCAGGTCGCCCGTGCTGGCCAACGTGACGTGGCCGAAGGCGGCCAGGTCGACCGTGGGCGCTTCGCTCGCGCCGTCGAGCGCCGGGACCTTGCCGTTGACGCCGAAACCCATGCCGTCGCGGATGTCGATCAGCTCACCGGCCACATCGAGGCGGGTGCCGGACGGTACGCGCACCACGCCGCCTTCGGCGACGGGCGCCCTCAGGACTTCACGCGTGAACGACGGCATCGCGCCGGCCAGCCGCACATGCGCGGCGGACAGCGCCACGTGCGCGTCGTCGGGCGCATCCTTGGCGAGCGCAAGGCCGCCGGCATGGATCTGCAGGCCCTGCCGCAGGCGCAGGTCGACGCCGTCTTCGAAGGCGAGCGTGGAGCCGGCGAACAGCGAGAGGGTGTCGAAGCCGCCGCGTCGGACCGTGTCGGTGCCCAGCCGGGCCTGGCCGTAGGCGAGCGCACCGTCGTCGACGCCGGCTTGCAGGGTGTCGGGCGCAAGCGGTGCGCCCTGTTCCACACCCAGCACCAGCACGCGGTGCCGGCGCACGCGGTCTTCCGCCTGCTGCAGCGGGTCCAGGTGCAGGCGCAGGCCCGGCGTGCCGAGCACCACGGCCAGCGTGCCGCCGGCCGCGCGCGCGCCGCCCGCGACGGCGCGCAGTGTGCCGTCCAGCTGCAACCCGTCGTACGACGCGAGCGAGATGCTGCCGCCATTGCTGCTTACATCGGTCGCGCCCATACCGTTCACATCGAGCACCGCGTGCGTGCCCGAGGCATCGAGCAGCGCGCCCGGGCGCACGACGACGAAGTTCTGCGACGCGGTGGCCTTGCTCCCCACCGCATCGATCTCGCCGCCGACCACGATGCTGCCGCCGTCGCGCACCAGGCCGTAGCGCTTGCCGGTGGTGTCGGTGGCGGTGACCGCATGTGCCGACGCATCGAGCACCGCCTGCCCGCCGATCCAGATCGAGCGGGCATGGGCCTTTGCATTGGCAATGTCCGATTCGAGGTCGGTGATGTCCACCGTCTTCAGCACGATGCGCCCGCCGTTCGCGCGCAGCGTGCCGTCCACCGTGAGCTGGCCGGCGCTGCGCACCTCGATGGCCTGGCCCGGGTCGACCTGGATCGCCGCGCCCTTGCCCACCACGGCCTGCACCGTCGGCAGCTCCTTGGCGAGCGTGGTCGTCGTGCCGGCCTGCAGCGACAGGCTCGCGCCCTTGCGCTGCGTGAGCACGGCCTGGGTCGCGTCTTCCTGGTAGAGCGGCGGCGTCCACACCTCGAGCGCGTCGGCCGGACGGCTGCCGGTGGCGATGTCCTGCGCGTGGGCGCCGAAGCGGTACACCGGCATCGTCACGTCGATCTGCGCACCGTCGGCCACCGTGAGGCCGTGGTTGCCGATAAGCGCATAGCGGCTGAAGCCCTTGTCGAAGAAGCCGGCGTCGAGCATCAGCGTGTCGGCCCGCGCCGCGCCCGAGGTGTCGCCGATGGCGACGCGCATCGTCTGCACGGTCAGCGTGCCGCCGCCGTCCACGCCGTGGCCGCGCAGCACCGCCCCGTCGAGCGCGACATGGCCGCTGCCCGTGTTGAAGCCGTCTGCCTCGAGCGTGACGCTGCCACCCTTGCCGCCTTGCGGTTTGGCCTTCGACAACAGCGCCGCGCCGGACGACACGTCGATGACGCTGCCGGTGCGCAGCACCACGTCGCCGGTGCTGCGCACGGACACGCTGCCGCCGTTGCGGTACGCCACGCCGCCCGCGTCGGCCGGGTTCGTCAGCAGGTGGGTCCACAGGCCGCGGGTGTCGAGCGTCGCACCGCCCGCGAGCACCACCGAGGTCGTGCCGCCGTCGGGCGCAGTGAGCGTGCTCGTGTCCTTCAGGTAGTTGAGGCTGATCTGTTCGAGCACGTTGCCCAGCTGGATGCCGCCGCCGCGCGCGACGAGGTCGGCGTTGACCTTCACGTTAGGGCTGTACAGCACGAGGTGGCCGCCATCGCCGACCTGCAGCGCCTTGTCGACCGCGATGCTGTCGCTGGCCGCGATGCGCACCGCGCCCAGTCGGAAGCCGCTGAGCTGCGCCGCATCGAGCACCAGCGTGTCGCGGCGTTCGGCCGGCAACGCAGTCGCGAGGTCGAGACCGGCCGCAATGCTGTCGGCCGTATCGCCCAGCACCACGTTTTTGATGCCGGCGCTGTCGAGCCGCCGGTGGATCACACCGGCCGTCTTGTCGTAGTAGGCGTCGTAGCGGCCCACGACGAGCTGCCCGCGCTGCGCCACCGCGCCGGTCGACTGCTGGTAGCCATCGAGCCCGGCCTGCCGCGCCTGTGTCTGCCGGTCGCCCTGGAAGGTCTCGCCGACGATCTCTCCTTCGAGCACCGCGGCCTGCGTGCCGACGATCAGCAGGCCGGCATCGCGGCCCACGGTGTAGCCGCTTTCCAGCCGCGTCTGCGGGCCGATCAGCGGGTTGTAGAAGAAGCCCGTGGTCTTCTTGCCCCAGCGCGCGTGTTCGTCTTCGAAGCCCTTGTAGACGCCCGTGTAGCGCAGGTCGCCCGGCGCCTTCGACACTTCGTAGAGCCGCCCGTCCGCGCCCTTGAGCCAGCTCTGGTTGAGCTTGCCCGTGAGCACGTCGAGCGTGCCGCCCGAGATGTTGATGCTCGCGCCGCGCTGCGTGACCAGCTCGCCGCCGCTGAAGCCCACCACGCCGCCCTGCGCCATCCACTCGCCCACGCCGTGCGCCTGCGTGCCCAGGTAGCCGCCCACCTCGAGCAGGCCGCCGCCGGTGTACCAGCGCTCGCCCTGGTAGCCGCCGGTGCCGCCGGGCACGAAGACCAGCGAGCGCCGGTCGATCCACAGGTCGTTGTTGTTGAGGTTCTTGCTGTCGCGGTTGAGCGGCGCATCGCGCTGCTCGTTGCCCTGCACGTTGATCTTGATGTTGTTGGACTCCATCGCGAGCTTCACGCCCACCGCGCCCGACACGTCGATGCGCGCACCCTCGCGCACGAGGCTGCGCTGCTTCGCGTCGACCACCACCTGGCCGCCAGTGGCCAGCGTGAGCGAGCCGGCCTGGAACTCGACCGTGCCGCCGCTCGCAACTTCGACGCGCGACAGGTCGCGGCGGTCGTTGCCCGCCAGCACGATGGTGCCGGTGCCCAGCTGGACCGCCGGCGCCATGAGCCCGGCGCGCTGGCTGTCGAGCGCGGTCGCGCCGCTGGTGTCGAGCACGATGGCCGTGGTGCTGCCCTCGCCGAGCGCGACCTTGCCCGTGGCGCCGATCGCGTTCAGATGCACCGTGCCCCGTGCGTTGACCGACGTGCTGGACAGGACGACGCCGCCTTGCACCACCTCGCGGCCCGCCAGCGTGACGTCGCCGGTGGGCGCCTGGATCAGGCCCGAGTTGCGGACAAGGCCGGCCTTGCTGTCCGCGGCCAGCGTGACCGCGACTTCATTGCCGCGCGTGGTCGAGGTCTGGTTGCCGTCGGTGCCCACGCCCTTGCGGATGGTGAAGTGGTCGCCCGCCGCGAGCAGCGTCTGCCCGCCGGGCGTGGCGATCTCGCCGGCGTTGTGCACCTCGGCGCCCAGCAGCAGCACATAGCCGCCGCCCTGCGTGGCCGAAGCGGGTGCGGGCGTGGAAAGCCTGGCACCGGCCTGCACCTCGACGCGGCCTTGCGCGTTCCTGACGTTGGGCGCACTGCCGTTGGCGTACACGCCGTGGGCCTGGAACTGCGCGTCGTCGATCTGCGCCGCCGCGGCCACGAGGTTGCGCGTGTCGACCTGGCTGCTGCCGCTGAACACGATGCCGTTGCGGTTGGCGACCATCACCGTGCCGTCGGCCTTGATCTGCCCCTGGATCTGCGAAGGCCGCGCCTGCGGGTCGTTCACCTTGTTGAGCACCGCCCAGTCCTTGCGCTGCGCGAAGGCCACGGTGGTGTTGCGCCCGACGTTGAAGGTCTCCCAGTTCAGGATCGCCTTGTCGGCTGTCTGCTCGACGGTGACGACCGTGCGACCGTCCACCTGCCGCTGCGAATCACCGGTCAGCGCGCGTGCATTCGACCAGCCGGCGGTCAACGAATTCGTGTCGACCTTCAGACCGCCTTCGGCCAGGCCGTCGGGCACCGAGGGGTCGTTCTGCGCGGCACGCCGCGCGGCCGCCTGTGCCGCCTGCTGCGCCGCGATGCCGCGCGCCGCCAGGTTCAGGTTGCCGATGGACTGCTGCAGCTGCTCGCTGGCGCGCTGCTGCTGCGCGAGCGGACTCGTGAGCTGCGCCGCCGGCGACCCGTTGGGCATCAAACCGGTGGCCGTGGCCGTGGCCTGCGCCGCGCCCTTGGCGTTGAACCAGGTCGGGCTGAAGGCGCGCTGCGCATGGGCCGGCGCGGCGGCCACACCGGCGGCCAGCGCCAGCGCCATGGCCTGTGCCAGCGGCGAAATCCGGAAGCTCCTCGCCTGCACGGCAGCGGCCTGACGGCGGCTGCGGTGTCCCTCGTGTGTGTTCATCTGACGCCCAGTAAAGAATGAAATGCACCGGCACGGAATCCGTGCCCCTTACTGGACAGACCGACAGACGCAAACAAAACCGCTAAGTTTCTGGACCAATCCTGAGTGCACGCGAGGGCCAATCAGGCTGTCACATTCATCAGCTAAGCAGCAGCACGCCGCCCGGCAGCGCACGCGCCTCGAGGTCGTACGAGCGCTGGATCTGCACCAGCACCGTGTCGAGCGAGGCGATGGCGAAACGCCCGCTGACTTCGCGCCCGGCCAGGCGCTGCGCCAGCAGCACCACGCGGCCTGGCCGGTAGCGGTTGATCTCCTCGATCACGTGCGCCAGCGGCGTCTGCCTGAACACCAGCACGCCGCTGCGCCAGGCCGAGGCCTCGCGGGTTGCCACAGCCGCCACCGGCCCGAGCGAACCCGCGTCGTACAGCACCTGCTCGCCGGCCTGC
The DNA here is from genome assembly GCF_059415405.1 of Variovorax sp. GW821-FHT10C12. Classification (NCBI taxonomy): domain Bacteria; kingdom Pseudomonadati; phylum Pseudomonadota; class Betaproteobacteria; order Burkholderiales; family Comamonadaceae; genus Variovorax; species Variovorax sp. GW821-FHT10C12. The sequence continues at coordinate 2,280,325 of NZ_JBWKNE010000001.1, forward strand.
AGATCGCGCGTGCCCCTCGCGTGCGTGACGCGCACGCGCCCTTCGAGGCAGGTCACGCAGCCCCGGCCCGCGAGGTAGCGCACCTCGAAGCGGCCGGCCTGCGCCTCGCTGCGGGCCGCGCCCGCCACCACACCGAAGGGCTGCGGCCCGGCCACCAAGTCGACCGCCGCCTCGCCCGCGATCAGGTCGATGCCGACGAGGCGGCCCTCGACGCTGCGGCGCTGCACGCTGGTCTGCGTGTTGAGCATCAGGTCGACGCCCTCGGCCACCTGCACCGCGCGCTGCTCGCCGGTGGCCGTGCGGTAGTCGGCGTTCCATTCGCCGAACGACGGCCACAGGCCCAGCGGCGGAGAGACCACCGCCACGCCCGCGGCGCCGGCTGCGCCCACCGCCGCACCGAGGAACGCGCGGCGTGCAGCCACCGGCCGCACCGACAACACGGGAGCTCGCTGGACCTCGGCCGGCATGCCGCCGATGGCCGGGTCGAGCGCCTGCCACAGGCGCCGGGCCTGCGCCAGCGCGGGCTGGTGCAGCGGGTTGCCGTCGCGCCAGCGGCGAAAGCCCTCGACGTCGTGCTGCGTGGCCGCGCCGGACGACAGCCGGCGCAGCCAGGCCTGCGCTTCGCGCAAGGCCTGTGCGTGGGCGTCGGACGGGGTCATCGGGGCTTCAACCCGTGCACGCTGAAAGATGTCGCATACCCATGAGACGGCTCTCGACGCGGTGAACCGCACTTTATTTTTCATGCGGCTCCTTCGCGTCGGGTGCGCGGTCCGCGCGGCCCATGCGGGCGGCGATGTGGTCATGCGCCTCCTTGAGTTCCTTCTCCACCGTGCGCAGCGAGATGCCCAGCCGCGCCGCCACCTCGCGCTGCGGCAGGTGCTGCCAGCGCACCATCACCAGCACCTGCCGGCGCCGTGGCGGCAGGCGCTCGATGAGTGCGCGCAGCGCGGCCAGCTCCGCGCGGTCCTGCGCGATCTGCGCGGGCCCCGGCGCGGGGTCGGGCGTTTCGTCGAGCAGCGCCTCGATCTCGTCGGACGTGGCCAGGCGCCCCTGCTTCGCGACCTGGTCGTAGGCCAGGTTGACGGCCACGCGCAGCAGGTAGGCGGCGGGGTCGTGCACGCCGTCGATGTCGTCGCGGCTTTCCAGGCGCAGCCAGGTGTCCTGCAGCGCGTCGCCGGCACGCTCGGCGTTGCCAAGCCGCCGCGCAAGCCGCTGCTTGAGCTCGTCGTAGCGCGCGACCAGGAAGTCGCGCAACGCGGGCAGCGCGTTCTCGGGCATGGCGGTGGCGTCAGTGGCGCACCGGGCACTCGAGCCCGGGCGTCTGCGAGCGCGGCAGGATCAGCATCGTGAGCGGCTGCGCCATGTCCGGCGGCGGCGCGCGGTCGATGCGCAGCTGCCGCAGCGTGTCGAGGATGGCGTCGTCGCGCGCGCGCTCGCCGCTGGTGTGCAGCAGGAAGGCATGGGCGATGCGGCCGGTGCCGTCGATCACGAAGCGCATCGCCGCGCGGTAGCCGCCCGGTGCCGCGCGCGGGTGGGCGCACAAGGCTTCCCAGACGCGGGTCTGCACCAGCCCGTCGTAGCCGCGGTGCGCGGTGGCGGGCGCGGCCTGCACCGAATCAGCCGGTCGTGCCGGCGCCGGCATGGCCGGCGCGAGCCGGAGCACGAAGGCGGTCGTGGCCCCCGCGCCGGCGTCGTCGGCGACCAGGCCCGTGCCCGCGAGCAGCGCATCGAGGGCGGCCTGCGCATCGAACAGGCCGTGCACGGGCGCGGCGTGGCGTCCGGCCACGCGTTCGGCATCGAAGAACACCGGCAGGCCGGTGGCGCGACCGTACTGCTCCAGCGCCGCGGCCAGCGGCTGGGCCGCGATGTCGAAGGCGATGCGCGCGGCCTGCGGCCGAAGCGGCGCCGCGTCGGACTGCGCGCGAGCGCTCATCCACGGCCCGGTCATGCAGGCGACCAGCGCGATGCCGGCCAGGGAGACGAGAGGAAAGGAAAGAGGTGCATGCCGCATGAGTTCGATACGCCCGGCGAAAGCCGCCGCCCGGGGGGCATGTCGAAGCGGATGCTAGGTTCGCTCCATGACGCTCGAATGACGCGGCCGGTCAGCGCGACGCCTTCTCAGCACTTCGGCGACCCGGCCTGCGCGCAGATCGGCACGAAGATCCGCGCCCCCGCGCGCTGCACCAGCAACGCCGCCGTGCCGTCGGCCCCCTCCAGCGCCTGGGCCAGGGCTTCGGCGCTGTCGATCGGCTGGCCGTTGAGCGCCAGGATGACGTCGCCCGGCTGCACGCCCGCGCGCGACGCCGCCACGTTCACGCGCTGTACCAGCAGCCCGCCCTCCACGCGCAGGAACTGCCGCTCGGCCGGCGCCAGCGGGCGCACCGCGAATCCCAGGCGCGAAGGCACCGAGGCCGCCGTCGCCGCCTCGCCCTGCAGGCGCGGCGTGTCGTAGCCCTCCACCTTCACCTCGACCACGTGCTCGGCGCGGTCGCGCCACACCATGAGGCGTGCGCGCTGCCCCGGCACCTGCTCGGCGATGAAGCCCAGCGCGTCGGCCGCCTGCACCACCTCGCGGCCCTGCACCGACAGGATCACGTCGCCGGTCTTCAGCCCGCCCCGCGCCGCCGCACCGCGCGGCTCCACGTCGGTCACCAGTGCGCCGGCCGGGCGCGGCAGGCGGAAGGTGTCGGCCAGCGCCTGCCCCACTTCCTGCACGGACACGCCGATGCGCCCGCGCGTGACGGTGCCGGTGGCCAGCAGCTGGTCCTTGATGCGCATGGCGGCGTCGATGGGAATGGCGAACGACAGCCCCTGGTAACCGCCGCTGCGGCTGTAGATGCGCGAGTTGATGCCGATCACCTCGCCGCGCAGGTTGAACAGCGGCCCGCCCGAGTTGCCCGGGTTGATCGGCACGTCGGTCTGCAGGAACTGCATCGACTCGGCGCCCGGCAGCAGCCGCCCCTTGGCGCTGACGATGCCGGCCGTCACCGAGTTGCCGAAGCCGTAGGGCGAGCCGATGGCCGCCACGCCGTCGCCGGGCTCCACGTCCGCCGGATCGCCGATGCGCACCGTGGGCAAGCCGGTCGCGTCGATCTTCAGCAAGGCCACGTCGGCCAGTGCGTCCAGACCGATGAGCCGCGCCCGGAACTCGCGCCGGTCGGGCAGCTTCACGCGGATCTGCGTGCCGTGCGCGACCACGTGCGCGTTGGTCAGGATGAGCCCGTCGGCGCTCACGAGGAAGCCGCTGCCCAGGCTGCTCTCGTCGGCCTCGGCAGGCGGTGCGCGCAGCAGCCAGCGATCGCTGAAGCGGCGCGCCGGCACCGACGGCCGCTCCACGCCGATGTGGACCACGGCCGGCCCGAAGGCCTTCACCAGCGCCGCGAGCCCCGGCACGGGCCAGGGCATGGCGGCGTGCAGCGGTATTGCAGCCGCAAGGCCCAGCAGCGCCACGCAAAGGCGCCGTGATCGGTCAGGTGCGCGCGACAAAGCTCAGCGTGAGTTGCAGCACCATCGGCTGGCGCATGTCGCGCGGCGGCGGCTCGGCCAGCGGCTGCGCGGTGAGCAGCGCGCGCAGGTCGGTGTCGGCCTGCGCATCGCCCAGCGAATCGAAGGCCACGCGCTCGACCTTGCCGCTGCCCGCGACCCACACGCGCACCACCACCGGCGCGGGCGGCACAGGCTGGCCTTCTTTCAGCATGCGTTCCTGCATCCACGTGTGCAGGCGCACCACGGTGTCGCTGGCCGGGTCGCTGAGCGACGACTGCAGCTGGTTGCTCGCGAGGTTGGCGTAGCTGATCCAGTGCTGCGGCACCTGCGGTTGCGGCTGTGTTTGCGCCGATGCGGCCAGGGGCGCGGCGACGGCGGACAGCCCGAGGCCGAGCCCGCCGAGCGCCAGGCGCAGGCGGCGCCAGCCGCGGGTCTTGCCGAAAGAAAAGGTCATGCGAGTTCCAATGAAAAAGTCGAAGAAGGACGCTCACCCGCACAGCACGCCGACCGCCAGGGTCGAGGCCCGTGCGGCGGGCGACTGTTGGGGGCCGAGCTGCGGTTCGCGGCTGTGCGTGTAGGCGATGCCGTGGGCGTCCAGGAAGTCGCGCAGGCGCGCCGCCGGCACCGCGCGCACCCGCGTCACGCCGCCCGCCACGCCCGCGGCCGAGGCCGCGCGGCTGAGCACCATGCCCGACGCATGCGGCGCGGCGGCGACACGCTCGACCACCACGCCGAGCAGCAGGCCGTCGGCGCCCAGCACCGCGCTGCCGCTGGCGCCGGGTTGCACGCCCGACAGCAGCTGCAGGCCTTCCACGCCGGGCACGGTCATGGCGTTGCTGAGCAACGCCCCGCGATCGGGCATGCGCTGCAGCACCGCGTAGGCCTCGGTGAACACGCCCACGCTGCCCGGGGCCGGCGTGCGCGCGTCCGCCGCGAGCGTGGCGTGCAGGTACGGCGTGAGGGTGGTGCGCAGCACCGCGACGTCGAGCTCGGCGCTCTCGGCGATCACCCGGGCCTGCGCCACCTGCGCGTCCTTGAGGGCGAACAGCGAACGGCAGTCCGCCACCGCATGGCGCGCGGTCAGCACGTCGCCGGCGGCATTGAGGAACACGCCACTGGCATTGGCCTCGGGCGACGCGCCATGCGCCGCACCGGCCAGGGCGGTAAACGCCGTGGCGAGCAGGAACGACGCCCACGGGCGCAGGCGGGCGGAAGACGACAGGAGGGGCATCGGGCGGGCAGTCACAGGGCTCTCAGTCCAAGACGAAATGGCGCGCCCTCGACTGTCGTTTGTCACAAAAATTTCATGAACCGCCGTGCGCCGCCCTGCCCCGTCACTGCCCCAGCAAACGCCGCTCCTGCGCCGTGAGCTTGGTCTTCTGCGCATCGCCCAGCGGCCCGCGCCCCAGCACCTGCACCGGGCTGTGCTCGTCGTAGCCCACCGGGCGCGCCGTGGCGCGGCCCGCATCGGACGGCGCCGCGGCACCGTCGGCAGGCTCGTTGCCGAAGCCCAGCACGCGCACCGAGAACACCGACGGCAGCGCCTGGCGCGCCGCAGCGCGTTCGCGCTGCATCGCCTCCTGCGCCGCGCCCACGGCCTGCGAGGCCGCCGCGCTGGCGTTGGTCAGCGCACCCACGTTCACCGAGGCCACCACCGGCAGCCCGGCCGACTCGCCCTTGACCTGGATGTTGGCCGCGTTCACCACCTGCAGGGCCGCGAGGTTCACGTTGCCCGACACGCGGATGCCCGCCTCGCCCGCGTCGATGGTGCCCAGCGGCGCGATCAGGTCCATGTCGCCCGCCGGCACTTCGGCGATGGGCGCCAAGGTGGCCAGGCCGGCGCCCGAGCTGGGCACCTGCGACGACAGCTTCACGTTGCCGATGTTGTCGTACACGCGCTTGGGCGGCGTGTAGACCAGCGTGGTCTTGGAGCCCCGGCCGGCGTTGATGTCGCCCTGCTCCGACCAGGCCAGCACGTCGCCGCCGAAGGTGGTCATCACGCGCGACAGGCCCAGCAGCAGGCTGCCTTCGCTGAACAGCTGGATGTGGCCCATGCCCTGCGTGATCACGCCCGCGCTGCCCGGCGGCACCGCGCCCTGCACGCCCACCACGATCTGCCCGCCCGGCGCGAGCATCTGGATGTCGCCGCCGAAATCGGTGTGCACGCCCGAGGGGCCGTACAGGATGATGTCGCCGGTGCGCACGATCTCCTGCCCTGCCGCATCGAGGTCGGGGAACAGCGTGGCGATCATGCCGCGCCCGCGCAGGTAGCTGCCGTAGCGCGGACCGTCCACGTCGTTGTACTCACGCCCGCCCGCACGCAGCTCGGCGAAATACACGCCGCGCAGGAACACGCGCTGCTGCTCGGGCGCCAGCGCCTTGAAGTACGCGAGCGCGCTGCCCGGGTCCTTCGCGTCGGCGCTGGTGGCGACGAAGCCGTAGCGTTCCTTGAGCCATGCGGCCAGCTCGGCGTCGTAGGTCTTCACCACGCGGCCCGGCTGGCTGGCCAGCGACTGGCCGGGGCCCGACTCGGCGCGCTTCGCGGGGTCGAGGTAGCGATCGGCGATGGCCGAGAAGTCCGGCCCGCCCACGCCCATCGGGCCCATGCCGGCCATCATCGCGATGCTCGCGCCGGGGCGCGTGTCGCCCTCGGCCAGTGCACCGCGGCTGACCACGCTGGCGCGGTCGTCCTGCGTGATGTGGCGGCCGGCCGAGACCTCCAGCGTGCCGGGGCCCGCCACCTGCAGGTTCGCGTACAGGATGTCGCGCCCGGCCTGCACCAGCGACACGTCGCGCGGGTCGTTGTTCACGATCAGCGCCTCGGTGCCGACGATGTCGCGCCCCGCGCGGATGCGCGCCGGCGCGGCCGAGCGGTACCAGGTCTCGCGCGCGGGTTCGCCGCTGGCATCCACCTTGCGCGCCGTGCCGCTGGCCAGGCCCAGGATGTCGCCGCGCACGGCGTAGAACAGCGAGGGCGGCGCATCGGCCGGGTGCAGCGCGCGGGGGCCCAGCGTGTCCGGCCCGAAGGCGAACAGCGGATGGCGGTCGACCTCCCCGTAGTTCGGCACGCTGGGCGATCCGACCATCGAGCCCTCCGGGCTGGTGTTGTAGACCACCGGCCGCTGGAAGCGGTCATAGCCCACGAAGGCGGGTGCCCAGGGCGTGGGCAGCGGCGTGACCGCGCCCGACATCCCCACCGGATAGCCGCCGCCGAACAGCGAGTTGCCCGCCAGGAACTCGAGCGCGCCCGACGGCGACGGCGCGAGCACCAGTGCGCGGCCGGGCGCCTGCGTGGCGGGCGTGGCCGAGAAGCCGTAGTACAGGCTGCCCGAGGCCGCCGTCGCGCGCAGGATCGACGGGTAGACCGTGACGTTGTCGCTCATGTTGATGTTGCCCAGGTACTGGCCGCTGGGCTGCCGGTTCGCCAGGTCGGTGCCGGGCGTGAGGTTGCCGCCCGCGCTGAACAGGTTGATCGCGGTGCGCTCGGTCCACAGCGTGAACCAGCCCTGGCCGATGCCGTACTCGGTGCCGCCCAGCCTGAACGCCGAACTGTTCGGCACCCGCGCGCGGCCCGCGTCGGCCACGCTCGTGAGCACCAGGTCGCCCGGCGTGTCCAGGTACATCGCCGAATCGCCCGGCACGAGCACGATGCCGGCATTGCCGATGCCGATGGTCGGGGCGAAGGGGTCGATGGGGCGCGTGTCCTTCGCATCGCCCTCCTGGCCCGGCTGCGAGAACGGGGACTTGCGGTAGCGCACCTCGACGCCGCCGATGGCGGAGGCCGACACGGTGGCCGCGCCGCGCAGGTTGACCAGGGCGCCGTTGAGGTCCTGGTACTGCGCATTGGTGCCATAGCTGGCGTACTGCGCCGCGGCCAGGTTCGGATTGACCACGCCGCCGATGCGCAGCTGCAGGTCGCCGCCACCGGTGAGCGTCAGTTGCCCGTTCGCGTCGACGCGGCCCGTGCTGCCGACCGCCGCCACGATGGCCTCGCTGCGCTGCCAGACCTGGCCGTTGCCCAGCCGCGTGGTGAGGCCCGCGTCGCCGCCCGCGCGCAGCGTGAGGTTGCCGCCGCCCAGCGTGCCCATGCCGGTGAAGCCCACCAGGAAGGGCTCGGGGCTGCTGTCGGTGCTGAACTGCGCACCGGCCGGCAGCGCGTAGGTGCCGAAGTTGATCCACCACGACGTCGCGATGCGGTCGCTGCCGGCCAGGGCCGTGCCCGATCCCTGGCGCCACAGCCAGCTGCCCACCGCGGCGCTCGGCGCCTGTCCGCGCTCGCCCCCGAAATGACCCCAGACGTCGCCGACGACGTTGCCGCCCACCGTGATGTCGAGGTTGCCGCCCTGCTCGGGGTACCAGGCCTGGTAGGCCGCGAGCGCAGCGCTGTAGTCCGCCGTCTGCGGGCCGATCACCGAGCCGCCGACGGCCTTGCCGCGTGCGAGGTTGAAGGGGTCGAGACCGTTGGCGTCGAGCAGCGGCGCCGAGCGCGTGCCGGCCGTGTAGACGCCGAACGGCGACTCCATGACGAAGTTGCCGGCCGCCGCCAGGCCCAGGTCGCCGGTGCCGGTGCGCAGCACGCTGAACATCGGCGACAGCGGCGTGTACTTGGTGACGTCCTTGACGGGGTTGATGACCGTCGTGCAGACGCCCGGCCCCCACTCGCAGATCGTGACGTATTCCGGGGACACCGGCGTGCCCTCGACGAAGCTCGGGTCCCAGTCGCGGCCGTTGGGCCCCCAGAAGTAGGAAAGGCGCGCCGGGTCGACCTTGCAGGTGCCCTCGCCGCCCCAGTCGCAGTAGCCTGCCTCGAAATCCAGCGGGTCCATCGGCGTTCCCTCGTCGTGGCCCCACATGGGCCCGTTCGGACCCCACACGAAGCCGCTGCCGCCCGGCGTGAGCCTGACGTTGTACATCGCGTGGCTGTCGGCCAGGATGAGCGCGCCGTGCTTGGCCGGATCGACCGCGCGGCGGTCGGCCGAGTCCAGGTCGGCGCCGGCCGTGAGCTGCAGGCTCCAGCTCGTCGCGCCCTGCCCCAGCATCGGTGCCACGGCCCAGTTGCGGCCCTGCACGCCGTCGACTTCGGGCCGCAGGTTGACGGCCGCGTCGTTCGGCAGCTGCACATCGGTCAGCGACGGAATCACCGCGCCGCGCGCCAGCGCGATGGTGCCGTCGGCCTTCATCGCGACCGGCAGGCGCACGCCCTTGGGCCACACCATCGCCTGCACGCTGGCCTCGGCGCGCAGCGCGGTGCCCGCGCCCAGCTTCATGCCGCTGTCCAGCACCATGGCCTCGCCCAGCACCGTGCCGGCCTTCAGGCGCACGCTGCCGTCGGCGTTGTAGACGTTGGCGCGCAGCACCGTGCCGGCGGGCAGCGTGTAGGCCGCGCCCAGCGTCACGGTCACGGGCAGCACCGTGCCGGCCGGCAGCACCATGGCTTCGGCGGGCACGTCGTAGTTGAGCAGCGCGTCCTTCGGGAACACGGTGCCCTTGTCGAGCACCACGCCGTCGATCGGCACGACGATGTCGCCGCCGTCGGGCGTGAACGGCGTGCCGAACTTCGTGCGCTGCTCGGTGAGGTACCAGCCCTTGTCGTCGGGCGTGGCCGGCGGCGGCGCGAAGCCGTCGTTGATGCTGCCGTACACGTTGAGGTTGCCGCCCGCGCGGATCACCAGCACGCCGGGCTCGCCGAAGCCGCGCCGCGCCGGGTCGGTGCGGTTCGCGCCCGGGCCGTAGCGGTAGCCCGAGAGGTCGATGTCGCCGACCACGCTCAGGTCGCCCTCGCCGGTGCTGCTGACGATCTCCACGCCCGGGCGCAGGTGGTAGCTGCCCAGGCCCGCCAGGCGCGCCGACAGCGAGGTGTTGGCCAGCGCCTTGTCGATGAAGGCGACGCTGTGGCCGTCGATCTCGTCGAGGTACTTCTGCGTGATGAGCTGCGGCACGTGGCCGGTCACGTCGGGCGCGTCCGCCAGCGGTGCGTCGCTGTAGGTGCGGAAGGCGTTGACGGCGATGGTCTTCGCGCCCTGGATGGCGGGCGTGCCGGCGACGTTCACCGCCACGTCGTTGTCGCCGCGCCGCGGCGCGTTCAGCGCGAGCGTGCCGCGCGATGCGCCGTCGTTGCCTTGCGCCGCGCCCACGGCCGTGCCCGCGCGCAGGTCGATGGCCGCGCCGCCGCCCAGCGTCAGCGTGCCGTGCGTGCTCGTGAGGTCGACGATGGCGCGGTTCGGGCTGTCGATGATCTTGCCGTAGCTGTCCACGCGCAGGCCGGTGGCGTGCGCGTCGAGCGTGCCGTTCACCGTGAGGTCGCCCTTGGCCGCGAGGCGGATCGCGCCCACCTGGAAGCCGCTGGCGTCGATGCGGCCGTTCACCGTGAGGCTGCCGCCGTCGAGCGTGACCTCGACCACGCGCGCCTTCACTTCGTCGCCGATGGCGAGGTCGCCCTGCTTGATCTGGAAGCGGCGCGCGCCCGTCACGCCGCCTTCGTTGAGGCGCGTATTCAGGCCCGCGAAGTCGGCCACGGTCTGGCCGCGCACGCTGATCTCGGCCGCGTCGTAGGGCACCACCGTGCCGCCCGCGTCGTACGTGCCGCTCGCGGTGCCGAGGAGGCGTCCGCCCAGGTCGATGCGCCCCGCGCCGGCGCCCAGCGCCGTCGCCTGCAGCGAGCCGCCGCGGTTGTGCGTGGCCGACAGGTCGATCACCGAACCCGCCGCCTGCGCGATGTTGCCGGCCGTGCTCGTCACCTCCAGGTCCCCGCCGCGGCTGTAGCGCGTCTGCTCGAAGAACTTCACGGCGCGACCCCCGAGGTCGATGCGCGACGCGGCGCCCAGCGTCACGTCACCGCTGGCCGTTAGCTGCAGCTTGCCCGAGGGCAGGCCCACCGTGCCGTCGATGGTGATGTTGCGGCCGGTGAGCGCCAGCTGCGCGCCCAGCGCCGCATCGCCGGCCGGCTGCGCGCCCGCCGGAGCGCTCACCACGATGTCGCCGCCCGCCGTGATGCGGTTGTTCGAGCCGGCCTCGCCGGTGAGCAGCGGGGTGCGCAGGTTCAGCTGGCCGCCCGTGAAGTCGTAGCCCTTGCCCGTCACGTACTCGCCCTGCTGGTGGTACACGGCCAGCGTGCCCTTGCCGTTGGCGGTGATGCGCTCGCTCGCGTTCAGGTTGACCGTGCCGAAGCCCAGCGCCAGGCGGTCTGCCGAGAAGCCCGCGTCGGGTTGCGTGCTGGGCGCGTGGCCCAGCACGATGCGCGCGGCCGACACGTCGAGCGTGCCGTGGCCCAGCAGGCTGCCGATGGCGCCACCCGGCGCGTTCTCACCGGGAAAGATCTGATCGCTGCCGGGCGGGCGCGGCGTGAGGCCGGTCCAGATGAACTCGCCGGTCGTGATCTTCGCGGTGTCGCCCGCGCCGCCGTAGCCGTAGATCGCAGGCGTGCCCAGCACCAGCCGTTCGATCGACGACACGCCGGTGACGGGGTCGAGCGTGTCCAGTGACACCGCGCCGTAGATGTTCACCGACTCGCGCGCGTTCAGCACCAGCGTCTCGACCGCGGGCACGCCCTCGCCCTTGTTGCCGGCCAGGAGGCTCGCCAGGATGCCCTGGTTCATCGACAGGCCCGACGGCAGCTGGCCGTTGGCCGCGGCCTGCTGCAGCGCCGCGTCGCTGCCCAGGTTGACCGAGGACACGGCCAGCATCAGGTTCTTCGCGCCGTAGCGCACGTTGTCGGCCATCGTGAACGAGCGGTTCGTGGCCACGGCCAGCGTGCCCTCGCCGTACAGGGTGGTCTGGCCGGTGCAGGCGCCGCTCGCGCACTCGCCGATCTGGACCGTGGCGGGCACGCCCTCGCTCACGGGAGGCATCAGGTTGATCCAGCCGTTCGACAAGCCCAGCACCGCAGTGCGGCCCGCCGAGAACACCACGCCGTCGGTGGAGTCGTAGGCCGGCGCGCCGGCGCCCAACGTGTTGAGCGAAGCGCCCTGCTCCACCTGGATGCCGTCGCCGTAGCCGCCGGCCACGAGGAAGATTTCCGCGCCGCGCAAGGTCGCGCCGCTGCGCACGACGACATGGCCGGTGTTCGAATTGAAGGTCGCGAAGTTGTCCGCGTAGCGCAGGTCGACCCTGCCGCCCAGGATCATCCGGGGGGCGCCGAAGGCGTTGAGCTGGTCGGCCTGCAGCGAGGCGCCCGTGAACCCGGCCGTGCGCTGCGCGCCCGGCGCCGTCACCTCGATGCCGATGCCATTCACCGACAGCGTGCCGCCGAAGCCCGTGCTGCCGGCCGCCGGGTTGAACAGCGCCTGGCCGTCGAACTGCAGCATCGACACGCCGTCCTTCGGCTTGGAATAGAAGTAGTCCAGCAGCAGGTTGCGGGCATCGGCCGCGATCTCGCCGCGCACGCCGCCGCGGCGTGCCGCATCGGCCGCCACGAAGGCGTCGTAGCCCATCTCGTTGTAGCTGGCGTGCTGCTTCACCAGCGCCGCCGGCGTGAGGACCAGCTGGTTGGCCAGCGACGACTTCACCGCCGTGTTCGCCACGCCCAACGTGCCGCTCGCCGCGTACGAGCCGTAGCCCACCGGCAGCGGCGCCGCGGGCTGCGCGGTCGGCGCGCCCACTTCCACGCGGAAGGCGCCGGGCAGCAGCGCGTAGGTCGAAGGCAGCAGCGTGTAGGTGCCGGCCTTGAGCCCGCCCACGTCGTGCTCGAGCGTGACCTGCCGGCCGACGGCCGGCTCGCCCGCGCCCGCGTCGGGAGACACCGGCGCGTAGCCGCCCTGGAAGCCCGGCACGATGGCGTACACGCCGTTGCCTGCCTTGCTGAAGGTGTTGGCCGGGTTGGCGTTGGCCAGCGGCGTGCGCAGCACGTCCACCGAACCGCCGCGACCGCTCACGAAGCCCGCGCCCGTGAGCTCGCCGCCGCCCGACAGGTCGAGCAGCGCGCCCTGGTGCCCGACCACGCTGTCGGCGGTGAGCAGGATGCCGCTGCTGCCGACGCCGCGCTTGTCGATGGGCGTGCCCGCCACGCTGTAGCCGATGCCGTCGGTCGTTCCGCCGTAGGGCATCAACAGCCCTGCGCCGCTGACCGAGGTGATGCTGCCCGGCAGCAGCTCGAGCAGGCTGGCGCGCGCCTCGAAGGTGCTGCGCCCGTCCTGCCCCACGATCAGGTTGCCCAGCGGCGCGCGCACGATGCCGCCCTGGCGCACCGTGCCGCCGCCGAGCGCGAGCGTGCCGAACGCCGACTGCGGCATGGCCACGTCGCCCTCGACCTGGCGGCGGATGTCCAGCACGCGGCCCTCGTCGTAGCCCGCGCGGATCTGCGCGTTGGCGCCGGTGGCGGGGTAGATCTGCGCGGCGGTGAGCGTGAGGTCGCCCAGCGTCGCCAGCTCGGTCGTGGTCGCGCCCAGCAGGCCGAGCGACGGGCTGCCGCCCAGCAGGCGCAGGTCGCCGCGGCTGGTCATGTGCACGGCGTCGAAGCCGCGGCGGTCCACCACCTGCGCGGGGCCGGTCTTCCGGGCGATCTCGCCGTGCGCGCCGAAGCCCACGCGGTCGCGGATGTCGATCAGGTCGGCCTCGGCCGTGAAGGTGGCCTCGCTCGTGCGCGTCGATGCGCCGTGGCGCCAGGTGGTGGTGTAGATCACCTCGCTGTCCTGCTTGGGCACACCGGTCACGCCGGCCAGCCGCAGGTAGGACGAGGCGAGCCGCACGTTCGAATCGGTCGCCGCGCTGTCGGCCAGCGCGAAGCTGCCGGCGTACAGGCGCAGGCTCTGCGCGGTCGTGAGGTCGACGTGGCCGTCGAAGCTCAGCAGGCCGTTGACCAGCAGCGAGAGGTTGCCGAAGCCGCCGTCCCGCACCTGGTCCGCGCTCAGGCGCCCCTTGCCGTAGGCCAGTGCCGCATCGGCCTGGCCCGGCTTGAGGGTGGCCGGCAATCCGCTGGACCGATGCGCCTGCGAGATCACCAGCTCGCGCGCCTGCCGCACGGCGTCGTCGACGGTGTAGATCTTCGAGAACACCGGCGCTTCGAGCGCCACCGCGAGCGTGCCGCCCGCCGCATTCGCGCCGCCCGCGTGGGCGCGCAGCGTGCCGTCCAGGTACAGGCTGTGCGCCGACTTGAGCACGATGCTGCCGCCGTCGCTGGCCACGTCGAGTTCGCGCCACAGGCCGCCGGCCGCCGGCACGTCGATGCGCGCATGGCTGCCCGAGGCATCGAGCAGCGCGCCGGGGCGAATCACGACCGCCACGTCGGGTGCGTTGGCTGCGCCCTTGGCCTCCCAGTCGAGCGCGCCGCCGATGGAGATGGTGCCGCCGTTGCGCACGCTGCCGTAGCGGCGGCCGTCGTCGTCGATGCCGGTCTGCGCGCGCGCCGCCACGTCGAGCACCGCGCCCTCGCCGATCCACACCGAGCGGTTGTGCGGCTGCAGCGAGGTGCTCACCGGTGAGTTGAAAGCCGGCGCCTCGATGCCGATGGCGATGCGCCCGCCCCAGGCGTTGAGCCGGCCGTCCACCACGACGCTGCTCTTGCCGCCGCCGAGCAACTGGATCGAGCGGCCCGGATCGACCGTCACCACCGCGCCCGCGCCGATGGCGATGTCTGCGCCTTCGGTGACACGGCGTTGCGCGCGCAGCACGAGGTCGGCGCCCTGGCGCTGCACGACCTGGCGGTTCACCGAGTCCTGTTGCAGCAGCGGCGGCGTCCAGAGTTGCAGCGCGATGCCGCCTTCATGGTCCGCACCGGCCCCGGGCGCGATGCGGTAGACCGGCATGGCCACGTCGAGCTGCGCGCCCGGCGCGACCGTGAGGCCCGCGTGGCCGTTGAGGTCATAGGTGGAAAAGCCCGACTGCAGGCGCGACGCATCGAGCACGAGCTGCGTCGCATCCGACAGCGCCGGGTCGAGGCCGAGCACCAGCGCATGGCCCGTTTCGATCTTCAGCGTGCCGCCGCCGTTCACGCCATGGCCGCGGATCTCGCCATCCAGCGACAGGCGCCCCTGCGCGTCGATGGGCGAAGCGGCCGAGTCGGCCACCAGCGTCACGTTGCCGCCCTTGCCGCCCCTTGGCTTGCCCTTGGCCAGCAGCGCGGCGCCCGACGACACGTCGATCAGGCTGCCCTGCCCGATCGTCACGCCGTGCGTCGATTCGAGGCGCACCGTGCCGCCGTCGATGGCGGCGAGCAGGGCCGTGTCTTCGGGGGCCGTGCCGACGTCGACGCGGCGCCCGCGCAGGTCGAGCACGACGCCGTCGCGCACCCGCACCCGCGAGCCGCCCTCGTCCATGAGCGCCTGCGTCACCGCGCCGGACACCGGCGAGGTGAAGACGTTGCCGGCCTCCAGCGTGCCGCTGCGCACCGTGACGTTCGCGCCGATGTCGATGAACGCGCCCAGCAGGTTCATGCGCCCGCCGTCGGCGAGCGTGAGCGCCTTCTCGACGTTGACGCTGCCGCGCGTGCCGATGTCGAGCACCGACAGGTGCTGCGCATTCAGGTGCGCCGCGTCGAGCCACAGCGTGCCGATGCGCTCGGCGGCCAGTGCGTCGGCCGCGGCCATCTGCTGCGTGACCGGCGCCACGTCGCCGAAGCGCACGTCGGTGTCGAACAGGTCGACGCGGCCCAGCGCGCCGTAGCGCCCCACCGCCAGCACGCCGCCGCGCGCCACCGCGCTCTGCGACTGGCGGTAGCCGTCGTCCAGCGCGGCGTCGCGGGCGCGCGTCTGCTGCGCACCGTTGAACACCTCGGCCACGATGTCGCCTTCGAGCACCGCCGTGGGCGCGCTCACCACCAGCCGGCCGGCGTCGCGCCCGACCGTGTAGCCGTTCTCCAGCGAGCGTTGCGGCGCGATCAGCGGGTTGTAGAAGTAGTCGGTGTTCTTCTTGCCCCAGCGCACGTGCTCGGCCTCGAAGCCCTTGTAGACACCGTCGAAGAGCATGTCCGACGGGGCCTTGTCCAGGCTGTACAGGCGCCCGTCGCTGCCCTTGAGCCAGGTCTGGTTCAGGAAGCCGGTCTGCACGTTCAGCGAGCCGCCCGACAGGTTGACGTTCGAACCCGCCTGCGTGACGACCTCCGCGCCGCCCAGCACCACGGTGCCGCCCTGCGCAGCCCATTCGCCGATGCCGTGGCCCTGGTTGCCCAGGTAGCCTCCCACCTCCAGCAGGCCGCCCGCCGCGTACCAGCGCTCGCCCTCGTAGCCGCCCACACCGGGCGCCACGCGCACCAGCTTGCGCCGGTCGATCCACACGTCGCTGTTGAACAGCTTGCCGCTCTCGCGGTTGCGCGGGGCGTCGCGCGTCTCGTTGCCCTGCACGCTGACCTTGACGTTGTTCGACTCCATCGTCACGTTCACGCCCACCGCGCCCGACACATCGAGGCGCGCCTTGTCGGCCACGAAGCTGCGGCGCGCGGCGCTGGCCGCGATCTGCCCGCCGGTGGCCAGCGTGAGCGACTCGCCCTCGAAGCGGATGTCACCGCCCGAGACGATCTCGATGCGCGACTGGTCGCGCCGGTCCGACAGCCGCGAGAGGTTCTCGAAGAGCGCGGGCGGCACGAGCGCGCGCGCGGCGTCCTGCGCGGCCGATTCCTTGATGAGCGCATCGCGCTGGCTGTCGAGCGCGCTGGCCTTGCCGTCGTCCTCGACCAGCACGGCCGTGACCGCGCCGTTGCCGACGGCCACGTTGCCGCGCGTGTCGGCGGCCGAGTTCAGCAGGTGCACCGTGCCGCGCACGGCGACGGTGGAGGTGGCCAGCGCCACGCCGTCCTGGCGCACGTCGCGGCCGGCCAGCGTGAGGTCGCCTTCGCGCGCCACGATGAGGCCGGTGTTGCGCACCGTGCCCGCCGTGCTGTCGGCCACGAACTGCGGCGCGATCTCGTTGCCGCGCGTGGTCGAGAAGGCGTTGGCCTCGGTGCCCATGCCCTTGCGGATCACGAAGCTGTCGCCCGCCGCGAGCTGCGCCTGACCCTTGCGCGCGGCGATCTCGCCGGCGTTGGCCACTTCCTTGCCCAGCAGCAGCACGTAGCCGCCGCCCTGCGTGACGGAGGCGGGCTCCTTGGTGGTCAGCCGTGCGCCGGCCTGCACCTCGACCTTGCCCTGGTCTTCCTTGCGCGTGGTGAAGCTCGGTGCGGTGTCGTTCGAGTAGATGCCGCGCGCCTTGAACTGGTCGTCGCCGATGTGGGCGGCGGCGGCCACGAGGTTGCGCGTGTCGGTCTGGCTGGTGCCGCTGAACACGATGCCGTTGCGGTTGGCGATGAGCACCGTGCCGTCGGCCTTGATCTGCCCCTGGATCTGCGAGGGCCGCGCCTTCGGGTCGTTCACGCGGTTGAGCACGGCCCAGTCGGCCTGCTGCTTGAAATCGACCGTGGTGTTGCGCCCGACGTTGAAGGTCTCCCAGTTGAGGATGGCCTTGTCGCCGGTCTGCTCCACGGTGACGACGGTGCGGCCGTCGACCTGCTTCTGCGAATCGCGGTTGAGCGCGCGGGCGTTGAGCCAGCCGGCGCTGAGCGAGTTCGTGTCGACCTTCAGGCCGCCGTCGGCCAGGCCGTCGGGCACCGAGGGTTCGTTCAGCGCGGCGGCGCGTGCGGCGGCCTGTGCGGCCTGCTGCGCGGCAATCGCCTGCGCCGCGAGGCCCAGGTTGCCGAGCGACTGGCGCAGCTGCTCGTTGGCCTTCTGCTGCTGCGCCAGCGGGTTCGTCAGCATCGAGGCCGGCGTGCCGTTGGGCAGGTAGCCCGTCGCGGCGGCCGTGCCCTGCGTCACGTTCTTCTGCGCCATCCACGCGGCGCTGAAGGCGCGCTGCGCCTGTGCATTGCCCGCCAGGCCCGCCATGGCCAGCGCGAGGGCGGCGGCGTGCGCGACCGGCGCGCGGCGGAATGTCTTGTTGCTCATGTCATACCCCAGAGAAAAACCGTTCTGGAGAAGAGACCGGGCTCACCGGATGCGACCGACACGCGCAGCACGAAAGTTCGGGAGAATTTGCGAACGCGGACGACGCGCCGTTTTTTTCACAGCCGCGTCACACAGCGCGGCTATCCGAGCAGCACGATGCCTGCAGGCAGCGACGTGAGCTTCGCACCGTAACTCACGGCGATCAGCGTCTCGACATGCGGCAGCTCGTCCAGCCGCAGCCGCGCCTGCACCTTGCGGCGGCCAAGCTCGGCGCGCGTGACGATGAGGCGGCCCGGGCGGTAGCGATTGATCTCGTCGACCACGGCCGCCAGCGGCGTGTCGTCGAACACCAGCACGCGCTCGCGCCAGGCGGCCACCGCCGCGAGGTCGGGCGCGCGCGCCACCTCGGCCTCGCGCCGGCCGCCGTAGCGGATCTGCTGTGCCTCGCCCGCCACCAGCACACGCTCGCCGTCGCGCAGCTCGACCGAGCCCGCGAAGCAGGTCACGCACACCTCGCCGCCGGTGGCGCGCACATTGAAGCGGCTGGCCGACGCGGCCACGAGGCGCGCGCCGCCCACGGTCATGGTGAAGGGCGCGCGGCGCGCCGCGTCGAGCTGCACCTGCGCCTCGCCGCCGAGCATGTCGAGCACGGGCGGCTCACCCTCGGCGCCGCGCGCGAGGTTGAGGCTGGTCTGCGTGTTCATCTCAACCACCGCCGCCGCATCGGCCAGCACCACGCGGCGCTGCTCGCCGGTGCCGGTGCGGTAGTCGGCCGTCATGTCGGACAGCGCGGGCCACAGGCCGGCGGGCGGGCGCACCACCACGAAGGCGGCGGCACCGGCCGCGAGCGCGGCGCCGAGGAACTGGCGGCGGCCGAACATCGGCGGGCGCGACATGGCGATGGCCGCGCGCGGCGGTGTGTCCATCGCGGGCATGCGCCGCGCCACCGCTTCGGCGGCGGGCCGGGTCAGGTCCCACAGCCGCGTCGCCTCGGCCATCGCCTGCGCGTGCTGCGGGCTGCGGGCGCACCAGCGGCGGAAATCCTGCGCGTCGCCGGTGGTGGCGCGGCCGGAGGTCAGACGCACGAGCCAGTCGTGCGCCTGGGCGTCCAGGGCGGCGCGGTCGGCGTCTGGGATCGGGGTGGGTGCGGCCATCATGTCTTCTCAGACTGTTTTCCCGCCCCGGGACCGAACCGCTGGATCACATCGCGCCCCAAACGGCCGGCGCAATGCACCAGCGCGGCCTTCACTTCACGCTCGACGATGCGCACCGACACGCCGTAGCGCCGGGCCAGGTCGGCATGCGGCGTCTCGTCCACGCGCGAGGCGATGAAGATGTCGCGGCGGCGGCGCGGCAGTTCCTCGAGCGCGCGCTCCAGCGCCTGCACCTCGCTGCGCGCCTCCGAGACGCGGGCCGGGTCGTGGCTGTCGTCCGAGAAATGCAGCAGCTCCTCGACCTCCACGAAGTCGAGCAGCCGCCCGTGGGAGATGCGCCGGTCTTCCGCCACGTTCGACGCGATGCGCAGCAGGTAGGCCATGGGACTTTGCACCGGGCCGGGGTCGCTCATGCGCTGCACGCGCAGCCAGGTCTCGTGCAGCACGTCGTCGGCCTGCTCTTCCGAGCCCAGGCGACGGCGCAGCCGGTTGCGGAAGTCGATGTAGCGGCTGGTCAGCAGGCTGCGCAGGAAGCCGGGGGTGTCCTGTTCCACGGCGTGCTCAGGGAGAAACCGCTGCGTCGCAGACGTCGGGGCGGTCGCCGGTGCGCGGCAGCAGCAGCACCGTGAGCGGCTGGTCGGCCTCGCCTTCGGGCGGGCGCTCGAGCACCAGCGTGTTCATCGCGGCTTCGAGCGCGGCGTCGCGCTGCGTCAGGCCGGTGGAACTGAGCAGCCGCGTGCGCCGCACATGGCCGCCGGGCCCGACCCACAGCTGCACGAGCGCGCGGTAGGTGCCCGGTCGCGCGTGCGGCCAGCGGCACAGCGTGCGCTCCAGCGCCTGCTGCACCACGCGCGCGTCGCGCGAAGACATGGCGGGGACGGCGGGTGCGGCCGGTGTCGTCGCAACCGCGGGCGGCGCCGCCTCGGCCTCGACCAGCGTGAAGGTGCGCGCGTCGGTGTGGCGCGCGGCCAGCCGCGTGCCGGCGAGCAGGCGCTGCAGCGCTTCGCGCGGGGTGAACAGGCCGTACAACGCGGCGGATTCGAGGCCGGCGGTGAGCTGCCCGTCGAAGAACACGGACTGCCCCGTCGCCTGCGCGTAGACCTGCACGGCGGTGGCCAGCGGCTGGGCCGGCAGGTCGAAGGCGATGCGCCCCGCCGCATCGGGCGAAGGCGCGGGTTCGCCGGCATGCGACACGGCCGCGAGGGACAGAATTCCGAGGATCAGGGTCAAGACACACACCCACCGTGACCGAGCAACGCGAGACATGCCGGGTCCTGTGACGAAGGAGGAATCGCAGGCGCCGGGTCGGTGCCGGGTACTGCTTTGGTGCTCGGAATGCTAGTGACGCTTTGTGACAGCTTGAATGCATGGCACGCGCGCACACCGGTCCGAGCCGCCCCTGTCGATGGCGACAATGCCCCCATGACGTTCGACCTCTTCGACGCCCCGCCGCGCGCCGCGCGCGAACCGATCGGCCCGGCCGCCTTCGTGCTGCCAGGCTTTGCATTGCCGCGCGCCGAGGCGCTGCTCGAGGCCATCGCCGACGTGTCCGCGCGCGCGCCGTTCCGTCACCTGGTCACGCCGGGCGGCTTCACCATGTCGGTCGCGCTCACCAACTGCGGCGCGCTCGGCTGGACCAGCGACCGGCGCGGCTACCGCTACAGCGCGGTCGACCCCGACAGCGGCGCGCCCTGGCCCGCGATGCCCGAGGCCTTTGCGCAGCTCGCGCGCGACGCGGCGGCGCTGGCCGGCTTCGACGGCTTTGCGCCCGACGCCTGCCTGGTCAACCGCTACCAGCCGGGCAGCCGGCTCTCGCTGCACCAGGACCGCGACGAGTGCGACCACGGCGCGCCGATCGTGTCGGTGTCGCTGGGCATGCCGGCGGTGTTCCAGTTCGGCGGGCTCGCGCGCGCCGACAAGACCACCCGCATTCCGCTGGTGCACGGCGACGTGGTGGTGTGGGGCGGCGTGGACCGGCTGCGCTTTCATGGCGTGCTGCCGCTCAAGGACGCACCGCATCCGCTGCAGGCACGGCTCGGCGCGCAACGCATCAACCTCACCTTCCGCAAGGCGGGGTGAAGCGCGCATGACGGGTTCGACGACCTCCTCCACCGAATCCCCCGGCCGCGCGATCCGTGCGCTCTACGCCGCGCTGTGGCACTTCGCGGCCGGTGCGCGTGCACAGCTGCTGGCCGCCACCGTGCTGCTCGCGAGCTCGCAGCTGATCCGCCTCTCGCTGCCCTATCTCGCGGGCCAGGCCATCAACGCGCTGCAGCGCGGCGACCTGCCCGCGGCGGGCCGCTGGATCGCCACGCTCGCGGGGGTGTACGTCGGCGCGTGGGCGCTGCACGGGCCGGGGCGCATCCTCGAGCGCAACGTGGGCCTGAAGGTGCGCGAGACGCTGGCCGACCAGCTCTATGCACGCATCGCCGCCGCGCCGCTCGCCTGGCACGACAGTCACCACTCGGGCGAGCTGCAGCACCGCGTGCACCAGGCCAGCCGCGCGCTCGCCGACTTCGCGCAGAACCAGTTCATCTGGCTCACCAACGCCGTCAACTTCGTCGGGCCGCTGGTGGCGCTGGCGCTCCTGTCGCGCACCAGCGGCGTGACGGCGCTCGCGGGCTATGTGCTGATCGGCGTGGTGATCGTGCGCATCGACCGCGCGCTCATGAAGCTCGCGCGCGCCGAGAACGACGCCGACCGGCGCTACGTGGCCGCGCTGCTCGACTTCCTGGGCAACGCCTCCACCGTGATCGGCCTGCGGCTGCAGGGCGCGTCGCGCCTGTTGCTGCGCCGTCGCATGGCGGCCGTGTCGCTGCCGCTGAAGCGCACCGTGGTGCTCAACGAGGGCAAGTGGTTCGCGGTCGACCTGATGGGGCTGGCGCTGACCTGGGGCCTGGTCGTCATCTATGTGTGGCAGGCGCGCACGCCGGGCCAGGCCGTGATGCTGGGCGCGGTGTTCATGATCTACCAGTACGCGCAGCAGGCGGCGGGGGTGGTCACCTCGGTGGCGGCCAACTTCAGTTTCTTTGCGCGCATGCACACCGACTACAGCAGCGCCGAGCCGATCTGGCACGCACCGACGAGCCCCACGCTCGAGGCGCCGCCCGAAGCAGTGCCGGCGCACGAACGCATCGACGCGCAGGCGCCGTGGACGCAGCTGCAGGTCGCGCAGCTGCAATGGCGCTACGCCCCGCGCGGCGCCGTCGCCAACGACCCGGCGGCGCCCGCGCGCAGCGGCCTGCACGACGTGGCGCTCTCGCTGCGCCGGGGCCAGCGCGTGGCGCTCGTGGGCCCCAGCGGCGGCGGCAAGAGCACGCTGCTGCGCGTGCTGGCCGGCCTGTATGCACCGCACGGCGGCACGCTCTCGCTCGACGGCGAGCGGACCGACTGGGCCCGGCTGCGCCAGCTCGCCACGCTGATCCCGCAGGAGACCGAGCTGTTCGAGGCCAGCGTGCGCGAGAACCTGGCCTTCGGGCGTCCCTGCGACGACGAGCGCCTGCGCGCCGCGTTGCACACCAGCACCTTCGACGAGGTGCTGAAGGCCACGCACGGCGACCTGGACAGCGCGATCTCGGAACGTGGTTTCAACCTGTCGGGCGGCCAGCGCCAGCGGCTGTGCCTGGCGCGCGGCGTGCTCGCCGCCGAAGGCAGTTCGCTGCTGCTGCTCGACGAGCCGACCAGCGCGCTCGACGCCGCCACCGAGGCGCGCGTGCTCGGGCGCATCGCGGCGGCGTTTCCGCAGGCCTGCGTGATCGCCTCGGTGCACCGGCTGAGCCTGCTCGAGCGCTTCGACACCGTGATCCTCATGGAAGCCGGCCATGTGCGCGACCACGGCCCGCGCGACGAGGTGATGGCGCGCCAGCCGATGCTTCGGGAGGCCGTGTCCGGTCACAGGCAGTAGGAACCCTCCTGCGCCAGGACGCGGCGTTCACACCCGTCGCGCTGGCATGCCTTCTGCAACAGTATCGGCATCCATTTGTTCACGCTTGGCCTGCGCGGTCCCTTTTTTGCGCCCCGGCTGCGTTCCAATCACATGGTTCTTCATTCCGCGAGCGTTTCCCGCCCCATGCGTTCTTCCCGCGCCACCCTTCCGCTCGCCCTGCTCGGTGCCCTGCTGGGCCTGTCCGCCTGCACCACCGGCACCACCGCCGAACAGCGCCAGGCCGCCGCCAGCAAGCCGCCGCCCACCGACTGCACGGCCTGGGTCGGCGCCGACCGCAACGCGCGGGTGGGCGGCTACCTGCTGCCGCAGGCCGGCACCGCGGTGAACGCCGGCGGGCCGCGCGTGTGCGTGCCCGTGCTCATGAGCGCCTACCCCGTGCCCACCAACTACGCGGGCGGCGACTACCACGTGGGCGCGTTCACCGACGACCAGCTCAAGGCGCGCTGGCGCACCTGCAAGGCCGAGCCGGACTGCTTCGAGCGCGTGAACGCGCAGATGCAGCGCTGGCTGCCGCCCAACAAGGCCCGCGCCACGCGCGTGACGGGCGCGGTCGATCCGGTCGGGCGCATCGATGCCGACAGCCCGAACGTCGACCTGAAACAGATCCGCCGCCCCGCCTTCTTCGCGAAGGCGCCCTACCGCGAAGGCATTGCCGAGGCCGACGCGCGCACCCACATCGTCGAGTTCACCGTGCCGCGCGACACCTTCGAGCGGCTCGACCTGAAGCTCACCGACCCGATCAGGCTGCGCGGCTGGTACCTCGAAGGCGCGGGCGTGGACGACGGGCGTGGCCGCAAGGTGCGCGCCCTGGCCGTCATGGCGGCGGGTGGCGGCGGGCAGCTCACGGCCCTCCAGCACCCGGACGAGGTGGCCTACCGCATCGAGGGCGCCAGCGGCAAGGCCGAGCCGGTGACTTTCCCCAACGGCACCACCGAGGCCATGGGCCAGCGCTGGTGGCGCGAGAACCTGCACGCGCTGAACCAGGCCGGCTTCGACGTGCTGGCCTACGACCGGCGCGGCGAAGGCCTGTCGGGCGGCGTGAGCGACACCAACACGCTGGAGCAAGGCGAGGACGTGTTCCGCGTGCTCGCGCAGCTCGAACACGGCCAGGGCCTGCGGCTGCTCACGCCGGCGGGCCAGCTGCTCGAAGGCAACGCCGCGCGCGGCCGGCTGCTGGCGGGCCAGAAGGCCAGCGAGATTCCGCTGGTGCTGGGCGGCTACTCGCGCGGCTCGATGTCGACCGCCTGGGCCCTGACGCGCAACTACGTGGCCGCCTGCAGCTTCGACATGCCCGTGCCCAACTGCACGCCGGCGCGCGGCTGGCGCAACATCCGCGGGGCCATCCTGCTGTCGTCGTTCGCCAGCGGCGCGGGCTACCTGCCCGACGCGCCCGACCTGGCCGACCGCAACCTGTTTTTGGGCGGCATGGCGGCGGACCACCACATCCTTTTCTATCCGAACTCCGCCACGCTCGCGGGCATGGACCGCTGGCCCGCCGCCTTCTTCGGCAAGGGCCTGTGGGACCGCGCCGAATCGCTCGAAGGCACCGTGGCCGCCTACAACCGCATCCGCGGCGTGAAGGAGATCGTGCTGTCGCGCGGCCCGCACGCCATCGAGACCTGGCCCGAGTCCGAGCGCCGCTACCTGCGCGAGCGCATGGTGGCCTACGCCAAGGTGGTGATCGTCGGCGGGCGCACCGTGCCGGGCGCGCGGCCGTGGAAAGACTTCAAGTCGCTGGTCGCCACCACGCCCGATGTGTGGGAGCCTTCGTCGCGCCCGGGCACCGGGCCCGGACGACAGCCTTAGTCGCCAGGTGGCCGCCACAATGGCGGCCATGGACCTGCTCAAGACCCTCGGCCTCTTCGTCGCGACCGCGCTCGCGGAAATCGTCGGCTGCTACCTGCCCTATCTGTGGCTCAAGCAGGGCCAGTCGGCCTGGCTGCTGCTGCCCGCGGCGCTGAGCCTGGCGCTCTTCGCGTGGCTGCTCTCGCTGCACCCGACCGCCGCGGGCCGCGTGTATGCGGCCTACGGCGGGGTCTACATCGGCGTGGCCATCCTGTGGCTCTGGGCCGTGGACAAGGTGACGCCCTCGGCCAGCGACTGGGTCGGCGTGGCCGTGTGCTTCGTCGGCATGGGCATCATCATGTTCGGGCCGCGCAGCGCGGGCTGACGTTTCACAAGGAGCCGAAATGTTCTCTCATGTCTTCTTCAGCGTCTCCGATTTCGACCGCGCGCTGGCCTTCTACGACGCGGTGATGGACGGCCTCGGCCTGGAGCGCCGCTTCTGCGAGCCGGAGAAGCCCTGGGCGGGCTGGCACAGCGCGGGGCGCGCGCGGCCCTTCTTCGTGATCTGCCAGCCCCACGACGGCCGGCCGCACGATGCGGGCAACGGCCAGATGGCGGCGTTCACCGCCGGCACGCGGGCGATGGTCGATGCGGTTCACCGCATCGCGCTCGCGCACGGCGGCAGCTGCGAAGGCCCGCCGGGGCTGCGCACGCACTACCACCCGGACTACTACGGCGCGTACTTCCGCGACCCGGACGGCAACAAGCTGTGCGTCGTGTGCCACGACGCGGCGGGCTGAGCTTCTAGCTCGCGCGGCTGCGCGAACTCTTGCGCGGGCTCTCGGTGCGCGCCACGCGCGCGGCCTCGGCGGCGGCGTTCACCTGCTCGATCCACAGCAGCGCATCGACGTGCGCCATGAAGCGCTGCAAGTACTGCGGCGACAGGTCGCGCATCAGCGTGAGCGCGCGCTGCACCAGGTGGTGCGTGTTGAGCGGGCCGGCGTTCTTCGGCACCTTGGCGAGCGACTGCGTCACGCGCTGGTCGGCGGCGAGCTTGGACCAGGTGCCGCGGAAGTAGCTCAGCGTCTTGAGCTCGGGTGCCGTGGACAGGCTGGGCACGGTGTCACCGTCGGTCGCCTCCGCGTCGGGCGGCGCCGGCAGCGGTGCGAGCTGGGCGATGTGGTTCATCAGCTCGGCGAGCGCGGTGTGCAGCGGCGCCTCGGCCGGCGCCTCGGCCTCGGGTGCGACCTTCTCCAGATCGGCGCGGTAGGTCGCCATGAGGCTGGCCAGCCGCGCGTCGAGCAGGTGCCGTGCCTCGCCCTCGTGCGCCGCCGCGCGCTGCGCCATCGCCTCGATGAAGCGGAAGCGCACCGGGTCGAAGCGGTCGTCGCCGCGCGCGCGCCAGGCGTCGAGCGCCGCGATCGCGTCGAGCTGGTCGTCCGGTGCGCTGTCGTTACTCACGGGGCTTCGCAGCGTCGGGGGCGTTCTTGGGCCGGGGCGTCGGCGCCATCTCCACGCGCCGGTTCTTTGCGCGCCCTTCGGCGTCGCTGTTCGAGGCCACGGCCTGCTCGGCGCCGAAGGCGGCGGCGAACACCGACGACGAGGGCACGCCCTCTTCGATCAGCGCACGCGTCACGGTGAGCGCGCGCTGGGCCGACAGCTCCCAGTTGTCGGCGAACAGGCGCGCGCCCTCGCGCATCTGCCGGTCGTCGGTGAAGCCGCTCACCATCAGGATCTCGTCGCGCGCCTTCAGGTAGGCGCCCAGCGGGCCCGCCAGGCTTTTCAGCAGTTGCCGGCCGCCGGGTTGCAGGTCGGCGGAGTTGAAGGCGAACAGCACGCTGCCGCTGATGCCGATGCGGCCGTTGTTGAGCGTCACGCGGCCCGCGGCGAGCGGACCGGCCAGCGCCTGTTCGAGCGCCTCGCGGCGCTGCGATTCGGCACGGCGCTGCTGCACCTCGGTTTCGAGGCGGCTCGCCAGGTCCAGCTGCATGCCGAGCACGCACACCAGGATCAGCACGAACGCACCCAGCATGCCCGCCATCAGGTCGCCGAACACCGCCCACACGGGGACGGTCGGCTCCAGGCCGGCGTCGAGGTCGATCTCGTCGCGCACCATCTCAGGCCTCGCTGGTCACGGCGGTCTGGCGGCTGGCGAACTGCTGCAGGTCTTCGACGATCTGCTTCTGCGACATGATGCTCAGGTCGATCACCTCGCGCGCCTGCGCCACGTAGTAGGCCAGCTGCTCGTCGCTGCGCGCCAGCGACTTGCCCAGCGCGCCTTCGATACGCTGCAGGTGCGCCACCAGCTTGTCGTTCGATTCGCCGAAGCGCTGCACGGCAAAGCCGAAGGCCTCGCCCAGGCTCGCCACCTCGACCGCGCCGCCGGTGATCTGCGCGGCGATGCCGGCCATCTTCTCGGTCTCGCTCTCGACCTTCTCGGTGAAGCGGCTGCCCACGCGCCCCATCATGTCGGCCGAGGCCGTGACGAGCGCGTCGATGGCGCTGCGCTGTTCGGTCGAGGCATGGTTCACCGCGCCCAGCAAGGTTTCGAGCGTGCCGAGGATGCGGCTGCGCTCTTCGAGCATGTCGTTGTCGCGCGCCATGCCGTCGGACAGTTTCTGGCGCAGCTCGGCGATCACGTCGGCCGCGGCCTTCGGTGCCTCGGCCGCCACCTGCAGCAACTGCGCGACTTCGGCCACGGTCTGCTTGGCGTTGGCCTCGGCCTGCGCCGACATGTCGCGCACGGTCTGCGCGAGCGTCTCGCTCATCTGCTGCTGCTGGCTCAGGCTGTGCGCGCCGGCCTGCTGCCATTCCTTCTGCAGCGAGGCGGCCATGGTCTCGAGCGAGCCGCTCCAGGCCGCGAGGCGCTGCGCGTCGCGCGTGGCGAGTTCGGTCTGCAGGTTGGCGTGCGCCTCGCGCACGGTGTCGAGCAGCGAGGCGGCGGCGCGGGGTGCGTCCGACGCGGCCTGCAGCAGCTGCGCGACTTCGGCGACGGTCTGCTTGGCATGCGCCTCGGCCTGCGCCGACACGTCGCGCGCGGCCTGCGCCAGCGTGTCGCTCAGTTGCTGTTGCTGGCTCAGCGTGTGCGCGCCGGCCTGCTGCCATTCCTTCTGCAACGATGCGGCCATGGCTTCGAGCGACTGGCTCCAGGCCGACAGGCGCTGCGCATCGCGCGCCGCCAGTTCGGTCTGCAGGCTGGTGTGGGCCTCGCCCACGGTGCGCAGCAGCGACACCGAATGCTGTTCGAAGGTGGCGGCAGCGGCGGCGAGCGCCTGGTGCGAATCGCCTGACAGTTTTTCGCTCACGCGCTGGTGCTGCGCGAGCGCGCTGCCCCAGGTGTCGGACACGCTGCCCACGGTGCTTTCGAGGCGGGCCGACACGCCCTCGACCAGCGCGGCCGAGCGCTGCTCGAAGGTCTCGGCAAAGCGTTCGAGCGTGCCGCGCAGGTCGCTCGACAGCGCCCCGCTCGCGCGCTCGTGTTCGGCCAGCGCGGCCTTCCAAGTGTCGGCCACGCCGGCGGTCGAGGCCTCGAAACGGCCCGTGAGGCCTTCGAGCTGCCGTTCGACGGCCTGCGCCATGCCGCCCTGCAGCGACGCGGCTTCGCGCGCGATGCCGAGCATGGCCGCCTCGACCACGGGCTGGATCGTCGCGCCGGCGATGCGGGCGGTGTCGGTGAGGCTGTCCTTCAGCGAGCGATCGACCGAGGCGGCCAGGCCGCTGTACGCGGCTTCCGCCTTCTGGTGGAAGCTGTCCTGGCTGGCGACGAGGCGCTCGTTCTGTGCCTGGCCCTGGCGTTCCAGCGCAGCCATCATCGTCTGCAGCTGGCCGACCAGCTCGGGCATGACCTTCGCCACGGGCTGGATGGTCTCGCCGGCGATGCGGGCGCTGTCGGCCAGGCTGTCCTTCAGCGAGCGATCGACCGAGGCGGCCAGCCCCGTGTACGCGGCTTCGGCCTTCTGGTGGAAGCTGTCCTGGCTGGCGACGAGGCGGTCGTTCTGCGTCTGGGTCTGGCGTTCCATCGCGGCCATCATGGTCTGCAGCTGGCCGACCAGTTCGGGCATGACCTTCGCAACGGGCTGGATGGTTTCGCCAGCGATGCGGGCGCTGTCGGCCAGGCTGTCTTTGAGCGAGCGGTCGACCGAGGCGGCGAGCCCCGTGTAGGCGGCTTCGGTCTTCTGGTGGAAGGTGTCCTGGCTGGCGACGAGGCGTTCGTTGATCGACTGGCTCTGGCGGTCCATCGCGGCCACCATCGCCTGCAGCTGGTCGACCAGCGCGGGCATCGCATGCGCCTGCTGCTGCATCAGCTTGAACGACTCTTCGCGGCGGTGCGCCATCGAGTGGCCGCGCAGCGACGTGGCGATGAGCGTGTCGAGCGACTGCCCGGCCAGCAGGCGTTCGCGCCGGCACAGCGCCGAGGCCAGGCCCAGCATGGCCGATGCGGCCACGCCCGCCACCGAGGTGCCGAAGGCCAGGCCCAGACCGCGCACGGGTGCCGACAGCGAGTTGCGGATGGCCTGCACGTCGGTCGCGCTTTCGAGCGCCAACCCGGTGCCGTTGAGCGTGACCACCATGCCCAGGAAGGTGCCCAGCATGCCCAGCAGCACCAGCAGGCCCGCGAGGTACGGCGTGAGCGCCGGGCCCGGCAGGCCGACGCGCTCGCCTTCGATGCGCAGGCGCACCGCGTTGCGCAGCGAAGGATGCAGGCCGGCGAGCCAATCGCCGAGGCTGGCCGGCGGCGCCGACAGGTCGTTCACCGCATGCGACAGCGTGCCGGTGGCCTGGTGGAAGCGGTGCAGCTCCAGCGCACCCATCAGGTAGAACGCGCCGATCAGCGCCGTGATCACCAGGGCCAGCGGGTTGTGGCCCACGTAGCTGGCACCGACCCAGCACACGACGGCCAGGCCCACGAGGAAGACGGCGTAATGGAAAAATCTGTTCATGGAAGCTTGTTGTCTCTTATGGGGCTAGCGATCGCGAAGGGCTTCTAGCAGGCCTTCGACCGGTTGCATGCGAATGTCCAGCTCGGCCCGCAGCACGCTTTGCATGTCGCGGCCGAACACGTTCAGCCAGCCGCCGGCGGAATTCGGTGGCGGCTGGGGGGTGTCGGGGTGTGCGTCCTGCGCGGCCTGGTCGGCCTCGCGCAGGCGCTTGAAGTGTTTCTCCAGCAGCGACGGCACGCTCGCCAGCAGGCTGCGTTCGCGGGCGCCCACCACCTGCTCCAGGATGGCGTCCACCGCAGCCAGCCGGGCCAGCTCGGGCGATCGGGTGGCGAGCCGGGCCCGCAGGCGCGCGCGCAGCGGTTCGATGGCTGTTTCCATGGCCTGCTGCCGCGCGAAGTAGCGGCGGCGGTACGGCGGAAAGTCATCGTTCGCGCCGGGCAGCACAGAGGCCACGCCGCCGTCGGCATTGCCCTTGGCCAGTGCGGCCTTCAGGCGCGCGCACTCCTGCGCCTCCTCGGCGCCCTCGGACGCCCGGACGCCGGACACGGCGACGCCCAGATCGGAATCCAAAGCTGCAGACAAGGAGATGGCGTCGGTCCAACTGAACCACTGACTCAAACGATCCGCGAGGGCTTGCCTGGATTCGGGAACGTCGATGTCGCTCAATTGAGCGAGCAAGCGAGTGAGCGCCGAGCCGGTGAAGCCTGTGCGCCGTGACACTTGCACCATACCGCGAGAGAGGGAGAAAACCGGGCAGTTTACACCGGTCAACTGGCGGCTTTCCCTCTGTGAACTGGTGCACACGAAGCGCGGGAGAAGTGAAACGGGGTGTGACAGGAGTCGAGGAAATCGGGGCCCTCCCAGCCCGCCCGTGCAGCCTTTTTCAGGCAGCCCTGGCCTGCGCGCGCTGCGCCACCCCGATGCTGCAGATCACCAGCACGAGCCCCGCGACCTGCGCCGGCGTGAGCGTCTGCTGCAGGAACACGCCGCCAAGCACCACCGCCGTCAGCGGGCTCAGGAAACCCAGCGACGACACGACCGACGACTCCAGCCGCGCGATGCCGCGAAACCACAGGATGTAGGTCAGCGCCGCACCCACCAGCCCGAGCCACGCGAGCCCCAGCAGGCTGGGCGTCGTGAACACGGGCAGCGCCGGGTGGAGCGCGAGCGACACGGGAACCAGCAACAGCCCGCCCGCCGTGAGCTGCCACGCGGTGAAGGTGAGCGGCGACACCGGCGGCTGCCAGCGTCGGCTCAGCACCGTGCCGCAGGCCATCGAGGCTGCGCCCGCCAGGCCCGCGGCGATGCCGACCGGATCGAGCGCCGCGCGCGGCGTGAGCACCAGCAGCGCGACGCCGCCCAACCCCGCCAGCGCCGCGACGATCGACCAGGGCCGGATCGGGCTGCGCAAGAGGACGTACGCCAGCACGATCACCAGCAGCGGCTGCACCGCACCCACGGTCGCCGCCACGCCGCCCGGCAGCCGGTAGGCCGACACGAACAGCATCGCCCAGAAGAGCGAGAAGTTGAGCGCGCCGAGCACGAACACCCGCCCCCACCACAAGCCGCGCGGCAGCTGCCGCACGATCAGCAACAGCAGCAACCCGGCGGGCAGCGCCCGCAGCATCGCGACGGTCATCGGTGGCCAGCCGGCGAGGAACTCGGTCGTGACGATGTAGGTGCTGCCCCAGATGGCCGGCGCGATCGCCGTCAGCCACAGGTCGGTGGCGCGCGCCTTCACAGGATGTCGAGCACTTCGGCCAGCGGGCGGCGCGGCTTCTGCGGCCAGTTGCCTGGCGCGGCGCGGCCCACGGCCACCAGCACCACGGGCACCTCGTGCGGCCGCAGGCCGAACTCGCGGGTCACGCCCTCGGGGTCGAAGCCGACCATCGGCCCCGACACGAGCCCCTGCGCCTCGGCCGCGTGGATGAGCGTGGCGGCGCCGAAGGCGGCGCTGCGCACGGCCTCGTCGCGCGCGGTGCGCGGGTCGTCGGCGTACTGCAGGCGCGCGCCTTCGCGCCAGCCGGCCGCCGTGTCGGGCGACATGAAGCCGGCCTCCATGAACGGGCGCAGCCGGTCGGCGAGCGCCTCGTGGTCGGGCAGCAGGCCGCAGACGATGAAGATGACGGCCGCCTCGCTCACCTTGGGCTGGTCCTGCGCCACCCGCCGCAGCCGCGCCTTGGCCTGCGGCGTGCGTGCGGCAATGAAGCGCCAGTTCTGCAGGTTGTAGGCCGTGGGTGCCCGCGTGGCGAAGCGGATCAGCGATTCGATCTCTTCGCTTTGCAGCACGTGGGACGGGTCGAAGCGGTTGGCCGAGACACGTTGTTCGATGAGGGTCAGCGCAGGATGGGTCATGGCGATGGAGAAGGAGGAGGCAAAGAAGAAGGGCGCGGTCATTGGCGATCGGGCAGCGCCTGTGCCTGCGCGGCGATGGCGGCTTCCTGGCGCGGGGTGTTCTGGCCGGCGGCGATCATCCAGCCGTCGCCGTGCTTGCTCATCACGTACAGCGGGCGTCCTTCGGCCCGCCCCGCCAGCGGCGCGCCGGCCGCATCGACCGGGCGCTGGCGCACGTTGACGACCGCGATGGTGTCGCTCAGGAAGGTGACGTGCTCCACGTCGTAGAACGCGTGCTCGTCGCCGATGGCGGGCGTGAGCACGCTGGCGGTGAACTCGCGGATCTTCGGCCAGTCGTTGAGCCGGCGACCGAAGGCGGTCACCCACACGGCCTCGGGCGTGAGCAGGCGGGTGAAGCCGTCGACATCGCGCGCCCGCTGCGTCGATTCGACACGGGCGACGACGCCTTCGATCAGTTCGATGTCATGCGTGCGCTGCCGCGGCGACGAGGCGGCATAGCTCACGGTCGGGCGTGGGCGATGTCTCATGCGTGGTCCCCCGGATGCGTCGCATCGAGCGTGAAGCTGCCGATGCCGACCGGCGCCCTTCCCTGCACCGCGTCGATGACGGCGGCGGCGCCTGCGCTCGTGAAGCCGCCGTAGAGCTCGATGAGCCCGACGCCGTCGGCCACCAGCCCGCGCGCCGCGGCGACGGCCGCCGCCTCGTCGGGCACCGGCACGAAGGTCGTGTGCTCGCGCATGAAGGTCTGCACGAAGCGGTCGCGGCGCGCGTCGGCGCCGGGCTCCAGAAAGATGAAGGCGGCCGGCAACGGCGCGCCGTCGGCGTGGGCCTGGCTGAAGCGCGCGGCCGGTGCCAGCGACTCCATGCCGAAGGTGACCGAGCTGACCTGCACGCCCGGGCCGGCCGCGGCGCTGACCAGCGGGCGCCACCGGGGCGAGACGCCGCCGCACAGCTCGATGAGTTCCACGCCGTCACGCGCCAGGTCGATCGCCACGTCGGCCAGTTCGCCCGGGTGGCCGACCGCCACGATGGTCAGGTCCTTGCGCTCGAGATGGTCGCGCCGGGGGTCGGCGCCGGTGGCTTCGTAGACGATGGCTTTCTTCATGGCTTGCTTCCAGGAAAGGAGAAGAAGCCAATGCTCCCGCAGACCATCGATCTG
This sequence comes from Variovorax sp. GW821-FHT10C12, assembly GCF_059415405.1. Taxonomy (NCBI): domain Bacteria; kingdom Pseudomonadati; phylum Pseudomonadota; class Betaproteobacteria; order Burkholderiales; family Comamonadaceae; genus Variovorax; species Variovorax sp. GW821-FHT10C12. The sequence goes on from NZ_JBWKNE010000001.1 coordinate 2,312,994, forward strand.
CACAATTGATAAAATTTAGATCGAATTGATCACAAAATCAGATCATGCTGGACGCCCTCACCCTCGACCAATTGCGCGTCTTCGTCTCGATTGCCGACCGGGGCTCCTTCCGCGCGGCGGCCGGCTCGCTCGGGCGGGCGCAGTCCGGCCTCAGCGCCGCGATTGCCAACCTCGAATCCGAGCTGCGCCTGTCGCTGTTCGACCGCTCGCAGCACCGCCCGGTGCTCACCGAGGCCGGCGCCACGCTGCTGGCGGAAGCGCGCACGCTGCTGATCAAGGCCGACGCGTTCCGCGCGCGGGCCAACAGCTTCAGCGAGGGCGTCGAGGCCGAACTGCGCATGGCGCAAGACCCGCTGCTGCCGCTGCCGCTCGTGGCCGACGCCATCTGCCGCTTCCAGGCGGAGTTCCCCAGCGTGCGGCTGGAACTGGAAGCCGCGCCCATGACGTCGGCGCTGACCGCCGTGCTGGAAGGCCGCTGCGACCTCGGCCTCACGGCCGCGGAAGAACACGATCCGCATGTGGCGTCGGAGGGGGTCGGCGAGATCGCGGGCATGGTCGCGGTGTGCCATCCGGCTCACCCGCTCGCGCAGGCCACCGCCACGCGATGGACGACGGTCGACCTGGCGGACCACGTCCAGGTCGTCGTGGCCGACCCGTCGGCGCGCTCGCAGGGACGCAACTTCGGCGTGCTGTCGCAGAAGACCTGCCGCGTCAGCGAGATCGCGACCAAGCACGCACTCATCCTCGGCGGCGTCGGCTGGGGCCACCTGCCGCTGTGGATGGTGCAGGCCGACCTGAAAGCGAAGCGGCTGGCGCACGTGCCGCTGGCCATGCAGCGCACGACGGCGCCGCGGCCGTTGCCGGTCTACCTGATCCGCCGCATCGACCGACCGTTCGGCCCTGCGGCATCGGGACTCAGCCGCATTCTCTCCACCGTTTTCCGTGGCCCGAAGCAGCCAAATACCCAGAACAGGTGAGTGTGCTTGTTTACATTTGTCGTAAGAATGAATACTTTCAATTCCCAGTAGCCGAAGAGCCACAGAGCTTGGTCAGGGTGGGATCTGGACAGCATGGTCATTCGGACAAATGTCGTCGTCTCATTCGGTTTCTGCCTGCCCCTGCCATCCTCAGGACATGGATCGCCAGCCGCGCGCCGCGTGGATGCGCCTGCTGCCCTGGCTGCGCCTGTACCGCTGTTCGAGCTGCAGCAAGATGCATCTTCTTTCCAAGCAAAAGGTAGACAACGCCCGCCTCCTGCACGCGGCCCAGGTGCGCGCGCGCGGAGGCTGAGCGCGCCCGCCGGCAGTTTCCCTGCTATCATTTTTTCGTTCGCGCGCCCTGCGCGAACCGGGCCGAGGACGACCTCGGCCTTGCACCTCCACCTTGCAAGGGACGGCCCTTTCCTGACTTCTCGCGAAGTTTCGACATGGCCGAACTGCTCCCTTCCTGGCGCCTCGCTGCGCGACGCCTCTTTTCCCTTTTCCGTCTTCCTCGGGCCCTTGGGTCGGATGCCTTCTGGCTGACGCTCGGTGCCGTGCGCCTGCACGTGCGCCCCGGCGCCACGCGGCTGTCGTACCGCGCCGAATGTCGGCGCGGGTTCGCCGCATCGGGAGCGAGACGATGAACGGTCTTGATCTGCACTGGCCCGCGTTGACCATGGCGGTGGCCCTGGCGTACGCCGCATGGCATGCGCGCCGCGAAGGCTGCGAGCCGCGCGACGTGAAGGCCCTGTGGACCGCCAGCGGGCTCAGCCTCGCAGGCAGCGGCCTGCTGGCCCTGGCTTCCCTCTTGATGTCGGAGTGACAACGCACATGACCACAACCCACACCCCTGCCCGCCTCGTGCCGCTCGCCACCTGGGCCCTGATCGCCGCCGCCTGGCTCGTGGTCGGGCTCTTCGTCGCGTTCGGCGACCGCTGGCTGGCCGCGCCGATCAGCCCCGTGATGGCCGGCTGCGTTTTTCTTGCGCTGTTCGTCACCATCCTGGCCGCGTCCTTCGGCGTGGTGCGCGAAGCCGATCACCTGGCGCACCAGCTGGGCGAGCCCTACGGCACGCTGATCCTGACGCTGTCGATCGTGTCGATCGAGGTGATCCTCATCGCCTCGGTGCTGCTCGGCCCGGGCGAGTTTCCGACCATCGGGCGCGACTCGATCTTCGCCGTGATGATGATCATCCTGAACCTCGTCATCGGCATCTGCCTCATCGCCGGTGCGGCGCGCCACGGCGACCAGGAATACAACGCGCAGGGCGCCGGCGCCTATGTGTCGATGATCGTGCTGCTGACCGGCACGGCGCTGGTGCTGCCCAACCACAGCTCGGGTGCGGGCGAGTTCACGCCGGTGCAGGCGATCGGCATGTCGGTGCTCACCGCCGTGCTGTACGGCGCGTTTCTCTGGATGCAGATGCGCAGCCACCAGCGCTTCTTCGTCCAGCCGGCGCCGGGGCACATGTCGGTACGTGCGACCGCGCCCTCCCCCGCGACACAGTCAGCGCACGGCGGCCTGGACAAGCGCGCCGTGGTCGTGCGCTCGCTGCTGTTGCTCGCGATGATCCTGCCCATCGTGCTGCTCGCGCACTACCTCGCGGTGGTCACCGACTACGGCATCGCCGCGGCCGGCGCGCCCGCGGCCGTGGGCGGCGTGCTCATCGCCATCATCGTGTTCACGCCCGAGTCGATCACCGCCGTGCGCGCCGCGATGAACAACGAGATGCAGCGCGCCATCAACCTGTGCCTGGGCGCCTTCGTCTCCACCGTGGGGCTCACGGTGCCGGCCGTGCTGATCATCGGGCTGGTCACGGGCAAGCAGGTGCTCATGGGCATCTCGGGCGCGGAAACCCTGCTGTTCGCGGTGACGGCGGTGCTGACGATGCTGAGCTTCAACGGGCAGCGCACGTCGCCGATCCAGGGCCTCATGCACCTGATGCTGTTCGCGGTGTACGCGATGCTGCTGTTCCTGCCCTGAGGGCGCGCAGCCGGGTTACCCCACCGCCTGCGCCTTCGCCAAGGCAGGCGGGCGCCCCGTTGAGGTACCTCGCCCTCTGCGGGGCCTCCCCCACCGCCACCAGGCCCTCTCTCCGCCCTCGTGCAGTGGCCTATTTATCCGCATGAAATTTAATGCAAATATAGTTACCAAACGTTAATGGAATGAGATTTCAATTGCATCTGAACACCAAAGTAGTAATGTGAACTCGTCACACGTTGTGGTCTTTGGCAATAAAAATGTATTCCAAACTGTCACTGCCGAGCGCCCCCGCCTGTACCGCGATCACTCGCGGTGCCTGACATGGCCCATGCACAGGATGCATCCCCATGCGAGTTCGCGGCTCCGCCCCCAGCATCGACGCCAGCCTGGCGGCGGATGCGCTCATGGTGGGACGCATGCGGCTCGTGCTGTCGATTTCGGCCCTGCTGGCGATCACGGTCGACGCCGCCGATAGCCACAACCAGGTTCCCGCAGCGGTCTGGCTGGCCTTCTTCGGCTACATCCTTCACAGCCTGCTGATCCACGTCTGCACGGCGGTGGGACGGCCCTACTTCCAGGGCCGGGCGATCCACTGGTCCGACGTGCTGTGGTTCACGCTGATCATGGCGGTGACCGACGGCACCCACAGCCTGTTCTTCCTTTTCTACTTCTTCGCCATCCTCACTTCCTCGTTCCGCTGGGGCTTCGAGGAAGGTGCCCGCGTGACGGTGGCGTCGGTCGCCTCGTTCGTTGCCTGCGGGCTGGTCACGTGCTCGGACGACACGCCGCAGCTGCTGATGCGCACCGCCTTCCTGCTGGCGCTGGGGCACATGATCGTGTATTGGGGCGGCTCCAAGCTGGCGCTCCAACGGCGCCTGGCGCTGCTGGGCGACGTGAGCCAGCTGTCGAACCCGCGCTTCGGCGCCGGGCGCACCATCGCCCGCACGATGGAGCGCACCCTGGCCTTCTTCAAGGCCAGCCATTGCATCCTGCTCACGCGCGACCGCGCCACCGGCACTTGGACTTTGCGCACGCTGCGCGAGGACGACACCTGCGAGCAGGTGAGCATCGAGAGCATCGGCCGCCTCGCGGGATCGCCGCTCATGGCCCTGGCGCCCGACAGCATCGTGATGAGCAACCGCCTGCCCTGGCCGCTGAGCCACCTTCGCGCGCAGCACCACGTCTTCGCAGCGGGCGCGACCGCCTGGCGCCGCGCCGACGAAGAGGCCGCGCAGCGCTGCGCCACCGTCGCCGCCATGCTGGAGGCCCGCGCTTTCATCAGCGCGCCGCTGCCGATGCGCCTGGGCGAAGGCCGGGTGTTCATCTCGTCGCGCGACGGGCGGCTGGGCAAGTCCGACGCGCTGTTCCTCGCGCACCTCATGGAGCAGATCTTCCCGGTGATCGAAACCATCGAGGTGCTCGACCGGATGGCCTCGGAAGCCGCGTCGACGGAGCGCCTGAAGATCGCGCTGGACCTGCACGACACCGCCATCCAGCCCTACATCGGCCTGCGCATGGGCCTGTGCGCACTGCGCAAGCGCGCCGGCGTCGACAACCCGCTGCGCGAAGACCTCGACAAGCTCTCGGAGGTGGCCGACGGCGTGATCGCCGACCTGCGCCGCTACGCCGGCGAAGTCAGGCACGGCGCGAACGACCCGGGCGGACTCGTGCGGCCCCACATCGAGCGCCAGGCCGCGCGGATCAAGGGCCTGTACGGCATCGACATCGACATCGTGATGGCCATCGACGCCCCGCTGCACCTGGACGACCGCGTGACCGCGGAGCTGCTGCAGATGGTGAGCGAGGGGCTGAACAACATCTGCAAGCACACCCATGCGCGCCACGGCAGCGTGCGCATCGACTGCAAGAACGGCCAGCTGGCCTTGTGCATCGAGAACGACGCCTGCCAGGAAAGCTTCACCGCCTTCCACCCACGCTCCCTCACCGAGCGCGCCGCGGCCCTGGGCGGCCAGGCGCATGTCGACCGATGCGCGAACGGCGGCACGGCGGTGCGGATCGAAATCCCGATCTGACCGCTCGCCGCAGACACAGGAAGGAGTCCGTCATGCAAACCCTCGACCATCCCGACCATCCCATTGCCGTGCTGCTCGTGGACGACCACAAGACCATGCTGTGGGGCCTGTCGAAGCTGATCGACGGCGAGCAGCCGCGCATGAAGGTGGTCGGCACGGCCAGCTGTTGCGACGAAGCGGTGGCCACGGCGCAAAGCCTCGCACCCGACGTCATCGTGCTCGACCTCGACCTGGACGGCCACAGCGCGCTGGACATCCTGCCCCGGCTGCTGGCCAACGAGGTGTCGCGCGTGATGGTGCTGACGGCCGAGAAGGAGCAGCGCACGCTCGACCAGGCTGTGCTGCGCGGTGCGCGCGGCGTGGTGGGCAAGGACGCCTCGGCGCAGCAGCTGCTCGACGCCATTTCACGCGTCCACCAGGGCGAGCTGTGCGTCGACGCGCAGACCATGGGCCGCGTCTTCTCCGAACTCACGTCGGCCAAGAAGCCCGCGAAGGCCGACCCCGACACGGCGCGGCAGGCCACGCTGACGCACAAGGAGCGCGAGATCATCCACATCGTCGTGACGGGCTGCGGCGCCTCCAACAAGGTGCTTGCCGAGCGCGCCTTCGTCACAGAGCACACGCTGCGCAACCACCTGTGCGCCATCTACCAGAAGCTGGGCGTCACGAACCGGCTCGAGCTGTACATCTACGCGATCAAGCACCAGCTCGACACGCTGGCATCCTGAAACGCTGCGGGGCGGCGCCTGCTGCGCGCCGCCTGCGCGCCCCCCTTACAGCTGCCCGCCGCTCAACATCGGCCCGATCATCCGGATCACGCGGATCGCCGCCGGCGTGAGGATCACCAGCGAGATGCACGGGAAGATGCACAGCACCAGCGGCAGCAGCATCTTGGTCGGCACCTTCGCGGCCAGCTCCTCGGCGCGCACCTGGCGCTTGTGGCGCAGGTCGTCCGAAAACACACGCAGCGACTCTCCGATGCTGGTACCGAAGCGGTCCGCCTGGGTCAGCATGGTGGCGAAGGTGCTTATTTCTTCCACGCCCGTGCGCAGCGCCAGGTTGCGCAGCGACTTCTCGCGCGTGCCGCCGGCGCGCATTTCCAGGTTGGTCCAGTGCAGTTCCTGCGCGAGCGCCTGGCTCTTGATCTTGATTTCCTCGGTGACCTTGGCCAGCCCCGCGTCCAGCCCGAGCCCCGCCTCCACGCACACCAGCATGAGGTCGGCGGCGTCGGGGAAGTTCTCGAAGATCTCGCGGCGCCGCGCGCGGATGCGCAGGCGCAGCACCAGGTTGGGCAGGTAGCAGCCGGCCAGCGCAGCCAGCGCAAGCCACAGCAGCATCGTCATGCCGCCCTCCGACCCCGTCGCTTGCAACATGAGGAACGCGACGGCCGCGAAGCCCAGCGGCAGCAGCGTCTTCAGGCCGAAGTACACGAGGTACGCATCCGGATGACGGATGCCGGCGTTCAGGAAGCGCACGCGCAGCGGCGACAGGTCGGCGTCGCCGGTCGGCGACGACAGCTGCGCGAACGGCCCGACCAGCTTGACGGCCGTCTCGGTCCAGGCCGACTTGCCTGACGACGGCGCCACCGCCTGCAGCCGCTGCGCGGTGCGCGTCGGGGACAGCCACGCCGCCAGGCCGATGACCGCCAGCGACACGGACAGAAAAACCAGGATGGGGAACAGCATGGCCATGGCGCTTCTCCTTCAGACGTGGATCTTCACGATCTTGCGCAGGAGCACGATGCCCACCAGCATCAGCACCAGCATGTAGCGCAGCACCGTCTGGCCGATCGGGTCGGTCCACAGCGGCGCCATGAATTCGGGATTGAAGATGTTCATGAGCGCCGCCAGGGCGAACGGCATGACGCCCAGGATCCAGGCCGACAGCCGCCCTTCGGACGACAGCACCCGCACCCGCGCGAGCAGCTTGAAGCGCTCGCGGATGAGCCGGCTCAGGTTGCCCAGCACCTCCGTCAGGTTGCCGCCCGAGTCGCGCTGGATCAGCACCGACACCACGAAGTAGCGCAGGTCGGTGAGCGGCACGCGCTCGCTGAGGTTGGTCAACGCCTGCTGCAACGAAACGCCGAAATTCACCTCGTCGGCCACCAGGCGGAACTCGCTGGCGATCGGCTCGGGCATTTCCTCGCCGATCATCTGCACACCGCTGGCAAAGGAGTGGCCCGCGCGCAGGGCGCGCGTCACGAGGTCCAGCGCGTCCGGCAGCTGCTTTTCGAGGCGCTCCAGCCGGTGGCTGCGCTGATGCTGCAGGTACAGCACAGGAAGCGCCGCCGCCAGGGCCCCGGCCAGCAGCGCCAGCACCGCGGGCTGGTGTGCCAGCCACACGGCGAAGAACGCGAACACGCCGAGCGCACCGCAGGCCAGCAGGAAGCTGGACACCGTCCAGTCCAGCCCCGCCTGCAGGATGAAGCGGTCCAGCCGGTGCGCCCGCGGCAGCGCCAGCAACTGGCGCTGCATCCACGGCACGTCGCTGAGCATGCGTTCCTTGGCGAGATGCGCCTGCGGCGTGCGGTCGATCGCGGCGGACATCGCCTGCAGACGCTTCTCGATCTTGCGTGCGTCGGGCCCCTTGTAGGACCGCCACAGCAGGTAGAGCCCCTCGATCATGAGCAGCGCGGTCACGAAGACCAGCACCGTGACCGTGATCAGCGTGTCACCTCCCAGGTTGTCGAACATGGCGCGCTCCTATTCGTAGTGCTTCTCGGGATCGAAGATGCTGTCGGGCAGGTCCACGCCGTACGCGTGCAGCCGCTCCATGAACTTCGGCCGCACGCCGGTCGCGTGGAAATGGCCGCGCACCTGGCCGTCGGGCCCCATGCCCGTCTGGTGGAAGGTGAAGACCTCCTGCATGGTGACGATCTCGCCCTCCATGCCGGTGATCTCCTGGATGCTGGTGACCTTGCGCCGCCCGTCGACCAGCCGCAGCACCTGGACCACCACCGTGATCGCCGAGGCGATCTGCTGGCGCACGGTGCGGTGCGGCAGGTTCAGGTTGGCCATGCCGATCATGTTTTCCAGCCGCGCCAGCGCATCGCGCGGCGAGTTGGCGTGGATGGTGGTGAGCGAGCCTTCGTGGCCGGTGTTCATGGCCTGCAGCATGTCGACCGCCTCGGCGCCGCGCACCTCGCCGATCACGATGCGGTCGGGCCGCATGCGCAGCGCGTTGCGCACCAGCGCGCGCTGCGTGATCTCGCCCTTGCCTTCGATGTTCATCGGCCGCGTCTCCATGCGCGCGACGTGCGGCTGCTGCAGCTGGAGCTCGGCCGCGTCCTCGATGGTGATGATGCGCTCGGTCTCCGGGATGAAGCCCGAGAGAATGTTCAGCAGCGTGGTCTTCCCTGCCCCGGTGCCGCCCGAGATCAGCATGTTGACCTTGGCCTGGGCCAGGCCCTCGAGCATCTGCGCCATCGGCGGCGTGAGCGACTTGAGATCGCCCACCAGGTTGCTCATGCGCAGCGGAATCTTCGCGAAACGGCGGATCGACATCATCGGCCCGTCCAGCGCCACCGGCGCGATGACGGCGTTGACCCGCGAACCGTCGGGCAGCCGCGCATCGACCATGGGGCTGGACTCGTCGATGCGCCGCCCCACCAGCGAGACGATCTTGTCGATGATGCGCAGCAGGTGCTTCTCGTCGGTGAAGCTCACGTTGGTCAGCTCCAGCCGGCCCCGGCGCTCCACGTAGATCTGGTCCGGCGAGTTGACCAGGATGTCCGACACGGTCGGGTCGGCCATCAGCAGCTCGATGGGCCCGAAGCCCAGCATCTCGTGCTGGATGTCGCGGATCAGCGTGCGCCGCTCGATGTCGTTGAGCGCCTCGGGCTCTTCCTGCAGCAGCCGCCCGACCATGGTCGAGATTTCCTGCCGCAGCGCGTCGGGCTGCAGGGTTTCGAGCGCCGCCAGGTCGAAGCGTTCCAGCAGCTTCAGGTGCATGCGCTCCTTCAGCAGCTTGTAGGTGTCCGAGGCGAAAGGCGACGCCGTCAGCTCGACGACCGGCCCCGCCGGGCGCGCGCCGGCATCGCCGTCGATCGCATTGAGTTGGTCCCTGAATGACATGGTTGGCACCTCCGCCTGGGTATGGATGGAAATCCGCGTGGTCTCAGGCACGGCGGAACAGCCGCCCCATGAAGCCGGGCGTTGCTTCCGGCCGCGGGCTGAGCGTGTGGGCGATCTCGTCGAGGCGCTTGGCGAGCGCGCTGCCGCGCGACATCTCCGACAGCGGCACGCCGCGGTTGATGGACGCATCGACGTCCTTGCCGCCGTCCGGCACCGTCGTGAACGTCGCGCCGGGCAGCGACCGGCGCATGTCCGACAGCCCGATCTCGCCGCCGCCGGTGCTGCGGTTCACCAGCAGCTCGACCTTGCCGGGGGCGTAGCCGAGCGACTTGAACACCTGCATCAGGCGCGTCACGTTGCGGATGTGCGGCAGGCTGGTCTGCAGCACGGGAAAGATGCGTTCCGCGCGGTCGAGCACGCGCAGCGTGAGCGTGTCGATGCGCGGGCCGAGGTCGAAGATCACGAAGTCGTACTGCGCCAGCGCCACCTGCAGAATGGCATCGATGTGCTCGGCCTTGACGTCCATCGCGCGCGCCAAGTCTTCGGGCGCGGGCAGGATGCTGTAGCTGGGCGACACGCGCACCACGCTCGCCGCGAGCAGCGAAGCATCGAGGCGTCCGATGTCGCGCGCCACGTCGGCCATCGTCGAGGTCGGGCGCAGGTCGCTCACATACGACAGCGCGTCGCCGAACTGCAGGTTCAGGTCGATCAGCAGCACCGAGCGCTCCCGCGACAGCTGGTGCGCGATGTTGGTCGCGAGAAAGGTCGCGCCGCTGCCGCCCTTGCACGGCATGAACGCCACCACGCGCCCGGGGGTGTGCGCCTGCGAACCGGCCATCTTGAGCGCGATGCGGCCGACGGCCGCTTCGAGCGCGGCGGTGTCGGCGGGCGACGGCAGCACCTCGCGCACGCCCGCGCGCATCGCGTGGATCAGGAACTCGGGCGTCTGCATCGCGCACAGCAGCACCACCGCCACCGCCGGGTGCCGCAAGGTCAAGGCCTCCACCAGCGAAAGCTCCTGCGGGTCGCAGCACATGCCGTCGACCAGCAGCAGGTCGGGCGTGACCTTCTCGACGACCGCCTGCATGCGGCTCTTGCCGCCTTCGAAGAGCGAGACGGCATGGCCGCGCGGCTCCAGCACCTTGCGCATGTCCTGCAGGTGGTTCGGATTGGGGGAAACGATAGCGATCTTCATGGTCGTGTCCTGTGTGCTGCTAGGAACAGATGGCCGCGCTGTTCGGGTCCCTGCGCATGACCTCGCGCGGCAGGTACGTGGAGAACCCAGGCATGGGGATCAATGGCCCGGCGGCGCCCACGATGGGAGAAATCCACTGGTAGTTCAGGCCGGTGATGCTGACGGTGACACCCTGGCACGTGGCGGCCGTGCAGCCCGAAGGCGCCCACGTCACCGACACCGTGTTGATCTGCGGCAGCAGCGCCCGCATCCGGGCGAGCACCTGGGCCTGGTAGGCGGTGTCGTCGCACACCACCGCATACCGGGCCCCCGCGCGCGTGGCCTCCTGGGCCGCGCTCCACATGAACAGCATGCGCGAGAAGTCGACGATGCCCAGAACGAGCATCAGGAAGATGAGCAGGCCCAAGGCGAATTCGACGGTGGTCGCGCCGTTGACGTGGTGTCTCATGACGGAGCCCTCATGGTGGCGGTGATGTCGCTGAAGACGATGTTGCCGTTCGCACCGGTGAAAACGACACCCATCACCGAAGGGAACATCGAATGAAAGGAATAGCTGCTGACACGCACCGTGACCGTGGTGATGATCGGGTTGGCCCCGGCCGCCTGCCAGGTGCAGCAGCTGCCGGCGGGCACGTTCGAAAGGCTCAACCCGCGTGCCAGCGGTGTTCCGGTACCGGCGGTGTTGCCGTACACGATCAGGTTGCGCGCCTCGGCGACGTGCGTGTTGGGTGTCTGCACCGACAGGTAGCGCACCGCATCGCGGGTTGATTTGACGACCGTGTTGTACTCGTACACCGCACGGCCGAACTCGGTGGTGATGAAGGTCAGCACCAGCAGCAACGGCGTGATGAGCGCCAGCTCGATCAGTGCGGTGCCATGCTGGGTGCGATGGGACTTTTTCATGATGCTCACCTCACCAGGACCGGAACCAGCGGGCCTGCGGATCCACCGGCCAGCCCGCTCGTGGTGCAAGGGCTGGCGGCGGCTCCCGCGTTGCCGAGGAATTCGAGTTGCGTGTCGGTCATCGGAATGCTCAGCGGCTGCAGCATCAGCATGCAGAGGTAGTCGATCACGTGGTTGCCGCCATCGATGACCGGCACCGTGACGAAGCGGCGGTCCATGCCGTACTGCATGTGGCCTCCGGCCACGTTGCCGGGCGTGGCCAGCTTCTGGAAGCTGTTGAGCGACAGCCCGGTGATCGACTCGCAGCTGTTCGCGCCCTTCACCTTGGTGCCGGTGTCGGCGCAGGACGCGAAGGCGGCCCGCTTGGTCACGAAGTTCTGCGCGGTGGGGTCTGCGCCAGCGCCTGGCACGCCGGTATAGGCGTTGAACTTCGCGGGCCAGTTGAGCTGGGTGTAGGCATAGCCGGTGTAGTCGGGCCGATCCACGCTCGGATCGCCGCTGTTCTTGTAGATGCCGAAGCGATAGTTCCAGGTGTCGGCCACCGAGGTCTGCACGCCGGGGGTGCCGATCGTGTCGCCCACCCTGGCGCCACAGCGGCCGTTGAGTTCGTTTTCGGTTTCCGAGGCGCTGTTGCTGCCGTCGAGGTTGGCCCAGCCGATCTGGCCGCCCGTGGCCGCGTTCTGCGCCATGATGAGCGTCACCCATTCGCCGACGGCAAAGCCGTAGTTCGGCGCCGTGCCACCCGGCTTCGGCTTCGCCGCGACCGGAATGGGGCATGCGGTCTGTGCGCTTGCGCGGGTGGCGACTGCACTTGCCGCCACGCTGCGTGTCGCGGGGTTGCCGGCGGTATCACCCGAGAAGGCGCCGATGGCCTGCATCAGCCACATCCTGATGTTGGGCTGGCTGTGCGCGCATTGCGCGTAGACGGCCGCAGTGGGAACGCTCGTGGGCGCATAAGAAGCGTCGCGGAACGTGACTTCGGTGGCCACGATCTGGCCCTGCCCGCCCCAGGTGGCCGACTGCATGTTCACCCGATTCGCGTTGCCGGCCGTTTGGCCGGCGCTCTTGGCCCGCGAGATCGCCGAGCTCGTTTTGTCGAGCTCGCGCGCCGCGGCCAGCGCGCAACTGTCCACCGCTGTCTGCAGCTCGGTCCTGACGATGAACAAATGGCCGAGATCGAGCGCAATGCCCATGAAGCCGAGCAGGAACAACAGGAGCAGCGCAGCCGTGACGATCATTGCACCGCGCTGGCGGCGGGGGGAGCGGCGGGCTTTCATGATCGGTCCTCTTGTTGGACGATGGAGAAGGCGTTTCTGCCCTACGCGCAGCCGGAGCCGCTCAGGCAGACGACGATCCGGGCGGTGAGAGTTCCGAAATCCGCTGCGGTCACCAACGGTTGCAGCGCGAGCACCAGTGCAATGGAAACGATCGCGATGATCAGCGCGTACTCCACGACATGGGCACCGCTTTCGTCCTTCAGGGGTTTCTTGAGCATGGTGATGACCTCGGCTCTTGTGGAGAAACAGTCACATGGAAACGGGTGGAAAGGTGAAGCGAAGCGAGCCGGAGGGCCCGACCCGCTCCCCTCTCTGAACACCGCTCAGACGCAGGGACCCGGCCCGTTCAGGCACACGTTCAGGCGACCGATGAAGTTCGTGAATGGCGCCCCGCTGGCGAGCAGCTGCAGCGCAACAACCAGCGCAATGGAAACGACGGCGATGATCAGCGCGTACTCCACGACCTGAGCACCGCTTTCGTCTTTCAGGAATCTCTTGAACATGGTGATGACCTCGATTTGTGGTGAAAAAAGAGTCAGGTGGAAGCGCATGAACGCGTGGAACGAAGCGGGCCGGAGGACCGAACCCGCTCCCCTCCCTGAACGCCGCTTAGACGCAGGGCCCCGGCCCGTTCAGGCACGTGTTGACGCGACCGATGAAGTTCGTGAAGGTGGCCCCGGTGGTGAGCGCCCTCAAGGCGATGACCAGTGCGATCGAGACGACCGCGATGATCAGCGCGTACTCGACGACCTGTGCGCCTTCTTCCTCGAGCATGAAGCCGCGTGTCGATTGGCCGATGGCCTTCAGAAAGTTTTTCATGGTTCTTTCCTTTCAAGGTTTGAACAGTTGGAAATCGGGTTCGAAAAAGAGTGGTGGTGGAAAAATTTCATTGCAATTCGTCGCGTTCTCCTTTCCATGTGAAGACTCGAATGGAATGAATCCGCCTCACGCGGCCTGTCATTTCCCCGAGCCGCCGCTCTGGCTACCAATGCCGCCGCCGATGTTGATGACGTTGACCGCCGGCGGCGGCGTCTTGTAGGAGTCCTGGTACTGCACCATCGACTCGCGCGCCGCGCGGCCGTCCATGCCCATGACCGGGTCGCCGTTCTTGCCGGCGTTCGGGTTCAGCGTCATCTTCTTCTTGGCGTCCCGCACCGCTTCGCCGAAGCGCGCGTCGTAGTGGGGCGTCACGCTGGAGCAGCCGGTCGCCAGAAGGCATGCAAGCGCAAGGGTGGTGGATCTGATGAACATGGCGTGTGCTCCTCACGGGGTTTCGCTGGCCGGGGCGGCCGGGGCCGGGGTGCTGCTTTCGAGGGCCCCGTTGAGGTAGACCTCGGCGCGGCTGGGCGGGACGTGGTTGTCGGTCGGCACGCGCGGCGACTGGGCCAGCGGACGCACCAGGCGTGGCGTGATGACGAACATCAGCTCTGTCTGTTCGTTCTGGAACTCGGTGCTGCGGAACAGCGCGCCCATCACCGGCACCTCGCCAAGGCCTGGGAAACGCTTGATGGACTCTGTCGCGTTGCTCTTGATGAGCCCGGCGATGACGAAGCTCTGGCCGTCGTTGAGCTGCACCGTGGTGTCGGCGCGCCGCACGGTGAGCGACGGCAGCACGGCGGTGACGCCTCCGACCGTGGTGAACGGCGAACCGGTCTGCGACAGGTCCGACACCTCGGACACCATCTTGAGGTTGATGCGGTCGCCGTTGAGCACCGTCGGGGTGAACTTGACCCCGATGCCGAACTCCTTCTCTTCCAGCGTGATGTTCGTCCCGCTGCCGGTAGCGGCGCTCTGCGCCACGGGGATGAAGATCTTGCCGCCCGACAGGAAGCTGGCCTGCTGGCCGCTGATGGCCATGATGTTGGGCTCGGCAAGAATGCGCACCAGCCCGTCGTCCTTCTGACCGTCGATGCTCACGGCGGTGCGGCCGATGCGCAGCGCCTGGACCAGCCCTCCGCCCGCGCTCAGGAAGTTGGAGACCAGCGAGTAGTTGTTCAGCCCTCCGTTGCCCGTGCGCGCCAGGCCGACGCGCGCGCCCAGCCGGTCGAGCAGGGTCTTGCTGACCTCGGCGATCTTCACTTCGAGCATCACCTGCTGGGACGTCCCGACGCGCAGCAGGTTCACCACCTTCTTGCCTTCGGCGCCGTAGGCCGAGGCCAGGTTCATCACGTCGTCGAGCTTCAACGCGTCGCTGACTTCGCCGGTGAGCACGATGGAACGCTCGGCGCTGCGCACGCGGATGCCGCGCTCTTCGGGCATCAGCTCCGCCAGCTTGGACTGCAGCGCCCCGGGGTCGATGGTGACGATCACGTCCTTGATGTGGCAGGTGCCGTCGGCACTCTGGAGCACGACATTCATCGAGCCGGCCTGGCGGCCACGGAAGAACAGGTCGGTCGGGCTCAGCAGCGTGACCTCGATGTCGCCGACGCCGTCGCTGCGGGCCGCAGGGGGCGCCGCCGCGGGCGCCGCGCCCTGCGGGGCGGCCACCGGCGCGGGCGCCGGGCTCTGGGGCTGCGGCTGGCCGCTGACCACGATGCGCACCGCGCGCGCCTTCAACGGAATGACCACCGACTTGCCGAGCACGGCGTAGGTCGGCTCGTCGTCCGGAATGATGGCGGTGCACCGCCGGCTGCCGGATGCATTGCCGCTGGCCGCGGTGGCCGCGGGCCGTGCCGCGGCGGGCGTGGCGGCTGCAGCGGCTGCAGTGGCGGCGGGCATGGCGGCCGTGACCGGGGCGGTTGCCACGACCTCCGCAGCCAGGGCGGGTGTCGCCACGGTCGCGAGGGTCGCCAGCAAACGGGCGATGGTGGTGGTGGTGAATGGACGCACTTGGTGTTCCTCCTGACGGACGGATCAGAAACAGGTGACCGAACGCGAGGCGCTCTGGATCACCTCCACGCATTCGGAAGACCGCGGGGCGGCGGGCGCTGCCCGTTGCACACGCGGGCGGGCCGGTGCCGCGGTGGAGACCGGCACGATGTCCTTCTTCTCGCCGAACAGCTGCCCCTTGGTGATGCCCAGGGTGGCGACCGTGGTCTTGTCCATCTGGTTGCGCAGCACGAGCGACAGGGTGCCCACGCTGCGTGCCAGGTCGAGCTTCTCGGAGTCTTCGAGCGAGAGTTCGAGCGTCACCGCGCTCACGACCTTCGGCTTGGTGTCGTCGCGGTTGGCCTCCTGGGCCACGGCCAGCACCAGCACCTGCTCGAGCACGGTCTTGCTGATCTGCAGCGCGTCTTCGCCGCGCCCCTTTTCCTGCTGGGCATTGACCATCACGTCGACGTAGTTGCCTGGCAGCGCGAAGCCCGCCACGCCGACCACGTCATTGACGCGCACCGTCATGGCCCGCTTGCCGCTGGCGATCACCGCCGACAGCCCGCCCTGCGTGCCCACCGGCGCCAGCTTGCCCTCCATGAGCGCTTCACCGCGCAGCACGCCGACCTTCACCACGCGGTCGTTCAGCGCCTTGATGTCGCTGAATGCGCCGTTCGGTATCGAGCCGCTGGGCCAGTCGACCGTGGACAGCATCTGCGCATTGACGCGGCTGCCCAGGTCGATGTCGACGGCGGCCACGACCACCTTGTTGGACGCGATGCCGCTTTGCCGCGAGATCCAGCCGGTCGCGTAGACCGCGGCCGCCAGCCCGAACAGCAGGGCCAGAAAGATCAGCCCGATCGCCTTGATGTTCTTCATACGAACCTCCGCCAGGGGTGAAACATGTAGGAGCTAGACAAAGCCCAGCTGGTGCGCCAGCACTTGGACCACCGTGCCCGCCGCGATGCACAGGCCGTAGGGCAACTTGCCCACGGACTGGCTCGCCTGCAGGCGCCCGTCGGGCCGCACGCCCGCCATACCGGAAATGAGCATCCCCTGCGCCGCGGTCTTGACGTTGCCCAGCATGTGGACCAGGCGGCGGCGATGGATCGCGAAGGCCAGCGCTGCAACGCCGCCCGCAATGAAAGTGAAGAGCACGGCCATCAGCGTCTGCTGGGGCCCGAGGAAGGCCCCGGTCATGGCCATCAGCTTGACGTCGCCCGCGCCCATGATCCCGAGCGCATAGAAGGGCAGCATCGCGGCGAAGCCCACGCCCAGGCCACCGAATGCACTCGCCGCGCCCGACGACGGCGTGCGTGCCGCCATCGTGACGTAGATGAGGGCGAAGCACGCGCCGCCGAAAGTCAGCCAGTTGGGAATGCGGTAGGAGCGCCAGTCGCTGACCGCCGCCACGCCGAGCAGCGCGAAGAGCGCCAGCATGCGGATGTCGGTCGCCAGCATCGCGAGCAGTTCGAGGACAGCGTTGAATTCCTGCATGGCGCGCTCCCCGTGTTCAGGCGCTGCGCCGCAGGGCGAGCAGCAGCAGAAGCACCACGACCATCACCAGCGCACCGATCAGCGCGAACTCCATGAACGACATGCCGGCGTCTTCGCGCAGCAGGCTCAGGGCGGTTCTCGGCAGGACTTCGAGCGGTTCCATGCGGCGTCCCCGGTGGTGGTGACCGGCCGAAACCGCTGGCCTTCCCGACGTGGGAAGAAGCGTTCGGCATGGGGATGACTGTAGGAATCGCACCGCTTTCGCACATGAGCGGAGCGCCCTTTTCTGAGGGGGTCAGGTGCCCCGCGGCGGCGCGGGGGCGTGCATGACAAAACGACTACCCGACAGGGCGGGCGAAAGGGCGGGCGAAAGCGCAGGCGCGCCTCAGATCACCTGTGCGTCGCGCAGTGCCGCGAGCTGCGCCTCGCCCAGGCCCAGTTCGCCATACACCTCGCCGTTGTGCTGCCCCGTGCGCGGTCCCGTGGCGGCCGGCCGCACGCCTTCGCGCCCCACGAAGCGCGGCACGGCCGCCGGTGCCGGCACGGTGCCGAACTGTTCGTCGGGCACATCGATGAAGGCGCCGCGTGCCTGCATGTGCGGGTCGGCCCGCAGGTCGGCGATCGAATACACCTTGCTGTAGGGCACGTCCTCGCGGTCCAGCCGCACGGCCAGGTCCGCGAACGGCAGGCTCGCGCACCAGTCGGCCAGGATGCGGTCCAGCGCCTCGAGGTGGCGCAGGCGCGCGGCGTTGTCGGCAAAGCGCGCGTCGGTGAGCAGGTCGTCGCGGCCGATCGCACGGCAGATGCGCGCGAAGATCGGCCCGCCCGTGCCCACCAGCGTGAACCACACGCCGTCGGCCGCGCGAAACACGTTGGACGGCGCGGTGTAGGTGGCGCGCGAGCCGGTGCGCTCGCGCACCACGCCGCCGATGCGGTGTTCGGCCGCCAGCGGATCGAGCAGGCGCGACATCGCCTCGGTGGCCGACAGGTCGATCTCGGCGCCGCGCTGCCGATCGCGCGGCAATGCATTGCGCTCGGCCAGCGCGGTGCTGATGGCGAAGGCGCCGAAGAGGCCCGCCACCACGTCGCCCAGCGGGTAGTTCATGTGCTGCGGCGGACCGTCGGGCTCGCCGGTCAGGTGCGTGAAGCCGCTCATCGCTTCGAAGATGCGCGCAAAGCCCGGCCGGCGCGCATACGGCCCGGTCTGGCCGAAGCCCGTGAGGCGCAGCACGATGAGCCGCGGGTTGGCCGCGTGCAGCGTGGCGATGTCCAGGCCCCAGCCGTCCAGCGTTCCGGTGCGGAAGTTTTCCACCAGCACGTCGAAGCCGGCGATGAGCCGCAGGAACAGCGCGCGGCCCTCGGGCTTGCGCACGTCCAGCGAGATGCCCTTCTTGCCGCGGTTCGCGGTCTTCCAGAACAGCGGATGGCCTTCGTGCACGGGCGTGAGCCCGCGCAGCGGATCGCCCCCGCCCGGCAGCTCGAGCTTGACGACGTCGGCGCCCATGTCGCCGCACAGCGTGGCCGAGAACGGCGCGGCGAGCACGGTCGCCATGTCCAGGATGCGCACCCCGTGCAGGGGCGCGTGGTCGGCAGGCTGGCCCATCAGTTGCCCTTCAGGTCGACGCGCTTGAGCACCGGGTCCCACAGCTTTCGGTCGGCGGCAATGCGCTGGCCGTAGGCGGGCAGCGACGGGTCGAGCGCGGCCGCGCCCAGCTTGGCCAGCTTGTCCTTCACCGCGGGCAAGGCCTTGGCCAGTGCCGCGCGCAGCGGGCGCATGACGGCATCGGGCGTGCCCTTGGGCGCGACGATGCCCACCCACAGGCCGCTGTCGAAGCCCTGCAGGCCCAGCTCGGCGAAGGTGGGCACGTCGGGCGCCGAGGGCGAGCGCGTGCGGCCGGTCTGCGCCAGGATGCGGATCTGCCCGCTGCTCATGTAGGGCAACGTGCCACCGAGGTTGTTGCACATCACCGGGATGTGGCCGGCGATCAGGTCGTTCACCGCCGGTGCGTTCCCCTTGTAGGGCACGTGCTGCATCCTGATGCCGGCCTGGTGGTTGATCATTTCGCACACCAGGTGCGACGGCGTGCTCGGGCCGGCCGAGCCGAAGGCAAGCTGCCCCGGCTTGGCCTTGTCGGCGGCGATGAGCTCGGGCAGCTTCTGGTACGGCGTCTTCGCGTTGACCGCGATCACGTTGGGCAGGTCGGCCACCAGGCCCACGGGCACGAAGTCGTCCACCGGGTTCCAGGTGAGGCCCTTGTGCACGTAGGGCAGGAAGATGTTGGTCAGGCCCGCCATGAGCAGCGTGTAGCCGTCGGGCGCGGACTTGGCCACGAGCTCGGAGCCGATGAGGCTGCCGGCGCCGGGCTTGTTCTCCACGATGACCGGCTGGCCCAGCGCATGGCCCAGCTCCAGCGCCACCTCGCGCGCCACCAGGTCGGTGCTGCCGCCGGCGGGGAAAGGCACGACCAGCTTCACGGGGCGGTCGGGGAAGGCGGCCATCGCCAGCGAGCCGGCCAGGCTGAGTACGAAGCCTGCGGTCAGGTGCAAAAGTTTCTTGGTCAAGGACGTCATCGTCAGTCTCCAGTTTCTCTGTGTGTGTTCAACGTGTCAGTGCGTGAGGAAGCGGCGCCCGAGCGTGGCGCGGTGCAGCTCGGAGGCGCCGTCGTAGATGCGGAACGGCCGCAGTTCGCGCACGATGAGGGCGATGGGCGCGTCTTCCGACATGCCCAGCGCACCGCACATCTGCGCCGCGCGGTCGGCCACGCGGTTCAGGGCCTCGGACACGAAGACCTTCGTCATCGCCGACTCGGTCTTTACCGACAGGCCCTCGTCCATGCGGCGCGCGCAGTCCAGGCTCATGAGCCGACTGGCATGCAGGTCGATGTGGCAGTCGGCCACCATCGCCTGGATCTGCTGCAGGTCGGCCAGCCGATCGCCGAAAGAGGTGCGCTCGCACACGTAGGCCTGCGCGATCTCGAGCGCGCGCCGCGCGCGGCCCATGAGCCGCAGGCAGTGCGACAGCCGCGCAGGCTCCAGCCGCTGCTGCGCCGCCACGAAGCCCGATCCCACCTCGCCCAGCACCGCGTCGGCGCCCACGCGGCAGGCGATGAAGCGCAGCTCGCCATGGCCGCCGACGGCGAAGGGGTCGATGGCGCGGATGGCGCGCGCCAGCGAAAGGCCCGGGTGGTCCATGTCCACGATGAACTGCGTGGGTCCCTCGTCCGTCTGCGCCAGCACGATGCAGAAGGCCGCGCCCACCGCGCCGGTGATGAACCACTTGTGGCCGTCGATGACCCAGCCGTCTCTCGCGCGCCGCGCGGTGGTGCGCAGCATCGACGGGTCGGAACCCGCGCCGGGCGCCGGCTCGGTCATCGCGAAGCACGAGCGGATGCGGCCCTCAGCCAAGGGCCGCAGGTAGCGCTGCTGTTGCGCGGGCGTGCCCTGGCGCAGCAGGCTGATCATGTTGGGCTGGTCGGGCGCCGCGCAGTTCAACGCGGCCGGGCCCAGGTAGCTTCGGCCGGCCTCCTCGAAAACCGCCGCGCGTTCGACCCACGACAGGCCCAGCCCGCCCTCCTCCACCGGCATCTGCGGCAGGTACAGGCCCCGCTCGCGCGCGACCGGGCGCAGCTGCGACAGCGCGGCGTCCATCGCCCGCGGGTCGTGCACATGGGCATTCGATTCGAGCGGGATGCAATGCCGCTCGACGAAATCGCGCACCCGTGCCACGAGGTCCGTGCGCACGTTCATCGCGCACCCGCCTCGCGCAGCGCCAGCTTGGCGATGTTGAGCTGGTGGATCTGGCTCGTGCCCTCGTACAGGCGGAACAGGCGCACGTCGCGGTAGTAGCGCTCGATGGGGCTGAAGTCGGCCACGTAGCCCGAGCCGCCGAACATCTGCACCGCGCGATCGGCCACGCGGCCGCACATCTCCGATGCGAAGTACTTGCACATCGAAGCCGACATCGCCACGTCTTCGCCGCGATCGCGTGCGCGTGCCGCCTCGAGGATCATCGAACGCGCTGCGTAGATCTCGGTGCGGCTGTCGGCGATCATGGCCTGCACCAGCTGGAAGTCGGCCACCGCCTGGCCGAACTGATGGCGGCTGCTGGTGTGCGCCATGGCCAGGTCCAGCATGCGGATGGCCGGGCCCGTGCACAGCGCCGCCAGGTGCAGACGCTGCTTGTTGAGCACCTTCATCACCGTCTGGAAGCCCATGCCCTCGCGCCCGCCGATGAGCTGGTCGGCGTGCACGCGGCATTCGTCGAAGTGCACGTCCGACACGAACGAGCCGGCCTGGCCCATCATGCGGTAGGGCGCGCCTGTGGTCAGGCCCGGCCCGCGCTCGACCAGGAACGCCGACACGCCCTTGCTGCCCTTCGAGCCGTCTTCGGTGCGGGCGATGACCGTGAACACATCGGCCACCGGAGCGTTGGTGATGAAGCGCTTGCTGCCGTTGAGCACGTAGTGGTCGCCCTCGCGGCGCGCCGTGGTCTGCACGTTGCTCGCCTCCGAGCCTGCCTCGGGCTCCGTGAGCGCCAGGCAGCCGGTGAGTTCGCCCGTCGCCATGCGCGGCAGCCAGCGCTGCTTCTGTGCCTCGGTGCCGTCGGCCACCAGCGCTTCGGAGCCGATGCCCGTGTTGGTGCCCACGCGGGCGCGCAGCGCCACCGACGACTGCGACAGCTCCATCGCGCACAGCACCAGCTCTTCGGTCGTGAGGCCCAGGCCGCCGTAGGCCTCGGGAATGCTCCAGCCGAAGTAGCCCTTGCGCCGCAGTTCGTCGACCACGTCGGGCGGGATATCGTTGTCGCGGCTGACCTGGTCTTCCAGCGGATGCCAGCGTTCGCGAACGAAGGCGCGGATGTCGGCCCGCAGGGCCTCGAAGTGGGGGGTGTCTCGGATCATGGTGGCCGCGACTGTAGGAAGCAGGTCCACAATCACCGGCACTGAATTTCAATTATTGAAACTGCGATTCACACCCATGCCCCGCCCCACCCAGAATCGACGCCAGCCCATGAAGGACTCCGACGACCTGCGCCGGGTGCGGGACGAAGACCCGTACTTTGCCGGCACCCTGGCCAAAGGCCTGCTCATCCTGCAGACCTTTGTGAGCGATCCGCGCGCGCATGCCAACAGCGAGTTCGCCACCAAGCTGGGCCTGCCGCGCCCCACCGTCTCGCGCCTGTGCCGCACCCTGCTGGCCATGGGTTTCCTGGACCACGACGAACGCCTGGACCGCTACTTCATCGGCCCGGCCGCCGTGGCGCTGTGCTACCCCTACGTCATCAACACGCCCCTGCTCGCCATGCTGCGCCCGGCCATGCAGCAGCTGGCCGACCGCATCGAGGGCGCGGTGTCGGTCGGCGTGACCAACGACCTCGACGTGGTCTACCTGGAAACGTGTGCCCACGAAGGCGGCACCTTGAAGCGCCCCGGCGTGGGCGCCGTGCGCGGCATCGTCGAAACCGCGATGGGCCGTGCGTGGCTGGCGCAGTTGCCTGCGGGCGAGCGCCAGGAGTTCCTGGCCCGCGTGAAGCGCGAGCGGCCCGAAGAGCACGCACGTTGTCTCGAAGGCGTGCGCGAGAGCGTCGCGAACTACGCCAAGCGCGGCTTCGCGATCAACCTCGGCGATTCAGGCTTCGGCGTGCTTGCCGCAGGCGCGGCGGCGCGTGTTCGCTACGGGCCGCGCCGGCTGCTGTTCAACTGCGCGGTGCCGGGGTTTCACTGGAAGAAGGCGCAGCTGCTGGACACCATCGGGCCGGGGCTGGTGCAGCTGGTGGGGGCGGCGGATCGGCAGTCGGGGTTGCGGTGAAGCGATGTCGCGCAGGCGCTCTCGGCTAGAAGAGTCCGCGTTGCGAGGTCGTCAAGGCCATGAAACTGTCCCCCATGGGCTGAAGAATGGCATCGGCAATCGGCTGCAGCTGCCGGGTCAGGTAGTGCTCGTAGTCGATGCGCGAGTGGCGGGTTTCCAGCGGCTCCGGTCCGTTCCGCGTCATGACGTATTGAATCCAGCCGCCCTTCTGATACTGCTGGGTCCGGCCGACCCGGACGTTGTGCTCGTCGGCGATGCGGGCGGCCCGCACCTGCGGCGGCACGTTGACCAGGTAGGCATCGAGCCGGTGGCGCAGGCGCTTTCGGTAGATGAGCAGGTCGTCCTTGGCACCTGCCAGCGTCGCCTTTGCATAGTCGGTCACGAACGCCTTGTAGGGCTCGCCCTGGAAGATGCGCGACAGCAGGCCCTCCTGGAACTGGCGTGCCAGCGGGGTCCAGTCGCTGCGCGCCATCTCCAGGCCGCGGTACACCATCTCCTCCTTGCCCGCGGCATCCACGCTGAGACCGGCGTAGCGCTTCTTGCTGCCCACCTCCGAGCCGCGGATGGTGGGCATGAAGAACTTCTTGTAGTGGGTGTCGACCTCGATCTCGAGAAAACTCTCCAGGCCCTGTTCCTCGCGCAACGTGCGTGCCCACCAGGCGTTGATGTCGGCCGCCAGGCGGGCCGCGACGGCGTGCGCCTCGTCGTTGGTGTGGGTGCGCTTGAGCCAGATGAAGATCGAGTCGGTGTCGCCATAGATGGCTTCGTAGCCCCGCTCTTCCACGAACTCGCGCGTGAGCTTCATCATCTCGTGCCCGCGCAGCGTCACGGCGGACACCAGCTTGGGGTTGAAGAACCGGCACTCGGAGGCCCCCAGCACGCCGGCGAAGGAGTTCATGAGCAGCTTCAGCGCCTGCGACAGCGGCTCGTTCTTCGCGCGCTTGGCCTCGTCCCGCGCGCGCCACAGCGTGGTCACGATCTCCGGCAGGCAGTGCCTGTCGCGCGAGAAGACGGTCTCCTGCGGGCCGTGGATGAGCCCGGTCGGATCGGCGGCATTCGAGCCTTCGACGAGGCCCACCGGATCGACCAGGAAGGTGCGGATGATCGAGGGGTAGAGGCTCTTGTAGTCCAGCACCACGACGGAGTCGTAGAAGCCCGGCTTCGAGTCCATCACGTAGCCGCCGGGGTAGGCCTTGCTCGCGATCTCGCCCACGCTCGGCGCCACGTAGCCCAGGCGGTGCATCCGCGGCAGGTAGTGGTGGCTGAACGCGGCAATGGAGCCGCCGAAGTGGTCGGCCTGCAGGCCGGTGACCTGGGCGCGCTCCATCATGAACTGCAGCAGCTTCGCCTTGTCGAAGATGCGCAGCACCAGCTCGCAGTCGCGGATGTTGTAGAGCGCGAGCGCGGGCTTGTCGTGCTGGTAGCGCCGCTCGATCTCGGCCATCTTGTCGTACTCGTCGCCGATGGCCTTGCCTTCACCGAGCAGCGTTTGCGAGACGTTCTCGAGGCTGAAGGACGGAAAGCTCCACACCGCAGCCCGGAGCGCCTCGATGCCGTCGAGGATGACCCGGCCTGGCGTGGGCGCGAACAGGTAGCCCTGCTTGCCCGGATGGGTGCGCCATTCGATGGGGCGGCGCTCCCGCCCCAGGAGGAACGGCACGCCGCAGTCGTTGGCGGTCTTCTGCAGCACGCGCAGGTCGAACTGGATGACGTTCCATCCGATGACGACATCGGGGTCGTTGCGCTCGAACCAGTCGTTCAGTTGCTCGATCATGGCCTTGCGGGTCGGGCAGTAGACGAGCGAAAAGCCCATCGCCTCATCCGGCTCGGGCGGCGGCTCGCCGAGCATGAAGACGACGCGCTCCGGCGTGCCGTCCAGCGCAATCGAATAGAGCCCTTCATGCTGGCTCGTCTCGATGTCCAGCGACACGACCTTCAGCACCGGCCGGAACTCGGGCGCGGGCTTGAGCTTGCAGTCGACGATCGTGGCGCGCTCTGCCCGCCCGCCTTCCACCTGCACGCCGGCGGTGATGAAGCGCTCCATCAGGTAGCGGTCGTGCGGGCGCACGTCGGCTTCGAGCAACGGAATGCCCTGCGCCTGGAGGGCGCGTGCCAAGCGGCCGAGCTGGCGGAAGTGCGTGGCATAGACACCAAGAACCGCCTCCTGCTGGAAGCTCTGGAGCGCGAGTTCGCGCAGCTGCACGCCCGGCATGGCCGCGAGGTGCGCTTCCACCGCCGCCCGGTGTCGGGCGGCGACGAACGCGACGCTGCTGCGGGAGGTCAGGACCACTTTCCTGGGCCCCGCCTCGGTCGCCAGCCAGTACTCGATCTCCGTGCCGGCGGGCGCATCACGCCAGTGGCGCGTGAGGATGAAGCCCTGGAGGTCTGTGGAGGTCACGGGCGCGGGGAGATCGGGTGGAGCGGGAGGGCAGACTTGGGCACAGGCGATTTTCGCCTGCACAGCCGGACAGACCTTCGCTACAGCCGGTTGCGCGTCTGCGTGCCGAATGACGCGCTTCGATCAGACACCCGGGCGTGCGACCCCGCGTGCATCGCTTGCCCGGAAGAGACATTCCAGGCTTCATGTTCAGCGCTTTGAAGCGGTCGCTCATGCGGGCACAAAAGGCGCGCTCATGCTCGTCAGGCCCTGGCGCGAACTACGCCCCCGATTGGCGCGCGTGCTCGAAGATGGCTTCGAGCGCCTTGGCCTCGTCAAGGGTCAAGAGGGAAATGGGGTCCCCAATACCGTCGCTGTCTGTCCAATCATCGTATTGACCTTCTCTGCCGTCCGCTGCCACCGCCCTGTCGCAGTAGTCGAGGTGTCCTTCGCAATAGAACACGCTGACATGCCACCCACCCATTTCATATTGCATTTCACCCTTGTAGGGGCGACGCCCTGAGGCAGCGACCGGCACCTCGCCTCGGATGGTGCGCCGAAAATGCTCCGCGACAACTGTTGCTGACAAGATTCTCATGTGTCGTTCAAGGGGATTGGGAGCGGTCGCCTGTCAGCGACCGCAGTTGGCCGACTGTAGCCATCGGAAGCCCGTGGCGTGATCTTCCGGCCCCCAGAGCGCGAGAATACGGCCACCACTCCAGGAGAATTCTTCGTGACGACCGTCGCCATCACCCCCGCAATCAACGTCAGCAACAGCGACGGCTTTGTCCTGTTTGGCGGCGTGAACGTCCTCGAGTCGAAGGACATGGCCCTGCGCGCCGCGGAAGAATACGTCCGCGTCACGCGAAAGCTGGGCATCCCCTATGTCTTCAAGGCGAGCTTCGACAAGGCGAATCGCTCGTCCATCCACTCCTATCGGGGCCCCGGTCTGGAAGAGGGCCTGAAAATCTTCGAGGCCGTCAAGGCGGAGTTCGGCGTGCCCCTCCTCACCG
Source organism: Variovorax sp. GW821-FHT10C12 (assembly GCF_059415405.1). Lineage (NCBI taxonomy): Bacteria > Pseudomonadati > Pseudomonadota > Betaproteobacteria > Burkholderiales > Comamonadaceae > Variovorax > Variovorax sp. GW821-FHT10C12. The sequence goes on from NZ_JBWKNE010000001.1 coordinate 2,338,944, forward strand.
ACGTGCACGAGCCCTGGCAGGCGAATCCCGTCGCCGAAGTGGTCGACGTTCTGCAGCTGCCTGCCTTTCTCGCCCGCCAGACGGATCTGGTGGTCGCGCTCGCCAAGACAGGCAAGGTCATCAACGTCAAGAAGCCCCAGTTCCTGAGCCCGTCGCAGGTGCTCAACATCGTCGAGAAGATCAGGGAAGCGGGAACCTCCCCCGTCATCCTGTGCGACCGGGGCACCTGCTTCGGCTACGACAACCTGGTGGTCGACATGCTCGGGTTCGGCACCATGAAGAAGATCACCGGGAACCTGCCCGTCATCTTCGACGTGACCCATGCGCTCCAGCAACGCGAGGCGAACGCCGTCGCCTCGGGCGGGCGACGCGAGCAGGTGGCGGAGCTGGCGCGTGCAGGCCTGGCGGTGGGCCTGGCGGGCCTCTTTCTTGAAGCGCATCCTGACCCGGCACAGGCCAAGTGCGACGGTCCCAGCGCGCTGCCGCTGGACCAGCTGGAGCCTTTCCTCACGCAGCTGAAGGCCTTGGACGACCTGGTGAAGTCGTTCGCGCCCTTGCACATCCGCGCCTGAACGAGACGCCGCAGCTCAGGCGGCCTTCTGCTTTTTCTGCAGGGACCTGGGCGCCTCGCTTCGCGCCAGCCACAGTCCGCTCGCAATGATCAACGCCCCGCCGCCCAGCGTCCATGCATCGGGCGCGGCCTGCCAGAACACCCAGTCCAGCACCAGCCCCCAGGCGAGCGCGCTGTATTCGAAGGGGGCGATGGCCGCGGCCTGGCCGTGGCGGAAGGCCTCGGCGATGGCCAGCTGACCCAAAAAGCCGCTGATCGCCAAGCCCGCGAGCAACCCCATGTGCTCGGCCTGGAGGGGCACCCATTGCGGCGCCGCCAACAGGCTGCCGCCGACAGCCATGCCCGCCGTGGTCCAGAAGACCAGCGCGGCGCTCGATTCGGTGCGGCTGATGAGCCGCCCCAGCATGTTCGACAGCGCGTAGCAGGCCGCGGCCACCAGGATCGCCAGCGCCCCCGTCGAGAGGAACGCGCCCTGCTCGGGCCGCAGCGCGATCACGACACCGACAAAGCCCAGCCCGATGGCGACCCAGTGGCGCGGAAGAATCGACTCGCCCAGCAACGGCACGGCGATGAGCACCATCAGCAGCGGCGCGATGAACGTGAGCGTGTAGGCCTCGGCCAGGCCCAGGGTCTTCAGGCCATGGACGAAGAGCACGAGCATCGTCATGTTCAACGCGGTGCGCAGCAGGTGCAAAGGCCAACGCAGCCGGCGATTGAAAACGCCGGCGGTCTCGCGCCGCCAGGCGATGTACACGCACACCAACGGCAGGGCCGTGAGACCGCGCAGCGCCATCACCTGCACCGCCGGGTAGTGCCCGGCCAGGTTCTTGAGCAGCGCGTCCATGCAGGCGAAGAAGGCGCAAGCGAGCAGCATCGCGGCGATGCCGCGCAGGGTTCCGGTCGGGTTCATGGTCGGGTGGTCTCGCGGCAACGGCCGGGAGAAAGGGAAGCGTCTTGTTCTTGACCGCCAAGCATAGACGCTGCGAACGCGTGGCGTTGGCCGGCTGTCGACGCAGCACTTCCGGCCGCACGGGACCCACAGCAGGCCTTGGCCATGGCCGCTACAGTGCCCTCATGACCGACACCCACACCCTTCCCCTCGACCTTCAAGCCGCCATGCGTGCACGAGACGAAGCCTTCTATGCCGTCGATTCGGCGCAGTGGGGCCGGTACACCGCGAGCGACTTCACGACGGTCCAGCAGAACGGCCAGTTCATGTCTCGCGCCGAACGGATCGGCAACCTTCAAACGCAGAAGCAGCGGCCCTACGTGCCACGCGAACGCGAACAGCACGAACAGCAAGGCGATCTTGTCGTCACCCGCTTTTTCAGCGGCGGGCTGTGGGTGGTGGAAGTCTGGAAGCGCATCGACGGTGCATGGGCCACCGTCATGACCCAGGCCACCACGGCGACTCCCTGAAAGCTTCCAGCCGCAGAACGCGATGACCGCTGCCGGCGACATGCTGCCGCCCGTCAAGGGCCGCAACTGCGAAGCGGGCCTGAAGGGCGAGCTGTTCCACGGCAAGGTCCACACCGCGCTGGCGCTGTTCCGGCTCCACCGGCAAGGTGCGCAGCGAAGGGTTCGACGCGGAGATCAGCGGCGAAGTGGCGCGCGGGTGGCAGGTGTTCGCCGGCTGCACGTTCAACCACTTCAAGTACCTGAACCACACCGCCAATGCCGGCGTCGATTTCGCCAGCACCTGTCCGTCTAGGGGAAAAGAACAGCGCCCCCGCGGTTGAGGTCTGCCAGCAGCACGCCCTGAACATAGACGGCATAGTCCGCGAAGAACATCGCTGCGCCTCCGCTCGCTCCGGTAGGAATGCTCAAGCCGGCGTAGAAGAACCCCTGGCTCGCCTGGTCATTGAGCCGGGCCAGTCCCGCAGGCGTATTGATATCGACCGGGCCTCCAGCAATTTCGTCCGAAAAACGATAGGCGACCGCCGAGGGGCGGCTGCTGTCCAGTTCGTAGGCATTGAAGACGCCTTGGACGGGCTGTCCGCCGGGGTTGGCGAAGTATTCGAAATAGCCCTTGTAGCGGAATCCGTCTTGACCGCGGCTGGTGAGTTGCGGCTTGGGATCGGAGACGATGGGATCGAACGCATAGCGGTAGGTCGCCCCCGCGGCTGCAGAGCTCTTGACGACGATCGCATTCACGCTCGGGCTGAGACCCCGCTCCGTGTTCAGGAAGCGATAGCCTTCCTGTCCCCATGCGTTCAACTGGGCGATGAAGTCTGCCGGCATCATCTGATTGAAGCTGAACTTCCGATAGGTGTAGGTGACGGGCTGACTTTCGTTCTTGACCAGGATGAAGCTGGCCTTGCGGATGGCGTTGAGTGAATCGTCCAGGGTATGCGTCTCCCCCACCAGGTGGTGCAGCACATAGCCCTTGGCGCCCTCGTCTTCCAACCGCTGCAGCAGCGCGGTACTGGCCGGGTCCCAGCCATCGCGACCGGAGAAGGTGAGCGTGAATTCCTTGTAGCTGTACTTGTCGTTGGCGGCTTGCGGATTGACGTACAGAGAGTTGCTTCCCACGGGGCGCAGCCGGACGCTGCCTTTGGCGCCCTGGTCGTTCAGTTGCTGCACGACGGCCGGCACCGAGGCGATGTAGGAATCCTTGTCGCCATCCCAGGCAGAGGGGAGCGTCTCATACTGCGCGGGTGCCGGTGTTCCGGGTTCCTGGGTTCCAGGTTCCTGGGTTCCAGGACCTTGCGTTCCGGGTCCCTGCGTTCCGGGTCCCTGCGTTCCGGGGCCTTGTGTTCCGGGCCCTTGTGTTCCGGCGCCGTCCGTTCCAGGCCCGACCGGCACCACTGGAAAGCCACCGCCACCTCCGCCGCTACCACCACATGCCGCAAGCATCAAGGCGACTGCCGTTGCTGCAGCCACTGCAGATTTTCTGAATTTCATTCCCTTGCCTTTCAATTTGTCGAAGCCGATGCTGCCGATATGGCAACGTTGTCCGTAGCGATCGGCAGCCACTGCGTGGTCCGTCAGATCGCCGTCAGATCGCCGTCAGCGTTTTTAGGGCACTCGGGAGAAATTTCCCCATGCCGAAAGTCACACCGCCCGGAAAGGCATGGGAAATCGATATTTGGCTATGAGGCAGTTAGGACTCATGCGAACCATGAGACCTGAAAAGAGACGGCTCTTTCTCTTTCCAATATCGAGAGGATGTACAGGGAGATTCGGGCTTCGATTCCCCTGTCTATTCTTCTCACTCAACTTTGAAGTTGGCGAGAAATTCCCTCTATGCAAAAGGCGATGGATCTCTGAAGTACCGAGTCGCTGGCGCAAGACTCCGTGCATGCCCCGTGACGGATGTCAGTTCTGCCATCGCCTGCAGCAGCGCGGCAGCGCTCACCGGCTTGAACAGCATCGGCACCCCCGATGCCTGTGCACGCCGCAGTTGTTGCGGGGCCGTCTCGCCCGTGATCAGGAGCAGGGGAATGTCGAGCTGAAAGCGCTCGAGCAGGCGCAGGCCGACCTCGAGTCCATCGCCCCCGTCGGCCAGCCGGTAGTCGCACAAGAGCATCGAGAACGGACTGCTTTTCGCGTCCGGGTGCGCCAATGCTTCGACCGCGTGCGATTCGTCGGTCACGGCCACGACATCGACCGAATGCGCTCGCAGCAGCGCCGCCATGGCCAGGCGAATCTCCGCTTCGTCGTCGATCAGCAGCACGGGGCCGTGCAGGTTCGGCGCCGCACGGCTGCGATGCCTGGGCATCTCCAGTTCATCGCGCAGCAGGTCGGCTGGCGCCGCCAGCGTTGCCTTGGCTTGCGGCAGGACCACGCGGAAATGCGTGCCACGTCCCGGTCGCGAGCGCACCACGATCGGGTGAGACATCAGGTGCGACAGGCGCTTGACGATCGACAGCCCGATCCCGAGTCCACGCGCGCGGTCGCGGCCCGGGTTGTCGACCTGATAGAACTCCTCGAAGATGCGGTTCATCTGTTCGGGTGCAATGCCGACGCCGGTGTCGCGAACCTCCAGCCACACCTTGTCTCCGCGCCGCCGCGCGACCACGCTCACGCCCCCCTCAGGGGTGTACTTCAAGGCGTTGTCAACCAGATTGGACAGCAGGCGAAACAGCAGCTGTATGTCGCTGCGCACCCACATGCCGCTGGCACGTATGCGCAATTGCAGGCCCTTCTGTTCGGCGTGCGGGGCGAAGGTCTGGTTCAGCACCAGAAGCAACGCGTCGAGTTCCAGTGCCTGCGGTTCGGACACGACAACGCCTGCATCGAGATGCGAGACATCGAGCATGGTGTCCAGCGATGAGCCCAGCGCGTCGACCGCGCGCATCAGGCGTTCGGCATTCTTTCTTTCAGGATGGTCATGCAGTGCGCTTTCCATGGCTGCGCCGAAAAGTGCAATGGCATGCATCGGCTGACGCAAGTCGTGGCTGGCCGCGGCAAGAAAGCGGGTCTTTTCCGCACTGGCTCGCTCCACGGCGGCGATGCGTTCGCGCAACTGCGCAGCCAGCGCCTCGTTCTCGAACCGCAGGATCAAGGAGGCTGTAAGCCGCTGGTTCTGCTTCACCCCTTCGCGCAATGTCAGCATCAGATGCGCGAAACCGAAAAGCGCCAGGAACCCGTGCAGCGCGCCACCGTGCCAGATCAAGGCAAGGATCAGCCCGCCCATCATCGGAATGCCGCAGCCGAACATGGCCTTCTTGAGCGGCCAGCGGGCCTGAACAGCCCGGGTCCAGCTGACCATGATCACGACGATCACCACGGTCGTCATCGCCGGGCTCTGGATGAGCACAAGGAACAACGCGCATGGAATCGCCGTGGTCACGCTGAGCAGCGTGACGATGCATGTGTACCGGCGCGCCCAATGGCGGCTTTCGGCCAAGGGGACATCCGGCGTCCACCGCGGCGCGAGCAACGCATACAGGTGCATCGACACGACGACAGCGACCATGCCGATCACCAGCAGGTGGTGGATCGGATCGACGTTGAAGTACCCGAAGATGCCGATGGCAATGGCGAAGCCCATGTGCGCGCAGGTGACCATCGTGTGCCCGGCATACACCGAGGCCACGTGCTCGCGGAGCACCCGATGGTCCAGGTCGGCGAACGCCGGGGCCTGATGCATCGATCGGGCAGCGTCATTCATGGGTGGGGCCCTTCTTTCGTTTCTTCTTCGATGATCGCCTTGCACCTCCTCCGGTGAATCAACGCAGGCTGCTGATCAGTTCCGCCCGCGATTGCACGCCGAACAGCAAGAGGATCGTCGAGACATAGTTCTTCACCGTGCCTTCGCGCAACTCGGCCAACAGGGCGATCTCCTTGTTGGACTTGCCTTCGAGAATCATCTGCAGCACACGCGCCTGGCTTCCCGTCAGGGCGCCCAGGCCACCGCTGACGGAACGGTGGGGCACCCTGGCCACCCACCTGGAAGTGCCTGGAAGGCCGTCGACCACGTCCCTCCCGAGCAGGCCACAGGCACGGATGAAGCTCACCACCTCCTTGAGGTTGGCCGACTTCGGCAAGAACGCGCGGGCGCCCTGTGCCAGCGCACTTTGAGCAATGGCGCTTTGCGCCAGCGAGGTGGCGCCGACACCCGACAACGCGACAACGCGGGCCTGCGGATAACGCTGGAGAAAAACGGACACGCCGCTCAGACCGCGGGTATCGGGAAGCGCCAGATCGAGCAGCACCCACCCGATGCTCGCCTGAAAGCGCTCATACACGGCCAGTGCCTGCGCCATGCTGCTGGCTTCGAAGACCTCGACCGCTGGCCCGGTGGGCGAGGCTTGCGCCTGGAGCAAGGCGCGCACACCCAGGCGCACCAGGTCGTGGTCGTCCACGATCAGGATGGCTGACGCTCGGGTCGGCGCAAGAGTGCTCATGGCGCGCATGTTAGGGTCATGCGCCGCCGGCTGATAGTGACGAAAGTCAACTCACCCGCAGACCTTCATTCCTTTTTCAGACCCATCTGCAGCGCCGTCTGCCCAAAGCGCGCAAGGTCTGCCCGGGCCCGCGCCGCTGCATCGCCAGGCGAACTGCCAACCGGCATCCACCCCGCATCGATCAGGCGCTGGCGCGCCTCGGGCCGCGCCATGCCCTGGACGATCACCGCATTGAGCCTGTCGATGACGGCCTGCGGCGTGCCCTTGGGGGCGGCCAGACCGAACCATCCCGAGGTCACGAAGCCGGGCAGCCCCGCCTCCTGCGCCGTGGGCACGCCGGGCAGCGATTCGCTGCGTTCGCGCGTGGTGACGAACAGCGCGCGCACCTTGCCGGCCTGCACGTTCGCCACCTGCGCGGCGGCGTTGTCGATCATGGCGTCGGTGTGGCCGCCGAGCAGGTCGGCGATGGCGCCGGTGCCGCCCTTGTAGGGAACGACGTTGGCCGAGATGCCGGCCGCCTTCATGAACATCATCTGCGTGAGGTGGGCCTGCGTGCCCACGCCTGCATTCGCGAACGAAACCTTCCCCGGATTCGCCTTGGCATGCGCGATGAATTCCTTGAGGGTGCGCGCGGGAAAGTCCGGCCTCGTCACGACCACGAAGGGAATGTCGACCAGGATCGCGATGGGCGCCAGGTCTTCCACCGGCTTGTACTTCAGGTCATACAGGTAGGGATTGACGGCCATCGTTCCGCTGGCCACGAGCACCAACGTGTGACCGTCGGCGGGGGCGCGCACCACCTGCTGCAACGCCATCGACCCACCGGCGCCCGGCTTCGCGTCGACGATGACCGGCTGGCCGAGCGCCTTGGCCATGAGGTCGGCGATCTGGCGTGTCATGGCGTCGGTGGCACCGCCGGCCGCATAGGGAAACACGATGGTGATCGGCTTGCTCGGGTAGCCTGGGCCGACTGCACGCGCCGCGGTGGCGAGCGATGCGGCGCAAAGCGATGCAGCGGTATTCAGCACGAAGGTTCGGCGAGGGATCGTCATGCGGGCATCTCAACGCATCGGAGCGGAAGAAGCAAGGGTGCGGCCTGTTCGGCGAAGCGCATGAGCGCGGGCACCATGTCGGGCTGGTACCAGTGTTCCTGATGCAGGAGGTTCAGGGAACCGACAGTGCGGCCGTCGTGCCGGATCGGCACATTGATGGCAGACCGGCAGCCGAGCGCGTCGATCAGCGCATGGTCCGGGAACGCGCGGCGGCAGGCTTCCTGATCAACGCAGATGCGCGCCCGGCCGCCCTGCACCACCTCGCGAAAGAAGTCGTTGTCATGGTGCAGTGGCTTGGTGCCGCCGCACGGATACGCCACCGGGTCGCTCGTGTACAGGCGCCGGGACGCCGCAAGGCCGGGGTCGATCGCCAGCACGGTGAACAGCCGGTGCCCCGGAAACCGCCGCAGCGCGTGGTCCAGGGCCTCGAAGGAAGCCGGCTCGATGGCACTCACTGCGCAATGCCCAGACGATCGATGATGGGCCCCCAGGCGGCCGACTCGCGCTGCGTGAACTTCAGGACATCGGCCGGCGTCGACTTGACGCCGACCAGCATCTGGCCGGCCAGGCGCTCCTTCATCTCGGGCGTGTCCAGGGCCTTGTTGATCTCGGCGTTGAGCCGCGCGACCGCGTCGCCGGGTGCGCCCGCGCGCGCCACCAAGGAGTACCAGCCGGGCACCTCCATGTCGATGCCCAGCTCCTTGAACGTGGGCACGTCGGGCAGCTGTGGCAACCGCCGTTCGCCGGTGACCGCCAGCGGCACCAGCTTGCCGCTCTTGACCAGCGGCACGACGCCGACGGGGACGGTCGTCATCACCGGCGTGTCGCCCGCCATCACGCTGGTCAGCGCGTTGGGGCCGCCGGCACCGCTGATGGGCACGTGCTGCATCTGGATGCCGGTGCGCGACTTCAGCAGCTCGCTCGCCAGATGGGTGGAGTTGCCGATGCCGGCGGATGCAAAGCTGAGCCGCTGCGGCTCGGCCTTTGCCATCTTGATGAGGTCGGGCAATGTCTTCACGCCCAGGCTCGGTGCGACGACGGTCACGAACGGGGTGTTGGCGATGACGGCGACACCGGTGAAGTCGCGCGCCGGCTGGTGCCCCAGCGACTTGTACAGGTGCGGGTTCCACGACATGTTCGAGACGCCGGCCAAAAACAGCGTGTAGCCGTCTGCAGGCTGCGAGAGCACGTAAGCCGCGGCCAGCGTGCCGTTCGCGCCGGGCCGGTTCTCCACCACGACGCTCTGCCCGATGCTCTTGGCGAGCACGTCGGCCAGCGTGCGCGCCAAGGTGTCCGGTCCCGAGCCGGCCGGCTGCGGAACCACCACCTTGATCGGTTTGGAGGGAAAGCCCTGCGCGAAGGCGGGTGCGGCGAGCAGCGAGGCTGCAACGGCCAACGCGGAAAGCATGGTGCGGCGGGTGGTCATGATGAAGTCAAGGTCGGTGGTTGCGAAAGGTGTGAGGCGTCTCAACCGACGGTGGCGTAGTCGAGCGACTTGGGCGTGGCGGTGAGCACGCGCGGCGTCGCGCCCACCACGACCGTGTCGTCGATGCGAAAGCCGCCCACGCCGTAGACGTACAGGCCGGGCTCGGCCGAATAGACCTCGTTGTCGCGCAGCGGACGCTGGCTGAAGGCCATGTCCTCCGGGTACTCGTGGTGCACGATGCCGATGGCGTGGCCCGTGCGATGGCGGATGCAGTCGGCAAAGCCGGCGCGCTCGATCACGGCCTGCGCCGCGGCGTCGATCGCGCACACGGGCCGGCCTGTCACGGCCGCGCCGATGGCCGCATCGGTCGCGTCGCGCGCGGCCGTCCACAGCGCCTTCTTCTGCTCGTCGGGGCGCCCGCAGAACCAGGTGCGCTCGTTCTCGATCGTCAGGCCGTTGAGCCGGGGAATCACGATGTTGACCAGCACGTCGCCTTCGCGGATGCGCGCGCCGCAGGAGGCACCGTCGCCGTGCGGCGAGGCCGACGCCGGGCCGCTGAGCGTCCAGCAGCGCACGACCTCGAACTGCTCGCCGGGAAAACGCTCGGCGGCCTCCTGCACGAACAGGCTGGCCATGGCGCAGTCCATCTCCTGCACCAGGCGGCCGGGCTTGATCGCTTCGCGGTAGCGATCCTGCAGCCAGTCCGTCAGCCCGGCCATGGCCTGCATGACGGCCAGTTCCTCGGCGTGCTTCTGCCAGCGCAGGCTGCGCACTTCCGCGGTGGCGACGCGCACGTCCAGGTCGGGCAGCAGGCGCTGCACGGCCGCCATCACGCCGCTGCCGGCATCCAGCGCGATGCGCGAGCGGCGCAGGCCGGCGCGGCTCAGGCGCTCGGCAAGAATCTCGGGGAGCTGCGACACGAGCGGCAGGCGGTTGCTCACCATCGGATGCTCGGCATAGAACGTCACGTCCGTGATCCACACCTTGTGCGCTTCCATCGAGAAGCGCATGTGGTTCGTCGACAGCTCGTTCATGACCAGGAAGCCCTCGCCCTGGCGCGGCACGACCGCGAAGATCGGCCGCTCCCAGGGCTGCACGTCGGTGTGGAAATTGGTCGCGAACTGAAAGAAATCCGCGGTGGTGAACACCAGCGCATCGACGGCGAGTTCGTCCATCAACCGGACCATCTGGTCGTGGCGGTACCGCCAGACGGCTTGCGTCAGCTTGGGCATGTGTCGTTTCCTTGAAGGGGCCGGAGGCATCCGGCGGGTTGTCTGAACAGTTCGGGGGTGCGGGCTACAGCGCGTCGAACTCGACCACGCCGGCTTTCATCACCAGGGGAATGCGCTCGCCCTGCCCCCCCAGGCAATCGAGGTTGCGCATCGGGTCGCCGTCGACCAGCAACAGGTCGGCCAGCGCGCCCGGGATCAGCCGGCCGAGCCGGTCGCTCATGCCCAGCACCTCGGCACCGACGAGCGTGGCGCTGGCGATGATCTCGGCCGGCGACAGCACCTGCGCGCGCAGGCGGAACTCGTCGCTTTGCAGCCGATGCGACTCGCCCAGTAGGTCGGTGCCGAAGCCCATCTTCACGCCCGCCGACTTGTAGATCTCGAGCGAACGCAGCCCGGCGCCGCGCACGTCCTCCACCTTGGCCACGCTGGCCGGTGGCAGCCCCAGGGCCGCGCCTTCGTTGGCGAGGGCGTCGTAGGTCACCAGCGTGGGCACCACATAGGCGCCGTGCGCGGCCATCAGCGCCGCAGTCGGTGCGTCGACCAGGTTGCCGTGCTCGATCGTGCGCACGCCGCAGCGCACCACGCGCTGGATCGCGGCCGGGGTGTAGGCGTGGGCCAGCACGTAGGTGTTGCGGGCCGCGGCCTCCCCGACGATGGCGCGGATCTCGTCCTCGCTGTAGCCCAGGGCATCGACCGGGTCGGTGGGCGACGCCACGCCGCCGCCGGCCATGATCTTGATCTGGTCTGCGCCCATCTGCAGTTCTTCGCGCACGGCCTTGCGCACGGCGTCCACGCCATCGGCCACGCGGGCCAGCATGCCCACGCGGGCGCAGTTGGGGCACACGGCGTTGGCCACCAGATAGTCGGAACGCGCGCGGCCGTCGCCATGGCCTCCGGTCTGGCTCAGCGCGCGGCCAGAGACGAACAGGCGCGGCCCCTGCGCCAACCCCGACTGCACCGCCTGCTTGAATGCATCGCCCGCGCCGGCGGCATCGCGAACGGTGGTGAAGCCGCGGCGCAGCATGCCGCGCAGGATCGGCAGACTGCGCAGCGTCGCCAGCACGTTGGGCATCAGCGCCTGGCGCTGCAGGTTCAGGTCGACGGCCACCACGTGCACATGCAGGTCGATCAGGCCGGGCATCACGGTCTTGCCGGCGGCGTCGATGACCCGCGCATCGCGCACCACGATCGGCCGGTCGGACACCTCACGGATGGTGTCGCCCTCGATCAGGATGTCATGGCGATCCTGCAGCTCGGGCTTCAGCGGATCGAGCAGACGAGCGTTCTTGACGAGGATCTGATTCATGGGTCTGTTTGCCGGGTTCCGAGGGCATGGGCGGTGAGGAATGACGGGATCGTAGGATCGCGTCACAATTCCGAAAAATTTATATGCTGAATCCACTCCATTGATCGTGTGAATGGTTTCAGCAGCCTCCTCTTCTGCCCATGAACTACCGCAACGCCGATCTGAACCTGCTGAAGGTCTTCGAAGCCCTCATGAACGAAGGCAACGTGACGCGCGCCGCATCGAAGCTGTCGCTCACGCAGCCCACGGTCAGCAACGCGTTGCGCCGGCTGCGCGAAACCTATGGCGACCCGCTGTTCGTGCGCAACGGCGCGGGCATCCGCCCGACGCGGCGCGCCACGGAGTTGTGGGCGCCGCTGGCGCGGTCGCTGCGCACCATCCGGGGCACGCTCGAAGGCGAGAGCTTCGATGCCTCGCAAAGCGACGCGCGCCTGACGGTCTCGATGACCGACTACGTGGCCTGCATCGTCGCCCCCCGCCTGCTCGAGCGGCTCGGCGAACTTGCGCCGGGCATGCGCTTGCACACCCACCCCGGCACGGTGGTGGACTTCGGGCAGTTGCTGGACGACAACCGGGCCGACTTCGCCATCGGCGCCTACAACGACGACGTGCAGCGCCCCGGCTTCATGCGCTCACGCCGGCTGTGGTCGGTGGACTTCGCCTGCTTCATGCGCAACGACCACCCGCTGGCGAAGCTGGACAAGATCCCGCTGAAGAAATTCCTGGCCGCCCGCCACCTCGACGTGAGCCTGGCGGGCCGTGTCGGCGGCGTCTACGACCGCGTGCTGCAAAGCCGCGGCCTGCAGCGCAACCTGGTCAGCACGGTGAGCCACTACTCCGCAGCCTACGAGGCCGTGCGCCGCTCGGACCTGATCGCCGTGCTGCCCTGGTCCGAAGGCCTGGAGACGATGCGCATGACGGGCCTGAAGCGCGTGGCGCCACCGGTGGCGGCGCCGGCGCGCACCGTCGAACTGGTCTGGCACGAGCGGCACGAGACCTCGGCGCTGCACCAGTGGTTCATTGCCCTGGTGGTCGAGATGCTGGCGCGGGAGCCGGCTGCGCGGGCTAAGCCCGGAGCCAGATCCTGAGCGTCACGTACATCGCGTAGCCCAGGCCCAGGACGCACCACGCGATGAAAAACATGTTGGCCCAGTACTCGCCTGCATGCGCCGCCAGCGTGTAGACCTGCCCCACGCAGCCCTTTCCGACGCAGGGCACCTCGCCCCGGACCAGGGCGCGCAGCATGGCGAAAAAGAGGTAACAGGCCACGCCAGCGGTCAGCAGGAATCCGACGGGCCCGACGAGCCCCTGGGTGAGTTCGCCCTTCTCATCGCGATAGCCCTTGCGCAGCAGCTTCTGTCCGTACCTGTACCAGGCATATCCGAGCAGGAGCATCAGGGCGTAGTAGAGGAAGGCGCGCATGGGTCCTGTGATCGTCGGGGTGTGGCGGGTGTGAGTGCTTCGGCGAGGATCGTATCCGAGCAACTCACGCTCACCACCCACGCCCGCTACCGCGCGCCGGCCACAATGGCGATGCCCCGAATCTGCCCGGCGCCGGGCGCGTCCACCGGCTTCGCGTAGCGCGATGGCGCAAAGCGGTGCAGCAGCTCGGCCTCGCGCACGCGCGCCGAATCCAGGTTCGCCAGCTTGACATGGCCAAAGCCGCGCACCGACAGCGGCAGCGCCGCGATGCGTGCGGCGGTCGGCTGGTTGTCGGGGGTCAGCGCGGTGGCCATCTCCTGCAGCAGGCGGTCGAAGTGCTCGATCAACGCGCGCTCGGTGCGGCGTTCCGCCGTGTGGCCGAACAGGTCGAAGGGCGTGCCGCGCAGGCGCTTGCCGTGGGCCAGCCACTTCATCGCCGGCAGCATCCATCCACCGAGCCTCACCTTGGCGGGCGCCTGCCCGTGCGCGGGGCGCGAGAGCAGCGGCGGCGCCATGTGGAACTCGAGTTTCAGGTCACCTTCGAACTGGTCCTTCAGCTTCTGCAGGAACGCGCCGTCGGTGTACAGGCGCGCGACCTCGTACTCGTCCTTGTAGCTCATGAGCTTCAAGAGGCTGCGGGCCGCGTTGCGCGTGAAAGGCAGGCTCGCGTCGCCGCCGGGCAAGCTGGACTCGACCGCCTGCAGTGCGCGAATGCGCTGGTCGAAGCGCTGCGCCCATGCGGCGTTCTGGTAGCCAGTGAGATGGCGGCGCGCATCGGCGAGCAGCGCGTCCAACGGGCGGTCGTCGACCTGGTGCGCCGCCGCCTCGACCGGTGCCGCGCGCAGCTGGTCGAGCGCCGCCGGGTCGCCGGCCGCGAGCCGCCCCAGCGAGAACGCCGACTGGTTGGCCGCCACGGCCACGCCGTTGAGCTCGATCGCGTGCATGAGCGCCTCGAGGCTCAGCGGCACCAGGCCGCGCTGCCACGCGTAGCCGGTCGCCACGATGTTCGCGGCCAGCGTGTCGCCCAGGAACTCTTCGGCCAGGCTCTGCGCATCGAAGGTCTCGACCTGTTCCTCGCCCGCGACGAAGCGCATCTTCTCCAGCAACAGGTCGACATGCAGGTCGGCATCGGGGTTGCGCAGCGACTCGGCCACGGGAATTTCATGGATGTTCGCGAGCACGCGCGTGCGCCCGTGCCGCACGGTCTGCAGCGCGTCGGCCGAAGCGCCCACCACCACGTCGCACGCGAGGATGGCGTCGGCCTGCTGCGTGTCGATGCGCACCTGGTTCAGCCGTTCGGGCGTGTCGGCCAGCCGCACGAAGCTCAGCACCGAGCCGCCCTTCTGCGCGAAGCCCATGAAGTCGAGCACGCTGGCCGACTTGGCTTCGAGGTGCGCGGCCATCGCAATGACCGCGCCCACCGTCACCACGCCCGTGCCGCCCACGCCGGTCACGAGCAGGTCGTACGGGCCGGTCCATGCATGCGGCGCGGGATGCGCGAGCGCGCCCACGCGGTGCAGGAAGGCATCGCGCCCGGCCGCGAGCGCCCCGCTCTTGCGGCGCAGCTTGCCGCCCGTGACGCCCACGAAGCTGGGGCAGAAGCCCTTGGCGCAGGAGTAGTCCTTGTTGCAGCTGGTCTGGTCGATCTTGCGTTTGCGGCCCATCGGCGTCTCATGCGGGAGCACCGCCACGCAGTTGCTCTGCACGGTGCAGTCGCCGCAGCCTTCGCACACCGCCTCGTTGATGAACAGGCGCTTGGGCGGATCGGCCAGTTCGCCCTTCTTGCGGCGACGGCGCTTCTCGGCCGCGCAGGTCTGCTCGTAGATGAGCACGGTCACGCCGGGCATCTCGCGCAGGCGGCGCTGCACCTCGTCGAGCGCGGCGCGGTCGTGGAACTCGGTGCCCGCCGGAAACTTGTTCTTGATGGCGTCGTAGTGATGGATGGCATCGCTCACCACCACCACCTTGGTGACGCCTTCCGACTCCACCTGCCGCGCAATGGCGTCCACGCTGATGACGCCGTCGACCGGCTGGCCGCCGGTCATCGCGACCGCGTCGTTGAACAGGATCTTGTAGGTGAGCGTGGCCTTGGCCGCGACGGCCTGGCGGATCGCGAGGTAGCCCGAGTGGTAGTAGGTGCCGTCGCCCAGGTTCTGGAACACGTGCGGCGTCTTCGTGAACATCGCGTGCGAGATCCAGTCGACGCCCTCCCCGCCCATCTGGATCAGGCCGGCCGTGCTGCGGTCCATCCAGTTGGCCATGAAGTGGCAGCCGATGCCCGCGCGCGCCGTCGAGCCTTCGGGCACCTTGGTGCTGGTGTTGTGCGGGCAGCCGGCGCAGAAGTACGGCAGGCGCTTGACCGCATCGCTCGCGTTGGCCAGCAGCTCGGGCGGCGTGAAGTCGCGCACATGCTGCAGGTGATCGCCCAGGTCGTGGTTCTCGGGAAAGTGCGCGGCCAGCCAGTGCGCGACCAGTTCGATGAGGCGCGAAGGCCGCAGCTCGCCGAGCGCCGACACCAGCGGCTGGCCCGCGTGGTCGTGCTTTCCCACGAGCACGGGGCGCGCCTCGGGCGGCGCGTTGTAGAAGATGTCGCGCAACTGCGTCTCGACCACCGCGCCCTTCTCTTCCACGATGAGGATCTCGCCGAGCCCGCGCGCGAATTCCTTGAGGCGCGTCTGCTCGACCGGAAAGCTCAGGCCGATCTTGTACAGCCGCACCCCGGCGCGCGCGAGCTGATCGGGCGAGAGTTCGAGCCGGCGCAGCACCTCCATCAGGTCGTGGTGCGCTTTGCCGCAGGTGACGATGCCCACCTTGGCGTGCGGGCTTACGATGACGTGGCGGTCGATGCTGTTGCGTTGTGTGAAGGCGGCCACGGCGGCGAGCTTGTCCTCCAGCCGCGACTCGATGCGCAGCGACGGCAGGTCGGGCCAGCGGTAGTGCAGCCCGTCGGGCGGCGCGGCGTGGCCGGTGGCGGCGCGCACGGCATCGGCGTCTTCCCAGGCGGCCACGCGCGCGTTCACCGCGTCGAGGTCCACGGTGCCCGCGCTCTCGACGATCTCGGACAGCGCCGCCATGCCGACCCACGCGCCCGAGTAGCGCGACAGCTCGTAGCCGTACAGGCCGAACTCCAGGTACTCGGCCACGCTCGCAGGTTGCATCACCGGCATGCGCCAGGCCATGAAAGCGTGGTCGCTCTGGTGCGGCATCGACGACGACACGCAGCCGTGGTCGTCACCCGCCACCACCAGCACGCCGCCGTGCGGCGACGAGCCATACGCATTGCCGTGCTTGAGCGCATCGCCCGCGCGGTCCACGCCCGGGCCCTTGCCGTACCACATGGCGTACACGCCATCGACCGTGCGTTCGGGGTCGGACTCCACGCGCTGCGTGCCCAGCACCTGCGTGGCGGCCAGCTCCTCGTTCACGGCGGGCACGAAGCGGATGCCGGTCTTCTTGAAGCGCTCGCCGGCCTTCCATATGGCCTGGTCGACCAAGCCCAGCGGCGAGCCGCGGTAGCCGCTCACGAAGCCCTGCGTGTGCAGGCCGCGCGCTGCGTCGCGCTGTTTCTGCATCACCAGGATGCGGATCAGCGCCTGCGTGCCGGTGAGGAAGACCGAGCCGGCATCAGCCCAGAGGTTGTCGGAAAGTTGGTAGTCGGGCCGTCGGAGTGCGGTCGCTTCAAGTGGGGCGTTCATGCCCGGAATTGTTCTGCGCCCCCCCAAGTAAGTGTTTCTTCAATACACTGGCGCAGACCCTTGTTTGAAGAAAAATTCACTCAAAAACTGCGATGAACGCTGGTTCTATTTCTCTTGACGAGCATTGTCTCAAGATTCTTTCTGCACTGCAGCATGACGGCCGGCAGACCGTGCAGCAGATTTCCGAGGCCGTGGGCCTGTCGCCCACGCCTTGCTGGAAGCGCATCAAGGACATGGAGGCGGCCGGCGTCATCCGCGGCTACACCGCGCTCGTCGACCCCGAGCACGTGGGCCTGCACGTGTCGGCCGTGGCCGAAGTGAACCTCGACCGCCACAGCGAGGCGATGGTGCAACGCTTCGAAGAAGCCGTGGCCGCGAGCCCGCAGATCATCCGCTGCGTGTCGGCCACCGGGCCCGCGGACTACATCCTCAACGTGACCGTGCCCGACATGAAGCACTACGAGCGCTTCCTGCACGAGGTGCTGTTCAGCCTGCCCGGCGTGACGCACGTGCGCTCGAGCATCGTGCTGCGCGAGATCAAGTCGGAAACGGCGCTGCCGCTCGGGCACCTGCTGGATGCGAAGGCCGGGCTGGCGGGGTCACGGCGGTCGCCGTAGCGGGCTCTAGCGTTTGCGCCGAATGACGTACGCGTTCTGCGCCAACTCGAAGCCGAGCGTCGGGTAGTAGGACATCGCGTCGGGTGCCGAGAGAAGGATCAGCGACACCTCCTCGCCGATGATCGCCTGCGTGCGCTGCACGAGTTCCCGGCCGATGCCATGGCCCTGGTACTTCTTGTCCACCGCCAGGTCCGACAGGTAGCAGCAGTACGCATGGTCGGTCAGCGACCGCGACAGCCCCACCAGTTCGTTGTCGACCCAGGCCGACAGCAGGAGGCTGGGCGCGGCGAACATCCGTGCAATGCGGGCGAGGTCGTTCGTGGGGCGCTTGATGCCGGACCGGTCGAAGACGCGGGCGACGTCGGCCGGGTCCAGGGGAACGTCCTGACGGTAGTCGATGGTGATTTGGTTCATGTGTTTCCTGGGTAGCGCCTGTGCCTGGCTCATTCCGTCTCGGAAGACCCGAGCTTCTTGAGTTCAGCGAACTTGGCCGCCATCGTCGGGTTGCCGCGCGTCAGCTTCTTGATCGTCACGTCCTGCGCCTTGTCGTTCGCAAGGCGCAGGTTCCGGTCGGTGCCGAGCAGCGCTTCCTTGGTCTTTTGGAGGTGGTCGATCGACTTGTCGATCTCCGCGATCGCCTTCTGGAAGTGGCCGTGGGCCAGGTCGTAGTTCCTGCCGAAAGCGGCCTTGAAGGTCTCCAGCTCGGTCTCGAACTTCGTGATGTCGATGTTCTGCGCCTTGACCAGCGCCAGTTCCGACTTGTACTTGAGCGAATTCATCGCCGCATTGCGCAGCAGCGTGATGATGGGCAGGAAGAACTGCGGCCGCACGACATACATCTTCGGGTAGCGATGGAACACATCGACAATCCCGGTGTTGTAGAGCTCGTTGTCGGGCTCGAGCAGCGACACCAGCACCGCGTACTCGCAGCCCTTCTCGGTGCGGTCCTTGTCGAGTTCCTTCAGGAAGTCTTCGTTCCTGTTCTTCGTGGCGGTGCGGTCGTTCTCGTTCTTCATTTCGAACATGATCGAGACGATCTCGGTGCCGGCCTCGTCCGCGTCGCGGAAGATGTAGTCGCCCTTGCTGCCCGTGCGCGCGTCGTTGTCCTTCTCGAAGTAGGCGCGGGGAAACGCCATCGACCGGATGCGGTTGAACTCGGTTTCGCAGTGCAACTCCAGGGTCTCGCCGACCATCTTGGTCGAGAGGCGCGCCTTCATGTCGCGCAGCCGCTCGATCTCGCCTTCGCGGTCCTTGATCTGCGTCTCGTACTTGTCCTTGAGCGACTTCTCGGCGAGTTGCTTCTCGAGCTCCGCCCGCTCGAGGCCGCTCTTCCATTGGTCCCGCTCCTTCTCGACCACGCTGACAGCCTCGCTGATCGCGAGCTTCTTCGCCACCTCGATGGCATCGAGCCGGGCCTTCAGCTCCTGGATTTCCACGTCCTTCGCGGCGGCGCTCTTCTGCAGCTCGCCCACGTGCCGCGCCTCAGCGAGCGCCGTGGCGGCCAGCTTGTCCTGCTTGGCCTTTTCAAGCTCGTTCGCAAGCGCGTCGCGCTCCCGCTCCACGGCGCCCAGGGCTTCGCTCACGGCGAGCTTGCGCGCGACATCGCCGGCCTCGAGCTTCGCCTTGAGTTCCTGGATCTCGCCGTCCTTGGCGGCGGCGGCCTTCTGCAGTTCGCCGGCGGCCCGGGTCTGGGCGAGTTCGACGGCAGCGCGCTTGTCGCGCTCGGCCAGTTCCAGCCGCTCGTGCAACTGCTTCTCGAAATCGCCGTCGCGCACCTGCTTCAGGATGTCCGCGTAACCGGATTCGTCGATCTTGAATGCCTTGCTGCAATGGGGGCAGATGATTTCGTGCATGGCTATGTGCGCTCCATCGTCAGGGTGGGCGTCGACAGAAAAAGGGGTGCAGCGAAGCGCCGCGCCGTTCGGGCGGGATCGCGGGGAGTGATGCTGTTCATAGGGTCAGGGACATGGGGCCATCCGACTGTAGCCGGACAGGAAGCGCCGGCGAGCGGCAGGCGCTTGAAGACCGAGGCCGACGTCTGCGAACGAGCGATCCCGTCTCGATCACGTTGCTAGAATCGCCGCTGCAAAAATCGACTCTGACCTGTTCAGAGCTCCATCCCGCCGTAAGCGTTTACGTCAACCAACGCATCACCAGTGGCACCCGCATGCCGACTGGCGGTGCGCGTGGGTCGCTTCGGTGCTCATCGTCCCGCCCATTCGACCGGCTGGTGCCGCCTTTGAAAACTCAAGGAGCGGCGCTCGATGACGAACGTCCAAACAAACTCTTCTTCCCTGCGCACGTTGGTCTGGATGACCCTCGCGCTTTTTCTCGCCTACCTGTCTGTCGCCATGTCGATGCCGGCTGTGACGCTCCATGTGTCGCAGACGCTGGGCATGGGCAATGTCGCGTCTGGCCTGGGCGTCGGCATTGCCTTCTTGTCCACCATCCTGAGCCGCGGCTGGGCGGGCCGTCTGGCTGACGAACGCGGCGGCAAGTTCGCCATGTTCCGGGGCCTTGTCCTCTATGCGGCGGCATCGCTCCTGTGCTGGGCCTCCTCGCTGCCCATGCTGGGCCATGGCGTCGGCGCGTACCTGGTTCTTCTGGTGGGACGTCTCGTGCTGGGCCTCGGCGAAAGCTTCGCGCTCGTCGGCATGCTGGGCTGGGCGATGGCGGCCATGGGCCCCGCGCGTTCCGGGCAGGTCATGGCGCTCGTCGGCACCGGCATGTACGGCGCTTTCGCGGTGGGCGGTCCGCTGGGCCTCTGGCTGCTTGAAAGGCTCGGCTTCGCCGGCCTGATGGCGGGCAGCATCGCCTTGCCGCTGGTCAGCGGCGCAATGCTGTGGTCCATCGCGCCCGCCATGTCGGCACAGGGGCGCCGCGCGCCCTTCTCCGATGTGCTGGGGCTCATCTGGAAGCAAGGCGCGGTCGTGGGCCTGCAAGGCGTCGGCTTTGCGGCCTTGGGCGCGTTCTTTCCCCTGTACTTCCTGGCCCATGGCTGGCAGGGTGCCGGCTACGGACTGACATGCTTCGGCCTGGGCTTCGTCCTGGTGCGACTGCTGGCAGGTCGCTTGCCCGACCGCATCGGCGGAATCAAAGTGGCGCTCGTCTCCCTGGCGATCGAGGCCGTGGGTCAAGCGCTGCTGTGGCTGGCGCCCCATCCCGTCGTGGCGATGGTGGGCGCACTGCTGACCGGCATGGGATGCTCGATGGTCTTCCCCGCCATGGGACTGGAGGCCGTCAAGCGCGTGCCCGCCCACCTGCGCGGAACGGCCATCGGCGGCTTCGCGGCGTTCCAGGATCTGGCGTACGGCGTCACAGGTCCGATGGCGGGGCTGATTGCCGACCACTACGGTCACTCGAGTGTGTTCCTGGTGGGGCTGATCGCGACGGTTGTGGGGATCGGGATGACGTGGCGGCTTGCTAAGGGGTCGCAGGCCGGGCGCGCTTCGACGCTGGCCTGAGGCGGCAAGAGAGAGCCGCTTGGCTCTCTCTTCGGCAGCGGCGTCCGTCACCTGCGCACGAATCGTTCAATCTGCGACGCGACGTCGTCTGGCGCAGCGTCGCTACGGAAACGCGCGCACGGCATCGCCTTGAACTTTGGGAATCGCTCCCGTATCCGCCGCTCCTCGCTCGCGCTGTCACCGCGCAAATACGGCCGCGAAAGCTGGCGTCGCACGATCGCCTCCACGCATGCCTCGAGTTCGAAGGCTGGCAGCAGCAGCGAGGTCAGCGCATCGGTTTCGATGGCGCAACGCAACGTGGGATACCCCTCCTCCACGTCTTCCGGATACGTGAGGAATCCGGACGAAAGCGCAAGAACGGTGGGACTGGCCAATGCAGATCGAACCTCCCGATAGACGTCTAAGTTCTGCCTTGCATAGCCCAAGTAGCCAGACGCCTCGATGACGGCGTCGATGTTCCCTTCGCGGGACATGAAGTGCTGGTCGAGATCGACGAACGCCCAACCCAGTCGACGGGCCAAATGTGGACCCACAGTGGTTTTCCCCGCCCCGCCGGGCCCGATGAGATGAAGGATCGTTGTCATGCGCCCCCGAGGTCGCTCTTCAAGCGAAGGACCGTCGATATTTGACGAGCCCACGCTTGATCGAGGAATCGAAGCCGCAGCGCTCGAAGAACCGATGAGCATCCGTGCGATCCACCGAACTCAGCAACATGATCTTCGAGCAATCGCTCGCCGCACAGAACGCCTCGACCTCCCGCATCAGCGCGGCCCCGACCCCTCGGTTGCGAGCGGCCGCGTCGACGACGATGTTCTCCACGACCGCGAATGGCTGTCGCCCGTACATCGCGTCTTCGCACAGCGAGACCAGCACCGTGGCGCACACCTGGCCGTCGACCTCCGCGACAAGAAGCGCCGTCCTCGGGTCTTCGGACAACGCCTGCAGGCGTTCGGGCAGCACGCAGCGCGCCGTGTCTGCGACCAGTTGGCCGTAGAGCGTATCGATGCGGGCGGCGTCCTCAAGTGTCGCGCGTCGAACCTGGAGGGACGGGGTGGGCATGCCAGTTGTCTTCATGAATGAAGTCTGCTTCAGGAGAAGTCCGCTTCTGACCGAAATTGACTACGCGTCGAACCAATGGGCATGCATCTGCCGCAAGAACTCATCGGACAAGGGAACCCCCGACGCAGCGCCGATGACCGAGTCGACGGCGCATCTCGGGCACAGCGCGGTCGAACCTTGATCCGTCCATTCAACGATCTCCACTGGCGAGAACTTTGCCAAGCAATAGAAGCAGCCGCAGACCTCGCTCGTCTCGATCTGCTCTCTGTGGTTGCTGCTGAAAACGTGCGCAGAAATGATGTCCATGGTCGGTTCCAAGCCCTATCGTTCGCCATTGGGCGACTTCGCCACACCGCGAACCTTCGTCCAATACTCGTCCTGAACGTCAGCGTCTACGACGGGCCGAACATGCGTCGCGTAAAGGGCATCTTTCCCATCACGTCGAGGCCCTGAAATCCAATAGTGCTCGCCGGTTTCAATGTCGAAATAGTTCGACTTGAAACCGTCCCCCTTCAGGCTGCGGAAGGACTTCCCTGCGTAGTACAGCGTGGCCCCGGACTTGGAACACGTGACTCGCCCAATGCGGGCCGGCCCCGTCAGGCCGCTTGTCTTCGCTTCGATGTACATGATGCGGCTTGCCATCAGCTTCTGCTCCCGTTGTGATGAAAGGGACGTTGTTCCAGACCACTCTCGATGGCATTCTGCCGTCAGGCCGATCTCCACCGCACCTCGCTGAACCGCATGCGCCGAAGGTCGCCCTGCGACTCCAATCGCCCAGACTCGACAAGCAAGGCAACCCGTCTCGCGAAGAACGCACCGGGAACGTCCTCCGTGTGATCGGGCATCGACAGCATCGCCATGCCAACCACACGCGCCACCTTGCGCCATTGACCGGTCACTTGAGAAAGAAGCGCCGCGTCGATGAGCGCCAGGTCCGACTCAGGCAGCCTGGCTACCTGCTCACGCTCGGCGGGTGAGAGTTCGGTGTCGAAGGTGTCGTCGTCAGTCATTTT
Source organism: Variovorax sp. GW821-FHT10C12 (assembly GCF_059415405.1). Taxonomy (NCBI): domain Bacteria; kingdom Pseudomonadati; phylum Pseudomonadota; class Betaproteobacteria; order Burkholderiales; family Comamonadaceae; genus Variovorax; species Variovorax sp. GW821-FHT10C12. The sequence continues at coordinate 2,361,653 of NZ_JBWKNE010000001.1, forward strand.
TATGAAACCCCGTGAAGCGGGCCCCGAGTGGACATCCGCTTCCGGTCGGATTCTGCCGAATACCTTGCGCCTGCGAAGCGCGCGACGCCCACATAGACTGTGGAAATGTCCCAGCCCACCCCCGCCTTCAGCACGTCGTCCACCACCAACAACTACGCCGAGAAGACCGCCCGCCTGGTGCCAGGCCTGCATGACCTGCAGACGATGGCGGCCCTGCTCGTCGCCGAACGCGCGCCGGATGCGGCCCACGTGCTGGTCATCGGCGCTGGTGGTGGCATGGAGTTGAAGGTGCTCGCGCAGGCGCATCCCCGATGGCATTTCGTCGGCGTCGATCCGTCGCAGCCCATGCTCGACCTCGCCGCGGAAACGCTCGGTGCGCTCGCCGAGCGGGTCACACTGCACCACGGCTACACCGACACCGCCCCCGAAGGCCCATTCGATGCAGCGACCTGCCTGCTGACGATGCACTTCCTGACGCTCGATGAACGCAGGTCGACGTTGATGGAGATTCGTCATCGCCTGAAGCCCGGTGCGCCGTTCGTCATGGCGCACCTCAGTTTTCCCCAGGCGGATGGGGAGCGAGAGCTGTGGCTCTCGCGCTACGTCGCCTTCGCAGCTGCTTCCGGCGTCGATCCGGACAACGCGCGCAAGGCCGCATCCGCAATCGATTCGACGCTGACGCTGCTCAGCCCGGCGCAGGAAGAGGCATTGCTGGAGGAGACGGGTTTCACCAACGTCCGCCTGTTCTATGCAGGCATGGCATTCAGAGGCTGGGTCGCCAACGCCTGAGCGACATCTCCCTCACCGCGCGTTGCAGAACGCCTTGATGTCGTTCTGCGCCACCTCGCGATCGTAGGCGTCGGTGGGCTTGTTGCGGCGCGCTCGGGCACCACTGAGGATGTCCCGCGCCAGCGCACATCGCGAGGTATTCGTTCCGTGGTCGATGCCGTCTGAAACCGCCTTGGGTCCCTTGCGTTCGGGTGGGCCATAGGGCCGGGGCGACTGGGTCGACGTGGGGAGGCCGGACCGGTCACGTGGACGCCAGTCGCTGGTGGGTGGCGTGAAGTTGTTCGACGTGTCGTGTGACGGGGAAATCTTCAGTTCTTCGGTCCTGGCGCCACCCGCATCGGCCTTGCGCTCGGTGTAGTGCGTCTGGCCTTTGGCGTCGACCCACTTGTAGATCTCCGCATGGCCCGTGGCGGAAAAGAGCACGGAAGTGAAGGCGCCCAGTGCAACCCGACGCAGTCCTGAAGTTTTCATTCCGTGGCTACCAGCAAGTGGCGAGATCGAACGAAGAGGTCGGGCGATTCTGCCCTACCCTTCGCGGCCCCACCGCCACGCCGTCAACGCTCCAGATCGCGATCGAGCGAAGCGCCTCCGTCCCCCACCTGCCGCCACGCCGGTGCCAACGCCTTGCGCGCCGCATTCAGCTCGGCCATCGAGATGTGCAGCTCCGCCATGGTCTGCACCAGCAGCTCGAGCAGCGCGGCGCGCTGGCGCAGCCGCACGGTCTCGGCGCGGCGCGCGCGTTGGGCCTGGCGCGCCGCGGCCTGGATGGCGCGGCCCGTGGGCGAGTCGTGCGAGGGATGGTGGTGGTCGTCCACGGACAGGCCGGATGCAACGCGCATGGGCAGTGGCATCACGCGGCGGCGGGCACACCCTGGACGGCGGCGGTGGCAGCAGCAGCGGCGTCGGCATTCGCCGCGTCGCCGCGCGTCTCGGCCGCGGGGCCGTAGTTGCGCAGGTGCAGGAAGAACTCGCCCATCATCTGCATCCACAGGCGCACGGCAAACGCCAGGTAGGCGGGGCTGACGCCGCCGGCCACGACCACGTCCATCTCGAGCACGACGAAGTCGCCGTGCTGCGCCACGCGCGCAAAGCGCTTGCTGCGGTGCCAGGCGGCGAGCACGGCCTCGGGCAGCGTGCCGCCCTGCACGCGCAGCGGGCAGCTCAGGGTGAAGTCGGTGTACTGGGTGGTGGTGACGGCGTTGCCCCACAGCACCTGGAAGCCGATGCCGTGGCTGGCGCTGTGCAGGCGCACCACGCCATCCTGTTCGATGGCGGTAACGGCGCCGCCGGCGGCCTTGATGGCGTCCGACACCTGGTCGGGCGTGACGGCGTCGAGCATCTCGAAAGGCACCGGCGTGGCGGCCTGGTCGTCGGCTTGCGGGGTCGTGGCGGTGGTGTTCATGGTGTGCTTCTTCTTTCTGAAAAGGGGGAATGGGTTCAGTTGGTTTTCTTGAGCGCGGCGTCGAGCGCGGCGCTGTCGATGCTCAGTTGCGCCGGCGGCGCCAGCTGGGCCATGTAGGCCTGCACCAGCTGCTGCTGCCGCTGCTGGCGCAGCGCGGCCTGCAGTTGCGGCTTCATCTCCTCGAGGGTGGCGGTGCGCGCGGGCTGGATGTCGAGCAGCTTGACGATGTGAAAGCCGGCCTCGGCCTGCACCGGTTCGCTGACCTGGCCCTGCTTGAGCTTGGCCACGGTGTCGCGCAGCTCGGGCAGGATGCGCGCGAGCGGCAGCGTGTCGACCTCGCCGCCGCGTTCGGCACTGCGGCGGTCCTGCGAGCTGGCGCGCGCCACGGCGGCGAAATCGCCGCTGCGGGCCTGCTTGGCGAGGCGGTTGGCTTCGTCGCGCACCTTGGCGATGGCGGCCGGGTCGCGTTCGGGCGTGGCCAGGTAGATCTGCGCCACGCGGTAGGCGGCCGGCAGGTTGAAGCCGGTCTTGCCCTGGTCGTAGGCAGCCTTCACCTCGGCCTCCGACGGGAAGCCCGCGGGCACCTGGCTCACGGATTCGAGGTAGCTGGTGGCGACGATGCGCGCGGTGATCTCGCGCGTGGCGGCGTCGATCTTGGCCTTCACGTCGGGCCGGTCGGCCCAGCCCTTGGCGCGGGCATCGCGCAGCAGCGCTTCGCTCACGAGGCGCTGGCGCAGCCAGCCGTCGAGGCCCGCGCGGTCGGCCTTGACGGCAGCGCGTTCGGCCTCGGGCAGGGTCTGCAGCAGCTTCTCGATCTCGTCGGGGCCGATGGTCACTTCGCCGATGCGTGCGACCACGGCGGGGCCGGGCGCGACGGGTTGCTGGGCGGCGGCCACGCCGACCGACGAGACGAGCAGCACGCCGGCTGCCGCGCGCAGGCGTCGGCCGAGGCCGGCTGCGGGAGTGGATTGGGTCTGGGTCATTGGGGCTTTCCTTCCGTGGCGGAGGCAGCAGCCGCTGGCGCCGGCGCGCTCACGGCGCGCACGTCGAAACGGCTCTCGTAGAGCTTGTCGCCGTACTGCTGCGCGATCTGTTCGTACTTGACGCGGCTTTGCGCCGCGAAGGGCTGGCGCGAGGCGAGCACGCTGCCCACGTCCATGGTTTCGTAGGCGCGCAGCACTTCCTGCCCGACGGCATACAGCTGCGTGTTCTTGGCCTCGCACTGCGTGAGCGCGGTGCGCTGCAGCGCGGCCTCGCCGGCCAGGCGCTGGCGTTCGGCCTCGGAGGCGCGCGCCATCTTCAGCAGCTCGTCGTAGGCGCCGCGGAACTGCGCGATCTGCGCGCCCGCCTTCTCGCTGGCGGCCTGGGCCTGCTCGCGCAGCTGCGCGTTGCCGGCGCTGGCCTGGCCGCGCGCGTGGCGCTCGGACGCAAGCTGGGCCTGGCTGGCGGCCAGTTCCTTCTTCAGCGCCTCGAGCTCGGACGCGGGAGCTGCAACGCCAGGCGCCTTGCCCGCAGGCTGGCCGGCCTTGAGCGCGGCCAGCTCGTTCTGCGCCTGCTGCAGCTGGGTGGTGGTGGTGCGCAGCTGCGCGCGCAGCCGCTCCTCCATGCTCTGGCCCTGCGGCTGCTGGGCCTGCGCGACGCCGGCCGTGGCGGCCAGCGCGGCCAGGGCCAGCGCCGGGAAGATCGTTCGGGACACGGCGGACTCCTTCTTAGAAACGCGCATTGAATTCGAGCTGCAGGGTGTCGATCGACAGCGGCGGGCCGTAGACCTCCTTGGTCGAGATCCAGCGGCCGGTGAACCACATGTTCTTGTCGATCGCGTACGAGCCGCCCAGGAAGTAGCCGCGCGCATTGGTGCCGCCGCCGTGGAAGCTCGAATCGTTGTAGCCGTCGGGCATGGCGTCGGGCTCGATGCGCTTGTAGCCCGCGAGCACGTTCCAGTCGCCGCGCGCGGCCGGTGCCGGCTTGCCGTAGGTGGCCTGCAGCATGTAGGCGTTGCCGCCGCTCTTGAAGTCGGACTTGCTGGTGCCGCCGGTGGGGCCGAAGTTGTTGACGATGGCGCCGCGAATGCCCGCGCGGTTCCAGATGTCGTTGGCGTCGTAGGCCGTGTTGCGCACGAAGTTGGCGTCCAGGCGCAGGTTGTTGCCGGCCACCTGGGTATCCCAGCGCAGGTTCAGGTCGATCAGGCGGAACTTCGAGGCCAGGCCCACGTACTGCGGCTGCGGCGTGCCGGCCGGGTTGAGCGGGTCCAGCGAGATGTCGCGCAGCAGCATGAGCGTGTTGCCCTTCTGCATGAAGGCCGGGCGCGACCAGTCGGTGCTGCAGCCGTCGGCGCCCGCATACAGCGCGCAAGGCTCGGAGACCTTGCCGCTGACGTTGCGGAAGTTGTAGTACGCCAGCGCGCCGCGCACGCGGTTGTCTTCGTTGATCTTCCAGTCGGCGCCCACCTGCGCACCGAGCAACCACTTGTTCTCGCTCTTCATCTTGCGCTGGCTGCGCGTGGGCGAGCCGTCCGCGGAGTATTCGAGCGGAATCAGGCCCAGCGTGCCGAACAGCGAGAGGTCGCGGTTCGAAGCGAGCTTCTTGTCGAACTGCGCGGCAATGCCGTCGAAGTTCAGGTCGCTGGAGTACAGCAGGTCGGTCGACATGAAGGGGTTGCCGAAGCGACCGCCGGTCACGGTGAGCCAGTCGGTCGGCTTGTGCGAGATCCACATCTGGTCGAGCCACACGCTCTTCTTGCCCAGGCCGCCGCCCAGCGTGGTGGTGGTGGAGACGGGGCTGTCATCGCTGCCCGAGGCCAGGCGCACGCCGGCCTTGGTGTTCTCCGACAGGTCGGCCAGCAGGCCCACGCGTGCGCGGGCGCGGAACAGGTTGCGGCGGTCCTGGCGCGTGTTCAGGATCGAGGGCAGCGACAGGTTGGTGTTCGGGTTGACGTCGTAGCCGGCGCCCTGGTTGAGCGAAGGCCAGTTGATCTCGATGTCGCTGTTGTTGCCGGCGTAGCTGCGCGATTCGTTGCGCACGCGCACGTCGCCTTCGAAGCGGATGCGCTTGCTCCACTCGGGCGTCTCGTTGGGCGCGGCCCAGCCTTCGTCCTTGGCCTGGGCCATGACCTGCGCCTTGACCTCGTCGCGGATCTGGTCGCGCACGGTCTGCGAGATGTAGGGCACGCGCACGTCGCCCGCTTCGAGGCGCATGCCGCCCGCGACGGTGGCCGATGCGGCGGTGGCCGACACGGCCGCCTGGCGCTGCGCCTGCTGCGCGGCGATGGCTTCGGTCTGGGCCTGGGCCAGCAGCGCTTCGCCCACGTCCTTGGCGAGCGTGCCGCTCTGGATGAGGCCGCGGATCAGCTTGACCATGGCGGATTCGCCCACGGGCGCGGCGGCGGACTGGGCCATGGCGGTGCCGGCCGACAGCACGAAGGCGGAGGCCACGGCCGCCGCGAGCGCGCACTGGCGCAGGGCCGGCATCGCGCCCCGGCGCGGGAGGGTGTTGTGCAGGGTGTTCATCGCTTCGTTCACTGGAGGAAAGGAGTCGGGCCGGGCATCGGCCGTACAGGTGTGGAAAGTCATGGCCGGCGGCCTTTCATCGACACGCGCATCGGAAAGCGCATCGAGGCCGGCGGACGTTCGTCGACGCGATCGAGCCCGCGCACCAGCGCCAGCACGGCCTCGTCGATGTCCTCGGTGCCGGTGCCGCGCACCAGCTGGGCGCGCGTGGTCTTGCCGTCGGCGCCGAGCCACAGGTCGATCTGGATGTCGTCGAACACCAGCTGGCGCGTGCGCGGGTCGCGCGACAGCGCCTGCTGCAGCATGCTCGACACGTAGCGCGCATACGAGCCGCTGCCCAGGCCGCCACCGGCGCCGGTGCCGCTCATGCCGCCACCGCTGCCGGCCTGGATGCCGAAGGCGTCGTTGCCGGCCTGGCCGGCGCTGTCCATGGTCACCGGGTCGCCCAGGTCCTTCGAGGGGCTGGGCGGCGCGTCGTCCTTCGGCGCTTCCAGCGGCTCGACCGGCTTGGGCTCGGGCTCGACCACTTCGGGCTTGATCTTTTCCGGCTCGGGCTCGGGCAGCTTCTCGGGTTCGGGCGGCGGTGGCGGGGGCGGCGGCAGCATCAGCGTGGGCGCGTCAGCCACCACGCGCTTCTGGCTCGCGGTGTCGGACAGGAGCCGCCACACGAGCAGCGCCAGCGCCACGACGATCGCCAGGCCGATGACCACCCCGCCCCAGCGGCGCCACAGCGCGGCCGTTCCACCCGTGCCGCTGGAGCGCGGCGCAGGCAAGGCAGAAGAAATCGGGTCGCGAGGGTTCACGCTCCGGTCCTCACTTCTGCTTGCCGGTCACGAGGCCGATCTGGTTCAGCTCGATGCGGCGCAGCAGGTCGAGCACGTCGACCACTTTCGCGTACTGCACGCTGGCATCGCCGCGCACGATCACGGGAAAGTCGGGCGACAGCGCCTTCTCGGTGCGCAGGCGCTCTTCGAGCTCGGGCAGCGTGACCGGGTAGGCGTCCAGGAACACGTTGCCCGCGTTGTCGATCGTGATGGCCTTGGTCTTGGGTTTTTCCAGCGCCACCGAGGCGCTGGCCTTGGGCAGGTCGACCTTGATGCCCGGGATGCTGGCGTTGCTGGTGAGGATGAAGATCACCAGCACCACCAGCAGCACGTCGACGAAGGGCGTGATGTTGATGCCGCCCGTGCGCTTGCGCACGGCGAACTTCGCGGCTGTGTTTGCCATGGTGCGCGGTCCTCAGGCGCGGCGCGCCTGCACGGCCACCGGCAGCGAGCGGCCCTCGCCCTGCTCTTCGGCCAGGCGCGTGACGAACTCGTCGACGAACACGGCCATGTCGGCGCCGATGGCGTCCGAGCGCGAGGCCAGCCAGTTGTAGCCAAAGAGCGCGGGGATCGCGACGCCCAGGCCGGCGGCGGTACACAGCAGCGCGGCGGCCATGCCGGGCGCCACCGAGTTGATGTCCACGGCGCCGGCCATGGCCGCCACCACGAACACCAGCATGATGCCGATCACGGTGCCAAAGAGGCCCACGTACGGCGCGCCTTCGATGGTGGTCGACAGCCAGTTCATGCGCTTGGACATGCGCTCGGTCTCGCGCACCATCACGCCGTCCATCGCGGCGCGGATGGCGCCGATGGTGGAGGCCGACACGGCGTTCAGGTCGTAGCCGCGGTCATGGCGGCGGCGCATCTCCTCGATGGCCACTTCGTACAGGCGCCACAGCGAGGAATCGGCACGCACCTCCTGCGGCACCGTGTTGTTGGTGGCCAGGCGGTCCAGCGGCGCGCCGGCGGCTTCGCGGAAGTGCTCGATGAAGGTGGCGTTGGCGCGCGAGGTGGCGCCGAAGTTGCGGCCCTTGCCGATCATGATGGCCCACGACAGCGCCATCATCAGGCCCAGCAGGCCGACCACGATCCACGCGTCCAGCGGCATCGCGGCCAGGATGAAGCCGAAGTGGCTCTTGCCGGCCTGCTGCTCGTCGGGGCCGAACGCGGCCAGGCGCGACTCGGCGCCTTGCGACACGGCATCGGCCAGCAGCAGCGCGTCAGGGCGTGCGACCTTCGACAGGCGCACTTCGTCGATCGCGCCGGTGAACGGCGCAAAGCCGGCCACGGGTGCAGCGCCCGGTGCAGCGGGTGCGGCAGCCGGTGCATCGGCGCCGAGCGCGGCGGCGGTGTTCAGCGCGGGCAGCTTCGCCGCCAGCGACACGGCCGGACGGCCGCCCACATACAGCGCGACGCTGTCGCCCTCGGCCTTCACCGCCAGGTGCGACCACTGGCCGGCCTGCACCGGCTGGCCGGGCGTGCTGCGCTGGCCGTTCACCTGCACGAAGGGCACGCCCTGGTCGATGCCGACCACGAGCTCGCCGGCGCCGTCGCGGCGCGCATAGATCGCCTGGCGCGCGCCGAGCGAATCGGGCTTGATCCAGGCGGAGAAGGTCAGCGTGCCGCCGGCCGTCACGGCCAGCGAGGGCGTGGTGGGCAGCATCAGCGCGCCGTTGCCGAGCTGCGCGCCCTTGCCGATGACCGTGCCTTCGACGGGCACCGCCGCGGTCTGGCCGTTGTTGCCGTAGGCGGTGGTGTCGCGCGGCGGCACCGCGCCTTCGGCGAAGTGGTAGACCAGCGTGTAGTCGGGGTCGAAGCTGCGCTGGCCGTTGCCCGAGGCCGGGGCCTTGGGGTTGCCGTAGTACATCCAGAGCTTTTGCGGCGTGCCGGCCGAGACGTTGGGCACGTCGACCCAGATCAGCGCGATGCCCAGGAGCGGATCGAACTGCTCGATCTGGTGGTTGAGCACGGTCTTGTCGTCGCCCGCGACAAAGCGCAGGTCGGCGCCGGTCTCGCTCACGCCCTCGAACTTGAAGTTGCCCGTGTGCAGGCGCACCAGCACCGGCACGCGGCCGGCATCGCTGCCGATGGCGCCGGCCTGCGGGCCGCCGTCGATGGTGACGGGTTTGCGGTAGGCCCATTCGGCCTGCCACCAGGCATGGGCCAGGCCCGGCAGGAGCGTGCTCAGCAGCGTGAGCGCGATGAAAAGAAGTCGTCGCATGACAGGGTTCTCCGGAAAGCTCGTGGAATGAGAAAAAAAATCGAAAAGAGGAATGGCTGTTGCCGTCGGTCGTTCGTTCGGTCAGTAGCTCGCGGTGATGCTGAAATTCACCTGCGTGTCGTGCTTCTTGGTGCGCGGCCCGTCGACCAGCGGATAGCCGATGTCGACGCGGCCCGAGAAATACGTGCCCACCTTGAAGGTCGTGCCCACGCCCACCGAATACAGCGAGAAGCGCTCGGCCTGTTCGGGCAGCGGGCTCTTCAGGCGCAGCCGCGCGGCGTCGGCGAAGGCGTACACGCGCCAGTTCTCGACGGCGCTGCCCAGGAAGGCCAGCGGCTTGCTGCGCAGCTCGACCGAGCCGACCACGCCGTAGTCGCCAGTGGCCTCGGCCGAGAGGTAGCCGCGCACCGAGTTCATGCCGCCCGCGGCGATCTGCTCGCTCGAGACGAGCGGCGAATCGGTCATCTGCGCGTTGACGCGGAAGGCCACCTGCGTGCCGCCCTCGAAGCTGTGCGCGCCGTTGAGGTCGGTCTTCAGCACCATGAAGCTGGGCGAGGCCTTGTAGCGCTTGTAGTCGAAGGCCGCCCAGTCGCTGCCGTACTTGAACGAGCTGCTGGTGCCCGCCACCAGCGACACGCCCACGCCGTACTGGCTCTTGTCGGTCTGGCGGAAGCCCGAGTACGACAGCGTGATCGGCGCGTACTTGAGCGGCACCGTGTCGCCGCTGCCCTTGAGCGTCAGCGCTTCCTTGTTGTTCTTGAAGTCGACGCCCACGCTGAAGGCATGCCACCAGTTGCCGGTGTTGGGCACGGTGTAGGTGGCCTTCAGGCCGATCGAGTGGCCCTTGCCCAGCACGGTGGTGCCGCCCACGGTGGCCACGTTGCTGTCGGACACGAAGGCGTTGGCTTCCAGGCTCCAGTTCGTGCCCTTGAGCGGCGCGTTGTACGAGGCCGAGAACACCTGCGTCTGGTTCAGGTCCTGCGGCGCGCCGAAGAAGCTGATGGAGGCGCTGTGGCCCATCTGCCAGAGGTTGTCGTGGCCCAGCGAGGCGCTGGCGCGCAGCTTGCGCGTGTCGGCGCTGTAGTCGTTGTTCAGGGCCACGCTGGCACGCCACGGGCTCTGGTCCTCGACCTTCAGGTCGACGTCCATCGTGCCCGGCATGGTGCCGGGGCGCACCAGCGGCATCACCTGGCGCTTGGGGCTGCGGTTGAGCGCGGTGAGCTCGGCCTGGGCCTTGTTGAAGTCGGGCACGCTGCCCTCCTTCAGCGCCGGCACCTGGTCGCGCACGTCGAGCGGCGAGTTGTACTCGGCGCCCACCACGCGCACGCGGCCCACGCGGGTCTCGTTGACCTGCAGGAACACCACGCCCTGCGTGACCTGCTGTTCGGGCAGGTCGACGTACACCGACTGGTAGCCCGCCGCCTGGTAGGCCGCGAGCAGCGCGTCGCGCGCGCCCTCCACGTCCTTGAGCGTGCGCTCGGGGCCGAGGAAGGGCGTGACCGCCTTCTCGATGGCGCGGGCGTCCAGCACGGTGTTGCCGCGCACGATGTATTCGGCGATGTCGACCTTGCGGGCCGGTTCGGTGGCTGCGGGCGCGCCCGCGGCCGGTGTGGGCGCCGAGGTCGGCGCCGGCGTGGAGACAGCGGCAGGTGCTTGCGCGAACGCTGCCGCCGGGGCACCGATCGCCATCACCGCCAGCCACACCGCTCTCCAGCAGGTCGGTGGGGCGTTCTTCTTCATGTCATGCATTTACAGCTCGGTTCTCAAGGATGAAGCTCGCGTGGCAGCGGCTCATGGTGGAGAGCCTTCATGTCGCTGCTGCGTACCGATACCTAGACGCACGGCGTGCGCGGCGACTGTCGTTTGTCACGAAAACTTCATCAAGAAATCGGCACGAGGTCCGGCGCGGCGGGTTTCACGCACATAAGAAGAAGGGCCTCCGCATGGGAGGCCCTTCTGTTTTTTCGCCGGCGCGGGTAGCGCAAAGGTTCAGCCGCTCAGCGTTTCAGCCCCCGCTGCTCGCCCGGCGTGAGCGACTGCATCTGCGCGGTCGTGAGCGCGCCCGCGCCGAGCACCTGCACCACGCCCTTGGGGTCGTAGGCCGCGCCGCTGCGCTCGCGGCCGGCACCGGCGCCACCGCCCTCGCCGCCCGCGGGTTCGTTGCCGAAGCCGAGCACGCGCACGGTGAACACCGAGGGCAGCGCCTGGCGCTGGGCCGCGCGGTCGCGCTGCACGGCGTCCTGCGCCGCGGTGGCGGCCTGCGAGGCGGCGGCGCTGGCGTTGGTGAGCGCACCCACGTTCACCGCCGCCACCACCGGGACGCCGGTGGACTTGCCCTGCACCTGGATGTTCTCGGCATTGGCTACGCGCAGCGCCGCCAGGTTCACGTTGCCCGACACGCGGATGCCCGCCTCGCCGGCGTCGATGGTGCCCAGCGGCGCGATCAGGTCGATGTCGCCCGGCGGCACCTCGGGGATCGGGTTCAGCGTGGCGATGCCGGCGCCGGTGTTGGGCGTGGTCGGCGACAGGCTGACGTTGCCGGCGTCGTCGTACAGGCGCCGCTGCGGCGTGTAGACCACGGTCGACTTGGAGCCGCGCCCGGCGTTGATGTCGCCCTGCGCCGACCAGGCCAGGATGCCGCCGCCGAAGGTGGTGAAGATGCGGCTCTGGCCCAGCAGGATGCTGTCCAGCGAGTAGATCTGCACCTCGCCCGCGCCCTGCGTCAGCACGCCCGAGCCCTCGCCCGGCACGAAGCCGCCGTCCACCCCCACCAGCGTGCGCCCGCCCGGCACGAGGATGTTCACGTTGCCGCCGAAGTTGGTGTGGATGCCGGCATCGAGCGCGTCGTACACGCCGATGTCGCTGGGCCGGCCGGCGGCCGTCCAGGCGTCGCGCCGCAGGTAGCTCTTGCCGGCCTGCGGGCGCTTGGTGAACGGGTCCGAGCTGCTCACGTAGTAGTTGGCGCTGCTGAACATGGTCAGGTCGCCCTGGTAGCGGCGCGCGCCGCCGTCGGCGCCCTGCGCCGGGAACAGCGTGGCGATGGCCTCGCGCCCGCGCAGGTAGCTGCCCCGGCGCGGACCGCCCTCTTCGTTGTACTCGCGCCCGCCGGCGCGCAGCTCGGCGAAGTACACGTTGCGCAGGTACACCTGCTGCTGCTCGGGCGGCAGCGCGGCGAAGAAGGCCTGCGCGTCCATGGTGGCGGCGTCGAAGTGGCGGCCCTGGCTGTTGCGCCCGCCGAAGCGCTCGCGCAGCCAGTTCACCAGGTGCAGGCCTTCGGCCAGGCCGAACTCGCGCACCAGGTCGCGGCGCGTGCTGCCGCCGCCTTCGCTGCGCTGGCCGTCGATCTCGGCCTGCTTGCGCTTCAGGTAGGCATCGGCGCCGGCCTCGTCGCCGCCGTAGCCGAACTGCTGCGACAGCCAGCCGGCCAGCGTGAGCTCGCCGCCGTAGCTGTACAGCGCGGTGCCGGGCTGGTCGGCGAAGGGCTGGCCGCTGGCGGCGCGGCGCTTGGGGTCGAGATAACGCGCGGCGAAGCCGGCCCAGTCCGGCCCGTCGCGGCCCACGCCCACCGCCACCGAGATGCCGGCGCCGCTGCTGCGGTCGCCCGGCTTCACGTTGACGATGGCGCCCAGGCTCTTGAGCTCGCCCTTGTCGGCCATGTACAGCTCGCGCCCGGCGCTCAGTACCAGCTCGCCGGGGCCGGCGATGTGGAAGCTGCTGTTGCGGATGTCGCGCCCGGCCTCCACCACCGACACGTCGTCGGCGTGGCGGTGCACGATCAGGTTGCCGCGCGCCGAAGCGGCGTTCAGCGGCTGCGGCTGCGGCGGCAGTTCCGGCCGGCCGGGAAAGTCGCGCCCGCGCCAGCCCGCGCCCTCCGACGGCACCAGATCGACCTCGCCCAGCGCGGTGCCGGCGCCGACGATGTCGCGCCCGGCGCGGATCGCCACCGGGCCCGCCCCTTCGTACCAGAGCCCGTTCGGCGTCGCCACGCCGGTGTTGGAGCCGCGGTAGACGATCGAGCCGGTGCGCAGGCCCACGATGTCGCCCTCCAGCGCATAGAAGCGCGACGGCGGCTGGCCCGCCGGCGCCACGTCGGCCACGCTGGGCGAGGTGAGCGTGAACAGCGGAAAGCGCAGCGACGAATTCTGGCCGTCCAGTGCAATGGAGGGCAGCAGCGCGTCGGCGGCCGTGTTGTGGATCAGCTCGCGGCCGTACCAGAGTTCGCCGCCCAGCGCGGCGAAGCCCGGCTGGAACGGGTCCACCAGCCGCGACGGATCGGCGCCCGAGGGCGTGACGGTGTAGCCCGCCGCGTGAATGGAGTCGCGCGCCAGCAGCTCCAGCTGCGCGGTGCGCTTCACCGCGTACTGCGGGCCGACCGGCGACGGCGCCAGCGTGAGGCTCCAGGGCGACAGCACCGGCCCGTTGCTCGACTCGTCGCGCACGCCCGAGCTCGCGCTGCCGTAGTACAGGCTGCCGCTGGCCGCCAGCGCGCGCAGCACCGCCGGGTAGACGAAGCGGCCATCGGTCGCCTGGTGGTTGGTGCGATCGCCCAGGTCGGTCCAGCCCAGCGTCGGCGTGAGGTTGCCGCCGGCGCTGAAGAGGTCGATCGCGGTCGACGGCGTCCACAGCGAGAACCAGGTCCAGCCCTCGCCCGGGTGCTGCGTGCCGTTGGCGCTGAAGGGCGTGCCGTGCGTGAGCGTGGGCACGCGCCCCGGATCGGCCACGCCGCCCAGCACCAGGTCGCCGCGCGCGTCGAGCCGCACGCCGGCATCGCCGGGGATCAGCACCGGGCCGCCCGAGGCGATCGACGAGCCCGCGACGTAGGGGCTGAGCGCGCGCGAGTCCTTCGGGCCGGGCGTGCCGAAGTCCAGCTCGATGCCGCCCACCGCGCCGCTTTCCAGCCGCAGCGCGCCGCGCAGGTTGGCGAAGACCCCGTTCAGGTCCAGCCGCATGCGGTCGTAGCGCTGGAGGCTGCCGGCCTGCCAGGTGGTGCTGGCGGGCACCGCGCGCACCTCGGGCGCCGGGTTCAGCGTGCCGCCGATGCGCACGTCCAGGTCGCCGCCGCCGGTCAGCAGCAGCTCGCCCGCGCGCGTCACGCGGCCGGTGCTGCCCACGGCGAGATGCAGGCCCTGGCTGCGCGCCACGTAGGTGGCGCTGTGGTCGCCCATCTGCTCCATCATCCCGGCGTTGCCGCCGGTCTCGAACACCAGGTTGCCGCCGCCCAGCGTGCCGATGCCGGTGAAGCCGACCAGGTAGGGCCAGAGGCCGCCGAGGTCGTAGGTCGTGCCTTCGTGGCCCGCGACGTAGCTGCCGAAGTTGATCCACCACGCGGTGGGCACGCCCTCGGCGCCCGGCACCACGCTGCCGGTGCCCTGGCGCCACAGCCAGTTGCCGAGCATGGCGCTGGGCATCTGCTTGCGGAACACGCCCAGTTCGTCGGTCGTGCGGCGCATGTTGCCGCGCACGCCGATGGTGTCGCCGCGCGCATCGCCCTGCACGCGCATGCGCAGGTTGCCGCCGTGGTCGGGGTACCAGGCGCGGTACAGGCTCTGGCTGTCGACGAACTGCTCAAAGATGTCGTAGCCGCCGTTGAGCACCGTGCCTTGCGGGCCCTTGGCGCGCGGCAGGTGGAAGTCGGCGTCGTCGGCGCGCGCCGCGGCGCGGGTGCCGGCGGTATAGATGCCGTAGGGCGAGCGCTGCGTGAAGTCGTTGCCGGCCAGCAGGTCCAGGTCGCCGGTGCCGGTGCGCACCACGCTGAACAGCGGCTGGCGCACGGGGTAGGACTTGAAGTCCCAGACCTCGGGGGTTTCGGAGACCAGGTCGCAATAGCCGATGTCGCACATGCCCCAGGACACCTCCTCCGGCGTGAGGATGCTGCCCAAGCTGCCCCAGCCTTCGTCGGCCGCCTGCTGGTTCCAGGACCACACCTTGCCGCCGGAGACCAGCTGCTTCGTGAAGGCGTTGCCGTAGTGCGTGTCGGCCAGCAGCAGGTCGCGCTGCGGCCCGCGCGGCTGCAGCGCGCGGCTGTCGGCGGCCTGCGTGTCGGCGCCGGCCACCAGGCGCATCGACCACGACTGCGAGCCCTCGGCCAGCATCGGCGCGATGGCGAAGTTGCGGCCCTGGTTGCCGTCGCCATCGGCCAGGCGCAGCCGCACCGACGCCGCGCCGCCAGGCAACACGACCACCGTCTCGGCCGGGATGACGGCGCCGCGCTGCAGCGGCACCTCGCGCGCCAGCACCGGGCCGTTGTAGCGGTAGAACGGCGGCTGGTTGACGTCCAGCACGGCGCCGTCGGGGAACGGCAGCGGCACGCCGACCGGCCACAGCATCGGGCCGACCTTGGCCGCGCCCGCCAGCCGCACGCCGGGGTCCAGCTGCATGTTCGCGCCCAGCACGAGCGGCTGCGCCAGCACGGTGCCGGCCGCATGAAGGACCTGGCCCGACGCATCGCGCACCGCGCCGCCGAGCACCGTGCCCGCGGGCAGCGTGTAGCCCTCGGTGAGCACCGCGCGCACCGGCAGCACGGTGCCGGCGGCCAGGCTCATGGCCTTGAGCGGCGCCTGGAAGTTGAGCGCGCGCCCGGGCTGCAGGAAGGTGTTCTCGGCCAGCGTGACGGCACCACCGCGCGGCACCACCACGTCGCCACCGAAGGGCACGCGCCCTTTCAGCAGCACCCAGCCGTCGTCGTCGCGCGTGGCCGGCAGCGCCGAGGTGTCGAAGCCGTCGTTGATGCTGCCGTGGATCTTCAGGTTGCCGCCCGCGCGCATCACCAGCGCGCCGGCCTCGCCCGAGCCGTAGACGCCGGTGCGCTGCGTGCGCGCGTTGAGGCTGTCGTAGCGAAAGGCCGAAAGGTCGAGGTCGCCGTCGATCTGCAGGTCGCCATCGGGCGTGCGGCTCACGATCTGCACGCCGGGGCGCAGGTGGAAGGCATCGCCGTACGCGCGCAGGCCGGCCAGCCGGCCGTCGACCAGCGCGCCGTTGGCCAGCACGTTGCGCATGAAGGCCGTGCTGTCCTCGTGCTTGGCCTGCAGGTAGGCCTGGTCGATGCGCTGGTAGGGCCGCCCGCTGATGTCCGGGTCGGTGCCCGTGGGCGCGTCGTCGTAGCGGAAGAAGCCGTTGACGGTGATCGTGCGCGCGCCCTCGATGCGCTGCGTGCCGCCGGCGTCGATGTCGATGTCATTGCCGCGCGCGCCGCCCAGGCGCGGCGCGTTGAGCTCCACCGTGCCGAAGGCGCGCGGCGTGCCGTCGGTGCCGGCGCGCAGGTCCATGCGCGCGCCGCTCTCCAGCACGAGGCGGCCCTGGCCGCTGTCGATCTCGATGGTGGCGCGGTTGGGCGCCTCGATGGCCTGGCCGTAGCTGTCCACGCGCAGCCGCGTGCCGTGCGCATCGAGCAGCGCGTTGCCGGCAATGGTGACGCCGTCGCGCGCCGCCAGCCGGATGCTGCCGACCTGCACGCCGCCGGCGTCCACGGTGCCGGCCACGGTGAGGTGGCCGCCGTCGACCGAGAGGTTGATCTCGCGCGCCTTCAGCTCGTCGCCCACCACCAGGTCGCCCTGCTTGAGCTGGAAGCTGCGCTCGCCGACCACGCCGCCGTCGGTCAGGCGGCGGTTCAGGCCGGCGAAGTCGGCCAGGCGCTGCGCGCGCACGTCGATGCGCCCCGCCGCGTAGGGCACCGCCGTGCCGCCCGCGTCGTACTCGCCGCTGCTGCTGCCGGCGATGCGGCCCAGCAGCTCGACACTGCCGGCGCCCGCGCCGAGCGCGGTGACGGCCAGCCGGCCGGCGCGGTTGTTCTGCGCCGACAGGTCGATCTGCGCGCCCGCGGCCTGGCGCACGTTGCCCGTGCGGCTTTCGATCTCCACGTCGCCGCCCCAGCTGTACTTGTCGACGTCGAAGAAGCGCAGGCGCCGGCCGGCCAGGTCCAGCCGCGCGCCGTCGTGCAGCTGCACATCGCCGTCGGCGCGCAGCACCAGCTTGCCGCTGGGCAGCACCACCGCGGTGTCGAGCGCCACGCTGCGCCCGTCGATGGCGATCTCGGCGCCCAGCGCGCGCGACGCGTCGGCGTCGGTCATCGTGGCCGGCCGCATGCCTTGCGGCGCGGCCACGCGCACGTCGCCGCCGGCGGTGTAGCGCATCACCGAGCCGGCCTCGCCGGTCAACAGCGGCGTGTCGATGCGCAGCGCACCGCCCGTGCGCACGTAGCCCTTGGCCGCCTCGTCCCACGCGCCCTGCGACTGGTAGACCGAGAGCGAGCCCTTCTGGCGCGCCGTGACCTGCTCGCTCGCGTTGAGTTGCACCTCGCCGAAGCCCAGCACCAGCCGGTCCATGTCGTGCACGGTGTCCACGCGCATGTCGCGCGCGGCGCCCAGTTCGATGCGCCGGGCGTCGATCTGCAGCCGGCCGCTGCCGGTGCCCGCCCCGCCTGTGGCCACCAGGCCGGGCGGCGTGCGCGTGCCGTTCCACACCAGCACGTCGGTGTGGATGCGCGCCACGCTGTCGGCGTCGCCCCAGCCGTAGATCGCGGGCGTGGTCAGCATCAGGCGCGCGATCGTCGACTGGCCGGTGACGGGGTCGATGGTCGACAGCTGCGTGGAGCCGAAGAAGTTGACTGCGTCGCGCACGGTGAACACCAGGTTCTCCAGCGCCGGTGCGCCGGTGCTGGTGTCGCCGCGCAGCAGGCGGTCGAGCACCGACTGGTTCAGCGTCAGGCCCGGCGGCAACGCGCCGCGCGCGGCGGCGTCGCCCAGCGCGCGTTCGCCGCCGACGTTGATGCCGCCCAGCGCCAGCACCAGGTTGCGCGTGCCGTAGCGCGTGCTTTCGCCCAGCGTGAAGGCCTGGTCGGTGGCGGCGGTGATGGTGCCTTCGGAATACAGCCGCGCGCCGGCGCTGCAGCTGCCGCTGGGGGTGCACACGCCGATGTCGATGCGGCCGGGGCCCGTTTGGCCGCCGCTGGACGCGGACGGTGGCTGGATGTCGATCCAGCCGTTGGACACCGCCAGCACGCTGCGCAAGCCCGGCTCGTAGATGTAGCCGCGGCGCGAGTCCCAGGCCGCCGGCCCGCGGCCCAGCGTGTCGATGCCGGCACCGGACTCGACGGTGATGCCCGAATCGCGGCGGTCGGTGACCAGGAACACCTCGCCCGCGCGCAGCACCGCGCCCTCGCGCAGCACGATGCCCTCGGCGGCGCTGCTGAAGCCCAGGCGGTTGGCGTCCTTCAGCCGGTCGGCCGCGGTGGGGTCCTGCACGAAGGTGCCCGCCGGCGCGCCGCCGATGGCCAGCTGCGCGGCGCCGATGGCGTTGAGGTCGCGCGCATGCAGCGAGGTGCCCTTGAAGTCCGGCGTGGGCGCGGCGCTGTCGCCCAGCACCTCGAAGGAGCGCGCCGTTCCGCCGAGCACCAGCGCCGTGCCGCCCATGCCGTCGCCCACCGTGGCGTAGCGCGCGGTGCCGGCGAAGCGCAGCGCGGGTTCGCCGGGCATCTCGCCCGCCGAGCCCTTCAGGCCGAACTGGAAGCGCAGCGCCTTGGCGTCGCGCTCCAGCAGCGGGCGCGGCACGCCGTCGCGCAGCGCCTGCGCCACGGCGAAGTCGGCGTAGCCGGTCTCGTTGTACTGCGCGTAGGTGCGCAGCACGTCGCCCGGCGTGAACACCGCCTGCAGCGGCAGCGCATCATGGATGCCGGTGCCGGCCACGCCCAGCTGCGCGGGCGCGGTGTAGGAGCCGTTGCGCATCGCCGTGGCGCTGCCCGGCGCGCCGACCTGCGCGGCCAGCCCGTTGAGCTCGACGCGGAAGGCGCCGGGCAGCAGCGCGTAGGTAGAGGGCATCAGCGTGTAGCGGCCCGGCGGCAGGCCGGGCACGCCGGCGCCGATGGTGATCTGCCGGCCCAGCGCCGGATCGCTCGCGCCCTTCTCGGCGCCGAGCGGCGCCTGCAGCGGCTGCACGCCCGGCACGATGGCATAGACCGGGTTGGTGGCCAGGCCGGGCAGCACGAAGCCCTTGCGCTGCGCCCCCACCTGCACCAGCGGGTGCATGCGCGCGTCGGTGGAGCCGCCGCGCCCGGCCAGGAAGGCGGTGCCGGTGAGCGTGCCGCCGCCCGACATGTCGAGCACCGCGCCCTCGCGCACGTCCACCGCGTGGCCGGACAGCGTGATGGCCGGGCCGACGCCGGGCACGCGGTAGGCCACGTCCTTGCCGTTGAAGAGATAGGTCAGCCCGTCCTGCGTGCCGCCGTAGGGCATCAGCAGCCCATCGGCGCTGACCGAGGTCAGGCTGCCCGCATGCAGTTGCACGGTGCTGGTGGAGGTGTCGCCGAAGACGCTGCCCAGCGCGATGCCGCCCAGCGGCGCGCGCAGCACGCCGCGCTGCTCGATGTGGGCGGCGTGGAAGGTGAGCGAACCGAAGGCCGACTGCGGCATGGCCGGCGTGTCGCCCACGCGCTCGATCACCAGCCGGCGGTTCATGTCCATCTCGGCCTGGCGGGTGCCCCACTTGTCGATGACGTTGCGCTGGCCGACCTGCACCAGCCCGCTGTCGCCGGTGGCCGGATAGATCTGCGCCGCCGCCAGCGTGAGGTCGCCCGGCACGTAGAACCTGGCGTTGTTCGAGAACCGCAGGTCGCCGCTGCTGCGCAGCAGCGTGCGGTCGAAGGCGTTGCGCTCCACGACCAGATCCTCGGGCACGTTGCGCACGATGGTGCCGCGCACGCCCTGCTGCACCATGCCCGCCAGGTCGATGAGCTGCGCGTCCAGCCGCAGCGAACTGCCGGCCGACACCAGCGGCACGCCCAGCGTGCCGGCCCCTCCGCCGGCGTTGCGCGAGCCGAGCACCGGGTTGGGCAGGATGTAGTCGTCGGGCTGGGTGCGCCCGCTGGCGGCCATGCGGATGTAGGGCGCCGCCAGGGCCACGCGCGCGTCGGGCGCGGACGCTTCGGCCAGGGCCAGCGCGGTGGTGGTCAGGCGCAGGCTCTGGCCCAGCGAGAGATCGACGCTGCCGTCGAAGGACAGCATGCCGTGGCTGAGCAGCGACAGGTTGTCGAAGCCGCCGTCGTGGATGCGGTCGACGCCGATGCGCGCCGTGCCGTAGGCCAGCGCGCCGTGCGCCTGGCCCGGGCGCAGGCCGGCGGCGTCAGCCACCGCGCTGCGGCCCTGCACCTGCGCCAGCAGCATCTCGCGCGGCACGCGCACCGCGTCGTCGACGTTCTCGCCCTTCAGGTTGTAGCGTGCCACCGTGCCGTAGATGGGCGTGTCCAGGTTCAGCGCCAGCATGCCGCCGGCCGCGCCCGCGCCACCCGCCGCGGCGCGCATGTCGCCGTCCAGGAACAGGCCGCGGAAGGAACTCAGCGCGATGGTGCCGCCGTGGCTGGCGACCTCGGTCGCGCCACGGCCCGGCAGGTCGAGCGTCGCCGAGGCGCCCGAGGCCTCCAGCCGCGCGCCGGGGCGCAGCACCACGAAGGCATCGGCCGCGTCCACCTGCGTGGCATCGAGCACATGGCGCCCGCCGATCTCGATGGTGCCGCCGTTGGCCACCTGGCCGTAGCGATGGCCGCGCGCGTCGGTGGCCACCACGGGGCGCGCGGCGGCGTCGATCAGCGCGTGCTCGCCGATCCAGTACGAGCGCGCGTTGGGCATGCCGTCGGCCAGGTTGCGCGCGTTGCCCATGCCGTGCTCGCCCGGCAGCAGCGCGACGCGCCCGCCCCAGGCCGAGAGCGTGCCATCGACCGTGATCTGGTCGTTGCCGCGCAGCGTGAGCGTGCGGCCGGGGTCGAGCGCGATGTGGGCGCCCTCGCCCACCACCAGCGGCGCGCGCTGGTAGCGCGTGCCGGCCTCCAGCGTCAGGTCGGCGCCGGCGCGCTGGGTGAGCTTCTGCTTCACCGGGTCGTCCTGGTACACCGGCGGCATCCACAGCGGCAGCGCGACGGACGGGTCGGCGCCGGTGGGCGCGAGCGCGCCGGCGACAGGGTCGAAGCGCTGCACCGGCATGCGCACGTCCACGCGCGCGCCGTCGGCCACGGCCACGCCGTCCTGGCCGCGCACCGTGTACTGCGCGAAGCCGCTGTGAAACAAGTCGGTGTCCAGGCGCAGCAGCGGCTGCACCGCGACCGCGCGCGGCAGCGCGGTGCCGGCGACGATCGGCGTGCCCGCGGGCATCACGGTGTCGGCGGCGGCCACCGTGCCGGCCTTGTACGACGTGGTCTTGGGCGGGATCGGCAGGCCCGAGGGGAAAACGTCCTTGGGCAGCACGTAGCCCTGGGACAGCAGGGTGATGGCCGCCAGCACGCTGCCGGCCGGCACCGTCTGGCCCGGCTCGTAGCCCTTGCCGTCGAGCAGGAACGCCTGCGTGCCCGACGGCACCACCCAGTCGGCGCCGGTGATGACGGTGCGCGCGTTGCTGACGCCGGGTTGCACGCTCTCCTTGAGCGCCTCGCCCGGCAGCGCACGCGACACCGTGACGGCGAAGTCCATCGGGATTTCGCTGCCGGCCGCGATCACGTAGTCGCCGGCCAGCCGCAGGTGCACGGTGCTGCTGCGCCCCGCCGCGAGCTGCCCGTCGCCGCCCGCGGGCAGCTCGCCGATGCCGATGGCCGCGCCGTTGGCCAGCGTCAGCTTGCCGCCGCCCTTCACGCCGTGGCCGCGCACCTCGCCGTCCATGCGCAGCGTGCCGGGGCCCGCGCCTTCGTTGCCGGGCTGGGCCGCCATCAGCGTCACGTCGCCGCCACGGCCGCCGCGCAGTTCGTTGCCGGCCAGCAGGGCCGCGCCGCCCGACACATCGACGAGGCTGCGCGCACCGAGCACCACATCGCCGGTGCTGCGCAGCGTGACCTGCCCGCCGTCCACGTAGGGCAGGCCCTCGATGCGGTCGGGCGACTGCGCGATGTGGCTCCAGAGGCCGCGCGCATCCAGCCGCACGCCCTCGCCCACCGCCACGCGCGGCGCGTAGCCGACCGGCAGCACGTCGGCAATGGAGATGTCGACCCAGCTGCCGCCGTTGGCGCTGGCGAAGCGGCTGACCAGGTCGCCCAGCGCGATGCTGCCGCCGCGCGCAACCAGGTCGGCGTCCACCGCCACCGTGGGCGCGTGCAGCGCGATGCTGCCGCCGGGCGCGACCGCGAGCGCGGACGTCACCGCCACCGTGTCGTTCGCATAGGCGACGACGCCGCCCAGGCGCTGGCGCTGCAGCCACTGGCTGTCGATGCGCACATGGCCCGCAAGGTCCTTCGGCAGCGCCTCGCCGGCGGCCAGCGCATCGGCGAGCGCGGCGGGCGCCTCGGCGAAGGTGACGCGGTCGACCCGCGCGGACGGGTTGTCGCGCAGCAGGCCGGTGGCGGCGTCGTAGACCGGCGCCACGCCGCCGATGACCAGGCGCCCGGCCAGCGGGGCCGCGGTCTGCAGCTGGCGGTAGCTGTCCAGGCCGGCATCGCGCTTGCGCTGCTGGCGCTCGCCCTGGAACACGGTGGCGTCGATGTCGCCTTCGAGCACCGCGGCGCGCGTGCCGACCTGCACCTGGCCCGCATCGCGGCCCACGGTGTAGCCGTTTTCCAGCCGCTCGCGCGGCGCGATCAGCGGGTTGTAGAAGTAGCCGGTGGTGGTCTTTCCCCAGCGCGCGTGCTCGTCCTCGAAGCCGCGGTACAGGCCGGTGTAGACGATGTCGGCCGGCGCGGTCGACAGGTTGTACAGGCGCCCGTCGGGACCCTTGAGCCAGCTTTGCTGCAGCCGGCCGGTCTGCACGTCGAGCGTGCCGCCGGCCACGTTGATGCGCGAGCCGCGCTGCGTGACCAGCTCGCCGCCGGCAAAGGCCACCGTGCCGCCCGACGCGGCCCATTCGCCGACCGTGTGGCCGTCGGTGTTGAGGTAGCCGCCGACCTCCAGCAGGCCGCCGCCGGTGTACCAGCGTTCGCCGACATAGCCGTTGACGCCGGCCGCCACGCGCACGAGGTCGCGGCGATCGATCCACATGTCCAGGTTGTTCAGGCGCTTGCCGTCGCGGTTGAGCGGCGCGTCGCGCTGCTCGTTGCCCTGCACGTTGATCTTCACGTTGTTCGACGCCATGGCCACGCCGACGCCGACCGCGCCGGCCACGTCGATGGCGGCGCCGCTGGCCACGCGCGTGCGGCGCTCGGCGCGCGCCTGCACCTGGCCGCCGGTGGCCAGGGTGAGCGAGCCGCCGTCGAAGTCGATGTCGCCGGCCGAGTCGATCTTCACCAGCGACTGGTCGCGGCGGTTGTAGCCTCCGTCGCTCAGGCGCATCGAGTCCTTCAGCAGGGTGTCGCGCTGCACGTCGAGCGCGGTCGCGCCGTCGTTCTCCAGCACGATCGCGCTGGTGCTCTGCGGCGCCAGCGTGACGCGCGCCTCGCCGGCCTCGCCCACCGCCCGCAGGTGCAGCGTGCCGCGCGTGTTGACCGAGCTGCTGGACAGCAGCACGCCCTGCTGCTCCACGGTCTTGCCGACCAGGGTCACGTCGCCGGTCGGCGCGGCGATCAGGCCGGTGTTGCGCACGCGGCCGGCGGCGCTGCCGGCCAGGCGCAGCGGATCGACCTCGTTGCCGCGCGTGCTCGAGTCGCTGTTGCCGTCGGTGCCCATGCCCTTGCGGATCACGAAGGCGTCGCCGGCGGCCAGCACGGTCTGGCCGTTGGCGGTCGTGATGCTGCCGTGGTTGTGCGCCTCGCGCCCGGCCAGCAGCACGTAGCCGCCGCCCTCGGTGACGCTGGTGGGCCGGCGCGTGGCGATGCGCGCGCCGGGCTCCACCACCACGTCGGCGGTGGCCGCGCCGTGCGTGGCGCCGGTGGCGTGGAGCACCAGGTCGTTGGCCAGCACCGGCACCTGGGTGCTGCCGCGCGTTTCGCTGTACAGGCCGCGCTTGAACTGCGCATCGCTCATGCCCACGGCCGCGGCCACGAGGTTGCGCGTGTCGACTTGGCTGCTCCCGCTGAACACGATGCCGTTGCGGTTCACGACCATCACCGTGCCGTCGGCCTGGATCTGCCCCTGGATCTGCGAGGGCCGCGCCTTCGGATCGTTCACGCGGTTGAGCACCGACCAGCTGGCCTGCTGGTCGAACTTCACCGTGGTGTTCCTGCCGACGTTGAAGGTCTCCCAGTTGAGGATGGCCTTGTCGCCCGTCTGCGCGACCGTGACCACGGTGCGGCCATCGACGTTCTTCTGCGAATCACCCGTCAGCGGGCGCGCGTTGTGCCAGCCGGCGGTGAGCGCGTTCGTGTCGACCTTCAGGCCGCCTTCGGCCAGGCCGTCGGGCACCGACGGATCGTGCTGCGCGGCGGCGCGTGCCGCAGCCTGCGCCGACTGCTGCGCCGCGATGGCGCGCGCCGCCAGGTTCAGGTTGCCGAGGGACTGCTGCAGCTGTTCGTTCGCACGCTGCTGCTGCGCCTGCGGCCCCGCGAGCATCGCGGCCGGCAGGCCGTTGGGCAGGCGGCCGGTGGCGAGCGCGGTGCTCTGCGCCATGTTCTTCTGTGCCATCCATGCGCCGCTGAACGCCTGCTGCGCCTGCGCGCCGTCGAACGCGGCGCCGCCGGCCAGCAGCAGCGCGATGGCGCGCACCAGCGGCGTGAGCCGGACCTGCGCGAATGCAGCGGACGAATAAGAAGAAGAGGACGCGTTCGGCGGATTGCGCCGGGACACCGTGCGGCGGCTGCTGCGTTGCATGCGGACTTCCATGGGTTCGTGTTTCGTTGCTCGATCGGGGCCACGAAGCGCAAGGGCCCGTGGACTACCGAGCTATGACAGCGAAGGTCCGGCGCGACTGCACCATGTCACGAAATCTTCACGAACACGCGGATCGGCACGCTGCGACGCACTTCAGGCGCTGGCGGCGCCCAGCAGCACGATGCCGCCGGGCAGTTGCGTGAGCTCGGCGCCGTACACGTCCCGCACGAGAAAGGCCACGTCGTCCAGCCGGTCGATGGAGAAGCTGGCCTGCACGCGGCTGCGGCCCAGCGCCTCGTTCGTGAGGATGAGCCGGCCGTGGCGGTAGCGGTTGACCTCGGCCACCACCTGCGACAGCGGCACCTGGTCGAACACGAGCTGGCGGCGGCGCCAAGCGACGACGGGGCCGGTGTCCACGCCCGTCACGACGCCGAGCCCCGCAGGGCCGTAGCGCAGCTGCCGGCCTGCGTCGATCCGCGCCTGCTGCGTGCCCTGCGCCACGTCGACCTGGCCCGCGAGGCAGGTCACGCAGACCTCGCCGTCGAGGTGTCGGATGTTGAAGCGCGCACGCGTGGCCGACACCGTGCCGCCGCCCGCCGCGACCGTGACGCGCGCCGAGGCCGGGCCGCCGGCCAGCACTTCGGCCTCGCCGGACACCAGTTCGATGGCTTCGCCCGCGCTCTCCGTCGCGCCGCGGCGCAGGTTGATGCGCGTCTGCGTGTTCATCTGCAGCACCACGCCGTCGCCCATGGCGACCTCGCGCTGCTCGCCGGTGGCGGTGCGGTAGTCGTCGCCCCATTCGGCGACCGAGGGCCACAGCGCCAGCGGCGGCGACACCGCGAGGTAGGCGACCGACGCCGCGACCGCACCGCCCAGGAAGGCGCGGCGTCCGGGCACCGGCAAACGACGGCGGGCCGCCTCGCGCGCCTCCTGCTGGCGCACGCGCTGCGCGGCCGGCGCCATGGCCTGCCACACCTGGCGCGCCTGCACGAAGGCCTGCGCGTGCGCGCGGCTGCGCGCGCACCAGAGCCGGAAGGCCTGGGCGTCGTCTTCGGTGGCCTGTTGCGAGCCGAGCCGCACCACCCAGGCTTGCGCTTCGCGTTGCAGGGTCTGCTTCATGGCCTCGGTCGCCTGGGGTTCTTCAGCGGTCATCATGGGGAGACTGTTTTCCGGCGCCAGGACCGAAGCGCTGGATGAAATCCCGGCCGAGCCGCTCGCAGCAATGTTCCAGGCCGGCGCGCAATTCCTTCTCGACCGTGCGCGCCGACACGCCGTAGCGCGCCGCGATGTCCTTGTGCGGCATCTCGTCGACGCGCGCAGCCAGCACGATGGCGCGGCGGCGGCGCGGCAGCTCGGCCAGCGCGCGCTCGAGCGCCTCGAGTTCGTTGCGCGCCTCGGCGCCGCGCGCGGGGTCGGCGGCCTCGTCGGCCATGTCGTACAGCGCCTCGACCTCGCCCACGCTCAGCAGCCGCGCGTTGCTCTTGCGCTGGTCTTCCGCCACGTTGAGCGCAATGCGGAACAGGTAGGCCGAGGGGTAGCGCACGGCGCTGCGCACGGTCGAGTTCTCCACGCGCAGGTAGGCCTCCTGCAGCGCGTCGTTGGCGAGGTCTTCCGAACCGAGGCGGTGGTGCAGGTGCTTGCGGAACTGGGCATAGCGCGCGAGGAACAGCGCACGCAGCGAGGCCTTGATCGATTCGGACATACGCCTCAGCCTGCGCGCGCGCGCAGGTACGGCCGGCAGTCGCGCGCCGGGTCGGGGCGCGGCGTCAGCAGGAGCGTGACGGGTTGCGGCAGCGTGGCCGGCGGCGCTGTGTCCAGGCCGAGCGTACGCAGGCTGGCGAGCACTGTGGCATCGCGCGCGGGCACGCCGCTGCCCTCGAGCAGGCGGGCCTCGGTGACGGCGCCCGCCGGGTCGATCCACAACTGGACCGCGAGCCGGTAGCGGCCGAAGGCGTCGGGCTGCGCGATGCACAACACGCGCGTGACCGCCCCCTGCAGCACGGCCGCGTAGGCCTGCAAGGCCGGGACGTTGCCGGCCGTGGGGGCACCCGCCGGCGCGCGTTCGTCCGGGACGGCAGTCGCCGACGGCGCCGGCACGAGCGTGAATGCGCTGGCGCCGGTGTAGCGCGCCACCAGCCCGGTGCCCACGAGCATCCGCTGCAAGGCGTCGCGCGGTGCGAAGTCGCCCTGCACCGGCGACGCCTCGCGGTCGTCGGTGAGGCGGCTGGTGACGAGCACCGAGTGACCGGTGAGGTGGCCGAAGACGGCGAGGGAGCGTGCCAGCGGCTGCGCCGGCAGGTCGAAATGCAGCGCCGGCGCGTCGCTCGCCGGGTCGTCGGCTGCCGCGGCGTGGGCGGCGCACATCACCAGCGCCATGACCAGGCACCAGGACAGTGTCAGGCCACCGCCCGATGCGGAAGTACGTGTCATGTGACGGAGGATCAACAGCAGCAACGAAGGGTCTGGAAAGCGGCCGTCCGCCGTGCGGCCCGGGTGAGCGTGCGGGCGAGACTAGCGGCCGTGCATGACCGACATGTGACGTTTCGTTCACACTTCCGAACTCGCGAGATTCCGTCTTCTTCCTGACTTGCGCGCGGTCCAGACTGCCCGGTTGGCCGTGATCGCGGCACGGCGTTTCTTCTTCTTTTTTCCTGGGGTGCAACGATGCGCGTCGGTGTGTGGCTGTTCGGCGTGATGCTCTCGGTGATCGGCACTGGCGCGGCGGCGCAGACGACGCCTTCCGGCGGCGGCGAGGCCGACGGCAGCTGCGTCGAAGTGGTGGTGAACGGCGAGCGCACGCCCGCCTACGACTGCCTGACCCGCAAGCTCGCGCCCACGATGCCGGCACGCGCGCCGGACGACGCGGCGCCCGGGCTGGCCTCGGAAGCGATCACGCAGCGGCCGGGCAATCAGCTGGGCTTGTTCAATCGCGCGGCGACCGGGCACCGCATGGGCAACACCTTCGGCACCTCGGTGTATCCGCAGCGTCCGCCGCCGGCGGTGTACACCTCGCCGCTGCTGCCGCCCCGGCCCTGAGCGAGGCCATGCGGGAAAAGAGGCCGGGCGTTCAGAGTTGCTGGGTCACCAGCACCACGAACCCGGCCAGCGAAATGGCGACGCCCATGGCTTTCCTGAAGGTCTTCAACATGTCGTGTGCTCCATCGGTGAGATCCGTGAGCCTCGATGGTGCGCCGCCTGCGGGCGCAGCGGGTTTGGCAATCCCGATGGCCGGGATAGAAAAACTTCAACCGCAGGTGCGGCGGGTGCGGATGAACCCGGTCAGCTCGCCCGTGCGCCGGTCCGGGCTTCGGCGAGCGACAGGCGCTCGCGGGCGAACTGGCTGGCCCGCAGGCGCACGCGCGCGAGCGCGGCGTCCAGCGAGGGTTGTTGCATGAAGACGAGCACGCCGCGCTTGAGCCCGCGCAGGCGGAGTTCGGCCACGCCGGCATAGCGGCCGCCGGTGGTCTGGCGGATGTCGATCTCGCTAGACCAACCGTCGGAAAGCTCGACGAAAAGATGTTGCTGTGTGGCGCTCATGTCAGTGAGGAGCTTAGGGCTACTGCCGGCGCCGCCCTAGGACATAGTTCCTAGGTATTAGCATTTAATTTCGTTTAATAACAATTTCACGCGCTTCGCGCAAAGGGACACCATGTGTGAACATCCGCATGACTTTCGGCACTCGCGCCGAAACAGCGTGCCATCTAGGATGGAGCGGCCGTGATCCGTCTCCCTCTTTCTGCGCATCCTCCCGACCGGCCTGCCCCGCAGGTCGACACCGTCCGCCCCGATTTCCGCGCCGCCGCATGAAGGACGAGATCCACTCCGCCGAACACCTCTACACCATCGAAGTCGAGGGGCGCAACGTCACGGTGCGCGACGTGATGGTGGCGGCATTCACCTACCGCATCAAACTCGAGGAACTGCTCGGCTCGCCCCGGCAGGTCGCGCACTGCTACCGGCTCTGGCGCCGGCTCGAGCGGCTCGACGAACCGCCCATGACCCGCCTGGACATCAAGTACGCCACCGCCTGGCGCGACGCGCATGCGCAGGCCTGGCAGGTGGCGCAAGTGTTTCTCACCGACCCGCACACCAAGACCTTCGTGCTGCGGCTCGCCGCTCCCTAGCGCGCGTCAGCGCATGTGCGCCATGTCGCGGATGTCGGAGCGCAGCGCGCTGCGGTCGGCGCCCACGAGCGGCAGGTTGACCAGCAGTTCGAGCCGGCGGCGCAGCGAGTACAGCACCTGCAGCGCGCCATGCGCCGCGTCGTCCGGGCCGGTGTTGGCGCCGGCCACGTCGGGGTAAGGCCACAGGGCCGCATCGGGCTGGCCGGGCCAGCGCGGCTGCAGCGGTTCGAGCGAGGGGTCGAGCGTGATGACGACATCGGCGTTGTGCGATCCCGCGCGCGCCAGCAGGTCCCAGCTGCGCGGCGGCGAGATCGGCAAGGCCATGCCGGCGCTGCCCAATGCCTCGACGGCCGCGGGGTGCACGTCCGCCGCCAGCCGCCCCGGCTGCCCGCACGAGCGCACCGAAAAGCGCTTCGCATCGAGGTGGGCAAGACAGGCCTCGGCCAGCACGCTGCGCAGCGAATTGCGCCGCGAGACAAAGACAACCTCGATCCGTTTCTGCATGGTCGAACGACTATAGCCACGCCGTGTGGCAGGTGGGTGCCGAAGCACAGGGACCCTTTTGCAGACGCCTGTTTACCCCGGACCTGCATACATGACAAATAAGTGTAAACACTCGTAAACCTTGCGGGATGGGTCGGCGTTAGAACCGCATGACAACCGACCCCTCCCTCGTTGTGCTTGCTTTCCTGGTCGGTCTTGCCGCGGGCGTGACGCTCATGAGCATGCTGGCAGTCCTGCGTTCCGACCAGGACCGCCTGCCGCGCTCCGAGCACACCCGGCTGTAAGGCAGACCGCGGGCATCGCCTGCCGGCACGTGGCCGGCCGGCGCAAGCGGGCGCGCTTGTTCAGAACCCCGACTGCTCGATCAGCACCGAGGTCGCCGCATGGATCCAGCGGCGGGCCAGGCTCTCGCGGGTGCCTTCGAAATGCGCGCGCACCTCGCGCACCCCGTCGACCGGCGCGTCGTCCTCTCCCTCCACCGTCACGCGGAACCAGGCTTCGGCCGGGCGCAGGTCTTTCTTCTGCGCGGTCGGGTTGAGCGCGATCGGGCCGCCGTGGTCCTGCGCCAGCAACAGGTGCGGCAGCCGGCGCACCGGGCTGTTGTCGATGGCGCGCAGCGACTGCCCGCCGCCACGGCCGCGCCGCCGTTCGCCTCCATCGCCGCCAGCCGCGCCACATATTCGACCACCCGGGAACCGGGCCCCGTCCGGCCATGTCCTGCCGGCTGCCGCGCGCTGCGAGGAGCGGGTCTGCGGCACGGGGTTGTAACCATGTGCGTGACCGCTGAAGAGGCACGGCAGGCCGCTCGGTCGACTCCGGAAATGGACCGCAGCGCGCCTTCGGGAAGCTTCGCGCGGCCTCGTCGCTTCGATGTAATTCGAAAGAATCAACAACATCCGCTTGCAGATGCGAGACCGGTCGAGCACCCGGTTCGACGGGCCATCGCGCCCCCTGCGTACGCCTGCGCACCTTCGAATGCTTAACCCGGCAATATTTAACGATTCAAGATAATTGTTACGTTTTTGGAGCATCTGCAGACCCCCGATTCCTGCCTTCGCGGGGGTCTGTTGCACAGGGCGCGGTGATACTGTTCCGGCCCCGAATCTTGCGTTCCTGGTGTGCGCACTGCGCGCCGGGGGACACGAGACGAGGCACATCATCCAACTCGCTCATGTAAGACAAAAATGAACAAACTGCTCGCACTCATCTTCGTGGCTGCCGCCATCACCGCTTGCTCGAAGCAAGAGTCCACGCCCGCAGCGCCGGCCGCTCCCGCAGCACCCGCTGCCACCGCACCGGCCACGCCGGCACCCGCCCCGGCCGCCAGCGCGCCGGCCGCTGCAGCGCCTGCCGCCACCACCACGGCATCGGCCGACGTGCCCAAGGAATGCCAGGAATACCTGGACAAGGTGAGCGCCTGCGTGGGCAAGCAAAGCGGTGCCGCCGCCGACGCGCTCAAGGGCAGCCTCGAGCAGACCAAGGCCACCTGGGCCAGCTACGGCGCCAACGCCGCACAACTCGGCGCTGCATGCAAGGCTGCTTCCGACGCCTTCGCCGCACAAGCCACGGCCATGAAGTGCTGATGCACTGAGTCGCTCACGCCGGCGAGGTTGCCCTCGCCGCGCGACGCGACACACCTCCTCGTCACCGACGAGGAGGCGCCGCCCCCACACAGCGGACGGCGCCGAAACGGTTCCTGTCAGACCGAGACAATCCAGCCCTCATGACAGACCTCCTCACCAACCTCACCTGGCACGCCCTCTCTGGCCCGCATGCGTCGTTTGCCGCCGGCACATCGACCGCACGCCGCTACGCCGCAGGCTTCTCCCCCATCGTCGGTTTTGCCGATGCACTGCACCCTGACCTCGACGCGCTCCTGCCCTTCTGCACGCCGGACGAGCACTTCTATGCCATCGGCTGGTCGGGCACCGCGCCGTCCACCTGGCAGGTCGACATGGAGTCGGTCATCGTGAAGATGATCTGGGACGCGCCTGCACCCGTGGCCGACACGCTTCCTGATGTGGTCCGGCTGGGCGCAGCGGATGTCGAGCAGGTACTGGCCCTCGCCGCCCTGACGCGTCCGGGCCCCTTCTCCACGCGGACCATCGAACTCGGCGAGTATTTCGGCTGCTTCGACGACAACGGCCGTCTCGTGGCGATGGCCGGCGAGCGCATGGCTGCGGGCACGCTGCGCGAGATCAGCGGTGTCTGCACGCATCCCGATGCGCAGGGCAAGGGCTACGCGAAGCGCCTCGTCACGCGCCTGGTGGCGCAGCAGATACAGCGCGGCGAAGTGCCGGTGCTGCATGTGATGCAGGGCAACGCGGGCGCGCGGCGCATCTATGAGCGCATGGGTTTCCGCGTGCACAGCGAACCGGTGGTTCGCGTGATCTCGCGGCGCTGAGCGGCGGTACGGCTACCGCCTCAGGAATTCGCGCAGCGCATCAAGGGCGCGCAGCACGCCGGCTTCATCCACGTCCCGGTGCGTGACCAGGCGCAGCCGGCCGTACAGCATCGAGACGCGGATGTCTTTCTCTTGCAGGTGCTGTTGAAGCGCACGCGCCGTGTCCTGCCCCCGATCGGCCAGATCAAGAAACGCGATGTTGGTCTGCGGCGCCTCCGCACGCACCCCGGGGCTGTCGCAAATGCCTTCGTACAACAGCCTTGCCAGCCGGTGGTCTTCGGCGAGCCGATCGACATGGTGGTCCAGCGCATGCAGCGCCGCAGCAGCCAACACGCCGGCCTGCCGCATCGCACCACCCGCCGCTTTTCTCACGCGCCGCGCACGCGCAATGAAGGCCGCACTGCCGCACAGCGCACTGCCGACCGGCGCGCCCAGCCCTTTGCTGAAGCACACCGACACGGAATCGAAGTGCCCCGCGATGCGCCGCGCGCCGGCCTCGGGCGACGTCGCCTCTGAGGCCGTGGCCGCATTGAACAAGCGCGCGCCATCCAGGTGCGTCGACAGGCCGCGCTGCCGCGCCAGATCGGTCGCCGCACTCAGGTACGCATCGGGCAGGCATCGCCCACCCAACGTGTTCTCGAGCGCGAGGAGCCGCGTGACGGCAAAGTGCTCGTTGTCCGGTTTGATCGCGTCGGCGATCGCCCCCAGCGGCAAGGTGCCGTCTTCTGCATGGTCCAGCGGCTGCGGCTGCACGCCGCCGAACATCGCCGCGCCGCCGGCCTCCCAGCGGTAGCAGTGCGCCATCTGGCCGACGATGTACTCGTCGCCGCGCCCGCAATGCGCCAGCACCGCGCACAGGTTGGCCTGCGTGCCGGACGACACGAACATCGCCGCCTCGAAGCCCAGCATGCCGGCGATGCGTGCCTGCAGTGCGTTGACGGTCGGGTCTTCGCCATAGGTGTCGTCACCCACGGGTGCGCGCTGCATCGCCTCGTACATGGCGGGCGTGGGCCGCGTGACCGTGTCGCTGCGCAGATCGACGCACGCGTTCATGCCGCGCCCAGCGTGCCGCCGAGTTCCTTGTTGACGACCGAGAGCCAGTAGGCGATGCCCAGCGGCAAGGCCTTGTCGTTGAAGTCGTAGTACGGCGTGTGCACGTCGCCCTGGCCGTCGCCCTTGCCCAGGCCGTTGCCGATCAGCATGTAGGCGCCGGGCCGCTTGCGCGCGAAGAACGCGAAGTCGTCGCCACCGGTCAGCGGCGCCTGCTCGGGATTCACGGCCTGCAGGCCCACCACGTCGTGTGCGGCGCGGATCGCGTTGCGCGTGGCGTCGGGGTCGTTCACGAGCGGCACGGAGTTCCACCAGCATTTCACATGCACCGACGCACCCTCGGTGGCAGCGGCCAGTTCCGCATGCTCGCGCAGGCGCTTTTCGAGCAGCGCCTGCACCTCGTCCGAGAATGCGCGCATGGTGCCGGAGATGCGCAACTCCGCCGGAATCACGTTCATGGCCTCGGGGTCGCCCGCGCCGATGTGACCCACGCTGAGGGTGGCCGGGTCGGTCGGCGCCACGTTGCGGCTGACGATCGACTGCAGGCCGAGGATGAAGTGCGCCAGCACCACGCTCAGGTCGGTCGACAGGTGCGGGTAGGCGCCGCCATGGCCGCCGGTGCCGTTGAAGCGCACCTGCCATCGCCCCGACGCCGCCATCATCGCGTGGCTGCGGATGCCGAACTGCCCCAGCGGCAGCGCGGGCATGGTGTGCATGCCGAAGATGCGGTCGCAGGGAAAGCGCTCGAACAGCTGCGCCTCGAGCATCGCCAGCGCGCCGCCGCGCCCCTCTTCCGCGGGCTGGAAGATCAGGTGCACCGTGCCCTCGAAGTCCGGGTTCTCGGCCAGGGCCTGGGCCGCGCCGAGCAGCATCGCCGTGTGGCCGTCGTGGCCGCAGGCGTGCATGCGGCCACGGACCGTCGAAGCATGGCCCAGCGTGTTCTGCTCGCACAGGGCCAGGGCGTCCATGTCGGCGCGCAAGCCGATGGCGCCCGCCCCCGCGCGCCGGCCGCGCACGACACCGACCACGCCAGTGTTGCCGACCTTCTCGTGGGTCTCGATGCCCCAGTCGCGCAGCTTGCCGGCGATCAGCGCCGAGGTGCGGACCTCTTCGAACCCCAGCTCGGGGTTGGCGTGGATGTCGCGGCGGATGGCCGCGATCTCGTCGATGTGCCGGTTGGCGAGGTCGAGGAGGCTCATCGCGCCACCTCGCTCTTCTCGGGCGGCATGCGCGAGACGATGCCCTGCATCTTGCCTTGCGTCTCGGCCACGACCTCGGCGAAGCCCGGGCGCGCGCCCGCGGCGGCCGGCATGAAGCCGATGCGCCGCAGGTTCGCCGCCACCTTGTCGTCGGCCAGCACGGCATCGACGGCGGCCGACAGGCGCTGCGTGACGTCCGGCGGCGTGTGGCGCGGCACGAAGAAGCCCAGCCAGGTGTTCAGGTCGATGCCCTTGAGGTACTTGCTCTCGTTGAGCGTGGGCACGTGCTTGAGCAGCTCGTCGCGCTGCAGGCCCGTGGTGCCGAAGCCGCGCACACGACCGCTCTCGATGGCTTCGGGAAAGGTGGCCGGGGCCACCAATGTCAGGTCGACCTGGCCGCCCAGCAGGTCGGTCACCTGCGTGGAGCCGCCCTTGTACGGCACGTGCAGCATCGAGGTGCCGCTGCGCTCCTGGATGTCGCGCATGACCACGTGCTGCAAGGTGCCGATGCCCGAGGTCGCGTAGCTCAATGCGCCGGGGTTCTTGCGCGCGAACTCGATCAGCTCGTCGGTGGTGCGCGCGGCGATGCCGGGGCGCCCCACCAGCACGAACGAAGAGTCGCCGACGCGCGCCACCGGCACCAGGTCGTCGGTCTTGTAGCTGACGGCGCGGTTGACCAGCGGTGCCAGCACCACTTCATTCACCGAGCCGAGCAGCAGCGTGTAGCCGTCGGCGCGGGCACGCACCACCTTGGCGGCACCGATGGCGCCCGCACCGCCGCCGAGGTTTTCGATCAGCACCGGCTGCCCCAGCTGCTTGCCGAGCGCCACATGCAGCGCCCGCGCCATGGCATCGACGGAACCGCCCGCCGGGTACGCCACCACGACCGTCACCGGCTTGTTCGGGTAAGCCTCGGGCGGTGCGGCATGGCCGTGAAAGGCCGCGGCGCACAGCAGCGCGGCAGCGAGGAGTCGGGTTCTTCTTGGCATGGTCGGATGGATGTCGCTGGAATGAACGGGAAAAGCCATTCTTCAATGGCGCCCCGTCGAGAACCAATGCCTTGCATGCCCCAGCCATGCATCCTGCTTATAGCTTCAGGGGTGCTTTCTGGCGTAGCGGAACAGGTGGTCCTTCAGCGTGTTCGCCGCCTCGCCGCGTTCATCGCGCACGCTCAAGATGCCCAGCGGCGGCAACGCGGGCAGGTCCGTCACATCGATCAGCGCGATCTGCCCCATGTCGATGAACTGGCGCATCGCGCTGTAGGGCGTGAAGCTGAGCAACGTCTCGCTCTGCAACTGGGCCAGCACCATCGCGCTGGAGCGGACCTCGAGCTTGCGGTAGCGCGCCGCCGTGCCGTGCGCGGCCATGAGGGCGTCGAAGGTCTTTCGCGCGTGGGTCGCGGGATGCAGCATGAGCCACATCTCGTCCAGCAGGTCCGGCAGGCGCAGCCCGCGCTTGCGCACCAGCGGATGGTTCGGGCCGGCGACGACCACGAGCCGGTCGGGCAGAAGGTCAGCGAACTCCCAGCCCTCGGGCCACACCGGCGGTTCACGGCACAGCATGAGGTCGACCTCGCGGTTGGAGATCAACGCGCTCGACTCCGCGGCATTGGCCTCCTGCAGCTGCACGAGGATGTCGGGCTTCGATTGCCCGAAGGCCGGCAGCGCGCGCACCAGCAGGCCGTTGATGGCGCCATGGATCGCGCCCACGCGCACGATGCTGTGGCCGCTCGATTGGCGGAAGGCCACGAACTGCGTGCCCGCCTCGAGCGTGGCCAGCGAGCGCTGCACGAACGGCAGCAGCTCGCGCGCCATGTCCGTCATGCGCATGCCGCGCGCATGGCGATGGAACAGCGGGCACTGAAGAAACTCCTCCAGGTCGGCCACCAGGTGCGTCACCGCAGGCTGCGTGAGGCCGATCGCGTCGGCCGCGCGCTGCGCACTGCCGAACTCGGCGATGGCCGAAAACGCCTGCAGATGGCGAAAGCGCGCCCCCGTCATGAGACGCGCATAAAGAACAGCAGACGACGGAGTCATGGCACGGGAACAGGCCCCAACGGCCCGGGCGGGAAAGCCCGGATGCTAAGCGCCCCTTGCACGCGCGGCCATGGGTTGTGTCCCTGAGACCGGGGCACCCAGCCATAAGCAAAGCAGACCCCTGGGCCTCAATTTTCATTTGTTGTGCCCCCGCCCCAAAAGAAGAATCGCGGCCGGCAACGCAGCCCTCAGCACAACAACGGAGACAGAACGCATGAAGAAGAGATCGATCGCCCCGGCCACCCTGGCCCTGGCCCTTGCCGCATCGGGTGCAACGCACGCCCAGTCCACCCTCACGATCTTCGGCGTGCTCGATGCCTCGATCACATCGACCACCAACCGGGCGCAGAACCTGTCGCCACTCGGCGGCAGCGTCTCGCTGTCGCGCACCGAGCTGGCCAACAGCCGCAGCGCCAGCAGCCGGCTGGGCTTCATGGGCCAGGAAGACCTGGGCGGCGGCATGGCGGCGGCGTTCTGGCTGGAAGCCCCCGTGACCAACGACGACGGCGCCACCGGCATCGCCACCTTCTCGCGCCGCTCGACCTTGAGCCTGTTGGGTACCTTCGGCGAGCTGCGGGTGGGCCGCGACTACATGCCGGTGTTCGTCAACGACGTGCTGGTCGACCCCTTCAGCTTCAACGGCGCCGGTGCCGCCCTCACCTTCATCGCCAACACCGGTTCGCGGCTCGACCGTGTCTCGCGCGCGAACAACTCGATCGCCTACTTCCTGCCGCCGAACCTGGGCGGTTTCTACGGCCAGGCGATGTACGCGCTGCACGAAGGCACCAAGCAGACGCTGTGGACCACGCCGCCACCGCCCAACAGCACGCGCACCGGCCGCCACATCGGCGCGCGCTTCGGCTATGCGAAGGGACCGCTGGACATCGGCGTTGCCTTCGGACGCAGCACGACCGGCGACGACTACAACGCAGGCACCACCGACCAAGTGCAACTCGCAAGCCTGGGGCTCACCTACGACTTCAACTTCGCCAAGTTCTACGCCGGGGTCAACCGCAGCAAGGCCGGCCGCGACTACGCGAGGCCGCCTGCCTCGCCGCTGCCCGACGCCACGCTGAACAGCGCGCTGGTCGGCGTCACCGTGCCGGTGGGTGTGGGCGTGATCCGCGCGACCTATTCACGGGCCGTCTACGACGAGCACCTGAACGACAACCGCCCCGACCCGCAGGCCAGCAAGATCGCGCTGGGCTACCTGCACAACCTGTCCAAGCGCACCGCGCTGTACGCCACCGTGGCCCGGCTGCGCAACAGGAACGGCGCCGCCATCACCATCGGCGGCCCGGCTTACCTGCGCAGCGCGTCGCTCGTGCCAACGACGTCGACAGGCTACGACGTCGGCATCCGGCATGCGTTCTGATCCAGCGGTCAGGCCGCCGCCGCCCCGCGCTCGCTCGTGATCTCCGCACCTTCACGCATGGTCTTCGTGACCGGCGTGTTGGCCACCACCTCGAGCAGGCGGCTCCACTGCGCATCGGTGAGCGGTGCGCTGGCGTGCAGCACGCGGTGGATGTGCGCCTTGCCGTCGGCGTCCTTCGTGAAGCTCAGCTCGGCCTTGAACTCGCCCAGCTCCCAGCCCTTGCGCTGGGCGTACATCCGCAGCGTGATCGCGGTGCAGGCGGAGAGCGCGGCCAGGTAGTAGTCATAGGGCGCCGGCCCTGCGCCCTGCCCGCCCAATGACGCCGGCTCGTCGGCCACAAGCTGGAACTTGCCGACCTGGATGCGGTGGTTGAAATTGACGTCGGTGGAGACGATCGTTGCGGTGTGGCCCATGGGGTGTGCTCCTGTTGACAAGCAAGCATTCTGGCGTGGCCGGACCGCCCTAAAACATCAGCGCCAACGCGGTTGATCCAGGCGCTCATAATGCTCGCCGGGCGGCCATGCCAGGGGTCGCCAGCCACCCGGCACAAGCGGGTGCGCCGCCTTCCTGCCTGGCATCGACGGAACGACACCATGAGCGCTTTGCACATGTTTCTACCGGTCTGCGAGCCCGCGCGCAGCGAGGCGCTGGCACTGTTCATCAAGACACACCACGTGCCCCGTCATCTCGTGAGAGGCATCTCGCGCAAGATGCCTGACGACTGCGGACCGCCTGCGCCGATTCATACCCCGCAGGAATTGCCGCAGGCGTCTGCCCAGGCACCGGCCTAAGGCTCGCAGACAGCGAAGAAGACAGCCTTCGTCTCGCCCGCCGTGCACAGGGCGCGCATGTGCGCGCCCTTCTTCCAGAGAAACTTGCAGGCGCCCACGCCGGTGCCCGCACACGCCACCATCTCGGGCCTGTTGACGCAGCGCGCGTCGTAGGCGCTGCACCTGTCGGCGTCGGGGGCGTGGTACGGCCTCCACCCCGCCTGGATCATTCGCGTGCGCACCACGCCGTAGTCTTCGCCCTTTGTCAGGCGGGGTAGGTCACCGGTCGCAGATGCGGGCGGCACCAGGAGAAACATGGCCATCCAGAAGACCAGAAAGCGGGTGGTCACGCGCTTCGGAATATTCGACATGTCGGCTCCCCCGTCCAAGAAACAAACCCTGCGGGGCATTGCCCGGCTTTCATGATTTTCGATGACGGCGATGGTGCAACCGGATTTCTCCGCCTACATCGAAAAGGCCCATTCAAAACCCCACCCATCGGTCACACTGGCGACACCACGAAAAGGATGTGCGTGCTGCTGCGACATACTTCACGTATGCGAATTAATCACATCGAAGCCGGCCATCCATCGATGCGCTCGCTTCGCGGCCGGCCATGACGGAATTGAGGGTCAGCTGGGAGCACACGTTCCCCGACGACGGGACGAAGCTGGTCGTCCATTCGAACTGGGTTTCCAACACCCCCGCCACGCAGGCCTATCTCGAGGCCCTGATCGCGCGGGTCGGGGAGATGGACCCGGCCCCCCACTGCGTTTTCGAAAAACGCCAGGCCGTCCCTTCGCGCTCGTTGCCGCCGGACCTCGGCACCTTCACCTCGGCCGAGTTCTGGCAAGTGGCCGAGCTGCTGCACCTGCAGGCCACCCCGTCCCTCGCCGCCGCGCGGCTGGTGCTGGTCGAGGGCATGCGCCCGGCCAAGGCGGCGAGGCAGCTCAACACGAGCCCGCAGGCGCTGACGAACGCGCTGCGAAAGATCCGCACGGAGCGCGCGACCTCGTCGCGGCTGGGCAGGCTGCCCTCCGACCGGCCGCCATCCGAAGGCCTCGCGCCGCGGGAGCCCTGAGCGGCCGTCGTGAGGCCGCACGTCGTGCCTGAGCCAGGCGCCCGACAGCGGGCCCCGCGCCAGCGACCGGATCGGCCGACCGGCGCGCCCTCCCCAGCTTGCATCGGCACGGTCAATCCCGTACGCTGACCCGGCGTCCACGCGCAACACCCGAGCCCCTGCGGGCCGCCGGGCCGGTCTTGCGGACGCGCAAAGGAGACCCGCCATGCCAAGCCGATCGAACGGCCTCGCGGCCGAAGTGGAAGCAGTGCGAACGCTGGCGCTCGTGGGCGCCGCGGCTTCTGGCAAGACCTCGCTGGCCGAGGCCTTGCTGTTCAAGGCCGGCGCCATCGGCGCATGCGGCAGCATCGAACGCGGCAGCACCGTCAGCGACCACGACCCGCTCGAGCGCCGCATGCTGCATTCGCTCAATGCCTCGGTGATGCACCTCACGCATGCCGCCACGCGCATCCACTTCATCGACACGCCCGGCGGCCCCGATTTCCTCGGCCAGAGCCTGCCGGCGCTCGAGGCGGTCGAAACGGTCGCGGTGGTCATCAATGCCGCCACCGGCATCGAGCCGATGGCGGTGCGCATGATGGCGTACGCGGCCTCGCGCCACCTGGCCCGCATGATCGTCGTCACCAAGATCGACTCGCAGGGCGTCTCGCTGTCGGGCCTGCTGGCCGACATCCAGGCCACCTTCGGCCGCGAATGCCTGCCGTTGAACGTGCCGGACGGGGTCAACCGGCAGGTGATCGACTGCTTCTTCAACCGCTTCGGGCGCTCCGACTTCGGGCCCGTCGAAGCGTCGCACCGCGCGCTGGTAGAGCAGGTGGTCGAGGTCGACGCGGCCTTCGTCGATCGCTACCTCGAGGAAGGCGACGTGGACCCGTCCGAGCTGCACGCGCCGCTCGAGCAGGCGCTGCGCGAAGGCCACCTGATCCCGGTGTGCTTCGTGTCGTCGCGCAGCGGCGCCGGCGTGGCCGAGTTGCTGGACGTGATCGTCAAGCTCCTGCCCGACCCGACCGAGGGCAACCAGCCGGAGTTCATCGTGGGCGAAGGCGCGCAGGCCCAGCCCATGAAGGCCCTGCCCGATGCGTCGCTGCATGTGCTGGCGCACGTGTTCAAGGTCACCATCGACCCCTTTGTCGGCAAGATGGGCGTCTTCCGCGTGCACCAGGGCACGGTCACGCGCGACAGCCAGCTCTACATCGGCGACGGCCGCAAGCCGTTCAAGGTGGGGCACCTGTTCATGCTCCAGGGCAAGGACCATGTCGAGGTGTCGCGCGCGGTGCCCGGCGACATCGTGGCGGTGGCCAAGGTCGACGAGATCCATTTCGATGCCGTGCTGCACGACGCGGCCGAAGACAGCCACGTGCACCTCGCGCCGCTGCCGTTCCCGGTGCCGGTGTACGGCCTGGCGGTGGAGCCCAAGCGCCATGGCGACGAGCAGCGCGCCTGGGAAATCCTCGGCAAGCTCGCGGCCGAAGACCCGTGCCTGCGCATCGAGCATGTGGCCGCGACCAACGAGACGGTGCTCTACGGCCTCGGCGAGCTGCACCTGCGCCTCGTGCTGGAGCGCCTGCGCGAGGTGTACCGCTTCGAGGTCCTGACGCGCCCGCCGCGCATCGCCTACCGCGAGACCGTGACCGCGCCGGCCGAGGGCCACCACCGCCACAAGAAGCAGACCGGCGGCGCCGGCCAGTTCGCCGAAGTCTTCCTGCGCATCGAGCCGCTGGCGCGCGGCGCGGGTTTCCAGTTCGCGGACGAAGTCAGGGGCGGCGCCATTCCGAACCAGTTCATCCCCGCGGTCGAGAAAGGCGTGCGCGAGGTGCTGGCCTACGGCGCGATCGCCGGCTACCCCGTGGTCGACGTGCGCGTGGTGGTGTACGACGGCAAGCACCACAGCGTGGACAGCAAGGACATCGCCTTCGCGACCGCCGGCCGCAAGGCCTTCATGGCGGCGATCCGCGAGGCGCAACCGGCCGTGCTCGAGCCGATCGTCCAGATCGAGATCGCCGTGCCCGAGCATGCCGTGGGCGACGTCACGAGCGACCTGTCGTCGCGGCGCGGCCTGGTCACCGGCACGTCGGGCCTGGGGGCCGGCACGGTGGCCATCGGCGGACAGGTGCCCGAGGTCGAACTGGCCAACTACCAGTCGCGGCTCAACGCGATGACCAGCGGCCAGGGGCGCTACACCCTCACGTTGTCGCACTACGAGGCCGTGCCGCCGACCGTGCAGCGCACGCTGATGGGGCAGTACCGGGTGCGCGACGACGACTAGGCGATGGATCGTCAGGCCGTCAATCTTTCGTACAAGACCGTGGGATCGGCGAGATCACGAGTGCGCAGGTCGCGGAAAGTCAAAGAGCTCCTCAGGATTGCATGCAAGGATCCTCTGCATGACGCTGGCATCGCGGTCAAACCAGGTGGCAAGGGCATTGAGCAAGACGCCGGCGTCTTGCTCCACCGAGAAGCCCACATGGGGCCAGTCGGTTCCCCAGACCATGCGAGTCGGCGCTTCGGAGTACAAGCGCTGGGCGCGACGGGCGATGCGAGGATCTCGAAGGTCGGCCGACAGGCGATAGCCGATCAGCTTGACCCACACCCGGCCCGTTGAGAGCAGCGACGACAAGACGCGCTCAGCCTCACCGGACCGCGGCCCCAAGGACAACCCGCCGAGATGGTCGACGACCAGCGTGCAAGGCAACTGCTCCAGAGTCGACTTGAGAGAGGGCCACTGATCCTCCCTGGGAAGAATCTCGGCATGCCAACCACGGTCCGCCAGCTTCGGTGCCAGGACCTTCAGGTCATTGAGATCGACGGTGCCGCCAAGCTGGCCCGACATGATGAATCGCATCCCCCTGACGCCCATGGCGTGCCAGGCATCGAGTTGCGCATCGGTCGTTTCCGCATCACCCACCACCACGCCACGCAGCACATCCGGCTCCGCGCGCAGCGCTTGCTCGACGGCGCGGTTGTCCTTGCCATACACGCTGGCTTGAACGACCACCGATCGCTCGAACTTGATCGATCGACGCAGGCGGCGCAGTTCCGCCGGCGGTGCCGGTGCGGGTTCGTAGCTCGCGTCCGGCACCGTGTTCAAGAAATCTTCAGGCGTGACATGGCAATGAGAATCGCACGCCCGCGCGGGGACCTGAAAGTCGGGGGCCGCATAGTGCTCCGGCGGCGGCAGACAGGCTGCTGTCAATTGCATTGTCTTTCTCCAGACACGGTGAACACTTTCCAGGAAATCAAAGGCATTCGCTCGTCGCCGAACGCTTGTCGATGACAACGTCGGTGAGCGCCTCGCAATGCAGGTAGCTGTGCACGTTGCTCACGACGGTTTCAACCCGGCGCGTTTCCAGTGCATCCGTCCATCCCGCGGCATGCGGCGTCATCACCAGGTTGTCCAAGGTTTCGAACGCCAGGCTGCCGGGTGCGCCCACCATCGAAGACGGCGGCGGATACGTGTACCAGGTGTCGACGATGGCACCACGAATCTCGCGCCGTTGCAGCGCTCCAAAAAGTGACGCCTCGTTGACGACCGGCCCGCGTGCAACGTTGATCAGGATGGCGTTCGACTTCATGCGAGACAGCTCATCCTTGTCGATCAGGTTCAACGTTTCTGCGCCACCCGGTACACACAGAAGAACATAGTCGCTCTGCGCAAGGAGGGTCGGCAGAGCCTCCATGCTGCGCCACCAGTTCAGCTCGCGGGAGACGCCGGGCGATCGACTCACGGCGATCGTCTGCATTCGAAACGCAGTGGCCAATTGAGCGACACGCTGGCCGATTCTTCCGAAGCCCACCAGGCCGATGGTCTTGCCTTGCAACTCGCCGTGCTTGCGACCGACAACGGAGCCGCCGCCCCAGGTCCATCGGTGCTGCCGCAATTCGGCATCCATCTCCCGGAATGGAATCTCGGCGTTCAAGATGGCGCCCATCACGTACTCGGCAATGGGATCGCTGCCGTTGCTGACGTTGCAGACCACCGAGTTGGCCGGCACCCACTCGGGGCGCAACCAGTCGACACCCGAGAACGGGAGAATGGTCAGGCCGAGCCGGCGGCTGGCGGCGAAGGTCGCTTCAACGCCGAGGCCTTGTGCGTGTCGCGCCCATTCGGCAGAACCGATCAGGATTTCGGCCACGGCTGCCTTGCGCGTCAAGCCTTCCGTGCCCTCCTCGGCGCACCATGACTCGGCAACCCAACCGGGGCCGAGACAGGCCAGCAGAGGTTCCTTGAAGACCTGGCTGTAGCGCCCAGCCAGTAGCAGCGTGCGAGGTGTTGGTGTCACGGCCTTCATACCTTCGGGATACCCAGTCGATCGACCAACTGCTTGTAGAGCGCGATGTCGGCAGCGATCAACGCCTTGGTCTGCGCTGCGGTGCGATAAACATAGCCGAGGTCTCGCTCGCGGAGCCAATCCTGCGTCGATCGCAGCTTGGCGGCCTTCGCCAGCACCGTGGCGTAGTAGTCGACCACATGATCCGGAGTGCCTGCAGCTACCGCAGCGACGATCCAGGATTCACCGGTGTAGCCCCTGACACCGAGTTGCGCGGTCGTCGGCACACCCGGGAGCGAGGCGAGAGGCTGGCTTGCACCAAGCACAAGACCTCGCAATTTGCCCGATCGGATGAGAGCATGTGCTGCCGACACATCCAGCATTCCAACGTCGACGGCGTTAGCCAACAAGGCGGAGGCCACTTCACTGCCACCCTTGTACGGAATGGTCGTGGTCTTGATGCCCACCGTCTCGTTGAGCCATTCGGCTTGCAGCTGCAAGGCCGTGGAGCCGGTGCCCAGGTTCAGGGTCTTGGGATGAGCCTGTGCTTTCTGGACCAGGTCTTCGAAGCTCTTGATTCCCGAAGATGCCCCCGTCACAAGCACAACGGGCCCCGTTGCCAGGAAACCCACGGGTACAAAGTCCGTCAGGGGATCGTAGGGCAAGCTCTTGGCGGTGGCGGCGTTCACTGCAAGCGTCGACGAACTCCCGATCAGCAGCGAATATCCGTCGCGCGCAGAGGCGAGCACGTTCTGTGCACCGATCAGGCCACTCGCACCAGGCCTGTTGTCAGGAACCACCGGCTGGCCCGAGAGTTCTGCCAGAGCCTTGGCATACAGGCGGCCGACGAGATCGGCGGCGCCCGATGGAGGAAATGGAATGACCATGCGGATGGGCCGCACGGGAAAGGCGTCGCTCTGCGCCGACGCCGCCCATGCACCTGCCGTCCACACCGCCAGACCGGCGGTCACGAGCTGCATGGCGGATCGCCGACTCAGGTGGGTCGAGCGATCAGGAGCCCCTGGATGTCTCTCGGTAAGTGTTCGATTCATATCGTGTCCCGTGAATGTTCAATGCGCCCTGCACTGACAGATCAAACGAAGGTCCAGGCTCCGCAACGCTGCGGGCCTGATGTAGACGGCGTTCAACGGCCC
Organism: Variovorax sp. GW821-FHT10C12; assembly: GCF_059415405.1. Taxonomy (NCBI): domain Bacteria; kingdom Pseudomonadati; phylum Pseudomonadota; class Betaproteobacteria; order Burkholderiales; family Comamonadaceae; genus Variovorax; species Variovorax sp. GW821-FHT10C12. Next base: position 2,406,007 of record NZ_JBWKNE010000001.1, read on the forward strand.
TGAAATACCGGAACGCGGCGTTGTGCGGCGGCCCTCACGCCCTCCAGAAAGTCGGGATGCCGAAACTGCTCGCGTTGAACCGCGCACTCATGGCGATTCACTTGCATGACGTGGTCCGCGAATCCCGCTCGCAACGTGCGCCTCGTGCTTTGGACGGCACCAGGTGCTGAGCGCGCGATCTCTTCCGCCATGGCCAGTGCCGTGGCAAACGGGTCTTGATCCTCGGAAAGAGCGTCGATCAACCCCAGCGCCAATGCCTGTTGCGCACTGACCCGCTCGCCCGTGTAGAGCATCCAGGCGGCCTTTTGCGCACCCACGATGCGCGGCAAGGTGTGGCTGATTCCGAAACCGGGATGAATGCCCAGTCGGTTGAAGTTGGCGCTGAACCGGGACTGGGGCGATCCCACGCGGAAGTCAGCGACCAGGGCAAGCCCCAATCCGGCGCCGATGGCAGCGCCCTGTACCGCCGCAACGATGGGCTTCCGGTTCGAGAAAAGCCGCATGGCCTGCGCGTAGAACGGCGACGGGTCGAGCGCCGTGCTGTTTTCGGCTTGATCGAAATTCGCTCCAGCGCAAAACACGCTGCTGCCACTGCGCAGAACGATCGAGCGGCAATCCTCGACCGCATCGAGATGCTCAAGACTTTCGGCCAATTCCTTGACAAGCTCGACGTCAATGAAATTGTGCGGGGGATTGTTGATTTCGAGCACGGCAACATGCCCTGTGAGTTCACGGCTGACACGACAAGCATTCATGAAAAGTACCCTCGAGTGCTATTGCGCGGAAACTTCATGACGCCACAGTGCGTGCTCATCGTGCAGCCGTCGGCGCTGAACCTTGTTCACGCCGGTGTCGCGAGGGAGGCTCGCGATCTGGATGATTTCCACGGGCCGCATGATGCTCGGCAGACGCTGAATTGCCGCGAGCGTCTTCTCCAGGTCAATTCGAGGATCTGCAATCCACAAGACGACGCGTTGACCGCTCACCGCGTCCGCTCTCGACCAGATCGCGAACTCGGACAACTCCGCTTCTTTTTCCAAAGAACGTTCCACGAAATCGATCGGAACGTATTCGCCGTTGACTCGGATGGATTCGCTCATCCGCTCGATGAAGACAAGGTTTCCGAGGTGGTCGACGCGGCCTCGGTCGCCCGTGTGAAACCAGCTGTCGGCATCCGTCGAGGGGTCTAGAACTCCGTCGCGAAGGTAGCCAGAGAACAGCGTGTCCGCCTCCCGCGCTCTGACATGGATTTCACCCTCTTCGGATATCTTGAATTCGGCGTCGAAACGCACGCGCCCAGCGTAGTGGGTAGGGCCTTCTTCCGCCAAGGAGCGGTCGCCTGCGCGAACATGCCATGTATGGCAAAGCCCACCGGCTTCGGTGGACCCATACGCCGTGATTCCAATGGGGATTCCGAACATGCCCAGGAATTCGCTGATGGCGCCAAACACCACGCGCACCTTGTGGCCCGCACTTGCGTCGACATCCGCTTCCTTCATCAGCATCTGAAGGGGCGTGACATGCAGAACGAGTGCGGTCGCGCCGATCTGCTTCACGGTGCTCCAGAAATTCTGTGCGACAAAACGCTGCGTCCCCAGGACGCCCGCGCCTGCGGTCCAGGCCGCCACGACACCGTAGCCGAGGGGGTTGATATGGAACATCGGCATCGGCGCAAAGACAACGTCATTGCGAACGTACCCGAGAGAGTCGGCGATGAAGCGGCCCAGCCTGATGAAATAAGAGTGGCTCAGTGCGCAAAACTTGGGGCGACCCGAGGTGCCCGAGGTATGCATATAGCACGCGATCTCCGAGCCGTCGCAGGCCAGCCCCGTCAAGAGCGCATCGCCCTCGACTGGCACGTCTGATTTGCCTGGTCTCGGGACCTCGGCACTCTTTACAACCAAATGGCCGGACCACGCGTTCCGTGCATCGATAGAAGCCCAGTTCGGATGAGTGGGTGCGCGGTACGTGTCATCGAAGAATGCAACGGCATCTGGATTCAGATCGAGCAGCATTTCCCTGATCAGGTCTTGAGGGTAGTGCGGATTGATGAGTGCCGTGCGGACGCCGTGCAACTGGCAAGCCATCCAGAAGATCAAATAGTGCTCGCTGGTGACCCCAACAAAAGCGACTGTTTGTCCCTTGAGAATGGCGCCAGACATTGATGCGCAAAGCGCCTGCGCCGTCTTGAAAGCATCCGCCATCGGGGCCGACACCTTGTCTGTGCCGAACACCGCTTCAGGCGATCGGCGAACGGCGTCCTGAATGAGGAGCGCCAAATTGCGGATATTTTGATTGAGCATTGCTTGGGTTCTCTGCGGAATATTTGAAGCGTTTCGCCGCCACTCTCTTCTTCAGAAGAAGATGGGCAGCGACCTTTTTGTCAGTCGACCGATTTGCAGGCTGTTTTCAATCAACCCAACTCCATCCGGCCGATGTATTTGCCAATCGTGTTCTTCAATATTTCCACCGACCCTCCTCCAATCTCCGCAACCTTGGCATCCCGCCAATAGCGATTGAAAGGCGAATTCACAGCCGTTCCGTATGCGCCGCAAACCTGAATGGCCTGGGACGTCACCCGGTTGGCGACGGAGCAGCAAAACAGCTTTGCTTCGCTGGCGTAGCGCTCGGGCTCGCGCTGCGCCTCCAATGCGTCAGCCGCCGAGTACAACAACAGGCGGGCTGCATCGATGTCCGTGAGCATTTCCGCGAAATACCATTGGATTCCTTGAAAATCGAACACCGATTGCCCGAAGGCCTTTCGGTTTTTGACGTAGGCAAGGGATTCGTCAAATGCTGCACGCGCCATTCCGATGACCATGGCCGCGTTGAGCGTGCGTGAATAGTTCAAATTGCGCAGCACGACTTTCAGGCCGCCACCCGACTCGCCCAGAAGGTATTCGTACGGCAAGCGAACATTCTCGAGTTTGAGCTCCACATGGGGCCCATTTCGGCCGCCAAAGGTCTCGCTTCTCTCGCCAACGAAGGTGCTCACGCCAGGTATTTCTCGCGGAACTGCAAAAACCCCCAGTCCTTTCTCGGTTTGGGCCAGGATGATGAATAGATCGGCACCACTCCCCGATGTAATGAATGATTTTTGACCGGACAGGATCCAGTGATCGTTTTCGAGCACCGCCTTGGTGTCCAGGGAGCGGATGTCGCTGCCATGGTTTTGCTCAGTCAGCGCATAGGCCGCCGTCAGGCCTTGTGAAAATTTCGGCAAGAACTCGTTCTTCAATTTTTCGTTGCCGGATCGCAGAATTGCGTTCTGCGCCTGAAAGTTCGAGTTCAGAGAAATCCCGACCGAGGCGCTGGCGGCACCGATTTCCTCGAAAAACGAAACCACTCGCCGAAATGAGCATCCGCCACCCCCATATTCTTGGGGAACGATCAGCGCATTCAGGCCCTGTTTGGCCGCTTGCGCCACAACATCGGAAGGGTATGCATCATTCCGATCGAGTTGAGCCGCAGCGGGTTTCGCGTAGGTTTCGGCAAAGGCGCGAAATTCATTCACGGCTTGTGCAGGTTCAAATTCCGTCCACAGCGGCATTTTTCGTCTCCTATCTTGTCAATCAATGGGTAAATTTTTTGATTCCGCATCAGCCAGAAATCAGGGGGCTGTCATTCGCTCGACCCGTACGGCGGAGATGGAGAGCAGCTCGCGCACGGTTGCGTCGCGTGGCCGGCGAATTCAGCAGGGAGAGAGTTCGGCGCAGAAGCGCTGGATGCGCTTGCAGGCTTCGACCAGGCTCTGCGTGCTCGCGGCGTACGAAACGCGGAAGTGACCGGGCATGCCGAATGCGCTTCCATGCACAACGCTGACGCCTTCTGCGGCAAGAAGCTCCAGCACGAATGTCGCGTCGTCCTGAATCAACTGGCCACTGGGCGCTCGTTTCCCGAAGGTTCCGGCGCACGATGGAAATACGTAGAAGGCGCCCTCGGGCCGTGCGCATGCGAGGCCAACGCAGGCATCGAGCTGGTCAACGACCAGGTCTCGGCGTTGCTTGAAGACTTCTCGCCTCGCCGCCAGAAAATCTTGTGGGCCTTGCAGCGCCGCCACAGCCGCCCATTGCGCGACGGAACTGGCGGCGGATGTCACCTGCCCCTGGACCACGTCCATCGCCTTGATCAAGGAGGCCGGCCCGGCCCCATAGCCGATGCGCCACCCCGTCATCGCATAGGCTTTCGAAACGCCATTGACGATCAACGTCCGCTCCCGCAGCCGCGGCTCGACGGCTGCAATGGTTGCGAACTCGAACGCGTCGTACACCAGGTGCTCGTAGATGTCGTCGCTCATGACCCACACGTGCTCATGACGCAGCAGGACCTCTGCGAGCGCACGCAGTTCATCGCGCGTGTAGGCTGCGCCGGAGGGGTTCCCTGGCGAGTTGAGAACGACCCATTTCGTTTGGGGAGTGATGTGCCGCTCGAGCGCTTCCGGTGTCAGCTTCAGGCCGTTGGCGGCGGTCGTCTGCGCGATGACGGACGTCGCTCCGCACAGGGCCACGAGCTCCGGATACGAGACCCAGTAGGGCGCGGGAATCAGCACCTCGTCGTGCGCGTTGAGCGTGGCCATGAACGCATTCGCGATGACCTGCTTGCCGCCATTGCTGATGATGATTTCATCGCGCGTGTAGACAACGCCGTTCTCCCGCTGGAACTTCTCGACGACGGCATCACGCAACTCGGGGATGCCGTGGGTCGGCGTGTACCTGGTCTTGCCGCCCGTGAGTGCGCGGATGGCAGCGACCTGCACATGCTCGGGTGTCTCGAAGTCGGGCTCGCCCGTGCTGAGCGCAATCACGTCACGGCCCTGCGCGGCAAGCTCGCGAGCCCGCTGCGTGGCGGCAATGGTGCTCGACGGTTTGATGCGAGCCAGAGACTTGGAAAGAAAATTGGACATGACGACTCCTGTGCAGGTACGCACAATCGGCTTGATCGGAATGCGGCCGGGACTCAGGGGCGCCGAACTTCGGCGATGAATTTCCGGGCGCGGGGGTGTTGTGGATGGGCGAAGAACTGATCGGGAGCGGCACGCTCGACGATCGCCCCCGCGTCCATGAACAGGATTCGGTCGGCCACTTCTTTCGCGAAACCCATCTCGTGGGTCACGCACATCATGGTCATGCCATCCAAGGCCAGCTGCTTCATGACGGCCAGGACCTCACCCACCATCTCTGGGTCCAGCGCGCTCGTGGGTTCATCGAAAAGCATCACCGGCGGACGCATCGCGAGCGCTCTGGCAATCGCCACACGCTGCTGCTGGCCGCCCGAGAGCTGTGGCGGGTAGGCATCCGCCTTGTGCGCCAAGCCAACCTTCACCAGCAACTCCATTGCGCGCTCGCGCGCCTCGCCCTGGCTCACCTTCGCCACCGTCATGGGCGCCAGCTCGAGATTGCGCATGACACTCAAGTGGGGGAAAAGGTTGAAGCTCTGGAAGACGAAGCCAATGCGACTGCGCAAGCTGTTCACGTCGGTCTTCGGGTTGTGCACGTCTTCGCCGTTGACCGTGACGCGGCCTTTCGAAATCGGCTCCAGCCGATTGACCGTTCGGATCAACGTGGACTTGCCGGACCCCGAGGGTCCGCACACCACCACCACCTCGCCCTGCTTGACGGTTTCGTTGATCTGGTTGAGGGCTTGATAGCCGCCGTAGAACTTGTCCACGTTGTCGAAGGTGATCATGTCGTGGCCTCTTTGGACACCAGGCGCTGGAGGGGGGTCGGCACGTCGGGCGTGCAGCGTGCTTGGTTCAACTTCTTCTCCAACCGGGAGACAGCCAATCCCAGCGCCCAGCAGAGGACGAAATAGGTGATGGCCAGAATCAGATACACCTGAAATGGACGGGTGAGCAGTTGGGCGTTGATCTGGTAGGCCGAATAGGTCAGTTCGCCGACGCTGATGATGTAGCCCAGCGACGTGTTCTTGATCAGGTTGATCAACTGGTTCAGGATGCTCGGGATCATGTTGACGAGCGCCTGCGGCAGGATCACCTTGCGCATCGTTGCAACGTAGGTCATCCCCAACGATCGGGCCGCCTCGACCTGGCCCTTGGGGACGGCCACGATGCCCGCCTTCACGACCTCCCCCATGAAGGCGAGCTCGTAGACGACAAGGGCGACGATCAAGGTGGTGATCGCGGAGATGCTGTGCCCCACGACCATCGGCACGATGAAGTAGGCCCAGAAGATCAGCATCAGGACAGGCAGGCCGCGCACGGCGTAGACGACAGCGGTCGCCGGGTACTGAACGGCCTTGATGGGGGACGTCCGGGCCACCCCCATCACGATGGCGAGGGGAAACGAAAGCAGCAGCCCGGACACGGCGAGAAACAGCGTGAGCGCCAAGCCGCCAACGGGACCGTTCGGAAATTGGCCGACCAGGAGCAGAAGGCCATAGTCACGAAGGATGTCGATCATCGGACACCTCGCAGCGGATCCAGGCGAACGCTCCAGGCGTGGCCGATGCCCATCAGCGCGAAGGAGCAGACCCAGTAGAAGATCGACGCCATGGCGTAGACCTCGAAGGTGCGAAAACTCTCGCTCTCGATCTGGTGGGCTGCATAGGTCAGTTCGGCGAGGCCGATCGCCATGGCCAGGCTCGTCGCCTTGAACAGCCCGAGCGACTGGTTGGTCAAGGGCGGCACTGCGACGCGAAGTGCCTGCGGAAGAACGACGAAGCGCATCGCCTTGGCGTAGGACAGGCCCAGCGCTCGCGCCGCCTCCATCTGCGTGGGCGACAGGGACCGCACACCGCTGCGCAGATCCTCCGACATGAAAGCCGCCGCGTTCAGCGTCAGCGCGATCCAGACGAAGATGAATTCGCTCCCATGGGCGTTGATCCACGCCTGCCAGGCCTCGGGCAGCACCTGAGGCACGCCGAAGTACCAGATGAAGATCTGGACCAGGCCGGGCACGTTCCGGTGATAGCCAACGAACCCTTTGGAGACGGCGTGGAGTCCGGCCAAGCCGGACTGCCGCATGGAAACGACGACGAGTGCCAGAAGGAGGCCCGACACCCATGCAGCGGCGAAGAGCACGAGTGTGTTGCACGCGCCGGCGATCAACCAGTCCAGATAGCGGCCGTTCAACACGGCCCCGAAATTCAGATCAAGCATGGATACGCTCGTGGCTCTGATTTGCGAGCTTGATCAGAATGCACTGAGCGGCGTCAGCTTCTTCTCGCGAACGATCTTCAGCTTCGTGTCGGGCCCGAACCACTTGCGCCACAACGCGTCGAGTTCTCCAGACGACTCCATGTCGCGCAACGCCTTGTTCACCGCATCGAGCAGTTCGCTCTCGCCCTTCTTCACACCCAGGCCCGTGGGCTCGTAGACGAGGGACTCGTCGAGAAAGCGGAACTTGCCCGAGCTTTCGTGGAGCAGTCGCGCGCCGGGTGCTTGGGAAATGGCATAGGCCTGAACCTTTCCCTGTGCGAGCGCCAGAAAGGCCATGGTGCCGTCCTGGTAGGTCACCACTTCGGAACCCGCAAGCTTGTTGCGAGCGTTGAGCTCCGAGGTCGAGCCCTTGTTGGCGGCGATCTTCTTCCCCGCGAGATCGGCGAACGTCTGGATGGGCGAATTGCTCGCCACGATGATCTTCAAGGGCAGCTGGTAGTAGATGTCCGAAAAGGCGATCTGCTCGGCACGTTCCTTCGTGTAGCCCAGGGAGGCAGCCACCACATCCACACGCCCCAGCGCCAACTCGGGGATGCGGGCTTCGACGGAAATCGGGCGGTGCTCCAGTTCAACGTGGAGGTGCTTTGCGAGGCTCTTGCACGTATCCACGTCGAAGCCGACGTACTCGCGGGTGGCGGGGTTCTGAAACGCAAGGGGTTCCGCCCCCGTCAGCGTGGCGCACACCAGCTTGGAGCGCGCCTTGATGTCGCTCAGACGATCGGCCTGTGCCGTGGTGGCGCAGACGCAAAGAGCGACGGCGATGACGCGAGTGAAAGTCAATCGGAACATGAGCGCAACTCCTGAAGCGGCTTGATGCCAGAGGCCAAGAAATGAGATGGAAGCCCGCATTCTGGAGACTTTGGAAAATTAAAAAAAACGATTTATTTTTATAGAATTGCATCTGTTTTAGACATATACCTAGGGGGAACCCGCAATGCATGAAGTCCCACCGGCAGAACGAACATGATGTCGTTCAAGCAACTTGAAGCGATCTATTGGGTGGTCAAGCTTGGCGGCTTCTCGCAGGCCGCCGAGAAGCTTCACACCACGCAGTCGGCGATCTCGCGGCGAGTCCAGGAACTGGAGAGCCTCCTGGACACTTCACTGTTCGACCGCTCTTCACGCGCGGCCCGATTGACGGAGAAGGGGCAGCAGACCTTTGCGATCGCAAAGCGCCTTCTTGCCCAGCGCGACGAAGCGATGGAGCAGCTTGCACAGGCACAGGTGGTCGAGCGCAGACTGCGGATCGGCCTGACCGAACTCACCGCAATGACCTGGTTCCCGCGGCTGGTGGGCATGATGCAGGCTCATCACCCCCGCGTTGTCCTGGAGCCCGACGTCGACGGCAGCGTGACCATTCGCAAGAGACTCCTGGCCGACGAGATTGATCTGGCGATCGTTCCCGACGCGGAAGACGACAGCCGGATCACCAAGAAAGCCATCGGCAAGGTGGTCAGTGCCTGGATGTGCAAGCCCGGCCTGCTGCCTGCGGACAGGACGTTGCGCCTCCACGAACTGGCCTCGCATCGGATCCTGACCCAGGGCAGCCGCTCGGGGGCGGGCCTCGCCTCGGAGAACTGGTTCAAGTCCTTCGGCCTCACCCCGAAGCAATCGCTGCCCAGCAACAGCATCATTGCCATCATCGGCATGACCGTGGCCGGAATCGGGATCAGTCCCCTTCCTCGCGATTGCCTCGCCCCCATGGTCGACCTGGGTTTGCTGCAACCCCTCAAGGTCACGCCCGCAATCCCCGACATCACCTACGTCGCAATGAGCAGGAGCGAGCAGCGAAGCACGTTGATCGACTCCACGGTGCTGCTTGCACAGGAATGCTGCGACTTCACGCAGGTTTTCCAACCCGGCGCCATCCCCGCCGACGCCCCGGCGCCTCCCAGCTATTGATCGGACTTCGGGAAGCCGCGACGAACCCCGACGTCACCTTGCGCGTGTGGGAAGACGGCGAGCACACGATCCACAACCACGCGGCGCAGCGGACCGCCTTCGTGGCGGACTGGTTCGCCCAGCGGCTCGCGCCGGGCTGACACTTCGCCCCGGCCCTCAAAGCACCCCAGCCTCATCCCCCTGCGCACCGTCGTCCAGCACCGGCACCTCGCTGGCCATCAGCGGCTTGCCGATGGGCGCGCCGGCCTTCCCCACCTGCACCGCAGCCATGTCGGCGTCGTTGGGGTACTGCCCCGCAATCCAGTAGTCGAACACCCGCCGCACGATCGGCGCCGCGTGCGCCGCGCCGAAGCCCGCGTTCTCGACGATCGCGGCCACCGCGATGGTCGGGTCTTCGGCCGGGGCGAATGCCATGTACAGCGCGTGGTCGCGCTGGCGCGCCTCCAGGGCCTTGCCGCTCGCGCGCGCCTTCGGGCTCAGGCCCACGGCCTGCGAGGTGCCGGTCTTGCCGGCCGAGGTGTACGCGGCGCCCGCGAACACGCGCGTGCCGGTGCCGCCCTTGGTGACCGCCACCATCGCGTCGCGCACCACCTCGACGTGCTTGCGCGCATAGCCCAGGTCCTGGGCCGGCGGCTGGACCTGCCGCACCACCTCGCCGGTCGACGTGTCGCGGATGGCCCGCACCAGGTGCGGCTGGTAGCGCACGCCGCCGTTGGCCAGCGTGGCATTGGCCGAGGCCAGCTGCAGCATCGTGAAGCTGTTGTAGCCCTGCCCGATGCCCAGCGAAATCGTCTCGCCCGGGTGCCAGGTCTTCATGTCGGCGCGCCGGTAGGCCGCGCGCTTCCACGCCCGGCTGGGCAGCACGCCGCGCGACTCGCCCTGCAGGTCGATGCCGGTGAACTGCCCGAAGCCCAGCGGCGCCATGAAGTCGTGGATCAGGTCCACGCCCATCTCGGCGGCCAGCGAATAGAAATACGTGTTGCTTGAAAACTGGATGGCGCGGTGCATGTCGACGCCGCCCAGCCCGCCCCGGTGGCTGCGGAAGGAGCGCCCGCCGAAGTTGTAGAAGCCCGGGTCGTTCTCCACCTTGTCGGCGCTGCGCTTGCCGGTCTGCAGCGCCGCCATCGCCATGAAGGGCTTGTAGGTGGAGCCCGGCGGGTAGGTGCCGCGCAACGCGCGGTTCAGCAGCGGGTTGTCGGGCGACTCGGTCAGCGCCTTCCAGTTCTCGGTGTCGATGCCCTCGACGAACAGGTTGGGATCGAAGGTGGGCTTGCTCACGAAGGCCAGCACTTCGCCGGTCTTCGGGTCGATGGCCACGAGCGCGCCCCGGCGCTCGCCGAACATGTCTTCCACGAGCTTTTGCAGCTTGATGTCGAGCGACAGCATCACCGTCTGCCCCGGCCTGGCGGGGTGGCGCGACAGGCGGCGCACCGCGTGCCCGCCGGCCGAAGTTTCCATCTGCTCCACGCCGGTCTGGCCATGCAGCGCCTTTTCGTAGCTCTGCTCGATGCCGACCTTGCCGATGTAGTCGGTGCCCCGGTAGTTGGCGCGCTCGTCTTCCTCCCAGTCGTCCATCGCGGTTTTTTCGCGCTGGTTGATGCGGCCGATGTAGCCGATCACGTGCGCGCCCACCTCGCCGTGCGGGTAGGTGCGAAACAGCCGCGCCCTGATTTCCACGCCGGGGAAGCGGTAGCGCTGCGCCGCGAAACGCGCCACCTCTTCATCGCTCAGGCGTGTGCGGATGGGCAGGGAGTCGAAGCTGCGCGAATCCTCGCGCAGGCGCTGGAAGCGGCGGCGGTCCTTGGGCGTCACTTCGAGCAGTTCGCCCAGCTCGTCGATGACGGTGGCGATGTCGCCCACCTTCGACGGCGTGATCTCCAGCGTGTAGGCCGCGTAGTTGGACGCCAGCACCACGCCGTTGCGGTCCAGGATCTGCCCGCGGTTGGGCACCACGGGGACGATCGCGGTGCGATTGCTTTCGGCGCGGTCCGCCAGCGTTTCATGGCGCACCACCTGCAGGTAGACCAGCCGCGCGCCGATCAGTCCGAATCCGAACAGCACCGCGCAACCGACCACCACCACGCGGCGGCGAAAAAGAGCGAGCTCGGCGGCGGCATTGCGGATTTCATTCATCGGGCGAAACGGGGGGAAAGAAGCGGAGAAGCCAGATAGGAGGCCCTGCTCGCCCGAAGGTTCCGCGTCGGCGGTCGACGAAACGCGATCGTCCGCTCAAGCCCACGCCTCTTCGGCACCGATGCGAACCTGGCGGGTCGGCACCACCTGCTTGAGGCCGTACCCCGTGCGCTCGTCCCCTTCGGAGATCAGCCGCACCATGGCCTCGCGCAACGCGGGGCACACGCCTGTGCCTGTGTGCAGATCACGAAAGAACCGCATCGTGGCGCCCGCCACCACCTCGGCCATCTGCACGCCCGCCGCTTCGTGCGACTGCCTGAAATCGAGCGCGGCCACTTCTTCGAAGCGGTGGTCGGACGGGGGCGTGCACAACAGTTCCATCGCGCGGTCCACTCCTTCGGCAGCGGCATTCCCCTGCCCCAGGATGCGCTGCACCTCGAAATTCTGGTCGTGCACCAGCCGGACATCGGCCAGGCAGTGCCGGTAGTAGAGATGGATCCGGGCGTAGATGCGCATGAACGACGTCAGGTTCGGCAGCGTCCAGGCCTGCGTCGACGACGTGTTGAGCTCGGGCGGCGGAAGAAATTCCAGCCAGGGCTGGTGCTGGGCCCCACCCAGCGCGCGGTACTCGGTGTTCGCCGCTTCGACGATGCGGCCGAACCCTTTGGCGACCTGCGCCGCGGCCTCTTCCTCCTCCTCGGCGGTGTGCGTGGCCAGCTCGCGCAAGCTGGCAAACGATGCGTGAAGTGTTCCGGCCTCCGGCGTCAGGCAGGACGCGACGAAGCTGTCCAGCACCTGCGCATCGGCATGGGCGTGCAGGAAATCCGCGACGGCGTTCCTGAGGAAGTCGAGCCGCATCGACTCGGGGTAGCCGAGGCAGGGCGGCAGCAACTGGAACGATGTGATGCAGGTGCAGATGAAGTAGCGCTTGTCGACCAGTTCGACAAAAAGCGGGGCCCGCCGGTCGAGCAAGGCGTGGATCACGGCCGCGGAGAACTCCGGCCTGGATGCCAGCGATCGGGCATCGCGTTCGCCCGAGGGAATGCGGTGGCGATCGCGCAACGCCTGGAGGCGTTCGCCCCACTCCTCTTCGTCCTGCAGCCCGACGCCCGCCAATGCGAAGTAGGGTTGCCGCTTGAAGTCGTAGCCCGTGCCGCTGTCGACCATGTCGCCGCTGTGGCCGCTTTCGTCGATGTAGATGGTGGTCATGGTGCCGGGGCGAACGCCTCGCGCCGTCGTGCGGTCACAGGGGCCTCTTCATGCGGCAGGTCGTGGGCTGCTCGGCCGCCTTGGCGTCCACGCTCGCGATCTGCTTCCAGCCGAACCCGGTGCCTTCCTGGTCGTAGCGGACGGCCGAGCCGTCGACCTTCTCCCAGCTCTGGACGAACATCGCCTGCTGGGCCTGGTGGTCGGACTTGCGCAGCACCACGGGACCGTTGATGCCCTCGAAGCGCAGGCCCTCGAGCTGGGCGGCCACCTTCGCCGGTTCGGCGGACTTCGCGCTGCGGATGGCGCCGGACAGCGCGACGACGGCGTTGTAGCCCATGCCGTTGATGAAGTCCTCGCCGAACTGCTTCTTGAAGCTGCCCAGCACGGCCGAGCTCTTCGCACCGGGGTCGTTGGGGTTGAAGGTCGAGACCAGCTTGACGCGGCCCTCGCCCGCCGCGCCGATGGTGCCGGGCACGCCGTAGTTGCTGCCGTTGAAGGTGTAGAAGTCGACCTTCAGCCCGAAGTCGTTGGCCGCGCGCACGATGAGCGCCAGGTCGGAGCCCGAGCTGGCCGTGATCACCGCGTCGGCGTCGGACTGGCGGATCTTGGCCATGTAGGGCGCGAAGTCCTTCACCTGCGCGGTCGGGTGCAGGTCGTCGCCCACGATCTCGATGTCCGCGCGCTTGCGCGCAAGCGACTCGCGCGACGCGCGCGCCGTGTCCTGCCCGTAGGCGTAGTTGGGATTGAGCAGGTGAATCTTGCGGATGTCCTTGCGGCCGGCCAGGTAGGTCGTGAGCGCATCGACCTTCATGTCCGAGTGGGCGTCGGTGCGGAAGTGCCAGTAGCTGCACTTCTCGTTTGTGAGCACCGGCGCCTGCGACGCGTAGTTCAGGAAGACGATCTCCTTGCCCGGATTGCGGGCGTTGTGCTTGTCGATGGCCTCACCCAGCGCGATGCCCACGCTGGACGAGCTCGCGCCCTGGACCACATAGCGGATGTCCTTGGCCACGACCGTGCCAAGCAGCGCCACGGCCTCCTGCGGCGAGAGCTTGTTGTCGAAGGGAACGATCTCAAACTGGTAGGGGCCGGCCCACTTCTCCTCGTTCGCGACCCGCGCCGCGTACTGGAAGCTCTTCAACACGTTCTGTCCCAGGCCGGCCATCGGGCCCGACAGCATGTCGAGCGTGGCGATCTTCACGGTCTGCACGGGTTGCGCGCTGGCGGCCAGGGCGATGCACAGCATCGGCGCGACGATGGTTTTCTTCAGGCTCATGGTAAGTCTCCTTGTGGATGTCGATCTGCCGGTGTTCAGACGATGACGGCGCCGCCATCGGCGACGAGCGTCTGGCCGGTCACGAACGCGGCCGCGGGCGATGCCAGGAAGGCGATGGCGCCCGCAATCTCTTGCGGCTGCCCGACGCGCCGCAAGGGCAATTTCTTCTGCGTGAACGACTGGATCTCGGGGTCCGCGAGCAGCATGCCGGCCATCTTGGTGTCGATCAGGCCCGGCGCGATGCAGTTGACGCGAATGCCCTGCGGTCCCCACTCGACCGCCAGGTCGCGGGCCAGTTGCATGTCGCCGGCCTTGGACAACCCGTAGGCGCCGATCGTCGAAGAGCCCTGCAGGCCCGCGATGGACGAGACGATCACGATGGCGCCGCTGCCCCTGGCCTGCATGTCGGGCCGAACGAGATTGGCCAGCCAGAGATTGCTCAGCACGTTGTTGCGCACGATCTTCATGAACATCTCGTCCGCGATCTCGGCCAGCGGCCCGTAGTGCGGGTTCGTGGCCGCATTGCAGACCAGGATGTCGATGGGGCCGAAGCGCTCGCGCACCTGCGCCACCATCGCGCGCAGCTCCTCGGGCTGCGAGATGCTGGCCTGGCAGGCAAAGGCCTGCCCGCCTTGCGCGCGGATGCCCTCGGCCACTTCCTCACAGGCTTCGAGCCGCCGGCTGGAGACACAGACTTTGGCCCCGAGCAGCGCCAGGTGCTCGGCGGTGGCGCGGCCGATGCCGCGGCTGGCACCGGTCACGACGGCGACTTTTCCGTTCAGGTCGAACAGGTTCATGCGTGGATATCCTTGGAAGTGGAAAGAAGAGAGGAAGCCGGTGCGTCGATGTCCTGTCGGAGCAGGTGCTTTTGCAACTTGCCCGACGGCGTGCGCGGCAGCGTGTCGACGCAGACGTAGTCGCGCGGGATCTTGTAGCGGGCCAGCTTGTCGGCCAGGAAGACCTTGAGCGCCTCCGCGTCCGGCTGCCGGCCGGGCCGGGGCACAATGACCGCCACCACGGTTTCACCCCAGTCCGGGTGCGGGCGGCCGATGACGGCCACGTCGGCGAGATCGGGATGCGGCGACAGCGCGTCTTCCACTTCCTTGGAGTACACGTTCTCGCCGCCGGTGGTGATCAGGTCCTTGAGCCGGTCCACCACGTAGTAATAGCCGTCCTCGTCGACCCGGGCCAGGTCGCCGCTTCGGTACCAGCCGTCGGGTGTATAGGCGACGCGCGTGGCCTCGGGGTCGTTCAGGTAGCCGCGCATGGCGGCTTCGCTGCGAAGCTGGATCTCGCCGACCTGGCCCGCGGGCGTCGCGCCACCGTCCTCAGCGACCACGCGCACCTGCACGCCCGGCAGGCTGGAGCGGCCGATCGACCCGGCCTTGCGCAGCGCATCCTCCGGGAACAGCGCCGTGCCCAGCGGGCCCATCTCGGTCATGCCGTAGACCTGCATGAACTGCGTCGTGCGATAGCGCTGCATGAGCCGCTTCGCCATGTCCTCGCCCAGCGGACCGCCGCCGTAAATCCATAGCCGCATCGAGCCCAGGTCGTGGCGGTCGAAGTCTGCGAGCTCGAGCGGCGCGAGCAAGGCGATGGGCGCGCCGAAGGTCAGCGTGACGCGGTGCCGCGCTATCGCTTCCAGGAATCCGCGCGGCGCGTACTCGCGCAGGAACACCAGCGTGCCGCCCATCAGCAACGTCCCGAAGGTCCAGTTGTTGAGCGGCGCCGCATGCCAGATCGGCATCGCGATGAGCATCCGGTCGTTGTGCGTCATCGACAGGGCCGCCGCGCAGACCAGCGCCGTGGTGAAGACCGCGCGATGGCTGTGCAGGCACCCCTTGGGCTGACCGGTGGTGCCCGAGGTGTAGAGCACCTGCGCCAGTGCCTCGTCATCGACCGGCGCAGGCAGCTCGCCCGCTTCGGTGCGCTGCACCAGCGTGTCGAAGTGATCGAAGCCGACGTCCGCCGCGCCGGCCATGTCGCCGGTGCCCAGCAGGCAGGCCTCGGTCTCGATGCGTTGCGCCACGCCCAGGGCGACGTCGATGATGCAGAGCCTGGCGTCGCTGTGGCGCAGGATGAACTCGACCTCGGGCTTCTGCAGCTTGTGATTGACCGGCACGATGACCGCGCCCAGGCGCAGCGCGCCCAGCACGCCGATGAGAAAGTACGGCGTGTTGAAGCACATGAGCGCCACGCGGTCGCCCTGCCCCACGCCCCGGTCGCGCAGCACCTGCGCAGCGCGGCGGCTGAGCGCCTGGATCTGCGCGTAGCTGAAGGCTTCGTCGCCGTAGTGCAGCAGCGTCTTCGTCGGCCAGCGCGACGCGCTCTCGTCGAACATCGAGATCAGGTTCATGAAGTTTTTTTCCAGTTGGATGCGGGGCCGGGCGGCGCGGTGCCGCCGGGTTCCGCATCCGGTGTTTTTGTGGGCGCAGCCGGGAGCGGCTGCGCGGCGGGATCAGAAGAAGTCGGCGTCCAGCGCCATCACGGCGTCGTCGTCCTGCGCAGCCACCTGCAGGTGCTGCTCGACCTCGGGAAACAGGTGCGCGAAATAGAAGCGGGCCGTGGCCACCTTGGCGACATCGAAGCCATCGGACTGCCGCGCGTCGATCCTGCGCTGCGCGATCGAGGCCATGCCGATCCACTGCCACGCGAGCGCCAGCACGCCGACGATGCGCAGGCAGCTGTGGCCGGACGCGCCGACCTGGTCGGGGTGCGACGGCGCCCGCGCGATCAGCTGCCGGGCCAGCGCATCGAGGCGCACGCACAGCGTGCGCGTCTGCGCAACCCACGGCTGCAGCACCGGGTGAACCTCGTTCTCCTCGAGCACCTGATGCACCACGTCCAGGAACCTGCGCAGCCTCGCGCCCCCGTCGCCGAGGATCTTGCGTCCGAGCAGGTCCTGGCCCTGGATGCCGTTGGCCCCTTCGTAGATCTGCCCCACGCGCACGTCGCGGAGGTACTGGTGAACGCCGCTGTCGTCCAGGTAGCCCCAGCCGCCCATGACCTGCTGTGCCAGGGTCGTGCTGGCGTAGCCGTTGTCCGTCGCGAAGGCCTTGAGCACCGGCGTGAGCAACGAGACGAGCTCGTCGGCCTCGCGGCGCACCGAGGGCTCGGGGTGGTGCTTCGAGCGATCGACCTGCAGCGCGAGCCAGTAAGCCAGCGCGCGCGAACCTTCCGTCCAGGCCTTCTGCGCCAGCAGCATACGGCGCACATCGGCATGCACGATCAACGGATCGGCGGCAGGCTGCGCCTCGGTCCTGCGCGCGCCGCCGAAGCCGCGTCCCTGCAGCCGCGTGCGGGCGTGATCGCGCGCCAGCTGGTAGGCCGCCTCGGCCTGGTTCACGCCCTGCATGCCCGTGGCCAGGCGGGCGATGTTCATCATCACGAACATGGCCGCCAAGCCGTTGCCGGCGGTGTTCAGCAATTCGCCGCGCGCACCGTCGAGCCGCAACCAGCAGGTCGGCGTGCCGCGGATGCCCATCTTGTCCTCGAGTCCTTCGCAGCGCACACCGTTGCGCTCGGCCGCGCCGGACAGGTGCCGCGGCACGATGAACAGCGAAAGCCCCCGCGCGCCCTCGGGCGCGCCCGCGATCCGGGCCAGCACGAGGTGGACGATGTTGTCCGCCAGGTCGTGCTCGGCGGCCGTGACCATGCGCTTGAGGCCGGTGAGGCGGTAGCTGCCGTCCGGCTGCGGAACGGCCTCCGTGCGCAGCAAGCCCACGTCGGTGCCGGCCTCGCGCTCGGTGATGCACATGCTGCTGGTCCAAGCGCCGCTGGCCAGGTGCGGGAGGTACGCCGCCTGCTGCGCGGGCGTGCCGTTGGCCCGGATGCACTCGTAGCCGCCGCGCGAGATGCTGTGGTACATCAGCCAGGAATGGTTCGCCGAGCCGATCAGCTCCGTCACCAGATGGGTCAGCACCGTCGGCCACGCGCGGCCGCCGTGTTCGAGCGCGGCGCCCAAGCCGGCCCAGCCCTTGCCCCGGAACACGTCGTACGCGGCTTTGAAGCCGCCGGGGGTGGCGACTTCGCCATCGCGCCAGGTGCAGCCTTCGCGGTCCGCGTTCTGATTGAGCGGTGCGAGCACCTCTTCGGCGAAGGCCGCCATGTCCTCCATCAGCGCGTCGATGTCTTCGCGGGCGATGGCGCCGGGCAGGCGAAGCGCCTTCAGTTCATCATCGATGCCGAGCAGATCGTTCAGGACGAAGCGCAGTTCGCGCAAGGGTGCTTTGTAGGACGCAGGAGGTGACATGCAAGAATGACGAGTGCGCGCGCGTTGGCCTTGGGTTGAAGTGAGGTTCGGGGCTCGCGGCCGCCGGCTGCCTTGGGTTGAAAGAAGTCTAGGAAATCAACCGAGCAGGCATGTTCAGTTTTCGGGACGCGCCCCGAGGCGTTGATTTCCCTCTGCAACGAGGCCCTCCTCCTTGCGTGCGCCGTCCCGGTGTTCGCTTTTCAGCCATGACGACCGCCCTCAAACCCCGACGCAAGCCCTCCCAGTCACGCGCATGGATGACCTCCATCGCGATCCAGGACGCCTTCGTGCTCCTGCTGCTGGAAAAGGGTTATGAGAAGACGTCGATGCGCGACATCGCCAACGTGGCCGGCGTCAGCGTCGGCAGCGTCTACCAATACTTCCCCGGCAAGGAAGCGGTCGCGGCCATGACCGTGCGCACCTGGGTGCGCAAGCTCTCGACCGCGCTGTCCAGCGCGGTGGACGACGTCGTCCAGGCGGAAGGCAAACGCACGCTGAGCGAGATCACGCGTCTGCTGGCGCAGACCCAGGTGCACACGATGCTCGAGGGCGGCGGGCGCTGGCGGGTGCTGAGCTCCATCGAGCGCCGCGTCTCGCCGCAGCTCGTCTACAACCGCCTGTACCAGCACAACGTCAACCTCTTCGGCAAGGCACTGACGAGCGCGGTGGACTGGCCCGAAGGGCTGCACGATGCCCGCGTGGCCTTCGGCGCCTACACCGTCGTCGATGCGCTGGTGAAGCAGACGCTGCTGGTGAGCGCCGCCCTGCCGAGCGCGGACGTCATGGTGGAGGAGGTGCTGCTGGCGTTGGACGGGTACCTGCACGCCGTGCGCCAAAGCAACGCGCGCCAGGAATGAGCGCAGGCCTGAACATGCGCGTTGAGGGGCCCGCGCTGTTCAATCCGGTCAGTGCGGCCATGCTCATGCAGGCCATTTCCGAGCTAGTGAACACAGACATCACCTCGCCGCTCGATGCGACGACAACGCCAAGGGCCGTGCTGTCAGCGCCGCACTGACCGGCCGCGCCCGATGCCGTAGTACGCGATGCCAGCAGCTTCGACTTCGGCGGCGTCGTAGAGGTTGCGGCCGTCGAAGATCGCGGGCGCCTTCAATGTGCTGGCGATGCGCGCCAGATCGGGGCGACGAAACACGGGCCATTCGGTCACGAGCGCCAGCACGTCGGCGCCCTGCAATGCGTCTGCGGGCGTGTCGCACCAGCGCACGTCGCCGCGCTCGCCGACGATGGCGCGCGCGTTCGGCATCGCCGCCGGGTCGTGCACCTGCACGTGCGCGCCCGCCGCCCACAAGCGCTCCAGCAGCACTAGGCTCGGCGCATCGCGCATGTCGTCGGTGTCGGGCTTGAAGGCCAGGCCCCAGAGGGCGATGGTCTTGTTCGCGATGCGGCCTTCGAAGTGGTGCGTCATCAGGTCGAAGAGGCGCCCCTTCTGCTCGTGGTTCGCGGCCTCGACGGCCGCGAGGAGGCGCAGGGGCTGCCCCTCGCGATCGGCCGCATGCCGCAGCGCCCGCACGTCCTTCGCCAGGCACGAGCCGCCATAGCCCGCGCCGGCCTGCAGGAAGTCGGGGCCGATGCGCCGGTCCGAGCCGATGCCGCGACGCACCATCTCGATGTCGGCGCCCGCATGCTCGGCCATGCGCGCCATCTCGTTCATGAAGCTGATGCGGGTCGCGAGCATCGCGTTGGCGGCGTACTTGGTGAGCTCTGCCGAGCGCCGGTCCATCACCAGCAACTGCTTTGCCGGATCGCGCACGAAGGGTCCGTAGAGCCGCGTCAGCAGGTCGACGGCCGCGGGGTCGGTCGCACCGATCACCACGCGGTCGGGCTGGCGGCAATCGCGCACGGCCGAGCCTTCGCGCAGGAATTCGGGGTTCACGGCCACCGCGACGCGATGGGCCGCGCCGCGCTGCGAAAGCGCCGCGTGCAGCACGGCCTCGACCTGCTCCGCGGTACCGACCGGCGCGGTGGACTTGCAGACGACCACCCGCTCCGGGTCGGCAGTGCCTGTTGGCTGCGCCCCCGACCTGTCATTCACGACTCGACCACGTCCGCGCCACCTTGGGCATCCGGTCTCGGGAGCGCAGCGGTCATACGAGCCGATGTCCGCCGAAAGTCCTGTGATGATCGCAGCGGCCGCTTCGGCCGGCGAGCACGAATGACTCAGACCAGTCTGGAGCGACCGTACGCGAAGGACTGCCATGCAACGAATGCCCACGTCGGACTCGCAGCCACCGACGTCAAGCTCGAGAGCCTGATTGCTACTGGGGGCATCGCGCCGTCAGTCCCACGTCCGATTCCCTCCTCGCTGAAATTGCCGCCGGTACGCAGAAGGCGTCGCCCCCACGATCTGTCCGAAACGGCGCGCGAACTGCGTCGGCTCTCCGAAACCGGTGCTTTCGCCGATCTCCGCCGCAGAGGCGCCGGTAAAGACCAGCAGCGTCTTGGCGCGCTCGATCCGGCGTTCGGTCACCAGCTCCAGGAAGGTCTTGCCCGTTTCGCTCTTCAGCAGGTGGGCCAAGTGCGTGGGCGACACATGGCTCGCATGCGCCGCATCGCCCAGCGTCAGCTCCTGCGCGAGGTTGCGGCTGATGTAGCGGATGCAGCGCAGCACCGCCGGCCGGTACGACTGCAGGGCCATCCCCTGCGCCTCGCAGTTGCGAAACTCCTCGCCGTAACGTCGCCACACCATGCCGATCAGGTGAAGCAGATGGCTGCGAATCAGCAGATGGCTGGCGGTGTCTTCGCCCGGCGGCCGCTGCGCTTCCTGCGCCATGTGTTCGCACAGCGCTTGGAGCTGGTGGGTCTCGGTTTCGTCGAAGCGGAAATCCAGGCAATGCTGGAACCGGAAAGGCGCGAGCTCGGGCGCGCGTGACAACGGCACCTCCGACAGCTCGAACACGTCGAGGTCCAGCGACGGCAGCAGGTAATCCTTGCTGATGTTGATCACATGGAACACGCCGTCGGCCGCGTTCGGGATGTAATGAACCAGGAAGGGCAACACGAAGCTCACCGTGCCGGCGCCGATGGCGCGCTGGTTGCCGCCGATGTAGTGCGTGGTATCGCCCCGCGTGTTGACGTAGATCTGGAAGTACTCGTGCCGGTGAGGCACCGGATTCGGCAGGCAGTTGCTCTGGTCATGAATGCCGAAATAGGCGCGCTGTGCCCGCGCCGCCATCGTGTAGTTGCTGATGGCGGCACGCGCGGCACCGGCGCGGGGCGGCGGCACGAATTCGTCGGGGGAAGGCGTGGGTGGCATGAAGAGCTGATCTCAGGATCGCAAGGATTGCATATCTTTGCGCAAGCCTGCGCGTTGAGGTGAGGAGGCCTCGTTCCTAGACTCTAGCCACTCCTTTCCAAACCTTCCAGAGAGACAAACCCATGCCCCCCCACCCGACGGCCGAACTCGCGCAAGCGACCGATGTCCCCGCAAATACCGACGCCCTGCAGGTCCTGCCCGTTTCCATCGACATCGTGGACAGCGACCAGCGCTTTCCGGTGCGCCGCGTCTACTGCGTGGGCCGCAACTACCTGGCCCACATCCGGGAGATGAAGGAAGGCGACGAGCGCGATCCGCCGTTCTTCTTCCAGAAGCCGTCCGACTCGGTGGTGACCGACGGGCGCGTGCCCTACCCCACGCTGACGGACGACTTTCAGTTCGAGTTCGAACTCGTCGTGGCCATCGGCACTCATGCGTCGAACGTGACGCCCGAGGACGCGCTGGATCACGTCTTTGGCTACGCTGCGGGCCTGGACATGACCCGGCGTGACCGCCAGCGCGAATGCAACAAGCGCGGCCTGCCGTGGGAACAGGGCAAGTCTTTCGATCACTCGGCGCCCTGCGGCCCGATCCATCCGGTGGCGAAGGTCGGGCACATCCGATCGGGAACACTCAACCTCTCGGTGAACGGCGCGGTGCGGCAAGACTCGGTGCTCGAAAAGATGATCTGGAACGTCCACGAGATCGTCAGCGAGCTGTCCAAGCAATACCGCCTGCTGCCCGGCGACCTGATCTTCACCGGGACGCCCGAAGGGGTCGGCCCGGTGCAGCGCGGCGACAAGCTCACCGGCCGCATCGACGGGCTCGCGCCCCTGCAGGTCGAGATCGTCTGAGCCCGCAACAGCACACGGAGACACCATGAAACCACTCGAACGCATCTCGTACTCGTCCATCGCGGATCGCCCCGCACTGAAGTTGCCCGGCGGCAAACGACTGGCTGTCTGGGTGATCGTCAACGTCGAGGAATGGAACATCGACGAGACCATGCCCCGCACCGTGCTGACACCACCGGCCGGCGGTTCGCCGATGCCCGACATCCCGAACTGGGCCTGGCACGAGTACGGCAACCGCGTCGGCTTCTGGCGCATGCTCGAAGTGATCGACGCACTCGGCATCAACGCCACGCTCGCCATCAACGGTTCGGCCATCGGCGCCTACGAGCCCATCGCCAAGGCGGCGAAGGAACGTCAGTGGGAGTTCATCGGTCACGGCTTCGGGCAGCGCAACATGCAAAAGGTCCCCGACGAGGTCGAGGACATCGCCAAGACCACCGAGGCCATTCGCGCCTACACCGGCAAGCGCCCGCGCGGCTGGCTCGGCCCGGGGCTCACCGAGACCTGGCACACGCCCGACATCCTGGCCGAGCAGGGCTACGAGTACGTGTGCGACTGGGTGCTCGACGACCAACCCGTGCGGCTGAAGACGCGCGACGGCGGCGCGATCGTGAACGTGCCCTACACGCAGGAATGCAACGACGTGGCAATGATGCTGATCCAGCATCACAAGGCCAGCGAGTACCGCGACCGCGCCATCGACCAGTTTGAACAGCTCTACGCCGACGCGAAAGATTCGGCCCGCGTTATGGCGCTGGTGGTGCACCCCTACATCATGGGCGCGCCGCACCGCCTGCGCTATTTCCGAGAAGCGCTGGCGCACATCCAGCAGCATGAAGACGTGGCCTTCCTGACCGGCGAGCAGATCCTCGACTGGTACGGCGCGGCAAGCCCCGCTGCGTGAACCCTCGCCGGCACAGCGCCGGCGATCCCGTGCAACGAACGAACAACAAACAGATTTCTCGCTCGGCGAGAAGGAGACAACACGTGCATTCCTCAACCTCCGTCATTTCACCGGCGGTCGGTGGCGCGCGCCGCGAGGCGCCCATCACCGCACTGGAGATCGGCATGTTCCTGGTGCTGCTCGCCTCGTACGCGCTCAACGCGATGGACCGGCAGATCTTTCCGCTCATCGCCGCGGACGTGCGCAAGGAGTTCGGCTTCAGTCTGGCCGACACCGGCTTGCTGTCCACCATCTTCACGCTGGGCATGGCCGTGGCCGGCATTCCGACCGGCTATCTGCTGGCGCGGCTGTCGCGCAAGACGGTGTTGCAGATCGGCATTGCGATCTTCTCGCTGGGTACGCTGCTGGCGGCCTACTCGTACGGCTTCGCCGACATGATCGTCTACCGGGCCGTCACCGGCATCGGCGAAGCGATGCAACTGACGGTGGTGATCGCCATTGCCGCGAGCTACTTCGCGCGCTACCGGGCCACCGCCGTGGGCGCCATCAACTTCTCTTTCGGCATCGGTGCGATCCTGGGGCCGCTGCTCGGCGGCCACCTGATCGGCGTCGAGCGCGATTGGCGCCTGCCGCTCATCGTGTTCGGCGTCGCGGGCTTCGCCGCCATGGTGGTGATCGCGCTCACCGTGAGCAAGCGCATGACCGAGAACGTGGCGGCCACCGGCGGGCGCACCGACCAGCGCGGCGCCACCACCCTGTGGAACCGCAACACAGCCCTGCTGACCGGCATGAGTGTCATCGGTGGGCTCTGCATCTACGGCTACCTGGGCATGTACCCGACCTTCCTGCGCGAGCACCTGCACTACACGCCATCGGACACTGGCCGCGTGATGAGCATCTTCGGTTTCGGTGTTTTCGCATCGATCTTCGGCGGCTGGCTCGGCGACCGCTTCCATCCCAAGCTCGTGCTCTCGGCGAGCTTCACGGGCACCGGCCTGCTGGGCTTCCTGATGTTCTCGGGCCCCACCGACATGGTGGTGCAGTCGGCGCTGTCCTTCGCGTGGGGCTTCGTGGTGAGCGGCGTGCTGTACGTGAACCTGGCGGGGTATCACATCAAGGCGGTGCATGCCTCGCTCACGAGCCGCGCCACGGGCGTGTTCGTCACCACGCTGTACGGCGCGGGTGCAGTCGCGGGCTTCATCATCGGCGGCATCGCCTCGCGCTTCGGCTGGAGCACGGCCGGGCTGGTGCAGATCACGCTGCTGGCGGCTGTCGGCGTGCTGCTCACGCTGCTGCTGCACACCGATCGCATGTCGCTGCCGGCACGCAAGCCGTGATGCTGCTCGACGGGGCGCTGCTCGGCGGCGCCGCGGCCCTGGCCGGCGCACTCAATGCCGTGGCGGGCGGCGGCAGCTTCCTGACGCTGCCGGCACTGGCGATGGTCGGCGTGCCGCTGGTGTCGGCCAACGCCACCGGGACCGCCGCGTTGCTGCCGGGCTACCTGGCCGGCGCCTGGGCATTGCGCAAGGAACTGTCTGGGCCGATGTCGCCTTCGCTCCTGCGGCTGGGCGTGCTGTCGGTACTCGGCGGCGCGGCCGGTGCGGCGCTGCTGCTGTCGACGTCGAACCATGCCTTTGCCCGCATCGTGCCGTGGCTTCTGCTGGCCGCGACGCTGCTCTTCGCGATCGGGCCCGGCCTGGTGCGCCGCAGGCTCGCCACCACCGACAACCACAAGCCGCGAGGCCGGTGGCTCGCCGACCTGGGCATCGCCGCGGTCGCCGTCTATGGCGGCTACTTCAACGGTGGCCTCGGCATCCTGCTGCTCGCCGTGCTTGGTGCGCTGGGGCACACGGACATGGGACGCATGAACGGCATCAAGAACTTCGTCTCCGCGATCCTGACGCTGATCGCCGTCGCCATCTACGCGGCCAGCGGCGCGATCGTCTGGACGCACGCGCTGTGGATGGCCCTCGGTGCGACGGTGGGTGGCTATGCCGGCGGCATGCTCGCACGGCGACTGAAGCCCGAGGTGGTGCGCGGCTTCGTCGTGTTGACGGGGCTGGCGATGACCGCGGCGTTTCTTCTCAAGGCGTACTGAGCGGGGCTTTCGCCTCCTCTTTCCATCACTTCAATCACTGGCAACTATTGGGTCTGGACATGCAAACAACCAAAAGAGACTTCACCCGTTTTGCAGGCGCCCTGATGGTCGCCGCCACCGGTGCACCGGCGCTGGTCGGCTCGGCATCGGTGTCGGCCCGCACAGCGCGTGCGCCCGCATCGCCCGGCCTTCGACGCGGCAATTACCTGATCCGCAACGGCGCGGTCATCACGGTCGACCGCGCGAAGGGCGTGCTGCCGCGCGCCGACGTATGGGTCCGCAACGGCGTGATCGAGAAGATCGGGCGCGGCCTGAGCGCACCGGCTGGCGCGGAGATCATCGATGCGACCGACATGATCGTCATGCCGGGCTTCGTCAATTCGCACTATCACATGTGGAGCGCCATCGGGCGCAGCTTCACCGCGCGCGACGGCGGCTTCTCGTACTACCCCGCCAAGAACGCGACCTCGACCCTGTACACGCCCGAGGACTTCTACAACAGCGTGATGCTGGGCTGCGCCGAGCTGGCGAACGGCGGCACCACCACCGTGCACAACTGGTCGCACAACACCCGCTCCCCCGCCCATGCCGATGCCGAACTGCGTGCGCACCAGCACTCGCTGCTGCGCGCCCGCTACGCCTACGGCCACGTCGACAAGATGCCCGCCGACGAGCTCAACCGCTACGACGACCTGGCACGCGTGCGGCGCGAGTGGTTCGGCGAGCGTTCGCCTTTCGACGGGCTGGTGCACCTGGGGCTGAACCTGCGCGGCCCGCAGCAGAGCACCGACGCCGTGTTCCACGAAGAGATGAAGGCCGCCAAGGCCAGCGGATTGCCCATTGCGATCCACGCACCGCAGGAGGCACCGAACAACGTCGATGCCGTCGACTATGAACGGCGCGGCTACCTGGGCCCGGATCTCATGCTCGCGCACTACGTGCCCGCCAGCACCGCTGACCTGGCGGCCATGGCGCGCACGAAAACGCCTCTGTCCTTTGCCACGCATTCCGAACTTCGGCTCAGCAGCACCGGCGATGCGCGTGCCGCGCTCTTCGCGATGCGCAACGCGGGCCTGACCATTTCGTTGTCGAGCGACGCGACCTCCATCGCGCCGCCCGACATGTTCGAGGCCATGCGCTTCACCTGGAACCTGGGTGTGCCATGGGCCGGCACGCCCAGCGCGCAGTCGAAGGCGGTCGGCGTGCCCGAGGCGATCGAGATGGCGACGCTCAACGGCGCCATCGCGATGGGGCTGGGCGACGTCACCGGCTCGATCACCGAAGGCAAGCGCGCCGACATCATCCTGGTGCGCACGCAAGACCTGAACATGGGCCCGGTCGGCAACGTCGAGACCGCCATCGTGCAAAGCGGCAGCGCCGCCAACGTCGACACCGTCATGGTCGACGGGCGCATCGTGAAGCGCAACGGCCGGCTGCTGGCCTACGACACGCGCGGCATCATGCGGCGCGCGCGGCAATCGGCGGACCGGATTCGCGCTGCGGCGAGCGAGGCCCTGAAGGCCTGAAGCTCTTGCGGCCATTCGCACGCGGCGTACACGCCGGCGGTCGAGCGGTTGGCGGGCCGACACCGGGAAAGCCGAGTCACCGAGTCACGAACGGCTGCAGTAGACGGCGACGCGCCCGCCGCAGGAACTCAATGCCCGGTGCCGAGCCTCAGTACCTGCCCGGTCAGAAACTGCGCGCGCGGGCCGGCCACGTAGTCGAGCAGCGGCAGGCAGGCCTGCGGCGCGAGGCCGTGCGACAGCTCCAGCGCGTTGATGCGTAACCCGTGCGCGCCCCATTCGGCGGCCAGCGTGGCCACCAGCATCCGGGCCGCGTCGGCGTCGCCGGCCAGTTGCCAATCGAGCTCCGGTTCGGATGCAGGCAGCAGCAGCGTGAGGCTGGCCAGCGCAGCGTGGCTCGACCGAAAGCAGCGCGCCGCATCGAGCACGGCATCGAGCCGCGTGCCGGGCTGTGCCTCCAGCGCGCGCGCGTCGATGACCGCCGGACAGCCCGCGCGGTCGAGGTGGCCTGCATGCGCGCGCACCCACACGCCCAGTGCCGCATGCCAGGCCGGCTCGCGCACGGACTCGAGATGCGGGCGCAAGGGCGCATCGAACGGAAGCAGCAGATGCGCGCAGGCTGGCAGCGGCTGGCTTCCTCCGCACACGGCCGAGCCGCCGTCGAGCACCAGCAGTTGTCCGGTGAGCGCGCGCGCGCCGGGACTGGCCAGGAAGCACAACGCGTGCGCCATGTCCTCGGGCTCGGCCATCCGGCCCATGGGAATCTTCGACACCGCCTGCGCCGGGTTCAGCCGGCCGCCATCGATCAGGCGCTGCACGAGTTCGGTGCGCACGAAGCCCGGTGCCAGCGTGGTCACCGTCCAGTCGGGCCGGGCTTGCGCCAACGCGCGGCTCTGCGCGATCAGGCCGGCCTTGCTGGGGCTGTAGAGGCCGCGCCACGGAATGGCGCGCAGGCCTGCACCAGACGCCACGTTGACGATGCGCGCCCCGGGCCGCAGGTGCGGCGCACAGGCCTGCACCATGCGCGCCGGCGCGGCCAGGTTGAGCGCGAGAAGGCGAGCCGCCGAGCGGTCGTCATGGCCCGACGTGGCCTCGGCGCCACCGGCCGACAGGCCCGCGTTGTTGATCAATGCATCGAGCGGCGGAATCTCGTGCCCCAGGCGCTCGATCCGCGCCGCATCCGTCAGGTCGGCCACGAGGCTCATCGGTGGTTCGGCATCGGCCGGCCAGACGGCTTCGAGGCGCTGCAGCGCCTGCGCATCGGCGTCGACCAGCACGCAGCGCCATCCTTCGCGCGCCAGGGCCAAGGCCGTGGCGCGGCCGATGCCCGCGGCAGCGCCGGTGAGCAGAACGGTGGGCATCAGGTGCCGCGCACGTCGCGCAACAGCGCGTACACGGCGTCGTGCGGCGCTGCCCTGCCGACCGGCTGGCGCACGCCGAACAGGGCAGCGTCGTCCTGCGTCAGCTCGGGCCGTGTGCGCTCTTCGATCCAGTCGTAGACCACGGTCCGCGCGGCCACGCGCCACTCGCCGCCGCGACGCTCGAAACGGTCCACGTAGCGACCGCAAAGAAAGGTCTCGCGATCGGGCTGCATGGCCGTGGCCTGCAGCGCGAAGAAGCTGCTTTCCACCGCAGCCACCTTGCCATGCAGTTCGATCAGCACGTTGGTAATCTGGTGGACGCGGCGTCCACCCTGCCGCAGCCTGGGCAGCGCCTGCGCAATGAAGCCGGCGGCGCTGCCGTTCCACGCGCCGTGGCAGTCCGTGGCGTCCTCCCAGTAAGCCGAACGCAAGGCGGCCTCGTCGCAGCGGTCGATGCCGCGGCAATAGCGCAGCAGGCAGTCGCGGATCGCCTCGCGGTCCAGCAGCGACTGCAAGGCCGCCGGCATCGGCTCGGGTGTACTCATGCAGCAGTGGGCGCGGCGCGCCAAAAGAGCTGCACCAGATTGCCCTCGGGATCGCGCAGCGACAGCACGGCCCCGTGGTCGCCCATGTCGCGCAGGCCCAGGACCTGCCCGCCGGCGGCCACGATGCGTTCCTGCGCCCCCTCGAAATCGTCCACCTCCAGCACCATCACCAGCCCGCTCGTGGCGGGCGCCGCCTCCTCCAGGCAGGCCAGGGCCACGTTGGTGTTGCCCACGCCGTACTGGATCCAGCGGTCGCCATCGCGAAACTTCATCGGCAGGCCGAGCGCACCTTCGTAGAAGGCATGCAGGCGGGCCGGCTCCTTCGCCACGACGAACACGTTCTGCACGCGCTTGGGCGATGCAACGGCGCCGCTCACAGCGAGGTCTCCGAAGCGCCGCCGTCCAGGCGCAGCACATCCGCATTGAAGAAACGCGAGCCGTCGCCGGCCAGGAAGCAGATGGCGTCGGCGATGTCCTCCACCGTGCCCAGGCGGCCCAGCGGTGTGCGCCCGATGCGCCGGGCGTCGAGTTCGGCGTTGCGATGCTTGGCCGTGCCCTCGGTGGGCACGGCGCCGGGCGCCACCGCGTTCACGCGGATGTTGCGCGCGCCCAGGTCGGCCGCCGATGCGCGGGTGATGCCCAGCACGCCGGCCTTGATGCCGCTGTAGACCACCGACCGCATCGGCGACTTGAAGGCGGCGATGGACGCCACGTTGATGATCGAGCCACCGCGCTCCGGGTCCATGGCCTCGGCCGCGGCCTGGATGCCCCAGATCACCGACTTGAAGCCGATCTCCACCATGCGGTCCATGACCTCGGGCGTGATCTCGGCGAGCGGCTGGTAGCGCACCCAGGCAGCGTTGTTGACCATGATGTCCAGCCGCCCTGCATCGCGCACGAACTGCGCCACGGCCTCGCGCATGCCTTCGCGCGTCGACACATCGCTGGGCAGCCCGATGGCCTGGCCGCCCAGCGCGCGGATCTCGGCCACGGCCTCCTCCACGAATTCTGGCTTGAGGTCGTTGATGCCGACCGTGGCGCCCAGGCGGGCCATGGCGCGGGCGGTGGCGCGACCGATGCCGTGGCCGGCACCGCTGATGAAGGCCGCTCGGCCTGAAAGAGACATGGTCATGGGTGGGCTTTCGTGAGGGGTGGCTCGGGCACCAGCAGGGCGTCCAGCGCATGCGCGCCGCGCCCCTGGTCCAGCACCACCAAGGGGTTGATGTCGATCTCGGACACGCTGTCGGCATGGCGCGCGGCAAAGCGCGACAGCGCGACGATGGCTTTCGCCGCTGCCGTCACATCGGCCTTGGGCCGGCCGCGCGCGCCGTCGAGCAGCGGAAAGGCCTTGAGCGACTGCAGCATGGCGGTGGCCTGCGCCTCGTCGACAGGCGCCGGCTGCAGTGCCACGTCCTTGAAGATCTCGGCAAAGATGCCGCCCAGGCCGACCATCACCATCGGGCCGAACATGGGGTCCTTCTTGGTACCCAGAATCAGCTCGACGCCGCCCTGCACCATCTGCGCGACGAGCACGCCGGCGATGCGGGCCCCGGGCGCCTTCTGCGCCACGCGCGCGAGCAGCTGGTCGTACTCCTCGAGCAGTTGCGCTTCGGACCGCACGCCGACGAACACGCCGCCGACCTCGGTCTTGTGGGCGATGTCTGGCGAGACGATCTTGAGCACCAGCGGAAAGCCCATTGCGCGCGCCGCGGCGAGCGCCTCGTCGCGGTTGGCGGCAATCGCCTCCCGCGGCACGGGCAGGCCGACTTCGGCCAGCACGGCCTTGGCACTCGCCTCGGTGGCGAAGGCCTGTGCGGCCAACGGCACGCGCTCGATGGCCGGCGCCGCGGCCCGTGCGGCGTCGCGCGCACCGAAGCGCAGCAGTGCCGCCACCGTCGCGCAGGCCGCATCGATGCCTTCGACCACGGGAAAGCCCATGCCGTTGAGC
The DNA here is from genome assembly GCF_059415405.1 of Variovorax sp. GW821-FHT10C12. Classification (NCBI taxonomy): domain Bacteria; kingdom Pseudomonadati; phylum Pseudomonadota; class Betaproteobacteria; order Burkholderiales; family Comamonadaceae; genus Variovorax; species Variovorax sp. GW821-FHT10C12. The sequence goes on from NZ_JBWKNE010000001.1 coordinate 2,436,457, forward strand.
GTGGCCCGCACCTCCTGCGGCGCGCGGGCACACAGGAGGATCAGGCGCGAAGGATGGTCCTTGCGCACTTGTTCCAGCGCGGCAAGAAACACATCGCGCAGCCGGGGCACATGGAAGGCATTGGCCGACTGCAGGATCAGCGCATCGCAGCTGGCGTCGCGCGCCACCACATCGAGCATCTGGGCCAGGACCTCGGGCCGGCTCGACACCTGCGCCGTCATGTCCACCGGATTGGAGGGCGAAGCGAAGGGCACGACCGACAGGATGCGTTCCTGCGTCTGCGCGGCGAGCTTGGGCAGCGCCAGGCCTTGCGCGCTGGCCGCATCGGCCAGCAGCACGCCGAAACCGCCGGAGGCCGTGAGCACGGCCACGCGGTGGCCACCGGGCACATGCGCCGGGCCGACGACAGACAGCGCATGGCCGACTTCGAGCAACTGCTCGATGCTGGGCACGCGGATGGCGCCGCCGTTGCGCAGCACGGCATCGAACACAGCGTCGGAACAGGCCAGCGCGCCGGTGTGCGAGGCCGCGGCCTCGCTGCCGGCCTCCGAGACGCCGACCTTCAGGACCACCAGGGGTTTGCCCGCCTCGCGGGCCATGGCCATGGCCTGCGTCAGCTTCGCGCCGTCGCGGCAGGTTTCCATGCAGCACAGGATCACACGCGTGCCGGGGTCGACCGCCAGCGAGGCGATGGCATCGGCGATGTCCACGTCGCATTCGTTGCCCGTCGTCAGCATGCGGCTGACGCCCAGGCCGCGCTCGCCCGCCAGGCGCAGGGTGAAGCTGCCCAGGTTGCCGCTTTGCGAGACGATGCCCACCGAACCGGCCACGGGAAAGGACGACTCCAGCGCCACCGAAAAGGTGGCGATGCTCTTGTCGGGCACGCCGATCGCGCCCAGGCAATTGGGGCCGACCACGCGCAGGCCGGTGGCGCGGGCGACATCGCCGATCTGCGCCTGCAGGCGACCGCCCTCCTCGCTCATCTCGGAAAAGCCCGCCGACAGGATGACCGCGGCTTTCACACCGCGCCGGGCGCAATCCTTCACCGCATCGAGCACGCCCGCAGGCGGCACGGCGATCACGGCCAGCTCGGGCACTGCGGGCACGTCGTCCAGGGTTGCGTAGGCCGGCAGCGACTGCACGAAGCCCGCCTTGCGGTTGATCGGATAGATGCCGCCCGCGTAGCCGTACTTCTGCAGGAACTGCAGCGGCCGGCCACCGATCTTGGTGACGTCGTCCGACGCGCCGAAGATGGCGATCGAGCGCGGCTCGAACAGCGCGTCCATGCCGCGCCCCACTTCCACGACCGGCATCTCAGCGCCCCTTGTAGACGGGTTTGCGCTTCTCGAGGAAGGCCGTGCGGGCTTCCTGCGCGTCCTCGGTGCGGGCCAGCGCCATGGTGAAGTTCTGCTCGAAGCGGTAGCCGTCGCGCTGCGGCATCAGGTCCATCATGTTGGCGGCCTGCTTGGCATAGGCGATGGCCAGCGGCGCCTTGGAGGCGATCTCCTGCGCGATCTCCAGCGCCAGCGGCATCAGCTGCTCGGCGGGCACCACCTCGTCGATCACGCCGCGGCGGTACAGCTCGGCGGCAGGCACCTTCATGCCGGTGAAGAACATGCGGCGCGTGAACGACCGCCCGACCATGGTGCGCAGCATCGAGACACCGCCCGCGAGCCCGACATTGATCTCGGGCATGGCGAAGGTGGCGTCCTCGCTCGCCAGGAAGATGTCGCACGCAGCCATGAGGCCGAAGCCCGCGCCCAGCGCGGGGCCGTTGACGGCCGCGATCACGGGCTTGGCGCATTCGCGAATGGCATTGCCCGTCTCGCGCGTCCAGCGGTTGTGGTCGAGGAAGTCGCCGGCCTTGTCGGCATTGGGGCGGTCCTTCAGGTCCGCGCCGGAGCAGAAGAACTTGCCGGTGCCCGTGAGGATCGCCACGCGCACGTCAGGGCGCTCGGAGACTTCATCAAAGATCTCGATCAGGCGGCGGCGCGTGGCGCGGTCCAGCGCGTTGACCGGCGGCTTATCGAGCCGGACGACGGCGATGTAGTCGGAAACTTCCAGATTGATGCTCATCGCACACTCCCGGTTTGGTTGGAAAAAGAAACTTGCGGTGCACACGCCTGTGGCGCCAGCAGTTGGGCGACATGCAGGAGCCGGTCGCCATAGCGGAACTCGGAGGCGATGAGGCGCTGCGCCGTGCGCGTGGCCAGCACCTCCTCGCTCACGCCCATGCCGCCGTGCATCTGGATGGCCGCCTCCGCACAGGCGCGCGCCGATTCAGCCAGCGACACCTTGGCCAGGCGCAAGGTGCGGCGCAGATCGGGCGCGTCCTGCTCGTATTCGTTGAAGCAATGGATCACCAGACCCTTGGCGCCCAGGTACTTCACGTACATGTCGGCGACGCGATGGCGCAGCACCTGGAAGCTCGAGAGCGCCACGCCGAACTGGCGCCGCTCCTTCAGGTGGGTGACGGTCTGGCGGATGAGTGTGGCCAGCGCAGCCACGGTGTCGGCGGCCGTGAGCAGCAAGGCCGCATCGGTGGCCTTGGCGCGCGCGTCGCGTGCGGCGGCACCGCGCGCGATGCACGCGCTCTCGGGCACTGCCAGTTGTTCCAGCGTGAAGTCCGCGCCCACGCGGCCCTCCATCGTCCGGTAGCGGGCCTTCGGTGCGCCGATGCGTTCGGCATCGACCAGGAAGATGGCATCCTCGCCATCGACTTGCGCAGGCACGAGGTAATGCGTGACAGGCAGCGTCGCGTCGACGCCCTGCACAGTTCCGCTCAACTCGTAGCCGATGTCGAGGTGCCTGGCCGTCACTGCATGGACGTCGGGCGTGGCAGACAAGGCGGTCAGGGGCGCCATCTGCACGCTGCCCTCGGCCACGGCCTCCAGCCAGCGCCTGGCCGTTTCGGCGCCCGCGGCCTGCAACAGCAGCGGCACCACGGCGCAGGTCTCGACCACCGGCAGCTGCAGGCCGTGTGTGGCGAGCCCCTCCACGATGGACGCCAGATCGCTCAGGCTGCCGCCGACACCGCCGGTCTTCTCGGGCACGAGGGTGGCCGTCCAGCCCAGTTCGCGCACGGGGTCGTCCTGGATCGCGACGGCGATGTGGTCTTCGGCATAGCGGCTCGCCGCGTCCAGCAGCATGCCGGGAAAGAGCGACGGGAAAGATGTGGACATGGCTCAGGCTCCCAGGAGTTCGTTGGCGACCACGTTGCGCTGCACTTCGGAGGTGCCGCCGGCGATGGTGCGGGCGCGCGTGAACATGTAGTTCTGGATCCAGGTGGCGTCGGGCACGTCGTCCCCGGCACCCCCGTCGTCCACGAGAAAACGATGCGCGGCATCGGGACCGACCGCATCGAGGGCGATGGTCGTCAGGCGCTGCGCGACGTCGGCGCAGGTCATCTTGATGACCGAGGGCTGCACGCCCAGCGGGCGCTGGTGGATCAGGTCGTCGGTGGCCTGCGCCATCATCACGCGCGCGCCCTTCACGTCGGCCTCGCACAGCAGCAGCTTGTGGTGCAGGCCGCTGAAGTCGCGCAGCCCCGCAGTGGCACGGCTCGCCTCTTCCACCAGTTGCGTGACCTGGCGGCGCATGAGTTCCAGCCGCGCCACGTTGGCCGGCGGGAGGCGTTCACGCTCGAGCAGGAACTTGGCGCAGGTCCAGCCCTTGCCGACTTCGCCGACAAGGTTGTCGGCGCGCACGCGCACCTCATCGAAGAACACCTCGTTCAGGTGGTGCCAACCATCGATGGTCTTGATGGGACGCACGGTGACGCCCGGGGTGTCCATGGGCACCAGCAGCAGCGAGATGCCTTCCTGCTTCTTCGCTTCCTTCGACGTGCGCACGAGCATGTAGATCATGCTGGCCTCGTGGGCATGCGAGGTCCAGATCTTCTGGCCATTGACGACCCACTCGTCGCCCTCCCGCCGTGCACTGGTGGACAGCGAGGCCAGGTCGGAACCCGAGCCGGGCTCCGAATAGCCCTGGCACCACCAGTCCGAACCGTCGAGGATGCGCGGCAGGAACCGCGCCTTCTGCTCGGGCGTGCCGAAGCGGATGATCACCGGCCCGATGTGGCCCAGCCCATGGTGGTACAGGGGCGGACAGTCGTTCTCGGCCATCACTTCCTCGAAGATGAGGCGCTGGCGGATGTCCCAGCCCGTGCCGCCGGCTTCGCGCGGCCAGCTCGGCGCACCCCAGCCCTGGGCGTTGAGGATCTTCTGCCAGGCCTGGTATTCGCGCTTCGTGATCTTCTGGCCGGCCGCGACGACGGCGCGGATCTCTGGCGGGCAGGCGCTGCGCACGAACGATTCGAGTTCGCGCCGGAAGCCGGCGTAGTCGATGGACATCTTGTCTCCTGTGGAATTTCGGAAAGGCTCAACCCTTGCGCAGCTGCGTGATCAGCTCGTCCAGGGCGGCGGTGGCACCGGCGGCGTCGCGCCGGCGCAGGTTGTGCGCCACCTTGCGACGCAGCGGAAACAGGTCGGGACGCGGGCGCACCGAGAGCACATGCGTCATGCGCTCGCGCAGCACGCTGGTCATGGTCTGCGCCATCAGCGTGAGCGCTTCGTTGTGGCCGGCCGTGGCGATCGAAGAGAAGAACGCACTGGCGGAGGCGATGCGCTCTTTGAGCGGCGCGTCGTCGGGGTGGGCCTCGATCGCACCGGCGGCTTCATGCACGGCGTCCAGCTCAGCCTCGGTGGCGCGTTCGCTGGCCAGGCGCAGCAACGTGCCATAGAGCGTGCGATAGGCCTCGTCGATGTCGGCGTCTCCCAACCGCCCTTCCACGACCAGCTTGCGCAGCGACTCGGCCAGCTTCATGTAGGCGCCCTTGTAGAACACCAGCGCCTGGTCGGCTGCCCCGGCGCTCAGGTGCCGGACCTCGCCGATGAAGATGGTGTGGTCGCCGGCTTCGTGAGCCGCGTGCACGCGGCATTCGAAACTCGCCAGGCAATCGTCGATCAGTGGCATGCCCAGCGCGCCGGCACGCCACGGCACGCCCTCGAACTTGTCCTCGATCTTGCTCGATGCGAACCGGCCCGACAGCGCATCCTGCTGCTCGGAGAGGATGTTGATGACAAAGCCGTCCGCCGCCTGGAACGTTCCCAGCAATCGGCTCGCATTGCGCAGGCTGAACAGCACCAGCGGCGGGTCCAGCGAGACCGAACTGAAGGAGTTACAGGTCAGGCCGGCTGGCTGGCCGTCCGGCGTGCAGGTGGTGATGACCGCCACGCCGGTCGGAAAGCAACCGAGCAGCTGACGGAACTGGGCAGGCTCGATGGCGCCGCGGGTGCTTTCTTCTTCAGCGACTTCGGACATGGCGTCTCCTGGCGCTCGGCCTCAGGCCGCAGCGAGTTCGCTCTGGACCGCGGGCCGGTGCGGCGGATCGTTGGCGATCTCCTGCTGCACCGTCGGAATGATGACCTTGCCCCAGACCTCGAGCTGGCGCAGCATCGTGGCGTGGTCGAAGTCGCCCATCTGCGTCTGGAAGCAGTAGTGCACCGGCTTGAGCGTGCGGATTTCGTTGACCACGCGCTCGATCACGGTGTCGATGTCGCCCACGGGCAGCAGCGCGCGCATCTCGTCCAGCGTGGGCTCGCCCTCGACGATGCCTTCCTCGACCTGGTAGTCGTCGGCGATCTGCGCGGTGCGGCGCTTCAGGCTCACGGCGATGCGGCGCTGGTAGCGGGCGCACTCGAGATAGCTTTCCACCTCGTCCTTGTTGTTGCTGGCATAGGCCGCGCGCAGCAAGCCGACCTGCACGCCGGCCGGGTCCTTGCCCTCTGCCGTGGCCACCTTGTCGATGAGCGCCCGGGTGCCCGCCAGCTTCTCCAGGCCGCCGTCGCCGCCGGAGACGAACACATGGTGGTCGGACTTCACGGCGCGCGACAGGAAGGCGGGGTCGACGCTGGTGATCCACATCGGCGGCATGGGGCGCTGCACCGCGCGCTGGCTGATGGCGCTCATCGGCTGCTGGTAGTACGCACCGTCGTAGCTGAACTTCGGCTCCCGCAGGCCCGCCTCGAGCATGTCGAGCATCTCGAAGGTGCGGCCCTTGGCGGATTCGAGCGACACGCCGAAACGCTCGAACTCGAACTGCTGGTAGCCCGAGCCGATGCCCAGGTTCAAACGGCCGTTCGACAACTGGTCGACCATCGCCACATCGGCGATCAGGCGGGCCGGCGTGTACAGCGGAGCGACGACAATGCCGGTTCCCAGCCGGATGTTGCGGGTGACCGCGGCGCAGTGCGCGATCATGGTCAACGGCGACGAGCACATGCCGTAGTTGCTGAAGTGGTGCTCGGCGTACCACGCGGCCCCGAAACCCAGTTCGTCCGCCAGGCGCGTCTGCTCGATGGCGTCGCGCAGGATCTGGTGGGAGGTCTTATGCTTGTTCCGCTGCTGCATCAAAATGAAGATTCCGAAATCCATCGCTGTTGCTCCTGGTTGGCTGGTGTTGATCGAGGTCCATCGTAGGAACTCAACGCCTGCGTGGATCACCAGCGAACGCACAGCTTCTTTGCGTCTTTCGAAATGAAGGCCCTCGACTCGCTGCGCATCTTTGTGGCCACCCAGAGAAAGGGCAGCCTCTCGGCCGCGGCCCGCAGCCTCAGCCTCTCGCCCGCGACCATCTCGCGGCGCATCAGCGCACTGGAAGAAGAACTGGGCGTGCAACTGGTGGACCGCACCAGCCGCAACCTCAAGGTGACGGAAGCAGGCCAGGCCTTCCTGGAGCGGGCCGAGGCCATGCTCGAACTCATGAGCGAGGCCGAGCAGGCCGTGCACAACGCGCGCCAGCGACCAGAAGGCCGCCTGCGCGTGCATTCGCGCACGCACATCGGCCTGCGGGTGCTCGCGCCGCTGCTGCCGCGCTTCGCGGAGCTCTACCCCGACATCCGTGTCGAGCTCGAACTCTCCGAGCATCCCATCAACCTGGTGGAACACGACTTCGACGTCGACATTCGCACCGGAGAGTCCAACGATTCGGGCTTTGTCATCAAGCGGCTGCAGTCCAGCGACGAGGTGCTGGTGGCCAGCCCTGCCTTCGTGAAGACCTACTCGCGCATCCGCCATCCCAGCGACCTGCCGCACGTGCGCTGCCTCACCTACCGGCGCGAGCGCGAGGTCATCACCTGGAAGTACATCGACCCGGCGGGCGAACAGCAGGAGTTGGCCATCCAGGGCGTGCTCAGCGCTAACAACGGCGAGCTGTTGCGGCTGGCCGCCATCGGCGGCATGGGCGTGGCGCTGCTGTCCGAGGCCACCGTGCGGGACGACCTGCGCGACGGCACCCTGGTGCGGCTGCTGCCCGAATACCGCTTTGCCGTGCGGGCGTTCTCCAACGGCGTCTTCGCCGTCTTCCGGCAAAGCCGCGTGCTGCCGCTGAAGGTCCGGGCCTTCGTGGACTACGTGGCGGATGCGCTCAGAAGCGAGACCCGCTAGACGTCGGCGAAGTGATGGGGCAGACGCCCCGTGGCGGGCAGGCCGGTGATCACGAACAGCCCGCCATCCTGCGCCTGGTTGCCCTCCAGCCGCGCGCTGCGTGAAATGCTGGTCAGGTACATGTGCTCCAGGCGGGGCCCGCCGAAGCAGATGCTCGTGGGGTAGCTCACCGGCAACTCGACAAGGCGCTCCAGCGTGCCGTCCGGGGCATAGCGCGCCAGCTTGGCGGCGCGGGTCAGCACTGTCCAGAGGAACCCTTGTGAATCCACCGTCGCCCCGTCGGGCCCGGAGTCGAAGGCGTGCGTCTTTGCAAACAGGCGCTTGTTTCGCAAGGGGCCATCCGGGTCGTAGTCATAAACCCAAATGGTTCGCTCCAGGCTGTCGGCCAGGTACAGCACGCGGCCGTCGGGGCTGAAGCAAGGCCCGTTGGCAAAACCGATGTCGTCGGCCAGGTGCTCCACGCGAAGGTCGGGGCGCAGCCGGTAGAGCCCGCCCTTCACCGCCTCGCCGGCCTGGCGATCGACGTGCATGGTGCCCGCCAGGAAGTTGCCCGCCGGATCGCATTTGCCATCGTTGAAGCGGACCTTCGGATGGTCCACGGGAATGCGGGCCAGGTGCTCCAGTGTCCGCGTGGCGAAGTCATAGCGCGCAAAGGTGTTGCGCAGCGCCACCACGACGGCCTGACTGCGGCATGGCGCGATCGAGCCCACGGGCGCGTGCAATGGGTGCGGCTCGGGCAGCCCGGCCTCGGTGTTCAACCGCCACAGCGTGCCGGCCAGCGCGTCGATCCAGCTCAGCGCCTGTGCATCGGCATCCCAGCAGGGGCTCTCGCCCAGTTGATCTTTGGTCGTCCCGACCCGGGTGATCTTCACGGTCATCGGGTAAGTGTGCGGGCGCGCTGGCGCCCCTGTCGGCGCATCCCGCAAAGCTGCTTTTCATTCCTTGCAGATCACCACTGGGAGCTGCACCCTAGACTGAATCCAGCGTTCGATTCGAACCAGAACAGGAGACAAGAATGAGCTATCGAAAACTCGTCATGGGGTTGGCGCTGGGTGCCTGCGCCCTCGCCCCGGCCCTCGCCCTTGCGCAACAGGTGACCCGCCTCGTCGTGCCCTTTGCGGCCGGCGGCGGCACCGACCAGTACTGCCGCATCCTGGCCCAGGAACTCGGCAAGCAAGGGCTGAACGTCATTATCGAGAACAAGCCCGGCGCCAGCGGCATCCTTGCCGCCGACTACGTGGCCCGCGCCAAACCGGACGGGCAGACGGTGCTCGTGTCGTCGCTGGGCACGCTCGCGAACAACAGCGTGCTCTACGAGAAGCTGCCCTACGACCCCGTGAAGGACTTCGCGCCCGTCACGCAGATCGCCTACCAGCCTGCCATCGTCGTGGGTCGCACCGACCTGCCCTACAAGAACATCAAGGAAATGGTGGCCTACGCCAAGCAGAACCCCGGCAAGATCAACCGCGGTTCGCCCGGCGCAGCCATCCTGACCAACCTGGCACCCATCGCTTTCGAAAAGGAACAAGGCATCAGCACCTTGCACATTCCTTTCAACGGAGATGCCCCCGCGCTGCAGGCGCTGCTGGGCAACCAGATCGACATCCACGGCACGTCCATCACGGGATCGCTGCCCTACGTGAAATCGGGCAAGTTGCGCGTGCTCGGCGTGATGGATTCGCGGCGCCTGCCGCAGGTGCCCGACGCCCCCACGTTCAAGGAACAGGGCTTCGACATGGAAGCCACGCTGTGGTACTCCCTCTCGGTGCCTACCGGCACGCCCAGGTCGGCGATCGACCGGCTGAACAAGGCCGTGAACCAGGTGATCGCCGACCCCGACTTCGTGGCCCGCGCCCGCGCCATCGGCATGGAGCCGCGCGGCGGCACGCCCGAAGAGCTGGCCCGGTTCATCAAGGTCGAGGCGGACCGCTGGCTTCCGATCCTGCGTAGTTTGAATCTGCCGAAGCAATCGCACTGATCCTCAGGGCCCCATGCACAACGCCCCGGAACTCAAGCCTCAAAGGGCTTCGAGTTCCGGGGCGTTGCTGCGATGGCGCCGGCACCCGAGGGTGCCAACCCAAAATCAGATCGAGATGTCCTTCTGCGACGCCACCTTGTTCCAGCGCTCGAACTCGCTGGACATTCGCCGCTTCATGACTTCCGGCGGCTGGTAGGCGCTGAGCGCGCCGATGTTTTCGAGCCCGCGCTTCGTGTCCGCTTCGGCCAGGATGCGGTGCAGTTCCGAGTCGAGCCGGGTCACCACGCCGACCGGCGTGCCGTTCGGCACGATCAGGCCGCTCCAGCTGCTCACGTTGAAGCCGGCGAAACCCTGCTGCGCCATGGACGGTACCTCGGGCAAGAAGGCCCGGGCATCGGCGGAGCCAAGCGCCAGCGCCTTGAGGCGTCCGCTGCGGATGTGCGGCATGGCCGCGACCAGGTCCACGAACATGGCGCCGATCTGCCCACCCAGCAGGTCGGTGATGGCCGGCGCACTGCCCTTGTAGCCCACGTGCTGCATGGGAAAGCCGCCCATGTCCTTGAGCTGCTCCATCGCCAGGTGGCCGATGCTGCCCGATCCCGCGGTGGAGTAGTTGACAGGCTGCGCATTGGCGGCCGCGATGAAGCCCTTGAGATCGCTCACGCCCGGCAGCACCAGCGGGTTGATCATCAAGACCAGCGGCAAGTCGTAGACCGATGCCACGCAGGTGAAATCCTTGCGCACGTCGTACTGGTTGTTCCTGTAGACGATCGGTGCCACCAGCGCGGGCATGCCGAACATCGACACCGTGTAGCCGTCGGGCGCCGACTTGATCAGCGACGTGGTGCCGATGGACCCCGAGGCGCCGGGACGGTTGTCCACGATGACGGGCTGACCGAGCGCGCCGGTCAGCTTCTGCGCGACCAGGCGCGCGGTCGCATCGGTCGGGCCGCCGGCCGGAAAGGCCACGACCATGCGAACGGTTTTTTCGGGCCAGCGACTCGCCGCGTTGGCGCCGCCGGACAGCGACGCCAGCCAGGGCGCCGCGCCGGCCGCGAGGCACGACTTCAGCAGGAGCCGGCGCGGGGCGGCTGATTCGGTTTCGCGCATGCGGTGTTCGTTCATTTGATGACGCGTCTTTGGCTCAGGGAATCAAGTTGGCCGTCGCCCATGTCGAGCAGCTCACGCAGCACTTCGGCCGTGTGCTCCCCCAGGTGCGGCGGGTGGTGGCGCACGCCCGCGCGTGCGCCGTCGATGATGTAGGGCGGCGCGTGCACGGCCTGCGGCCCCGCCTGCGTGTCTTCGAAGCGGTGCCAGACCTGTGTCTGCGCCGTGCGGTCGGACTGCAGCGCGTCATAGAGGCCAAGCACCTCCCCGCAGGGAATGCCCGCCGTGTTCATGCGTGCGATGAGATCGGCGCGCGAAAACTGCCCGATCTTCGCGAGCAGCAGCGGCAGCAACTCGTGCCGGTGCTTCGAGCGTTCGGTGTTGGTGGCAAACTTCGGATCGACCGGCAGCTCGGGGGAAAAAATCACTTCGTAGCAGAACTTCCTGAACTGGCCGTTGTTGCCGACGGCGATCACCACCGGACCGTCCGCTGCCTCGAACACGCCGTAGGGCACGATCGACGGGTGCGAGTTGCCGAACTTGGCGGGGTCGCCCTTGTTGAGCCAGGCGGTGAGCCCGTAGTACGAGGTGATCATCATCCCACTGTCGTACAGCGACATCTGGATGTGGCGGCCCTCGCCGGTGCGCGTGCGTTCGTAGAGCACGGCCAGGATGGCCTGTGCCGAGTACATGCCGGTGAACATGTCGACCGCGGCAATGCCGAACTTCAGCGGGCCCTGGCCTTCTTCGCCGTTCATGGCCATCAGGCCGGTCTCGCCCTGGATCACGAGGTCGTAGCCCGGCCGCGCCTTTTCCTGGCTCAGCACCGAGTAGCCCGAGATCGAGCAGTAGATGAGCTTCGGGTTGAGCTTGCGCAGGTCTTCGTAGCCCAGGCCCATCTTCTGTGCCCCGCCGTACTTGAAGTTCTGGATGACCACGTCGCTCTGCGCGGCGAGCTGGCGCACGATGTCCTGGCCCTCCTTGTCCTGCAGGTCCACGCAGATGGAGCGCTTGTTGCGGTTGCAGCTGTTGAAGTAGGACGTGTTGTGACTGCCGATGCGCACGCCCCAGTCGCGCGTGTCGTCGCCGCGCTCAGGGTGTTCGACCTTGATCACGTCGGCGCCCAGGTCGGCCAGCGCCATGCCGCACAGCGGGCCGGCCATGACGCGGGACAGGTCCAGCACGCGCACGCCGGCAAGGGGTTGCATGAGAGTTTGGTTCATTCGATGGTTCTCGGGTCTTGTCTTCGATGCGGTTCGCCTGTTCGCCCAGGCGATCGCCGGACGAACGCGCACGGCGCAGCCGCGCGGCCTTCATCAGTTAGCGGTGTAGCCGCCGTCGACCGGCAGGATGGTTCCGGTGACGTAGCGCGCCTGCTCCGAGGCCAGGAACACCACGGGGCCCGCGATGTCCTGCGGATCGCCCGCACGACGCAGAAACGTGCGGCGCACCATCCGCTCGCGACGCTCCGCGTCATCGGCGATGTGGGCGGTCATCGGTGTCATGACCAGCCCGGGTGCGACGGCATTGACGCGCACGCCATGCGGTCCGAAGTCGCGCGCCAGAAACTTCGTGAGCTGACCGACCGCCCCTTTCGACGCGCCATAGGCCATGTGGGCCGAGGTCGCCACGAGCGAGGTGATGGACGCCACATTGACGATGGTGCCCCGCGTCTTGCGCAGGCCTTCGGTGCAGGCCACGGTGAGGTTGAGCACGCCCTTGACGTTCACAGCCATCACGTGGTCGATGTCGTCCGAGAGCGACTGCGCCTCGAACGCCGCGCTGCGGCCACCGACGCCCGCGTTGTTCACGAGCACGCCCACGGGGCCCCAGGCTTGCTGCAGGTCGGCGACCACGGCCTCGCATTGCGCGGCGTCGCGCACGTCCAGCGCGTACGGGCGCACGCGGTCCGCCGCATGGCCCGTGCGCGCGGCGGCCTCGCGCGTTTTGTCGGCGTCGATGTCGGTCAACGCGACGCGACAGCCGGCCTCCAGCAGGCGGGTCGCAATGGCGAAGCCGATGCCCTGGCTCGCCCCGCTGACCAGGGCCACCGTGTCATCGAACAACGGACGCATTCAATGCCCCTGCTTGGGCAGATCCAGGCGCTGAAGCAATGGAACCCAGCGCTCGGTCTCGGCCTTCACATAGGCGGCCAGCGCCTGCGGCGTTCCGCCTCGCGGCTCCATGCCGATCGCCTGGGAACGCGCGATGAAGTCCGGATCGACCAGCACCTGGTTGACGGCGCGATTGAGCTTGTCGATGGTGTCCGTGGGCGTGGCGGCTGGCGCGGACAGCGCGTACCACAGCAGTGCCTCGATGTCGTAGCCCTGCTCCTTGAACGTGGGCGCATCGGGCACCTGAGGCAGGCGCTTGGCGTCCATGACGCCCAGCACACGCATCTTGCCCGCCTTGATGTGCTGCAACGGGCCGGTGATGGAGGTCCCCTGAATGTCGATCTGGCTGCCCAGCAGCGCTTGCAAGCCGGGCGAGTCGCCATTGAACGGAATGTGCGTCGTGCGAATGCCGGCCATGCCCTCGAAGGCCAGCGGCGCCAGGTTGGTCAGGATGGAGGCGCCCGGCGACCCGCGGTTGATCTTGTCCGGATGGGTCTTGGCATAGGCCACCATTTCCTTGATGTTCTTGTAAGGCAGGTCCGAGCGCCCCACGATGATGGTCGGCTGGTAGGCGATCTGCGTGACCGGCGCGAAGCTCTTTACCGGGTCGTAGGGCAGCTTGTCGTACATCACGGTGTTGCTGGCCAGAATGCTCAGCGAGCTCATGAGCACGGTGGTGCCATCGGGCTTGGAGCGCGCAACGTTGTCGGCTGCCAAGATGCCACTGGCGCCTGGCTTGTTGTCGACGATGGTCTGGGTGCCGCGCCTGGTGAGCTCAGCGGCCAGCAGCCGCGCGTACTGGTCGGTGCCGCCGCCGGCCGCAAAGGGCACGACGATGCGAAGGGGTTGCTGGGCCTGTGCCACGCCAACGGCGAGGACGAGGCCGAGCAGAAAGCCGCCGAGGCGCTTCCGCGTTTGCATGGCGATGTCTCCTGAATGAGGTGCCGAGATGGCTTGCCTCAGTTTAGGAGCGGGCGCTTCGCGACATGCATCAAGGCATGAAAAGGTGCTTTGTAGTTTTGGGAGGGATTCGTTCCTCGTGAAGAAAATCTCCACGCATCAACCACGCGCTGTCTATCACCCGTTGAAGCGTCCCGAGCCGCGGAACCACCCGTTCCAGCGCCAGCGGCGCCGAGACGACGGAGCCCACCTGCTCAGTGTGCGCGTGTGGCTGGGGGCTGTCGTGCGCGGCTTGAGCGAACAGCGGACATCATCGGTCAGCATGCATCAAGGATGTTGCTTGGCGTAGCGGAAGAGAAATTTCTTGAAGTCGAGGGCCGCCTTACTCATCCCGTCACCCTTGGGGCTCAACACTCCGATGGATTGGAAGGGGGGCATGTCGACCACATCGAGCATCGCCAGCTGACCCTGCTCGACCAACTGGCGAAAGACGCTATACGGCGCAAGCCCGACAACCCGCTCGCTGCGAAGTTGCGCCATCGCGATAGAGAGCGAGAACGCGGTCACGTTTCCATACCTGGGGTTGATGCCGTGATGGTTCATGAGCATGTCGAGCACCTTGCGAGCCGGAATGGCTGGATGTATTGGCAACCACACCTCGTCGGACAGGTCCGCGAAGCCCAGTGATCGCCGGCGCACCAGCGGATGCTGCGGTCCGGTCACCACAACGAGCCGATCCGGCATCAGCTCCGCGAACTCCCATCCTTCGGGGAGTACTGCGGGCTCACGGCACAGCATCATGTCGATTTCCTGCCTGAGAATCAGCGAGGCAATTCGCGTCACGACCTCCTCCTGCACCTCGACCATCACGTCGGGCCTCGCGGCCACGAAAGGAGGCAATGCCCGTACCAGCAGACCATTCAATGCAGCCTCGATGCCGCCGACGCGCACGATGCTGCGCTCGCTCGTTCGGCGGAAGGTCACGAAGTCGGTCCCTCTTTCCAGCGAGGCCAGTGCGCGCCGCACGAAGGGCAGCAGTTCCTGCGCGATGTCCGTCATCTGCATGCCGCGCGCGTGGCGCAGGAATAGCGCGCACTCGAGCAGTTGCTCGAGGTCCGCGATAAGGCTCGTGACCGTGGGTTGAGATGCGCCGATGGATTCTCCGGCCCTCTTGGCGCTCCCCAACTCGGCGACGGCGACAAATGCCTGCAAGTGCCGAACACGGCCGCCAGACACGAGGCGCCCATAGAGGACTGCTGCTGATGGCGTCATGGCTGAATACCCTCACCGACAAAGAAGCTTTGGCACACATCGCACCGAAAGATGTGACGAGCCATGCAACGGCGCACGCGGCCGATTCAGCGCCTATCGCATCGGCTTTCTCGGCAGAGGCTACACCATGCAAAGCTCCGCCGCCACTTCCACCCTCGTGAGTGAGTGAGGGCGCGCGCTTTGCATCGCCGCTCTCAGGCTATCGCGTCGATGGAACCCGAAGCGATGAGTTGAGCTCCTTACGCATGCGGCCCCGCGGGGAGGATCTCTGTGGGAACTTCTGTGTGCATCGAGGGCGGCAGCGCGGCAATCAGCACCAGAGCGATCCCGAAGACGATGACAGTGATGGCGGTTTTCAAGTTTTTTCTTCTCTTCTTAGCAGGTGCATTCGCTGCGGGGCCGGGATGATATGCGTTGGCAACCATCAGAGTCACCGTTTCGCGTGAAAAATTTCCGCTTGTGAAGACCCCAAGAAAGACGCGACATAACGGCAATGGAAACTGTGAAGGATTTCGTCCCGTCGTGAGCCCTTCGCCACAGACCATGATATTTCCGTTTCGAAACGCTTCTGCGCCACAAGTCGTCCTTCGTCGTGCTTAGACTCGACCCTGTATCCATCCGCGTCGCTGAATCCTTATCAACCCATCCATTGAAAGAGCTCCCATTTTGAATAAGACCGACCTCGTCGCAGCCATCGCAGCAGATACCGATCTCAGCAAGATCGATGCAGCCCGAGCGCTAGATTCCGCCATCGAGAATCTCTCGCGCGCATTGGCGCGCGGCGACACCGTTCAGTTGATCGGCTTCGGCACCTTCTCGGTCTCGGACCGTCCGGAGCGCTCCGGCCGCAATCCGTCGACGGGTGAGCCGATGACGATCAAGGCGAGCAAGGCACCGAAGTTCTCTGCAGGCAAAGCGCTCAAGGACGCAATCAACAACGTCAGCTGAGAGCGGGTCTGGCACCGTCATGGCGGTCGGTCGAGAACAAAGACCTTGCGAGCGTGAATTTTCCTTGCCAGAGCGGAATTAGCTCCCGTGTCTTCGTCATGCCAAAGAGCATCAGGCTTCACAATATCCAGGCTGCTTCACATGGAGCAGCTCCTTGGTAGTTTTGATCGCTTCACCCGCTTCGGCGGGTTCTCTTTTTTTGGGCGCCCTACACGTCGCCCGTGCAGGATATCTAGATGACGATGGAATTTCTGCGGTACTTTGCCGGACAGAAGCTGCCCTGCGAAACGTTCGCCCTCCTGGAAATCAACGCTCTCAGAATGCTCAGGGACGCGGAACTTGTCATGGCATTCATCCCACCGCGCGATGCGGTTGACGACGATGGCCCGAACGACAAACCTGCCACGGTGCTCGCCATCACAAAGAAGGGCCGCCAAGCTCTGCGAGAGGCCTCCGAGCCGGCGCGCCAAAGCTGCGGCGCGTTGTCCGGTAGTGCGCATGGCCGTGTGCCGAACGCCTCGCAACGCCCCAGCACTCTCTGACCACCAGGACCGTCGCTACGGGTGTTGCTTGACGTAGCGGTAGAGGAACTCCTTGAGTCTGCGGGCTGCCTGGCTCATGTCGCCATCTTTGGGGCTGAGCACCCCCATGGGATGGAACGCAGGAATATCGATCACGTCGAGCACCGCCAATTGACCGAGATCGATCAATTGACGAAAGACGCTGTACGGGGAAAGGATCATCAGCCGCTCGCTGCGCAACTGCGCCAGCACCAGCGGGCTCGAGAGCGCCTCGATCTTCCGGAATTTCACAGTGACCCCATGGTGGTTCAGCAATTCGTCGAAGACGCGGCGCGCCTGGGTCGCGGGATGCATCAGTAGCCATGTCTCGTCGCTCAGTTCGGAGAAGCTCAGCGCGCGCTTCGCGACCCATGGATGCTGCGGCCCGACCACCACCACCAGCCGGTCCGGCATGAGTTCGGAGAACGTCCATCCTTCCGGCCGAGCTGCAGGTTCGCGGCACAGCATCATGTCGATCTCCTGCTTGAGGATCATCGTTGCAGTGCGTGGCGCGTTGGCCTCGTGGAGTTCGATCATGACGTCCGGTCTCACACTGGCAAATGCCGGCAGCGCACGCACCAGCAGGCCGCAGACCGCGCCGTGGATGGCGCCTATGCGCACGATGTCGTGTTCGCTCGTGTGCCGGAACGCCACGAACTCTGCGCCTCTTTCGAGAGACGCCAGCGCGCGCCGCACGAAAGGCAACAACTCCGCAGCCACCTCCGTCATCCGCATCCCGCGCGCATGACGCTGGAACAGCGTGCACTCCAGCAGTTGTTCGAGGTCGGCAATGAGGTTCGTCACGGCGGGCTGGGTCAGTCCGATGGCATCGCCCGCGCGCTTGACGCTGCCCAACTCTGCAACGGCCGCGTACGCCTGCAGGTGGCGGATGCGGGCACCCGTCATGAGCCGACCATAGAGCGTTGCCGCGGATGGCGTCATGAGAGATCAACCTCGTCCAAGATCTGACAGCCGCGCCCCACCATCCAGCACCGCCGCACGATCGATGCGCGATCCACGTCATGCATGGAAATTCCAGCCTCTTTTCAAAAAGGCCAAGTGGTCGACGATTGGATCGCACGCATGGCTTGGCCTCCATGCTGCAACGTAAATGACCGTAAATTGAAACGGAATTTTTCCTCGCGGTCCAGCCCTTTACCTGGCAGTTCCGACATAACTGCCCTGCGCAGGTGTAGAACATAGAGGCTGTCACGCACTCAAGTAAAACCTTCTGATCAATTGGATCTCTCGACCCGCTTCGGCGGGTCTTTTTTTGCCTCGCGAAGAACAATGAAGAACATTCGAATCTTCATGAATCCGAGGAACTGTTCGCGCATTTTTTTCGATTATTTCTCTATCAATACGCGCTGTCGTCCTTCATGCGACTTCGTGCGTTGGGCACTCCAATTTCCTCCGAAGGAGGCCGGAATGTCCAGAACCAATCAACGCACCAGTTTCGAGAAAATCAAGACCCAGTTCGGCAGATCGTTTCAGCGCGGCGATCGCGTTGTCTGTGAAGGCCGGACCGGCACGATCACGGGAATTACCTATCCGCATGTGCGCGTGCGCTTCGACGGGCAGCAGATTTCGGTGCCTTGCGATCCCCGCGAACTTCAGCTGAGCACGCTGCACTGAATGCTGCTGCAGCTACAGAGGGGGCAGGTCGAACTTTGCCACGTCGAGCGCGTTCAGCGCGCACACCCCGGCCAGCCACGCTTCGGCGGCGGTCTCGTGCGGCGTTTCATCGGTGAACAAGGGGCGATATGACAGACAGTCGACGGCGTCCGTGATGGCATCCAGCACCGTGAAATAGAACGCGCCCGGCGCCAGCTCATTGATGGTGAGCGCCCAACGCCCTTCCCAATTCATTTGCATCCTGTGGTTCATTCGTGATTTGTACGCCACGACTTCATGCCAGGGCGTAAATGAACATGAAGGAGAGTGGAAGTTTTTCTCGACCTCGCCTGCTTTGTGCATGGCATCGAACGCGGCATCCCGCGCGGCGCTTAAAACAACGGCGCTGCCTTGCTGTGGACGCGGGGCAGCTTTGTGATCGTTGACTGTTTAACCCGCTTCGGCGGGTTCTTTTTTACCCTCTGTCAATCGACCTTGATCTGGAACAGCACGCTACCTGTCGCCCCGGGGTTCAGCGTGCCGGAAAAGATCCAGCTCACAGGCCCTGATCCGCCAGCCGTCTGCGCCGCATTGCAGGCCACCGTGGCAGCGGGTGCCGGGTTGGCCGGCGTCGCCTTGCTGCAAGCCGTGAGCGTGGTGGGCGTCGTACCGGTCGTGCTCGACACGAAGGTGGTGTAGGCCGGCGTGGCGTCGTTCACCGTGAGGTTGCCGATCGGGGTAGTGCCGTTGTTAGTGTAGGTGACGCGGTATTCGAGCGTCTCTCCCGACTTGGCCTGGTTGTTGACGGTGAAGGCCGTGGCCCCCTGCGTCACGTTGCGCACTTCTTTCTTCAGTTCCAGCGCCGACGTGGAGACCGTCGTGATGTCATCCAGCGTGTAGCTGGCGCTGAGCGCCGGGGCCGGCAACGAGTTGGTGAGCGTGAAATTGGCCTGCACCTTCGCATCGTTCGAATAGCCCGGCTGCGCGGTAGCCGGAATGAACTCCTGCACGATCACGCACACGGTCTGACCTGCGGTCACGGTGATCGGTGCCGCCGGTGGGTACAACGTGGCGGCGCCCGGCTGGAGGCTGCCGCTGCAGGTCGGGTCCGCAAAGATCTTCTCGGCCCAACCGGTCAGCGTGGGCGTCGAGGTCGAGGCGTTGATTGCGAAGGTCACGCTTCCACCCGTGCCCGCCACGAAGGTGTGCGCATAGGTCACGGTATTGCCGGGCTGCCCGGTCTTGGCGCCGCTGGTCGCAAAGGTGCTGGGGTCGACGTCGCCGAAGTTGAGGTTGGCATGAGCGCCGCCGCTCCACGTGAACGCGATGCGGTCGGGGCTCCCTGCGCGCGAGTAGGTGTACGTCGTGCCGCCCGCGGCAGTGGTCGTGCCCGAAGGCAATGCAACGTTGCCTACCGACGCACCGGTGGAAATCCGTGCGCCTGTGTTGGTCTGTTCAACACACAGCGGACTGCCCACGGTCACCGAAGCGGGAATGGCCAAGGTGTAGGCGCCGGTGCCGTCGGTGGTCGTCGTGCCGTACACGGTGGCGGCGCAGTTGGTCAGCCGCACGGTGACGCCGGCAATGCCGGCTTCAACTCCATTCAAGACGCCGTCGTTGGCGACGGTGCCTGTGTCCAGGAAGACCCGACCGCTCACAGTGGCGGCCACCACGTTGGTGAAGGTACAAGCCACCGCCGCACCGTCGGCCAGACCGGCAGCGGGCAGCGTCACCGTGCGGGCCGTCACGTCGACCACGGCCGTCGCACCGCCTGCCAGGCCGCTGCACGTCGCACCGGCAAAGGTGAAGCCGGCCGGCATCGACCCGGCGAGCTCAGTGAGCACCGTCTGAGCGTTCGCCGCCAGCGTCTTCACAGCGCCAGCCACCGTGGCCCCGGCCGTCGTCACCTGGATGCTGTCGGTGCCGAAGCCGTTGTCGCCGCTGAACGCGAACGTGCCCGTGCCGCCCATTGCCTGCTTGCTGATCTGCACGGTCGGCAGTCGGCTGTTGGTGTACGTACAGACGATGGCCTTGCCGGCGTCGGCTGCGCCGATCAGCAGCGTGTTGGTGCTCTGGCCGTTGGTACCGCTCAACGCATTGGCCGTCGCACCGCCGTTCGCGGTACACGACAGCACGGTCGTGTAGCTGGTCAGCGTGCCTGTGGTCATCGTCTCCGCCGGGAACGTGAGGACATCGCCCACTGCAATGGCCACGGCCGTGCCGCTGTTGTTTGCCGCTGGCGCGGTCGCCGTAAATGTCGTGGTGTTGCTCGCGCCGCCCGTGCTCGCGCCGATGCGGGCCACATTGCCCGTCGTGCTGCCGACGCCCCAGGCCTTCGCCAGTTGCAGCGTCGCGGTCTTGCGCATGTTGACGTAGGTACAGGTCACCGCGCTGTCCTTGGGCATGACGAAGCCCCGGCTCAGGCCGCTGCCCGTCGTCACGGCCACGGCGCTACCGTCGAGATCCTTGGTACAGCTCAGCGTGGTGGTGTAGCTGGCCTCGTTGCCGCTGATGAAGACTTCGGCAATGGTCACCGCGCTGCCGCTGGCCGCGGTGGCCGTTGCATTGGTGGTAGTGGCGGGCGCGGTGGACGAGCCGGCGGTGATCGCCGTCACGTCGGTGGCGGTGCCGCTGATGGCAAGGCTGACCGCATCGCCTGCATTGGCGTTGGTCCAGGTCTTCGTCACCTTCACCGGGAACGTCTGGCGGGTGTTGGTGGTGATGCAGCTGACGGGGTACGTGAGGTCGCCCACCGTCACCGTGGCACCGCTCACGGTCCATGGGGAACACGAAGTCAGCACGCCGGTGTAGCCGCCGACGTTGCCTGGAGCCAGCGTCTCGGCCAGGGTCAGCGTTTCGCCGGCGAACACCTGCACCTGCGTGGCCGCCGCATCCGAATCGAAGTCGGTGGGCGAGGCCGCATCAGAAGCAAGGGTGTGGAACACCGTGCCGCCGCGCGTCACCGTCAGGGTAGCGTCGTCACCGGGCACCGCGCCCGCCCATTGCTTAGCCAGCCTCAGGAAGCCCGACTTGCGCGTGTTGGTGTAGGTGCAGACGATGGTCTTGCCGGCGTCGGCTGCGCCGATCAGCAGCGTGTTGGTGCTCTGGCCGTCAGTGCCGCTCAGCGCGTTGGCCGTGGCCCCGCCATCGGCGGTGCACGACAGCACCGTGCTGTAGTTCGTCAGCATGCCGGTGCTCATCGTCTCCGGCGGCAAGGTGATGGTGTTGCCCGCCGCGACGTTCACACCCGCACCGCTGTTGGCCGTCGAGGGCGCGGTCGCGGCGAACGCCGGCGTGTTGCTCGCCCCGCCCGCGCTGGCGCCGATGTTCGCCACGTTGCCCGCGATGCTGTTCGCGCCCCAGGCCTTCGCCAGTTGCAGCGTGGCGGTCTTCTTCGTGTTGATGTACGTACAGACGATGGCCGTGTCGGCCGCGCCGACCGTGAGCGTGCTACCCGACAAACCGCTGGTGCCGGTACAGCTCAGCGCGCTCGTGTAGTTGGCTGCACTGCCCGTGGTGAAGGTTTCGGCCAGGTTGATGATGCTGCCCACGGGCACGGCCTGCGGCGCACCGGTGTCGGTCTCGGCAGCCGTGTTGGCCACCGAGGCCAGCGTGGTCAGGCCCGTGCCCGTGATGCTCACCGCGTCATTGACGCTCGCACCCACCCAGGTCTTGGCCAGCGTGACGTTCGCCGTCTTCGCGGTATTGGTGATCTCGCACACGATCGGCAGGCCGGCATCGGCGATGCCCAAGGTCAGCTGGTTGCCGCTGAGCGAGCCACCGCCGGTGCAGCTCCAGGCACTGGCGGCGTAGGAGCCTGCGCTGGTGCCGAATGGCGTCTCCCCCAGCGTGACCGTGTCGCCCACGGCCACGCGTTGCGGACCGCCGGTATCGGTCTCGTTGGGCGTGTTGGCAATCGCCTGCAGATTGGAGGCATAGCCGATGTTGTGGTTCGGGTGCACGGTGCCTGTGGCGGTCAGAGTGAAGGCATCGTTGACCAGCGCGTTGACCCACTTCTTGCGCAGCTGCACGGTCGGCGCCTTGGCGTTGGTGACGGTACAAACGATGTTGGCCCCCGCCGACGTGGCCGCGGCATCCAGCGTGAACTGGTTCTTGTTTTGCGCGGTGCCGCGCGTCACCGTGCCGCCGCTGCCCATGCCGGTACAGCTGACGCCCGTGATGACGTAGTCGGGCACACCCGCGGCAGGCGTGTAGGTTTCGGTGACCGTTGTCGCAACGCCTGGCGCCGTCAGCGTCTGCACCGCCCCATTGACGGCGGTGCCGGCCACGGTGGTGGTGATGGTGTGCAACGCGACGCCGTTGGTGCCCGTGAACTCGAAAGCCGCCGTACCACCCAGCGAACGCTTGGCGATGGTCAGCGTCGGCGGCTTGCCGATGTTGGTGTAGGTACAGACGATGGCCTTGCCCGCATCGGCCGCGCCAATCAGCAGCGTGTTGGTTGCCTGGCCGTCTGTACCGCTCAGTGCGTTCGCTGTGGGGCCTCCATTGGCGGTACACGACAGCACCGTCGTGTAGTTGCTCAGCGTGCCCGTGGTCATCGCCTCCGCGGGCAGCGTGATGGTATTGCCCGCCACGACCATCACGGCCGCGCCGCTGTTGGCGACCGTGGGCGCCGTGGCGGTGAACGCGGTGGTGTTGTTCGTTCCACCCGTGCTCGCGCCGATGCTCGCCACGTTGCCGGCGATGCTGCCGACGCCCCAGGCCTTGGTCAATTGCAACGTCGCAGGCTGGACCACGGCGGTCGTCGCCGTGCTCGCATCGCAGGGTTGCCCCAGCGCCGTCGTACACAGCGGGTCACCACCGTCCGACACATTCACGACGTTGGTGGCACCCGACGGCCCCACCGCGCCCACGGCCACTGTGACCGGCACGGTGATGACGATATTGCCGTTGGCCACGCCCGTGGCGATCGTGCAGCCCGCCAGGTTTGTCGCACCTGCCGCCGGGCATCCGCTCAAGGTGCCACCCGTGGCCGTGACAGGACCACTGGTGGTGATGCCCGCAGGCAAAGGATCCGTCAGCGTGATCGGCGCCGTCGTCGGTCCGTTGGCCACCGTGATGGTGATGGTGTAGCTCTGCCCGCTCGCGCCCACCAGCAGCGGGTTCGCGCTGGCCGTCTTGGTCGTCGTGAGCTGGGGCAGCTTCTTCCGGTTGGTGAAGGTACAGGTGATGTCGTCGTTGCCCGTGGGCGTCACCGAGAAGCCAGTGGTGCCAGGACCACTCGGCAGCACAGTAGTGGAGCCCGCGGCCGCATTGGTACAGCTGAGGCTTGAGACGTACTGCGCCATCGTCGTCGTGAGGTTGCCTCGCGTTTCCGACAACGTGTAGGTGCCACCGGAGTTCGCAGGGAACAAGGCGTTGGTGTCGGCCAGACCCGTCGCCGTGGTGCCATTGCCGAGGGTGGTGAGCAGAACCGTCGAAGTGCTGGCCGTCGCCCCGCTCGGACCGACGATCGACAGGCTGAACTGGTCGGGCGTGAGCAGGCCGTCATTCACGCGCCCATCGGGCAGCAGCTTGGTCAGGCGAAGGCGCGGGCGGGCGTTGGTGAACACGCAGGTGAAGTCGGCACCGGCCTTCACGTTCACTGCGGGAATCGTCAGCGTGCTGCCCACCAGCGTGCCGATCGGGCCCACAGGGTTGCCGGTGGCCGTGCTGTTGGCATCGGTGCAGCTGGCGGAAACCAGCGCCCATCCGGTCAACAAACCGGTCAGCGGCGCTTCGGTCAGCGTCACGGCCGCGCCCGTCGTGGTCACGTTGATCGGCGTCGGCGACGAAGGCGTCGGTGTGTCGGCAGCGATCGTGATGACGCCCGTCGGTGCGCCCGCCAGGTTGGTCTGGCTGAAGTTGAACGTGCCGCCCGTTCCCCCTTGCGTGACCTTCTGCACCTTCACGGTCGGCGTCTTGGCGTTCGTGAACGTGCAGGTGACTGTCTCCCCCGCCCCCACGGTGATGGAGGCCGTGCCGCTCGCCACGCTGCCGCCGGTGGTGCAGCTCACATTGCTTTGCGTCCACCCGCTGGGAAGCGTCGCCTCCTTGACGGTATAGACGGTCGCGCCGGGCGTGACATAGAACGTGCGGCTGTTGGGCAGCGTGGCGTCCGTCGGGTCGTCGTCCAGGTCGAAGCTGGCAGGCAGGTTCGAGCCGCCCGTCGTGGTGAAGCTGAAGTCCTGCGCGTGGTCGGGCTGCGCGTCCTTGACGATGACGATGGTGCCCAGCACGGTGTCGGTATCAGTCGCCGTATTGGTCGCAGGCACGAGATCGGTGTATCCCGCCGGAGCCGTGAGGGTCGCGGTGTTCGCGACCGTGGCGATGCCCGTGCCCACCGTCGCGGTGACGGTGAGCGTCAAGGAGCTGTTCGGCGGAAACCGCGCAATCGTCGCGCCGCCCTGCAGCGCCGTCACGCGCAGCGCCTGGTCGGCCTGCGTCAGGCTGGCCGGGCACACCGCGGCGCCCGTGGTGACCGCGCAGGTCACGTTGGTGAGGGTCAGCCCCGGGGTGGCCGGGTCGGCCACCACGGCGCCGTCGGCAAAGTTGACGGACGGGTTGGTCACGACGATGGTGTACGTGGTGGTCGCGCCCGGCGCCACGGACGTCACGCCGTCGGTCTTGGTGAGCGTCAGGTCCATGCCCGCACGGGTCAGCGTGAACTTCGCCACCTGGCCGCCGGTGGTGAGCGTGGCCGAGCCGTTGCGCGACTGCATCACGACGTTGGGAGGCACCACGCCGTTGCGAAACTGGAACGACGTGCTGAAGCCGTCGGACTCAGTGTTCGTGGTGAAATTTGCCCCGGCGGCCGTGCCGGCGTCGAGGGTCGGGTCGGTATTGATGACCGCCGGATTCGCCACCTCGGTGTAGCCGGCCACCGTGTCGAAGCCCATCGCGCCGCTACCGGCGTAGCCGTTGAAGCCGAACAACAAAACGCCGTCCCCCGCCGCCGTCGGCGCCTGGCCTGCGTCATAGCCGGAGAGGCATTTCGTCCACGTTCCGGGCGTGAGACCCAGCGTCGTGCTGGCGCCTGTCGCGCAGTTCACGTCGGACGTGTCGGCCCCCGAACGAACAATGCCCGTGCCGGCAGTTCCGTCCTTGCGCTGGCTCACATTGTTGAACTGGAGGCCTGTCAGCATGGCCTCATCGCCAGCCCGATGGGGTGCTTGCACATTGGGCAGCGTGACAGTGATCGAACCGCTGCCCGTGCCGCCAAGCAAGGTGCGTAGATCGGCTTCATACAGTGCAAGGAAGTAGCTTTCCTGACTGTAGATCGTGCGGTCGATCGTGGTGGTACCGGGAAGGCCTATCCACCGGTTGGCGAAGCGAAGGTCTCCGTTCGGCGGTGCCAGTGGACTGGACAGCGTCATGGAGCCGCCCGGCCCGCTAGCCGTGAACTGGATCTGAACGTTCGCCCCGTTGTTGGCCACCATGGTGGGGCCGGCGAAGTTGCTGTTGGCCTGACTGGCCGGTTCATCGACGCAATCCGCAACGGTTTCGCTGCCGCCACTGATACAGTGATCCCGCTCAAAAGATGCAGAGAGAAGCACGACGCGGTTCTGCCCTGCCGCCACATTGAACACCAGCGTGGGGGTGCCGAACGCACCCGAGCCACTGGCCGTAGCCGTGGTCGTGCTGGCGAAAGTCACCGTTTGCGCTTGCGCCTGCATCGGTGCCAGGGCCACTGCGGCCAACGCAAGCAAACCGCTCGACAGGGCCGACGCAAATCGCGCGCACAAGGTTCTGGGCATCATTCTTCTCTTCTGTCGGTGAGGCGGCGTGACGACGGTGTGCGTCACGGGACGAGCGGGCGCAGTGCTCGCAGGCAAGAAAATCGGCCGGTAAACGGGCAGCACGGCATCGTGGGCAACCGACTCAGCCGGCCACTTCGATCTCGAGCGGCTGCTTGCGCGCACCGCCCTGGGGCACGGGCCGGTCGGCCTTGACGCGGGCCGAGCTCACGCCCTGCCCCACGAGGTAGGCGGCGACGGCTTCGGCGCGCTGTGCCGGCAGCTCCGGCGCGGCATCGGCCGCGCCTTCAGGCGCGGGGGCACCGATGATCTCGACCACGTCGTAGTGCTCGCTCTTGATGCGCGAGACGACCTCGTCCAGCACGGCGTGGGCGCCCGGCTTGAGCGTGTGTTGGCCGGCTTCGAACAAGGCCTGCGCCTGCAGCGTGATCTTTCCCGGCGCAAGCGCAGCCGCGGGCTCGCCTGTCTTGGCCACCGCCCCCGCGGAGACGAACCCCAGCGCGGTCTCGTCGAACTTGAAGCGCAGCCGCACGAACGCGCCCTTGCTCGTGTACTCGCCGGCGGTCAGGTCGCGGTCTTTCAGGCCCACGACGTTGTAGCCACCCGAGAGCCACAGGTCCTTGTAGACTTGGTAGCCGACCTCGAAGCCCAGCGTCTTCTGCAACGAGCCGCCGCTGCCGTGCAGCAGGCCCGCCTGCACGCCGACGTCCCAGTCCTTGTTGATGTCGTAGGTCAAACGGCCCTGCAGCAGCTGCGCCGAATAGCTGCTCTTGAGCACGCCGTCGTCCTGCGTCGCGCGCTTGGCTGCGAAGCGACCGGTGATGTAGGTGCCGGGCTGCGGGTTCACGTTGACGTGCACCGACACGATGTCGGCCTGGTAGTCGCCGGCCTGCGTGGCGTCGGAGCCGAAAGCGTTGCCGCTGATCGTGCCGAGCGTGGTACCCGCGCCGCGCACGGCTTCGGTCTTGTGCTCGTAGCGGGCCAGCATGTTCCACACGTCCTGTCCCACCGGGCGGTAGGCCACACCCACCTGCTGGCGCGACAACGTGCGGCGGTCGCCTTCGTTGGCGCCCTTGCCCTTGCTGCCGCTGTAAACGCTGCGCACAAGCAGGCTCCAGTCGTCGTCGATCTTGTAGCCCAGGCCCGCGCTCGACAGCACGGTGTTGGAGTCGTCGGCCCAGCGCGCCTCCAGGATCGCGCTCGCCTTCACGCGCTCGCTGGCGTACTCGACACCGCTGACCACTGCAGTGGAGTCGCCCTGGCCCAGGATGCCCGCAGTCGTGGGAGTGCCTCCCATCGCCTTCACATACTCGACGCCGCCGGTCAGACGCCAGCGCTCGTTCAGCTTGAACGTGTTGCGAATGCCGATGGCGTTCTGAGCCGTGGGGCCGTCGACCGAATCGGCCAAGCGGTACTCGTTGTAGACACGCCCGCCTTCCATGTAGTTGCTCTCGACGCCGAGGATGCCGGTGTTGCGCGACTGCCGGCTGTTCAGGTCGTAAATGCCGCCGAGCGTGGAGATGAACTCGTAGCGGCCGTAGATGCGCGTCTTGTCGGTGATGGCGTAGTTGCCGCCGATCGCGATCTGCTTGCCGCTGCTGCGCAGGTCCTGCTCTCCTTCGACGAAGACCTGGGCTTGGGGCAGGCTCGGTACCTGCGCCGTGAGCCGCCCGCGCACGGTGGCGAGGTTGTCCTGCTGCTTGTCGAGCAGCGCGCCCGCGGCATTGGCCACGCCGCCGAGCGTGGTGACCGAACTTCCGACCGTGGGCGAACCCAGGGCGCCGTTGTAGCTGGAGACCTGGTTGTAGTCGAACAGCGAAGCCGACGCGCTCGAGGTGGAGCCATAGCGCAGGCCGAGCTCTCCCGTGAGGCTGTCGTTGATCTTCTTCTGCGCGCTGACGGTCACGCCCTGGGTGTTGCCCACCGCCAGGTTGTCCTTGCTGTAGAGCGCCTCGGCGCGCACCTGCAGCGTGGCGTCGACCTTGTATTCGGCCCGCGCGCTGGCTTCGGTGCGCCCCGCCGCGAAGGTCGCGCCCGGGTTGTCGAAGCCCTTGCTCGTGCGCGCGGCCTGCACCGCGACGCCGAGCGTGTCGTCCTGGTGCCGCAGCTCGATGCGGCCCGCCGAGCCCTTGCCATTCAGGTCGGAGTCGGTCTGCACCAGCTCGGCCGCCGCGCTGGTGTTTTCGCCGAGGCGCGCCAGTGCGGTGACCGCGCCCAGCTTGCGGCGGTTCTCCGGGTTCTGGTCGGTGCCGAGCACCACGCCCAGTTGCAGGTTGTCGGCCACCTTCACCTGCACGTCAGTGCCGGCCACGGTGTACTTGGGGCCGCCCGCGTCGATCTCGTAGGTGACGCGGATCGACTGCGGGTTCAGGTTCGCATCGACCGATGCAATGGGGCGCGTGAACAGGATGCGGCGCGACAGCGGCTCGATCGTGTAGTCCACGAAGCGCGTTGC
Source organism: Variovorax sp. GW821-FHT10C12 (assembly GCF_059415405.1). Classification (NCBI taxonomy): domain Bacteria; kingdom Pseudomonadati; phylum Pseudomonadota; class Betaproteobacteria; order Burkholderiales; family Comamonadaceae; genus Variovorax; species Variovorax sp. GW821-FHT10C12. The sequence continues at coordinate 2,464,611 of NZ_JBWKNE010000001.1, forward strand.
CGCCACGTTCTGCAGCACCACGTTCGGCTGGTTGCGATCACGCACGAGGATCTCGACGCGCTCGCTGTTCTCCACGAAGTCGCCGGCGCTGCCCGTGCCGCCGCCCAGGTAGTACGGCCCGGAGATGCCGCGCGCGGCGAACTCTTCCACCTGCTGCGTCTGCGACGTGCGCGAGGCGTAGCTGGTGGCGCGCACCGTGTCGGTCTCATACACATGCTTCAGGCCGGTGAGCGTGCGGCTGGTCTGGCTCAGCTGGCGCACGTCGGCGCTGCTCGAGGTGACGAAGTCGCCGTACATCAGGAACGAGCGGTTCTTGTCGATGCGCACATACAGGCGCTGCGAGCTTTGCGCGTCGAAGCCGCGCACCGACGAGTCGCCGTAGACGGGATAGAACTCGTCGGGACGGATGTCGCGGAACAGCCGGTCCTTGCGGTTCTTGTCGGTGTCCAGCGAGGCCGTGAGCAGGTACTCGCCCTTCACGGCGCCCTTGAAGAAGAACGCGGCGCGTGCACCCGCGCGGGTTTCCTTCGGGTCGCTCGACAGGCTACGCAGCTCGGTCTCGAAGGCCGCGCCGGCCGGCATTTCGCCGAGCGCGAGCGTCCCGCGCTTCGTGAAGTCGAGCGTGCCTTCGAGGATGCCGACGCCGATCATCGGGCGCAGGTCGGGCAACAAGGCGATGCGCACCTCACGCACGAAAGCCGAGGTGGACACGCGCACGCGCACGTCGCCCGGCTCGCCCGGCGGCAGCAGGTGGAACTCGGCCTCGCCGCCGTCCATGAAGACCTGCGTGCCGGGCTCGTTCGGGTTCAGGTCTTCCTCGACCCAGCGCCCGCGGTCGGCCTCGAGCGTGAGCTGGGCGCGGGCCGACACCGCCACGCCGGCCGCATCGGTCAGGCGCACCTTCACAGGCACCGGCGTGCGCAGGTCGGCGCGCGCGCCTTCGGGCACCTGCACGGCAATGGCTCCGAGCTTGTCGGGCGCGACCACGGTGATTTCCACCGGCCCGCCGCGCACCCCGCCGAAGTCGTCGCGCACCTCCAGCCGCAACAGGTTGCTGCCGGGCTTGAGCACGAGGCCGATGTACTCCCAGGCGCTCAAGGTCGCGCTGGGCAGGGTCGCCTTCTTGCCGACGCGGCGGCCGTCGATCTTCTCGCCGTTGACCAGCAACTGCAGGTTCGCGCCCGCCGGGCCCTTGACGCGCACGTTGACCGTCTGCGACGCGAGCGTGTCGCGGTCCTTCAACCCGATGAACCCCGGTGTGTTGTCCAGGCCGGGCATCATTTTTTCCAGCTCGATGGTGCCGGGCGCGGACTGCGGCAACAGCGGCTGCGCCAACGGCGAGAGGCTGCCGCTGCGCGCGTTGATGCCGTTGGCACCGAGTGTGCCCACGCCGCTGCCCACACCGCCAGGCAAGAGGCCCGACGTACCGCCGGGCACGCCCACCGGGCTGCTGAAGGCGCCGGCTTGCTGCACCGCGCCCAGCGTGCCGGTCAGGCCGCCGGTCGCGCCGACGCCGCCGACAAAGCTGCCCGCGCCGCCCGCGGGTGCACTCGGCAGCGTGATCAGCGGCTGGCTCGACACCACCGTGGCGCCGATGGCGCCCGAAGCGCTCACCTCGCCCGAGGCCGGTAGCGAGCGCTGGTCGCCCACGGGAACGATGGCGCCCTGCGGGTCGAGGCGCGAACGCACCGCGGCTTCGCCGTCGGCATCGGGCCTCACTGCGATGAGCTTGCGGCGCCGCGCCACGTCGTCCATCACGACCGGGTCGTCGCAACCGGCCAGCGGGAAGTTGGCCTTGTGCAGCTCGCCCTTCTTGAGGTCGACGAAGCGGCTCGCAGGGTTGTTGGCGTTGCGGTTGTCCAGCAGCACGATCTGCGCCTGCGGCGGCAGCGTCGTCTCGTCAAGTCTCAGCACGTGCGTGACGGGCTTCAGGCCGTACAGACTCCACTTGCCTTCCACGTCGGTCACGACACTGGTGCCGTCTTCCATGTACAGGCGCACGCCGGGCACGCCGGGTTCGTCGGCGCCCTCTTGCGTGCGGTCGCGCTTGCAATCCATGTAGACCTTGCCGAAGGCAAAGGCCTCGTCGGAGAAGACACCGCCCGTGACGCGCACCGTGAAGGTGGCCAGGTTGGACTGCAGCGCGCCGGAGTTCGCAAGCGCGCGATTCACCACGTCGCCCGACACGGGTGCGCCCACGCCCACTCGCACGCGGTAGCGCACCATGACCGACTGGTCGATGGCCAGCGACAGCGCGGGATAGCTCCAGACCAGTTGCGGACCGGCGCCACCGCGCGGGTTGTCGGTGGCCACGCCGTTCAGCCGCGCGCTGCCGGGCACGTATGCCAGGCCGGGCGGCAGCGTGTCAACGACGTCGAGGCCGTGGACGGGAAAGCCGGTCTTGTTGGTGACGGTCAGCGCGTAGTCGAGAAAGTCGCCGAACTCCACCTGCCGCTTGCTGCCGTCCTTGCGCATCACCAGGCCGGTGAGCGAGCCCGGATCCATCGGCACGTGGTTGTGGGCCGCGTCGCAGGCACTGCCATCGGCGTTGAAGCCGGTCACCACGTTGAAGTAGTAGGTGGTGGGCTCCGCGCCCTGCGGCGGCGCCGCGTTCGGCACGACCTGGCCGCAGCTCGCGAAGCTCCCTGCCCGGGCCGGCAGCAGCAGCGACGGCGCGACATAGCCGCTGCCCGCGGGCGGCGTGACAGCGATGGCGTAGGTGCATAGCCCCGTCACCGGCGGGTTCTGCAGCGGGAACTGATACGTCCCATCAGCGCCCGTCGACATGGAGACGCTGGCGTCGGCATTGAAGGTGTACACGCCCGTGTCGGCCCCGACGATCTCGCCCGGCCGAATGGGCGTCACCGGCCCCGCGTTGCACGACTGGCGCGTGAACCTGACCACCGCGCCCGCCACCGGCAGGCGCGTCACGGCGTTGTAGACCGTGCCCATCGGGTCCATCAGCACGGCGCGCGCGGAACCGACGGCCGCGGCCAGCAGGTTGGCCGGCGAAACGTTGACGGTGTTCTGCGCGAACGCCGCAGCCCAGGCCTTGTTATCAAGCGTCACGCGCGTGCTGTCTGTTGCACGCTTGGTGGTCACGCGCACGGTGAGGGCGAGCTCTTCGCTCTGGCCCGGCGCCAGTGCCCTGCTGCCGTCGACCAGGCTCAGCGCGACCTCGGTCGGCAGCTTGTAGGGGTCGGTGCTGGCCGCGGTGTCGCGGTTGCAGGTGGCGCGGCCGGTGAAGCCCGACGACGGCGACAGCAAGCCGTTGCGCGCCCTCACCGGGCCCGTCAGCTGCCACGACGCAATGCGGCCATCCGATCGGTCCACGTCGAAGGTGCAGTTCAGGTTGTCGATGACGCGCAGGTTGGGCGCCGGGCCGTTGCCGGTGTTCGTGACCTTGAAGCCGTAGTCGATCTCGTACACGCCGTCGCCGACGCGGCGGGGCTGCGACGCCGTCTTCACGATCGACAACGAGGGCCCCTGCGTGGAGATGGGCGTGGGCGAGGCGTCGTTGCCGGGGTTGCCGTCGCCGTCGGCGTCGGGGTTGCTTCCGTCGACCGAGTCGTCGAACACCTGCGGCGCACCGCCCGGCGTGAGCGAGGCCTCTGCGCGGGCCGTGTTCAACAACATGCCCGTGCGGCCCGTGAAGTTGATCCGCACGTCGAACTGCACCGTGAACTCCGCGCCCACGGGTAGCACCGCGCCCGGTGCGAGCAGGCCGCGCGCCGCGGCCTTGCCGGTGAAGCCGGTATTGACGGCAGCGACCATGCCCCCGCCGGTGTTGCCCACCACGCGTAGCGTGCCGGGCACGACCGTGTACTGGTTCGCGCCCGGCACCGCGGTGGCCGTGTAGCTGCCGAACTGGGTGGCGCCCGTGCCCTCGAGCAGGTCGTTGACCTGCACGCCGTACAGCCAAGTCGTGCCGTAGTTGCGCACGTGCAGGCTGAAGCCAACGGTCGCTGTGCCGTCGGGCGAGCCGTCGGCGTTGCGATGGATGCGCGGCACCGTGGCCGCCTTTGCCACGCCAATGCGCGCGGGCGACAGGGGGATGACCACCGTGTTCGACTGCGCGAGCGTGTCGACCGCGCTGTCGTTGTAGTAGCTCTGCGCGTTGTTGCGGATGTCGCCTGCCACGTCGGCCTTGGCCTTCACGGCGAACTGCATCGCGATCGAGCCGTTGCGCACGAGCGCCGTCGGCACGCCGATCGCCACCTCGATGGCGGCCGCGTCGTCCGTGGTGCGGTAGTTGAACGCCGCGTCGCCCGGCAGGCGGTACAGCCGGACCGCACCCGCGGCCGTGCTCTGCAGCGTGCCGGCCATATAGACCGTGCCCTCGGGAATCAGGTCGCGCACCAGCACCAGCGACGACGCCACGCCGTTGACCCGGATCGCCGACGGGCCGGGCACGGCCGCGCCGGTGGGCTGCGCATCTTGTGCGCCGATGTTGGAGCCCTTGACGGTGAAGTCGATGCGCGTGGTCCCCGGGACGATCACGCCGGAGTAAGACGCCGACTTGACCAACGAGATCACCGCCGCGCTGCTGACGGTGATCACGTCGCGATTGGTGGCCGTCTGCGATTGCAGCGCCGTGGTGGCCGCCAGCGCCAGGCACGCGGTCCCGCCCGATGCCGCGGGCAGCGTGCCCTGCACCAGCAGCGAAGCGGTTTCGCCAGGCTTGAGCGACAGCGCACCGGCGCTGCCCAGCGGCAGCACCGGGTCGCCCGCATCGACCACGCCGTTGTTGTTGACGTCGCGCACGACGCGCAAGGCGCTCAGGTCGAGCTGGTCGGGGCCGCAGCCGCCGGCGTTGTTGGCCCAGGCCAGCGTGTAGCCCGACGTCACGTTGCCGACGTTGCTGAGCAAATGGCTCAGCGTGACCTGCGCGTTCGGCGGCCGGGTCACGCTCTGGTCCTGCGTGAGCAGCAGCGCCTCGACGGGCAGCACGGTGGCCTGCACGGCGTTGGAGCTCGCGGTTTCCTGCTGGGTCATGCCTGCCGGCACGTAGGTCGCGGTGGCGACGTTGCGGATCGAGACGCCGGCCGGCACAGGAGCGGCCGATGCCGGCGCGGGTGCCATCGAAAAAGCGAACAGGCACGCCGCCACCGCCAGTGCCCCTGCGGCTGCCGGGAGGCGTGACCAGAATTGACGGTGGTGGATGACGTGTCGCACGAAAGGGGTTCCGAATCGGTTGCGTCGCCGTGCGAATACGCACGCGCGCCCAAGGCTCTTTCCTGCGCTGCCTGGCCTCGACAGCCAGGCGCACAGTGCGGTTCACAGCGCAGGAAAGAGCAGAAGCAGCGCCGCCTGAGGGGCGCCCTTCTGGGTGAAGCTCCCACGCCCGCGAAAGGCGTGGGAGGTCGGGTCGATCGACCGTTACTGGTTGATCTTTACGGCGAAGATCAACGTCGCCGTGCCGCCCGGTGCCAGGGTGTTGGCCGCGCTGCCGCAGCTCACCGTGGTGGCCGGTGCCGTGCCTGCATAGGTGACGGCCGTTCCGGTCAGGCCCGTCGACGAGCACTGCGTGGCCGCCGCGGGTTGCGTGGCACCCGTGAGGCTGGTGTACGCAGGCACCGCGTCGGTGATCTTCAGGTTGGAGATCGGTGCCACGCCTTCGTTGGTCGCCACGATCCGGTAGAGGACGCACTGGCCCGGCTTCATCGTCAGCAGCGCGGTCGAGAAGTTCGCGGGCGTGGCCGCTTCGGTCGCGTCGCAGTTGACGTCTGCCGCCTGCGTCTTCACCACGCGCACTTGGCCGCTGATGACCGTGCTCACGTCGGTGGCCGAAGGCGTACCGCACGAGCCGGCCCCCGAGGGGAACGTCACGGTCACGGTGGCCGTGTCGGTAGCGCCTGCCGTTGCGCCACCGGGTGCGAACACCTTGACGAGCAGCTTCTGCGAGGTGCCGCTGACCAGCGGGCCGGGGATCGTTCCGGTGATCAGCGGATCACCGCCGTCGATCTGGCCGTCGCCGTTGGCGTCGATGTACACCGCGGTGGTCCATCCTGCCGTCATGTCTGCCGAGGGCAGCGTAACCGACACGGCGTAGGGGCCAACGCAGCTCTGCGTGCCAGTGGCGGTCAGCGTGTGGGCATACACCACCGAACCGCCGGGTGCGACCTGGCCGCTGTTGTCCGGCGTCAGCGTGGCACCGAGGGTCGAGGCGGCAATCACCGTCACCGCGTCGGTCTTGGTGTCGTTGGCGGGCGCCGTCGTCGACGTGGGCTTCGTGGAATCCACCCGGAAGTAGATCTTCTGCGCCGTCACAGGCGTCTGCGTCGCAGGCGGCGTGACGCAGACGTCGACCTTGCCTTGCGCCCCGACCGCCACGTCGATCTGCGTGATGGCGGCTGCGGTCGCACAGGTCTCACCCGCCGCGCCGGCCGTACCGGCGGTGACGAACTTGACTGTCCAACCGGCCGGCAGTGTGCCGGGGAAGCTCGGCGTCTGGCTGGCCGACAGGTTGTAGGTATTGGCCAGCGAGTCACCGTTCTTGACGAACAGATTGAAGAACGCTGCGCTGCCTGCTGCCACGGTCCGGGTCGTCGTCGGGTTCGGACTCGGGCCCGGGCCCAGGTCGCCGCCAGCGACCGTGCCGGTGCCCGTGCCGCCTGCGCTGTTGGTCAGGTCGACCAGCGAGCCGATCACGGCGGTCACGATTTCCTTGGTTGCATCCACGGCAACCGCCGGATTGCCCGCCGACTTGCCGGTGACCAGCACGGTGAACGGACCCGAACCGAGGGTCGCGGTGGCCGGTACGTTTGCGCGCACCACGATGTCGACGTAGCCGCCGGCTGCGATCGGTCCCGTGTCGGGAATGCCGTCGCCGGTCGTGTCGAGCAGCGGCGTAGCGCCGTCCACGGCCAGCAAGGTGAACGTGGTTCCTGCGGGGAATGTGCTGCCGCTCGTCGCGAGGTTGATCGCGTCGGTCGCATTGCCGGTGTTGAACACCCGATTCGGGAACGAGACGCTGCCGCCGGGGATCACCGAGGGTTGCGTGGTCGTGTCCGCGCTACCGTCGGCGGCGCCGGGGATCACGTCCTTGGCCGTCACGGCGGTGGACACGGTCGGCAGGTTGGTACCGATCGCGAAGCCGTAGCTGGCCAGCACGGTGAAGGCCGCGGGGTTCGACGTCGAAGGCAGCGAGCCCGGCGCCGTGGAGCTGGCGCTGGTTCCTGCATCGATCGGGTTGTACTTCACCGTGTTGGTGGTGGTCGTCACGCCGATGGCCGCCGTGTCGTTGACCAGCACCACGAAACTGATGGTCTGCGACACATTGACGGGCAGTGCCTGGATGACCGCCGTGATGGTGTTACCCGACGCCTGGTAGTCGATGCCACCCAGATCGGCCGTCGAAGCATCCGTGAGGGCCGTACCCGCCGTAGGCGAGTTGCTCCACACGGCCGAGCCGGCAACGTAGGTGAAGCCGCTCGGGAGCGTGTCCTGCAGCGCCAGGGCGCCGACCGCGCCGCCGGTGTTGCTCACGTTGATCGTGTAGACCGTGTATTGGCAGGTCGGGGTCGACGTCATGCCGGCCGCCCAGGTCGTCGAGCAGCTGGCCAACGACGAACGCGGACCGCTTGCGGCCGCCGTGGGCCAGGCGCCACCGCCCGGTGCCTTCACGGCCGGCACACCGATCGCCTTGGTGACGTTGAACGCCGCCTCGGTGGTCAGGTTGACGTTGTCGCGGTCGGCCGCCGACGTGCTCGCATACGAGCCGAACACCGGCGACGAGGCGGGGACCGTCGCGGTCACCGTGCCGTAGCTGTACGGCGTCGTCGGCGTACTGGCCGTCGAGGGCAGGCTGTAGGCCACCACGAACTGGAACACGCCGTTGTTGCCGGCGACCGTCTGCGTGGGCACGCTGCAGGTGGCGGCAGGAATGGCCGTGCACAGCGGCGTCGTGCTGTCGGGCAGGCCGTCGCCGTTGGCGTCCGCGAAGACCTCGACGCGCGAGAACCCGCCGGCTGCGGCGTCGACCTTGATGTCGAACACATCGCTGCCGTTGCCGGTGTTGGTCAGCACGTGAGGCGCGTACACAGTGGCACCGGCCGCGCCGGTCTTGTTGTTCACGACGTTGGTCGTGACCGTGGTGTAACTGTCCAGGTTGAACGAGCCCACCTGCTGCACCGTGGTCTGCACGAGGTTGGAGGTGGCCAGTTGCTGGTTGCCGCCGACATCGGAGTACGTTGCCGAGGCCTGGTTACCGATGACGGTGTTGGCGGGGGGAGGCGCTGCAAACGCGACCGAGGCTCCAAATACGAGCCCCAGGTACACGGTTGCCTGAGCCACCCACGAAGCAATCGGCCTGGAGCCGGCTGCGCCTGGGAATGGATGAGGTTTCACTTGGTTTGTCCTATTGATTTGTGGATGCGTGACGGAACGAAAACGAAAACGGGAACAGTCGACTTGCTACGAAAACCCGACCTGCGAGGCCGGGTGGCGCCCGGCGCAGATCGAACGAAACACCTTCGGGAACGCCTTCGCACTCACGGCTTCGACGTCGAGGGCGCGGCCGGTGCAGCACCGGGAACCACCTGCACCGCGCCTTGCGTCAGCGGCGCCTTGGGCACCACCACTTCGACCTTGGCGCGCGCGCTCACGGCGGTGACCCCGCCTGCGGGCAGCTGGCCCAGCATCCAGCGCAACGCGCGGTACTGGCTGTAGGGCAGCGGTTCGGTCTTTCCGCCGGGCAAGGCGCGCACCAACGGCTCCGCAGCGAACACGCCGTCATCGGCCGCAGCCTTGACCAGCGAAGCGCCTGGCTTGGCACTGCGCGGCAGGTACTCCAGGCCTTCGGGAATCGGGAGGTTGCCGACCAGGCCGGTCACGGCCTTGGGCGACTTGTTGGTGTAGGTTGCGCGGTACTCGATGACGTCGCCGGGTTTCACGGAAGCAGCGTCCACCAGCTGCTCCTCGCCCTTCTCGTTCTTCGTGACCTTGTGCTGCGTCAGTTCGACGACCACGGCAGCGGCAGTCGCAGGCCGCGCCGCCACGGGCGACTTGGCCATGGCGGGTTGCGCGAGCGCCGACACCCAGGCCCCGCACAGAAGGCTCAAGACCACGGCACCGCGAACATGCCACCGCGTTGCGTTTCGTTGTACCTGTTGGGTCGCGTGTGCACCTTGCGATGCGGAAGGAATCGAACTCATGAAGTACCTCTGAATGAAAGAATGGCCAAGTGAAGACGTGAACCGGCATGAACGCGTTGCGCCATGCGAGGCATCGCCAAGCCTGCAAGCAACCTTCTCATCGGCATCCACGCATATCTCATGGAAGCCGGTCGCGACTGTAGAAAGAAAAGATCTGGAAAAACTGTTTACTAACATTGCTTAATATTCGTATAACTTAAAGTGTGAGAAATTCGATCAGCGTGTTTCATCCGTGATCAAAGTTTGAATATCTGGGAATCGTCGCCCCATCTCCTCGAGATATTGGCGCAACACTTCCAGCCTCTAAAAGGCTTCTTGAGTGCTTCGGGCAGGCGCGCACCCGCAACGAGCCTTGCGGTCTCGCGTATCTTGAAAAATGAAAAAATGCCACACCTTGGTGGCGACGAAGGCGACTTCTCAGTGCCTTGCCAATCACCTCGTCATCACCTGATGCTGGAAGTGATTTCTCTCTGGCGTCGGGAGCGTCATCGACGCCTCATGGCGTAAGATGTCCCGGAACCATCGGATCCTGGCGTCCGTGCAACCTGTGCGATGTCGGAGAGGACAGCAGATGCCCGACGCAACGCGCCGCGCCTCAGCAGTGGCAGCAGACGGCCAGGACTCAGCCTCCTCCGGACTCCCCGTCGCGTGCCTCCCAGACACCAAACGACGGCCGGTCATCGGGAATCAGCGTTCCCTTCGCACCCTCGAAATAGAAGTTAAGGCGATAGCCTATGTTTCTTACGCTTTGAAGCTCACAGCCGTTGGGCTCTCCGATTTCCAGCTTTTTTCTCAGCCGCGCGATGTGAACATCGAGCGTTCTCGTGTCCGATTCATCCGTACGCACGCGCGTCCACACAGCATCGAAAAGTGCCTTTCGCGAATGCACCAAGCCGGGGTTCCTGAAGAAATGCAATGCCAAATCGAACTCGATCGGCTGGAGCTTGATCTGCCGGTTGTTGAAGCTGACAACTCTCCCGAGCGCCTGAAAATGATAGGCCCCACAACGAAAGTCACCGTACAACTCGGCCGAAGCGCTGAGTCCCTTGAATGCCAGCACTCGGGCTTCGAGCTCGACCGGATTGCACGGCATCACGATGAAGTCTTCACTCGCACCCTTCATCAAAGAAGAAACAGCACCCAGCTGCGCTTTTCGAACCATCAGCAACAACGGCGCCTTCGGTCCCAGGACACTCCTCAGCATCTTCGCGCCAGACAGCAACCTGTTTTCCGAACCATCGAAGCCCGCCAGGAAGAGATCGAAGCGAGATCCGCGCATCAGCGCCGTCATCAGGTCCTCGCTGCAGTCGAACTGGACGGCCTTGTAGCCGAGCGAACTGACGATATCGCTCGCGCTTTCTCGATCCTGCTTCTCCACATCGAGAACGGCTGCCGATTTTTGAGGTTCCCCGGCATCGACTCGTCGCGATAAAAATGACAAAACGTTCGAACCCTCTAACGCAAGGCGCGCTGCATGGAGATCATTTCCGGAAGGAATCATGGTTATCAATTTCAGCCATCCGGAGCAGGATCGAAGGCTCATTCATCGGTTTCGGACCATCCTCCCCAAAAGCGCACAAGCCTGCTCACCTGGCGCGCAACGACTCACATCACCCATCTCCGGACAGGCGCATCCAAGGCCGACTCTGCGGGACGGTGCCGACTGACGTGGCCGGCGTGCTGCGGGCGGACGCCCGAGCGAGGCTCTTGCATGGCCTCGATTTGTCTCACTCTCCCTTGCGTGTCCAGCTCGTCGGACTGATTCGTTCAGCCTTCTTCTACCGAGGACTCAATTGTCCCGTTCTGAACCTTTCACGACAAATAAGAATTCGTCCGAAGACATCAGTACACGCTATACGTGAGGCGGAGCGCGCTCCTCGCCAGCGTCGTCCGTCCCTTCGTCTGCCTAGGGATGCTGGCTGACGTAGCGATAGAGAAACTCCTTGAGATCCAGTGCTGCCTCGCTCATCTCGCCGTCCGCGGGGCTCAGCACGCCCAGCGGCTTGAACGGGGGAATGTCGATGACGTCGAGCTGGGCCAGTTGGCCCAGTTCGATCAGCTGACGGAAGACGCTGTACGGCGCCAATACCAGCAGCGGCTCGCTCTGCAACTGGGCCAGCACCAGCGGTGTGGACAGCGCATCGATCTTCCGATACTTCGGACTCAGGCCGTGATGCTCCGTGAGCTGGTCGAACATGCGGCGCGCATGGGTCGCGGGGTGCAGCAGCAGCCATGTCTCGTCGAACAGGTCGGCAAAGCCCAGCGAACGCCTCGCGACCAGCGGATGCTGCGGCCCAGCGACCACGACAAGCCGGTCGGGCATGAGCTCCGAAAAGCCCCACCCTTCAGGCTCCACCGCGGGTTCGCGACACAGCATGAGATCGATTTCCTGCTTGAGGATCAGCGAGCCGATGCGCGGCACGTTGGCCTCCTGCACTTCGATCATCACTTCGGGCCTCGTGCGCGCGAAAGGAGGCAGGGCCCGCACCAGCAGGCCACAGATGGCGCCGTGGATGGCGCCGATGCGCACAATGCTGTTGGCGCTCACGTGCCGGAACGCCACGAACTCCGCGCCTCTTTCGAGCGAGGCCAGTGCGCGGCGCACGAAGGGCAGCAACTCCTTCGCAATGCCCGTCATCCACATGCCGCGTGCATGGCGCTGGAACAGCACGCATTCGAGCAGCTGCTCGAGATCGGCAATGAGGCTGGTTACCGCGGGTTGCGACAACCCGATGGCATCGGCCGCGCGTTTGACGCTGCCCAGTTCGGCGACGGACACATAGGCCTGCAGATGGCGGATGCGAGCACCAGACGTGAGGCGCCCGAAGAGGATTTCTGATGATGGCGTCATGGTGGGTTGAACGTGCAGTGATCCCGACACCGGGATCACCCCCACGCAACAGAACCGCATGCGTGAGACGCAACGCTTGCACATGGAAAGTCCCGGCCTGCGAGCTATCTCTGCGATTCTTCTCCAAAAGACTGTGTCGCTCGGATGCACATCCTACAAACGTCAACAAAGTGTCAACTTCCTCACTGTCTCGAGACGCAATGTGGGGATTTCAACTTGATTTTTTTATGAACAAACATTAACGCCACCTCGCGAAATTGAACGAGCCGGCAACAACGATTCGAAGCCGTCTACATTCGCTGCGCCTCGTTGTCCACGACCGCACCAGTGCATCGCAAACTTTGTGACCAAGTCCACCATCTGCATCGGAATCTCGTTCACGACCCACGGCCTCTCCTGCAAAATTTAATACGAAAGAAAACGCACCCAAAGTTATCTCGCCCCCCTCCCCCCGAGACGCATGCATGTTTGAAATCATTCAAGGCGGAAAGTCCCACACCGAAAGCAGAACACCGCCTCCCCCGGACTGGCACGCCAAGCTGCGGCAGTTGCAACGCATCGACTGGCGCCGCAGGCAGCGCATGTTCAGCTCTGTCGGCCCGCGCACGAGCAAGGCAGCGGTGGTTTCGGTGACGGCATTCCTCGCAGTGCTGGCTGTCTCTCGCTCCCTGGAGTGGCTCGGGTGGGTGCCCGTAGCGACCGCATTCGGCATGCGTTGCTCGGGCCTGATCTCCGTTGCAGGCGGGGCCATCGCTTATGTGCTGGTGCAGCTGTGGAGTTCGGCGCCAAGAACCTGGAGTGCGCTGCTCGATGTGGACCTGGCAGCCTACGAACCAGTGGATCGCGACGCCTACCGGTACCTGCAGGACCGCACGCGTTCCACCGGTTATTTCGAACATACCGCCGTCGCGTCATGGCTGCGCGAGGAGCGGGATGCCGTCGAGATGGCGGCAGGTTGGCGCAAGCCCCGGAGCAGTGCATTCCTGAACAAGAAGGTGTGAGGCACGCGCGCGCCTCGTCGTCGAACTTCCGTGATGAGACTTCCCTACTTCGCCTGCCTGTGCCACATCAAGCATCTGGCGTGGTCGCCACGGCAGGGATGGATACGCCTGTTGCCCCGCGTGGGCCTGTATCGCTGCGCGAACTGCGGCAAGTCGCAGTTGTTCTTGCAGCAAGCCGCCGATGAAGCGCTCGCCAGGAACGCCGGAGCTCCCCAATCCACCCGGCATTGACCCCGCAAGGAGACCCAAGGACATGGCACGCTGGACCTCGTCGATCGATGACATCCTGAAGATCAGGCTTGTTGCCCGGCAAATCCCCCTGGATGGCATCGTACGCATCGTGCTGCTGGACGACACCGCGATCGAAGGCGTGATCCGCGAAGTGAACGTCGGCAACAGCGGTGGCCACGGCGGGTGGCAGTACTACGGCGAATGCCAGATCGAAACCAGGAAGAAGAAATTGCGCACAGTCGACTACCTCGACGTGCGCTTTGCCTCCAGCATTTGGAGCAAGGACACGGCGGCGGAGTACGAACGGCTCGGCCTGCTGGTCAACGTGCAGCGGACCTGAGACGGGCACCGTTCGTGGCGGCAGCGGGCGCAATGCCTGCTGCCGCGTCTACCTCAGAACCTGAGCTTGATGCCCACTGAGCCTTGCGCCGACGACTTCACCCGCAAGGCGCCCCCGCCCGCGTGGAAGAGCTTGCCGACTTCACCGTACACGCTGGTGGTCGGCGTCAACGTCAGGGTGAAGCCACCCGCCACCTCCACCGACGAGTAGCCGATGCCGTTCGCGAACGACGTCGTACCCGCTGGGCCGACGAAGCGCGTCGTGTCGGTGCCCTTGAAGCCATGCCACAGGTTCAACCGCGCGTAGGGCTGCAGCCGTCCGGCGCGCGTCATGACGTCGCCGGTGAGCCGCACGCCCAGGCGGCCAATCACCGCGCCGGCCGTCTGCTGCTCGACCCGTGCACCGCCGATGCCCACATCGCCCATGTTCAGGCGGTTGTAGATCAGCTGCGCCTGCGGCTCCACGCCCCAGCGCTCGCCGAGCGCGAAGCGCTGCCCGACTTCGGCGGACGCCGTGATGCTGTGCCCGTCGGTGCCGGTGCCCGGGCCCATCGCGGTCGTCATGCCCGACACGTCGTGCATGCCGTACTGCAGCACGAAGTCGGCATAGCGACCGTCCTTCGCATAGGTGGCGTAGCCGCCCAGGTACAGCGCTTCCGCATCCAGGCGGCCGGCCTGGGCGCCCGACAGGTTCAGCCCGTAGATGCCGTTCACGCGTCCGTCGCTGTGTAGTTGGCCCACGTACAGGCCGGCATTCCAGGCGTCGTTGGCGAAGAGGTCCACGCCCGCCTGGAAACCGCCCATGCTCACACGGCTGCTGCTGGCGACCGGCCCGCCCTGGGCGATCGAGGTGTTGCTGCCGATGGCGCGACCCCAGCCGCGGCGGTTGGCACCGCCCCAGCCCGACGCGGCCTCGCCGCCGGACGCGGACGCGTCGGCCTTGATCGGCGTGCTCTCGTCGCCCATCCGGCGATGCAGGTTGGACAGCATGGCCAGGTCGCCCTGGCGCAGCATGTTCGGCAGCGCCGAGTAGAGCGGGACGTCGGCGCGGTAAGTCGGCACGGTGATCGTCGGTGATGTGGGCGACGCGGGCGTGCCCGGCGTAGCGGGTGGGGTCGGTGTGCCGCCACCGGGCACGGTCGTCGTCGAGCGCAGGTACCAGTTCTCGCCGGTGCCGTTGGCATCGGCCGCATGCAGGCGGTACTCATAGGCGCCGGCATCGACGTGGCCGCCCGCCAGAGAGAACGCATCGCGCGTGGTCTGCGCCGTGGTGGTCGCGCCGTTCTGCGCGGTGATCACGTTGATGCCGTTGCCGGTGGTCAATGCACCGAGGCCGCCGATGTTGGTGACCTGCACCGTGGTCCTGCCCGTGGCCGCGGCGCCCGGTCCGTTGAGCACCAGTCGGTCGCTCACGCTGCCGCTGTCGCCCAGCGTGGTGCCGAGCTTGAGCAGGCCGCCACCACCGACGTAGTTGCCGTTGACGGTGAGCGTCGAGCCGGGCTTGGTGCCGACGAGCGAGACCGTGCCGCTGTTGGACAGCGAGGCCACGGTCTGGTTGAAGCCGGCGGTGTCCAGCGTTGCACCCGCGGCCACGGCGTGGGCCGAGCCGGGGCTGAAGACGCTCGCCGCGCCGGCCTTGAACGTGCCCTGTGCCACCTGCGTGGCGCCGCTGTAGGTGTTGGGGCCGGTCACGATCAGCGTGCCGCTGCCGTTCTTGGTCAGCGTGCCGCCGCCCGTGATCGCGCCCGACAGCGTTTCGGTGAAACTGCCCGTGTCCACGATGGGGTCGGCGATGCCTGTGAGCAGGATCGGGTTGGCGACGTTCAACCCGTCGGCCAGGAAGCCGAGGGTCGTGCCTTCGTTCATGGCCAGCTGGCCGCTGCCGAGCGCACCGTTGCTGCCGACGTCGATGCGCCCCTTCACGAGCGACGTGCCGCCGCTGTAGGCGTTGTCGCCCGTCAGCCGCGTGGTGCCTGAACCGATCTGCGCCAGCGAGCCGGTGCCGATGATGCCGCCGTTCAAGGTCACAATGCCGCTCTGGTTGATAGCCAGCACGCCGTTGTCGACGATGGCACCGCCGCCGGTGAGCGCACCCGTGGAGCCGCCGTTGCCGAGCTGCAGCGTGCCGCCGGCGTCGATGGTCGTGGTGCCGGTGTAGCTGTTCGTGCCGGTGAACACCGTGGTGCCGGTGGCGGCGCGCGTGAACGTGCCGGTGCCGCTGATCGCTCCGCCGTAGGTCTGCGTGTCGAGGTTGTCGAAAACCACCGCGCCGTTGTTGGCGATGTCGTGGGTGCCGACATTGCCGGCAGTGGTGCCGCTGCCGCCGACGCGCAACGTGCTGTTGCCGCCCACCTGGAGTTGTGAGCCGCTGCCGGCCAGCACCAGCGGATCGATGACGCGGACATCGGCGCCGTTGGTCAAGGCCAGTCGGTTCCAGCCGGTGCCGATGTTGGTGCCGCGTGCCACGTCGTCCGCAGCCAGTGAGCCGACGCTGCGCTTCACGCCGTTGAACTCCAGCAGGCCGCCTGCGCCGGTGCCGTTGGTGATGTGCGTGGTGTCGGCCAGCGACACGCCCTGCACCAGCACCTTGTTGCCGACACCGTTGCCGGCTTCGATGGCGCCGGCCAATGTGCCGCCCGTGAGGTTCACGGTGTCGGTTCCGTTGCCGGTTCGCACGACACCGGTGACGGCGCCGCCGCGCAGGGTGTAGGTGTCGCTGCCGGCATTGCCGGCCACTGCGACGGCGCTCGTGCTGGCGGCCTTGATGGTGCCGGTATTGTCGAACACCACCCCGCCGCTGCCGCCGAGATCGACCACGGGCGATGCCGTGCTGGCCGACACCAGCGCGCCGGTGTTCGAGACCGACGGCGAGTTCTTCGCAACGAGCGCCGGACCGCCCGTGGCGCTATTGACCGTCACGCTCGCTCCATTGACGACCGTGCCCGTGGTGTTGGCCACGACGCCCGAGCCTGTGCCGCTCGCCACGGTGACCGCGTAGCCACTTCCCAGTGCGAAGTTGCCCGTGGTGGTGGTGCCGTCCGCGTTCTGGAAGGCAAAGCCCGTGCCGCTGCCGGCCACGTTGAGCCGCACGCCCGTGGACGCCGGGTCGAGGCTGGTCGCGGTGCGGATGCCCGCGCCATTGCTGGTGTTGATGACGAGGTTGGTCAGTCGGATCGCGCCGATCTCGGCCTTGTTCTCGATGCCCGATCCCGTGCCGGTGGCATGGATGACCGCGTCCTTCGCGCTCAGGCTGGCAGCGCCCGTGTCCACGAGGATGCCGGCCGCCGTGCCGCCCACACGGATCTGGCCGGCACCCGAGAGGGCCAGCGAAGCGCCGTTGCCCGCCAGGTGCACGGCCGCCGTGCCGTCGCCGGCCTCGATGGTGCCTGTGTTGGTGAGTGTCGCGGTGGCGCCCGTCACCAAGGCGCCGGTGCCGTTGCTGACCTGCAGCACCGCGCGGTTGTCGACCGTGCCCTGCATGCCGACCACGACACCGGTGGAGCCCGCGCCGGTCAGCTGCACGTTGCCGTTGTTCACGAGCGTGCCAAGGTTCTGCGCCACGAAGCCGGTCACCGCGCCGGTGCTCGACGCGATCAGCGCGTGGTTCGTCAGGGTCGTCGCCACGGGCGCGCCATTGTTGGCGTTGGCCAGGTCGTGGGCCTGCCCGTCCACGACGCCTGCGGTGGCGCCGGCGGCGTTCAGGTGAATCGTCGTCGCAGCATCGATGGTGCCCGCCGCGCCGCCTTCGTTCACGATGGCGATGCCGTTCGCGCCGTTGACGTTGTAGACCGAGTTGCCCGTCGAGAGCGTGGTGCCCGCATCGGTCGCGACCACGCCGCGCGCGCCCGCGCCGTTCACGTTGATGGTCAGCGTGCCCGCCGTCGAAGAACCGGTGTACGCCGCACCGCCTGCCACGCGGAACATGGTCGAGCGGTCGGTGGCCACGTCGAGGCTCTGCGCACTCACGTTGATGCGCGAGCCGGGTCCGTACGAGAAGAAACCGATCTGGTCGGTGCCGTTCGAGAACACGGGCACCGCGTTGGCCGAGACATCGACGACCGAGGTGCCGCGCGCATGCACGCCGATGGCACCGGTGCCGGTGAGCCGGATCTGTCCGTCGACCTTGGCGGTGGCCGTGTGGCCGTTCAGGCCTTCGGCCCAGATGCCGATGTTGCGCGTGCCCGTGGCCACGTTGGCGCCGCCGGCCACGCTGATGGTACCGGTGCTGGTGTGGCTGAGGGTGGCGTCGGCGCTGGCGGCCATGGCCTGCATGGCGATGCCGTTGACGCCGTTCAGCGAGATCACACCGTCGTTGCGCACGGTGGCACCGCCGCTGCTGTTGGCCTGCATGCCGATGTTCATCAGCGGGCTTGCGGCGTTGGCGGCGCCGTTGACCGCGATGATGCCGGTCGCATCGTTGACCAGCTCCAGGTCGGCCGTGCCGTCGCGCGCCGTCAGGGCCACGGCATTGCCGATGCCGCTGCCGATGGTGATCGTGCCCTCGTTGTGCACCTTCGCCGAACCGGCGGCTTCCACGCCGCGAATCGCCACCAGGTTGCTCTGCACATCGGTCGCGCCCTGCCCTGCTGCGTACTGGCCTGTACGGCCGATGTACATCGTTCCCTTGTTGGTGAACGTGGCGCTGTCGACGGCCTGCACGCCGTAGGTGTCGCCCGGATTGCCCGTTTCGTTGACGCCGATGTTGATCACGCCCTGCACCTGGTTGACGGCACTGGCACTGCCGGCCGCACGCAGGCCGATGTTGACGCGGGCGAAGTCGGTGCGGTCTGTCACCGCGTTGGCCACGTTGAGGAAGCCCTCGTTGCTGAATGTGGCCTGGTCGTTCAACAGCACGCCGAACGACCCCACGCGGTCGCCCTTGCCGCTGTTGATGCCGGTGGTGCCGTTGGCGGTGTAGGTGTCGGGGTCGTAGCCGACCGACAGCGAGCCGGTGTTCCTGATGGACGAGTTCTGCGACGCAACGATGTCCGGGTGGTTGCTGCCCGTGGTCTGCGACGACAGGTGGCCCGCGTTGTTGAGCGTGGCGCCGTTCACGAGGTTGGCGGTCGAGCCGCCGCTCCACCAGCTGGCATTGTGGATGTGGCTGTCCTTGTCGATGTTGACGGTGCCGCCGTCGGACTCGATGAGGTTCACCCGGCCCAGCGGCATCCAGGTCTTCATGCCGGGCGTCTGCGCGGGCGCGGCCTGGTACTGCACCTGGAACGACTGCGTCGAGTAGCTGCTTGTCAACCGGCTCGCATAGTCGGCGGGCGACAGCAGCCCGGCCTGCACCTGGCCGATGAGATAGTTGTTGTAGCGGCGGTAGCTGTCCAGGTCGGTCACGTTGCCGCCGGCCACGGTTTCCTGCTGGCCAGTGAGTGGGTTGGTCCACGTGCCGCCGGCAAAGCTCACGCCGCGGTCGAACTGCTGCGTGAGCTTCGTGACCGACGCGATGCCCGTGGCGGGATCGACGTTGCTGGGCGGCGGGGCGAGGTCGCCGCTGCCGAGGTCGAAACGCGTGTTGGTCTTGTAGTTCAGCGTGCTGCCGCTCTCGACCTTGAACACGCTCGTCTGCTTGGACAGCATCGAGAGCTTGTTGGCCGCGCTGGCATTGGGCAGCGCCGCCGGGTCGCCGATCGTGACGTCGAGCGTCGAGCCGTTGGCCACAGTGGCGATCCGGCCGTCGACATAGACGTCCATGTCGCCGGGGCCCCACAGCTTGCCCACGGTGTTGCCGCTGGGTGCCAGTTGCGAATAGTTGTAGACCTGCAGCTTGCCCGCGTCATAGACCGTGGCCGTCTTCGAGGCGCCGGTGATCGGGTCGCGGTAACTGATGTTGAGCGACGGGTCGTCGTTGTAAACCAGCTGGCGCCCGGCCACCGTGCCGCTCGTCATGAGATTTGCGGCCTCGATGGCGCCCAGCGTCGGGTACGAGTAGTTGGTGGCGCCGGGCTGCACGCTGGCATAGCTGCCGGTGAGCGTGTGGGCGGCCCCGTCGGAATATGCCTGCTGACCGGTCTGGTTGCTGTTGGCTGCGGGCGTGTAGGTGCCCAGCACGTCCTGCGCATGCGCCAGACCTGCAGTGCCGCCGAGAAGTCCGGCCATCACGAGCAGCGAGGGCAACCTCGCCGTGCGACTGGATTTCGACTTGCCACGCGTGACTTCGGACGTGGCAACCCACGTACCCGACACGTCACTCCAGATGCTCTTATGTATTTTGTTCAACTTTTGCTCCCTGAAAGTGCACACTGAATAGATATGTCTTCATAACTATCTATCCGCGCACTTTCGCACTGCTCGGGAGCCTGCCGAAGGAAGGAATGCTCACAAATGGTGCGCTTGCAAATTGGAAGCAACTATTTGTTCACGCTTTTGCACTCAATTTTTGTGTTCTTTTGGTAACGCGACGAACAACACTTTGTCGTGCCGTGCTTGGGAATGAGAAGAAGCGAAGCGAGACCCGGCCATCGGCCGGATCGCTGCGGGCGCACGCGCGCCGTGTCGGCGTGGGGTCAAACCATCGTGTGCCGCGATGTATACAGCGAAGCGACCGGAAGCGCCGCGCGCTACTGTTTTTTTCGCTGGTCGACGATGTGCTGCAGCGCGGCTTCGAGGGTCGGCCAGCTCGCAAAGAGATAGACCTGCTCCCCGTGATCGAAGCGGCCGCCGAACTCCGCCAGCACAGAGGAGTGGTCCGACACGCTACCCAGCAGCGCCGGTTTCATGCGGCCGTAGGGCTGGGGAAATTCGCCCACACTGCAACCGAGTTGCGTTGCAAGAAACTGCACCCTGTCGGTGCCGTCGGGACGAGTTAACAAAACTCAGAACACCTGCATGCACTGGCGGATTTCGCAGACAACGCGCCCCGATCGGTTCGTGTCTGTGTGATCGCTTCCGCCATTCCCGACGACACCGGTCGAGGTGGATCAGGCCGCCGATGCGGTCGCTACGGCCATCGCATCCGGCGATCCCGCTTGTCCGCCCCAGGCCCACTGGGTCTTGGAGCGGCTGCGCGTACGGCCGATGCGCGTGGCGGCCCGGGGATGCCCTGCGAGGAAGGCCGAGACGATCGCGGCCGTGGATTTCGTGGAGGCCAGCACCTGCGTCATCTCGACCTGCAGTGGCGATGTCAGCCCACTGGTCCCGCAGACGCGGCGGAATTCAACGAGGACCTCGGCGGCCAGTTCACTATCTGCGCGCGGCTGGCCGTGGGCATCCATGACCCACCGCTCCACCCGCGCTGCCGCCATCGTGCGAAACACCCCGATGACCTCCAGGCGCCGATGCGTCGATCCCTCGACGGGAATCGGCAACACGAAGTCGTAGGAGAAAACTTCGGCCTGGGGCGACGAAACAACGGCCATGTCCATGGAAATTCAACGCCTTGCTTGATGTGAAAAATCTAAGCAAAAAGTATCCGCTTTAAATGACAACGAACTGCAACGGAAATCTCAACCTTTGTGAACTTTCGCGCATTCCGTGCGGCGGCTCCGCACGCGCCGCCACTCGTTTTCGCGGGTGACGCTCACTCGGCCGTGATGTTCGCGGCCTTGATGATCTGCGCCCACTTGCGCGTTTCGCTGGCAATGAATGCACTGAACTCGGCGGCACTACCGCCACGCAGTTGCAGTCCCGCCGCCTCGGCCTTGCGGCGGACGTCCGCGTCGGCCACCGCCGCGTTGATCTCTGCATTCAGCCGCTCGACGATGTTGGCTGGCGTTCCGGCCGGCGCGAGCATGCCGTACCAGCCATAACCCACGACGGAAGGCAGGCCCTGCTCACGAAAAGTCGGTGCGTTCGGGTACAGCGGCGAGCGCTCTTCCGTGGCGACGCCCAGCACCCGCAGCTTGCCGGCCTGTATGTGGGGAATCGCGGTCGAGATGGCCGTCAAGGTGGCGTCGATCCGCCCGGCCAGGAGCTCGGTGTAGGCCGGCGCATCGCCGCGGTACTGCACCACGATGCCCTTCGTGCCGGAGGCCCGCAACAAAAGCTCGGCCGTCAGGTGCGGGGCCGAGCCCGCCCCCGGCGATCCGAAGGTTGCGCCCTTCGGGTCGGCCTTCATCTGCTTGATGAACTCCGCGACCGTCTTGTACGGCGCGTCGGCATTGACCACCAGGAACAAGGGCGCAATGGCCGTGCTGGCGATCGAGGCGAAGTTCTTGTGCACGTCGTAAGGCAGGCCCTTGTACAGCGCCTCGCCGATGGCAATGGGTGCGGCCGCGTGGAGCAGCGTGTAGCCGTCTGCCGGCGCCTTGGCCACGAAGTCGTTGGCAATGCGCGTGCCGGCACCGGCCTTGTTCTCGATCACGATGCCCTGCCCGAGCCGTCGTCCGAGGAAGTCGCCGAGCACGCGCGACAAGATGTCGTTCGACCCACCTGCACCGTAGGGAGAGACCATGCGGATCGGCCGCGCCGGCCAGGCCTGCGCGTGGCTCGATGCGCTCCAGGGCAAGGCCAGGCCGACTGCGGCTGCGAGAAGGTGTCGGCGGTTCATTGTGGTCATGCGTGCGTGTCTCCGTTGATTTTGTGAGTGTCAGATCGGCTGGATCGGCGGGTAGTCGAACCGCAGTTCCAGATGGTCGGCATGCGGCTGATACAGCCGCAGCACGACGTAGAACAGCTCGCCCTTCGGCGCCGGAAGCCAGTTGACACCCGGCCCCGGGTCGTCGGCCTGCAGCCGCAGGGCCAAGCTGCCATCGGCGTCGTGGTGCAAGCCGGGCGTGCGATCGCCGATCGAGTACCGGTGGATGAGGTTCGCGACAAAAAGACAGTCGCTTCGGCGGTACATCGTGAGCGACCAAAAAGCGCCCACCTTCAGCCCCTTACCCGGCGCAAACCGCAACTCGTAGCGCAGCGATCCATCGAGCGGCGCGCCGCGCGCGTCCACCTCGGCGGTGGGATACATCGCCTCTTCGACGCCCAGCGCGCCGATGAAGTTGCGCGCGATGCGCGCACGCGTCAGGTAGTCGTCGCCCCAGTGGGTCTTCACCATCACCGGGATCGCCCAGCCACCGCCCAGATCGTGCGGCTGGTTGCTGGTGCGCAGCCGTTCGTAGACGGCAGGCAGCGACGCCTGCAGCTCGACTGCGGCAGGAGGCCACACCTCGCACTCCCCTGCCATCGGCGGATTGCGGCGCAGCGCGGCACTCACGATGGACAGGTACAGGTCCGCAGCCGGAGTGCCCGCATCGCGCCCGTCGTCCATCCACGTGTCCACCCGCATCGCCGCGTCGCTGCCATCCAGGCGCACGAGCCGCATCCTGGCTTGCGTCTCACGCACGCGCGTCGCATCGTCGCCGTCGTCCTCCACGAGATGGCGGCCGATCAGCCACACGTCGTCGCCCGGTGCGGCAATCGTCTGCGTGATGTCCGAAGGGACGACGCCGCGCCATGCGGGGCCATGCACCAGCGTGCGTTGGGGCCGGTTGCCCGTCGTGCGACGCCCGACGTAGGCGAAGGGATTTGTCCACGCGTCCAGCAGGCCGAGGGTCCAGTAGCGGTCGCCCATCTCGGGCGACTCGATGATGACCGGCCCTTCGGACAGGTCGAGCCAGGCGTTGCTGTAGACCGTGTCGTTGTTCGGGCTGACGACCTCCTTGTCGTCCGGGCCGAGGCGGCGGTGCGTGTGGGTGAACTGGTTGACCCACCGCATGGCCGACGCTGCATCTGACGCTGCGAAGCCGAGCACGGGGTGCCGGCGCGCGGTGGTGGCCGCGCGCATCCGCATCATCTCGAACAGCGGCAGCGTCTGGATCACGACGGCGTCGCAGCCGTGCGAGATGGGATCGATCTTCGAATTCATGAGGGGTGTCTTCTCTTTCTGCGTCATGCCACTGCGCCGGCGCGGCGAAGCTCGTCGATCTCGTTCGCTGCGAGCCCGAGGTCGGCCAGGAGCCGATCGGTGTCGGCCCCGCACGCAGGCGCGGCGGGCGGCGTGGCTCGTGGCGCGTCGCCCAGCCGATAGGGCAATGCGAGCGACGGGTAGCGTTGGCCGTCCGCGCCCAATGCATCGACCAGTATTCCGCTGGCCTGGACGTCCGCGCTTTGCAGCACCTGTTGGTAGCTGCGCACAAAACCGACCACGATCTGGTTACGGCTCAGCAGCGCCACGCATTCTTCGCTGGTGAAGGACGAGAGGCATTCACGCAGCACGATGCGCAACTCGCTGCGGTGCTGCACCCGCAATGCGTTGGTGCAAAAACGGGGATCGGTCGCCAGCGGCTCGCGTCCCATCACACGACAGAATCGTGCCCAGTGTTCGTCCGCATACGCAGACAGCACGATGTGGCCGTCGCGCGTGGGCACCACTTCGGCTGCAGGCGCGTTGTTGGGCTGGCCGTCGCCGATGCGCGTCGGCTCGGGTGCGCCGCCCAGGTAGTCGCACCACGTGGTGGCCTGCAGATGCAGCGCCACCTCGAGCAGCGACGTGCGCAACGTCTCGCCGACACCCGTCTGTGCGCGCCCGTAGAGTGCAGCGAGCACCGCCTGGGCACCCAGGTGCGCCGCGGCCGCATCGATGATCGGCACCCCCACCTTCTGGGGCAGGCGGTCGGGCTCGCCCGTGACCGACATCAAGCCGCTCTCGGCCTGTGCCGCGATGTCGTAGCCGGGACGCGTGCTCGAAGGGCCCAAGTCCCCGAAGCCCGAGATCGACAGGTAGATGACCTTGGGAAAGCGCTCGCGCACCGCGGACGGGCCCAGGCCCAGCGCATCGACGGCGCCGGGGCGCAGGTTCTGGATCACGACGTCGCTGTTTTCGATCAGCCGCCACGCGATCTCCCGGCCTGCGTCGCTCTTCAGATTGAGCGCGATGGACTGCTTGCCGCGGCTGTAGGCGCGGATCATCGACTCGCCGTAGCGACCGATGTGCCGGGCCTGGTCACCCGCCAGCGGTTCGATCTTGATCACCTGCGCGCCCAGCTCGGCCAGAACCATGGCCGCGCCGGGCCCGGCGATGTACTGCCCCAGGTCGATCACGCGCACGTTCTTCAGCGGAGCTGCAGGGGCGGATCCGCTGGTTGTCTCTTTGGATTCGAAGTTCATTGGGCGCGACGTTATCGCCTTCCCCGATTCTTGAAAATTCGATAATCGTGAGGGAGTGATCACAATTAGATATATGCCGTGGAGCCTGAAATGGACACCAAAACCGACCGCCTGGTCCGCACGCTGCGCCTGAGACACCTCGAGCTGCTCGTGGCGCTGTCCGAGACCCCCACGATGCGCGGTGCCGCGGCGCGGCTGCATCTGAGCCAGCCCGCCATCAGCAAGATGCTCGGCGAGCTCGAAAGCTGCTTCGGGGCCCGGCTGTTCGAACGCAGCCATCTGGGCATCCATGCCAATACGCTGGGGGCAAGCGCGGCGTTTCGCGCACGCGCCGTGCTGCATGAACTGGCCCGCGCCACCGCGGACGTGGACGCCATGCAAAGCGGCGTGACGGCGGTGCTGCGCGTCGGCGCACCGTCGGTCACTGCTGCCGTTCCTGCAGCCATCGTCAGGCTGCGGGAGCGGGTGCCGGGCGCCGCCGTGCAGTTGCGAGAAGGCCGCGTCCACGAGCTAATCCATCGCCTGCTCGAAGGGGAGCTTGACTGCGTCTTCGGCGCCATCACGCCCGAGCTGATCTCCAGCGACATGATCCCGTTGCTCGAGCCCGTCGTGCTGCTGAAGGACGAGCTGTGCGTGCTTGCGTCTATTTCAAACCCAAGCGTCGGCCTACGCAGGTTGCAGTGGGCCGACCTGCGCGCCGCTCAGTGGGTGCTGCCGCCGAAGGAAACGCTGGTCAGGCAGGCGTTCATGACCGTCTTCCTGAACGGCGGCGTGACGCCGCCCGTGCCGGTCATCGAGGCCATGTCCTCGGTCACGATCGGCACCGTGCTTCGCAAGGACCCTTCGCTGCTGTGCGCGGTACGGCTGGAGCACGCGCTGGACGAAGTCGCCCGGGGCGGCGTGCAGAGGCTCAAGGTCGGGCCCCAGGTCGTCCTGCCGTCGTTCGGCCTGTTCTTTCGACGAGACGGCATGGCGCGCCCCGCGATCCTCACCGCGTTTGCAGATGCCATCCGGTTCGTCAGTGGGGCCATTGCTCCAAAGAGGTGAACCGGTCTCCGACGATTCTGGGGTAGCCTTGGGATCGGTGTGTGTGCTGCCGCAGCGCAACTGACTAAACCGCAAAAACTCCGAAGCGCTGACTTCGACCCCCTTCATCGCCTGAGGTGCTCAACCGTCAGATGTTTCAGCCGAGGCAGTGCACCTGTGTTCAACGCTTTTAACTGGGCATCGGTACTTTCCCATGGCACTGAGTGAAGAGTACGTTGAGTCGTTGTCCAACAAGAGCATTCTTCCGTTGCTCTCAACGGAGCCCACAGACCTTTAGCGACGTGTGCAAGACCGAATCGGCAGGCGCGTAACGTGGCCGCAGCTAGATGCTCGCCCTCGTCCGCAATCGCTTCGGGGATGGCATCAATGCCAACTCACGGAACCGTTGCACCGCCGGATTAAGGCCATCGACACTGGTTGCCATCGCCAGCGCGATGTTCGACGACGGCGGCAAGCCCTGGACCGGCCGGAAGACCACATCACGCGCGGCGAGCCGCGCACTGACTGATGGCACGAGTGCCACACCCAATCCGCTCTGCACAAGACTGATGACGGTCTGCACCTGCGTCGCCTCCTGAGCAACTCGCGGCGTCAGCCCGGCCTGCTGGAACACCGACATTACCAATGCATGAAGGCCGGGGACGCGCGTGGAGGCGTAGTCCACAAATGGCTCGTTCGAGAGTTCGGAAAGCGTGAGGCGTTTTCTTCTTGCGAGTGCATGCTGTGTAGGAAGTACGGCGCAGAACACATCCCGCTCCACAACCTCAAACCGCAAACTGCTGGGAGAGCCGGTCGGATAGCGCACCAAGCCGATGTCGAGTTCACCGCTCTCGACCATGGCCAGTAGCTCCAGGTTTGCCGATTCCCGCAGGACCAGTTCGACGCGCGGAAAGCGTGCGCGGAATTTCGGCAACAGCTTCGGCAACAGTGCATAGGTGGCGGAGCCGACAAAGCCGATCCTGAGCGTTCCGCACTCGCCCCCGGCAGCCGCTTGTGCAGCCTCGCGCAACGCGTTCGCATCGTTCAGGCAGCGTCGGGCCAAGCCAAGAGCAGCCGCGCCGGCTGCTGTGAGAGCGACGCCGCGCGCCTGGCGTTCGAACAGCCGGGTCCCGAGTTCCTCCTCCAATTTACGGATCGCGACCGACAAGGGAGGCTGCGCCATGTGCAGGCGCTCGGAGGCGCGTCGGAAGTTCAGCGTCTCGGCCACGGTAACAAATTGGTGCAGCTGGCGTAGATCCACGATGCTTACTTCTTATGTATATCTGATGACATGAACAGTATTGGACGCATTAACTCTTCATTTCTACCATTCATGCATTCCCCAATAACGGGCGGCCCGAGACACCGCCATCCACGATGACAACTGCATCGAGCCTTCCACTGGAAGGCATACGGGTCCTCGACCTGAGCTCCGTCGTCCTTGGTCCTTATGCCAGCCAGAACTTGGCTGAATACGGCGCTGACGTGATCAAGATCGAACCGCCTGAGGGTGATTCCACCCGTCGGACAGGACCCAGCACCGAGCCTGGCATGGGCGCCATCTTCCTCGGGGTGAACCGGGGAAAGCGCAGCGTCGTGCTGGATCTGAAGAAGGCCGATGCGCGCGCCGCATTGCTCAAGCTGGTCGATACCGCCGATGTGCTCATGCACAGCATTCGTCCGCAGAAACTGGGCGCCATCGGCCTGGATCCGGACACACTGCTGGCTCGCAATCCGCGCCTGGTGTACGTCGGCCTACACGGCTTTGGCGAAGATGGCCCCTATGGCGGGATGCCTGCATACGACGACATCATCCAGGGACTCTCGGGCTGCGCCGCGCTGATGGAGCGTCAGTCGGGCGCGCCGCAGTACTTCCCAACGATTGCCGCGGACAAGACCTCAGGCCTTGTCGCCACGCATGCCATCCTCGCGGCCCTGTTCCGACGCGAACGCACCGGCAAGGGTGGCTACGTCGAAGTACCGATGCTTGAGTCGATGGTGTCGTTCAATCTGGTCGAGCATTTCTACGGCCATCACTTCTCCCCGCCTCTGGCAGAAACCGGCTACCCGCGGTTGTTTGCGAAGCACCGACGCCCGTATCGCACCGCAGACGGTTACTTGTGCGCCATGCCCTACACCGACGCGCACTGGCAGCGCTTCTTCATCGAAGGCGGAATTCCCGAAGCCGCGGCCGACACGCGCTTTTCCAACATCACCGAGCGCACGAAAAACATCGACGCGCTGTACACGCTGGCGGCCCAGGTGATCGAGACGCGCAGCACCGACGCCTGGCTCGAAGTCTTCGCGCGACTCGAAGTTCCGGCGTCGCGGATGAATCGTCTCGAAGACCTGGTGGACGACCCGCACCTGAAAGCCACCGGCTTCTTCCAGACCATCGACGACCCCCGCATGGGCCAGCTGCTGTTCCCCAACGCACCCGTACGCATCGACCGGAGTCGGCTACCGGTCGGTATGGCACCGCGACTCGGCGAGCACACGCACCAGGTCTTGGCCGAAGCCGGCATCGCCCTCCTCGACTCCCCCTCTCCAGAACTCCAAGGAGCTCCGATATGACCTCGCACGCCTCCAGCCATCCATTGCTGGGCCACGGCTTCTTCTGGCAGGACCTTGTCATCGGCCAGAAATTCCAGACCTTCAAGCGCACCGTGACCGAGACGGACCTGGTCAACTTCATCTCCTGCACCGGCATGCTGGAGATCATCTTCATCGACGCCGAAGGAGCGGCCAGTGCGATCGGTGGGCGTCCCGTCCCAGCCGCCCTGACCTATTCGCTGATCGAAGGCTTCATCCTGCAGACCATGATCCAGGGCACCGGCATGGCAATGCTCGAATGCACGCAAAAAGTGCTGGGGCCAGTGCGCGTGAACGACACCATCCATGCAGTGATCGAGGTCGCGGGCGTCAAGCCGACTTCGAAGGGAAACCGCGCGATCGTGGACTCGACCGTGGATGTCTTCAACCAACGCGGCGAAGCCGTCATGCGCTACACAGCGCGCCGGATGCTCGCCGGTCGTCCCGAAGCGTCCTGAAAATCGAACGAGAAACACCACCATGAACACCGTTGTCCAAGCCCGTCCCACGTCCGTGCGCGATCGCGTCAGCGAAGCCGAATGGAAAGTTCGCACCGATCTGGCCGCGTGCTATCGCCTGGTAGCGAAGTACGGCATGAGCGACCTCATCTACAACCACATCACGGCCAAAGTACCGGGCGAAGCCAACCATTTCCTGATCAATCCGTTCGGACTGCTCTACACCGAGATCACGGCGTCGTGCTTCTACACGCTGGACCTGGACGGCACCGTCGTCGACAAGCCGGAGGGCGAGTTCGGTGAGTTTCCAGTGAACCGTGCCGGCTTCATGATCCACAGCGCAGTTCATGGCGCGCGCAGCGACCTGAACTGCGTGATGCACACCCACACCCGCGCCGGCATGGCCGTGTCCGCGATGAAGCACGGCCTGTTGCCGCTCACGCAGACCGCGATGCGTTTCTATGGCGCCATCGGCTTCCACGACTACGAACAGCCGACCGTCGACATGGGTGAGCGCGACCGGATCGCACGCGACCTCGGACCGCACAGTACGCTGATCCTGCGCAACCACGGCCTGCTCGGCTGTGGTCCCACCGTACAGGACACGTGGAACCTCATGTACTGGCTCGAGACCGCCTGCAAGGTACAAGTCGATGTGCTCGCGAGCGGCGCTGAGGTCAGCATGCCCAGTCCGGAACTCGCCACCACGATGGCCAAGCGCTACGGCCCCGAGGGAAAGATCAACTTCGCTCCGATGGAGTGGCCTGCGCTGCTGCGGCAACTCGATCGTGAAGACCCGTCCTACAAGACCTGAGCGGTCCAGTTCCCCCTCACCCTAGAAAACCCGGAGACAAGTCATGTTCAAACCCCTCGTTATCGCACTGGCCGCCACGACCACATTCGCGGCACCGCTCACGCAAGCGCAAGAAAAGTACCCGTCGAAGCCCGTCAAGATCATCGTGCCGTACGCGCCCGGCGGCCCAAATGACATCGTGGCGCGCTTGCTGGCAGCGAAGCTCGGCGAGATCGAGAAGCAGCCGTTCATCGTCGAGAACAAGCCAGGTGGTGGATCCAACATCGGCGCCGACTTCGTGGCCAAAGCCGCGGCCGATGGATACACGCTGCTCATTGCTGCCACTTCGCACGCCATCAACATGACCCTGTTCCCGAAGGAGCAGCTCAAGTACGACTTGCTCAAGGATCTGGCGCCCGTCTCGATGATCATGACCGGCCCCTTGGTGCTGGTGACCCGCCCCGATTTTTCTGCCAACAACCTGAAGGAGCTGGTCGCTGCCGCCAAGGCCAAGCCTGGTGAGTTGTCGTTTGCCTCCTCGGGCACCGGCTCGTCCACGCACCTGGGCGGTGAGATGCTCAACAGTGCAGCCGGAATCAAGACCATTCATGTGCCGTACAAAGGCAGCGGGCCCGGCCTGACCGACGTCATGGGCGGCCAGACGACCTACATGCTCGACACGATGATCTCGGCCACGCCATTCGTCACCGGCGGCAAGCTGAAAGCACTGGCGGTCACCGGAAAGAAGCGCTCACCAGCACTGCCCAACGTGCCCACCGTGGCCGAGCAGGGTTATCCAAATTTCGAGGCCGTGGCTTTTATCGGGATGATGGCGCCAGCTGCCACGCCCAAGTCGATCGTCGACAAGCTCAACGCCGACCTCCAGAAGGTACTCGCCATGCCCGACATCAAGGACAAGCTGGCAGCGCAGGGCTTCACCTCCGAATGGATGAAGCCTACAGATTTCGGTAGCTACCTGGCGAAGGAAGTGCCCAAGTGGGGCGCTATCGTCAAGGGAAGCAACGTCAAAGTCGACTGAGCGCTGAGGAGAGCTGCTGGCACCTCAGCAACCGCGCAGCCTCACCTTTCGCGATGGGAAAAGGCGGTAGAGGCAAGTTGCCCAAACGCTCGCACACGAGCCGCAAACTGGTGCCGGTGAGAGTACACGGCATAGGTATCCGCGGGCAGCATCTCGTATTTCGCCACCAGACGCCAGGGAAGATGCCTGGAAACGTCAGGCACGAGACCCGGGTTCCGGTCGATCTGTCGATCACGGACAAGGCCCCACGGCCCGGCATCTGAGGCGCCTCAATCGATCTTGATCCCTGCCGCCTTCACGACGTCCGCGTACTTCTTCAGGTCCGCCTGGATCTGTTGCCCGAATTCTGCCGACGTGTTCCCCACCGACGTGATGCCCAGTTTGGCCAGGCGCTCCTTGACCGCCGGCTCGTTCACCACGGCATGCAGCTCGCGCTGGATGCGGTCGACAATGGGCTTGGGGGTCCTGGCGGGCGCGAGGAGCCCGATCCACGAACTCGCTTCGAAGCTGGGCACGGTTTCGCCCACGGTCGGCACGTTGGGCAGCGACGGCAGCCGCTGCGCGCTCGAGATCGCGATGGCGCGCACCTGCCCTCTTTCGATAAAGGGCAGCGCACCGGCCACGGCGGTGTAGAGCATCGGCAGCTGGCCGCCGACCACGTCGGTCATGGCCTGGCCGCCGCCCTTGTAGGGCACGTGGATGAACTCTGCGCCCGTCTTCACCTTGAGCATTTCAGCGGCGATGTGGGGCGTGCCCCCCGTGCCGGAGCTGCCGTACGACAAGCCGCCCGGGTTGCTCTTCGAATACGCGATGAGTTCGGGCAAGGTCTTCGCGGGCACCGAGGGGTGCGTGACGATGACGAGCACCGCATCACCGATCTTACTGACAGGCACGAAGTCTTTCACGGTGTCGAACGGGACTTTCGCGAACACGTGCGGGTTGATGACCAGCGTACCGTCGAAGCCCAGCACCAGCGTGTAGCCGTCGGGCGCCGCGGCCGCGACCATCTGCGTGCCGATGTTGCCTGAAGCACCGGGCCGGTTGTCGACCACTACTTGCTGGCCCAGCCGCGCACCGAGGCGCTCGGCCACGACGCGCGCGCCTGTGTCGGTCACGCCGCCGGGCGTGAAAGGCACAACAAGGCGGATCGGCTTGTTCGGGTAGTCCTGCTGCGCGTGCGCCGGCGTTGCGGTGAAGCCGATCGCAAGCGCACCAGTGGTCGCCATGGCCAGTGCCAGCAAGCGGCGACGCGAGGCGTTGTAGTTGTTCGTCATGGTTTTTTGTCTCCGTTCTTTTGTTGATTGAATCTTCAGCGCGCCCAGCGTTTCTCGAAATCCCATACGTCCTGAAAGCCGATGAGACCGCAGAACTCGTTGAAGTCGAACAAGGGAACTTCGGGCACTTGGCTCGTGCCGCCGTGCTTGAGGTGGCTCAACGCACGCTCCATCGCCGCGGCGGCCGACAGGCTAGTGAGCGAGGGGTAGATGGCCAGCGCAAAGCCGATCTCCTCCAGCACGTTGGCGGGCAGGATAGGCGTCGTGCCGCCATCGGCCATGTTGGCCAGCATTGGCCTATCGAAGGCGGCGCAGGCCTTGCGCATTTCTTCTTCGGACTGCGGTGCCTCGAAGAACAGGATGTCGGCGCCGGCCTCTGCATACGCTTCCAGGCGGCGCATCGCCTCGTCGACGCCGAGCGAAGCGCGTGCATCGGTGCGGGCGATGATGAGGAAGTTGTCCTTGTCCTCGCGCGCCTCGGCGGCCACCTTGATCTTGTCGACCATGTCCTGCATCGGCACGCAGCGCTTGTTGGGCGTGTGGCCGCACTTCTTCGGGAACTCCTGGTCTTCGAGCTGGATAGCCGTGACGCCGGCCGCCTCGTAGCCGCGCACCGTGTGGTGCACGTTCAGCAGTCCGCCGTAGCCGGTGTCGGCATCGGCGATGACGGCGCCCTGGCTCGTGCGCACCAGCGTCGCCATGCGGTCGAGCATCTGCGTGTAGGTGGCGATGCCCGCGTCGGGCAGGCCCAGGCTTGAGGCGGTGAGCCAGTAGCCCGTGCCGTAGACGATGTCGAAGCCGACCTTGTTCGCCACGGTGGCGGCGATCATGTCGTGCAGACCGGGCGCGATGACGAATTCGCCGCGGTCGAGCTTCTGTCGGAGGATGGGATTCGCCATGCCGCTTACTCCGCCGCGATGCCACCGCGCTGCGCGACGAGCGCCCACTTCTTCGTCTCGCTCGCGAGGAAGGCGCGGAACTCGGCCGGCGGCGTGAGCGTGATGTCGGCGCCCTGATCGTGCATCTGCTTTTGCACCGCCGGGTCGGCCGCGACCTTCTTCAGGTCCTGATTGATCTGCGCCACGATCGAGGCCGGCAGGCCGGCCGGACCGAACAGGCCATACCAGCTCAGCGACTCAACGCCATTCAAACCCGCTTCCTTGAAGGTCATCGCATCCGGGAACAGCGGCATGCGCCGATCGGCCGCGACGCCCACCACGCGCAGCGCACCTGAGCGCACGTGCGGCAGCGCGGTCAGCACGCTGGTCACACCCATGGGCAGGTGGCCGCCGATGATGTCGACCATGATCGGCGCGCCGCCCTTGTAGGGCACACCGGTCAGCTTGAGGTGACCGACCTGGCGGATCAGCTCGCCGGTCAGGCGCGTCTGCCCCTCCGAGTAACCGCAGCCCAGTTCGTCCTTGCGCGCCGCCGCCAACAGGTCGGCCAGCGTCTTGTAGGGGCCGTTGGCCTGCACCACCAGCACCGACGGCGAGTTCGCGATGTTGGTGATGGGCGTGAAGGCCTTGTCGGTGTCGTAGGGCAGCGACTTCATCAGCACCGGGTTGACCGCGTGGGAGCCCACCACCAGCAGCAGCGTGTGGCCGTCGGGCGCCGCGCGCGCCACGGTGCTGGAGCCGATCACGCCATTGGCGCCGGTACGGTTGTCCACCACCACCGACTGGCCCCACAGCTCCGACAGACGCTGCGCCATCAGGCGCCCGACGATGTCGGTGCCGCCGCCGGCCGAATACGGCACCACGAGCGTGACGGCCTTGCCCGGGTATTTCACGCCCTGCGCGAAGGCATTGCCGGCCGCGCCGACCCCGGTGAGCGATGCGAGGCCGGCGAGCATCTGGCGGCGGTTGGGATGAGAAAGATGGAAGGTTGGGGTCATGCAAGTCTCCTGGTGTTGTCTTGTGTGTCCTTGTCCCGCTGGCGGCGCAGCCAGGTGATGGCGCGGCCGCCGAGCGGTTTGCGCAGTGCGTCCTGCGCGAAGTCGACCGCCGCGAGCAGGCCGGCAAGCGAGATGCCGGTGGAAAAGCCACTGCGCTCGGCCATGAGCACGAGGTCTTCCGTCGCGACGTTGCCGGCGGCGCCGGGCGCGAACGGGCAGCCGCCGATGCCGCCGACGCTCGCATCGAAGCGACGCACGCCGGCTTCAAGCGCCGCCCATGCATTGGCCACGCCCATGCCGCGCGTGTCGTGCAGGTGCACTGCGAGGCGCTCGATCGGAACCACGCCGCGCAGCGCCGCCAAGCGCTGCTTCACCTGGCCCGGCGAGGCCGAGCCGATGGTGTCGGCAATGACGATCTCGTCGGCCGCGGCCGCGTGCATGCGGGCCGACAGGCGCAGCACCTCATCCAGCGGCGTCTCGCCCTCGAAGGGACAGTCGAAGGCCACGGCCACATAGGCGCGCGTGCGCAGGCCCAGCGCGCGCGCGGCGGCCAAGGTCTGCTCGCTGACCTCGGTCGCCTGGTCCAGGCCCATGTTGATGTTCTTGCGGTTCATGGTCTCGGTGGCCGAGAGCACGACGGCGATCTCCTTCGCCCCGGCCGCGTGCGCGCGCTCCAGTCCCTTGAGGTTGGGCACCAGCACCGAGGTGCGCAGCGCGGCAAAGTGCGCCTGCACCTGCGCCACAAGCTCGGCGGCGTCGGCCATCTGCGGCACGGCCTTCGGCGAGACGAAGCTGGTCGCCTCGATGCTGCTCAGGCCGGCCTCGACCAGCAGCTCGATCAGGCGCAGTTTGCCCTCGGTACCAACGTGGACCGCCTGGTTCTGCAAGCCGTCGCGCGGCGCGACGTCGGTGATGTGGATCGCTTCCTTCGCGCTCATGCAATCGCCCCTTCGGCGCGCAGCGCTTCGAGCTTGTCCGGTGCGTAGCCGACGAGGTCACCGAGCACCTGGCGCGTGTTTTCACCGAGCGCCGGCGGGCAGGTGAACCCGTTGCCCTGGTCGGCCCCCGACAGCTTGATGGGGTTGCCCGGCATGCGCACGCGCTCGCCAGTTTTCAGCGGCACCTCGACGACCATGTCGCGCGCCAACACCTGCGCGTCGTTAAGTGCCTGCTCGAAGTTGTTGACCGGGCCGCAGGGAATGCGCGCCTCGCGCAAGCGTTCGAGCCAATGGGCGGTGGGTTGCTTGCGCATCGCTTCGCCGACCACCGCATCGATCTCGGCCTTGGCCGCAAAGCGCACCGGCTGCTGGCGGTACTCGGGCTTGCGCAGCGCGGGCAGGTCGATGAACTCGACGAAGCGGTCGAAGAACGGGTCGCCGATGCAAGCAATGATCACGTGCCCGTCGGCCGTCGGGTAGCTGTTGTAAGGCACATGCACGAAGTGGCCGTTGCCGATGCCTTCGGGCACGTGGCCCGACAGCAGGTGCATCGTCGCCATGTAGTTGAGCAGCGAGATCTGCGCGTCGAGCATCGAGATATCGACGTGCTGGCCCACACCGGTCTGCTCGCGCGCCACCAGCGCGGCCAGCACGCCCATCGCGCCGAACATGCCGCCGCCGAGGTCGCCGATCGGGATGCCGCTGCGTGTGGGCCCCGTCTCGGGCGTGCCGGTGATCGACATGCCACCGCCCATCGCCTGCACCACCTGGTCGAAGGCCGGGCGCTGCGTGTGCGGGCCGGTCTGGCCGAAGCCGGTGACCGAGCAGGTGACGATGCGTGGGTTCACCCTGGCGAGCGACGCGTGGTCGATGCCCAGCCGCTCGGTCACGCCGACGCTGAAGTTGTCGAACACCACGTCGGCCTTGCGCACGAGGTCCAGAAACACCGCCTTGCCGGCCGGCGTCTTGAGGTCAACGCACACGCTCTGCTTGTTGCGGTTGAGCGTGAGGTAGTACGCCCCCATGCCGTCGCGCGAATAGTCTGGGTCGTTCTCCAGCAGGCGGCGGGTGCCTTCGCCGCTGCCCGGCGGCTCGACCTTGATGGTGCGCGCGCCCAGGTCGGCCAGCAGCATGGTGCCGTAGGGGCCCGACAGCATGTGTGTCAGGTCCAGCACGGTGATGTGTTCGAGTGCCACGTTCAATGTCTCCGAAAGGTTGGCGAATGTCCAGCTATCGCAGGTGCCGTGCCAGCGCTCGGAGCGCATGCAAGTGCTTGATTTGAAAGGGATTCACCGTCCACCAGCTGCCACGCCGCGTTGCATTGCGACATCAATGAAACATGAATGTGTTTCAATGCGACATGTCCAGCGACCGCCCGCCCGCCCATTTCTTTCCGGCCGCCGCACGCAGCGGCGAGCTGCCGCGCCTGTGCTTCCTGAGCTACCGACAGATCCGCGGGTTCGCGATGCCGGTGGTGGCCGAGTACACCGGCCGCGCCGAGATCGAGGTGGTCGACGGCACCTTCGGCGACGCGCTCGCCATCGCACGCGACCGCCTGGAGCGCGGCCTGGTCGATGCCTTCGTGAGCGCGGGCTCGAACGCGAGCATCCTGCGCGCCGGCCTGCAGGCGCCGGTCGCCACCATCCAGCTGAGCGGCTTCGACCTGCTGCAGGCGCTCATCAAGGCGCGGCGCATGTCCAGCCGCGTCGGCGTGGTCATGTACGGCCAGACCATCCCCGAACTCGACGAGGTGAAGGACCTGCTCAACATCGAGGTGATGCAGCACGCCTACCAGACGCCCGACGACGCGCGTCAGCGCTTCGAGCAGCTGCGGCGCGAGGGTTTCGAGGTGATCGTCGGCTCCAGCCTGGTCGTGGAACTCGCGGAGCAGGCCGGCCTGCACGGGCTGCTCGCCTACTCGCTGGGCAGTGTGCGCAAGGGCTTCGAGGACGCGCTCGAACTCGCGCGCGTTGCGCGGCTCGAAGCCGGCCGCTACGAGCAGCTCAACGGCGTGCTGCACAACCTGCAGGAGGCCGTGCTCGCGGTGAACCGCGACAACCGCGTGATCGCGGTCAACCCGCCGATGCAGCAGCTGCTCGGCCCGCCGCACGCGCGGCTCATCGGCCAGTCGCTGGAGGCGATCGAACCCGAGCTGTCGCTGCAACCCACACTCGACAGCGGACAGGTCGAGCGCGCCGTGGTGCAGCGCTTTGCGCAGCGCGACTGGGTGGTCAACCGCACACCGATCCGCGAGCATGGCGAGATCGTCGGCGCCGCCCTCACCCTGTACGACGCACGCACCATCCAGGAAGCCGACACCAGCCTGCGCATCCAGCAGGGCCGGCGCCAGAGCGCGGCGCGTCACCGCTTCGCCAACCTGATCGGCCAGAGCCCGGCTTTCGTGCGCGCCGTGCAGACCGCCCGGCGCTTTGCACGCACCGACCTCACGGTGCTGATCGCCGGCGAGAGCGGTGTCGGCAAGGAGCTGTTCGCGCAATCCATCCACAACGAGAGCGTGCGCGCGGGGCGGCCCTTCGTCGCGGTCAACTGCGCGGCCTTTCCGGAAGCGCTGCTGGAAAGCGAGCTGTTCGGCTACGAGGAAGGCGCCTTCACCGGCTCACGCCGCGGCGGCAAGCGCGGCCTCTTCGAGGCGGCGCACACGGGCACCCTCTTCCTCGACGAGATCGGCGACATGCCGCTGCAGCTGCAGACGCGCCTGCTGCGCGTGCTGCAGGAGCGCGAGATCACGCGGCTCGGCGCGACGGCCGCCATCCCGGTCGATGTGCGGGTGATTGCGGCCACGCACCAGCCACTGAACGACATGATTGCCGAGCGCCGCTTCCGGCAGGACCTGTTCTACCGCCTCAACACGCTGCGCTTGCCGCTGCCGCCCTTGCGCGAGCGGCGCGAAGACATCGCGTCGCTGGCCGAAGCGCAGGTCGACCGATGTCTGCAGCGCCTGGGCGCGCGCCTGGATCCTGTGCGCGCGCTGGCGCCGCTGCTGCCGCGTCTGCGCGCCTACGACTGGCCCGGCAACATCCGCGAGCTGGAAAATCTCGGTGAGCGCATCGCGGTGTTCCTCATGCAGTTCGACCGCATCGACGACGTGCACTACGACGAACTGCGGCACGACCTGCCGGAGCTCTTCGCCGATGCCGTCACCGAGACGGCCGACATCGCTGGATTGGGTGCTGCGCGCGTGGCCGAGGCACTGCAGGCGCACGGCGGCAACCGGCAGGCCGCAGCCCGGCAACTCGGCGTGAGTCGTTCAACACTCTGGCGCTGGATGCGCGAACGCGACGCCGGTGCGCCAGGCACCTGATGTCACGCAATATGAATCCCTGTTTCGCAGCGCTGCCTTTGGCAGCATCTGACTTCCGCTCTGGCCCCGATGCCGCCACACACAGTCATCGCAGATTTCTGCCTCGCAGCGTGAGCCGCCCTTCGTCCTCGCGTCCCGGACGACTGCTCTAAGACAGATCGCCGCCACTGGCACGTTGATCAAGCTCGTCAGGTCCTCAGGTCGAAACGCAGCGTCTGTTCATGTCAATCAAGGCCGGTGCACTACGGGCACCAAGCAGTCGCAGGATGTGTGCGGATCAGCGCCGAATCAACCGGTGGCCGCCCAGTACGGGTAGCGCGGCTTCAGCCCAAAGGCGCCTCTGAGGCCAGCAGCTCCTTCATTTGCTCAACACTCGCCTGCAGCTTGAAGTCCCGCCGAAGGCTCGCCTCCAGTACTCCATTCACGAATCGGTAGGCCATCACGTGCATCACTCTGCCTCCAAAGCCATGCCGTATCGAGTCGGAGCTGTAGACGTTCTTCTCTCCGGCGACAAGCCACACAGCTTCCAAGCCTGCCGTTTCCACTGTCCTCAAAAAAAGCTGCCGGTCGACGACTCCAGCACTGGCACCACGCTCCTTGAGCGACGGATCCATGAATCGAACGATGTCACTCGCATCCACGTACACCGGCCCGCGACCATCCCGAAGCCGGAGCCCCATCGCCGCGAGCAACCAGGACGAGGGCAGATCGAGGCTGAAGCTGTCCAGGATCGAATTGTCCTTTCCGGTCTCTTCCCGCAGCTCTACTCTCACGGTCATGCAAGGCACGTTGATCCTTGACCACGGTTCCCCTCGGAGCCTCGGCGGCCCGGCCCCTGCCTCTCGCCACCCATGCTCTCCGAGGAAGCTGTTGCATGACTTGTCTTCGCGCAAAGTGCTCTCGTCACCCCTGTCCCTAGCGATGAGCTCCTCGACCAGTCGTTGACCGCTTCCTTTCTTTGTCAGAAGGCATGTGATACGCGACCACGCATCAGGGTGGGCTCGGCGATCTCGCCGCGGGATGCTCCAGTGCCTGAACGCGCTGACCACCAGCCAATCCCGCTGATCCAATGGATCCACGACCGCGATGTTCTCAGGGCCGTTGACGAAGCCCGCGGACGGCGAATCCAACCACGCAAGCAGGGCCGCGACAGGAGCGGCCTTCAGGTTCGGCGTCGTGGGCGTCCACCAGGTTGCGGGCGTGTAGGCCCAGTTCGTCTCGTGGGTCTCCTTCACAAGCAGCGACGGATCGATGTCTCTCAGATTCGAGAGCTCGGCCAAGGTGCCCGAGTACGCTCCGATCAAGCCCTCGCCCTCATCCCGAGCCAAGTGATCGGAGATACGCGCGACCGCTTCTCCAAGCGCGATCCGCTGGTACTTCTTGCCGATCCGCTCGACGCGATGGTCCCCCATCCGATCGCGCGTGATTCGTCCACTGCGCTCGAAGGCCGAGAACAGCTCGCTGCTCCATCCGAGGTTATGGGCGCGCCAGCAGACCCAGCGCCGAACGATCGCGGGATCGAGGTCACGCGGTGAGATATCCGTGCTCCCCATCCGCACAGACTCATGCAAGTAGTGTTGCGCCTCGAGCTCGTACACAGATCTCTGCCGCTCGTCCAGCACGGCGGCGAACCCAGCCAACGCCTGCTCGAACGCAGAAAATGCTTGGTCGCGTTGAGTCCGCCGGCGGTCGTCGAACCAGTCCGTGCTCAACCCGATCTCGCCGTGCCTTGCGGCGGCCTCGTGGACGCTGACGTAGGCCCTGAGCTGATCAGCCGTCGCCTCGTCCTCGAAGCGCAGTTCCCAAGACTTGAAGAGCTGCTCAGTCGTCTGCCCCGCCAGCTTCCGTGGTAGGTCGGTCCAGTCATGGATCGCCCGCGGCACGGAATAGCAGCCAAAATCTCCTTGGCGATGAGTCGACGAAACGATGTCGTCGTCATACGAGTGCGGCTCGCCTTCCTTGTAGTGCGACAGCGCCTCGTCCAACACCGCCTCCAGCGGCCACGGTGTGTCGAACGGACCGCGGCACAGGGCGAGATCCACCCCATCAGGCAAGGTCGCAAAGCGGGCTGTGTACTCGAGAATGCCGCGCGCATAGTCTCGGGAAAGCAGGTTCAGTGGTGGTCGTCCCCCCTCGAAGTACTGACTCCAGACCTGCGTGGACAGCACCGCAAGGCCGGATCGGTCCGAGCCCTGAAGCGCGGCGCCATAGCACGCAGCAAGCAGACGCTCGACGACATACGGATCGTCCACTTCCTTGAACCGGGCGAGCAGTTCCGCGGCCACTGCAAGTCGACGAGACAGGATGTGCGCCAGCCCTTTGGTACCCAGATCTCGGACTGCCCGGTTGGATGTGCTCAGGAACCATGCAAGAGTTATCGATGCCAGCAGTAGTCGGTCTCCCTCGATTTCCTCAGGGCGAACCTGCCAGGACCAATCGATAAGCGACTCGATCGCCCCTCCCTCCGAGAGATCGTCCATCGCCAGGAAGACCGACCAGCCGGCATCCCTCTGAGGCATCGGCAGGGCTAGGAGCCGCTCGTGCAGTGCAAGCGCATTGAACTTGTTCTCAGGTTCCGTGGCGATGCCGATCAAGATCTCATACATCGAGATCACGTCGTCTTCTTCGAGCTTGCGTATCCAGGACATCGTGTGTTCAGAGAATCGGCCCTGCTGACGCCACAGCAGACTGTCGAGGAAGAACCGATCGAACCCGCGTTCATCCTCATCAACCTCTTCGACGACGTCCAGTATCTCTAGTCCGCAGCGCTCGGGCAGCTGGATCGCGATGGCCTCCACGACCCCGGAATGCCGCCACCAGTCATCGGCCGAGACGAACTTGCTGAGCGGTTCCTTCTTGAAGGAGGCCAGTGGATGCTCGGGATCAAGGTAGTCGTCAAGCAGGCTCTTGGCCAACAGGTGATCGTTCAAGCGCTCAAACGTGAACCTGACCGTCTCCTCAGGGGCATCGCCACGTGAATCGACAACGTCCAAAGTAAGCACACCTTCAGCCAGCAGGGCGCTGAAGAGGCTACGACTCTCCAGCCCTTGCGAGGGGAGATACCGGTCAAAGAGTTCCATCGCCTCGACCTTCGATACGGCCCCTGCACGCGGCCATTGTGCAGCCATCTGCGTGAACGCCTTGAGCGCAGACAGTGGGATGCTTCGAAGCCGTTCCAGCCCCAGCTTCATCTCGATCTTCGAGGCGATTGCAGAGAGGTAGAAGCCAAAGAGTGCGGAGATGCCCTGCACGCCCTTGGGGATGGCTTTCAGCCTCTCCCG
Organism: Variovorax sp. GW821-FHT10C12; assembly: GCF_059415405.1. NCBI lineage: Bacteria > Pseudomonadati > Pseudomonadota > Betaproteobacteria > Burkholderiales > Comamonadaceae > Variovorax > Variovorax sp. GW821-FHT10C12. The sequence continues at coordinate 2,505,851 of NZ_JBWKNE010000001.1, forward strand.
ATCCAGGTAGTCGCAGCAAGTTCTCAGGAACAAGGGGTTCTCGAACTCCCTTAGGAGGTTCGGGCTGCTGGTGCGCGAGATGCCGCGCACATCCAGATAAGCCTTTGCCGCGGCACCGGCGTGGCCCGCGAAGCCGTGATGAACGAGCCTGGGCAGTTGCGGTACGGGCAGATGCGCCTCGTAGGTTGAGCGCAGGGTCAAGATCAGCGATACCCGTGGGAAGGCTTCAAAGACCTTCAAGAATCCCGCGAGCCGGTCCCGCCAGAGCTGCAGGCCGTGCCGTTCATTCAATGCATCGATTGCCACTACTGCGCGGCTGTCGGCTGCTTCTGCCGCTGCGTCCAGGGCCCCCAGGAACTCGGCGACGCGACAGTCGCCCAAGTCCAGCTGCTGGAGGATCTGTGGCCAGGGTTCAGAGTCTCCCAGCGTCTGAGTCAGTACGAGCACGAACGGGCAGCCCGATGCAAGTTGCCGGATGCCGAAGTCAGCCAGCAAGTGGGACTTCCCTGCCCCAGCTTCTCCGACGATGAGCAGGCGGCGTTCATTGACAAGAGTCCACGGCATGCGCTCTACCGCGGCTTTGATCGTCTGAAGCGCGTCGTAGAGATCGTAGAGAACTCGCTCGACATGCCGCCGCTCCTGCTCGGGGAGCGACTCCGACGCCGTGAACGCTTGGGTCAGTCCATCGATTGCCTCACCTGCATACCGGCCCCACAGCCCGATCGGAACGTCCTCAATCTGGTCGCGGCGCTGCTCCAAGCCCGCAATGAGCGCGTCCGTTGGAACGCTCACCTTTGCCAGTGCATCCTTCATCGCGGCGTCTGCAGGCGCGCGTTGAACATCTCCGAGATTCTTGCTTAGCCGCTCGCCCCACGCACCGGCTTGGTCAATAAACCCCTTGTCCCGGGCTAGCGCCAGCAACGCCTGCAGGATCGGCAGATCAACGTGACTCTGCGCGGTGTAGCGCTCGCCTAGATTGACCTTTGACACCTCGAATCGATTGGAGAACCAGCCCGCGCCCAATCGCTCCTGGTCGAACCAGTAGCGCGGGCGTCCTGAGTACAACGGCGTATCCCGCATCAGGCGCTCACGGATCTGGCTGGCACCCCATAGATGGATCTGTAGATTCCTGCCAGTCCTGGCCGCCTCCTTGATGCGCTTGTCCCTCCATCGCTCGTAGCGCTGCAAAGGGCTGAGCTTCTTGCCGGTCCGCAGGTCATTCAAGTCAATGGGCAAGCAGACCGTATAGGTATGCAGCCCGAGGTGGGCCGCCAGCGCTCTGCTCAGTGAGTCGTCGAGTTGCTGAAGCTGCCCATCACCGAACGCCGAAAGAAAGTACTTTGCCTGCCACGCAAGCTCTCCGCCGTCAGCCAGCTTGACATAGCACTCGACGCCTTGATCCGCTCCTGCGCCCTTGCGAAGGAAGGTCGCCCTGGATGGTCGCGGCTCCAGGCCGGCGAGCTGACAGCAGAGCTCCTCGAAACCCAGGTTCTGGGATCCGGCGTGCGCGCGGATTCGGGAGAAGTCGATCGATGGCGGCATAGGTCCGTATTTAATCTCTGAAGCCAGGGGCGGCTGCGGTTCCCACTGTGCTTCACCAACACGCTATGCACAGGCGCGAAGCACACTATGCAGCCGCTGCAAGTTTGGTGGGGTCACTGACTGCCGGCTGCCGCGCAGACAAATGACTGATGAGGCCAACAAATAAAGTCCGTCGAAACCGCGAGCGTCTGCCGGCGAGGTGGCTCGACTAGATGGCGTAGCTGTGCCTGGCCGTCTTGCGGCTACTTGCCTCGCCATACCCGCTGTGAGCCACTACCTCTCTGCTCGCGAAGCTGTTGATGGTCGGTTGTCCTCCCGCCGCTTTGTATTGGCTGAGGCCATGCGGTGCAAGGGCCAGATAGCAACCCTCGCCCCAAATGGACTCGTCATCAATGTCCACAGGACCGGCATCGCGCCACCAAACGAGCTTGGCCACAGCAGTACCGCCGGAGTCCATGTAGACGCGGGGATTCGAATCGTGCTGCCGCCAGCGCAGCTGGCGTAGCCAATTTGGGCAGACGGTCAGCAGATACCTTGGCCCATACAAGTCGGTCCCGGAGGAACTTGCGACACGCCTGACCAGCGTAGTCGCTGGAGTCGCGTCGTGCGTCACGTAGGCGCCTCGCCAGACGACGGCGGGCAGCTTTTCGTAGCAGTCATCGAAATCGTCGCTGTCGATCTGCGCCTGGGGAGCGCGGAAGCGGTGTTGGAAAAACTCGGCTTGTCTGGGCTTGAAGACCGTGAATCGACATGCCTCCGTGATCACGACGTCTTCTGGCTGTAGTGACCACGGTGCGACATCCTCGTTGACCTGAGGGGTCCAGGCGCGGCCGGCCTCGCCCCAACTGGCGTCGCGGGCGACTAGCGGTCTAGGAATTGCTTGCGGACGAACCTGTGCCCGCAGCAGCGGGTGCGACGGAAGCGGCGCGTTCAGGATCTCCAGGAATAGCGGCAGGTCGTGGTCTGACAGCAGGCCGGCGCGGCGAACCTCTCCCGCGACGTGACGAAGGGCGACCACCCCAACCGCCATGTGCGGCTTGAGATAGGTGATCTGCATATCCAATGATCGGAGCTCAGCCTCAAGTCGTCTAAGCGCAAGCGCGCCGAAGGCCTCCAGGCCGCCCCACTGCTGGATGAACTCTGCGGCGCGCCGCCTGATGGTCAATTCGTCGACGCCTGCTGTTTGTGCAAGCGCTCTGGCGATTGGCCGCAGCATCTGGGTCCAGCCTGGCGCCGACTCGATCCGCATCGCGCCGGTGCGTGCATCCACCAACGAGTTGTCCAGCACCAGCGAACCATCCAGTTCAAGCTGGTAGAACAGCGGGAGTGCTTCTCGCGTCGCTGAAACAGCTATGCCCCAGCGGTTTGCCAGAAGCAGGGCCGCCTCAGCGATTGCGATATCTCGATGGCCCGCGAGGTGCGCCACGGCATCACCAAGTGGGGATGCCAGTCGATTGTGCGACATGGCCAGCAGAGCGAAGAGGCCTTGCAGCGGTGCGTCGGACTCGCCGGTCAGGAGCCGTCGTACGGTCAGTGTGGCCACTGCCTTGCCGACTGCGACATCCTCGGACAAACGAAGCAAGCAGTCGCGCGCATGACGCTGGGCTTCGACAATCGGCAGACGCAGGCCAAAGTGGACGAGCTCGAAGAGCAGCTCCTCGTCGCTCAAATGCCCTTCCCCAACCTTGAATGGCTTGCCAAGCTGGTGTTCGCGGGTGAACATCATCTGCTCAGCGAGCAACGACCAGACTGCCGGCCAGTCCGGCGACGCACTGACAACGGGAAGAACTTCATCAATCTCCATCAGCAGCGAAACGGTGTTTTCTTCGCCCGCCGTGATGGAATCGAGCAAGCTCTCAAAAGCGGCGCGATGCGCTGCAGCACCGTCCAGGAGCTTGCGCGCCCTGTGATAGCGGAACTTGCCACCGCCCATGAACTGGCTCCAGGCGCTCCAGCGGTCATCCGTGCTTGGGTATTCGTCGACAAGCTTTCGAGCGTGTTCCAGCTCACCGGCATCGATCAGGCGCGCGACCAATGTGAAGCGGCACTTCGTGTCAGTCCGGAGGACCTCCCATTGCTCATACATGGCTCGGACCATGTCCAGGGGCGCAGCTTTCGCCAAATCAACGAACCGAGAAGGCGCGTTGTGGTCCGGCGCTGGGCCCGCTTCAAACATGGCCTGCAGTTGGGTCAGCGTTTCGGCCGAGTCGTACGTAGAAGGCGTGTACGAACGCCTTGGCGCAGGTGCCTCTGCCTTCCAGCGAACCAGAGCCGCTTCGAGTCTGCCGTCGCCGTACCCGTGCTTGAGCGCGGCGGTGCGCAGCCGCTCGAGGAGTGCCGCACGTTCGTGGGCACGGCTGGTGATCTCGATGGGCTCCAAGAGCTCTCCGACAAGCTGAGCAATGGCGCCCGGCCCCGCTGCGTCTGCGACGGCGTCGATGAAGTCACCGACGTGGTACGGATCCCGATAGTGAGGCTCCATGTAGAACGGCAAGCACAGGCCGCACCACACGTCGACGCAGGTCCAAAGCAGGTCTGGCCGGCGCCGCACCAACCCTGTCATCAGCAGGTCGACGCGGTTTGGCCAGGAAATCAGCTTCCAGGTCGCCAGCGTCTGCGCGGTGTCGTATCCGAGCCTGGCATCGACCTGCATGGCCTCATCAATCAGCACCATCGTCAGGCGATGAGCTGCGTTGGCGCCCTCGGTCTCCTTCATCCCGTCGACCTGCCGCATCAGATGCGAAATGCGCTCCGCTCTGCCGGTCGAGTCGGCCTTGTTGGCGAGAACCAAGACGTCGCGCCAGACTCCGTACTGCGGGTCCTTGCGGGCCGCCAGCGCGTAACCGAGGCAGTGTTCAGGCACTGTGGCCAGCAGTTGGCGCGCGCGGTCGGTCTCTCCTATGGCTGCAAAGGCGATGGCCAGCTCTGCCAGCGCATCCACATGCTCGCTGGGCGTATCGCGATGCAACTCGGCAGCCAGCGCCTCGAGCCTCGCTGCTGCGCGCGCTTGGTCACCGTCAAGGCGATAGGTCTCTACGGCAACCTCCCGGCGCAGGTCTTCGGTGCTCTTCTGTGTGGACGATGCGATCGCTTCATCGACTTCTCGCAGCACGGCCCGGTATTCGCTCTCGCCGCAGGAAGCCGCGATCTGCAGCAGCGCGCGCGCCAGCAAGGGCACGGCCGTCAGGACTTGACTGGTTCGGTAGTAGTCGCTGCCGCCACGAGGCGTCAGTCGCAGGGCGTAGCCCAGAGCGTTGCGCGTGACCGCCTGAACGCCGCCCGCCGAGATTGACAGGTTCGCGGCGACCCGGCCCCGCAGAATGCCGGTCTTGGTCGCATGCTTCTGCAGCGGCCGCAACATTTCATGCTTTGAGTCGATCGCAGGAGGCAATTCCCTGCCGAGCATGGTGCACAGCTGCGCATGCTCCATCACTGCAGTCGCCAGGGCGCCGGGGCCTGTGTAGCTCACCTCGTCATCGCCCATTGAGATCATCGGCGCGGCAAGCTTGTCGAACAGGGTGGCGGCGAGGTCTGTGCGTCCGGCCTTAGCCGCAGTGAGCGCGATGGCACGCCGCCAGCCGTTTGGCAATGCCTCGAAATCCGGCTGCTGCGCTGCCTCATCGAACAGCTGCATGGCGCGCTCTGTGTCGCCAGCGTTCCGGAATGCCAGCCCGGCGTGCACAAGCAGCGCGGCAAGCTCCTTGCGATCGATGCCGAGCTGGTTGCACACGTCCTCGGCCTCGGTGCCGGGGCGTCCTTCAAGCACGGCGCGCGCTACTTCCAGGCGCAGGTGGACGTCCGGGGGCGCTTCGGATTCGTCTGGCGGATGCCCGGGGATCTTCTCCAGTCCATCGGTAACAAGGCGCTCAATTGCTTGCTGGATTTGCTCGAAATCCCGGAAGTTGTAGACGCGCTTTGCCCACTCTTGGAACTCGTGAAGGTTGTGGTCTCTCCCGTGGTGCTGGAACCGGCTGGTGTGCAGCTGCGACAGCGGCTCGAGATGTTCGAACAGTTCCTTCGACAGGTCGAAATCGCCCCGTAGCAGCAAGGCGTCAACGACTTCGTAGCCGCGCTTGGGGAACTCCTGCACGAAGGAGACTGCGGCGTCGATGTCTCCGATCGCGAGCATCGCAGAGGGCAGTCGATCGGCATATTCCAGCGCGTTGGTGCGCCGAGACACTTCGTCGCGGCACAGGAGCAGACGCGTCAGCATGGTCCCGTCCAGGGTAGGACGCGCAGCGAGCAACGACAGTCGAATGTCGTCCTGAATATCCGTGCCAGAGCGTCCTCGGGCCAACTGTTCGCGGAATCGCGCAGGCGTCGCCAGCGCCAGCACGTCATCGGCATCACCAGCACGTGCCCGGTAGCGCAGTTCCAGCCAGCGCTGGGGCGAGCTGTCCGGCGCGTTCTGCGCCAGCTTGGCCAGCTCGCGGTAGACGCGCTGGGAGTAGTCAGTCTCTACGCTGCCAAGCCGCACCCTTGGCTTGGCGATGACGAAGAGCCGGAAGCTGTTGTGAAAAACGCGCCAGCCTTGCGTTGAGTCCAGCAACAGGTGACGGGCGACGGCTAGCGCCCGCTCAATCGCACGTTCGTCCAGGATGGTGGCAAGCAGTGGGAGCGCGATTGGCGCTTCAGCGCGCGCGATGTAGCCGAGAACGTCGGTTGCGTCGCGGTCGTTGGCAATCTCTCGCCAAGCGGCCTCATAGACGCTCTCGATGTCGCCGTCGAACTCCATGCCGCCGGCGAGGACATGAGCGCGCCTAACGCCATCGGCCCTTAGAAGCGCCTGAATCAGGTATCGGCTCGCCAGCGGGTGCCCGTGGCTCAACTCATGCAGTCGTACGCGCGGGATGTCCGGATCGAGTCCGAGCACGTCAGCCATCCGGGCGACGGCATCTTGGTCAAGCGGCTTCATCGTCACTTGCCGGCCGGGTTTCGCGGCCTGATCCTGCACGGCAGGCTTCAGGTGCGCGAGATCCAGACGCTGCGTGCCCAGCACAAACATGACGCCCGCGGGGAGCGCTTCTGGGAGGGGGAGTTCCGACAGCAGTGACTGCGCAGGCCGCTCTTCTCGCGGGATGTGGTCCAGGCCATCAACCACAATGAGCGTACGAATCTTTTCTTTGGCATAGCGCTCGCCCGCTTGGGAAATCAGCGCACCGAACTGTTCGCGGCGCTCATGCAGCGAGTTATCTCGAAGGCGGATGCCATGCAGCCCGCTGCTGCGCAGCTGGGCGCTGATGTCATCCAGGAAGGTTTCGGCTTCTCCCCGACCAACGCCTTGGGCAACCCCTGGCACGAACGCCAGGTAGCGCACTAGGCAGAGGGCTGGCTCCGCAGCGAGCGCCATCTGCAGCAGCGTCGACTTTCCTGAGCCTGGCGGGCCAATCAGCGCGACATAGCCCATTTCAATGCCGCGAACGGTCTTCAGCAGTTCAGTCTCGGTATCTCGGTTGCGCTGGACATAAGTGCCGAGCGGAAACCTGTGCACGTAGCGCGTCTTGGCCGGATCCGGCCAGCCCAGCTCCGCAAGCAGCTCATCACGCGTCCATCGGTCCTTGTCTCGACCGTCGGCAACGAGATTAGGCAGCAGGCTGGCAATCTCGGACGCCAGGCGCGACTGCTCGGCGCTGAGTTTGTGTAGCTGCACAAAGTCAGCGGCAGCGCCATGCAGTATGCGCAGGGCATGCAGAAACCTCTCAAACTCGACCTCGTTTAGACCAGATGCAGCCAGCAGTCGATCGATCAGGTTGCACCAGCCGGCCGCGCGCCACTCTGCCAACGTGCGGGCGGGAAAGCGCCCGAACTGGTCAATGAACTCGGCGCTGTAGGCAGGCGTGGAGTCACCAGGCTTGTCGGTGGTCGACGGGTAGTCCGTCGTCACAAAGCGAATTTCGACTCGCGCGTCAGGATTGTCCTTGGAGAGAATCTGCCAGGCATTGATGAGCGGCTTCAGCAGGCCGTCCGCTCCCGTGAGGAGCGTCGTCACGGTGAAGGGCGCCGGGAACTTCGAAGTCTTGAATTGGTGGCCGACTACCAGCCCATCGAAGCCCAGAACTAGATCGTCGGCGATGCCAGCCTTGCGGTCGGCCAATCCCACCCACTGCATTTCCCCGCGCTCGAGTTCGCTGTAAATGGCCGCTCCGGCCTTCCCGTACTGAGCGACATAGCCGCGAACGGCACGGCGCTCACCCTCGGCTGGTGGTGGAGCAACGGTTTTCTTGGCAGGCTCGTTAGTCGTTGCGGCGCTTCTGCTAGACATGCGGGCGACGTGTGTTCGTATGTTTATTGGTGCCGTAAAGTACCGAGGGTAATCGAGGAACCGACCATTCAATGACCGGAGTTCGTGAAAGCTGCCCTTAGGACGCCGGCGCGGGAATGACTCAGATCAGTCTGAAGCAGGCGTAGCTTCAGCTCACCAACGCAAGCCGCCGCGGCGATTGCAGAATTTTTCAGCCCCATATGACTACACCGGATAGACAGTAGAAAGTCCGTCCGCCTCCAACAAAGCCCAGCCCGGTCTCCGCCGCGCTGGGCTTTGTGCCGTCTGGCTCTGCCAGACGTGTGTTCCGTCCTTTCCGGGAATGCCGCTGTGCATCCCTAACCCCATGGATCACGACTTCACATCCACCACTTTCGAAGATGAACCCTTTCCCGACCATGAGCCCCTCACACGGTCACCCAACTTCGCCTGCCCCGCCTGCCAGTCGCGACGCACCATTCCCCGCGACACCGGCAAGAAGGCTGGTGCGGCCATCGGCACCGTAGCAGGCGCTGCCGGCGGCATCTCCGGAGCGCTGTCCGGCGTCATCACAGGCGCCGAGATCGGCATGGCGATGGCTGCAACCGCAACAGCTAGCACGCCGCTTGGCATCGTCGCCGGCGCGATCCTCGGCGGCCTGAGTGGAGCCATCGCCGGCTGCACTGTCGGTGCGGCACTGGGCGAAGCCGTTGATGACGCGATCTTGCGCAACCGCCGCTGCCTTGCTTGCGGCCATACCTTCTCGGCCCCGCGCCGCTGACCACTCTTCTCACCCCCCTCTTCTCCGTTAGGAAACCTCCCTATGGCACATCTCATCGAAACAATGGCCTACGCCGGCGACACGCCTTGGCACCGCTTGGGCCATCGCCTCCAACCCAAGCAGCCCCTCGAGGTCTGGGCCCAGCAAGCCGGCATGGACTGGAGCATCCAGGAAACCCCAGTGCGCTTCATGACCCAACCTGAAGGCGATGCCCTGCAGGCCCTGGAATCGTTCGCCGAGCAGAAGGTGCTCTACCGCAGCGACTCGCGTGCACCGCTGTCGGTCGTCAGCAGCCGCTACCAAGTCGTGCAGCCCCGCGAAGTTCTCGAGTTCTACCGCGACCTCACCGATCTCGGCGGCTACGAGATGGAAACGGCCGGCGTCCTCAAAGGTGGTCGCAAGGTCTGGGCGCTCGCGCGTACCGGCAAGCAGGCCGTGCTCAAGGGCAGCGACACCGTCAACGGCTACCTGCTGCTGGCGACCTCCTGCGATGGCACGCTGGCCACCAGCGTCACACCGACGACCGTGCGAGTCGTATGCAACAACACTCTGGCCATCGCGCTGGATAGCACCAGCAACGTCATCCGCGTTCCTCACAGCACCAGCTTCGATGCCAATGCCGTCAAGCGCCAACTCGGCATTGCCATCGGGCAGTGGGACGACTTCATGTACCGTATGAAGGCACTGGCCGGTCGCAAGGTCAAGAGCAAGGAGGCCGAGACCTACATCCAGCATGTGCTCTACGGGCCGATCAAGTCCGACGAAGTCTCCGCGCCCGGTGCCGACACCCAGCCCATGCCGGGCGCCTGGGCTACCCGCAAGGTCCTGGAGCTGTACGAGGGCAAGGGCCGCGGCGCCGAACTCGCTGCTGCGCGGGGCACGGCCTGGGGCCTGCTCAGCGCAATGACCGAGTTCGTCGACCACGAGCGCCGGGCCCGCAGCCGCGAGTACCGCCTGGACAGTGCCTGGTTCGGCCATGGCGCCACATTGAAGCAGCGAGCTCTCGCACACGCGCTGGAGCTCGCGAGGTGAACCTCAAAGCGACCGCCCCACTCCCTACCCCCTTCGAAGCCCCGCCTCTGTATCCAGAGGACGGGGCTTTTTGCTGGCGGTGGATCCCAACCCTTCAAGGAAAACCATGATGAATTTGAACCCAGACACGCGCGGCGCTCTGCGCTCCTCGACAGCTCGCGGGCCCTCGCGCGCCCCGGCATTGCAACTGGTCCAGAACACCCGCTTGCATGCCCCCGTGCCTGAGCGCTGGTCGAACATGTACGAGGGCGGCCTCGGAAGCTTGGATGCCGCTGCAGCCGTAGGCCGCGATCCCTTCAAGTCTCCCGTCCGGCTCTGGATGGAGAAGACCGAACGCCACGACCTGCTGCAGCCGCGACCAGAGGCTGCGCCGACGCCCGAAGGTGCTGTCTACTGGAGCCGGCTGCTCGAGCCCATCGTGGCAGCGCACTACACGCTGCGTACGGGGCGGCATGTGCGGCGCACCAGCACCTTGCTGCGGCACCCGCAGCACCCCTGGATGTTCGCCCATCCCGGCCGCGAAGTCGTCGGCGACCCCGACGTTCAGCTTCTGGAGTGTCAATGCGTCGGCATGGACGCGGCTGCGCACTGGGACGCGGGCCTGCCCGCCTACGTCCGGATCCAACTGCTGCACCAACTGGCAGTGACCGGGGCTCAGGCCATCGATGCCGTGGCCCTGATCTGCGGACAGGACCTGCGCATCTATCGCGTCGCACGCGACGAAGTCGAGATCTCTCGGCTCATCGACGCCGAACGTGAGTTCTGGAGTTGCGTGGAGCTTGATCAGGCCCCACCCGATCAAGGTGGGAAGGTCGTGTCCTGATCTTCAAGTCCTGGCAGTCAACCGACTCGCCAGAACCGCCACCACCGGCGCTGCGTGGCTGCCCGCAGCTCCAATGGACGCAAGTCCAAGGTGTCGTAGTTCGTGAGTGGTGTACCAGCACGCCGGCGCATCTCGCGCTCGTACTCGTGGGCAATGCCACGCGCGTGCAGATCTCCCTGCAGTGCCTTCATGCGCCACTCGCTCGCCAGGGCTCCCAGCTCCTCGTCGGTCAGCACCTCCTTGGTCCTCATGCGGGGAATTGTGCCGTCCGCGCGCCCCTTGGATAGCGACACGCGCGACAACCCGTCCCGGAATGACCAGCGGTCATGTCCGGAATTTCCCCTACTCACCCCAGCAGCTCGCCTTGCGCGGGCTTTTTTTACGTCTGTCTCATGCCAAACAACACTTCTCTCTCCAAAGTGGGCGCGCCTGTCGCGCGCGTCCGTTCATTCCGCCGGCCTTGTGCCGGCATCGCCATGCGCCGCCCATCCACCTGGAGCGACTGACATGGGCAGCATCGTCTACCGGGCCCCCAAGGACCAGGCCGTCCATGACGAACTGCAGAACGTGGCGGCCTTTGCCGCGGTGCTCGCCCATCGCGCGATCGGCAATCGCCTATGGTTCCTGGCGCAGAACCGTCAGGGTGAACGCATTGGGCGGATCTGGATCGGCCTGACCCTCATCGATTGCAGGAATGGCCAGGCAGTCGTCAAGAACATGGACGAGAGCTGCGGTCCGTACTACTTCGACTGTCCCTTGGCCTTTCTTGATCGAGCGGATCCGCCGGTCGGGCCCTACGCAGGCCCATGGCGCGAGAAGGTACGTGCGTTCCATGCGAACCGAGCCGCCAAGCGAGCAGCCATCCGCGCGGGCCTGCGCGTCTCGTACGACGGCCGCACCTACGAGCTGCGGCACTGCCTGGGTCGCCGCGGCTGGGAGGTGCAACGTGACGATGGCCTGATCTTTCGGATGAAGGCCAGACAGCTCCAGCAGGCAACGATGCTGCCGGCGGCGACACCGCAGGAGGCATCGGCATGAAGCAGGACCGACCCCAGACCAACGTCGAGTTCGTCGTCGACTTGATGGAGTTCAGCGCACATGGGGCGTTGATCCAGGCCTTCGTTCTGCAGGCACTGACCCAGTTCGCAGAAAAGGTGGCTGCCACCGATCCCGAAGCGCTGAATACCGGCCTGGTCAGCGGTCAGGCCTGGCATGGCTGTGCTCTCGAGGTGCAGCGAAAGCTCAAGCAGCGCTTCGACGACTAAGCCCGACAGGGTTTCTCAGGGCGATCGAAGCCCATCCACCTCCGCGCGCCGCGCCCCCTCAGAGCCCTCGGGGGCTGGGAAGGGGACGGCTGCGCGCCCCGTGCTCGCGACGACAGCACCTACCCCGAAAGGAGAACACCTTGCTCACCACGAGCTCATGCGGTGGCTCGCCGCTGCGCACTGCGTCGGCAACATTTCCGCAACCATCGTCAGAACCCTTCACCTATCACTTCACCCGTATCAGCCGCAACGCCAAGACCGGCGCCATGGCGGTCACGACCACGAGCGCGAACTCATGTCCACCGGATTGCGGGTTTCGGCGCAACGGCTGCTATGCGGAGAGCGGGCCGCTAGCGCTGCATTGGCGCGCCGTGTCTGCCGGCACCCGAGGCAGCACCTTCGACGAACTGCTGCAAGACATCGCCACACTGCGGCGCCGAGCCCTGTGGAGACACAACCAAGCAGGCGACCTGACGCCCTGCTCACCTGGAACGATTGACGCTCGCCTGCTCACAAGGCTGGCGATGGCGAACCGGGGGCGACGCGGCTTCACGTACACGCACTACCGGCCGACGCAGGCGAACCAGGCCGCCATTCGCAGCGCCAACGAGCTCGGGTTCACGGTGAACCTCAGCGCTCAGACATTGGCGCAGGCCGATGCCTATGCGTCGCTCGGCGTAGCGCCTGTGGCGGTGGTCTTGCCTGTGGGCGCCACGAAGCCGGCCAGGACATCCGAAGGTCGGCTGGTCATCGTGTGCCCTGCCAGTGTCGGCAACACCGACTGCCTGAACTGCGGCATCTGCCAGCAGCGTGATCGTGCGGCCATCGTGGGCTTCCCGGCCCACGGGGCCGGCGCCCGGCGCGTGCAGGCGATTTTCTTCGAGGGGAAGCCCTCATGAGAAAACTGTCGGATGAGGCTGCCGCGTCGGGCCCGACCTGCCAGAGCGAGGCGCTCGCGCTTGACGAGGCGTTTCTTCAGCGGGTGGATCGCGTGATGCTGCAGCGAAAGCAAACCGATCCGTTTCGACGGGAAGCGGCCTGGCGCGCAACCGAAGAGGAAGTGCGGGTGAAACGACTTCAGCAGCAGCGCGAGGCTCCTGTCCGAAGCGAGCCGCGCTGAATGGAAATCCGCTCACCGCAGGGGCTCCTCTCGCTCCCACGGCCTTCTCGCGACGGCACAAGCCCCGGCCCCTAAAGGGGCCGGGGCTTGTTCTTTGGGAGGCTCAAGAACCTGAACTACCAACCATGAAGAAAGAGAAAGGACATCGCCATGGGCATTTTCTACGGGCCGATCGAGTACTTGAGGGCCTTCGCCCTAGTGCTAGCGACCGGGATCCTCTTCGGCTTCGGGCTGGGGTGGCATTTCTGCAGCTACCTGCGCAGGGATTCTCTGCACGCCTTTGACTGAGGCCGATGGACTCCTGACAAATCAGCACATCGCCACCAAGTTGGCCGGTTCGACGGCTTCACCCCATTTCCGCAGGGGGTTAGCGACGGCCCGCCCCATGCGGATTGAAGGGGTGGGCAACACAAGAGTTCAAGCCCCAACCTCGGAGAATTGGTCCGGCCATTGACCCCTCGGGCAGGCCCGCAGCACAGCGGTGCCAAAACAATAGGAGGCCTCTACTTGGGGGCAGCCAAGTCCTGAATCGAGCGCAGCGCCTGTTTGCGCATGCGCACTCCGAGAGTGTGATAGAGCCGTAAAAGCTCCGCTTCGTCGTCATCGACCGCCCAGAAATACGACAACGGCACGCCCAGCGCTTGAGCCAAGTGCGTGGACATCAAGACATCCGGTGTGTGTTTGCCGCGTTCGTACTGGTTGATTCTCGCGCTGGCGGAAAACTCGTCCACCCCGGCGGCCACGCCCAGCCCTTCTTGCGAGAAATTGCTACGCAAGCGTGCGGCCTTGAGCCGCCTGGCGAACAACGGCAACGCGGGATCAATCTGAGCATGGCTTGCACGCGGCATCCTCAGATAGTCTGAGTTTCTACTTGTTCTTATACTAAGGAATCCTTAGCATTTGAAAACACAAACCCTACGGGAGAAACACCTTCGCGATGCAACCGCGAAGAACCATCACATCACGACAGATGCCCCCTCACCGATCGCAAGACATTCAAAAGTGCGCCCTTCCACCGATTCACTGAGGAGCAATGCACATCGCCCTTGTGGGCATTGAGGCAACCAAATCCCTCTCCCTTTCAGCCCCCTAACCATGAATATCCATTTCACCAAGAACAACCAAACCCGCTTCGTCAAGCACGGCTTCTCGTGGCAGTTGGGTCTTTTCGGCCCCATTGCCTTCCTGATGCGCGGCCAGTGGCCCCTGGCGCTGGCGTGCTCAGTCTTTCTGGTTGCCGGTTTTTGCCTCGTTACCGCCTTCCTGATCCTGGTGTTCGATGCGCCGGACGGGATAGTCGACCTGCTGAGCATCGTCATTCCCTGCGCGTTGGTGGGTCACTTTGGCAATCGCATCTCGGCGCGCAGCTACGTGAAGAATGGTTGGGCGCCTGTCGCGGACTTTCCGCCTGACTGGAATATCCCGCAGTTGATCGCGCCAAAGGCGGCCGAAACCAAACTCGGCTGAGCTTCCGACCTACTTGGAGCCCGCCATGAAAGCCGCACTCGGCACCATCCTCGCGGCGCTCACCGCGATCACTTTGATGCCCTTGGCTTTGGCCAAGGGCATCGACCCACTCATCAACCCCGACGCGGTGAAGCACCAGATCGATCGTTCGGCCATGGAGATCCAGATCCAGGGCTGGAGCCGCGATCTCAAGTACCCGGTCTACCCGATCCGGGTGCAAGCAGGTGGCAACGGCGTGTACTACACGACGACCGAACGGGTGAAGTCGCACAAGGAGTTCGACTTTGACGAGTTGCGCTGTGAGATCGGCGATGCCGATCGCGCAGTGCTGAAGACGCCTGACTATGCCTGTGCCGATGGCGTGTGCATGACAAGAGAAGGCGCTGTGCTCGGTACCGACCCGCGCCGGCCTCTCAACCCAAGACACCGCTGCTAGGCGCTCACTGCGCAGGAACAACGGCGAGGACGGACGGAACAGCGGCGAAGTACATCCGCCACCCCATATCAATCACCCCCACAACCATTTTTTACAGAAGAGCTTCCAAATGACTCCCCTCAATGCCATCAAATTGATCGGCCTCGGGTTCCTCCTGGCTGCGCTGACGGCCTGCGGTGACAGCAAGATTTCCGCCGTCAAGGACACGCGCTTGCACGGGGACGAATTCACTGTCGGCGAAACGCTGGGCAAGATCAAGGAATGCAAGAGCAGCGACTGGACCAGCGAAGTCGTGAACAACGCCACGATGGTCACCCACACCTGCGCGATCAAGCTGGACGAGAGCATCTTCACAGCATCGAAGGAAAAGGCGCTGCGTGATCTGGATGACGCCATTCGGATCAATTCGGAAAATCACCGAGCCAATGTGTCCAAGATCCAGGGGCGCCGCGAACATGCGCTGGCCGACGATGGAGGCGAAGTCGCGAAATTGAACGAGAAGCTGGAATCGATCGAAAAAGAAGATGCGAAACTGGATGAGCCGTTCGTCTTTGTGAGACGCTTCCTCGCCGATACGGAAGAAATGGCGAGGCCGCGATGGGAGGCTGAAAAGGCTCGACACCGCGCAGAGTACGCAGCGGCAAAGGAGCGCATCTTGCGCGACATCACGCAAGCTAAGAGCAGCCAGCAAGCGCGCCGTGAAGAAAGCATCCGGGTGCTTGAAGCAACTCAGCCCTGGCTTCCCAAGTATGCCGAAGCACTTGAGCAAACCAAGTCTACGGTAAGCAAGGAGATCGACGCCGCTCACGAAAAGAATCACACCGCAGAGGTCAGGACGGTTTTTCGATATCGAGAAGGTCTTGATGCAGAGCTGATCGACTCCTCACTTTTCGTCGATGGGAAGAAAAGGAGCTCGACAATTCCTGTCTATCTGCTCGATCCAAAGCGCATGCAGGAGTACATCAACCACACGTCGAAGGACGGCTTCGGAATGGGAGTACGAGAGATGTTCGATCGGCTCTTCCCGATCGAGAGTGATCGCACGATCGGCAGCGATTTCGACGGCTATGGCTACAAGTACAAGGAAGCAAAGCCGGGGGCATAGGGAGGCGGCACAAGCGCGCTCTGCACGGAGCCTCTACGGCAGGGATCACACAAAGGAGGATGGAGAGGCCGACGGGCCTCTCCTTCTTTCTTCTTTTTTTTGCTGCGTGCTACGGGGTCTTGCCGCCTCTACTCGGCCGTGTCCGTCGCCCTACTTCCCTCTGGGCAGCTGCGCCCCCTCACACGCGGCCGTTCTTCTTCAATCAACCCCGACTGCGGCCAGGCGAGCCACGAGCTTTCGTCTCGTGCGACGTTTCGCCAATCACTAGGCCAGCCGGTCCGTTCACCGCACGGACTTCGACGATCGCGCTAGGACGGGCCAGATAGATTGCGGCCTTCCCCAATTGATCAGCCGATGTCGCGCAGCCACGGTACAGATGCCCCGTCGCGCGGTACTGAAACCTCGGCATAGCATTGACGTCCCGCACGTAGCCATTGCCCGTCTGCTCGCGCCAGATTTCCACCAAGGCCTGATCCATTTGCATGAGCTCCTGCGCACTTGGGCCGTCGAAGACAAGGACGACGTGGGCCTGATGCCCCCCGCCATCGCCACGGTCGATCAAACGCGCGTCGCCCACGATCGCATCCCCATACATTTGCTTCGCGCTGCGCACGAAGATGCCGCTGGCCTCGTGCATGTGACGAAACAACGCCTCCCTGTCGACCACGTCACTCGGAGGAAGCTCGAGTTCGTAACGCTTGATGTCACAGGTGGGATGGCGTTTGGCGATCTTGGCGAAATAGGCCTTGGCCTTGCACCACTTCACCGAGTGCTGCTCATCGCGTCGCTGCATGGCACGACCAGCGCTCGCACTGCCGCCGCGTGAGCGAACCATGTCCCCCATCCCATTGGCCATCGACGCAAATTGAAGGCTTCCCTGGAAGAGCCAGATCTGGGGGTTGTCAAAGTTCAGCTCTGACAGACCGACGCTCACAAAGGCGTCAAGCATCGTTTCGATCCGCGGTGCAAAGACCAGGTCACAGCGGTCGCGCGTCGCGAAAAGCGACAGCGCCGGCACGATCCGGATCAGTTCATGCCCCATCTTCGTGGGCTCGCAGGCTCTGACTGTCTGCTTGAAGAAGATCATCCGGCTCGCCGATCTGATGCACTCGTGAGCGAGCCTGTCGATTGCCAGCAAGCTATCCCCCGCCCACTCACCCCAGAGAAGATCCTCTTGATCGAAAGGAAGTGCCGCCGCAGGCGCCCCGCGTTGCGACGAAGCCATGCGTTGCCACGAAGCCGAGGTCGTTTGTCGAGCCATTGCAGGCTTTCTGGTCAAGCGCTCATGCAAGGCAAGACGGATGGCCTGTTGCGAGCGATTACTGGGGACATAGCGTGGCCCCTCGAGCTGATAGATCGGCTGCTGCGCAGCCAGGGCGGAGGGTGCCCCTCCCGGCGGAAAGTAGAAGTTCTGCATGTCGGTAGGCCTCATCAGAAGTTCACGTACTGCGACTGCGCTTGCGCGTATGTGATCGCGATCGGCATGGGGCTGAAGCTCGATCTGGGGCGAGCCGGCTTAATCGTTGCTTCCTCAGGGTAGTTGCCAAACTTGCCGTGGGCCTTGATCCTTACTCCTAGATCGAATCTTGCGTGAGCCTCCGCCAGTGTCAGGTAGCTCTCGATGTACCGCAGGCCGATGATCACCTGGGGGTGATCCAGACGCACCAGCCCGAGAACCGGATAGCGATACTCGCTCCGCCGCGCGTTGCAGTTGTGGATTGAGCCCAACGACTTCGTGATGGCGCTCCATTTCAGACCGATTTCACCCACCAACCGGACGTGGTCCTTGTTGCCGCGAGGCTTGAGGACGACCAGGTAATGCTGGTGGAATGACTTCTCGGGACCATATTCGAACGCCCAGGCACAGAGAAGCAGGTCCTCACCGAACCTATCCTTGATCCAGCGATGAAAGGGCTTGCGGCACTCCCGGTACTCGCCGAGGTGCCCGATTCGCGGCGGATCGCCAAGTTTGGAGGGCGTCGCCCCCTCTTCGCGATAACCCGTGTCGAAGCGCAGAACGACCACCTCGGTGTGCTCTTCGGAGATCCATTGCAGGATCCCAGCGAGCTCGTCAAAGTTGTCGAGCGCAGAACGGCGAAACCTCTCGTTGGCCGACTTGATGACCGAACGTCTGAAGTATTTCTTGAGCGTCGAAGCATAGCGATTCGCAGAATTCACTGCTACACGAGCAGAATCAAGAGCACCTACTTTGAAAAATCCTCCAATCAAATTAATTTGCGCCCGCAGAAGCGCAAGGAGCTTCAGAAATCCGCGAACAATCGGTGAGAACTTATGGATCGGCCAGTCTGCACGAAGCTGCGTGAAATCACTTCGCACGATTCTGAGCAATAGATCTCCAAGTTTGGTGCAGTGCACCACTCCTTTTCCTTTGGATGTTTTTTCCAAATAAAACAGAGGCTTGCTGGAGCGAATCAACTGCGAGGCCATCTCGTGAATGCTGTAGAGAAGACGGATGCCAGTGTCACTGCGACCTGCGTATTCGACAGGTTCCCGGAAGAGATTTTTGAAGCTCAACTCCTTGAGCTTGGGGATGGCTTTGCGCGCTTGAATGCGCGCCATGCAGGAAGAGGTTTTCATTTGAAATTAACTGAATGCCTAAGGTCAATGACCTCAGACATGGTTTTTGCAATAGTAATAGGAGGGGTATGGCGCAGCGTCGCTCATGGGGCTGAGAAGCACTGCATCGGAAGCACGAAAATGCCGCATCCTTCAGGGAAAACGCAACGCAATCTCGGTCGTACTTTTAACTCTGGCCGAATGAAAAGTCCTCGCGACTTCGTAGAAAGACACTTGCAGCTGTCGCCCCGAACACGCGCGCGACCTGGATCACGCCGTCGGATGGAATGCTGAAGGTTGACGTGCGAACGCCGCGAGGACATGGCGAAAAGTAACCCTAGCTCATTGAATCGCCCGGCTGGCATCAATGCGAGACTGAAGCCAGAACTCCATCTCACTCAAGACAAAACAGATCGAGCGCCTTCCTATACGAACTGGCTTGGGGAAAAATTTGTCGCAGGTTGGGCTTTTCTCATCCATTGCGGCATACACCCATGACCGACTTTTAGATATTTTTTTGACCAGCTGCTTCATCGAAATGAAAACAATCTCCACGGGAGGATTTTTCTTCACCTCCCCTTTGTCGCCAAAATATCCGTGATTCAATAGATTCAATTGCATCAATCCTGAACCATTATTCTCCGCAAACCATTTTCCCAAATATTCATTTTTTCCATTAATCATAAAATTCCTCAAGGCGACAGATGTTTTCAACACCTGTCTAGGTTCAACAAAATCGAAGGATTTAGCGGACTACGCCCGACCTTCGTGACGCAAACGCGTCGGCACGTCACTGCGTAAGTGACGGAAGTTGAACCCCTCCAAAGGGGGTTAAATGAGCACTAGCGAGAAAGATGCGTCAACGCGCAGTTCTCAGCTATGCAGTCGACTCGCATGTTGGAGTCGGATGGTCTTCTTTGCCAAACCGCCAGAAAAGGCAGGGCATGACCATCGTTGTAGCCGGAAGGCCTGATGTCCTTCCTGTCCTCCGAAAGCAGCACATGTGCTGGTTTCGAGTGACCGGCTAAGCCCTAGCGCAGCCGATGCATCGTTGCGCATCCCGCCTCTAGGCCGACTCACTTAGAGCCGGGTATCCCCGCGCGCCATATCGCCGAAAGGGCAATGAGTGACGAGCCGTGTCCACCAGAAAGAAGTTGACTTTTCTTTCGCCAAGATCAACGCGATGTTGGTCTCAGGGACTTGGCTACGGGCTAAAAAATCCCCCAGGGCAGACAAAGGCAAGGCTAGGGTCGCCTTCGAGCTTTGTCCGCAGTTGGCACAGTGGCACCGTCTGGCCCTGGGCGGCGGAGTGTATATGAAATCGTCCCAGATGTTGCAACGGCGTTCAGAACGTCGAACCCGAGGGAATTTCTCGAGAGGCCTTCAGGCGGGCTGAGCTTCGAGTTCGATGCCGCGAGCCTCGTCCGTGACGGGCGTGAGAGACGGCATAAATGCGGCCTGAGCCGCCAAAGACAGAAAACGTCGACTCTTGTACTGCAGCGCAGTAGCCGTGTGAGGTCCCCGGCTTACCGCTTTGCCGCGGAGTGTGTCATCGCTGCAACCGCGTCAGCCGCGAGCTCCGCCATGCTTTGCTTGCCTTCCCGCTTCTTCTTCGACTGAGCGCGGCGCTCCGTGTCGTTCAGCAACGTCCTTGGCGCAGGAAGGATTTCTTGGGCTTCGAGCCTCCCTTCACGCAAAACGTTTGGCGTGTCGAATGGATCTGCCGCATGGAGAAAGTTGCGCACCAGACTAGCCATGCTCTCGCCCTTTTTCGCCTCTCTGACCTGCTGTACAGACGGTTCGACGATCGCGCGATTCTGTTCGCACAACGCATCAAGGTAGTCGGCCCATCGCTGCATCATCTGCTTGCGCTGGTTGACGTACTGCGTGCGGTTGTACGCACGTCCGTTGGCATCCTTTACGGCATGCGCCAATTGGGCTTCGATCACCAAGGGATCGATCTCCAAAACCTCAGCTAGCAATGTTCGCGCGGTCGCCCGAAAGCCGTGAACGGTCTGCACAGTAGGTCCGTAGCCCAACGTCAAAAGCGCGGCACGCAGGGTGTTGTCCGAGATGGGCCTGTCATGGCTGCGCTCGCCCGGGAAGACCAGCGTGCTATGGCCGGTGAGGGGGTACAGCTTGCGCAGCAGTTCCACAGCTTGCGTGGGTAGCGGGACGAGATGAGGATCCCCATTTTCCTTGCCTTCGATACGTCGCTTCATCCGCACCGCTGGCACCGTCCACAGCGCGTTGTCCAGGTCGATCTCCGCCCAGGCTGCGCCTCGCAGTTCATTGGGACGCTGGAAGAGCATTGGCGCCAACTGCAACGCGGTGCGCACAATAGGCCCGCCCTGATAGCTCCTGATGACGCGAATCAGTTCGCCCAGTTTGGTCGGATCCGTGATGGCAGCAAAGTGCCGCTTCTTGTGAGGGGTCAGCGCGCCCTTGAGGTCGGCCGTAATGTCGCGCGGCGCGCGCGCTGTCGCCACGGCGTAGCGCCACACCGCGCGCGCCGTCATAAGCACCCGGCCAGCCACATCGAGAGCTCCACGCTCCTCGACGCGACGCAGTGCGGCCAACAATTCAATGGGTTCGATTTCGCTGATGCGACGAGCGGCGAAATGTGGAAACAGGTCTTTTTCCAGATTGCGCTTCTCGCGGATTGCGTAGTGACTGCTCCAGCGCGCATGATGTTTCTCATACCACTCAAGCGCCGTCTCTTGGAAGGTGTCGCCACTGCTCACGGCGGCCTTGAGCTTGACGATCTGTCTTGCCTGAATGGGATTGATCCCCGCCGCCTTCTGGGCCTTGGCAGCATCGCGAGCCTTGCGCGCTGCTGCCAGCCCGACGTCGGGATAGGCGCCCAACGCAAACTTCTTCTCGACGCCCTCAATCCGAAACTTCCAAAACCACCGGCGTGAGCCTGCAGCAGAAACTTCTAGATAGAGACCGCCCGAATCAGCGTATCTCGCCTGTTTTCGATCAGGAGGACAGGTGGCATTGCGACACGCGGCATCGGTCAATGGCATGGCTACGTCGAGGGGGCTGGGGGTACAAAACTGCCAACTTAGAGGTTCGTGGAGTTTGAACCCCCACCTGTACCCCCACTTAGCGCTGGCTGTCACTGGATTTCAGTGTACGACCGTGGACAACCATTACCCAGCTCACCAATGAAAAAGGGCGTCCGGTGGATGAAACCGGACGCCCTTGGACGTTTTGTTGGTCGGTGTGAAAGGATTCGAACCTTCGACCCCTTGCACCCCATGCAAGTGCGCTACCAGGCTGCGCCACACACCGAAGCTCTCGATTATAGCGGGCTAAATTCAGTGTCCGACAGTCAGCAGCTCACGAATTTCAAAGAGTTCGCGGCGAAGGTGCAACAACTGCGACAGGTCGACGGTCTGCGTGGCCGCTACAGCCCCCGGTTCGTCCTGCACGGCGGCGTCGAATTCTTCCTGGCCGATCTCGATGGCCTCCAGGCCTTCGAGCGGTACTTCGCCTGCCTTGCGGCGGTCGCGCTCGCCTTGCGTGAGTTCCTGCAGCTTGTTGCGCGCACCGCTGATGGTGAAGCCCTGGTCGTAGAGCAGGTCGCGAATGCGGCGGATCATCAGCACCTCGTGGTGCTGGTAGTAGCGACGGTTACCGCGCCGCTTCATCGGGCGAAGCTGCGTGAACTCCTGCTCCCAATAGCGCAGCACGTGCGGCTTCACGCCGCAGAGTTCGCCGACCTCACCGATGGTGAAGTAGCGTTTGACGGGAATCGGCGGGAGCGTTTTCTCCATTGAAATCAAGACTGTGCGCGGGAAACCTCATAGATTACTCTACGCGGCCACACAGCACCAAGCACTATTCCGCGCCCAGGCTCCACTCGACTTCGGAAGTGCCGCCCTGCGGCTCGATGCTGCCCTGGATCTGCTCCTTGAGCTTGGCACTCGCATGGAAGGTGGCCACGCGGCGCTCGCCGATCGGAATGGCTTCGCCGGTGCGCGGGTTGCGCCCCGGGCGCGGTGCCTTCACGCGGATCTGGAAGTTGCCGAAGCCCGAGATCTTCACATCCGTGCCCTCGATCAGGCTGCTGGCAACGAGCTCGAAGAACGCCTCCACCATGTCCTTCGACTCACGCTTGTTCAGGCCGATCTGCTCGAACAGCAGGTCGGCCAGGTGCGCCTTGGTGAGCGCCGGCGTTTCGAGGGCTTCGAGCGTGAATTCGGCGGCGTTCATCTTCATCCTCTCAAGCGGCCGCCCAGGGTGGCGCCCAGTTGTTCGACGATTGCACGGACAGCGGGTTCGACCTGCTCGTCCGTCAGCGTGGCGGCATCGCTCTGGAAGGTCAGGCGCACGGCCATGCTCTTCTCGCCCGGTGCCAGCGCACCCGGCGCTGCCACGGCGCCTTCGCGCAACGGCTGCGGACGGTAGATGTCGAACAGCGTCGCATCGCGCAGCAGGCCCGAGACGGACGCGCCCGCGCGGATGGCCTGCATCAGCGCGTCGTGCGACACCGCTTCAGCCACGACCACCGCGATGTCGCGTTCGACGGCTTGGTGCTTGGGTACCGGCTGTGCCACGGGCACGGGCCGCGCCGTGACGGCGTCGAGGTCGAGTTCGAACAGCACAGGCGCCTGGGTGAAGTCCCACTTCTGGCGCCAACGCGGATGCAGTTCGCCGATGAAACCGATGGCCTGGCCGTCCAGCAGCACGCGGGCCGAACGGCCGGGGTGCAGCGCCGGATGCTCGGCCGCTTCGAAGGTCGGCACGCGCGGGGCGAGCAGCGCTTCGACGTCGCCCTTGACGTCGTAGAAGTCGGCGCGCTGCGGCTTGCCGTCCCAGCGCGATGCCTCGGCATCGCCCCAGGCCAGGCCTGCCACGCGCATGGGCTGATTCACACCGCGCACGGTGCTGTCGGTGGTGACGACGCTGTCGTCGCGCAGGAACACGCGGCCCAGCTCGAACACGCGCACGCGCGGCGCCTTGCGGTCGAGGTTGAACTTGAGCACCTGCAGCAGCGAACCGAGCAGCGACGAGCGCATCACGCTCATCTGGCTGGCGATGGGGTTCAGCAGCTTGACCGGGTTGGCGTTGCCCGCCAGGTCCTGCTCCCAGTGCGCTTCGACAAAGCTGAAGTTGATGGTTTCCTGGTAACCCAGTGCTGCAACGCTGCGGCGCACCGCGAAGCGGCTGCGCTGCGCTTCGGGGCGCACGCGGGCGGTGATGGGCGCGAGCGGCGCGGTCGTCGGCAGGTTGTTGAAGCCGATCAGGCGCGCCACTTCTTCGATCAGGTCTTCCTCGATCAGCAGGTCGAAGCGGTGCGGCGGCGGCGTGACGGTCAGCGTGCCTTCGCCTTCGCTGATCGCGAAACCGAGGCGGTGGAGCGCATCGGCGCATTGCGCCTGTGTCAGCGGCATGCCGATGACGCGCGCAGCGCGGGCCACGCGCAGCGTGACGGGCGCGGCTTCGGGCAGGCGCAGCGTCTGGTCGTCCATCTTGCCGGCTTCGCCGCCGCAGATCTCGACGACCAGTTGCGTGATGCGCTCGATGATCTGCACGGTGCGGCTCGGGTCGACGCCGCGCTCGTAGCGGTGGCCGGCGTCGGTCGAGAAGTTGAAGCGGCGCGAACGGCCTTGCACGGCCTCGGGCCACCAGAACGCGGCCTCGACGTAGATGTTGCGCGTATCGTCGGTCACCGAGGTGGCGTCGCCGCCCATGATGCCGGCGAGCGATTCGACTTCGCGGTCGTCGGCGATGACGCCGACCTTCTCGTCGACGGTGATCGTCGTGCCGTTGAGCAACTTGAGCTGTTCGCCCGCCTTGCCCCAGCGCACCGTGAGGCCACCGTGGATCTTGTCGAGGTCGAAGATGTGGCTGGGCTGGCCGTACTCGAACATCACGTAGTTCGAGATGTCGACCAGCGGCGTCACGCTGCGCTGGCCGCAGCGCGCGAGACGCTCGACCATCCAGGCCGGCGTCGCGACCTTGGTGTTCACGCCGCGCACGATGCGGCCAGAGAAACGACCGCACAGGTCAGGCGCCTCGACCTTGACCGGCAGCACGTCGGAGAACGACGTGGCCACGGGGGCGATGGCCGGCGTCTTCAGCGGTGCGCCGGTGAGCGCGGCGAGTTCGCGCGCGACGCCGTACACGCTGAGGCCGTGCGCCAGGTTGGGCGTGAGCTTGAGCGTGAGCAGCGCGTCGTCGAGCTTGAGCAC
This sequence comes from Variovorax sp. GW821-FHT10C12, assembly GCF_059415405.1. Lineage (NCBI taxonomy): Bacteria > Pseudomonadati > Pseudomonadota > Betaproteobacteria > Burkholderiales > Comamonadaceae > Variovorax > Variovorax sp. GW821-FHT10C12. Next base: position 2,530,443 of record NZ_JBWKNE010000001.1, read on the forward strand.
GTCGCGCACGTCGGCGCCGAGAGGCGCGTCGGCGTCGAGTTCGAGTAGGCCACCGTGGTCTTCGCTCAGCTTCAGTTCACGCGCCGAGCACAGCATGCCCTGGCTCTCGACGCCGCGCAGCTTGCCCAGCTTGATGAGGAAGGGTTTGCCGTCTTCACCCGGCGGCAGTTCGGCGCCGACGAGGGCGCACGGCACCTTGATGCCGACGCGCGCATTGGGCGCGCCGCACACGATGTTGAGCAAGGCGCCCTGCCCCACGTCGACCTGGCACACGCGCAGGCGGTCGGCATTCGGGTGCTGCTCGGCTTCCTTGATTTCGCCGACCACGATGCGCGTGAAAGGCGGCGCCACCGGACGGCGCTCTTCGACCTCGAAGCCGCCCATGGTGAGCGTTTCGGCCAGTGCGGCGCTGTCGAGGGGCGGATTGCAGAACTCGCGCAGCCAGGATTCCGGGAATTGCATCTCTTCGATCTCGATCTGGTTTTTCTATCTGTGGAAAGGACGTGCTTACTGGAACTGCGAGAGAAAACGCAGGTCGCCGTCGAAGAAGAGGCGCAGGTCGTTCACGCCATAGCGCAGCATGGTGAGCCGGTCGGGGCCCATGCCGAAGGCAAAGCCGATGTAGCGCTCGGGGTCGAGGCCCATGTTGCGCACGACGTTCGGGTGCACCTGGCCCGAGCCGGCGACTTCGAGCCAGCGGCCAGCCAACGGGCCGCTCGCGAACTGGATGTCGATCTCGGCGCTCGGTTCGGTGAACGGGAAGAAGCTCGGGCGGAAGCGCAGCACGAGGTCGTCGCGCTCGAAGAAGGTGCGGCAGAAGTCGGTGAAGACAACCTTCAGGTCCTTGAAGCTCACGTTCTCGCCGAGCCACAGGCCTTCGCACTGGTGGAACATGGGCGAGTGGGTGGCGTCGCTGTCGACGCGGTAGGTGCGACCCGGCGCGATCACGCGGATCTCGGGCGCCTTCACGGTGCCGGTGGTGTCGGCCGCAGCAGCGGCGAACTCGGCCGCGTACTTCTTGGTGTGCTGGTGGGCGTAGCGCACCTGCATCGGGCTGGTGTGCGGACGCAGGTTGTACGGGATGCCGTCGTCGCCCTTGAGGTCGACGTAGAAGGTGTCCTGCATCGAACGCGCCGGATGGTTCGGCGGGTTGTTGAGCGAGGTGAAGCTGTGCCAGTCGCTCTCGATCTCGGGGCCGTCGGCGACGTCGAAGCCCATGCTCGAGAAGATCTCTTCGATGCGCTCCAGCGTGCGGCTCACGGGGTGCAGTCCGCCGCCGGCGCGGTGGCGGCCGGGCAGGCTCACGTCGAGCGCTTCGGCGCGCAGCTGCAGCGAGAGTTCTTCGTCGGCGAGTTGCTGGCGGCGATCGGTCAGTGCGGCCTCGATGGCCTGCTTGCCGACGTTGATCGCGGCGCCGCGGGACTTCTTCTCTTCGACACTCAGCGCGGCCATGCCCTTCATCAGCTCGGTGATGCGGCCCGACTTGCCAAGGAACTGGGCCTTGGCGTTTTCGAGCTCTGCGGGCGTTTTCGCTTCGGCGAAGGCGGCGCGTGCGGTGTCGACCAGGGAGTCCAACTCGTTCATAGCAACAAAAATCTTCGAGGGGAAATAAAAAAGAGCTGGAGCCTTTTCAAGCGCCAGCCCTTGAGCCGTGGGCGCAAGAAGCCGTCCGGAGACGGCAACCTGCTGTGCAAAATCAAGCAGCCAGCTTGGCCTTGACCTGCTCCACGATGCCGGCAAAAGCGGCCTTGTCGTGCACGGCGATGTCCGCAAGCATCTTGCGGTCGATCTCGATACCGGCCTTGCGGATGCCGTTGGCGAACTGGCTGTAGGTCAGGCCCAGTTCACGCGAGGCGGCGTTGATACGCGCGATCCACAGCTGACGGAACACGCGCTTCTTGGTACGACGGTCACGGTAGGCGTATTGCCCAGCCTTCATCACCGCCTGTTTGGCGACGCGGAAGACATTACCGCGGCGACCGCGAAAACCCTTGGCGAGTGCGAGAACTTTTTTGTGGCGGGCGCGAGCCGTTACACCACGTTTGACGCGAGGCATGTGTTTACTCCTTGTTCGTCTGAATTAAATGCCACGGCCGGGCAGCATGGCGGCGACAGAAACCATGTTGGTTTCATGCACTGCGACTGCACCACGCAGGTGACGCTTGTTCTTGGTGGTCTTCTTCGTCAAGATGTGACGCTTGAAGGCTTGACCGCGCTTGACGGTGCCACCGGGACGAACGCGGAAACGTTTTTTCGCGCTGCTCTTGGTCTTCATTTTGGGCATGTAAATGCTCCTTTAGTTTGTGCTCGTGAGGCGCCGCGGATACTCCACGGACTTGTTGGCCCCGAGACACTTCTTTATCTCGCCCCCGCCTGCACTTCTTTCGAAATGCGGGCCAGGGCGAAATCCCTTCAAAACCCGTCTACTGCAAATGCCTCAGGCGGTTGCCGTGGGCGCTGCTGCCGGCGCAGCATCTGCTGCCGGCTTCGGCGCCGCGCCGCCAACCTTCTTGCGACCCGGAGCGATCATCATGATCATCTGACGGCCTTCCAGCTTCGGGAACTGCTCGACCATGATCGTGTCGCCCAGCTCGTCGCGAATGCGCTGCAAGAGCGCCAGACCGAGCTCCTGGTGCGTGATCTCGCGGCCACGGAAGCGCAGCGTGATCTTGCATTTGTCGCCCTCTTCAAGAAAGCGCCTGATGTTGCGCATCTTGATGTTGTAGTCGCCATCGTCGGTACCGGGCCGGAACTTGATTTCCTTGACCTCGATGACCTTCTGCTTCGACTTCGCCTCGGCTGCCTTCTTCTGCTCGTGGTACTTGAACTTTCCGTACTCGATCAGGCGGCACACGGGCGGATTGGCCGCAGCAACGACCTCCACCAGATCCACGTCAGCCTCACCCGCAAGGCGCAAGGCTTCGGAAAGGCTCATGACACCCAATGGCTCGTTTTCCGGGCCGACCAGGCGGACTTCCGGGGCCATGATTTCCCGGTTCAGGCGGTGTTGGCGTTCCTCGCGGTGGCGGCGGTCGCGAAATGCAGTAGCGATGGTCAGAATCCTTCAAAGTTTGCTACAAAATCTGTAGCGATCGCCGCTCAGTCTTCGCGGACAGGCGGCACGAGATGGCAGAGAAACATATGGGGTGTTTCAGAGACAAATCAACGCTTGTCAGCAACGTCCTGGACGAGCCGTTGCGTGAACGATTCGAGGGACATTGCACCGAGGTCTTGATTGCCCCGGGCGCGCACTGCGACGGCACCTGCTTCCTTTTCCTTGTCACCCACGACGAGGATGTAAGGGAGCTTTTGCAACGAATGCTTCCGTATTTTATACGTAATCTTTTCGTTGTGCAGATCCAGCTGAACTCTAAGCCCTTGATTTTGCAGCGTTTTCGCAACTTGCGCAGCGTAGTCGGCCTGTCCTTCGCTGATATTGAGCACCGCCACCTGCACCGGAGCGAGCCACGCGGGCATGGCGCCGGAGTGGTGTTCGATGAGCATGCCGATGAAGCGCTCGAGGCTGCCAACGATGGCGCGGTGCAGCATCACCGGGTGGGCGCGACCGCTCGATTCCGTGACGTACTCGCCGCCCAGGCGCTCGGCCGTGTTGAAGTCGACCTGCATCGTGCCGCACTGCCAGTGGCGGCCGATGGCGTCGCGCAGCGTGTACTCGATCTTCGGGCCGTAGAAGGCGCCGTCACCGGGCGAGATGACGAAGTCCACGCCCGAGCGGCGCAGCGATTCCATCACCGCGTGCTCGGCCTTGTCCCACAGCTCGTCGGAGCCGACACGGTTCTCGGGCCGCGTCGCGACCTTGTAGAGGATGTCCGTGAAGCCGAAGTCGGCATAGACCTTCTGCAGCTGCGCCGTGTAGGCGATGCATTCGTCGAGGATCTGGTCTTCCGTGCAGAAGATGTGGCCGTCGTCCTGCGTGAAGCCGCGCACGCGCATGATGCCGTGCAGGGCGCCGCTGGGTTCGTTGCGGTGGCACTGGCCGAACTCGCCGTAGCGCAGCGGCAGGTCGCGGTAGCTGCGCAAGTCGCTCTTGAAGATCAGCACATGGCCCGGGCAGTTCATCGGCTTGAGCGCGTATTCGCGCTTCTCCGACTCCGTCGTGAACATGTTGTCGCGATAGTTCTGCCAGTGGCCCGTCTTCTCCCACAGGCTCTTGTCCAGGATCTGCGGCCCCTTCACTTCCCAGTAGCCCGTGTCGCGGTAGATGCCGCGCATGTACTGCTCGACCTGCTGCCAGACCGCCCAGCCCTTGGGGTGCCAGAACACCACGCCCGGCGCCACTTCGTCGATGTGGAACAGGTCGAGCTCCTTGCCCAGCTTGCGGTGGTCGCGCTTCTCGGCTTCCTCGATGCGCTGGATGTACTGGTCGAGCTGCTTCTTGTCGGCCCAGGCCGTGCCGTAGATGCGCTGCAGCTGCTCGTTCTTGGCGTCGCCGCGCCAGTAGGCGCCGGCCAGCTTCGTGAGCTTGAAGACCTTCAGGAAACGCGTGTTCGGCACGTGCGGGCCGCGGCACATGTCGACGTATTCCTGGTGGTAGTACAGGCCCATGGCCTGTTCGTCGGGCATGTCTTCGACGAGACGCAGCTTGTAGTCCTCGCCGCGCGACTTGAAGACCTCGATGACTTCCGCACGCGGCGTCATCTTCTTGATCACGTCGTAGTCCTGCGCGATCAGCTCGCGCATGCGCGCCTCGATGGCGGCCATGTCTTCGGGCGTGAACGGCCGCTCGAACGAGATGTCGTAGTAGAAGCCTTCGTCGATCACGGGCCCGATCACCATCTTGGCCGTCGGGTACAGCTGCTTCACCGCGTGGCCGACCAGGTGGGCCGTCGAGTGGCGGATGATCTCCAGGCCCTCGTCGTCCTTGGGCGTGATGATCTGCAGCTTGGCGTCATGGTCGATGACGTCGCTGGCGTCGACGAGCTTGCCGTCGATCTTGCCGGCCACCGTCATCTTGGCGAGACCGGGACCGATGGACTGGGCCACTTCGGCCACCGAAACCGGGCCGGGGAACTCGCGGCGCGAGTTGTCGGGGAGCGTGATCTGGATCATGTGAAAACCTCGGGGAGAAAAACAAAAAAGCGCGGTGGATGCCGCGCTTTGCTTGGTTGGTGCGCTGGAAAAACCAGCGAGCGCGGGGCTACCGGCCCTTTCCTTCGAAGAAGAAAAAGCCGCTGAATCCTTGCGGGGTAGTTCGCGGTGTCATAACCAAGGTGCCTTTCTCGCTCTTGTTGAGTGCAGAGGGGGCGATTCTAGCCGCTGCCTGCTCAGGCTGTGGAAGCCGCTCTTTCGAGTCTGAACCCACGAAAAAGCCCGGCGCAGGGCCGGGCTCGGGGGTGACAGCGCAGCGCGCCGTCACTCAGCGATCAGCGAAGGCAGCTCAGTGGAACTGCTCTTCTTCCGTCGAACCGGTCAGCGCCTTCACGCTGGACGAGCCGCCCTGGATCACGGTGGTCACGTCGTCGAAGTAGCCGGCGCCGACTTCCTGCTGGTGCGACACGAAGGTGTAGCCCTTGTCGCGTGCGGCGAACTCGGGTTCCTGCACCATGTTCACGTAGTGCTTCATGCCTTCGCCGCGGGCGTAGGCGTGGGCGAACTGGAAGGTGTTGAACCAGTTGATGTGGATGCCGGCCAGCGTGATGAACTGGTACTTGTAGCCCAGCGCCGAGAGGTCTTCCTGGAACGAGGCGATCTGCTTGTCGTCCAGGTTCTTCTTCCAGTTGAACGACGGCGAGCAGTTGTACGACAGCAGCTTGCCGGGGCAGGCAGCGTGCACGGCTTGCGCGAATTCACGGGCGAAGCCGATGTCCGGCACGCCGGTTTCGCACCACACCAGGTCGGCATACGGTGCGTAGGCGACGCCGCGGCTGATGGCTTGCTCCAGGCCGTTCTTGACGCGGTAGAAGCCTTCTTGCGTGCGCTCGCCCGTCAGGAAAGGCTTGTCGTTGGCGTCGTGGTCCGACGTGATCAGGTTCGCGGCTTCCGCGTCGGTGCGCGCCAGAACGATGGTCGACACGCCCATGACGTCGGCAGCGAAGCGTGCCGAGATCAGCTTCTCGCAGGCTTCCTGCGTCGGCACGAGCACCTTGCCGCCCATGTGACCGCACTTCTTGACGGCAGCCAGCTGGTCTTCGAAGTGCACGCCGGCAGCGCCCGACGCGATCATGTTCTTCATCAGCTCGAAAGCGTTCAGCACGCCGCCGAAGCCGGCTTCCGCGTCGGCCACGACCGGCAGGAAGTAGTCGATGAACTCCTTGTCGCCCGGGTTGATGCCGCGGCCCCACTGGATTTCGTCAGCGCGCTTGAAGGTGTTGTTGATGCGACGGACCATCGTCGGCACCGAGTCGTAGGCGTACAGCGACTGGTCGGGGTACATCGTTTCCGAGGTGTTGCCGTCGGCGGCGACTTGCCAGCCCGACAGGTACACGGCTTCGAGGCCAGCCTTGGCTTGCTGCATGGCCTGGCCAGCGGAGATCGCGCCGAAGGCGTTCACGTAGCCCTTCTTGGCGCCGCCGTTGATCTTGTCCCAGAGCTTTTCAGCGCCGCGCTTAGCCAGCGTGTGCTCGATGGGGAGCGAACCGCGCAGGCGAACCACGTCAGCCGCGCTGTAGCCGCGCTTCACGCCCTTCCAGCGCGGGTTGGTGGCCCAGTCCTTTTCGAGGGCGGCAATTTGCTGTTCGCGGCTCAGTTGTTCGTTCAGGGTCTGGGGCATGGTCACTCCGTGAGGTTGATTGAAGGTTGGCGTTGCGGCCGTGGGGTTACTGTAATCCGATTGCGGACTCTTATGTCTTATAGAAGACATATTTTTGAATCAACAAAATCAACAACTTACGGAGATATTTCTCAATGAGAAATTATTTTTCTCATATTGAGAAAAAATATTGCGGCGCAGCAGTTCGAGTTTTCGCGATGCGGAATCACTCTTTCGGTTGTGAAAACGAACGCGCTTCCGATGCGATGTCCGCCGCATGCGCGATCCAGTCGCCGCTGTCGATCACGCGTCGGCCCGCGATGCGCGTCGGATGGATCTCGTAGACCAGGCAGTCGATCGATTGCGTGCCAACCGCCACGCGCACATTGCGCCGGATGTACTCGCCCGAATCGTCGTCGGCTACTTCTTCGAGCCGGTCGAGTTCGCGCTCGACCTCCGGTGCGATGCGATAGACCTCGCCCTTCACGTACCCTGCGCCGCCGAGCACCACGCCCGGGTACGCGCCCAGGTCGTACAGCGTGCCGGCGATGACGGCCTCGCCGACGAACACCGGCGCCGGCCGGTAGCGCGCGATGTCGTTGCGCCCGCCGCGCCGCAGCGTGCCGTAGACAAGAACGTGGGGCATCATCGAATCCATCCGATCAACAACCAGCGCCCAGTCTATTGAACCCCGCCGCTTCCACTTCCGGCCGCCTCGTGGCCTACGGCTGCCTGGCCTTGAGCATGTCGCTCGTCGGCATCTACGTCGCCCTCTCCAAGCCGCTGGTGGCAGCCTTCCCGGTGCTGCTGCTGGCCTGGTTGCGCTTCGGCATCGCGGCGCTCGCCATGCCGCATTGGCTCCAGCCCGCGCCCGACGAGCCGCCCATGAGCGCACGCACGCGCGGGCTCGTCTTCCTCGAGTCCTTCCTCGGCAACTTCCTGTTCTCGATCTGCATGCTGTTCGGCGTGAGCCTCACGAGCGCCGTGTCGGCGGGCGTGATCATGGCGTCGATCCCCGCCGTGGTCGCGGTGGCGAGCTGGCTCTTCCTGCGCGAGCGCATCACGGCGCGCATCGGGCTGGCCATCGGCTGCGCCGCGCTCGGCATCGGCCTGCTCGCGTTCACGCCGACGCATGCGCCACCCGCCACTGGCAGTGCGATGGGCGCACCGTCGATGCCCTGGCTCGGCAACCTGCTCGTGTTCTGCGCGGTGCTCTGCGAGGCCGCCTACGCGGTGATCGGCAAGTCGCTCACCGGCAAGCTGGGGCCCAAGCGCATCGCCTCGCTCATCAACCTCTGGGGCTTCGTGCTGTCGATGCCCTTCGGCATCTGGTTCGCGCTGCAGTTCGACTTCACCGCCGTGCGCTTCGGCACCTGGGCACTGCTCGTGGCCTACGCACTGGCCGCCAGCATCTGGACCGTGTGGCTGTGGATGACCGGACTTCGCCACGTACCAGCGGCACAAGCGGGTGTCTTCACTGTGCTGCTGCCCGTCAGCGCGGCCCTCGTGGGCGTGCTCGTGCTCGGGGAAAACCTCACTTCGCCGCAGCTGCTTGCGTTCGCGATCGCCCTCGTGGGCGTGGTGCTGGCGACGTGGCCGGGGCGACGAACGTGAACAACGTCCCTTCTCCCCTCTGAAAAAACAACAGCTCCCAATGAAAAAAGCGCTTTTTCCCTTGGAAACGCGTTTTTTCTCATTTAGCATCCGCATTGCCACTGGAGACGCAAGTTTTTCATTGGTGAACGTTCAACCAAAAAAGGAAATCAACCATGGCAACTGCAAAGAAGGCTCCGGCCAAGAAAGCTCCGGCAAAGAAGGCCGCTCCCGCAAAGAAGGCTGCGGCTCCTGCAAAGAAGGCCGCTCCGGCCAAGAAGGCAGCGGCGCCCGCCAAGAAGGCTGCGGCTCCTGCAAAGAAGGCTGCACCGGCGAAGAAGGCTGCTCCTGCAAAGAAGGCTGCTCCCGCCAAGAAGCGCACCCCCAACGCTGCGTTCATGAAGGCCCTGACCCCCAGCCCGGCTCTGGCCGCTGTGGTCGGTTCGACGCCTCTGCCGCGCACCGCTGTGGTGAGCAAGCTGTGGGACTACATCAAGAAGAACAACCTGCAAGACAAGGCCAACAAGCGCAACATCAACGCCGACGCCAAGCTGAAGGAAATCTTCGGCAAGGCCCAGGTTTCGATGTTCGAACTGGCTGCGCTGATTGGCAAGCACGTCAAGTAAGCGTTCGGGGGCCTCGTGCTCCTGAGTCAAAAAGCCCGCGTCATGCGGGCTTTTTTTTCGCCTGCAGCAAGCCCTCGCCCGCCTCGAAGAAACGCGCGGGCGTGCAGCCGAAGTGCTTGCGGAAGGCCTCGATGAAGGCACTCACCGAGCTGTAGCCGACCGTCAGCGCCACGGCCGTCACCGACTCACCCAGACTCAGCAACTCCACCGCCTTCAGCAAGCGCGCCTGCTGGCGCCACTGCGCGAAGCTCCATCCGGTCTCTGCAGCGAAGCGGCGCGTGAGCGTGCGGCGGGCCATTCCGATGCGATCGGCCCAGTCGTCGATGCCGTCGGCCAACGCCGGATCGCTCGCCAGCGCGCTCGCCATCGCCACCAGCCGCGGGTCCTGCGGCATGGGCAGGTGCAGCGACTCGCGCCCGCCGGCCGCCAGCTCGTCGATCAGCACGCCCACCAGTCGCGTGCGACGGGGCTCCAGCAGCGCATCGGATGCCTCCAACGACATCAGCCGCGCCACCAGCCCCCGCACCAGCGGCATGCCGGCAAAGACGTGCGGCCCCTCCGGCAGCGCCGCCGCAGCCGACGCATCGATGTGCAGGCTCCACCCCGACGTGGCACCGAAGCTCTGTGCGGCATGGGCGCAGCGCGGTGCAATCCAGCCGATCCATCCCGGCGGCTGCACCCAGCGGCCCGCAGGCGTCTCGATGACCTGCAGGCCTTCACGCAGCGCGAACAGCTGGCCAGTCTCGTGCGCGTGGCAGCCCGTGACGCGCGGTGCCTCGTGCGCGTAGCGCCAGAGCGTGGCAGGCGATTCAGCTGCCACGACTGGCCCGCAGGCGGTATCGATTGGCCCCGCGCCGCAAGCCGGGGACCGCCCCGCTGCCTAGCATCGAAGGCATCTCCACCAAGGAATCCCCATGAAAGCGCAAGACATCATTCCCGACGGCCAAGACTTCACCGTCATCGACGGCCACACCGTGCGCAAGGGCTCGGTCGGCGCCTTCCTCGCCAATGCGCGCGTGCTCGAAGACCCGACCGCCACGGCCGACGAACGCCGCCTCGCCCGCGACGATCTCGCGGCGCTGATCCCCACGCTCGACGCGCTCGGCCTGTTCGACGTCTTCGAACTGCGCTCGCCCGCGCTGCGCGACGAGGTGGCCCGCCATCGCGTGACGCTCAGCCCTGCGCCTGCTGCTTCGCCGCCCGCGTGATCGACGCCAGCGTGCCGCGCGTGGTGATCACTTCGGGATCGAGCGGGATCTCGATCAGCGTGCCCGTGTCGGCCGCCAGCGCACGCAGCAGCGCGGCCTCGAACTGCGCCGTCTCGGTGACGCGCTCGGCCGCGTAGCCATAGGCGCGCGCCAGCCCGCAGAAGTCCGGGTTGCGCAGCGCGGTGCCGCTGGTGCGCTCGGGGTACTCGCGCTCCTGGTGCATGCGGATCGTGCCGAACATGCCGTTGTTGAGCAGCACGACGATGCTCTTGCCGCCGTGCTGCGAGGCCGTTGCCAGCTCCTGCCCGTTCATCAAGAAGTCGCCGTCGCCCGCGATGGTGAAGGCCACGCGCCCGGTGGCGATGCTCGCGGCAATGCCCGCCGGCACGCCGTAGCCCATCGCCCCGCTGGTGGGTGCCAGTTGCGTCTTGGCGCCCTTGGCGAGTCCGTGGTAGCGGAAGTAGCGGTGCACCCAGCTCGCGAAGTTGCCGGCGCCGTTGGTGATGGCCGCATCCGCCGGCAGGTGCTTCTGCAGCAGCGCCACCACGGCGGCCATGTCGACCGCGCCGCGCGGCGTCTCGGCCGGCATGCCGGCGAGCGCCTGCGGCTGCAGCCAGGCTTCGTAGTCCGCGTGCAGCTGCTGCGTCCAGGCTTCCCACGGCAGCGAGGGCGGCGCGCTCAGCACCTCGAGGCTGCGCGCCGCGGCGCTCATGCCGGCGTTGATCGCCAGGTCGGCCTGGTAGACGCGGTTCAGCTCCTCGGCGCTCGCATGGATGTGCACCAGCGTCTGCTTCGCCTTCGGCGCTTCGAGCAGCGTGTAGCCGCCGGTCGTCATCTCGCCCAGGCGCGGGCCGATGGCCAGGACCAGGTCGGCATCCTTCACGTGCTGCGCGAGCTTCGGGTTGATGGCAATGCCCACGTCGCCCGCGTACTGCGGGTGGTGGTTGTCGAAGGTGTCCTGGAAGCGGAAAGCGTTCGCCACCGGCAGGCGCCAGTTCTCGGCGAAGCGCTGCAGCGCCTGCGCGGCCTGCGGCGTCCAGCCGCCACCGCCGGCGATCAACAGCGGGCGCTGCGACTTCAGCAGCAGCTCGCGCAACGTGCGCAGCGCGCCCGGGTCGCTCCACGGCTGAACCGCCTCCACGCGCGCCAGCGGCCGTGCCGCCGTTTCGGTGCGCAGCATGTCCTCGGGCAGCACCAGCACCACCGGGCCCGGCCGGCCGTTCATTGCGGTGGCGAAGGCGCGCGCGATGTACTCGGGAATGCGGTCGGCGTCGTCGATGCGCTCCACGCGCTTGGCGAACCCCTTGGTGCTCGGCCCGAAGAAGCTGGCGTAGTCCACTTCCTGGAAGGCCTCGCGGTCGCGGAAGTCGCTGCCGACGTCGCCCACGAACAGCACCATCGGCGTCGAGTCCTGGAACGCGTTGTGCACGCCGATCGAGGCATTGGTCGCGCCCGGCCCGCGCGTCACGAAGCACACGCCCGGGCGCCCGGTGAGCTTGCCGTGCGCCTCGGCCATGAAGGCCGCGCCGCCCTCCTGCCGGTTCACCACGAAACGCGCGCGCTCGCGGTACGCATGGAAGCCGTCGAGCACCGCCAGGAAGCTCTCGCCCGGCACGCCGAAGGCGAGTTGCATGCCTTGTTCGATCAGGCACTCGACGATCAGATGGCCCGCGGGTTGTGATGTACTCATGGAAAGTTCGAACCTCAGTTGCAAATGTCTCCGGCGATTATGTGTGCCTGCCTTCCACGCCTTGTCTTAATTCCCCAATTGGTTAAATTCGCGTCATGAAGGCCCCCAAGGACTCTTTGCCCGAAACGCTCGAGCCGCGCTCGCGCGACGCCGACCGCTCGCAGCTGGCCATCCTCGCGTCGGCGCGCGACGAGTTCGCCGCACGCGGACTGGCCGGTGCGCGCATGGACAGCATCGCCGAGCGCGCGGGCCTGAACAAGCGCCTCATCTACTACTACTTCGGCAGCAAGGACGACCTGTTCCTGGCCGTGCTGGAGCGCGTGTACGCCGACATCCGCGCCGCCGAGCAGCGCCTGCACCTGGACGAGATCGAGCCCGTCGAGGCGATCCGCCAGCTGGTGTCCTTCACCTGGCACTACTACCTGGAGCACCCCGAGTTCATCACGCTGCTCAACAGCGAGAACCTGCACGGCGCCGCGCACCTGAAGCGCTCCGACCGCATCCAGGAGATGAACTCGCCGCTGGTGCAACTGCTCGACACCGTGCTGGAGCGCGGCAAGAAAGACAACCTCTTTCGCGCCGGCGTCGACCCGGTGCAGCTGTACATCTCGATCGCCTCGCTGTGCTACTTCTACCTCTCGAACAACCACACGCTGTCGGCCATCTTCGGGCGTGACCTGCGTGCTCCCAAGGCGATGGCGCAACGCCTCTCGCACATGACCGACCTCGTGCTGGGCTACGTCCTGCACTGACCTGGCCGGCCGGCGCGCGCCCCGCAGCGGGCCGCGCCACCCTCTTCCTCGCTCTCCGGGTATTCACTAGGCAGCCGCCGTTGACGCTGCGGCGCAGCCGTTCCTAAAATCGGTAATTCACTCATTGGTGAATTGATCGATACAAGCATGCGGCCCGACCGCGCGGAGACACCCCTTGAAGCCCTTTGCCAGCACTGCACGCACCACCGTCCTTGCCTCGCTGACCTGCATCGCCGCCCTGCTGCCGGGCCTGTCGGCAGCGCAGAACGGCTACCCCACCAAGCCGATCCGCGTGATCGTTCCGTTCGCCGCCGGCAGCACGACGGACATCATTGCCCGCGCCATCGCCGACAAGATGAGCCTCAGCATGGGCCAGACGCTGGTCATCGACAACCGCGGCGGCGCCAGCGGCACCATCGGCCAGCAGGCGGTGGCCACGGCCGCGCCCGACGGCTACACGGTGATGATCCATTCGTCGTCGCACACGGTGAGCCCCTCCACCTTCGCCAAGCTGCCCTTCGACACGCTGCACGACTTCGCGGGCGTCACGCCGATCTCGTCGCTGCCCAACGCGCTGGTCATCTCGCCGCACAAGAACATCAAGACCCTGCCGCAGCTGTTGGCCGCCGCGCGCGCCAAGCCCGGCAGCATGAACTTCGCCTCGGCCGGCCAGGGCAGCGCCACGCACCTGAACGCCGAGAAGTTCAAGATGGCCGCGAAGATCGATGCGACCAACATCCCCTTCAAGGGATCGGGCGAGGCCGTCACCGAGGTGCTCTCGGGCCGCGTCGACTACTACTTCTCGCCCATCGCGCCCGTCATCGGTCAGATCAAGGACGGCCAGCTGCTCGCACTGGCCGTGGGTTCGCCCAAGCGCGCCGCCGCCCTGCCCGATGTGCCCACCACCACCGAGGCCGGCGTGCCCGGCTCCGAGTTCAACTTCTGGATCGGCATGATGGCGCCCGCCAAGACGCCGCGCGACGTCGTCAACCGCCTGCACGACGAAGTGGTCAAGGCGCTGGCCACGCCCGAGGTGAAGGAGCGCTTCCTCAAGCTGGGCGCCGACGCCTGGACGCTCAAGCCCGAGCAGTTCGACGCCTACATCAAGGACGAGATCGCGAGCAATGCGCAGCTCGTGAAGGCCGCGGGCCTGTCGGTCCAGCCGTAGTCCGAACCCAGAGGCTCCCCGTCGTCGCCGCCACCATGTTCCGCAAGCTCCTGCTCTCCCCGGCCCTGCGCCCGTTCTTCCTGATCCTGTTGCTGCTGGTGCTGTGGGACCTGGTGATCCGCCTCTTCAAGATTCCGGCCTACCTCATTCCCCCGCCGTGGGAGGTGGTGAAGCAGCTCGTGGCCGAGTGGCCGCGCCTGCTGGCCGAAAGCTGGAAGACCACGCTCGCCACGCTGGGCGGCTTCGGCCTCACGATCGTCATCGGCATTCCGATCGCGATGGTCATCGCCTACTCGCGGCTGGTCGAGTCGTACGTGTACCCGCTGCTGGTGTTCTCGCAGAGCATCCCCAAGGTGGCGATCGCGCCGCTGTTCGTGGTGTGGTTCGGCTTCGGCATCTTTCCGAAGGTGATCAGCGCCTTCCTGCTGGGCTTCTTCCCGGTGGTGGTGTCCACGGTGATGGGCTTCAAGTCGGTCGAGCCCGACATGCTCGACCTGGCCCGCTCGATGGGCGCGAGCCGCCTGCAGACCTTCTTCAAGATCAGCCTGCCGCAGGCCCTGCCCGCGATCTTCAGCGGCCTGAAGGTGTCGGTCACACTGGCCGTGGTGGGCGCGGTGGTCGGCGAGTTCGTCGGATCGAACTCGGGCATCGGCTACGTGCTGCAGGTGGCCAACGGCAACTTCGACCTGCCCTTGATGTTCGCTGCGCTGGTGGTGCTGTCGAGCATCGGCGTCATTCTTTTCGTCGCCGTCGACCTCGTCGAGCGCGTGATGATTCCGTGGCATGCCTCCCAGCGCCACGCGCACTGAGTTCCTTCGCCATACCCAGAAAACTCCCGGAGACAACGCCATGAAGAAACTGCTTCCCTCGCTGCTTGCCGCAGCCGCACTCGCCACCTTCACCATCGCCCCCGCCCACGCGCAGGGCGACAAGCCGAAGGACAAGGTCACGCTGATGCTCAACTGGTACCTGTACAGCGAGCACGCGACCTTCTTCCTCGGCAAGGACAAGGGCTTCTACGCCGAGGAGGGCATCGACCTGGACATCCAGGAAGGCCGCGGCTCCGCCGTCACCGCGCAGGCGGTGGCCGCCAAGTCGGCGACCTTCGGCTACATCGACATCACCACGATGATCAAGGCGGCTGCCAAGGGCGCGCCGCTCAAGTCGACCGGCGTGCTGTTCCAGGTGAGCCCGATGTCGGTCATGGGCTTCACCGAGAAGAACATCAAGACGCCCAAGGACATCGTCGGCAAGACCGTGGCCGTGACGCCGGGCGATTCGATGTCGCAGATGTGGCCGCTGTTCCTCAAGGTCAACAACATCAAGCCCGAGCAGGTGAAGATCGTCTCGGGCGACGCGCAGACCAAGCTCAATGCCGTGACCAACGGCCAGGCCGACCTGCTGCTGGGCTACGTGATGGACCAGGCCATCAAGCTGCAGGACGCCACCGGCAAGCCCGTGACGCCGATCCGCTTTGCCGACTCGGGCGTGAACCAGATCAGCTCCGGGATCATCACCAACAAGAACCTGCTGACCGAGAACCCCGACCTCGTGAAGCGCTTCATGCGCGCCTCCACCAAGGCCGCCGAAGCCGCCGAGAAGAGCCCCGAGGCGGCCGTGGACGCGATGCTCAAGGCCAACCCGAAGGCCGGCGTGCGCGACACGCTCATCGTCGGCATGAAGCAGAGCGTGGCGCTGTACCACACGAAGGACACGGCCAACCAGCGGCCGTTCCGCGTGGCGATGAAGAACGTGAATGACTCGCTCGACCTGCTGGTGCAGTACGGCGGCATGGATGCGTCCACGCGCGGCAAGCCGGAAGACTACGTGACCCTCGACTTCCTGCCGAACTGATTCCCTGCCCTGCGCGCTCGCAGTTGCCCTCTCTCACGCATTCCATGTCCCAAGTCAAACTGATCGAAGCGCGCGGCGTCTCGAAGACCTACCAGAGCAAGGACGGCCCGGTCGAATCGCTCAAGCCCCTGGACTTCGCCATCCGGGAAGGCGAGTTCGTCTCGGTCGTCGGCCCTTCGGGCTGCGGCAAGAGCACGCTGCTCAAGATGGTCGCGGGCCTGCTGCCGATCAGCGGCGGCGAACTCACGCTGGCCGGCAAGCCCATCAAGGGCCCGCAGAAGGACGTGGGCATCGTGTTCCAGAGCGCCGTGCTGCTGCCCTGGCGCAGCGTGGAAGACAACATCCTGCTGCAGGCCGAGATGCGCCACCTGCCCAAGGCCGCTTCGCAGGCCCGGGCGCGCGAGCTCATGGACATGGCGGGCCTCAAGGGCTTCGAAGGCAAGTACCCGTGGCAGCTGTCGGGCGGCATGCAGCAACGTGCCTCGATCTGCCGCGCGCTGCTGCACGACCCGTCGGTGCTGCTGATGGACGAGCCCTTCGGCGCGCTCGACGCGATGACGCGCGAGAAGATGAACCTGGAGCTCCAGCGCATCTGGATGGCCTCGAAAAAGACCGTGATGCTGATCACCCACAGCATCCCCGAAGCCATCTTTTTGTCGGACCGCGTGATCGTGATGAGCGAGCGCCCCGGCTCGATCGCCGCCGTGTACGACATCGAACTGCCGCGCCCGCGCACGCTGGACATCATGGCCTCGGCCGAATTCGGCGCCTACACCAAGCAGGTGCGCGCGCATTTCTTCTCGCAGGGCATCCTGGACCACTGAGGCGACCATGACCGACGCGCCCCGTTTCCACATCGAGGAGATCCGCTTCGCCGAGCGCGACGTGGCCCTGCGCCTGCCGTTCCGCTTCGGTGCCGCCACCGTCACCGCCTGCCCGCAGGTGTACGTGCGGGCACGCCTCCGCTTCGCCGACGGCCGCACCGCCGAGGGCTGCGCGGCCGAGATGATGATTCCCAAGTGGTTCGACAAGAACCCCGCCCTGAACAACGAGCAGAACTTCGAGCAGCTGCGCTTTGCGCTGCGCGATGCGCGCGACGCCTACCTCGGCGAAGACGATGCGCAGACCGCCTGGACGCACTTCGCCTCGAACTACGCCGCGCTGCAGGCCCGCGCGAAGGCCAAGGGCTTGCAGGCGCTGGTGGCGAGCTACGGCCCCGCGTTGATCGACCGCGCGGTGATGGACGCGCTGTGCCTGCACGCTGGCACCAGCTTCGCCAGCGCCATGAGCGGCAACCTGTGCGGCATCGACATCGCCGGCAGCGGCCTGGCCGACGATCTCGCGGGCTTCGACATGCCGGCCTTCCTGGCCAGCCGGTCGCCGCGCGCCAGCATCGCCGCGCGCCACACCGTCGGCCTGGCCGATGCCATCGGCGACGGCGATGCGCGGCCCGACGCGCCCGCCGACGGCCTGCCCACCACGCTCACCGCGGCAGTGAAACGCTACGGCCTCACCCACTTCAAGCTCAAGCTCTGCGGCCACACCGCGCAGGACATCGACCGCCTCCAGCGCATCGCCCGCGTGATCGACGGCTGCGCGCAGCTCGTCACGCTCGACGGCAACGAGCAGTACGCCGATGCCGACGACTTCGCCGTCTTTCTCGACCGCGTGCTCTCCACGCCCGTGCTGTGGAAGCTCGCACAGAAGACTGCCTTCGTCGAACAGCCGATCCGCCGTGATGCCGCCCTGGAACGCGACGTGTCGGCGCTCGGCAAGCGCATTGCGCTGCTCGTCGACGAATCCGACGGCACGCTCGACGCCTTCGTGCAGGCGCGCGCGCTCGGCTACACCGGCGTGTCGAGCAAGAGCTGCAAGGGCTTCTACAAGTCGGTGGTCAACGCGGCGCGCTGCGCGCGCTGGAACGCAGCACAAGACAAGCCGCGCCATTTCCTCTCCGGCGAAGACCTGACCATGCAGGCCGGCATCGGCGTGCAGCAAGACCTGGCGCTCGTCGGCTGGCTCGGCCTGTCGCACGTCGAGCGCAACGGTCACCACTACGTCAACGGCCTCGCCGCCGTGCCCGAGGCCGAGCAGCAGGCGCTGTCGCAGCTGCACCCCGGCCTCTACGAAACCAGCGATGGCGCCACGCGCCTCGCCCTGCGCGACGGACAGCTCGATCTGTCCTCGCTCGCCACCGCGCCCGGCTTTGCCACCGGCAAACCCGGCGCCGGCATCTCGTGGGACGCCATGCGTTCCGTCTACTGAAGCCCCCTCTCGCACCCCAAGGAAGAAAACGATGGCCACCCAACGTCTCGGAATCATCATGCACGGCGTCACCGGACGCATGGGCATGAACCAGCACCTGATCCGCTCCATCTGCGCCATCCGCGCCCAGGGCGGCGTGACGCTGTCGAACGGCGACAAGGTCATGCCCGACCCGATCCTCATCGGCCGCAACGCCGAGAAGATGGAGGCACTCGCCAAGGCCCACAACATCCCGCGCTGGGGCACCGACCTCGACCAGGCGCTCGCGAACAAGGACGACACCGTCTTCTTCGACGCCGGCACCACGCAGATGCGCCCCACGCTGCTGGCCAAGGCCATCCGCGCCGGCAAGCACGTGTACTGCGAGAAGCCGATCGCCACCAACCTCAACGAAGCCGTCGAGATCGCCCGCCTGGCCGACGAAGCCGGCAAGGCCACGGGCCTGAAGCACGGCGCGGTGCAGGACAAGCTCTTCCTGCCCGGCCTGCGCAAGCTCGACATGCTGCGCCGCGCGGGCTTCTTCGGCCGCATGCTCAGCGTGCGCCTGGAGTTCGGCTACTGGGTGTTCGAGGGCGACCTGCAGCCCATCCAGCGCCCGAGCTGGAACTACCGCAAGGAAGACGGCGGCGGCATGATCCTGGACATGATGTGCCACTGGCGCTACGTGCTGGACAACCTGTTCGGCGAGGTGAAGTCGGTGTCGTGCATCGGCGCCACGCACATTCCCACGCGCTGGGACGAGGCCGGCAAGCCCTACGAGGCCACCGCCGACGACGCGGCCTACGCCACCTGCGAACTCACGGGCCACAACGGCGAGCCGGTGATCGCGCAGCTCAACATGAGCTGGGCCACGCGCGTGCGCCGCGACGACCTCGTGACCTTCCACGTCGACGGCACCGACGGCTCGGCCGTGGCGGGCCTGTCGAGCTGCCGCGCCCAGTCGCGCGTGGCCACGCCGCGCCCGGTGTGGAACCCCGACGAGAAGCAGACGATGAACTTCTTCGACCAGTGGCAGGAAATTCCGGACTCGCAGGTCTACGACAACGGCTTCAAGATCCAGTGGGAACACTTCATCCGCCACGTGGTGGAAGACGCGCCCTACAAGTGGACGCTGCCCGAAGGCGCCAAGGGCGTGCAGCTGGTCGAGGCCGCGCTCGCCTCGTGGCAGGAGCGCCGCTGGATCGACGTGCCCACGCTGAAGGTCTGAGGAAGAACAAGCCATGGCACTGTCGCTGACTCTCCCCACCGCGAGCGGCGCGCTCGCGCCCTACGCCCTGCGCGGCACCGCGCCGGTGAAGCCCGATGCGGGCGTCAAATTCAACCGCATCGCCTACTCGGCCGCGCACGTCGTGGCCGACCCGCTCGCGGCTGTCGACCCATGGCTGCAATGCGCGGTCGACTGGGACACCACCATCGCCTACCGCCGCCACCTGTTCTCGCTGGGCCTGGGCGTGGCCGAGGCGATGGACACCGCGCAGCGCGGCATGGGCCTCGACTGGCCCACGTCGCTCGAACTGATCCGCCGCTCGCTCGATGCAGCGAAGGACGTGCCCGGCGCGCTCGTCGCCTCGGGCTGCGGCACCGACCACCTGACCATCGACGACGTGAAGAGCGTCGACGGCGTGATCCGCGGCTACGAGGAGCAGATGGCCGCCATCGAGGCGCTCGGCGGCAAGCTGATCGTGATGGCCAGCCGCGCGCTGGCCCGCGTGGCCAAGAGCCCTGCCGACTACGAGCGCGTGTACGACCGCATCCTGCGCCAGGCGAAGCAGCCCGTGGTGCTGCACTGGCTGGGCGACATGTTCGACCCGGCGCTGGCGGGCTACTGGGGCACGAAGGATGTCGATGCGGCGATGGACACCGCCGTCGGCATCATCGCGGCGCACCCGGACAAGGTCGACGGCATCAAGATTTCGCTGCTCGACAAGGACAAGGAGATCGCGATGCGCCGCCGCCTGCCGAAGGGTGTGCGCATGTACACGGGTGACGACTTCAACTACGCCGAGCTGATCGCCGGCGACGGCTTCGGCAGCGAGCCGACGCACGGCAAGAGCGATGCGCTGCTGGGCATCTTCGACGCCATCGCGCCCGCCGCGAGTGCCGCGCTGGGCGCACTGGCGCAAGGCAACAGCGAGAGGTTCCACGCGATCCTCGGCCCCACGGTGCCGCTGTCGCGCCACATCTTCGCGGCACCCACACGCTTCTACAAGACGGGCGTGGTGTTCATGGCCTGGCTCAACGGCCACCAGAAGCACTTCACCATGGTGGGCGGGCAGCAGAGCACGCGTTCGCTGCAGCACTTCGCTGAACTCTTCCGTCTCGCGGATGCGGCCAACCTGCTGGAGCAGCCCGAGCTTGCGGTGCGGCGCATGAAGACGTTGCTGGCCTTGCACGGCGTGGAAGGCTGATGGCGACCATGCGCGATTTCTCGCAGAACCACGACTGGCTGTCGATCAACACGGCGACCATCCGCAAGCAGTCGGGCGCCGAGGTGCCGCTGGACCGCCTCATCGACCAGTGCGCCGAACGCGGCATCCGCGCCATCAGCCCGTGGCGCGACCAGGTCGCGGCCGTCGGGCTCGACAAGGTGGCCAGGCAGTTGAAGGCGCACGGCATCGGCCTCTCGGGCTACTGCCGGGGCGGCTTCTTTCCCGCGCCCGATGCGGCCGGCCTGAAGGCCGCGCTCGACGACAACCGCCGCGCCATCGACGAGGCCAAGACGCTCGACGCGCCCTGCCTCGTGCTGGTCGTCGGCGCCCTGCCCGGCGCGCTCGACGGCAAGGCGGCGTACAAGGACATCAGCCGCGCGCGCAGCGAGGTGCGCGACGGCATCGCCGCCTCGCTCGAATACGCCCGCGAGGTCGGCATGCCGCTGGCCATCGAGCCCCTGCACCCGATGCAGGCGGCCGACCGCGCCTGCATCAACACGCTCGAACACGCGCTCGACCTGTGCGACGAACTCGATGCGGGCAAGACCGGCCTGCTCGGCGTGGCGCTCGACATCTATCACGTGTGGTGGGACCCGAAGCTGCAGCAGCAGATCGCCCGCGCCGGTCGCGAACGGCTGCTGGCGTACCACGTCTGCGACTGGCTCACGCCGACGCGCGACCTGCTCTCCGATCGCGGGATGATGGGTGATGGCGTGGTTGAGCTGAAGAAGATCCGCGGCTGGGTCGAGGATGCAGGCTTTGCGGGTTTCAGCGAGGTCGAGATCTTTTCGAACCTGGACTGGTGGCAGCGCCCCGGCACCGAGACGCTCGACGTCTGCATCGAGCGACACCGCAGCGCGGTCTGATCGATCCGGCCGAAGCGAAAGGCAGCCGCTTGTGCTGCAATTCGCCCCATGGCTGACCCCACCCTCGACGACCTGCGCCGCTACGCCGTCGCGCGCACCCTCTTCACGCCGACGACGCTCCCCGCCGCCATCCGCAAGCTCGGCTTCGTGCAGGCCGACCCGATCCGCGCGCCGGCGCGGGCGCAAGACCTCACGCTGCGCCACCGCGTGAAGGACTACCGCGCGGGCGATCTCGAAAGCCGCTACGCGCGGCTCGCGATCGAGGAAGACTGCCTCGTCAACTACGGCTTCCTGCCGCGCGAACACCTGGCGCTGATGCATCCGCGCGAGGCCAAGACAGCCTGGGACGCCGACACGCGCCGCAAGGCCGCCGACGTGCTGGCCTATGTGCGCGAGCACGGGCCGGTGCATCCGCGCCAGGTCGAGCAGCACTTCGCGCATGGCCGCATCCAGAACTACTGGGGCGGCTCCAGCAACGCCACCACGCACCTGCTCGACGGCATGCACTACCGCGGCCTGCTGCGCGTGGTGCGGCGCGACAGCGGCACGCGGGTCTACGAAGCGGTGAGCCATCCGCCCGCCGACGACAGCCCCGCCGGTCGCGCGCAGCGTGCGGCGGCGCTCATCGAACTGGTGGTGCGCAAGTACGCGCCGCTGCCGGCCACGAGCCTGACCTACCTCGTGCGCCTGCTCGGCTACGGCGCGCCGCACCTGGCCGCGCAAACGCAAGCGGCGCTGCGGCTGGCGCGCGAGGAGCTGGCCAGTTGCCGCATCGACGGCACCATCTGGTACTGGCCTGGCGACGAGAACCCCGCCTCGCGCCGCCATGCGCCCGACGACGCGGTGCGCCTGCTCGCGCCCTTCGACCCGGTGGTATGGGACCGCCGCCGCTTCGAGCTGCTGTGGGGCTGGACGTACAAGTTCGAGGCCTACACGCCCGCGCCCAAACGGCAGTTCGGCTACTACGCGCTGCCGATGCTGTGGCACGACCGCGTGATCGGCTGGGCCAACGTGAGTGCGCCCGAAGGCCGGCTGCAGCCGGCCTTCGGCTACGCCGACGCGAAGAAGCCGCACGGCGCGCCCTTCCGCGCGGGCCTCGACGAAGAACTGCACCGCATGACGCAGTTCCTCGCAGGCCGCTGACGCTGCCTTTTATAATCGCCCGCCTCAGCCAGCCGCCCGCGCCCGCCGCGAGCCCGCCAGCCGTCTTCGAAGGAACGAAGACGCAGCAGCCCGAGCGATGACGCCCTCCGTCGTCGCACCCGGCCACTGCCCCCACGACGCCCTAGACACACAACATCAGCCGGATGCGCGCTCCTTTCGGAACGCGCCACGGCACGCGCTCGTTCGTATCCGTTTTTTTCGATCACACCCGAGAAGCCATGGCGCGCACGACCGCGCCGCAGCCACTCCCCCGCCCTAGACACGTCCGAAGCAGGACACAGGAGAAGCTGCACATGACACTCAAGAATCGCTGCCCCGGAACGCCGCTCGCGCGGCGGGGCTATGCCACGCTCGCGGTCACCGCCGTGGCGCTCGCCGCCAGCGCACATGCCCACGCGCAAGAAGCCGCTGCTGCCGAAACGCGGCAGGCGCTGCCCACCGTCACCGTCTCGGGCGATGCCGGCGAGACCGCCACCGGCCCCGTGACGGGCTTCGTCGCCAGGCGCGGCAGCACCGCCACCAAGACCGACACGCCGCTGATCGAAACGCCGCAGGCCATCTCGGTCGTCACGCGCGACCAGATCGAAGCCCAGGGCGCGCTCACCCTGCGCGAGACCACCAACTACACGGCCGGCGTGGTGTCGAGCTACTTCGACAGCCGCGTGGATTCGTTCAAGGCCCGCGGCGGCGACGCCGTGCAGTACCTCGACGGCCTGCAACGCACCTACGGCACCTACAACGCCAGCCGGCCCGACCCGTACATGCTCGAACGCGTGGAGCTGCTGCGCGGCCCCTCGTCGGTGCTGTACGGCCAGGGCGGCATCGGCGGCGTGCTCAACCTCGTGTCGAAGCGCCCGCAGGCCGAAACGCAGCGCGAGGTGCAGCTGCAGCTGGGCAACAACGCGCGCAAGCAGATCGCGGCCGATTTCACCGGCTCGCTCGATCCCGAGAGCAAGTGGATGTACCGCCTCGTGGCCGTGAACCGCGACAGCGGCACGCAGGTCGACCACGTGTCGGACGACCGCATCGCGATCGCGCCCTCGCTGACCTGGCGCCCGAACGCCGACACCTCGCTCACGCTGCAGGCGTCCTACCAGAAGGACAAGAGCGGCTCGATGATCGGCTTCTTCCCGTGGCAGGGCACGCTGCTGCCCTCGCTGTACGGCCGCATCCCGACCTCGACCTTCACCGGCGAGCCGGGCTTCGACCGCTTCGACACGCGCAGCACCTCGCTGGGCTACCTGTTCAGCCATCGCCTCAACGACACCTGGACGGTGCGCCAGAACCTGCGTTCGACCGAGAGCAAGGTCTGGTACAACACCTCGTACACCAGCTTCGCGGCCAACCGCCTCACGGGCCGTCCGGCGCGCCCGGTGTTCAACGCCGACCAGCGCACCATCGAGCGCGACCTGAGCAGCGACATCAACGGCGGCAAGATGCTGCTGCTCGACAACCAGGCCGAGGCGCACTTCAGGACCGGCGAGGTCGAGCACACGCTGCTGCTGGGCGCCGACTTCCAGCGCAACACCACCTCCAAGCTCTCGGGCCGCGGCCGTGCGGGCGCGCTCGACGTGTACGCACCGGTGTACGGCAACTACACGGCACCGACCAGCTACACGCGCGCGCCCGAAGTGGTGCAGAAGCAGGCCGGCCTGTACGTGCAGGACCAGGTCAAGTACGGCCGCTGGATCGGCCTGCTGGGCCTGCGCCATGACAAGGCCACCACCGACACCGAAGGCCGCCCCGCCGCGGCGGCCGACGACAAGGCCACCACCAAGCGCGCCGGCCTGGTCTACCTGGCCGACGGCGGCTGGGCACCGTACCTGAGCTATGCCGAATCGTTCCTGCCGCTGGGCGGCGTCGACACGTCGAACAACCCCTTCAAGCCCCAGCGCGGCAAGCAATGGGAAGCCGGCGTGAAGTGGGAGCCTGCGGGCCAGCGCACCTCGTTCCTGGCGGCCGTGTACGACCTGCGCGACACCAACCGCAAGACCACCGACCCGACCAACCCGCTCAACAGCGTGCAGCTCGGCGAAGTGCACGTGAAGGGGCTGGAGCTCGAATACAAGGGCAGCATCGCGCGCGACTGGGACTGGACCACTTCATACGCCTACACCGACGCACGCGTGTCGAAGAGCAACGGCGCCGACCTGGGCAAGCGCATCTCGGGCGTGCCCAAGCACACGGCCTCGGCCTGGGTGACCAAGCGCTTCTCGATCGGCGGCCTGCACGGCTTCTCGGCCGGCGGCGGCGTGCGCTACATGGGCAAGTCGTACGACGGCATGGACAACAACCCCGTGCCCGCGGTCACGCTGTTCGACGCGATGTTCGCGTGGGACAACGGACCGCTGCGCCTGGCGCTCAACGTGGCCAACCTGACCGACAAGGTGCAGATCACCACCTGCCTGGCACGCGGCGACTGCTTCTACGGCCAGCGCCGTACCCTGACCGCGAGCGCGACGTACCGCTTCTGAAGCAAATCCCCGCGCGCTCGAAGGTCTGGCGCGCGGGCGACAACCGGCCCGGCGGCGTGCTTCTAGAATCGCGCCGTCGTCCGGTTCGCCGGACGGCAAGCGTTCTCAGGGCGGGGTGCAATTCCCCACCGGCGGTGATGGCAACGAAAGTTGCACAAGCCCGCGAGCGCCTCGGGCCTGCCACAGGTTCGGGGGTCAGCAGATTTCGGTGCGATTCCGAAGCCGACGGTCACAGTCCGGATGAAAGAGAGCGCGAAATGCGGGCATGCCCGCGCGCCTTGCTTTGCTCTTAGTGGGCACACCGGCGCGCGAGCGGGCCTGTGGTTTCGTGCGCCCTGATTCAGGAAACCTGCTTTCAAGAGGCACACCATGAGTCAGATCAACGACCTTCCCCTTTCTGCCGTCACCGCGTCGGGTTCGCCGCGCGGCCAGCGCATCGCATTCGTCGAGGCGCAATGGCATTCCGACATCGTCCACCAGGCACGCGACGCCTTTCTCGAAGAGATGGCGCGGCTCGGCGTGGCGCGCGAGCGCATCGACATCTTCGATGTGCCCGGCGCCTTCGAGATTCCGCTGCACGCCAAGCGCCTGGCCAACTCGGGCAAGTACGCGGCCATCATCGGCTGCGCGCTGGTGGTGGACGGCGGCATCTACCGCCACGAGTTCGTCGCCAACACCGTCGTCAGCACGCTGATGTCGCTGCAGCTGGAAACCGACGTGCCGATCTTCTCGGCCGTGCTCACGCCGCACCACTTCCACGAGCACGTGGAGCACCGCAAGTACTTCCACCGCCACTTCGCGATCAAGGGCACGGAAGTGGCCGAGGCCTGCTTCAAGACGCTCGAGGCGCTGGACAAGGTCGACGCGCTGCTGGCCGCCTGACCCCGTAGTTGGCAAGCGGCGAGCGCCTGCAGTACCCTGCGCGGATGGCCTCTCCATCCGCCTCCAGCGACCGCTACACCCTCTACGGCGCGCCCGGTTCGGGCGCCACGCCGATCCACGCCGCGCTGACGCTGATCGGCGCGCAGGTCGAGACCGTCGACATGTCCCCGTGGGAGGGCGAGTCCGAACGCGAGCGCGTGGCGGGCATCAACCCGATGCGGCAGGTGCCCGCGCTCGTGCTGCCTTCGGGCGAGGTGATGACCGAGAGCGCGGCCATCCTGATCTGGCTCGGCGACCGCTATCCGGACGCCGGGCTCTGCCCCGCGCCCGACGATCCGCTGCGCACACGCTACCTGCGCTGGATGGTCTATCTGCCGGCGGCCATCTATTCGATGTTCTGGGTGCGCGACGACCCGCAGCGCCTCGTGCCCGACCCCGCCGCACAGGCCGCGATGCTCGAACGTTCGGCCGAGCGCATCGCGCATTGCTGGCACCTCATGGACACGCAGATCGACGAGCCCGCGCCCTACCTGCTCGGTGACCGACTGAGCATGCTCGACCTGTACGTGACCGTGATGTCGCGCTGGACGCCGGGCCGCCGACGCTTCTACCGCGTGGCGCCACGCATGACCCCGGTGGTGCGGCGCGTGGATGCCGAGCCTCGGCTCGCGGAATTCTGGGCAGCACGCTTTCCCTTCTCGCTGGACCCGAGCGCGCCGGGCGGCTGAACTCAGTTTTCTATCATCGACCCCATGACCGCACGCACACCGACCACCGCCTACCCGATGACGATCTACCACAAGCCCAACTGCAGCACGTCGCGCAACGTGCTGGGCTTGATCCGCGAAAGCGGCGTGGAGCCCGAGATCGTCCTGTACCTGGAAACGCCGCCCTCGAAGAAGAAGCTGCGCGAACTGGCGAAGGCCATGGGCCTGACGGCACGCGACCTGCTGCGCACGAAGGAAGCGCCTTACGAAGAGCTGAAGCTGGCGGACGAGAAACTGACGGACGACCAGCTGTTCGACGCGATCGTGGAGCACCCGATCCTGCTGCAGCGCCCCATCGTCGTGTCGCCGCGCGGCACGCTCATGTGCCGCCCTTGGGAACGCGTGCGCGAGATTCTTCCCGCTTAAATCGGTTGATCTTCGGGCTGCTGCGCCAGCCCCCAAGCGACATGCTCGCGCACCAGCTCGCTCGGATGTCCGGCGCGCGTGGCCAGCGCTTCCTTCGCGCCGACCTCGCCTGAGCGCACCGCATTGCCCAGCGCCACCGCGATGTTGCGCAGCCAGCGCTCGTGGCCGATGCGGCGGATCGGGCTGCCTTCGGTGCGGCGCAAGAAGTCGTCCTCGCTCCATGCGAACAGCTCGGCCAGCGTGCGGCCCGTGAGCCCCTCGCGCGCGTCGAAGTCGGGCAGCGTGCTCTTCTTCGCGAACTTGTTCCAGGGGCAGATCAGCTGGCAGTCGTCGCAGCCGTAGATGCGGTTGGCCATCAGCGGGCGCAGCGCCACCGGAATGGCGCCGGCGTGCTCGATCGTCAGGTACGAGATGCAGCGGCGCGCATCGAGCCGCTGCGGCGCGACGATGGCGCGCGTCGGGCACACGTCGATGCAGGCGCTGCAGCTGCCGCAGTGCGCGCTGACGGGTTCGCTCGGCGGCAGCGCCATGTCGACGTAGATTTCGCCCAGGAAGAACATCGAGCCCGCGTCGCGGTCGAGCACCAGCGTGTGCTTGCCGCGCCAGCCCTGGCCGCTGCGCGAGGCCAGCTCGGCCTCGAGCACCGGCGCCGAATCGGTGAAGGCGCGGTGGCCGAAGGGGCCGACCTCTTCGGCGATCTTCTCGGCGAGTTTGGCCAGGCGGTTGCGCAGCACCTTGTGATAGTCGCGGCCCCGCGCGTACAGCGACACGATGGCCTCGCCAGGCCGGCGCAGCCGGTCGAACTCGATGGCCTGCCACTCGGCGTCGGTGTCGCGCGGCAGGTAGTCCATGCGCGCGGTGATCACGCTCACCGTGCCCGGCACCAGCTCCGCGGGCCGCGCGCGGCGGGTGCCGTGCGTTGCCATGTATTGCATTTCTCCATGGAACCCATGGGCCAGCCATTGCATCAGACCGTCTTCGGCGCTCGACAGATCGACGCCCGCGATTCCGATTTGGGAGAATCCGAGTTCCCGGGCCAAGGCCTGAATACGAGCAACGAGTGGATGGCTGACGATCACTTGCCGATTGTAGAAACGCGCACCCTGCGCTGGCAGGGCGAAGACGACACCGACGCGCTGGCGCGCGCGCTCGCCGCATCGCCCGCGTTGCGCGACGCATTCATCGCGCTGCAGGGCGACCTGGGCGCCGGCAAGACCACCTTCGTGCGCCACCTGCTGCGCGCGCTCGGCATCACCGGGCGCATCAAGAGCCCCACCTACGCGGTGGTCGAGCCGCACGAGGCGCCCGACGGGCTGGCCATCTACCACTTCGACTTCTACCGCTTCGCCGATCCGCGCGAATGGGACGACGCGGGCTTCCGCGACATCTTCGCGGGCCCGGGCCTCAAGCTGGCCGAGTGGCCGGAAAACGCCGCGGGGCGCACCCCACCTGCCGACCTAGCTATTAAAATAGAAGCAATGACCGACGACACCCGCAGCGTGACCCTCCTGGCGAACACCCCTCGCGGCAGCGATCTGCTGGCGTGCCTGGCCGCATGAAGGCGACCGGCCTGAAACGGCGCGTGCTGCTGCAAGGCGGCAGCATCGCGCTGATGCTCGGCGTGCACCAGATCGCGCGCGGCGCCAGCATCCTCGCCGTGCGCGTGTGGCCCGCCGCCGACTACACCCGCGTGACCATCGAGTCCGACGCCCGCCTCAACTCGCAGCAACTCGTGGTCGGCAGCCCGCCCCGGCTGGCCGTGGACATCGAGGGCATCGACCTGAACACCGAGCTGCGCGACCTGGTCGGCAAGATCAAGCCCGGCGACCCGTACATCAACGGCCTGCGCATCGGGCAGAACGCACCGAAGGTGGTGCGCATCGTGTTCGACCTGAAGCAGACCGTGCGCCCGCAGGTGTTCTCGCTGGCACCCGTGGCCGCCTACAAGCACCGGCTGGTGCTCGACCTGTACCCCGAGCAGGCCATCGACCCGATGGAAGCGCTGATCGCCGAGCGGCTGCGCGATGCGCCCAAGAACGGCAGCAGCACCACCACCACCGCCCCCAGCAACGGCCCGGTCGTCGCCACCGCCCCACCCACCCCCGCCGCACCGTCGCCGGCCCCCGCGCCCGTGCGCCCCGCCATGCCGCCCGTCGACCCGCTGGGCGACCTGATGGCGCAGCAGGCCGCGCGCCCCGCGCCCTCCGGGCCCGCGCCGGCCCTGCCCCCTGGCGGCATGCCGCTGCCACTGCCGCCGGCACCGCCGCCCGTGGTGGCTGCAGCGCCTCCTCCGGCGCGCCCCGTGACGCCGCCCGGACCGCCGCCGCGCGCCACGGCCAGCCGCACCGACCGCATCATCATCGTGGCGCTCGACCCCGGCCACGGCGGCGAAGACCCCGGCGCCATCGGCCCGAACGGCACGCGCGAGAAAGACATCGTGCTGCAGGTGGCGCACCGCCTGCGCGACCGCATCAACGCCGCCAGCGTCAACGGCAGCCCGATGCGCGCCTTTCTCACGCGCGACGCCGACTTCTTCGTGCCGCTGGGCGTGCGCGTGCAGAAGGCGCGGCGCGTGCAGGCCGACCTGTTCGTGAGCATCCACGCCGACGCCTTCACCACGCCCGCCGCGCGCGGCGCGAGCGTGTTCGCGCTGAGCCAGAGCGGCGCCTCCAGCAGCGCCGCGCGCTGGCTGGCCAACAAGGAAAACGACGCCGACAAGGTCGGCGGCGTGAACGTGGGCAACCACGAGGCGCAGGTGCAGCGTGCGCTGCTCGACATGAGCACCACCGCGCAGATCAACGACAGCCTGAAGCTCGGCGGCGCGATGCTCGGCGAGATCAAGGGCATCGGTGCGCGGCTGCACAAGGCGCAGGTCGAGCAGGCCGGCTTCGCGGTGCTGAAGGCGCCCGACATCCCGAGCGTGCTGGTCGAGACCGCCTTCATCAGCAACCCCGAGGAAGAAGCCAACCTGCGCCGCGCCGACTACCAGGAAAACCTGGCCGACGCGCTGATGCGCGGCATCCAGCGCTACTTCGCGCAGAACCCGCCGCTCGCGCGCAGCCGGCAGCTGTGACCTAGAAGCCCGCCACGCGGGCGACCCACGCGGCCAGATAAAGGCCGACGCCGAAGACCGCGTGCGTCACCATGCTCTGGAACCGCGCCATCGCCGGGCGCGGCGTGCGGCGCGCGGCAAAGCCCGCGCCCATCGCAGGCTGCATCACGCAGAACGGCACGAGCACCGTGCCGATGCCGACGATCAACGCAGGCACCAGCGTCGGCTGGCGCGCCCACGCCAGCCCCCAGCCCGCGAGCAGCACGGCCGCGAACGCGATGCCGAGCAGGTAGTGCGCTGTCCAGCCGATGACGCCCTCGCCCGCCACGCGCGGCGACTTGCCGATGGGGTCGTGAAAAAAGCGCCCACGCGTCAGGTGCACGAGCCAGCGGCCGACGAGCGCATAGTCCAGTGAGGGAATGCCGAACAGGCGCTGACGCAGCACGGCCCACAGGTCCATCACCACGGTCGCGCCGGCGCCGATCCACAGCGTGCGCAGCGCGCATTCAAGAACTTCAGACATGGCCACGCTCCCGAACCGGTGCGCGCGCCGCGATCATCCAGCAGGCCGCGACAAAGCGCACGTCGTCGCCCTGCACATAGGGCGCGAACGCGGCATGCAGCGTCTCGACGACCTGCGCGCGCGTCGCGGCATCCACCTCCTGCAGGACCAGCCCGACCGGCCCGAGCCGCGTGAAGTAGTCGGCCAGCGCCGTCGCGGGGAACGCGCACTCGACCTCGAAGGGCTGGATGTCGACCTCGCCCCATCCGCTCGCCTCGAGGATGCCCTCGACCCGCGCGCGGTCGGCAAACGCGAACTGGCCCGGTGCGTTCGGCAAGCGCGGCGGCAGGCCGGGCAGCAGCGGCGCGGCGGCGCGCTCGGCCGTGGTCATGAACGGGTTGTCGGCCCCGCCGCGCCAGGCGATGCAGCGCAGGGCCGCGCCGTCGGTCGCCGCGTGCCGCAGGTTCGCGAAGGCCCGCACCGGGTCGTCGAAGAACATCACGCCCAGGCGCGAGATGACCGTGTCGAACGCGGCCGGCTCGAAGGCGTGGCCCTGCACGTCGGCGCAGACGAAGCGGGCCGACGGGAGCACCTCGCGCGCAGCGCGGGCCTTCGCCGCCTCGATCATCGGCGCCGAGATGTCGACGCCGAGGCACTCGCCCGCCGGGCTGAGTTGCCGCGCCACGGCGAGCGTCGTGCGGCCGGTGCCGCAGCCCACGTCGAGCACGCGGCGGGCGCCCACGGCGCGCGCCGCGTCGCTCAGCCGCGCTTCGAGCGGCTGGAACATCGCGTCGAGCACGGCCTGCGTCCGGACCCAGGCGCTGCCGGCGTGGCCGTTCCACAGGGCGGCCTGCTCGGCATTGGCGGGAGATGTGTCGTCCATGATCGTTTTCCTTCAGGTGCCTTCAAGCGGCGAGAGCTAGACTGTGCCAATTCAAGTCGACTTGAAGTCAAGAGGGGCCGGCACATGGACATTTCGGAAGTCGCGCAACGCGCCGGCGTTCCCGCCTCGACGTTGCGCTTCTATGAAGAAAAAGGGCTGATCGCCTCGACCGGCCGGCACGGCCTGCGCCGCGTGTTCGCGCCCGAGGTGCTGGAGCGGCTGGCGCTCATCGCGCTGGGGCGCGCCGCCGGTTTCTCGCTGGAGGAAATCGGCCACATGTTCTCGCCCGAGGGCAAGCCGCGCATCGACCGGCAGGTGCTCGCGGACAAGGCGCAGGACCTGGACCGCACGATCCGCCAGCTCACGGCGATGCGCGACGGCCTGCGGCATGCGGCGGTCTGCCCCGCGCCCAGCCACATGGAATGCCCCACGTTCCGCCGCATCCTGCGGGCCGCGTCGTCGGGTGCGCTGGAAGCCCCGAAGAAGAAGGCGCCGAAGCCGCGCATCCCGTAGCCACACGTGCTTTCAGGCCTTGCGTCCCGCAACACGCGCCCTGTCCCACGCGGTGCGGCCCACGACCGCGCACAGGCAAGCGCGGCAGGCTCCTACACCGCGAAATGCATACTTTTGACCATGATGGGCCATCACTCTCGAAAGGTGGACCTCATGTTGAAGACACGTCTCTGGATCGCCGCTGCAGCTGCCACTTCGGTCATGACGCTGGCAGGTTGTGCGAGCGGTCCGAACCAGAACCTCGGCACCGGCATTGGCGCACTCGGCGGCGCGGCGGTGGGCCATGCGATCGGCGGCAACACGGGCAGCACGCTCGGCGGCGCGGCCATCGGCGGCATCATCGGCAACCAGGTGGGCCGCAACGTCGACGAGCGCAACTACTACAACCAGCAGCGCTACCCGCGCGGCAGCGGCTACTACCCGGACAACGGGCCGCGCTACTGATTGATCGTTCCAACCCTCAACGAAAAAACGCGCCCTCGGGCGCGTTTTTTCTTGGGGGGCGAGCCGGGAGCCGCTCAGGCCTGCGAGGCCGCCGCCCGCGCCTTCTCGGCCTTCGAGGCGCGCCACGCGCCGAAGATGGCCAGCAGGCCGGGTACGAAGATCAGCGCCCAGATGATCTTGTCCAGGTGCTGGCGCACGAACGGCAGGTTGCCGAAGAAGTAGCCCGCGGTGGCAATGCCCAGCACCCAGAGCAGCGCGCCGCCCACGTTGTAGGCCGTGAACTTCGCGCGGTTCATCTCGGCCACGCCGGCCACGAAGGGCGCGAAGGTGCGAATGAACGGCATGAAGCGCGCCAGCACGATGGTGATGCCGCCGTAGCGTTCGTAGAAGCTGTGGGCTTGGTCGAAGGCCTTGCGGTTGAAGAAGCGCGAGTTCTCCCACTGGAACACCTTGGGCCCGAAGTAGCGCCCGATCGAGTAGTTGCACTGGTCGCCCAGGATGGCCGCCGCGATCAGGATGCCGCAGGCCAGCGGAAAGCTCATGAGCCCGATGCCGCACAGCGCGCCGACGATGAACAGCAGCGAGTCGCCCGGCAGGAACGGCATGACCACCGCGCCGGTCTCGACGAACACGATCAGGAACAGCAGCGCGTAGACCCAGGGGCCGTAGGCGACCACGAAGGCCTCGAGGTGTTTGTCGACGTGAAGGATGAAGTCGACGAGAAAGCTGATGATTTCCATGGGCGCGGATTATCCTTGTTGGCATGTCGCACCTTTTCCGAATCACCCCATGATCCA
The DNA here is from genome assembly GCF_059415405.1 of Variovorax sp. GW821-FHT10C12. NCBI lineage: Bacteria > Pseudomonadati > Pseudomonadota > Betaproteobacteria > Burkholderiales > Comamonadaceae > Variovorax > Variovorax sp. GW821-FHT10C12. Next base: position 2,563,447 of record NZ_JBWKNE010000001.1, read on the forward strand.
GATCCGCGAAGCCCTCGATACCGACTGGCCCGCCATTTGGGCCGTCCTCGAACCGACGTTCCGCCGCGGCGACACCTACACCTACCCGCCCGATGTGACGGAAGAACTGGCCCGCCATTCGTGGATGAAGGTGCCCACCCTGACCTTCGTGGCCTGCAACGACGAAGGCGCCGTGCTCGGCACCTATGTGATCCGCCCCAACCAGCCCGGCCAGGGCGCGCACGTGAGCAACTGCGGGTATGTGGTGTCCGAGGCGGCGCGCGGCCTGCGCGTGGCCTCGGCGCTGTGCGAACACTCGCAGCAGCAGGCCCTGCGCATGGGCTTTCTGGCGATGCAGTTCAATTTCGTCGTCTCCACCAACGAGCGCGCGGTGCGGCTGTGGCAGCACATGGGCTTCGCCATCGTCGGCACCTTGCCGGGCGCATTCAGGCATCCGCAGCTGGGCTTCGTGGACGCCTTCGTCATGTACAAGCAGCTGCAGCCTTTCCCCGGCGCGGCATGAAGAAGATCGAGCCCCGGCTCCTGCAGGCCTTCGTCGCCGTGGCCCGCGAGGGCTCGGTGTCGCGCGGCGCGCAGCGCCTGTTCCTCACGCAGCCGGCCGTGAGCCTGCAGCTCAAGGAACTGGGCGCGCTGGTCGAGCTGGAGCTGTTCCAGCGCACGCCCACCGGCCTGCTGCTCACGCGCGACGGCGCGGCGCTGCTCAACCACGCCGAACATGCGCTCGAGAGCCTGAACGATTTTGCGGTGGCCGCCGAGCGGCTCAAGGGCGGCGTGCGCGGCTCGCTGCGCATCGGCACCATCCTCGACCCCGACTTCACGCGGCTCAGCCCCTTCCTCACCGAACTGGTGGCGCTGGCGCCCGAGCTCGAGACCGAGCTGCATCAGGGCACGAGCGGCGACGTGCTCGCCCAACTGCTCAACAAGGAACTCGACATCGGCTTCTACCTCGGCGACCCCGAAGCGACCGACCTGCCGCAGGCCAGCGCCGCCTCACGGCGCCACGACGGCGCGCTGTTCCATTCGCAGGTGCTGGCGCGCTTCAACTACCAGGTGATCGGCCCGAGCGGCTGGGCGCCGCAGGTGCTTGGCCGCGACTGGCCCGAGCTGGCCTACCTGCCGTGGGTGCTGGCACCGGCGACCTCCTCGCATTCGCGGCTTCTGGCGCCAGTGCTGCAGGCCCACAAGCTGGTGCTGAAGAAAGCCGCGCAGGCCGACCAGGAGATGTCGATGCTGGCGCTGGTGCGCGCCGGCGTGGGCATTTCGCTGGCGCGCGATGCGCTGGCGCTGCAGGCCAGCCAGCGCGACGGCCTGGTCATTGCCGACCGCGTGAGCATCGGCTGCGACCTGCGCTTTGTCTGCCTGGCCGGCGCGCTCAAGCGGCCGGAAGTGGACTGCGCATGGCAGGCGCTGTCGCGCGTCTGGCGACAGGCCTTCTGAACGATCAGGCGCGCGCCCGGCCGTCGCGCGCGGCCGCCGGCGCCGCCGCAGCCCCGCCCTTCTTCGCCACGCGCCAGCCCTTGGGCATGAGCGCCAGCATCAATGCGGCCAGCAGCGCCGCGCTGCCCAGCGTGTACAGCCCCGCGGCCGAGCCGCCGTGGTTCTGCTCCACGTAGGTCCGCAGGTTGGGCGCCACGAAGCCGCCCAGGTTGCCGATGGAGTTGACCAGCGCGATGCCCGTGGCAATGCCCAGGCCCGACAGCCGCTCCGACAGGAAGGCGTAGAAGATCGGCGTGCCCGACAGGTAGGTCGACGCGCCGATGGACAGCGCCGCGATCGCGAAGATCGGCGAGCCGTGCGCCGACAGGCACACGCACACGCCGAAGATCGTGTACAGCGTGGCCACGGTGACGCGGCGACGATCATGGTACCGGTCAGACCAGCGCGTGACGAAGTACACGACGAACAGCGCCAGCAGCCACGGGATACTGGTGACGAAGCCGACCAGCAGGCCGATCTTCTGGCCCAGGATCTGCCCCACCTGGGTCGGGAGATAGAAGATGAGGCCGTAGGCGGCGATCTGCACGATGAAGAAGTTCAGCGCGAAGAACATGACCCGCGGATTGCACAGCGTCTGCCACACGGTCTGCGGGCTGTCGGCCGACTTCTCCGCCGCTTCCTGGTCGAGCACGGCCTGCAGCGCGTTCTGCTGTGCACTCGTGAGCCAGGGCGCGTTGTGCGGCCGGTCGACGATGACGAAGAAGGCCACGATGCCCACGACCACGGCCATCAGGCCCTCGATGAGGAACATCCACTCCCAGCCCTTGAGGCCGCCGATGCCGTTCATGTCGAGCAGCGCACCGGAGATCGGCCCGCCAATGACGAGCGCGCCCGCAAAGCCGAACAGCAAAATGCCGTTGGCCTGCGCACGCACCTTGGCGGGGAACCAGTAGGTCAGCGTGAGCAGCACGCCGGGGTAGAAGCCCGCCTCCGCGATGCCGAGCAGGAAGCGCAGCACGTAGAAGGAAGTCTCGGTGGTCGCGAACATCATGGCCGAGGCCACGAGCCCCCAGGTGACCATGATCCGGCACAGCCAGATGCGCGGGCCGACGCGCGACAGGATCACGTTGCTGGGCACTTCGAAGATCGCGTAGCTCACGAAGAAGATGCCGGCGCCGAGCGCGAAGGCGCTGTTGCTCAGGCCGGTGTCGATCTGCAGCGCCTGCTTGGCGAAGCCGACGTTCACGCGGTCGAGGATCGACATGATGTACATGACGATCAGCATGGGCAGCAGGCGCCAGCGCGCCTTGTGGATGGCGCCTGTGACCAGCTCGCCGTAGGGACTCGTGGTTGTCATTGTTGTTGTCTCCTGAATAGGTATGTCTGTCTGGAAGCCGTGGAGGCTAGCCGCGTGCTAACCGCGTGCGATGGCGCCGTGGACCGGGTTCGTCACCGAACCCAGCCCGTCGATCTCGACCGAGACCACGTCGCCGCGCTTCAGGAAGCGTGGCGGCTTCAGGCCCAGGCCGACGCCCGCGGGCGTGCCGGTGAGGATCAGGTCGCCGGGTTCGAGCGTGATGGCGCGCGAGAGGTACGCGATGAGAAACGCGACCGAGAAGATCATCTCGCTGGTGTTGGACGACTGCACGGCCTCGCCGTTGACGAGGCAGCGGATGCCCAGCGATTGCACGTCGGCCACTTCGTCGCGCGTGACGACGGTGGGTGCGAGCGGGCAGAAGCCGTCGAGCGATTTGCCGCGCACCCATTGGGCCTCGCCCAGTTGCACGTCGCGCGCGCTCACGTCGTTGGCGGCCACGTAGCCAAACACGTGCGAGAGCGCGTCCGCTTCGCTCACACCCCGTGCGCGCGTGCCGATGACGACGCCGAGTTCGGCTTCCCAATCGACCTTCTCGGTGAAACCTTCGGGCCAGGTGATCGCGTCGCCATCAGCCGCCAGCGTGTTGCTGAACTTCGCGAACACGACGGGCTTCTCGGGAATCGCCAGGCCGGTCTCGATGCAATGGTCGCGGTAGTTGGCGCCGATGCAGATGATGTTTCTCGGTGCGAACGGCAAGGTGGGCTTGACGTCGGCAAGCGGGATCGGCTGGCCTGCGTCGCGCCAGGGCTGGCCTTCGACGATGTCCTGCATGCGGGCCGCATCGACGGGCTGCAGTGCGCCGTCCTTGATGTAGCCCACGCGGGGGCCCTGCGGCGTTTGAACGCTCATCCACTTCATGTCTGACTCCTTCTTTTGAATTGAAAAATTCTGGTTTGCGGGTGTTTGTTCAGGGCGTGTGCACAGGACATCGGGTACTCCCCTCCGCGAATGTCCCCCGCCTTCGGCTCCTCCTTGATTTCGCTGCGGGGAGCACCCAATGCCCTGCGCACGAGGGCACGCCGCCGGTTCGCGGCTGATCAACGACCGCTGCGAACAACGATCACGCTGATGGGGTGCCTTGCGCAGCGAAATCAAGGAGGAGCCCGAAGGGCGGGGGACATTCGCGGAGCAAGGTGCCCCGTCGGCGTGATCGCGCCCTGAACAGCAGCAGCCCTCAGTGGTTGCGACGCGGAATCCCGGCCGTCTGCGCCACCCGCTGGTACTTGGTCGCCGGTTTCAGCACCATGCCTTCGGACAGCGTGTCCACCATCGCGCGCTGGATCTCCTGCCACGGCGTCTGGCTCGCGGGAATCGGGTAGCCACCCTTCGCTTCGAGGTCACGGGCGCGCGCTTGCAACACCGCGTCGTCGACGAGCATGTTGACGGTGCGCTCCTTCAAATCCACGCGCACCTTGTCGCCGGTCTGCAGCAGCGCCAGGCCCGCGCCCGCGGCGGCCTCGGGCGAGGCGTTGAGGATCGACGGCGAGCCCGAGGTGCCCGACTGGCGGCCGTCGCCGATGCAGGGCAAGGCCGACACGCCGCTCTTGAGCAGGTGCGACGGCGCGCGCATGTTGACCACTTCCGACGACCCCGGGTGCCCGATGGGGCCGACGCCGCGCATGAACAGGATGCAGCTGGCGTCGATGTCCAGCGACGGGTCTTCGATGCGGGCTTCGAAATCTTCCGGGCCGTCGAACACGATGGCGCGGCCCACGAAGGCGTCGAGGTCGCCGGCCTGGCTCAGGTAGCGCGCGCGGAACTCGTCGGAGATCACGCTGGTCTTCATGATCGCGCTGTCGAAGAGGTTGCCCGACATCACGAGGAAGCCGGCGTTCTCGCGCAGCGGCTGGTCGAAGGGGCGGATGACGTCGGCGTCTTTCACCGGCGCGTCGGCGCAGTTGACGGCCAGGGTGTGGCCGTTGACGGTGCGCGCGTCGGTGCGGATCAGGCCGTGGCGGTGCAGCTCGGCCACGACGGCAGGCACGCCGCCCGCGCGGTAGAACTCTTCGCCGAGGTACTTGCCGGCGGGCTGCATGTCGAGCAGCAACGGCACTTCGAGGCCGACCTTTTCCCAGTCCTGGATGTTGAGTTCGACCCCGGCGTGCTTGGCGATGGCGATGAGGTGGATCGGCGCGTTGGTCGAGCCGCCGATGGCCGAGTTGACGACGATCGCGTTCTCGAAGGCCGAGCGCGTGAGGATGTCCGAGGGCTTGAGGTCTTCGCGCACCATGTCGACGATGCGCCGGCCGGTTTCGTAGGCCATCTGGCCGCGCTCGCGGTACGGCGCGGGAATGGCCGCGCAGCCGGGCAGGCTCATGCCCAGGGCTTCGGCCAGGGCGTTCATGGTCGAGGCCGTGCCCATCACGTTGCAGTGGCCGGCCGAGGGCACAGTGGAGCCCACGAGGTCGATGTAGCCGGGGAAGTCGATGCTGCCCTTGGCGAACAGCTCGCGCGCCTTGAACAGCGTGGTGCCGGTGCCGGTGCGCTGGCCTTCGTGCCAGCCGTTGAGCATGGGGCCGCCCGACAGCACGATGGCGGGGATGTTGGCGGTGGCCGCGGCCATCAGCGCGGCAGGCGTGGTCTTGTCGCAGCCGGTGGTCAGCACCACGCCGTCGATCGGGTAGCCGGTGAGGATCTCGACGAGCCCCAGGTAGGCCAGGTTGCGGTCGAGCGCGGCCGTGGGACGGCGGCCGTTCTCCTGGATCGGGTGCATCGGGAACTCCATCGCGATGCCGCCCATCTCGCGGATGCCTTCGCGCACCCGCAGCGACAGCTCGCGGTGGTGGCGGTTGCAGGGCGTGAGGTCGGAGCCGCTTTGCGCGATGCCGATGATCGGCTTGCCCGATTGCAGTTCTTCGCGGGTGAGGCCGTAGTTCAGGAACCAGGCCAGGTGCAGGACCGAGAGTTCGCTGTGTTCGGGGTTATTGAACCAGGCGGCGGAGCGCAGGGGGCGGGGTGTCGTCATGGCGTCGGCTTTCAGGGTGGTCGGCGAACGCGCGCGGCGGCCCCCTGCGCGACATGGCGGCGGGCCATGGCGGTGTCCTGGGTGTCTCCGGTGCGTTCTTGTTGTGCGAATACGTTGGCGAGAGGGAGCTTAGGTTTTCGCCTTCGCCAAAGCCAATGAGATCGGTTGAGGATCGGTATAAGCGCGCCAAATACACCTCCCGAACACCTCGATACCCTGTAGAAAGTCTGGTCCGCGCCCCCGCTTTTAGAATGTTTCCGGTGAGTGCCCTACCCTCCTCCCTCCCCCCCGCCGAACGCCGCCCGATCCGTGAACTCCCCGACGAGCTGATCAGCCAGATCGCCGCCGGTGAAATGGTCGAGCGCCCCGCCTCGGTGGTGCGCGAACTGCTCGACAACGCGCTGGACGCCGGCGCGCGCCAGATCACCGTGCGGCTGGCCTCGGGCGGCGTGCGGCTGATCTCGGTGGAAGACGACGGCCTGGGCATTCCGCGCGAGGAACTCACGGTGGCGCTGCGCCGCCACGCCACCAGCAAGATCGCCAGCTTGAGCGACCTGGAAACGGTCGGCACCATGGGCTTTCGCGGCGAGGCGCTGGCGGCCATCAACGCGATCGCCGAACTCAGCATCCTCTCGCGCTTCACCGGCGCCGACAGCGCCTACGTGCTCGACGGCGGCACCGGCGAGCTGCGGCCGGTGGCGCGCTCGGTGGGCACCACGGTCGAGGTGCGTGAGCTGTTCTTCGCCACGCCCGCGCGGCGCAAGTTTTTGAAGACCGACGCCACCGAGCTGGCCCACTGCATCGAGGCCGTGCGCCGCCATGCGCTGGCGCGGCCCGAGGTGGGCTTCTCGGTCTGGCACGACGGCAAGTTGATCGAACAATGGCGCGCCGCCGCCACGCCCGAGCAGCGGCTGGCCGATGCGCTGAGCGACGACTTCGTGTCGCAGAGCGTCTCCGTGCTGCGCGAAGGCGGCCCGGTGCGCGTGGTCGGCCGTGCCGGCATTCCCGATGCGGCGCGCTCGCGCAACGACCAACAGTTCTTCTACGTCAACGGCCGCTTCGTGCGCGACAAGGTGCTGTCGCACGCGGTGCGCAGCGCCTACGAAGACGTGCTGCACGGCCAGCGCCAGCCGGTGTACGTGCTGTACCTGGAGATCGACCCCGCGCGCGTCGACGTCAACGTGCACCCGACCAAGATCGAGGTGCGCTTCCGCGACGGGCGCGAGGTGCACCAGGCGGTGCGCCACGCCATCGAGGACGCGCTGGCCGCGCCGCGCGCCGGCGATGCACTGGCACCGGCCGATGCACCGCCGCAGCCCTTCTTCAAGCAGACCCCGCTGCCGCCGAGCGCGAGCTGGTCGCAGCCCGCGATCCCGTTCCAGGCGCGCGAGCGCGGCGCCGGCGACTTCGAGGCGATGTGGCCGCGGCGCTCCGAGGAGCAGGGGCACGCGCCGGTCACGGCCCCGTCGCAGTGGCAGACCGAAGCGCCCGCGATGTCGTTCCGCGCGCCGGTCGGACTGCCCGACAGCGAGGCCCCGATCCCCACGGCGGCTCCGGTCATGAACCAGGACACCTGGCCGCTGGGCCGCGCGCTGGCCCAGCTGCAGGGCATCTACATCCTGGCCGAGAACAGCCAGGGCCTGGTGATCGTCGACATGCACGCGGCGCACGAGCGCATCGTCTACGAGCGGCTCAAGACCCAGCTCGACGGCGCGGCCATCACGAGCCAGCCGCTGCTGATCCCGGCCACCTTCGCGGCCACGCCGCAGGAAGTGGCCACGGCCGAGGCCTGCGCCGAGGTGCTGCCCACGCTGGGGCTGGAGATCACGCCCTTCTCGGCGCGCACGCTGGCCGTGCGCGCCGTGCCCGGCACGCTGGCCGACGGCGACCCGGTGGAGCTGGCGCGCAGCGTGCTCGCCGAGCTGGGCCAGCACGACGCGAGCACCGTGGTGCAGCGCGCGCAGAACGAGCTGCTGTCGACCATGGCCTGCCACGGCGCGGTGCGCGCCAACCGCAAGCTCACCATCGACGAGATGAACGGCCTGCTGCGCCAGATGGAAGCCACCGAGCGCTCCGACCAGTGCAACCACGGCCGGCCGACCTGGCGCCAGCTGTCGATCCGCGAGCTCGATTCGCTGTTCATGCGCGGGCGCTGAGCCCGTCATCGGCGGCCACGCCGACATGCCGCAGCGTGACGGCGGCCAGCACCGCCAGGACCGCGATGCTGACGGCGCTGGTGGCTGCGGCGGCATTCAGTCCCGCGAGGAAGGCGGCTTGTGCCTGTTCGAGCACGCCAGCGGGCAATTCATGCGCGACCGCTGTAGCGCCTGCAAGGCTGTCCGATACCGCGCGCTGAAGCGCCACGGTCATGCCGTCGATCGGCTCGCCCATCCGCGTGCGATACACCGCCGTCGTCAGGCTGCCCAGCGTGGCGATGCCCACGGCCAGGCCCAGCTCCTGCACCGTTTCGGACAAGGCCGAGGCCGACCCGGCCTTCTCGGGCGGCGCAGCGCCCACCACCAGGTCGGTGCCCAGCGCGGCGATGGTGCCCAGCCCGAGGTACACGAGCGAGAACGCGGCCGTCACCAGCGCAATGCCATGCGGCGTGCGATCGAGCTGGCTCAGCATCAGGTAGCCCACGACCGACAGCCCCAGCGCGCCCGCCATCACATGGCCCGGCCGGATGCGCCGCGCGAGCAGCGGTGCCGTGATGCCGGCCGCCACCATGGCGAGCGCCGGCGGGCCCATCCACAGCCCGGCCGCGAGTGGTGACAGCCCTGCCACCAATTGCAGGTACTGGGTCACCAGCAGCATCGTGCCGCCGACACCAACGAGCCCCACCAGCAACACCACCAGCGCGATGCTGAACGCGCGGCTGGCGAACAGGTCGAGATCGATCAGCGGATGGCGAAGCCGCCGTTGCCGCCGGACGAACCCCAGCGCGAACGCCAGTCCGCCGACGAGCGCCAGCACGGCACCGACGCCAATCCCGTCCTTGGCGACCTGCTTTATGCCGTAGACCATCGGCAGCAACGCGAGCAGCGACAGCGCGACGCTGGGCAGATCGAGCCGCCCCAGCTGCGGCGCGCGGTACTCCGGCAGCAGGAACGGCGCCGCCACCAGCAGCAGCCCGACCACCGGCAGCGCGACCAGAAAGGCCGCGCCCCACCCGTGGTGCGCGAGCAGCAGGCCGCCCACCACCGGCCCGGCTGCCATGCCGAGCGCGAACATGGTCGCCCACAGCCCGATGGCCAGCGCGCGCTGGTGCGGATGCAGGAACATGTTGCTGATGAGCGCCAGCGTCGACGGCATCAGCGTCGCGCCCGCCACGCCGAGCACGGCACGCGCGGCGATCAGCTGGTTGGCGCTGGTCGAGGAGGCCGCGATCACCGACGCCACGCCGAACGCCGCCGCCCCCACCATGAGCAGCTTGCGCCGCCCGATGCGGTCGCCCAGCGTGCCCATCGTGACGAGAAAGCCGGCAATCATGAAGCCGTAGGCATCGACGATCCACAGCGCCTGCGCGCTCGTGGGGCGCAGGTCCAGGGCCAGCGCGGGCAGTGCGAGGTGCAGCAGCGTGAGGTCGAGGCCGAGCAGGAAGGTCGGCAGCGCCAGCAGCGCGAGCCCGGTCCATTCGCGGGCGCTTGCGCGGCCTTCGCGCCGCGCAGCGGGAGGGCTGTGGGAAAGGGAAAGTGAATCGCAAGGTGCGGTCAAAAGAGGCCTCCGTGTGCACGTTCGGGTTGCGGAAGCCCCATCTTCAGGACAAGATCATCACATTACAATTTAATTGTTTATCCTATTACTGGAGACAACAGCCTTGATCGAGCGCAGCCTCAGCCGCACCAAGAACGAGCTGTCGGAGTTCCTGACCCGGCACCGCCGCAAGCTCACGCCCGCCGATGTCGGCCTGCCCTCCCAGGGGCGGCGCCGCACGCCCGGCCTGCGGCGCGAAGAGGTCGCGGTGATGGCTGGTGTGGGGCTCACCTGGTACACGTGGTTCGAACAGGGGCGCGAAATCCAGGTGTCACAGAAATTCTTGCTCGGCGTGGCGCATGCCTTGAAGCTCGACGACGCCGAGTGCAGCCACCTGTTCCTGCTGGCCCACAAGCGCCCGCCGCCGCCCGAGGCCTATCAGCCGGTGTCGGTCACGCCCCACATCCAGCAGCTGATGGACGACCTGCCGACCCGCCCCGCCTACGTGTGCAACCTGCGCTGGGATGTCGTGGCCTGGAACGCGGCGGCCGAGGCGCTGTTCGGCTTCAGCACGCGCGAACCCGAAGTGCGCAATCTGCTGCGCATGGTGTTCGCCGACCCCGAACTGCGGCGCCGCCTGCCCGCCTGGCGCGACGATGCGCCCCGGCTGCTGGCGCAATTTCGTTACGACTTCGCCATCGCCCCCGACGATCCGGCCATGCTCGGCCTGGTCGCAGACCTGAAAGAACTCTCGCCCGACTTCCGCCGCTGGTGGGACACCCCCGACAGCGCGACCGCCCGGCGCGGCCTCGGATGCGTACGGATGGCCGACAGGACCGACACCGGGCCGTTGGAGTTTCACCACGAAACACTGGTCGTCGACGCGCACCGGCACCTGCGGATGGTGGTGTATTTCGTGCAGCCGGCACCGGGCTGAGCCCCGCGGCCTGCGGGGCAGATCGGCGCTGTCAGCGCCCATTTCGAGGGTTTTCGAGGGTTTTGCAGCGTCATCCACGGTGCGGGCACGCACGTTGCATGGTCTCGTGCCAGGCGCCGGCGAGCGCTGCACAGGGGGAATATGACTCGCGATGCCGACGCGTTTCAGAAAGCAAGCAGATGAACTTTCGGCCGACTTTCGCTGTCCCTCCACGCAATGATCAAACGCTGGCCCCTCCTCGCGTCCATCTTTTCGCTCTGTGCCCTGCTGGCCGCCGGCTGTTCGACCCTCGACGAACGCCAGCGCGAATGGATCTTCCAGCCCAGCGACCGCAGCTGGGGCAACTCGGCCCAGATGACCGAAGGCATGCAGGATGTCTGGATCGACTTTCAATCGTCCATCACCGGTGAACCGGCGCGCCTGCACGGCCTGTGGCTCGGCGGCGCCCCTGAAACCACCGAGACCCCCGTGCTGCTGTACCTGCATGGTGCGCGCTACAACGTGGCCGGCTCGGCGCCGCGCATCCAGCGCATGCACGAGCTGGGCTTCTCGGTGCTGGCCATCGACTACCGCGGCTTCGGCAAGAGCTCCAAGGGCCTGCCCTCGGAAGCCTCGGCCCGCGAAGACGCCCGCGCCGCCTGGACCTGGCTCGCCGCGCGCCATCCGCGCCAACACCGTTACATCTTCGGCCACTCGCTGGGCGGCGCCATCGGCATCGACCTGGCGGCCACGGTGAACGACGAGAGCGGCACCATCGTCGAGAGCACCTTCACCTCCATCGCCGACGTGGTCAGCAGCTTCAAGTGGGGCTGGCTGCCCTTCGGCCCCTTCATCACGCAGCGCTTCGAGGCGATCAACACCGTCAAGGACATCGGCGCGCCGCTGCTGGTGGTGCACGGCACCGCCGACAGCCTGATCAACCCGACGCTCGGGCGCAAGCTGTACGACGCGGCCACGGTGCCCAAGATGTTCGTGCTGGTCGAAGGCGGCTCGCACCACAACACCAACTCGGTGGGCGCGACGCAGTACCGCGCGGCGCTCTCGCAGCTGTTCCGCATGAAGCCCGAAGGCAGCAGCACCGTGGCGGACAACCGGCCGCAGCCGCGGCTGGTGTCGCCGCAGCCTTCGCAGCCGTCCTCGCCTTCTGCCGCGCTGTCGCCGCAGAGCGTGCGGGGCGAGGCGCAGACGCCCGCCCCCGCCGCCATCTAGCCCGGCTTTTCAGCCGGTTCCGTTCCCGCCCGCGTCAGGCTGAGGCCAGGTCGAACGGCAGCTGGCGCAAGGGCTTGCCCGTCAGCCGCGCCACGGCGTTGGCGAAGGCAGGCGCCAGTGGCGGCAGGCCCGGCTCCCCCATCCCCTTGGGCGCATCGGCGCTGGGCACGATGTGCACATCGAACTCGGGCACCTGCGTGATGCGCGCCACGCTGAAGTCGCCGAAATTGCCCTGCTGCACGACACCGTCCTTCAGCGTGATGGCGCTGCCCTGCAGGCAGGTCGACAGCCCCATCACCGCGGCGCCCTGCACCTGCGCTTCCACGCTGCGCGGGTTCACTGCCAGGTTGCAGTGCACGCCCGAGGTCACGCGGTGCAGCACGGGCTGGCCGTCCTTCACCGACGCTTCGACCACATAGGCCACCACCGACTCGAAGGACTCGTGCACGGCCACGCCCCAGGCGCGGCCCTCGGCCAACTTCTTCTTGCCGTAGCCGCTCTTGTCGACCGCCAATTGCAGCGCGGCGCGGTGGCGCGGGTGCTTGTCGCCGAAGAGGTTCATGCGGTAGGCCACCGGGTCCTGCTGGGTCGTGCGAGCGATCTCGTCGATCAGCGTTTCCATCACGAAGGCGGTGTGCGTGGAGCCCACGCTGCGCCACCACAGCACCGGCACGTTGACCTGCGGGTGGTGCACCGTGAGGCGCATCGGCACGGGGTACGGATCGCGCATGCCCTCGACGGCCGTGGCGTCGATGCCGTCCTTCACCATCATGCCGGCGAACACCGTGCCCGCGGTGATCGACTGGCCGACGATCACGTGGTCCCACGCGAGGATCTTGCCGCGTTCGTCGAAACCGATGCGTGCGCGGTGCAGGTGCATGGGGCGGTAGTAGCCGCCCTTGATGTCGTCCTCGCGGCTCCACAGCAGGCGCACCGGTGCGTCTTTCAGGCCGGCGGTGCGCGCGGCCTTGGCGATCTCGCAGGCCTCGACCACGAAGTCGCTCGAGCCCACGAAGCGCCGGCCGAAGCCGCCGCCCGCCATCTGCACGTTCACCTTCACCTGCGCGGGGTCGAGCTTCAGCGTGCGCGCCGCGGCCTGACCGTCGAGGTCGGCGGACTGCGTGCCGACCCACAGCTCGGCGCGGCCGTCCGACAGCTTCACGGTGCAGTTCTCCGGCTCCATGGGCGCGTGGGCCAGGTAGGGAAACACGAACTCGGCCTCGAGCTTGTGCGGCGCGCCGGCCAGCGGCGCCATGTCGGCGTCGAACTTGCGGTTGCCGGGGCGGCCGGCCAGTTCGCGGTACTGGGCCAGCTGCTTGTCGCTGTCGACCTTCTCCACCGCGTCGGTGTTCCACTGCAGCTTGAGCGCGTCGCGGCCCAGCTTGGCGGGCCAGTAGCCGTCGGCCACCACGGCCACGCCTTCGGCGCCGCGGTCCAGCGGAATGCGCAGCACGGCCTTCACGCCCTTGACGGCGCGCGCCGCGCTGTCGTCCACCGAGGCCAGGCGGGCACCGAACACGGGCGGATGCGCCACCACGGCCGTGAGCAGGCCGGGCTGCTTCACGTCGATGCCGAAGTCTTGCCGCCCGCTGCTCTTGGCGCGCGCGTCCAGGCGCGTGGTCGGGCGGCCGATGATGCGGAAGTCCTTCGGGCTCTTCAGCGTGACCGTCTCGGGCACCGGCAGCGCCATGGCCGCTTCGGCCAGTTCGCCGTAGCCCGCCTTGCGCCCGCCCGGGCCGATCACGGTGCCGGCCTGCGTGCGCAGCGTGGCCACGTCGACCTTCCAGCGCTGTGCGGCTGCCGACAGCAGCATGGCCCGCGCACGCGCGCCCAGTTCGCGGTACTGCGTGTAGCTGTTCTTGATCGAGTTGGAACCGCCGGTCAGGTGCATGCCGAACAATGGGTCGGCGTAGGCGGCATCGTTGGTGCCGCTGCGGCTGCGCACGAGGGCCCAGTCGGCATCGAGCTCCTCGGCCAGGATCATCGGCAGGCCGGTCTGCACGCCCTGGCCGAACTCGAGGCGGTTGATGGTGACCGTGACCTCGCCGTTGGGCGCGATCTGCACGAAGGCCGAGGGTTGTTGCGTCGGCTTGAGTGCGCCGCCGGCCTTGGCCGGACCGTCGGCCTGCGCCATGGCCATGTGGGGGAAAGCGCCGAGCACGAGGCCGCCGGCGCCGGCCATCTTCAGGAAGCTGCGACGGGGCAGCGTGGCGGCCGCGTCGGCGTCATCGGTCGCAGGCTGGGCCATCAGGCGCTGCAGCGCGCGCGGCAGGTCGTTGTAGTCGATGTTTGGCAGCATGTCGTCGGCTCCTTCAGGCGAGGGTCTTGGCCGCATCGGCCACGGCGGCGCGGATGCGGGCGTAGGTGCCGCAGCGGCAAATGTTGCCGGCCATGGCCGAGTCGATCTCGTCGGTGCTGGGCTGCTTGCCCTTGGGCAGCGACTGCAGGAAGGCGGTCGCGCTCATGATCTGGCCGCTCTGGCAGTAGCCGCACTGCGCGACGTCGTGCTTGACCCACGCGGCATGCACGGCCGCGCCCACGCGGTCGTTGCCGCCGGTCACGGCTTCGATGGTGGTGATCTTCTTGCCCTCGGCCGCGGCGATGGGCGTGATGCACGAGCGGATGGCCTGGCCGTCCATGTGCACGGTGCAGGCGCCGCACAGCGCCGCGCCGCAGCCGAACTTGGTGCCGGTCATGCCCAGCGTGTCGCGCAGGGCCCAGAGGATGGGGGTGCCGGGGTCGGCGTCGACCGTGTGGTCACGGCCGTTGACGTGGAGCGCGCTCATGTGGGTTTTCTCCGTGGGTAGGTGGGATGGGTCGGATTCACTTGGCGCCGTCGAGCACCCATTGCGCGAGCGCCTGCAGGTCCGCGTCGGGGACCTGGGCTTGCGCGGGCATGGGCATCGCGCCCCACTTGCCCGAGCTGCCGGCCTTCATGCTGGCCGCCAGCTGCGCGGCGGTGCCTTTGCCGTCGCCGTAGCGCGCGCCGATCTCTTTCCAGGAAGGGCCCACCACCTTCACGGCGGGCTGGTGGCAGGCCACGCACGCGTACTTCTGCGCCAGCGCGGTGCTGGCAAAGGCGGGCGCGGACCCGGCCATGCTCGCGCCGATGGCCAGTGCGGCCACGAGCGAGGCGGTGATGCGATGCGGATGTCGTTCGTCGTGGGTCATTTCTTTTTTCATCATCGTGGAGGGGAAGCACGGTCCTCGCGCCGCGCGCGGCAGGACTTCACGGCGGCCAGTGTCCGACGAAGCGCCCGCCGCCACTTGCCCAATCCGCGCGCGTTCTTGCCTGAAACAACGAGACTGCGCCGGAAACGCCAAGCGCATGAGATGCGCCCGCTAGACTTTGCGCAAGCACCCGAAAGGATTCAGATGGAAGTGCTACAGCCGACGCAGCCAGACGATTCGGCCGTCCTCGGTGCCCTGGCCGCGGCCGTCGGGCGCATTGCCCGAAACGACGGCGACCACGCCACCGCCATTCCCGAACTCTCGCTGCACCGTCGCAGCGCCGCGACCGAGCCCGTGCATTGCATCTACGGCTTCGGCCTGGGCATCACCGTCGGCGGACAGAAGCGCGCGGCGCTCGGCGACGAGATCTATGAATACGGCGCCGGGCAGTCGCTGCTGATCACGGCCGACCTGCCCGTGGTGGCGCACGTCACCCGCGCCAGCGCGGCGCAGCCCTTCCTGGGCCTCATGATCCGGCTCGATCCGCGCGCCATCGTGCAGGTGGCGACCGAGATGGCGTTGCCGCCACCGTCCAGGGAGCCCCACAACCAGCGCGCCCTGTCGCTGGGCGCGCTCGACCCGACGCTGCTGGGCACCGTCACGCGGCTCGTCGAGCTGCTGGCCGAGCCCCGGCTCGTTCCCCAGCTTGCGCCACTGCTGCAGAAGGAAATCGTCGTGCGCCTGCTCGCCGGGCGCCACGGCCCGCAGCTGCAGCGCCTCGTGACCGTCGGCTCGCCCTGCCAGCAGGTGGCGCAGAGCCTGGCGTGGCTCAAGATGAATTTCAGGAAGCCCGTGCAGGCGGACGAGCTGGCCGCGTCCGCGCACATGAGCCCGTCGACCTACCGCCAGCACTTCCGCGCCGTGACGGGCATGAGCCCGATGCAGTACCTGAAGCAGCTGCGCCTGCAGGAAGCGCGGCAGCTGATGCTGAACCAGAACATCGACGCGGGCACGGCCGGCGTGCGCGTGGGCTACGAAAGCGCCTCGCAGTTCAGCCGCGAGTACGCGCGCCTGTTCGGTGCGCCGCCGCTGCGCGACATCCGGCGGATGCGGGACGCGACCGCCGTCGCCTGAGCACTGCGTCGCAGGCAAGCCCCGGGCAGCCGCCCGGCGTCCCAGACAAGCCCCATGCAGCGGCCCGGCGCGTGCCATTTGCTACCCTCGACGCATGCCCCCCGCTTCCCCTGTTCCCCCGCGCTACATCGCGCTCGCCGGCCCCACCGCGTCCGGCAAGACCGCCGTCGCCCTGGCCGTGGCCCGGCTGCAGCCGGTCGAGATCGTCAGCGTCGACTCGGCGCTGGTCTACCGCGGCATGGACATCGGCACCGCCAAGCCCACCGCCGCCGAGCAGGCCGCGGTGCCGCACCACCTGATCGACATCCTCGATGCGCGCGACAGCTACAGCGCCGCCGCCTTCGTGGCCGACGCCACAAGGCTCATCGACGCCATCCGCGCGCGCGGCGCGCTGCCCCTGCTCGTGGGCGGCACCATGCTGTACTTCAAGGCGCTGTTCGACGGCATCGACGCCATGCCCGCCGCCGCCCCCGCCGTACGCGCGCGCCTCGATGCCGAAGCCGCCGCGCTCGGCTGGCCCGCCATGCATGCGCGGCTGGCGCAGGTCGATCCCGTCACCGCCGCGCGGCTCGCGCCGCAGGACAGCCAGCGCATCCAGCGCGCGCTCGAGGTGTGGGAAAGCAGCGGCCAGCCGCTGTCGAGCTTCCATGCGAGCGACACCAAGGCCGCCAAGGCCGTCGACGGCGGCGTGCTCGTGTCGCTCGAACCCGAAGACCGCGCCTGGCTGCACGGGCGCATCGCCGAGCGCTTCGACGCGATGCTCGCGGCCGGTTTTCTCGACGAGGTGAAGGCGCTGCGCGCGCGCGGCGACCTGTCGCCCGACCTGCCCTCGATGCGCTGCGTCGGCTACCGCCAGGCCTGGGAGATGTTCGACGCCTGCGGCGACGCACCGCCCGACGCCAAGGCGCTGGGCGAACTGCGCGAACGCGGCATCGCCGCCACGCGCCAGCTCGCCAAGCGGCAGATCACCTGGCTGCGCAGCATGCCGCAACGCACCGTGATCGCCTGCGACGCACCCGACGCGGTGCAGGCCGCCGTGCGGCACATCGCGCAGATCGCTGGTTCGGCGTCACCCGCATGACGCTGCACCTCTCCAACCTCGGCAAGCACTACGGCGATGCGCCCGTCTTCGAACACGTGAGCCTGCAGGTCGCGCCCGGCGAGTTCGTCGCCATCGTCGGCGAATCGGGTGTGGGCAAGTCGACGCTGCTCAACTGCATGGCCGGCCTCGACAGCTGGGACGAAGGCAGCGTGTCGCACAACGGCACCGACATCGGCGCGCTCGACGGCGAGGCCCGCGCGCTGTGGAGGCGCCAGCACGTGGGCTTCGTGTTCCAGGCTTTTCATGTGCTGCCGCACCTCGACGTGGCGCAGAACGTGTCGCTGCCGCTGATGCTCTTGGGCCGCCCGCGCGAAGACGCGCGCGTGGCCCACATGCTGGAGGCCGTCGGCCTGCCCGGCATGGGCGCGCGGCTGCCGCAGACGCTCTCAGGCGGCCAGCTGCAGCGCGTGGCCATCGCCCGCGCGCTGGTGCACCGGCCCGCGCTGCTGCTGGCCGACGAACCCACCGGCAACCTCGACCCATCGACCGCCGCGAAGGTGATGGACCTGCTGATCGGCCAGACGCGCGAGCACGGCGCCTCGCTGGTGCTGGTCACGCACTCCGAGAGCGCGGCGGCGCGCGCGGACCGGTTGCTGCACCTGACGGCGAGCGGTATCCGGGCCTGAAAAGAAAACTCAGCCGATCAGCGACGCGTAGCGCGACAGATCGACGTTCCCGCCGCTGATCACGATGCCCACGCGCTGGCCTTCGATGGCCTTCGCCGCAGCAATCGCACCCGCGAACGCGAGGCACCCCGTCGGCTCCACCACCATCTTCATGCGCTCCGCGAAGAAGCGCATCGCCTCGACGAGCTGCTCGTCGGTCACCGTGAAGATGTCGTCCACATCCCGCTGGATGATGCCGAAGGTGTACTCGCCCAGGTGCTGCGTCTGCGCACCGTCGGCGATGGTCTTGGGCGTGTCGATGTGCACGATCTTCCCGGCGCGCAGCGACTGCTGGCCGTCGTTGCCGGCCTCGGGCTCCACGCCGTAGACCTTGCAGGCGGGCGACAACGCACGCGCCGACAGCGCCGAGCCCGACAACAGCCCGCCGCCGCCCAGGCACACGAAGAGGTGATCGAGCGGGCCGGTCTCTTCGATGAGCTCCTTCACCGCCGTGCCCTGCCCCGTGAGCACGTCAGGATGGTCGTAGGGCGGAATCATCGTCATGCCGCGCTCCTGCGCGAGCCGCTTCGTCAGCGCCTCGCGGTCTTCGGTGAAGCGGTCGTACATCACCACTTCGGCGCCGTAGCCCTTCGTGGCCGCGACCTTGGCGGCGGGCGCGTCCTTGGGCATGACGATCACGGCCGGCATCGACAGCAGGCGTGCCGACAGCGCGATGGCCTGCGCGTGGTTGCCCGACGAGAACGCGATCACGCCGCCCTGGCGCTGCGCGGCATCGAACTTCGACAGCGCATTGAACGCACCACGGAACTTGAACGCGCCCATGCGCTGGAAGTTTTCGCACTTGAAGAAGAACTGCGCGCCCCAGCGCTCGTTGGCGGTGGTCGATTGCAGCACCGGCGTGCGGTGGGCATGGCCTTCGAGCCGCGCGGCCGCGGCGATGACGTCGTCGTAGGTAGGGAGTTGCATGGGTCGAGCTTAGCGGCGGCGCGCCGTTCCTTGCAGCCCCGATGGGTAAAAACCCTGGGATGCGCCCCGGCGCCAAACTCCGTACTCTGTATACAGAGTTCAGAAAAGGCCCACCATGCCCGCCCAGTTGCTCAGCATCGAAGTCGCCCCCGACCTCGTCGATCAGGTCTACCGCGCCCTGCTCGGCGCCATCAGCAGCGGCGCGCTCGCGCCGGGCGAGCGGCTCACGCAGGAGGACATCGCGGCGCGGCTCGCGGTGTCGCGCCAGCCGGTGCTGCAGGCGCTGCGGCTGCTCAAGAAGGACGGCTTCGTGCAGGACGCGCCCGGGCGCGGCGTGCTGGTGGCGCCGCTGGAGGCCGAGGCGATGCGCAAGGTCTACCAGGTGCGCGGCGCGCTCGACGTGCTGGCCGCGCGGCTGGCGGCGCAGCAGCGCTTTCGCATCGACCCGAAGCTCATCGAGCGCGGCCGGCGCGCGGCGCGCGGGCGCAATGTCGAAGCCATGATCGATGCCGACGTGGCCTTTCACCAGGCCATCTACGCCGCCTCGGGCAACCCGCTGATCGGCCAGAGCGCCGACCCGCACTGGCGCCACCTGCGCCGCGCGATGGGCGCGGTGCTGCAGGCCGAGCCGCAGCGCGAGTCGCTGTGGGACGAACACGAAGCCATTGCCGACGCCATTGCCGCCGGCGACGTCGAACGCGCCGCGCGCCTGAGCGACGAGCACGTCTCGCGCGCCAGCGACGCGCTGGCCGAGCGGCTCGCGCAGCAGCTGGCACGCACGGCATCCGCATCTGGAACCCCCACCCGAAAAGGAGACAAGGCATGAAGCTGACCCCCGAGCAACGCGCGCAGTTCGAGCGCGAGGGCTACCTCTTCTTCCCCGGCCACTTCTCGCCCGAAGAGACGAAGGTGCTGACCGAGGCGGTGCCCGACCTGTACAGCAAGCGCGCGGCCTTCAACGTGCGCGAGAAAGGCTCCGACGCTGTGCGCACGAACTTCGCGGCGCACCTCATCAGCGAGCCCTTCGCGCGGCTGGCGCGCCACCCGCGCATGGTCGAGCCGGTGATGGACCTGTTCGACGAGGCGGTCTACATGCACCAGTTCAAGATCAACGGCAAGATGGCCTTCGAGGGCGACGTGTGGCAGTGGCACCAGGACTACGGCACCTGGCTCAACGACGACCTGATGCCCACCGAGCGCGCGATGAACGTGGCCATCTTTCTGGACGAAGTGACCGAGCACAACGGCCCGCTGATGTTCATTCCGGGCAGCCACCGCAAGGGCGTGGTCGATGCGAAGCATGACCTCACGACCACCAGCTACCCGCTGTGGACGGTCGACAACGACCTGATCCGCCAGCTGGTCGACCGCGCCGGCGGCACGCAGGGCGGCATCGTCTCGCCCAAGGGGCCGGCCGGCTCGATGATCCTGTTCCACAGCTGCCTCGTGCATGCCTCGGGCAGCAACCTCTCGCCCTTCAACCGCGTGGCCGTGTACCTGAGCCTGTGCGCGGTCAGCAACCACATCCGCCGCCACCAGCGGCCCGAATACATCGCGCACAGAAACTTCGCGCCGATCGAGGTGCTGCCCGACGACTGCCTGCTGACGCCCTACCCCGTCGAGGTGCCGTGGAAAGACGGCCTGCCCGAGAGCGCGCTGCGCACCTCTCCCGACGTCATCGAAACCGTGGAAGCCTGACCGCCATGAGCCTGCACACCCGCCTGCAACAGCGCGCCGCCGAAGGCCGCCCCATCCGCATCGGCCTGATCGGCGCCGGCAAGTTCGGCGCCATGTACCTGGCGCAGATTCCGCGAACGCCCGGCGTGCAGCTGGTCGCCGTTGCCGACCTCTCGCCCGCCGCCGCGCGCTTCAACCTGGAGCGCGTGGGCTGGCAGGCCGAGCGCAGCAACGCCGGCTCGGTGCAGGAGGCGCTGAAGACCGGCGCCACCTGGATCACCGACGACTGGCAGGCCGTGACGCGCGAGCCCAGCATCGACATCGTGGTGGAGTGCACCGGCAACCCGGTCGCCGCGGTCGACCACTGCCTGGATGCCTTTGCGCACGGCAAGCACGTGGTCAACGTGACGGTCGAGGCCGACGCCTTCTGCGGCCCGCTGCTCGCGCACAAGGCGCAGCAGGCCGGCGTGGTGTATTCGCTGGCCTTCGGCGACCAGCCCGCGCTGATCTGCGACCTGGTCGACTGGGCCCGCACCTGCGGCTTTCCGGTGGTGGCGGCCGGGCGCGGCCACAAGTGGCTGCCGCACTTCACCGAATCGACGCCCGAGACCGTGTGGGGCAACTACGGCCTCACGCCCGAGCAGGCGAAGCGCGGCGGGCTCAACCCGAAGATGTTCAACAGTTTTCTCGACGGCTCCAAGCCGTCGATCGAGAGCTCGGCCGTGGCCAACGCCACCGGCCTGGGCGTGCCCTCCGACGGCCTGCTCTACCCGCCCGCGAGCGTGGAAGACATTCCCTTCGTCACGCGTCCGAAGAGCGAAGGCGGCGTGCTGGAACGCAAGGGCATGGTCGAGGTGATCTCGTCGCTCGAGGCCGACGGCCGCAAGATTCCCTACGACATCCGCATGGGCGTGTGGGTCACGGTCGAGGCCGAGACCGACTACATCAAGAACTGCTTCGAGGAATACAACGCCCACACCGACCCGAGCGGACGCTACTTCACGCTGTACAAGCGCTGGCACCTGATCGGGCTCGAGGTCGGCATGTCGGTGGCCAGCGTGGCGCTGCGCGGCGAGCCCACCGGCGTGGCCACCGGCTGGAACGCCGACGTGGTCGCCACCGCCAAGCGCGACCTCGCGGCGGGCGAGATGCTCGACGGCGAAGGCGGCTACACCGTCTGGGGCAAGCTGCTGCCGGCCGAGCGCTCGCTGCGCCTGGGCGGCCTGCCGCTCGGGCTGGCGCACAACGTCAGGCTCGTGCGCCCCGTGAAGAAGGGCCAGAGCCTGAGCTGGGCCGACGTGGCGATGGACACCACCACCGCCGCCTACCGGCTGCGCCAGGAAATGGAAGCGCTGTTCACGCCCGCTGTGCGCGCCCACGCGGCCTGAGCGCGACCTGAACGGCCCCGCGGCAGCGGGGCCTCTCGTTGCGCCAAACGGCGAACAGATCAAGAATCTTCTGCTCGGCACCGTTCCGGTGTCGAAATGACCGGTTGCGGGCCGTCATTGTGGTGAGCGCTCTTGCTCGGCAAGCTTTTCCTCACGGAGAAACACCATGCAGTACATGTTGATGTTCTACCAACCCGCCGCCGAATTCGAACAACGTGACGACCCCTCCTCGCAGGCCTACCGCGCGAGCTGGGTCGCCTATGCCGATGCGGTGCGCCAGTCGGGCGTCGCACTCGGCGGCCACGGCCTGCTGCCGCCCATGACCGGCACCACGCTGCGCGTGCGCGGCGACAAGCGCCAGGTGCAGGACGGCCCCTTCGCCGACACCAAGGAACAGCTCGGCGGCTACTTCGTCGTCGACGTGCCCGACCTCGACGCCGCGCTCGAATGGGCCGCGCGTGCGCCCTGCGCCGCCAGCGGCGGCGTCGAAGTGCGGCCGGTCTTCACCGCCACCGCAGCGGCGGGCGCGAGCCAGACGTGACCACTCCGGCGGCACACCACGCCGCCGAACGCGCGGCACGCGAGTCGTACGGGCGGCTGCTGGCCATCCTGTCCGCCCGCACGCACGACATCGCGGCCTCGGAAGACGCCCTGGCCGACGCCTTCGCCCGCGCGCTCGAGCGCTGGCCCGCCGACGGCGTGCCGGTGCAGCCCGACGCCTGGCTGCTGAGCGTCGCGCGGCACCGCAAGCTCGACGCCTGGCGCCACAGCCGTGTGCAGGACGACGCCACGCAGACCCTGCTGCTGCTCGCCGGCGAGATGGACGAGGCCGACCCTGATGCCGCCACCGTGCCCGACGAGCGCCTGCGCCTGCTGTTCGTCTGCGCGCACCCGGCCATCGACGCCGCCGCGCGCGCGCCGCTCATGCTGCAGACCGTGCTCGGGCTCGACGCCGCGCGCATGGCCGGCGCCTTCCTCACCTCGCCTTCTGCGTTGGGCCAGCGGCTGGTGCGCGCCAAGGCCCGCATCCGCGCCGCCGGCATTCCCTTCGAGTACCCGCAGGCGCGCGACCTGCCGCACCGGCTGCGCGACGTGCTCGACGGCATCTACGCCGCCTACGGCACCGGCTGGGACGACGTCGACGGCGCCGATGCCCTGCCGCGCGGCCTGACGACCGAGGCCATCGACCTGGGCCGCATCCTGTGCCGCCTGCTGCCCGCCGAGCCCGAGCCGCTGGGCCTGCTGGCGCTGATGCTGTTCTGCGAGGCGCGCACCGCGGCCCGCCGCACCGAGGCCGGCGCCTACGTGCCGCTCGACCAGCAGGACATCACGCGCTGGGACCACGCGCTGCTGGCCGAGGCCGAGCACCATCTGCGCATCGCGTCGGCCATGCAGTCGCTCGGGCCCTACCAGCTCGAGGCCGCGATCCAGTCGGCCCACTGCGAGCGCCGCGCGGGCGCCCCGGTGCCGCCCGAGGTGCAGGTGTCGCTGTACGAAGGCCTGCTCGCGCTGCGGCCCAGCATCGGCGCGCAGGTCAGCCTGGCGTGCGCGCTGGCGAATGCGCGCGGGCCCGAAATCGGGCTGCGCGCGCTCGATGCGATTCCGTCGGACGAGGTGGCGAGCTACCAGCCGTTCTGGGCCGCGCGTGCGCATCTGCTCGCGGCCGGCGGCGCGCGCGTGGCGGCGCGGCAGGCGTACGACCGGGCGATCGGGTTGAGCAGCAATGGGGCGGTGCGGGCGTACCTGCACGCGATGTCGGAACGGGCCTGAGGCGCTCAGTCCTGCGGCACAGCAACCCCCACGCGCCGCCCTTCGAGCCGGCTGCCGCCCTGCGTCAGCGTGACGCCATTCACCTCGCCACCCTCCCCACGCCGGAACACGAACTGCGCGCCGATGGCCGTCACCGCAAAACGATCCGGCCCGGTGGGCGTGAGGCCGTTGTAGCCCTTGCCCGACTCACGCGCCAGCAAACGCCCGTCGCGCACGGTGAAGCCCAGCACCTGCGCCTTGCCGACGCGGAACTCGCCCGCGTAGTCGGCCAGGCGCTTCGGATCGATCGGCACTTCGGTCGTCGGCACCGGGTAGCGGCTCTTGCCGATGGCGAGCATCACGGGCTGCAGCGGCGCGCGCTGGTTGCTGGCCAGCACGATGAGCGCCTCGCCGGTGTCGGGCGCCAGCAGCCAGAGCGTGCGGTAGCCCTCGGTGACGCCCGCGTGGTAGTAGGTGCGCCGGCCGGTCTCGGGGCCGCGCACCATCACGGCATAACCGATCTCGGCGCCCTCGTAGCGCGCGAGCGGCGTGAGCAGCCGCGCGGCGGCCGGGCCCAGCGGGCCGTGGGCGCCGGCGAGGATGGCGCGGCTGAAGGCCAGCATGTCGGCGGCGGTCGAGCGCAGCGCGCTGGCGGGCGCGTAGGCATGCATGTCGAAGCGGCGCTGGCGCTGGTCGCCCGCGAACGGCGGCGCCATGCGCGAGGCCTTGTCGCCGAGCGGGATCACGGTGTCGTTCATGCCCAGCGGCTCGGTGATGCGCGCACGCACCAGCTCGCCCCACGAAGTGCCGTAGCGCAGCGCCAGCAGCTGCCCGAGCAGCGCCATGCCGAAGTTGCTGTAGCGCGCCTCGCACGGCGCCGCGACGCCCGTGAGGTGGATGCGCGCGAGCGCGGCCCAGAACATCGGCAGGTCGAAGCTGCGGAACTGCTCGGCCAGCGCGGCGCCGCCGGTCACGCCGTCGGCCATCACGGGCAGGCAGCCGGTATGCGTGACGAGCTGCCGCAGCGTGATCGCGGCCACGGCGGGCGGCACGCCCTCGGCGTGGCCGGCCAGCAGCTTGCCCACGCTGTCGTCGAGCGCCACGTCGCCGCGCTCCACGGCCTGCGCCAGCAGCAGGCCGGTGAAGACCTTGGTGACCGAGCCGATCTCGAACATCGGCTGCTCCGCGCTGGCCGGCGCAATGGCGCGCGCCACCAGCGGCTCGGGGTTGTGGGCGATGCCGTAGGCGGCCTTGTCGCCGCGCAGCACGCCGACCACCAGCGTGCCGCGCTCGGCGCCGAGCGCGGTGCGGGCCAGCACGGCGGGATCGCTGGCGAGCGAGAGCGGTGCGGCCGGCGGTGCGAGTTGCGCACTCGCCGCGCCCGCCAGCCAGGGCACGAGAAGCCAGGGCGCCAGCCAGCGGCGGCACCAGGCGGAGGGCAGAAGCCGCATCGTCGGAATCCTCGGGCGTGAAGTCGTCATCGTCGAACAGACGCCATCCTGCCACGGCGGCCACAATGACCCCATGCGTGCATTGCTTTCGACCTTCTCCTGGCAGGAACTGCGCCACCACCCCTGGCGCAACGCGGCGGCCGTGCTGGCCGTGATGCTGGGCGTGGCGCTGGCGTTTTCGGTGCAGCTCATCAACGCCTCGGCGCTCGACGAGTTCTCCAGCGCGGTGCGCTCGGTGAACGGCCAGCCCGACCTCGAGGTGCGCGCCGCGCAGGGCAGCTTCGACGAGGCCGTGTTCGGCCGGCTCGCGCGCCGGCCCGAGGTGGCGCTGGCGAGTCCGGTGCTCGAGTTCCAGGCCCTGGCCCTGGGCCACGACGGGCGCCAGGTGCCGCTGCGCGTGATCGGCATCGATGCGCTCGCGCTGCCCACCATCGCACCCGCGCTGATGCCGCAGTCGGCCGCCGGCGCCGACCGCTTCGCGCTGTTCGCGCCCGGCCATGTGTTCCTCAACGCGGCGGCACGCCAGGCGCTGCAGCTGCCATTGCAGCCTGCGACCGGTGAAAGCCTGCAGCTGCGCAGCGGCGCCGCGTGGCAGCGCCTTGCGGTGTCGGGCCACGTGACGGCCGGTGGCGCGGCGCTGGCGGTGATGGACATCGCGGTCGCGCAGGAGCTGTTCGGCCCGCTCGGCCAGTTGAGCCGCATCGACCTGCGGCTGGCGCCGGGCACCGACCGCGCAGCCTTCGTGGCCGCACTCGAGAAGTCGCCCGATTGGCCGGCGGGCCTGAAGTTCGCCGAGCCGGGCGATGCGGCCGAGCGCGTGAGCAACCTGTCGCGCGCCTACCGCGTCAACCTCACGGTGCTGGCGCTGGTGGCGCTGTTCACGGGCGCGTTCCTGGTGTTCTCGGTGCTCGCGCTCAGCGTGGCCAAGCGCGCGCAGCAGTTCGCGCTGCTCGGCGTGCTGGGCCTCACGCCGCGAGGACGGCTGCGGCTGGTGCTGGCCGAATCGCTGGTGCTCGGGCTGATCGGCAGCGCCGCCGGCCTGGCGCTCGGCACCGCGCTCGCGGCCTTCGCGCTGCGCGTGCTGGGCGGCGACCTGGGCGGTGGCTACTTCGAAGGCGTGGCGCCCCGGTTGCACTGGAGCAGTAGCGCCGCGCTGCTGTATGGCGGGCTCGGCGTGGTGGCCGCGCTGGTGGGCGGCTGGTGGCCCGCGCGCGCCGCGCAGGCGCTGCCCGAGGCGCAGACGCTCAAGGGCCTGGGTGCGGCACCCGCGCAGGGCCGCCACCACTGGCTCGCACTCGGGCTCATCGGCGCGGGCGCGGCGCTGGCCAACCTGCCGGCCATCGGCGGCATTCCGGTGGCGGCGTACCTGTCGGTGGCCTGCCTGCTGGTGGGCGGCATCACCGCCCTGCCCTGGCTGATCGCGCTGCTGTACGACCGCGTGGCGCCGGCGTTTGCGCGGCGCGTGCTGCCGATGCTCGCCGTCGAGCGCGCGCGCCGCATGCGCGGCACGGCGGCCGTGGCGGTGAGCGGCGTGGTCGCGAGCCTGAGCCTGGCGGTGGCGCTCACGGTGATGGTCGCGAGCTTTCGCGAGTCGGTCACGCACTGGCTCGACGTGGTGCTGCCGGCCGACCTGTACGTGCGCGCCACCTCGGGCGGGCGCGGCAGCGGCAACAGCGGCGGCACCAGCAGCACCGACACCGCGACCTTCGCGCCGGCCTTCGTGCAGGCGCTGGCGCAGCTGCCCGGCGTGGCGCGCACCGGCACGCTGCGCACGCAGTCGCTGCAGCTCGACCCCGCACAGCCCGCCGTGACGCTGATCGCGCGCAGCCTCGAAGGCGGCGTGGTGCGCGGGCTGCCGCTGGTGGGCGAGGCGCTGCCGGTGCCGCCCGGGCAGACCGGCATCTACGTGAGCGAGCCGATGGTCGAGCTGTACGGCGCGAAGCCGGGCACCGCGTTTGCGCCGCTGTCCGATGCGATGCGCACGGCGACGCCGCAGGTGTTCTTCGTGGCCGGCGTGTGGCGCGACTACGCGCGGCAGTTCGGCGCCATCGCGATGGACGCGCGCGACTTCGAGCGCATCACTGGCGAGCGCGACGTGAGCGACGTCGCGCTGTGGCTCGCGCCCGGTGCGTCCGAAGCAGAAGTGCAGGCAGCCGTTCGCGCACTCGCCTCGCGCGCATCACGCGACGGCGCCGTGGAGCTCGCCTCGGTCGGCCAGATCCGCGCCACCTCGCTGCGCATCTTCGACCGCAGCTTTGCCGTCACCTACTGGCTGCAGGCCGTGGCCATCGCCATCGGCCTGTTCGGCATCGCCGCCAGCTTCAGCGCGCAGGTGCTGGCGCGGCGCAAGGAGTTCGGCCTGCTCGCGCACCTGGGCTTCACGCGGCGGCAGGTGCTGGCCGTCGTGGCCGGCGAAGGCGCGGCCTGGACCGCCATCGGCGCGGTGGCCGGGCTGCTGCTCGGGCTGGCCGTGTCGGTGGTGCTGGTGAAGGTGGTGAACCCGCAGAGCTTCCACTGGAGCATGGACCTGCTGGTGCCCTGGGTGCGGCTGCTGGCGCTGTGCGCGGCCGTGGTGGCGGCCGGCACGTTCACGGCGTGGATGGCGGGGCGCGCCGCGGCGGGGCGCGATGTGGTGCTGGCGGTGAAAGAGGACTGGTAGCGCCCGACATCCGCTGGACCCGTTCCACGGTCTCCTTCTCGCCAGCCGGGCGGCAGGTCTTCGGTGGCCTGGTGATCGGTGTCGCCAAAGGCCTGCCACTGGCCGTTGGCTACCTTGCGGGCCGGTTCGTCGGTCGCAACGCGCCCGGCCACGGCCCTTGATCGCGCGAACACGCCCTAGCCATCGCGGCTAGTGCGCCCGGCCCTGCGTCGCACGACGATCACTGAGGGAACGGATTTCGCCGTGACGCCTCCGGCGGATCGCTCCGTTCCGTCACCCAAGGAGATCGCGACATGCAGGTCGAACGCAGCGTCTATCGTGAGGACCACGAGACATTCCGCACCACGGTGCGCCGCTTTCTCGAACGCGAGTGCGTGCCCCACCAGGCCGATTGGGACCGCGACGGCCAGGTCAGCCGCGAGGTCTGGCTAAAGGCCGGCCGCGAGGGCCTGCTGTGCACCACGCTGCCCACCGAATACGGCGGCGGTGGCGGCGACTTCGGCCACGCGGCCATCATTGCCGAGGAGATCGCGCACGCCGGTGTCGGCGGCCTGTCGATCGGGCTGCATTCGGACATCGTGGCGCCCTACATCCACCGCCTGGGCACCGAGGCGCAGAAACAAAAGTGGCTACCGGGCATCTGCCGCGGCGAGCAGATCCTGGCGGTGGCCATCACCGAACCGGGCGGCGGCTCGGACGTGAAGTCGCTGCGCACCACCGCCGTGCGCGACGGCGACGACTACCTCATCAACGGCAGCAAGACCTTCATCAGCAACGGCTTCCTCAGCGACCTGGTCGTCGTGGTGTGCAAGACCGACCCGGCCGCCGGCGCCAAGGGCGTGAGCCTGGTCGTGGTCGAGACGGACCGCGCGGGCTTTCGCCGCGGCCGCAAGCTCGACAAGGTCGGCATGCGCGCCCAGGACACGGCCGAGCTGTTCTTCGACAACATCCGCGTGCCGGTGGCCAACCGGCTGGGTGAAGAAGGCAAGGGCTTCGCCTACCTGATGCAGGAGCTGCCGCAGGAGCGTTTCATGATCGCCGTCAGCGCCGCGACCAAGCTCGAGCGGCTGCTCCAGCAGACCCTCGACTACGTGAAGGACCGCCGCGCCTTCGACCAGACGGTGTGGGACTTCCAGAACACGAAGTTCAAGCTGGCCGACATCAAGGCCCAGGCGGTGGCGCTGCGCACGATGGTCGATTACTACCTCGCGGCGCACATGAGCCGGCGCCTCACGGTGGAAGAAGCCGCGATCGCCAAGCTGTTCGCCACCGAGACGCTGTGGAAGTGCATCGACGACATGGTGCAGCTGCACGGCGGCTACGGCTACATGCTGGAGTACCCCATCGCACGCGCCTTCGTCGACATGCGCGTGAGCCGCATCTACGGCGGCACCAGCGAAGTGATGCGCGACCTGATCTCGCGCAAGCTGTAGGCCGGGCAAGCCGGCATTCAAACAAGGAGCATCTTCATGATCGACAGGAACATCATCGGCATGGCTTTCCCACCCTTTGCCATCACCGCCGAAGCCGGGCAGCTGCGCTTCTTCGCCAAGGCCATCGGCGAGACCGATCCGGTCTACTTCGACGAGTCCGCCGCGCGCGATGCCGGCCACCCCACCTTGCCGCTACCGCCCACCTTCCTGTTCTCGCTGGAACTCGCGCGTCCGCCGAGCAACTGGCGCGAGGAAGCCGGCATCGAGCTGGCGCGCGTGCTGCACGGCGAGCAGTCTTTTACCTACCGGCGCATGGCCCATGCGGGCGACACGCTGCACTTCGACAGCCGGGTCACCGACGTCTACGAGAAGAAGGGCGGCGCGCTCGAGTTCGTCGTCATGGAAACCCGCGTCACCAACCAGCGCTCGGAGCACGTGGCCGACATCCGCAAGGTGCTGGTGCACCGCAATGGCTGAACACAAGGAACACCCGATGAAGACCCTGAATTTCGACGCCCTCGAACCTGGCGATACCTTGCCCCCACTGGCCCTCGCCCCGATCAACCGCACGACCCTGGCGCTGTTCGCCGGCGCATCGAACGACCACAACCCGATGCACATCGACCTCGACTTCGCGCAACGCGGCGGCATGCCCGACGTGTTCGCGCACGGCATGCTGTCGATGGCCTACCTGGGCCGCCTGCTGACGCAGTGGGTCGACCAGCGCAAGGTGCGCCAGTTCAACGCGCGCTTCGCCGGCATCACGCACCTGGGCCATGCCATCACCTGCACGGGCGAGGTCATCGAGAAATTCGAGGCCGGCGGCGAGGAGCGGGTGAAGGTGGAGATCCGCACCACCAACCAGGACGGCGAGGTGAAGATCCTGGGCGACGCGGTCATCGCGCGCTGACCTGACCCGACGTGGTCCCCGGCACCGGGGACCGCGCGATCGATCACTGCATGAAATTCGGCCCGGCCAGCTTGACCAGTTCGCGCGTGCGCACCGATTCACTTGCAATCATCGCGCTGAACGGCTCCCGGCCCGTGCCGGCAAACTCCCCACCGCTGATGCGCACCACCTGCTCGCGGAACGCCGGGTCGGCGGCCGCGCGCACCATCAGTGCCTCGAACTTGCCGGCAATCGGCGCCGGCGTCTTGGCACGGATCGCAAAGCCGATGAAGGTGAAGAGCGTGTAGTCGGCCACGCCGCCCTCCTGCACGGTGGGAACTCCCGGCATCAACGCATGGCGCTTGCCCGACGACACGCCCAGCCCGCGCACCTTGCCCGAGGCGATCAGCGGCGCCGCGCCGCCGACGTCGGTCAGCGCCGCATCGGCCACGCCGCCGATCACGTCGGCGATGGCCTGCGAGGCGCCCTTGTAGGGAATGGCGTTGAACTTCACGCCCGCCCGGCGCGCGAGGTCCAGCGCGCCCAGCCGGTACGAGTTGCCGTAGACACCGATGCTGACCGACCCCGGCGCCTTGCGGGCCGCATCGAGCAGGTCGCCCAGCGTCTTGAAGCGCGAGTCGGGCGATGTCACCAGCACGGCCGGAATGCGCACCAGGTCGAGCATCGGCGTCAGGTCTTCCACCTTGTAGGGCAGGTCCTTGATGACCAGCGGATTGATCACCATGGTGCTGTTGCTCACGAGCACCACCGAATGGCCGTCCGGCGGCGCGCCCAGCAGGTTCTGCGTACCAACGACAAGATCGGCGCCCGGCCGGTTCTCGACGAAGGTCGCCTGCCCCGAGACGGCCCTGAACTGCTCCGCCATCAGCCGCGTGAGCGTGTCCCCGCTGCTGCCGGGCCCGATGGGCACGATGAAGCGCACCGCGCGGGAGGGATAGGCCTCGTCGGCCTGGGCCTGCGAGAGCATGGGGACGGCCACGGCCAGGGCCAGCCACACGGCACCGATCTTCTTGTTCATGTCTTGTCTCCTTGGAGGGTCTTCACGTGAGCGCGAGTGCCGCAGCGCGCGCGGCCTGGTCGTTCGCGTCCTGCTGCGCCTGCATCTCGCGCCACAGGATCTTTCCGGTCGCGGTCTTGGGCAGGGCCTCGACGAACTCGACCAGGCGCGGCACCTTGTAGGCCGACAGGCGGGTGCGCGCCCATTCCGTGACCGCCTCCGGCGCCAGCGTGCCGCGCGCCGCCGGACGCAGCACGACGAAGGCCTTGACGGTCTCGCCGCGGCGCGCATCGAAGGCCGAGATCACGCAGGCTTCCTGCACCGCCGGGTGGCCGTACAACGAGGTCTCGATCTCTGCGGGCCAGATCTTCAGGCCCGCCGCGTTGATCATTCGCTTGAGCCGGTCGGTGACATAGAAATAGCCGTCTTCGTCGTGATGGCCGATGTCGCCGCTGCGCAGGAAGCGCTTGCCGTCGATCTCGATGGTCGCCGCCGCCGTGGCCTCCGGCTGGTTCCAATAGCCCTCGAACAGGGTCGGCGCGTGGATCACGATTTCCCCGGGGTGCGCGGGCCCCAGCTCCGCGCCCGAATCCGGATCGATCACGCGGGCATCGCAGTTGATGTGCGGCACGCCCGCGCACTGGCGCCGCGCCGCCTGGGGCGGGTTGATGTGCGAAGCGCCGCAGGCCTCCGTGAGACCGTAGCTTTCGATGAAGGACAGCCCCAGCCGCTCCTCGATCTTGCGGATCAGCGCCTCGGGCATGGCCGTGGCGCCGCCATAGAGGCGCCGCAGCGACGACAGGTCGCGCTGCGCGATGTCGGGCCGCGAGAACACCTCGGCCAGCATCGGCGTGACGGCGCACCAGGCGTACAGGCGCAGCCGCTCGATCAGCTCGACCACCGCGTCGCCATCCCAGCGCGACAGCAGCACGACGGTGCGCCCGACGTAGATCGCCAGGTTCATCACGTTCATGCCGGCCAGGTGGCTGGCCGGCAGCACCAGCAGCTCGGACTGGTCGGCCTGCTCCGACAGCCACTGCACGCGCTGCAGCGATGCATGGGCAAAGTTGCGGTGCGTCAGCATGGCGCCCTTGGGCTTGCCGGTGGTGCCCGAGGTGTAGGCCACCACGGCAAGGTCGCCGCCCCCGCCCTGCATCGGGGTCGGCGCGATGCCTGCCGCGAGCGCGCCGGAGAACGTGTGCAGCCCGGGGCCGGCCAACGGCCGCCGCGCTTCGCGCACGAACTCGGGAATCTCGAGGAAGGGCACATCCTGCGGCCTTCCGGCCAGCTCGCAGACCGCGCCGACCACGCAGCCGTCCAGGCGGTTGTCGTCGAGCAGGGACTGCGCCCTGTCCATCATGTCCTGCGTGGCGATCAGCACCCGCGCGCCGGAGTCGCTGGCGTAGTAGGCCACCTCCTCGGCGGTGCTCATGGCGTTCATCGCCACCACCACGGCATCGCATCGCAGCACCGCGTAGTAGGCGATGACGAACTGCGGGCAGTTCTGCATCAGCAGCAGCACGCGGTCGCCGCGCCGCACGCCCAGCCGCTGCTGCAGGTAGCCGGCCAGCGCCAGTGCATCCGCATGCAGGCTGCGGTAGCTGGTCGAGCGTCCGTAGTAGGAGATCGCGACCTTGTCCGGCGCGGCCTCGGCGCTTCTGGCGAGGTGGCTGAACAGGTTGCGATCGGCCACTTCCAGCGTCTGCGGAACGCCGGCGGGCCAGTGTGCGTAGTGGCGGGTCAACCGTGCCATGAAAGCTGCCTGAAGGCGTGCCTGGCTAGAAACCGCCGCGCCCGCCGCCGCAGATCAGCGTCTGGCCGGTGACGTAGTTCGACTCCGGAATGCAGAACATGTAGACCGAGCCCGCCGCTTCCTCGGGCGTGCCGGGGCGGCCCAGCGGAATCTCGCTGCTGGCGCGCTCGATGGTCTCGGGGCGCACGCCGATGCGGATTTCCTTGCCCTCGATCTGGATCGTCTTGGCTTCCTTCACGGGCTGCGTGAGCCGGGTCGCGATGAAGCCGAAGGCCACGCAGTTCACGTTGACCTTCATGCGGCCCCATTCCTTGGCCAGCGTCTTGGTCATGCCGACCAGGCCCGCCTTGGCCGCCGAGTAGTTGACCTGGCCCGTGCTGCCCTGCGTGCCCGAGATCGAGGAGATGTTCACCACCTTGCGAAACACCTCCTTGCCGTTCTCGGCCTCGGCCTTGCTCACTTCGCGGAGGTACGGCTGTGCGGCACGCAGCACCTGGAACGGCGCCTTCAGGTGGCAGTCCAGGATCGCGTCCCACTGCTCGTCGCTCATCTTCTGGATCACGTTGTCCCAGGTGTAGCCGGCGTTGTTGACGATGATGTCGATGGCACCGAAGGCGTCGAGCGTCGCCTTGACGAAGCTGGTGCCGAAGTCCGGCGCGGTCACGCTGCTGGCGAACGCGACGGCCTGGCCGCCGGCGGCGCGGATCTCGGCCACCACCTCTTCGGCCGGTGCGGCGTCGAGGTCGTTGACCACCACCTTGGCGCCTTCATGGGCGAGCTTCAGCGCGATGCACCGGCCGATGCCGCGTCCTGCGCCGGTGACCATGGCCACCTTGCCTTCGAGATTTCTGTTCATGCTTGCTTTCTCCTGTGGATGAATGTCAAAGGGCGGCCACCACGGCTTCGCCGAGGATCTTCACGTCGCCGTTCTGGTTGGCGCACTGCACTTCGACACGCAGGCGCGGCTCGCCTTCGTGCTCGAAGCGCTCGGTCACGCGGCCGGTGCACAGCGGAACGTCGTGCACCTGCGTGATGCCGGTGAAGCGCACATGCAGGCGCCGCAAGCGCTCCTGCCCCGCCCAGTTCGTGACCAGCCGCCCCACGTAGGCGGCCGACAACATGCCGTGCGCGAACACGTCGTCCAGGCCGGCGTTGCGGGCGAAGTCGATGTCGATGTGAATCGGGTTGTGATCGCCCGAGGCGCCGGCATACAGCGCCAGCGTGGTGCGGGAGATCGCGGGCAGCTGCAGCGCGGGAATGCTGTCGCCCACCTGCAGGTCTTTCAGTGCCGGGGTCGTCATGTGGTCATGCCTCCGCGAGCTGGCGTTGCACGAGGGCCGTGCGCAGGTCGGCGATGTGCACGCCGTCCTGGTTGGTCACGCGGGTCTGCTTCACCAGAAACTCGAGCGCCCCGCCCTTCTTGTCGTAGACGTCGACGATCTTCGGCTCGTAGCTCAGAACGTCGCCGGCATAGGCCTGCGCGTGGTATTCGTAGCTTTGCTCCGCATGCAGCAGGCGCTTCAGGTCGATGCGGGCCAGCTCCAGCAGCACGCGCGTCTGGAACAGCCGGCCTTCCAGGCACGACAGGAAGGTGGGCGGCACGCGCAGCGCGCGATGGCCGGCGTCGCGCGCTGCGGACGCGTCGAAGTAGGTCGCATCGGTCTCGCCGATGGCCTGCGCATACGAGCGCACGGCGCCCTCTTCGACGGTGAGGCTGCGCTTGCCGAGGGCGTGGCCGATGAGGTTGCGGTCGAGCATGTCGCCTCCCCGCTCAGTTGCGGCCGTACAGCGTCACCACGCAGGCGCCGCCGAGACCCAGGTTGTGCTGCAGCGCGAGCGTCACGCCGTCCACCTGCCGCTGGTCGGCCGTGCCGCGCAGCTGGTGCGTCAGCTCGTAGCACTGCGCGAGACCCGTTGCGCCCAACGGATGGCCCTTGGACAACAGGCCGCCCGACGGGTTGGTCACCACCCGCCCGCCGTAGGTGTTGTCGCCGTCCTCGACGAACTTCTCGCCCCCGCCCACCGGGCACAGGCCCAGCGCTTCGTAGGTCAGCAGTTCGTTCTGGGCAAAGCAGTCGTGCAGCTCGCAGACGCGGATGTCCGCGGGGTCGACGCCAGCCTTCTCGTAGACCTTGTGCGCCGCCGCCTGCGCCATGTGGAAACCGGCGTAGCTGATCATCGAGGGCGGATCGAAGGAGGCGACCGGGTCGGTGGTCATCGCCTGCGCAAGGATCTGCACGTCGCTGCGCAGGCCATGCTTCTTCGCGAACTTCTCGGACACGATCAGCGCGGCGGCCGCGCCGCAGGTCGGCGGGCAGGCCATCAGACGCGTCATCACACCGGGCCACATCACCTTGTCGTTCATCACGTCCTCGGTGCTGAGGACGTTCTTGAAGATCGCCAGCGGATTGGCGGCAGCATGCCGGCTGGCCTTGGCGCGAATGGCGGCAAAGGTCTGCATCTTCGTGCCGTACTTCTGCATGTGCTCGCGGCCCGCGCCGCCGAAGGTGCGCAGGGCCTGCGGCAGCTCGGGCACGTCGGCCGTGAGGTCGCTCACGATGTGCGAGACGCGGGCCCGCGTGCGCGGCCGGTCGTCCCAGTGCGACTTGAGCGCGCCGGCCTGCATCTGCTCGAAGCCCAGTGCCAACACGCAGTCGGCGTCGCCCAGCGCCACGGCCTGGCGCGCGAGGTAGAGCGCGGTCGATCCGGTCGAGCAGTTGTTGTTGACGTTGACGACCGGAATGCCGGTGAGACCGACTTCGTACAGCGCGGTCTGCCCGCAGGTCGAGTCGCCGTACACGTAGCCCACGTACGCCTGCTGCACCAGCTCGTAGCCGATGCCTGCATCGGCCAGCGCGCGGCGCACCGCGTCGGCGCCCATGTCGGTGTAACTCGGGCTCGCGCCGGGCTTGGCAAACGGGATCATGCCGACACCGCCGACCAGGACTTTTTCACTCATGGTTTCTCCAGTTCAGTAAAGGGGAAAGAAGGAAGGAAAGTTGCGGGCAGCGCTGCGCCTACAACTTGCGTGCGATGAGGTCGCGCATGACCTCGTTGGCGCCGCCCACCACGCGCGAGACGCGGTAGTCGGTGAAGGCGCGTGCGATGGGGTACTCCAGCATGTAGCCGTAGCCGCCGTGCAGCTGCACCATGTCGTCCAGGCACTTCCACAGCGCCTCGGTGGCGTACATCTTGGCGATGGCTGCCTCCTGCACGCTGAGCTTGCGGCGCAGGTGTTCGCCCAGGTAGTAGTCGACCAAGGTGCGCACGGCCACCGACTGCGCCTTGACGTCGGCCAGCTTGAACTTCGTGTTCTGGAAGTCCCACACGGTCTGGTTGAAGGCCCGGCGGTCCTTCACGTACTCGAGCGTGAGGCCGAGCAGGCGCTCCAGCGCAACAGCGGCATACAGGGCGATGATCAGGCGCTCCTGCGCCAGCTCCTGCATGAGGTAGGCGAAGCCCTGGTTCTCTTCGCCCAGGCGATTGGCCACGGGAACGCGCACGTTGTCGAAGAACAGCTCAGCGGTGTCGGCCGCGGGCTGCCCCACCTTGTCGAGCTTGCGGCCGCGGCGAAAGCCTGCGCGGTCGGCCTCGACCATGATCAGGCTCACGCCCTTGGCGCCGGCGGCCGGATCGGTCTTGCACACCAGCAGCACCATGTCGCAGCTCAGGCCGTTGCTGATGAAGATCTTGCTGCCGTTGATGACGTAGTCGTCGCCGTCGCGCACGGCGGTGGTGCGGATCGCCTTCACGTCGGAGCCGCCGCCCGGCTCGGTGATGCCCACCGCCAGAATCTGCTCGCCGCGGCAGATGCCGGGCAGCCACTTCTGCTTCTGCGCTTCGGTGCCCAGGCGCACGATGTACGGCGCAATGATGTCGGAGTGCAGCGAGAACCCCGCGCCCGACACACCCGCGCGGTGCACCTCTTCGAGCACCACCGCCGCATGGCCGAAGTCGCCGCCACCGCCGCCGTACTCGGCCGGCACTGTCACGCACAACAGGCCCTCGCGGCCGGCCTTGAGCCAGGTCTCGCGGTCGATCCGGCCGGCCTGGTCCCACGCCGCCTGGCGCGGCACGCACTCGCGTTCAAAGAAGCGCTGTGCGCTGGGCCTGAGCATTTCGTGGTCTTCGCGAAAGACCGTGCGATTCACATCCACTGGGAGCTCCTCTCGATGCGTCTGTTGATGGAACTGCGGCGTTGGGAAACTGGGCCGCCCTGGGGTTCATGATCGCCACTCGCCGCGCAAGATTCACTAGCCGTAATGGCGAGTCGGCGCACGCATTCAGTCCATCTTTGCGCCCGAGATCCGCACGAGCTTCTCGATGACCGGCCCGCTGGCTTCAAAGCCTTCGCGCGCCTCCTTGGCACTGTTGCCAACGCCGATCAGGCCGAAGACCTGGAACCGTGCCCTGAGCTGCACGGTTTGAATGGCCGCCCTCGCCTCCTTCTCCAGGCGGGCGAGCACGGGCGCCGGGGTGCCCGCGGCCACCATCATGGTCAGCCCGCCGATGATCTTGAACTCCGGGTCGCGAAAGCCGGCCTCGATCAGCGTCGGCACGCCCGGCAGGTCGTCGAGCCGCTGCTCGCCCACCACGGCCAGCGGCCGCAACTGGCCGCTCGCGACGTGCGGCGACAGGGAGCCGGCCGTGGCGAAGGCCCAGGGGATGTGCCCGCCGATGAGGTCCTGGATCATGGGCGCCTCGCCCTTGTAGGGCACATGCGACATGCCGAGTTGCCGTGATTCGCCGAGGTAGGAACTCATCAGGTGCCCGGACGAGCCCACGCCATAGGAGCCGTAGCTGACCTTGCCCTTGTTGGACCTGGCCCATGCAATGAACTCCGTCATGTTCCTGGCAGGCACATCCTTGTGCACTGCCAGCACCAGGCTCGCATCGCAGATGTGCGTCACGAAGGCGAGGTCCCTGCGCACGTCGTAGGGCACCTTCGAGAAGGTGTGGTGCGCGTAGTAGATGGGCGTGGTGTGCGTCACCAGCAGCGTGTAGCCATCGGCGGGCGCACGCGCGACAAGCTGCGTGGCCAGCATGCCTGACGCGCCCGGCTTGTTGTCGACGACGATGACCTGCCCCAGCGCCTTGCCCATCGCGTCGGCCAGCGAGCGTGCAATGGCATCCGACGCGCCGCCGGCCGGCGCGGGCACGACCATGGTGATGGAACGGGTCGGAAAGCCCTGGGCGAAGCCCGGAGCGCTGCACGCCAGGGCGGCGGCGAGCACGAAGGTCTGGATGCGGTGCATGGCGGGTTCCTCGC
Source organism: Variovorax sp. GW821-FHT10C12 (assembly GCF_059415405.1). Lineage (NCBI taxonomy): Bacteria > Pseudomonadati > Pseudomonadota > Betaproteobacteria > Burkholderiales > Comamonadaceae > Variovorax > Variovorax sp. GW821-FHT10C12. The sequence continues at coordinate 2,601,351 of NZ_JBWKNE010000001.1, forward strand.
CGGACGCACGGTCCGGACAGATGGCAAGACGGACAGGTCGAACGCGAAAGGGCCGCCGGCGCGCTACTCCGGCTGAAGGCCCGTGGTCGTGATGTAGTGCTTCCAGCGCGCCTGGTCTTCGCGGATGGCCTTCGTGAACTCGGCCGAGGCCGCCGGGTAGGCCGCCGTGCCGCGCCGCGCGAAATGCGCCTGGGCTTCAGGCGACGCGACGAACTCCACGGCCAGCAGCGAGAGCTTGTCCACGATGGGCCGCGGCGTGCCGGCCGGCGCGAACAGGCCCAGCCAGCTCGTCAGGGTGGCATCGCCCAGGCCCAGTTCGCCCAGCGTGGGCACATCGGGCAGCGCCGCAACGCGCACCGGGCTCGACACCGCCAGTGCCCGGAGCTTGCCGCCTTCCACCTGCGGCACGGCCTGCGACACCTCCAGCATCGCGTAGTCGATGGTGCCGGCGAGCAGGTCGGGCAGCATGCCCGACGAACTCTTGTAGGGCACGTCCAGCGCCTGGACCTTCGCCAGGCCGTTGATCGCCGCGGTCATGACCTTGTAGCCCGATGTGCTGGTGCCATAGCTGAGCTTTCCGGGATGGGCGCGCGCGGCCGCCAGCAAGGCGTCCAGGCTGCGGTACGGCGACGTGGCCGGCACCGTCACCACGATGGGGACCACGGACATGCGCGCGATCGGCAGCAGGTCCTTGTTCGCGTCGTAGGGCAGGCTCTTGAACATGTAGGGGTTGGCGGCCACGGCGCTGGCCACCGCCAGCAGCAGCGTGTAGCCGTCGGGCGCCGCCTTGGCCACGTGGTCCGACGCCAGGATGCTGTTGGCGCCGGGCCGGTTCTCCACATAGAACGACTTGCCGGTCTTGTCGCTGAGGTACTTGGCGGCCAGCCGGGTGAAGTCATCGACCCCGGTGCCCGCGCCGCTGACCGACACGATGCGCACCGGCCGGTCGGGGTAAGCCGCGGGCTGCGCCGTCGCCGATGCGGCAAGGCCCAGCAAGGCCCCCCACAGGCTGAGCCGCAGGACCCGCCGGTGCAGGGTGGTGGCATCTTGCGAGTGCGTGAACATGGTCTTGTCTCCTGGTGAAAGTCGGAAAGCCGCAACGACGGGAACCGTCTGAAAACTCAATGCCTGCCGTACAGCGTGACCACGCAGGCGCCGCCCAGGCCCAGGTTGTGCTGCAGCGCCAGCCGCGCACCCTCGACCTGGCGTCGGTCCGCCGTGCCGCGCAACTGGTGCGTGAGCTCGTAGCACTGCGCGAGGCCGGTGGCGCCCAGCGGATGGCCCTTGCACAGCAGGCCGCCGGAGGGATTCGTGACGACACGGCCGCCGTAGGTGTTGTCGCCGTCCAGCACGAACTGCTCGGCACCGCCTTCGGGGCACAGGCCCAGCGATTCGTAGCTCAGCAGTTCGTTGTGCGCGAAGCAGTCGTGCAGTTCGACCACCGGGATGTCCCGCGGATCGACACCGGCCTGCTCGTAGACCGCACGCGAGGCGCGCTGCGCCATGTAGCTGCCGACGAAGCCTTTCATGGTCGGCGGCTCGAAGGACTCCTGCGGGTCCGTGACCATGGCCTGCGCCAGGATCGCGACGTCGGTGCGCAGGCCGTGCCGCCGCGCGAACGCGGGCGAACAGACGACCGCAGCCGCCGCGCCGCAGGTGGGCGGGCAGGCCATCATGCGGGTCATCACGCCCTCCCACATGACCTGGTCGTTCATGACGTCTTCGGTCGTCACGACCTTCCTGAACAGCGCCAGCGGGTTGTTCGCCGCATGGCGGCTGGCCTTGGCGCGGATCGCGGCGAAGGTGGACATCCGGGTGCCGTACTGGCGCATGTGCTCGCGGCCGGCGCCGCCGAAGGTCACCAGGTTGCGCGGGATCTCGCCGGCATCGCCGCACAGCGCGTCCTGGATCGGCAGCACGTCGCCGCGCGGGATCGGGCGATCCGGAAAGTTGGAGCGCGTGGCCCCCGGCTGCATCTGCTCGAAGCCCAGTGCCAGCGCGCACTCGACCTGTCCGCTCTGTACCGCGGCGCGCGCCAGGTAGAGCGCGCTGGAGCCGGTGGCACAGGCGTTGTTGACGTTGAACACGGGGATGGCCGTACGGCCCACGCGGTACAGCACGCCCTGCCCGCAACTGGTGTCGCCATAGACATAGCCGGCGAACGCCATCTGCAACTGCCCGTAGCCGATGCCGGCGTCGGCCAACGCCAGGCGCACGGCATCGCCGCCCATCTCAAGGTAGCTGGGGCCCGCGCCGGGCTTGGTGAAAGGCACCATGCCGACGCCGGCGACCAGAACGTTGTCAGTCATGCGGTTGTTCCTTCGCGATTCAGGAGGTGGACCGCCCGGCCGCCATGCGGTCCCAGTCGTAGCGGAAGGCGCCGTCGCGCGCGAAGTCGGCCACGGCCTGGGCGTGGTAGGGCGTCTGCATGGCCACGGCCTGCGCGCTGGCCTCGGCCGTGAACATCGCGGCGCAGTCGGTCTCGAAACTCCGGTTGACCAGGTTCTTGGTCATGCCGGCCGCCTCGCGCGGGCCTGCGCACAGGCGCTGCGCAAACGCCCTCGCCTCGGCCTGTAGCGCATCGTCCGCATGGACTGCATGCACGAGGCCCCAGGCCTGCGCCTCCTCTGCGCCCAGGCGGCGCGCCGTCAGCATCAGCTCCTTCGCGCGGGACAGGCCCACGATGCGCGGCAGCGTGTGCAGCAGGCCGAAGTCGGGCACGGCACCGAGCCGCGCGAACGAGGCGCAGAACACCGCACGCGTCGACGCGAGCACGAAGTCGGCCTGCAGGGCCAGGCCGAAGCCCGCGCCGTAGGCCGGCCCGTCGACCGCGGCGACGACCGGCACCTCGAGTTCGCGCAGGCGGGTCAGCCACTGGTGCGCCTTGCGCAGCCGGCTGCGCATGTAGTCCGCCGTCGCCACGTTCGGGTCGGTCAGCCGTTCGCGCATGAACTTGACGTCGCCGCCGGCCGAGAAACTGCCGCCCGAGCCGGTGATCAGCAGCACGCGGATCTCGCGGTCGCTCTCGACGCGCGCGATCACGTCGACGTAGTCCATCTGCAGTTCGGTCGACAGCGCATTGCGCAGCGCCGGGCGCTGGTGACTGAGTTCGGCGATGCCGCCTTCGATGCGCAACTGCGACGCGCGCAGGGTTTCGGTGGTGTCGTTCATGTCTGTGGCTCCTGGTTCAGTTCAGGCTTGGCATAGCGCTCGCGCAGCGCGCGCTTGTAGAGCTTTCCGGTGGGAAGGCGCGGCATCTCGTCGATGAAGTCCACCGAGCGCGGCAACATGTAGCTCGCGACCTTGCCGCGCAGGAAGGCGATGAGCGCTTCGGCCAAGGCCGGCGTGGGCGCCACGCCGGGCGCGGGCTCGATGACGGCCTTCACGGCCTCGCCCATCTCGGGGTCGGGCACGCCGATCACGGCGGCGTCCTGCACGCTGGGATGCAGGGCCAGCGCATCCTCGATGGCCTGCGGGTAGATGTTCACCCCGCCCGAAATGATCATGTAGAAGAGCCGGTCGGTCAGGTACAGGTAGCCGTCCGCGTCCAGGTGGCCGATGTCGCCGATCGCGGTCCAGTTCGGGTGCCGTGGATGCTGGGCCGCGCGGGTCTTGCCGGGGTCGCGGTGATAGTGAAAGGGCAGCTTGTCGCGCTCGAAATAGATCAGCCCGTCCTGGCCCGCCGGAAGCTCGTTGCCGTCGTCGTCGCAGATGCGCAGCACGCCCAGCACGGCACGGCCCACCGAGCCGGGGTGCGCGAGCGCTTCGCGGCTGTCGATGGAGGTCAGGCCGTTGCCTTCGCTGCCGCCGTAGTACTCCACCACGATCGGGCCCCACCAATCGATCATGCGGCGCTTGACCTCGGCGGGACACGGCGCCGCGGCATGGATGGCCACGCGGTGGCTGGACAGGTCGAAGGCTTCGCGGGATGCATCCGGCAGCTTCAGCAACCGGATGAACATGGTCGGCACCCACTGGCTGTGGGTGACGCGGTAACGCTCGATCAGCGCCAGCGACTCGACCGCATCGAACTTGGGCATGAACACCACGGTGCCGCCGAAGAAGTGCGTGTTGGTCGCATAGGACAGCGGGGCTGCGTGGTACAGCGGCGCCGTCGACAGGTAGACCGAACCGGCGTCGAACTTGTACCGGTGCATCATCATCAGGCGCGGGTCGGCCACGTCGTCGTCGAAGCGCGCACGGGCCGCCGCGCGCACGATGCCCTTGGGCCGGCCCGTCGTGCCGGAGCTGTACAGCAGCGTGCCGCCCACCCACTCCTCGGCCAGCCGCTGCGCCGGCGCGCCGGCCACGGCCTGCTCGTAGGACTCCCACCCGGGAATGACGCCGTCGATCATCAGCCGCCGCGCGCAGTGCGGCGTGGTGCCGGCCAGCTCGGCCGCGACACCGGCCATCGCGACCGAGGAGATCAGCACCTGCGCACCGCTGTCCTCCACGATGTAGGCCACCTCCCCCGCCGTCAGGAACCGGTTGACCGCCGTCAGCAGCAGCCCCGAGCGGAAGGCGGCCCAGGCCACCTCGAAGCAGCGCATGTGGTTCTCCAGCAGCATCGCGATGCAATCGCCGCGGCGCAGGCCCTGCGCGTGCAGCACCTGTGCGAGCCGGTTGGAGCGTTCGTCCAGTTCGCGGTAGCTGAGGCGCTCGCCGCTGCTGCCGTTGATGACGGCGGGCTTGTCCGGCGTCAGGGCGGCAAAGTCGCCAAGGTAGTTCGCCGTTTTCATGCGGAGCCTCCTCGCGCGGACCGGTGTCCGCAGTCCTTGTTCATGTCAGGCGTTCGACGCGTTCAGCTGGCCGCTCAGGTCGGCGTTCGGCGCCGCGCGCGCGACGAGGCCGGGCAACACCTCGCCCAGCTCGGCTGCGGTCCAGCGGCTGTCCTTCTGCACATGAGGACCGGCGCGCCACCCTTCGGCCACCGTGATGCGCCCGCCCTTGGCGCCGAACACCCGGCCGGTGACGGCGCCCGAATGCACGCTGCCCAGCCAGACGACCAGCGGCGCCACGTTCGCCGCGTCCAGCGGGTCGAACCCGGCGGCGCCGGCCGGTGCCTTGGGGTTGAGCTGGCCGCTCTTGAACAGGTCTTCCGTGAGGCGGCTCATCGCGGTCGGGTAGATCGCATTGACCGTCGCGCCATAGCGTTCCAGCTCGCGCGACGCGACGATGGTCATGTTGGCGATGCCGGCCTTGGCCGCGCCATAGTTGGTCTGCCCGACGATGCCGTACAGGCCGGACGACGAACTGGTGTTGACGACGCGCGCCATGCGCGGTCGGCCGGCCTTGGCCTCTTCGCGCCAGTACGCGGCGGCATGGCGCATCGGCGCGAAGGTGCCGCGCAGGTGGACGCGGATCACGGCGTCGAAATCGTCGATGTCCATGTTCACGAGCGTCTTGTCGCGCAGGATGCCGGCGTTGTTGACCAGCACGTCGAGCCCGCCGAACGCGGTGATCGCGGCCTCGATCAGCCGCCTGGCGCCCTCCCAGTCGGACACGTCGTCGGTGTTGGCCACGGCCTCGCCACCCATCGCGCGGATCTCGGCCACCACTTCCTGAGCCGGACCGTTCATGGCGCCCGTGCCGTCGGGCCTGGCGCCCAGGTCGTTGACGACCACCTTCGCGCCCTGGCGCGCGAATTCCAGTGCGTATTCGCGGCCGAGGCCGCGGCCGGCGCCGGTGATGACGACCACGCGGTCCTTGCAGAGCTGTTGCATCTCCATTCCTTTCGTTTCGCTGGGATCGATGTGCCGGACCGGGCGGTCCGCAGCGGCAGTCGCCTGACAGGCGCTGTCGCATGCATCGATGATGCGAAGCCGAAGGCCGCGAGCCACTAGCCGCGATGGCTAGCCGGTGTTCAGTGCGGCCTGGGGGTTTCCCGGACCAGCGAGAGATCGCGCATGCGCGCGACCGCTTCGTCGCGCTCGGCGACGCCCAGCTTGCTGTAGATCTTGCGCAGATGCCACTTCACGGTGTGGGGCGTGACGCCCAGCACGCGAGCGATTTTCTTGTTGGGCATGGCCTGCGCCACGAGGTCCAGCACCTCGCGCTCGCGCTCGTTGAGCAGGTCGACGGCCACGCCTTCGGCTGCGGCGCTCTTTGCCATGCGGACGGCCGCGCGTGCGCGTCGCGTGGCCGCGGCCGCGTCCAGCAGCCGCCGTGCGTAGAACGCAAGGACCGGGTCGAGCGCCGCATCCGCCAGCAGCGCATCGAGCAGCGACGGCACGTTTGCCGATACGTCCAGCAGGCTGCGTACGAGACCAAGCCGATGGCCCAGCCGCAAGGCTTCGATCGCCTGCTCGCGCGCGGGCCGCGGGTTGCCGCGCCCCGACTCCGCGATGGCCAGTTGCAGCCGAAGGGCCGCGAGGATGCGCAAGCGGCCGGCCGATTCGGTGCACGCCACGAGGGGCTTCAGGCAATCGACGGCGCCGTCGAAGTCGTTCCAGTGCAGGCACATGTCGGCGCGCGCGCGCTCGGTGATACGCCAGGTTTCGGCGGCCGTGCCCTGGCCCGCATCGGCATGGCGCACGTTCAGCACCTTGATGCGCTCGAACACCTGGTCGGCCTGGGCGGTCTCGCCTTGCTTGAGGTACAGGCGCAGGCGCAGGACCAGCGCATGCGCGAGCAGGCGGTCCAGGCTGTGGCGCACGGCGTAGTCCTCCAGGTGGTCCAGGTGGTCGAGCGCTTCGAGGCGCCGGCCCGCCAGCCAGTGCGCGCACGCCAGGACGACGAAGGCGCGCAGCACGGCATCGGGAATCGAGGCGCGCTCCAGCACCTCGATGCGAGGCTCGAGCAGGCTGCAGGCGGCCTCGAGTTCGTTCCACTCGTAGAGCACGTCGCTTTGCAGCCCCGCGGCCATGCTGGCCACGCCGATCCGGGCGGCGCCGTGCCCTTGCGCCTCCTGCAGGACCGCGCGGAACAGGTGCTCCGCCTCGGTCATGCGGCCTTCGAGCGCGAAGCTCATGCCGGCGAGGCAGCGCGCGATCAGGCCGCGCCCCGTCGAGACGCCGTGCTGCTGCGCGGCCTCTTCCAGCAGCGCGCGGGCCTCGGCGTAGGCATCGCGGTACATGTGCATCCAGGCCAGCAGGTGGTTGCGCCCGGCGAAGATGGCCTGCGCGTCGTCGGGAATGGCTTCGAGCTGCGGCGCGATCGCCAGCAGGGTCTCGGTGTCGTCGCGCTGAAGGGCCAGGCCGCCGCGCAGCAGCGTGAGACCCCGGCGCTGCAGTGCGTCCAGCGTGTCGAATTCCGCCTCCAGCTGCGAGATGCTGCCCTCGAGCGCTTCGATGTCGCGCGCATACAGGCGCAGGTAGGCCGCCACGAGCCGCAGCCCGAAGCGCGCCTGCACCTGGGTCGTCGGCAGCCGCCGCATGAGGCCGCCCAGCGAGGTCAGTTCGCCCCGGGCCAGCAGGTCCGGCGCGCAGGCCTCCACGATGTCGGCTGCCGCGTGCGCATCGCCCGCCAGCACCGCATGGCGCACGGCTTCGTCGAAGTGCCCGTGCGCCTCGAACCAGCGCCAGGCCGCGCCGTGCAGCGCACCGCGTTCCTCGCCCGGCAGCCTTTCCAGACGCGCCAGCAGGATCTCGCGCAGCAGCGGATGCACGCGATACCAGGTCTCGCGGTCGTGGCTGCTGACCTGGCTGATGAACAGGTTCTCGCTATCGAGGCGCGCCAGCCGCAACGCCATGTCCGCACCAGCGTGCGGCAGCACCAGCAACGCGGCGCACAGGGAGGCGCAGAAACGGTTGCACAGGGCCAGCCGCGTGAGCAGCGCCAGCTCATCGGGCGGCAGGTGCGCCAGCACTTCGCCTTCGAAGTAGCTGGCAAAGGCCTGCGCGTCGCGCACCTGCACCCGGGCATACGGGGCGCCGCGCTTGGCCTGCATGTCGACCACGAACAGCTGCAGGCCGGCCACCCAGCCATCGGTGAGCTCGTGCAGCACCTGCACGTCGCGCTTGTCGATGCTGGCCAGCTGCTCGCGCAGGAAACGCTCGGTTTCCTCGGCGGTGAAGCGCAGGTCGCGCAGGTCGAACTCGCTCACGAGGCCCTGGGAGCGCAGCCTCGCGAACGACAGCGGCAAGGCGGTGCGCGAAGCGAAGGCCAGGTGCAGCCGCGGTGGTGCGTAGTCGAGCAGCCATTGCAGCACCTGGAAGATGCGCGCGTCCTCCAGGTGCTGGAGGTCGTCGAGCATCAGCACCAGCTCCCGCGAGCGCGACGAGATGGCCTGCACGACCGTGATCACGGCATGCTCGAGCGCCGACTCGTCGCTGTCCCGCCCCATCAGCAGCGCCGCCTCGCGCACAGCGTCGGGATCGACCTCGCCGATGCTGGCCAGCAAGCAGTCGAAGAAGCGTGTCGGCTCGCAGTCTTCGGCGGACAGCGAGAGCCAGGCGACGTCGAAGTCCAGCGCCAGCAGGGCCTGCCGCCAGGCCACCAGCGTGCTGGTCTTGCCGCTGCCCGCGGGCCCCTGCACCACCACGCAGCGCTGGCGCCGGGCCTCCAGCAGCCGCGCCTGCAAGGCGTCGCGCGGCACCAGCCGGCGCGACGGGCGTGGCGGAAGCAGCTTGGTGCTGGCGACCGGTTCGATCCTGCGCTCCGGCACCGTCGCAAGGCTGGGGTTCAAGGATTCATCCATGGACACGAAGGAAGAGACTCCCCGCAGTATGGAGCGCCGATGCGCAAGTCAGCGTCGCGCGGTGCGCCATTCGGCGGCGATGGCGGCGAGGTCGGCGTCCGGCCGTTCCTGGGGCGCCCTGGGCATGGCGGGCACGGTGCGGCTGAAGCGCGGCGCCGGGGCCGGCTGCACCACGCCCTCGACCTCGACGAAAGTGCCGCGCGCCTTCATGTGCGCATGCTGCGGCGCCTCGGCAAAGGACAGCACCGGCGCAAAGCAGACATCGCTGCCTTCGAGCAGGTCACACCACTGTTGCCGCGTGCGCGACTTGAAGCGCTGCGCGATCTGCACCTTGGCCTGTGCCCATGCGCCGCGGTCGTGCTGGTCGCCGAGCGCTGCGGCATCGAGGTCCAGCTTCTGCAGCAGCTGCGCATAGAAGCGCGCCTCGATCGGGCCGACCGAGATCCATCCGCCGTCCTGGCATTCGTAGACCTCGTAGAACGGCGCGCCGGTGTCCAGGATGTTGGTGCCGCGGCGCTCGTCCCACAAGCCCGCGGCGTGCAGGCCGTAGAAGGAGGTGGCCAGCGAGGCCGCGCCGTCGACGATGGCGGCATCGACGACCTGGCCCTGGCCGGAGCTGCGCGCCTCCAGCAGCGCCGCGAGCACGCCCATCACCAGGTAGAGCGCACCGCCGCCCATGTCGCCGGCCAGGGCCAGGGGAATCGAAGGCGCCTGGTCTTTGCGGCCGATGGCGTTCAGCGCGCCGGTGAGCGCGAGGTAGTTCACGTCGTGGCCGGCCGCATGGGCGAGCGGACCGGTCTGGCCCCAGCCTGTCATGCGGCCGTACACGAGGCGCGCATTGCGCGCGAGACAGATCTCAGGACCGAGCCCGAGGCGCTCCGCCACGCCGGGCCTGAACCCCTCGATCAGCACGTCGGCGTTCTCCACGAGTTCCAGCACCTGTTCGACGGCCGCGGGCTGCTTGAGATCGAGCATCGCGCATTGGCGGTTGCGCAGCAGCAGGTTGTATTTGGCCGGGCGCTTGACGCCCAGGTCGGCCGCTTCGGTGCGATCGATGCGCAGCACCGTGGCGCCCAGGTCGGCCAGCAGCATGCAGGCCATGGGGCCCGGGCCGATGCCGGCAAGCTCCACGATCCTGATTCCTTGCAAGGGTCCCATTCGCTTGTCTCCTTCGATGCGTGGCGACTGCCGGCCACGCGGATTGGTGAAAACTCAGGCCAGGGCCGGCGCGGCCAAGCGCAGCCGGACGAAATCGAACAGCCCGTCGGTCTGCGCCAGCAGGGCCTCGCCCAACAGGCGCGCGCACTGCGTCTCCGTGCCCGGCACGGCGCGCCACTCGTGCAGGCGGCGCGTGTACAGGCCGAGCACATGTTCCTCGGTGATGCCGATGGCACCGAACACGGCGTGCGCGATGGCACAGACGCTGCGCGCCGCCTCACAGGCCCGCAGCTTCGCGGTAGCGGCCAGCAACGGATCGGGTTGCACGCCCGCAGCGCTGCATCCCAGTCGGGCGGCCAGCGTGGCTGAATGCGCCTGCTCGCCCAGCACGCTGAGTTCCTGCTGCACGGCCTGGAACTGCGCGATCGGCCGCCCGAACTGCTTGCGGTCGCGTGCGTAGTCGGTCACCAGTTCGAGCACGCGCGCCATGGCGCCCGCCATGCCTACGGCGTGCAGTGCATTGCAAAGCGCGACGGCATCGGCGCTGCCCGCATCGAAGCGCGCCACGGCAAGATCGGGCGTGTGCCACTGCAAGGTGGCCGAAGCCTGCGGGCGCCACGCACCCGGCGTGGCCGTTGCACGATCGCGCGGCAACAGCAGCCATTCGCCTTGCCAGCTCACGAGCACCTGCTGCGCGAGCGCGCCGCCGGGCACGTCGCGGCAAACGATGGAACCCGCGTCACCGGGAACACCCGGCGCGATCGCGATGGGGCCGGCGCCGCGCCGCTCGCCATGACCGGCCGTGGCCACCAATGCGCGCGCGACGGCGGTCTCACCGAAGGGAAGCGCCAGCCCGGCCTTGCCGGCGGCGAACACGGGCGCGAACAGCTCGCGCAGCGACAGGCCTGCGCCGCCCAGCGCTTCCGCCACGAGTGCATCGGTGTAGCCGAGCGCATCGATGGCCTGCCACAGCGCGTCGGTGGGCGCGCCGGCTTCGACGGCGCGCAAGGTGTCGTCGGTGCACAGTGCGCGCAGCGGGCGTTCGAATTCGTCAAGGAGTGTGTCGTCCATCATGTGTCCTTGTGTGCGGCGCTGCTAGCGAACGCCCAGCCCGCGGGCGATGATGCCGCGCATGATCTGGCGCGTGCCGCCGCGCAGGGAAAAGCTCGGCGCCAGTTGCGTCACGTAGGCCAGGGTCTGCAGCAGGCCGGTCGACGGCACCGGGTGGTGGGGCGCGTCGAAGGCTTCCTCGATCCATCCGGGTATCGCCTGTTCGAACTCGGTGCCCAGGTCTTTCACCAGCGAGGCCTCGAACGCGGGATCGAGCCCACGGCCCAACTGCTCCGCCACGGCCAGCGACATCGCGCGCAGCACCGCCATGCGCGCGGCGATGCGCCCCGCGATGACCTGCACGCCGGCGGCCGGCGCCGGGCCGCGGCGCAGTTCGGCGAGCCAGGCTTCGGCGAGCACCAGGCTGGAGTAGATGCGCTCGGGTCCGCTGCGCTCGAAGGCCAGTTCGGCCGTCACCTGTTGCCAGCCCGCGCCCTCTTCGCCGACCAGCGCATCGGCCGGCAGCTCGACGTCCTCGAAGAGCACTTCGCAGAAATGCCCGTCGCCGCTGAGATCGCGGATCGGCCGCACGGTGATGCCCGGCAGCGTCAGGTCAACCAGCAACTGCGACAGGCCCTTGTGCCGGTCTTCCGACGTTCCCGAGGTGCGGACCAGGGTGCACATGTAGTGCGCGCGGTGCGCATTGGTCGTCCAGATCTTGCGGCCGTTCAGGCGCCAGCCGGTGGCGGTGGGCACGGCCCGCGAGCGGACACCGGCCAGGTCGGAGCCGGTGTCGGGCTCGCTCATGCCGATGCTGGTGAAGAGTTCGCCGCGCGCGATGCGCGGCACGAAGAACGCGCGCTGCGCCTCGCTGCCGTAGCGCAGGATCAGCGGCGCGGTCTGCCGGTCCGCGATCCAGTGGGCCGACACGGGTGCGCCCGCGGCGAGCAGTTCTTCGAGCAGCACGAAGCGCGCGAAGCTGCTGCGCCCGGCGCCGCCATAGGCCTTGGGCAGCGTCAGGCCGATCCAGCCCTGGCGCCCGAGCGCGCGGCTGAAGTCGGCGTCGAACCCCATCCAGGAGCGCGCCCGCACGGCCGGCGCGACGCCGTGCAGCGCCGACTGCAGGAAGGCGCGCACCGGCGCGCGCAGGGCTTCGTCCTCCGGTGGAATCGCGACCAGCGAAAACGATTGCAGGGTGTTCAATGGTGTGTCCTCACAGATGCTTCATCGGGTTTTGCCCGCTTCGTTCGGGTGGATGCAAGCGCCATAATCCGCGTGGCTCCTGCACCGTTTGGCAGCCGCAGCGGGCCACCCGTTACTGCCGCACTCACCGAGACATTCGCCCCCATGGAGCTTCGCCAACTGCGGCAGGTCGTCGTCCTGTCGGAGACGCTCAACTTTCATCGCGCCGCAGAGCGGCTGCACATGGCGCAGCCGCCGCTGTCCACCTCGATCAAGAAGCTCGAGGAAGAACTCGGCGTGCTCCTGTTCGACCGGCTCTCCACCGGCCTGCGGCTCACGGCCGCCGGCGAAGCCGTGCTGCAGAACGCCAAGCGCGCACTCTTCTTCGTCGACGAGGTCCGCCGCGCGGCCCGCGACGGCGTGGCGGGCGAAGAGGGCCTGCTGCGCATCGGATTCGTCGGCTCGGCCACCTATTCGCTGATGCCGCAGATCGTGCGCAGCTTTCACCGCCAGTACCCGCGCGTGGACCTGGAGATCGAGGAATCGACCACCACCGATCTGCTGCGGCGCATCGAGGACCACTCGCTCGACCTCGCGCTGGTGCGCTACCCGGTGCTGACGCCGACCGCAGCGGAACTCACGGTGCTGCAACTGGACCACCTGGTGCTGGCCGTGAGCGCCGATTCGGCCTTCGCGCAGCGCAGCGAGATCGCCATCGCCGAGCTGGAGGGCGAGCCCTTCATCGCGTACTCGCGCACGCTGGTGCCCACCATGCATGTGCTGACCATGCAGGTGTTCCAGGATGCCGGCGTGCAGCCGCGCATTACGCAGGAGGCGGTGCAGGTCCAGACGATCCTCGGCCTGGTGGAAAGCGGCCTGGGCATGGCGCTGGTGCCGGCGGTGGTGCAGCGCTACGCCAGCAACGGCGTGCGCCTGATCCCGCTGACCGACATGCCGTCCAAGTACACCGTGGGCATCGCGATGGCCACGCTGCCCGACGCCTTGACGCCGGCCGCACGCAATTTCATCGCGGTGGCGCATGCTGCTGTCCAGCCTTCTGCAACGCAGCCACCGGCTCAGTCTTCGTAGCCGATGTTGGCGGTCTTCACGATGCGCCGGGTCTTCTCGATCTCGGCCCGCTGGAACTCGCCGAAGGCCTGCGGCGCGCCGTAGAACACCGCCCCGCCCTGCAAGGTGATGAAGGTCCTGGCCTCGTCGCTGTCCATCAGCTCCTTGATGGCCTGCGACGCCCGGGTGAGCACGGGCTCGGGCACGCCCGCGGGAAAGAACACGCCGGTCCAGGCATAGGACTCGTAGCCGGGCGTGCCGCTCTCGCTCACGGTCGGCACCTGCGGCAGTTCCTTGATGCGTTCGTTGGCGGCGACGGCCAGCGCACGCACCTTGCCGCCGCGCAGCAGCGGCATCACCGCGCTGACCTCCGCCATCGTGTAGTCGATGTTGCCGCCGGCCAGGTCGGTCATGGCCGCCGAGGTGCCCTTGTAGGGCACGGCCGTGGCCTTGATCTGGTTGCGCTCGTGCAGCAGTTCGAGCGCGACGCGGTAGGTGGCGGTGCCGCTGCCGAAGTTGAGCTTGCCCGGCGCCTGGCGCGCAGCCACCACCAGGTCCTGCAGGGTCTTGAAGGGCGAGCTGGCGGGCACGACCAGCACCATCGGAAAGCGGGCGATGCGCGCCAGCGGCTGGAAGTCTTTCACCGCGTCGTAAGGCAACTGCCGGAACACGGCCACGTTGGTCACCATCGGCGAGTTGCTGGCGACGAACATGGTGTAGCCGTCGGCCGGTGCGGTGGCCACGGCGCGCGCGGCGATGAAGCTGTCGGCACCGGGCCGGTTGTCCACGAGAAAAGGCTGCCCGAGCTTCTCGCTCAGGTGCCTGGCCAGGAAGCGCGCAGTGGTGTCCGCGCCGCTGCCAGGTGGCAGCGACACGATCATCTTGACGGGCTTGTCCGGGTAGCCGGCCGCGGCCGCCAGCGTGGCGGCGCAACCCATTGAAAGCGCCAACAGCCAGCGCGTGAGGAAAGGGGTCTTCATGTCTCTGGTTCCTTGTCGTTGTTGTCCGGCCCGCCGATCGCAGGTCCGATGCCTGTCTTCTTATTCGGCCTCGATGCCCGCGGCCTGCACCGCGCCGGCCCAGCGCTTGAGCTCCGCGCGCAGGTACGTGCCGAACTGCTCGGACGTGGAAGACTGGAGCAGCACGCCTTGCGGCTCGAACTGGCCGCGCAGGCCCGGGTCGGCCACCGCCTTGTTGACGGCTTCGTTGAGCGTCTTGACGATGGCCGGCGGCGTGCCCTTGGCCACCAGCAGGCCGTGCCAGGTGGGTGCGTCAAAACCCGGGATCAGCGACTCGCCCAACGCCGGCACGCCGGGCAGCACGCCGATGCGCGCCTTGCCGGCCACGGCCAGCGCGCGCACGCGGCCATCGCGGATGAAAGGCAGCGACGAGTTCACGGCGTCGAGCAGGAACTGGGTCTGTCCGCTCATGAGGTCGGCCATGGCGGGTGCGGTGCCCTTGTAGGGCACATGCATCGCATCGAGCTTCAGGGCCTGCAGGAACAGCGCGACGCCCAGGTGCGTGACGTTGCCCTGCCCGCCCGAACCGTAGGCGAGCTTGCCGGGCCGCGCCTTCATGTACTGCACGAACTCCTCGATGTTGGCCACGGGCAAGCTCGGGCTTGCCATGAGCACGGTCGGGATCAGCGCGGGCAGCGCCACGGGCACGAGATCGCGCAGCGTGTCGTAGGGCAGGTTCTTGTGCAGCGCCGGGCTGATGGCCAGGCCCGACGAGTGGTACAGCACCGTGTAGCCGTCCGGTGCGGAGCGGGCCACGAACTCGGTCGCGATGTTGCCGCTGGCGCCGGTGCGGTTGTCGACGACCACCGGCTGCCCCAGCAGTTGCGAGAGCCTGAACCCGATGGCGCGTGCCACGACGTCGGTAGGCCCGCCCGCAGCGTAAGGCAGCACCAGCCGGATCGGCTTCTGCGGCCAGGCTTTGGGTTCATCGGCCGCGCGGGCCAGGGGCATCGCTGCGAGCGCACCCGCAGCGGCAAGGATGTGGCGCCGTTGAAAGGACATGGTCATTCCCCGCTGTCAGGTGCGTTCCGCGGCACGGGCCTTCGCCGCATCGAGAAAGGCATCGAGCGCGGACTCGTGCGCGGCGGTGTGGTGGGCCAGCGCCTGGAAGCCCGCCGACATCTCCAGCACCGTGTCGAGCCGCGCGTGCTGTGCTTCGCGCAGCAGCCGCTTGGTCATGCGCAGGGCATGCGACGGATTGCTGGCAATGCGCTGCGCGAGCCGCAATGCCGTGGGCATCAGCGCATCGGGCTCGACCACATCGGAGACCAGCCCCCATTGCAGGGCCTGTGCGGCATCGATGGGGTCGCCGGTGAAGGCCATCTCGCAAGCGCGCGACATGCCGACCGCCCGGGGCAGCAGCCACGCGCCGCCGTCGCCCGGAATCAGCCCGAGCTTGACGAAGCTTTCGGCGAACACGGCCGTGCGAGACGCGATCCGGATGTCGCACATGCAGGCCAGGTCGCTGCCCGCGCCGTAGGCCGGCCCGTTGACGGCCGCGATGGTCGGCACTTCGAGGTTGCACAACGCCAGCGGCAGGCGCTGGATGCCGTCGCGGTAGGCGTAGCGGCTGTGCACCGGCTCGCCGAGCCCGCTGCCGATGGTGTCGCGCAAGGTCTTCAGGTTGCCGCCCGACGAGAACGCCGTGCCGGCACCGGTCAGCACCACGGCGCGTACGGACAGGTCGCGGTTGACGGTGTCGCACAGCGCGATCAGCGACTCGACGGCATCCGCGTCGGACAGTGCATTGCGGGTCTGCGGACGGTTCATCGTCACCACGGCCACGCCGCCGTCGCGTTCGATCTTGAGGAAGTCTTCCATGTCAGTGCGCCTTCTTTTCGTCTGCCGGCTTCATGCGCATCATGCGCAGCGGCGTGTAGGTGAGGACGGTCTTGCCATCCTGGTTGAGAACCGAATTGCGGGTGCGCACGAGGCCGCGTCCCGGCTTGGCGGTGGGGCGTCGCTCGATCACTTCGCATTCGACATGGATCGTGTCGCCCACGAAGGTCGGCGCGGCGATGTCGAGCTCCGCATTCAGGAACGCGAGGCCCGTGCCCTGCATGGACGGCGTGATCAGTCCCTCGGCGAAGGCATAGACCAGCGCACCTGGCACCACCCGGCCCGCAATCGCCATGTGCGCCCGGTCGCTGGTGTCGGTGAACAGTTCTTCGTTCAGCCAGCTCAGGTTGATGAAGCTCACGAGGTCCGCCTCGGTCACGGTGCGGGCACGGGAACGAAAGCGCATGCCTGTTGGCAGCTCGTCGAAATGGAAACCGGTGTTCAGCTGGATCAAGGGTGCGCTCCGTTCAGGTCCATGCGATGGCGGTTCAGCCCGCTTCGGAAATCAGTTCGGCGGGCAACAAGGTGGCGCCCTGCGCAGCCAGTGCCTCGATCTGCGCCGCGCTGTAGCCGGCCTCGGCCAGCACCTCGGCGCTGTGCTCTCCGAGCCGGGGCGCCTGGCGCACCACCGCGGGGGGCGAGTCGGACCATCGCGTCGCGATCGCCATGGCGCGCAGGCGCCCTTCGCTGGGGTGTTCCACGGTTTCGAAGAAGCCCACGGCCTTGAGATGCGGGTCGTCCATCAGCGACTCGAGGGTGTGCATCGGCATGACCGGGATGTCGGCGGCTTCGAGCCGTGCGGTCCAGTCGGCTGATGTGCGGGTCTTCATCACCTGGCCCACCAGCTGGTACAGCTCGCCGATGTTCTCGGTGCGCCGGCCGATGGTGCTGAAACGCGGATCGGCCTCCATCTCCTGCGACTTGCCGATCAGGCCGAAGAAGGTCTTCCACTGCTTGTCGTTGTAGATCAGCACGCACAGATGACCGTCCAGCGTGGCATAGGGACGGCGGTGTTCGTTGAGCAGCCGCGCGTAGCCGGCAGGCCCGATCGGCGGCTCGAAGGTGCAGCCGCCCATGTGGTCGCCGAGAACGAACTGCGCCATGGTCTCGAACATGGGCACGTCGATCGATTGCCCCCTGCCCGTGCGTTCGCGGTGAAAGAGGCCCGCCGACACGGCGTTGGCCGCGCTCATTCCCACGATGCGGTCGACCATGGCACTGGGCACGTAGCGCGGCACGTCGGCGCCGGCGCGCACGCCCAATGTGGGAATCGCGGCCGCGCCCTGGATCAGGTCGTCATAGGCGGGCTTGGCCGCATAGGGCCCGTCTTGCCCATAGCCGTACACGCCGACATACAGGATGCGCGGATTGACGGCAGCAATGGCGGCGTAGTCCAGCCCCAGGCGCGCCATGGCCTGCGGCCGGACGTTGTAGATGAGCACATCGGCATCGGCGGCGAGCCGCAACAGCGCCTCGCGGCCATCGGGCTGCTTGAGATCCAGCACCACGCTGCGCTTGCTGCGATTGGCGTGCAGGAAGATGCCGCCCATGCCGGGATGGCGGCCGGGCCCGATGCCGCGCACCGTATCGCCGCCGGGCGACTCGATCTTGATGACGTCAGCGCCCAGGTCGCCGAGGATCTGGGTGGCATAGGGGCCCATCAGCACCGCGGTCATGTCGATGATGCGCACACCGTCGAGGGGTCCGCTCATGGGGCCCCCTGGCTTTTCGAAGCCGGTATCGCGGTGCGCGAAAGGAAGCGACCCGCCGCTTCTGTCCTTGTGTCCATTCGGTCTCCCGTATCGTTGGAACGATGCTAGGGGAACCGGTGTTGGCCGTGAAATACCGTCTTCATGTCGGGCGATACGCGTTGGGTATCGGGTGCTCGATCGGACAGATCGTGCGTCCCGCAACCACGCCCACCCGAACGCCGGCGAGATCGGCAGCAGCAAGTTGCTACCGGTCCGGCGCCGCCCGCAGGCGGGACTTCACTTCTGCGCGCGTGGCGCGCTGGCGCGCATCGGGGCGACGACTTTCTCCTGCCATCGCCGCGAAAGACCCCGCCGCGGCGAAGCGCCCTCCGCCCGCACCGTGTGGCCGGACGCATGCGCGCAGTAGTCCAGGGCCTGGCGAAGTGCCGTGTCCACCCGGCGCAAGGAGATGCAATGCCGGTCTGCCACGTCCTGGCGGGTCATCTCCTCGATCTGCAGCGCCACGAGCACCGAGCGATGCCGGTGCGAAAGCCGCTGCATCGCCTGCTCGACGGCCTCCACGGCCGAACGCGCCTCGGCGATCGCATCGGGGCCGGGCGCGTGATCGGCCAGGAGATCGAGGGCCGTGTCCCATTCGCCCACGTACTGCCAGGACCGGTCGCTGCGCAGGCGATCCATGGCCAGGTTGCGCGCCGTTCGATAGACATAGGCCCCGGGACTGCGCACGGGCTCCGATGCCGCCATGTCGCCCAGACGCAGCCAGGCCTCGTGCAGGCACTCGCTGGCCTGGTCGGAGCAGCCGAGATCGCGGGCCAGGCGGCGATGCAGGTACGTGTAGTTCGCCGTCAGGAACGCCCGCAGCACGACGCCGGTGGGCTCGCCGTGGCCCGCGAATGGCCCTTGAAAACAAGGACCGGGATCGAACTCAGCCGCGGACATCGTCTTACTTGCCGGCATGGCGCACCCTGGTCTTCTCGGCATCGGTCAGCAACGACATCACCGACGCGTCGAACTGATTGCCGTGCCCAAAGACCTGCACGGGGTTGGCGGGGTCGTACCGAGGCGCAGCGCCCGCCTGCGCGCCGGGGCGTGGCGGCGACGATGCACCCGCACCGCCCGGCGGCAGGCTGTCGTTGCCGAAGCCCAGCACCCGCACCGTGAAGACCGAGGGCAGGTTCTGCCGTGCCGCGGCCCGCTCATGGCGCATGGACTCCTGCGCCGCCATGGCCGCCGCCGACGCTGCCGCGCTGGCGGTGGTCAGTGCCCCGATGTTCACCGCCGCCACCACCGGCAGCCCGGTCGTTTCGCCCTTGACCTGGATGTTGTCGGCGTTGCGCACCTGCAGCGCTGCAATGTTGAGGTTGCTGGCGACCCGGATGCCGGCATCGCCCGCATCGATGGTGCCCCTCGGTGCGACCAGGTCCACGTCGCCTTCGCCCACGGTGCCGATGCCGGCGCCGCTCATGTCGCGCTTTTCCTCCACGGTGATGTTGCCGTCCACGTCCGACGTGACTTCCGGCGCCTGCGGGATGCGCACGGTCTTGGCGCCGCGGCCGGCGTCGATGTCGCCCTGGCTGGACCACAACACCTGGTCGCTGCCCAGCGGCTCGGCCTGCGAGACGAAGGACAGGATGCGCGAACGGTTCACGATGATGTCCCGGTCGGTGAACACATTGACCTGCCCCGGCGAGGCCAGCGTCACCAGGCCGTATCCGTCCGGCACCACCGCGCCCAGCCCCGCCACCTGCAGGCCGCCGCCGGGGGTGAAGACATTGATGTCGCCCCCCTGGTGGGTGCGCGCCGCCATCCGGGTCGCGGCGATGCTGCCCACGCCGGACCAGCTGCTGCGCCAGTTGTCCGGCAAATCTGCGGCGTAGCGCACGGGCTGGCCTTCGGCCGTCGCACCGCGGAACAGCGTGTCGATGGCCGCGTAGCCGCGACGGTAGCCGCCGTTGATCGGGCCGTTCTGCCCATCGCCCCCGTTCTGGTCGCGCCCTCCTTCGCGCAGTTCGTAGACAAAGACCTGGCGCAGGAACTGCTCGCGCACCAGCGGCGGCAGTTGCCGGTACTGCTCCCACGCCTGCTGCGGGCTCAGCTTGCCGTCCGCAGTGCCGGTGAGGCTGGCGACCTTGTCGGCACCGAGCATGCCTTCCACGAAGGACACCAGGCCCCGGCGCGTGAGCTTGGGCAGGTCGCCGCGGTGGTCCACGCCGTCGGTGAGGTACAGCGGCGCCACCGTCCCGTCGGCCAGGGTGGTCTTCAGGTACTGCGGCATGGCGGCCACGTTGGCCGGGTTCAGGTAGGCCGACTCGAAGGCGTCGTAGCGGGCGGCCTTGTTCATGCCGGCCATCAGGGTGATGTCAGCGCCCTCGGCGGGCAGGGCCTTGATGATGTTCGTTTCCTCGCCGCGCGGCGTGGCCGACACGTAGTCCCAATAGCGGTTGCCATTGGTGTACAGCGAAAAGTTGTTGCCCTGGATGTCGCGCCCGGCCAGCAGCAGCAGCTCGCCCGGCCCCTGCAGGGCGGTGCGGCTGCCCCGGTCGTAGTAGTACGAGGCCGCGCCTCCGCTGGGTCCCGCATAGGGATGCGACAGGAACCGGTTGGCGACCGCCAGGATGTCGTTGCCCGCCGCCAGCACCGTGCTGTCGGTGGCGCGCAGGTTGCGCGCGCTCAGCTCGAAATTGCGGATGTCGGTGCCGGCCTGCACGCGCACCGATTCCGACGCGATCAGGTTCAGGTCGCTGATGGAACCGGCCCCCGCGTAGAGGCGGCTGGGCGCGAAGTCGTGCGCCTGCATCGGCAGCGTGTCCGGGTTGTCGAACAGCTCCGCCCCCCCATTGGCGCTGTTCGTCAGGAAGGGGTTCGTCACCGAGAAACCGCCATAGACCGACTTCAGCGGCGCTCCGAACGCCGACGCACCGCCCAGCACGGTCGTGAGACCTGTCCATGGCCGGAAGATCGAGGGCCACTTGTCCAGCGTGGCCTGGGTCATCACGATGGCCCCCGTGTTCAGCAGGCTGCTGCCGCGCAGGAAGCGCAGGTCTTTCGCGGCCAGCAAGGAGAGGTCGGTGGTGTTCGCCGGCGCCATCGGCAGCAGGCCCGCGACGTCGATGCTTCCGCTCAGGGCCGACACGCTCAGCTTGGCCGGGTACAGGCCCACCATGTCCGTCTGGAGCTTGGGGTCCACCATGCCGTTCACCAGCTTGGTGGTGTTGCCCGTCTCGTTGCCCGCCACGTATTCCGACTGGTTTTCCAGGCGCACGTTGCCACCGGTGGACACCAGCGTGACGGCGCTGCGCTCGGTATGGCTGCTCATGAACATCGCATGGCTGGCCCCGCCACTGGTGTCCTTGTCGACCTGGTCGACGTAGGCACGGCGTATCTGCATGGGGTCGATCACGGTCTGCAGGACGAGGTCACCCAGCGTCTGCAGCTTGAGCGTGGCGTCCGACAGCGCCAGCACGGGCGCGATGTCGTAGGCATAGGTGGCGCCAGACCCGTTGCTCACTGTGCCGGTCATGACATAGCCGGCGGCGCTGGTGCCTGCGTCGATCTCGCCGGCGCCGCGGCCCACGTAGTACTGGCCGGCCTTCAAGGCGCCGCCCGCGCTCACCTGCAGCTGCCCGCCATTGCGCGTCACGATGGAGGCCGCGGCATCGCCGGCGGAACGCCCGCCCGTCACGCGCATGGTGCTGGGCAAGGCCACCACCAGGTTCACCAGGTCGCCGCCCGCCGACAGCTTCACGTTGCCGCCGCCCAGCGCGCCCAGGCCCTGCTGGAAGCTCGCGTGGTTCACCCACCAGCTCGGTTGCTGGCCCCGCGCGGACATGACCGGCGCCCAGGTGTCGCCCATGTTGTAGGGGTCGTAGTAGCCGGTGGGGCTGCTGAACTCGCCGCCGTAGCGTCCCTGGCGGAACAGCCATTCGGTCAGGATCTGGTCCGAACGCACGCCCTGCTGGGTCGGCGCACGCACGCTGCCCTGGACCGCGACGTCCAGGTGGCCGCCTGCGGTGCCGTACTGGGCATCGACGCTGGCGGTGTCGAAGCCGCCACCCAGGGTGGGATCGGCCTCGGCCCGGCCTGCGGTGTACAGCGCGGACTCCTTGTGGGCGAGCACCAGGTCGCGCCCGGCGCGTACCGTGAGGTCGCCGCTGCCGGTGCGCACCAGCTTGCCGGCGCCCGACTCGGCACCGGCCGTGCCCACGCGGACCGTGCCGGCATCGCTCGCGAGCGCACCCGGCGCCCGCGTGGCCAGTGCGTCGACCGAATTCAGGTCCGCGCCCGCCACCAGGCGCAGGTTCCACGACGCGGCCTGCTGCAGCCGCGCCGCCCGGCCCGCACCGTTGTCGCGGCCCGCCACGTCGAAGCCGTCGCTCAGATGGCCGTCGATGTTCAGGTTGCCGCCGGCGCGCAGCGTGAGCGTGCCTTCGCGGTGCGCCGCACCGAAGCTGTCGAACAGATTCCAGTCGCGGCCCAGCGTCAGGTCGCCGGGGCTGGTGATCTCGATGCCCGCCGCCAAGGTGTAGGCGGCGGCGTTGCCACCCAGCCTCGCCAGGATGCCGGTGTTGCTGGCAAAGGCATTGGCTTCGGCGATCGCCTGCGGGGCCACGGATTCCACCGTGCCATCCGTGCTGGCATGGCGGCGCACGCCTTCGAGCACCGCGGAGCGCGCGCCCTGCACGGCGGCGTTCAGCGCCGTGACGTTCAGGCCGTCGTTGCCTGCGGTGCGCTGCGCCCGCAGCCGCAGCTTGCCGCCTTCGCCGCCGCTCAGGTCCAGCGTGCCGCCGGCCAGGTGCAGTTGGCCGTCGACCGCTTCCAGGTCGATGCGGCTGCTGCCCAGGCCATCGATGGCGTCGGTGGCATGGGCCGCCAGCACCGCGCCCGGCTGCATCGTGAGCCCTGCCCCGCCGACCAGGCGGATGCTGCCGCCGTAGGCCGCGTTGGCTTCGACGCGCGCCGTGCCGTCGACAGCAATCACGCCGTGGTCGGTGATGACTTCGAAGTCGGCCACCCGCGTGGTGCCCGCGATCGTCAGGTCGCCCTGGCGGACGCGGAACTGCCGCGAGCGGCTGAAGCCCGCATCGTTGAGCGTTCGCGCCAGCGCGCCGAAATCGTCCAGCCGATCGATGGCCAGCGCAAAGTTGCCACCGTTGCCGCCGGCACCGGCCTGCGCTTGCACAGTGCCACCGAAGTGGACCCGCCCGCCGGCCGATGCATCCACCGTCAGGCGGCCGGCGTCGCCACCGCGCGGATGGGCGGACAGGTCCAGCAGGCTGCCCGGGGCCAGGTCGATCAGGCCGCCTCGCGTCGCCAAGCTGATCTGGCCGGCATCCACGTACTGGGCCGCGTCGAAGAAGACTTTTTCCAGGCCCCCCGCGTGCAGGCGGCCCGACGCTGCAACCGTGAGGTTGCCCGTGCCGGCATCGACCGCAATGCTGCCGCCCAGCGCGAGCACCGGCAGCGCCACGGTCACGCCCTGGCCCGACAGGCTCAGGCGCGCGCCCAGGCTGGCGCGGCCCAGTGACGCCATCTCTTGCGCATCCAGTTGCGCGTCTTGCTGCAACACCAGTTGGCCCTGCGTTCGCAGGGCCTGGTCGGCGCCGGACACCCCTTGCAGCACCGGCATGCGCAGCGTCAGCGCCGCCGTCCCGGCGTCCAGGCTCCCGGTGCCTTCGCCGGCGATGCGCCGGTTGGCCGACAGCAGCACCTGGTCGAAGCCGGACATCGTCTTGTCGCCCGCGCCCAGCACCAGCTCGCCGGCCGACAGTTCCAGGCGACCACTGCCTGTGCCCGCACTGCCGAGCGACGCGCCCGTGTTCTGCAGCGTCAGGTGGGAGGCCTGCACCTGCACGGCATCGGCGCCATGGCCCCGCAAGGCTGCGGCGTCGAACACCACCTGCGCCAGGCCGCGCATGTCCAGCGAGCGATAGAAGTCCAGGCTGCCGTAGCTGTGCAGCGTCAATGACTGCGCGCGCGACAGCTGCGCCAGGGCGTCGGTGTCCAGCACCAGGCCGCCGCTGCCGCCGCCGATGCCGATGCGGCTCGCGGCCACCGACAGGGCCTTGCCCGACAGCTGCGCGCCGGCAGCCATCTCGGTGTCGTTGGTGGCGTCGAGCAGCAGCGCCTCGCCGCCCTGCAGCAGCGCACCGGCGCCGATGCGCACCTGGCCGCCGACGGTGGTGTCCACGTTCTCGCGCAGCGCCCGCACGGCCTGGCCGCTGCTCACGCGCACCAGCGCACCCCAGTCTTTGGAGGGTGTGACGATGTGGTCGTCGCTGGTGTCGTTGGGCGTGTTGTTGTCGCTCCACACGGCCGCCACCTGCGGCTTGAGCACCAGGTTCGCTTCGTCGCCCGACGCGGCGCCGTTCGCGCGCAGCACGCTGCCCGACTCGATCGACACCACATTCGCCGCGGCCAGGATCACCTCCGGGCCGCTCAGCGCGGTGCCCGCCGTGTTGCGCAGCACCACATCGCTGGCGGCCACGTCCACTTGCAGGCCCCGCACATTGCCTGTGCGCGTGCCGCCCACCAGCAGGCTGCCCGCGCCGAAGCGCGTCAGGCTGCCGGCATCCACGACCAGGTAGCCGTCGGCGCGCAGGTCGCTGCTGTCCTGCCCCGCGCCGACGATGGCGATCTTGGCGGCGGCGATGTCCACCAGGCTGCCGCGCCCGCCCGCATCGGGTTGCGCGCGCAGTTCGCCGTCCAGCGTCAGCGCACGGTCGGCCTTGAACACCACGGCGCCGCCATCGCGGGCCAGACGCGGGGTCACGACATCCTGCCCCGTGAGGCGGTATTGCGTCAGCTTGAACGCATCCGACGAGAAGAAGGCGTTGCCCCGCGCCTCGTTGTATTCACTGACCTTGCGCACCAGGCTGGCGGGCAGCACGCGCCAGCCCGAGGCCGTGGCATCGCGCGCGCCACTGATCGTGTTCTGTTCCCGTCCGGCGACGATCGTCGAGCCGTCGCGCAGGCTGACCACCTCGCCGCGGGACGCGGCCCACGCCGGCAAGGCCTGGCCCGTGCTCTGCACCGCGAAGGCGCCGGGCAGCAGCGCATAGCGCGCCGGCAGGAGCGTGTACCAGCCGGCGCCCAGGCCGCCACCGGCCAGCCAGACCTTCTGGCCCGCCGCACCGCCCGCCACGGGCGACAGGCCCTGGTAGCCCGGCAGCACGGCGTACATGCCGGGCAGCGTCAGCACGTCGTGCGAGCCGCCCGAGCCGGGCACGTGCTCCCACGCATGCAGATCGCCGCCGCCCGCGATGTCCACCACCGCGCCCGCGGCCATGGCCACATCGGGCGCTTGCAGCAACACGCGCTTTTCCGGCAGCGACGACAGGTAGCGGTTTTCGTCCAGGGAACTGGCATCGCCGGCATTGGCACGATTGCGGCCCTGCGGGTTGGCCGGGTCCAGCCAGTACTCGGCGTTGCGCAAGCTGCCGTAGAGCACGTCCAGGCCCGCACCGGACACCGAGGTCAGGCTGTTCGTGCCCAGCGTCAGGCGCTCGCCGGCATTCAGCGCGATCTGCCCGAAGGGCGCGCGCAGCACGCCGTCCTGCTCGATGACGGGCGCGTTCAGCGTCAGGCTGCCGCCGGCCGACAGAGGCGCTGCGGCACTCCCATTGCCGCGCACGGTGATGGAGCGGTCCGAATTGATTCGCGCCGTGACGGCGGTGGCCGGGTAGACCTGCGCGGCCTTGATCTCCAGCGCGCCCCCCACGTCGAGCGTGGCCCGCAGCTGCGGGTCGTCGTAGTCGGTGCCGCCTTCGCTGTAGGCCCCTGCCACGAAGCGCAGGTCGCCAGTGTCCAGCACCGTGCGTTCGAAGCCGCGCAGCTTGACGTCGACGGGCAACGCCGACTCGCCCTTCGCACCCCGGCCTGCGATGTCGATGGCCTGGGTGGCCGACAGGATCAGTTCGCCCGCATTGCGGGGCGTGGCGCCGACCGCGCCCACCGCACCTGTCAGCGGGTTCAGTTGCAGATGGTGGGCATGCAAGCGCACCACACCGCCCAGCCCGTCGCTCTGGATGACCGGGGCGGTGATGCCCAGGCGACCGGCGACGCTCAGGTCGACACCGCCGTTCAGCTGCACGCCCACTTGCGTGGAACGCAGGTCGACCGCCGAGAAGCCCGTGTCCTGCAGCGCCTTCGCCGACACGTGCAGGGTGCCGTCCGAGGTCGCGATGTTGCCGATGTGGATCTTGTGGCTCAGCGCCGTGCCGGTGCCGCTCCAGAAGTACTTGTTGAGCAGGTCGACCACCCGTTTGTCGATGCTCGGGTCGTGCTCCCAGGGCGCCCTGTCGACGCCCGGTCCCGCGGCCAGCGCCGCGCCCGCGTCGAGGACGAGCCCCTTGCTGCTGGACACCGACGTCGGCAGCGTGGTGTTGAGCGCGGTGCGCATGGCGCTGCTCATCTTGACGTCGCCGGCGTACTCGTCGCGCACGTCGAGGTTGCCGCTGGTGCCGATGATCCGCGCGTACTTTTCGCCGTTGAACGTGTACGTGCCGGTGGGGCTCTTGTAGTAGAGGAAGGAGCCGATGTCCGGCGCCACCAGGTCCCCGGACGAGCTCCCGGCCGCGCTCGTGTCCGTGATGGACAACGAGCCGCCCGCCGCCTGGGCGTTGCCTCCGTGGGCGCGCAGCCTGGCGTTCATGGCACCGCCGGCCGCGGCCTCCATCACGACCGCGCCGCCGTCGCTGCCCAGTTCCTGGTCCACGCGCCGCAGGGCGCCGAGCGCACCCGTGCCGCGGTCCCAATACGCCACCGTGCCCCGCGCACCCGACACGTCGATCAGCGCACCCGCTTGCGCATCCAACGTGCCGGCGTTCAGCGTGACCGTGCCGCCCGGCAGCACCTTGCCCAGGGGCAGGCGCATGGCCGGGTCGTGGAAGATCTGCGCCACGCCGGGCAGCAGCAACTCGGCCCCGTCGGCCAGCGTCAGGGTTTTCTTGGCGCGGATGTTCAGCGTCCCGGCCGGCGCCAGAAGGCGGCCCGCCACCCGCACGGAAGCCTGCCCGGACCCGTCCGCGTCCAGTGAGATCGTGCCGCCGGTTTCTGTCTGGATGCTGGCGTTTGCGTCGATGCGGATGCCGCCGCCGGTCGCGCCGGTCGCCAGCGACAGGCCACCGGGCGCGCGCGCGGCGCGGCGCTGTTCGCTCAGTTCGTCCAGTGCCTTGGGGGCCAGCACATCGCCCAATGCGCTGCCACTGGGCAGCGTGCGCAGCGTCGATACCGCCGCGGGCATGTCCCAGCTCGTGGGTTGGATGTGCACCTGTGCGCCTTCCGCGACCACGACGTCCCCGCCGAGCGAACGGATGCCGATGGTGCCGAAGCCGCGCTCGGCGTACAGGGTCTGCGGCAGGTGCAACGGCTTTGCCGCGCCCGATGCCTTCCCGCCCGTGGCGTCGGCTGCGGGCGCGGCGCCGCCCACCTGCACGTCGCCGATCGCCGTGAGCGTGAGCCGGGACGCATCGCCTCCTGCCCAGCCGCGCAGGTCCAGCGTCTCGAGCGCCGTGTTGTCGAACGCCGTCAGGCTGATGGCCCCGCCGTTGCCGGCCTTCACCTTGCCGGCCTTGCCGCCCGCCGTGACACCGGACAGCCAGCCGCCGCCGGACACGTCCAGTGCCGCGCCGGCGGCCACCTCCACGTTGCCGTACACCGTGCCCAGGCCCTCCTTCATCGGGGTGCCCAGTGCAATCGAGCCCCCGTGGATGGCGCGGCCCAGCGTGACGCCGCTGCCGGTGTCGTTGACCCACTGGCCCGCGACGCTCAGCAGGCTGTTCGCACCCAGGCGCAGCACGCTGTCCGCCTTGCCGCCGGCGCTCAGCGCAATGGAGCCCCCCGGGGCGATGAGCTTGCCCTGGATGTCGAAGTTGCCGGGGATGCCCTGGCCGTCGTAGACCGCGGCCGTGAAGCGCGCCCCCGGCTGCAGAGTCACCACCGCGCTGTCTTCCAGCACGAAGCCGGTGTTGAGGTTCAACTCGATGGCGCCCAGGCCCGAATGGCTCAGCCCCGCAGCAGACAGCCAGGTGGTGCGGCCCACGCCCGCGCCAGCGCCGGGGGATTGCCCTTCCGGCTCGGTCAGGAAGGCGTCCTTGCCCAGCGGGCTGTCGATGCTGAAACCCGCCGGCAGCAACGCGGGCTTGTCGCTGATGACGACCTGGCCCAGGGTCCACATGCCCTCCTGCGCCCGGTTGGAACCCACCGTGAGGCGGCCGGCCCGAGGCAGCTCGGCCACTTCCTGCACCCGGTCGCCCGGCTGCACCGAGCCCCTGAACTCGCCCTCCAGGATGAAGGCGCTGCCGGCACGGATGTCGATCGAACCGGCATTGCGGCCTTCTTCGTAGCCCGGTTCCCAGCGCCGCCCCGACAGCATCGGATTGACATAGGTCTGCGTGACGCCCCAGCGCGCATGCGCGTGCAGGTACTGGCCCGCGATGCCCGTGTAGGTCATGTCCGCCGGCGCGGACGACATGGTGTAGGTGCGCCCGTCCGCGCCGCGCAGCAGGGTTTCCGTGTTCCAGCCGTCGCTGTAGCGCACCGAGCCGCCGGACACATCCAGGATGGAGCCCGGCCGCGTGATCACCGAACCGTTGGACTGGATGGTGATGTCGCCGCCTCGCGCCGCCAGCTCCGACAAGCCCACCAGGCCGTTGCCCACCCAGCCCGTCACGTCCGCCAGCGGGGTGCCGACCCAGACGCCCTTGAGCGCCTTGCCGGACTCGTCGGTGACCCATTCGACGCCCGCCATCAGCCCCTTGAAGGTGCCCGACCGGCGTCGATCCACGATGACCTTCCGGCCGTACAGCCAGGTGTTCGCCTGCAGGTGGGAGTCGCGCAGTTCGTTGATGCGCAGTTCGGCCTCGACGAAGTTGCTGGCCATGTCCACCGGCATCTGCATCAGACCCGCGGTGCTGACGGTGGCGTGTTCACCGATGAGGATGCGGCTGCCGTCGCCCACTTGCGTGTTGCGCTGCAGGGCCGCCGGGTTGGCCTGGGCCTGGATATCGATGTGGCCCGCGGCGGCGGTGACCTGCGCACGGGTCTGCACGTCGATCGTCTTGCCGTAGAGCTCGATGCGCCCGGGCTGGTAGCGGTTGGCCAGCGAGCCGCTTTCGATCCGCGTGGTGTCCTGCCAGTCGTTGACGACCTGGGTGATGCTGTCCGGCCCCAGGGTCAGCGTGCCGCCCGACCAGGCCGTCAGGCGCGGGACGTCGGCCGCCAGGTTGATGTCGATGTTGTGCACGCCCTGGCCCCAGGCGCGCAGGCGGATGGAGCCCGTGCGGTTGTTCAGCGCGGTGCTGGCTTGCAGGATGCCGCCCTGGTGGATCTCGCGCGACACCATGGTGATGTCGCCGTGATCGGCCTGGATGATGCCGGTGTTGTGCACGCTGTAGCCGACCTGGGCCGCGCGCTGCTCCATCAGCGGCAGGATGTCGGACACGATGCGCCCGATGAGGTAGGGCTGGAAGGCGGGCGCTGTCTGCGGGTTGATCAGGAACTTGGCCGGAAAGAGCCAGGGCCGCACCGACGAGGTGACGGCATCGAAGCCGCGCACGGTGGGGCTGATTTCCTTGGCCTCCAGCCAGACGTTCTCGCCGGCGCCCAGCAGCGTCTGGCCGCTCGGCGTGCGGATGCTGCCCGCGTTGCTGACCTTGGGCGCGAACATCAGCACGTGGCCGCCCTGGCCCGTGATCTGCGCACCGGCCAGCACCTTGACGTCGCCCGGCGGCTTGCCCGGATCGAAGGCCGGGCCCATGTCGGCGAACTGCACGTTCGAATCGGCCGGCATCTGCTTGGAGTTCTCGCCGAAGGTGGGAATGCCGACGGCCACTTCGAGGCCGCTCCAGTAACCGGGGTCACCCGATTTCGCGCCCAGGCACGTGTTGAGACCGGCCTTGAACTGTTCGTCGCTGAGCTTCAGGCTGGAGGCGACCAGGTTGCGCACGTTGACCTGGCTGCTGCCGGTGAACAGGATGCCGTTGCGATTGATGAGGTAGACGCTGCCCTCGGCCTCGATGCGGCCGGCGATCTGGCTGGGTCGACCGCTGGGGTCGTTGATGCGGTTGAGCGCGATCCACTCGTTGGCGCCGGTCTTGGCGTGGGTGCCGGCACGCTGGTCGAACTTCACCGTCGTGTGCTTGCCGACGTTGAAGGTCTCCCAGTTCAGGATGGCCTTGTCGGCGGTCTGCTCGATGGTGACCGTGGTCCTGCCGTTCGCCGCGGCCTGCACGGGGTCCCTGGCGTTGAGCCAGCCGGCGGTCAGCGAATTCGTGTCGACCTTCAGGCCGCCTTCGGCCAGGCCGTCTGGCGCGGATTCGCCGCTGGCCAGCGCCTCGGCCCGCTTCTGTGTCTGCTGTGCCTGCTGCGCGGCGATTGCGCGCGCGGCCAGGTTCAGGTTGGTGATGGACGTCTGCAGCTGCTGGCTCGCCGCCGACGACGGCTGCGTCGGGTGGACCAGGCTGGACGCCGGCGCGCCGTTCGGCAGCTTGCCCGTGGCGATCGCGCCCGCCTGCGCCGCGCCCTTGTCGGCGAACCACGCCGGGCTGAACGCCCGCTGGGCGTGCGCGCTGCCGAGGACCCCACCGGCGGCCAGCGCCACCGCGATGGCCCGCGCGAGGGGCGCCATCCTGAAAACCTGCTGCGCCGCGCGCGCCGGTCGATTCTTTTCCTTGCACCCACTGATGGTCATGTCTCGTTCCCGCCGAAGTAAAGCCTGTGCCGAAGGGGCTGCGCGCGTCGCGCAGGCACGCCCCATTCAAGAAGCCCCTGCGATGGCGATCGAAAGCCAAGGCGACAGGAGCCGTCAGTTTCTTGACGGGACGGGAACGTCGAATTCCAGAAGAATATTTTTGGCCTCGTTGTGGGCGAGCGCCTGCTGCTGCGGCCTCGGTACGGAAAGGCCTTGCAGATCAACGGCCAGGGCGCGCTGCACCTCGGCAAAGTCACGAAAGCTTCACAGTGGCTGCGCACGCCAACCATGGGAAGCCGCGACATCGAGACAGGGTCACCACCCAACCCCGAGGTCCACCTCTAGCTCAGGACCAGCACGCCGGCGGGGAGCGACCGGGCGTTCAAACCGAAGGAACGCTGCATCTGGAGCAAGGCCAGATCGAGGCGGTCGAGCTTGAAGGTCGCGGTGACCGTTTTCCCCCGCAGCGCATCCACCATCAGGACCACACGCCCGGGACGGTAGCGATTGATCTCGTCCAGCACCACCGACAAGGGCGCCTGCTTGAACACGAGCTCACCGCGCCGCCAGGCAGAAGCCACCTCGGGGTCTGCGGCGGCGATGCCGCTGATCGAGTGATCGCGGTAGACCGCTTGCTGACGTGCCAGCAGCACACGGTCGCCGGCCGGATGCTCGATGCGCACGCGCCCCGCCAGGCAGGTCACGCACACCCGCCCTTCCAGGCGGCTGATCTCGAAGCGCGCCGACTCGCCAATGCTGCGGCCGGCGCCGGCCACGACGCTGAAGGTGCGCGCACTGGGCAGCATCTCGATCGCCGCTTCGCCGTTCAGCAACTCCAGCCCCTCGGCCTGGTCGTCCTCCGGGGCCACCCGGCGGATGCTGGTGCGGGTGTTCAGGGTCACGTCGATCTGGTCGGACCACGCGATCGCACGCTGCTCTCCGGCGGCCGTGCGCCAGTCCGCACGCCATTCATTGGCCGCGGGCCACAACCCCAAGGGCGAATAGACCGCCACCCCTGCGACACCGGCCGCGGCGGCTGCACCCGCCACGCCCAGGAAGGCCCGGCGGCTCGCCGCGGGCTTGCGCAGGGTCTCGCGGTGAAGGCTCGCCGCTTCGGCGTCGGTGCGCACCAGCCGGTTCAGCGCGGGTTGAAGCACGCGCCACTGCTGCCGGGCCTCGATGAACGCCGCCTGATGCAAGGGACTCGCGTCGCGCCAGCGCCTGAACGCCTGGGCCTCCCACTGCGTGGCGGCGCCCGAATGCAGCTTGCGCACCCACGCGCGCGCGTCTTCGCGCAGCGTCTCGGGAAGCGTCGGTGATGGAGGGTGCGTCGTCATATGGGTTTCAGGGGCCCCGTACTTGATAGACGGTTGCCGACACCGCAATCCGCAAACTATTTCTTCGTGCCGTCATGAAGACCTGCCAGAGCGCGGCTCCAGCCGCGAGAACAGAAGATCCTGTGCGGCCTTCAGTTCGTACTCGACGGTCCGCACAGGAATGCCAAGCCGCGTGGCCACGTCCCGCTGCGACCAGCCCTCCAGGCGAACCAGCAGCAGGATTTCGCGGCGGCGCGGTGGCAGGCGCGAGAGCAGGCCATCCAGCGCCTCCAGCTGCGAACGGGCTTCGGCGACCTCGGCGGGACCGGGCGCCGGGTCCGGCAGCTCATTCATCAACATGTCGATGTCGTCGGACAGCAGGACCTGGCTCTGTGCGCGCCGGACGTCGATGGCCAGGTTGACCGCCATGCGCAGCAGGTACGCCTGGGGCGTGGCAATGGGGCCCGCCATGGGCTGGCTGCGCTCCAGCTTCAGCCAGGTTTCGTGCAGGGCGTCTTCCGCCAGTTCGCGATTCCCCAGCCGCACGGCCAGGCGTTGCCTGAGCTGCTCGTAGCGTTGCACCAGGAAGCTGCGCAGCAGCGGGATGACGTTCTCCGTCATGCGTCAGTGCACCGTGGCACAGCGAGGCCCGGGCAACACATCGTGCGGGAGGATGGCCAGCGTGAGCGGCAGCGCCAGGTCCGCCGGCGGAGGATGGTCCATCTTCAGAGGGGCCAATGCCGCGAGCATGGCGGCGTCCCGCGCAGGGTCTCCCGAAGACGACACCAGGCGGGCCTGGCCGATGCGGCCCGACGCGGTCACCTGCAGTTGCAGGATCGCGCGGTAGTGGCCGGGGGCCGTGCGCAGATCGGCGCACAGCGCGTCCCAGACACGGGCCTGGACCAGGGCGTCGTAGCCGCGTGGCGAACCGGCAGTCGATGCCACCCCAGGCGCCGCTGCGACGCGCTTCAGGATGAAGGCGCCGGAAAGCTGCGTGTCCACGTCATCCGCGGTGAAGCCTGTGCCGGCCAGCAGGGCCCGCAAGGCGGCATGCGGCGTATGGCGCCCGCGCACCAGGGCAGAGGTTCGCCCCGCCACCCACTCGTCGATGAACATCACCGATCGCCCCGACACCGCGGCGAACTGCGCCAGGGCAGCCGCCAAGGGCTGCGCCGGCAGGTCGAAGTCCAGCATCTGCGATTCGGACGACGCGCGGGTGGCGGCATCTGCCGACGGCACGTCGGTGCCCGCGGCCACGGCCTTCGCTGTCGATCCCCAGGCGATGCAGACGCACACCACGGTGCACGTCAGGCCGGAGACAAAGGCTCGCACGAGCCTGTCGTCCCTGCCCCGGCCCAAGCCCCGTCCAACCACTCGCCCACGACCACCATGCGCTGAAGTCAACAAGGAAGAAGTGGATCGTGTCAGCAAGCTTGTGGGCAGTATTTCAACTCCTGCAAGCATCACATCGGCGAATGACGACCTCGTGACGAGCGGCATGGCGGGGCGCGGGCAGCGCCCTCTTGCGTGACCGGTCCTGCTAGCGCCCCGGCGTCAGCTGGATCCGTTCCACCGTTTCCTTCTCGACCGCCCCGCGGCTGTAGACCAGCGGCACGTACTTGCCTTCGAGCCACAGCGGCGCCAGGTCGCGGTAGTTCGGGCTGTCGGGGTTGCCCGACTGGCCCGGCGTGTTGATGACGCGCGAGGCGTCCCAGTTGCCCACGTCGAGCACCATGCGAAACGACGCGCCCGAGGTCAGCTTGTAGTCGTTCGCGCGGTAGGTGGCCGCCATCGGCGTGAACGACGAGCCGGACATCGGCCAGTCGCCCACCTCGAGCTTCTTGCGCGTGGCCGCATCGACCACGCCGCCCAGTGGATGCCGGAACTCGGCGCGGTGCAAGGCGCCCCACTTCCACGCCGCCGGGTCGGGCCCGAGCTTGGCGGACAGTTCCTGCATGGCGGCGGGCAAGGTCGTCAGCAGCAGGGCATCGCGCTGCGCGTTGCTCACCCAACCGGACGGGTTCTCCAGCAGCAGCACCATGCGCGTGTTGTCGCCGGGCGCGGCCAGCGCGGCACCGGCATCGCCCGCCCCCGCCTTGAGCACGGCCTGGCGCAGGAACTTGCTGCTCCACACCTCGTACAGCGCGGCAGCCGCGCTGTCGCGGTCCATGGCGCCGTCCCAGCCCTGCAACAGGCGCAGCGCCGCCGCGGTCTGGGCGTCGTCGCTGCGCTGGCCGGCCAAGAGCCTCAGCACGCGCTGCGCCGGCGTCGCGACGATGTCGTTCTGCATGCGCTCCGAGTCTTCGATGGTGAAGCGCGACCCCGCCGCCACCTTGGCCGCGAACAGTTCCTTGAGGCGCAGCGCGCGGGCCGCGTCGCTCCACTCGTAGCCCACGCCCTTCTTCGCAGCGGGATGGTCGGGCGGGATGTTGTTCTCGTTGGCCGTGACGACGTAGCCGCGCGCGGGGTTGAACTCCGAGGGCAGCTCGTCGCCGTTGCGAAAGCCCGACCACTCATAGCGGCCGTCGCCCGGCACGGGCATGAGGCCGTCCCAGTTCGGGCGGATCGGCGTGAGGCCGCCCGGAATCCAGCCGACGTTGCCGCTGCTGTCGGCGTACACCTGGTTTTCGCCCGGTGCGCCCCAGCGGTTCATGGCCGC
Source organism: Variovorax sp. GW821-FHT10C12 (assembly GCF_059415405.1). Lineage (NCBI taxonomy): Bacteria > Pseudomonadati > Pseudomonadota > Betaproteobacteria > Burkholderiales > Comamonadaceae > Variovorax > Variovorax sp. GW821-FHT10C12. Next base: position 2,635,680 of record NZ_JBWKNE010000001.1, read on the forward strand.
GCGGAACTGGTCCCAGTTGCGCGCGCGCATGTAGTCCATCGAACCGAAGTACGGTGCCATGCCGGGCTCCAGCCAGGCGGCGCGCAAGGCGAAGGCGCGGCGCTTGCCGGGCTCCGCGACCAGCACCGGGCCATGGCGCGTGAAGGTGTTGACCACCTCGCGCGGCGCGGCCTCGCCCTTGACCGCGATGCGCTCGGTGACGCGCGTCATCGGCTCCCAGCGGCCCTGGTAGCGGTACTCCTCGGGGTTGGCCGGGTTGAGCTCGTACACGTACAGGTCTTCCTGGTCCATGTAGAAGCGCGTGAGGCCGAAGGCGATGGTGCCGTTGTGGCCGATCGACAGGCCCGGCAGGAAGGGCTCGCCGGCGCCGATGGCGTCCATGCCGGGCGCGCTCAGGTGCGTCATGTAGCGCAGGCTCGGCGCGCCATGCGCGCGGTGCGGGTCGTTGGCCAGGATGGGCCGGCCCGTGGACGTGAGCTTCGGCGCGATGACCCAGTTGTTGCTGCCGTAGGCGGCGGTGGGATCACCCTGCGCCGCCTCGTCCTGCTCGGCCTTCGCGGCGATCGCCTCGGCGCTGCCCGGCAGCAGCGCGACCGGCGTGGAAGACGCGCCCGCGTTCATGCCCACGCGCGTGTTCTCCTTGGTGAAGCGCGGCGCATCGGTCGCCCGCAGGTAGGCCGCGCGCAGCTCCGCCGCAGGAAGGCTGCAGGGATCGAAGCCCTCGGGCACCTTGGGCGTGACCGGCGGATCGAGTTCGCGGCGCAGCCAGTCGGCCTTGACGCCCGGCGCGCCGGCGCAGAACGCGCGCGCGCGGTCGACCTCCGAGCTGAAGTTGAGCGTGAGCCCGTGGTGCCGGATGCGCACCACGTCTTCGGGCGACCACGTGGACGGCTGGTAGCCCAGCAGCGCGAACTCGGTGGGCAGCAGCGCGGGCTGCGCGCGCACCTGCGCCACGTAGGCATTGACGCCGGCCGTGAAGGCCTCGGCCACGCGCTTGGCGTCGGAGCCGTAGGCCAGCCACTCGCGGTACATGTCGCCGCGGTAGAGCACGGCGCGCGCGGCGCGGTCGCTCTCGACCCAGGCGGGGCCGAAGTCCTTCGCCATCTCGCCCAGGCCGCGCTTGCGCCACAGGTCCATCTGCCAGAGCCGGTCGCGCGCGGCGATGAAGCCCTGCGCCACGAAGGCGTCGTAGAGCGTGCCCGCGTAAAGGTGCGGCACGCCCCAGCGGTCGACCAGCACTTCGGCCGGCTTCTCGAGGCCGGGCACCGCGAAGGATGAGGAGGGGCGCGTGGGCGTGTTCACGCCCGGGGCATTGGACGCACACCCTGCGAGGGCGAGGACCGCCAGCGACACGGCGCCCAGGGAAAGCCGATGGTTCATTCTCTTCATGCAGTTCGTCTCCGGTCTTGTTGTGGATTGGCAGCGGGCAGTATCCCGATTTCTGTCACCCGACGGGTGACAAGGCATGACTTGTAGACTGGCGCGCTATGCAGCCCACCACCCCTTCAACCTCCTCCTGCGACAGCTGGCTCGCCGGCGCGATCCGCCGCATCGAAGCCGACTACCAGCGCAGCGCCGACACGCACCTCATTCCGCTGCCGCTGCCCGCGCTGGCCGCGCACGGCATCGACCTGTACCTGAAGGACGAATCGACGCACCCCACCGGCAGCCTCAAGCACCGGCTCGCGCGCTCGCTGTTCCTGTACGCGCTGTGCAACGGCTGGGTGCGCGAAGGCACGACCATCGTCGAGGCCTCCAGCGGCTCCACCGCCGTGAGCGAGGCCTACTTCGCGCGGCTGCTGGGCCTGCCCTTCATCGCCGTGATGCCGCGCAGCACCTCGCCCGAGAAGGTCGCGCAGATCGCCTTCTACGGCGCGAGCTGCCACTTCGTGGACCACGCCGCGCAGGTGTACGACGAGGCCCGCGCGCTGGCCGAGCGCACCGGCGGCCACTACATGGACCAGTTCACCTACGCCGAGCGCGCGACCGACTGGCGCGGCAACAACAACATCGCCGAGAGCATGTTCCAGCAGATGGCGCGCGAGCGGCATCCGGTGCCCGCGTGGATCGTGGTGGGCGCCGGCACCGGCGGCACCAGCGCCACCATCGGGCGCTACCTGCGCTTTCGCTGCCACGACACGCAGGTGTGCGTGGCCGACCCCGAGGGCTCGGTGTTCTCGGCCTACCACCGCAGCGGCGACGCCACGCTCACGGCACCCGGCTCGCGCATCGAAGGCATCGGCCGCCCGCGCGTGGAGCCCAGCTTCGTGCGCACGCTGGTCGACCGCATGCTCGAAGTGCCCAACCTCGACTCGGTGGCCGCCATGCATGCGCTGTCGGCGCTGCTGGGGCGCAAGGTCGGCCCGTCGACCGGCACCAACTTCGTCGGCATGCTGGCCGTGGCGCACGAGATGCGCGCGGCCGGCCAGCAGGGCTCGATCCTGTCGCTGCTGTGCGACGCGGGCGAGCGCTACCTGCCGAGCTACCACGACGCCGACTGGGTGCGCAACGCCTTCGGCGATATCGCGCCGGCGCAGCAACGCATCGACGCGCTGGTGGCGGGCTGATGGCCATGCGCCCGCCCCGTGGCCTCATCGCGCGGCGGCAGCTGTTGCTGCTGGCCGCGCTGGCCGCCTCGGGCGCGCCGCATGCCGCCCGGGCCCTGCCCGCGAAGGCGCTGCAGTTTCCGCGTGACTTCGGCAGCCACCCCGAGTTGCGCACCGAGTGGTGGTACATCACCGGCCACGGCCAGACCGCCGCGGGGCGCGCGTTCGGTTTCCAGGTGACCTTCTTCCGCTCGCGCGTCGACGCCACGCAGGCCATGCGCTCGGCCTTCGCCGCCAAGCAGCTGGTGTTCGCGCACGCCGCCGTCACCGACCTCGAAGGCCGCGTGCTGCGGCACGACCAGCGCATCGCACGCGCGGGCTTCGACGTGGCCTCGGCCAGAGAGACCGACACCGACGTGCGGCTGCGCGACTGGTCGCTGGTGCGCGACGCCGGCAGCGGCGCCTACAGCGCGCGCATTCCCGCCGGCGAATTCACGCTCGACCTGCGCTTCGCACCGTCGCAACCCGTGCTGCTGCAGGGCCGCGACGGCCTGTCGCGCAAGGGCCCCGAGCCCGAGCAGGCGAGCTACTACTACAGCGAGCCGCAGCTGCAGGCGCAGGGCCGCCTCACCTTGCAGGGCCAGGCGCCGTTCGAGATCGCCGGCACCGCCTGGCTCGACCACGAATGGAGCGAGGCGCTGATGCACCCCGAGGCCGTGGGCTGGGACTGGATCGGCATGAACCTCGACGACGGCAGCGCGCTCACCGCCTTCCACCTGCGCCGCCGCGACGGCAGCGCGCTGTGGTCGGGCGGCTCGTTCCGCCCGCGCGGCGGCGCGGCGCGCATCTTCCAGCCCGGCGAGGTGCGCTTCGAGGCGCTGCGCAGCTGGACCAGCCCGCGCACGCGCGCGAGCTACCCGACGCACTGGCGCATCGACACGCCCGCGGGCCGCTTCGAGGTGCAGGCCCTGCTCGACGACCAGGAACTGGACAGCCGCGGCTCCACGGGCGGCGTGTACTGGGAAGGGTTGAGCGAACTACGCGACGCACAACAAGGCCGGCGCGTGGGACGCGGGTATCTCGAGATGACGGGCTACGCGGCGCCGCTGCGGCTGTGAGCCGAAGCCCGGCGCGAGGGGCTACTTCACGCCCTGGCTCAGCGCCTGCGCCGTGTTGCGCGACAGCGCGCGGACGTAGCCGTCGATCGCCGAAGCGACCGGCGCGAACTCGGCAGCGCTCAACCGCTTGAGGTCGCGCGGTTCCTGGAAATCCTTGAGTTGCTGCACCCGTTGCCGCTGCTGGGCGAGCATCGGCTCATAGGCCGCGAGGTTCAGCGGCGGGTCCATGACGAAGACCTTGGCTTCGATCGCGGGCACCGCGAAGTACCGCGTCGACCCCAGCATGCCGCGCGTGAAGAGGCCCGAGTTCTGCATGAAGCTCTCGCCGCAGGGCCCCCCGGTGCACTCCAGGCGCGCCTGCGTTCGCGTCGCCTCGACGAGGACCACCGCGGCGATCTGCTCGTCCTTCAGCTTGCGTGCCGCCCACGCCTGCGCAGGATTCGCGATCCATTGATCGTGCTTGAAGGTGGCCAGCGCGTTGACGGAGGTCGTGGCAAAGCTCGTGAGCCGCACCACCTGGAAGCCCGCCTTCTCGAGCTCCGACGTGAAGGCCTCGTAGACCTTGGCCGTGGGGTTCCAGGGGAACGGGTACGTGGTCGAGAAGTTGTTGAAGACGGTCGTGCCCACGTGCATGTGTTCCGCGGATGCGGTGGGGATGCGGACCAGCAGGCCGACCTTCGCGCCCTTCGCGAGCTGGCCGCCGTTCGGCGGCAGCGGCGGTGGGGTCGTGCACCCTGTCAGCGCGAGCGCCACGAAAAGTGCGAGCAACCGTCTGCGCATGGGGGTCTCCTCCATCTTCTTGTCGGTGTGGGCCTGTGCGGCCGGGTGCGGATGATTGTGCCGAGCGCTGCATGCGCCGTCGCCACGGGAACCGGTGGTTTTGACTAGAGTCGGCCTCACGCCATGCCGAGCAGCCCACCGCCCACGAACCCCACACGCCCTCAGAAACTGCGCGCGGCCTTCGTCGCGGTCGCGGTGTTCGCGGCGATCGCCCTCGCGGGAGTGCTGTTCGGCTTCAGTCGGGGTGGCAATTCAACGGGCCTCGCAGGCCGCGAAATCTGCCGCACCACATGCATCGCGCGCGGCTGGAAAGACGGAACGATGGTCCCCCCATCGCACGCGACGACCGGCTCCACACAAGGCCCGAAGACTTGCCAATGCCGATGACGGCCGCGAATCAAGCGGAGACCGTCACGCCATTGCGCTCCAGCACCGCCAGCAGCTTCGGAATGTCGGGCGCCGGCCCGACCGGAATCTCGCGGTCGATCGCCGCGAACATCTGCGCGGCCATCGCGTCCTTGCCGGTGATCTCGAGCATCTGCCCGCCGCCCTTGCCGTAGTGAAAGCCATGCACCGTGCCACGCGGCACGTGCACCAGCGTGCCGGGCTGGCACCGATGCGCCTGGCCGTCGCAGAGGAACTCGACCTCGCCGCCGAGCACGTAGAACGACTCGTCCCAGTCGTGGCTGTGCGGCGGCGGGCCCGTGCCTTCGTCGCCGCGCTGGAAAGTGACGCCGTAGCTCTGCGTCGCGGCATTCGACGCCAGCACCGTCACCTGCGTGCCGAGCACGTTGAGCGGCGTCTCGCGCCGATCGGGTGTGAGGACAAAGTACGGAAGGGCCATGGCCGGCTCCTCGAAGTGGGAGCCAAATTCTGCGCCCCGGCCACAGGGGGCACAAGCGGTGGCGCTGCAGGGAGGGTAACCTCCCCGCCGTCACGCCACCGGCATCGCTACTTCGCGCGGCGGCGCTCGATGAAGGCGATGATCTCGCCCATGATGCCCTTGCGGAAGGCCAGCACGCAGATCACGAAGATCAGGCCCGTGACCATGGTCACCGACTCGCCCAGCGTGTTGAACCAGTCGATGGTCGTGATGCGCGCCAGGAAGCTGCCCAGTTCGCCGATCTTGTTCTCGAGCAGCACGACCACGGCCGCCCCCACCAGCGGACCCGACAGCGTGCCCAGGCCACCCACCAGCGTCATCAGGATGACCTGGCCCGAGGCGGTCCAGTGCACGTCGGACAGCGTGGCAAAGCCCAGCACCAGCGTCTTGAGCGAACCGGCCAGGCCCGACAGCGCGGCCGAGATCACGAAGGCCAGCAGCTTGAAGCGGCTCACGTCGTAGCCCAGCGACAGCGCGCGCGGCTCGTTTTCCTTGATGCCCTTGAGCACCTGCCCGAACGGCGAGTGGATGGTGCGCACGATCAGCAAAAAGGCCGCGACCACGATCACCAGCGCCACGTAGTACATGGTGAGGTCGTTGGACAGGTCGACGATGCCGAAGAGCTTGCCGCGCGGCACGCCCTGCAGGCCGTCTTCGCCGCCCGTGAACTTGGCCTGCAGCGCGACGAAGAACATCATCTGCGCCAGCGCCAGCGTGATCATCGCGAAGTAGATGCCCTGGCGGCGGATGGCCAGCACGCCGAACAGCCAGCCCAGCAAGGCGCCGGTGAGCGTGCCCGCGATCAGGCCCAGCTCGGGCGTGAGGCCCCAGACCTTGATCGCATGGCCCGCCACGTACGCGGAGCCGCCCAGGAAGGCCGCGTGGCCGAAGGACAGCAGGCCGGTGTAGCCCAGCAGCAGGTTGAAGGCCGCGGCGAACAGCGCGAAGCACATGAGCTTCATCACGAACACCGGGTAGGCGCCGAAGAACGGTGCGAGCACCAGGGCGACCAGCAGCAGCGCGTAGACGACGGTGGAGATTTTTTTCATGTTCATGCCGCTCGCCTTATTTCTCTTTGCCGAACAGGCCGGCGGGGCGGATGAGCAGCACGATGACCATGATCACGAACACAACCGTAGACGATGCTTCTGGATAGAAAACCTTGGTGAGCCCTTCGATCACGCCCAGGCCCAGGCCCGTGAGGATGGCGCCCATGATGGAGCCCATGCCGCCGATCACGACCACCGCGAACACCACGATGATGAGGTTCTGCCCCATCAGCGGCGACACCTGCATCACCGGCGCGGCCAGCACGCCGGCGAAGGCGGCGAGCGCACAGCCGAAGGCGTAGGTCAGCGTGATCATCAGCGGCACGTTGACGCCGAAGGCCTCCACCAGGCGCGGGTTCTCGGTGCCGGCGCGCAGGTAGGCGCCCAGGCGCGTCTTCTCGATCACGTACCAGGTCGCAAAGCAGATCACCAGCGAGGCCACGACCACCCAGGCACGGTAGTTGGGCAGCACCATGAAGCCCAGGTCGGTGGCGCTCGACAACGCATCGGGCGCGTCGTAGGGCAGACCCGACACGCCGTAGACCGAGCGGAACACGCCTTCGATCAGCAACGTGAGGCCCAGCGTGAGCAGCAGGCCGTAGAGGTGATCGAGCTTGTAGATCCAGCGCAACAGCAACCGTTCGATGACCACGCCGAACAGGCCGATGAGGATCGGCGCGGCGATCAGCATCACCCAGTAGTTGACGCCCAGGTACTCCATGGCCATCCAGGTCAGGACGGCCCCGAGCATGAACAGCGCGCCGTGCGCGAAGTTGATGACGTTGAGCAAACCGAAGATCACCGCCAGCCCGAGGCTCAGGATGGCGTAGAACGAGCCGTTGACCAGCCCCAGAAGGAGCTGGCTCAACAGGGCGGGAAGGGAAATGTTCATAAGCGTTTCAACGAACCCGGGCGCCGCAAGAGCGCCCGCGGGAGATCACTTCCAGAGGGCGCAACGGCTTTCGGCCTTGGTCGTGAAGACTTCTTCGCCCTTGAGCTTCTGGACCACCTTGTAGTAGTCCCACGGCTGCTTGGATTCGGCCGGCGACTTGACCTGCATCAGGTACATGTCGTGCACGAAGCGGCCGTCGGGGCGGATGACGCCCTTGCCGTAGAAGTCGTCGATCGGCGTGGACTTGAGCGTGGCCATGACCTTGTCGGCATCGACCGTCTTGGAAGCCTGCACGGCCTTCAGGTAGGTCATGGTGGCCGAGTAGTCGGCGGCCTGGATGTCGGTGGGCATGCGCTTGGTCTTCTCGAAGAAGCGCTTGCCGAAGGCGCGCGTCTTGTCGTCCAGGTTCCAGTCCCAGCTGGTGGTGAGCAGCAGGCCTTCGGTGTTCTTCAGGCCCAGGCTGTGCACGTCGGTCACGAAGACCAGCAGGCCGACCATCTTCATGCTCTTGCTGATGCCGAATTCCTTGGCCGCCTTGATGGCGTTGATGGTGTCGCCGCCCGCGTTGGCCAGCGCCAGCACCTGCGCCTTGGAGTTCTGCGCCTGCAGCAGGAACGACGAGAAGTCGGAGGTGTTGAGCGGATGCTTCACGCTGCCCACCACCGTGCCGCCCTTCTCTTTCACGACCTTGGAGGCATCGGCTTCGAGCGCCTGGCCGAAGGCGTAGTCGGCGGTCAGGAAGAACCAGCTCTTGTCGCCGCGCGCGATGACCGCGCTGCCGGTGCCCTTGGCCAGTGCCACGGTGTCGTAGGCGTAGTGCACGGTGTAGGGGCTGCACTGTTCGTTGGTGAGCGCCGAGCTGCCCGCGCCGTTCACGATGAACACGCGCTTCTTCTCCTGCGCCACCTTGGCCATGGCCAGGCCGGTGCCCGAGCTAGTGCCGCCGAACAGCATGGTCAGGCCCTGCGTGTCGATCCACTCACGCGCCTTGGAGGCGGCGATGTCGGCCTTGTTCTGGTGGTCGGCCTGCAGCAGCTCGATGGGCATGCCGTTGACCTTGCCGCCGAAGTCGTCGATGGCCATCTGGATGGCCAGCGCGCCGTTTTTGCCTTCGACGTCGGCGTACAGGCTCGACATGTCGGTGATGAAGCCGATCTTGACCTTGTCCTGCGCCTGGGCGGCACCTGCGGCCAGCGCGGCGGCGGCGAAAACGGCGGAGAGAGCGAATGTGGTGGTCTTCATGGATGTTGTTCCTGTGGGGTGTTCGGTGGGTGTCGTGTCACTTCCAGAGCGTGCACTTGGACTCGGCCTTGGTGGTGAACACCGTGTCGCCGGGCAGCTTCTTCACGAGCTTGTAGTAGTCCCATGGCGTCTTCGATTCGGCGGGCGACTTGACCTGCATCAGGTACATGTCGTGCACGTAGCGGCCATCGGGGCGGATCTGGCCGGTACCGAAGAAGTCGTTGAGCTTCATCTTCTTGAGCTCGGCCATGACCTTGTCCGAATCGTCGGTCTTGGCGGCGTCCACGGCCTTGAGGTAGGTCATGGTGGCCGAGTAGTCGGCGGCCTGGATTTCGGTGGGCATGCGCTTGGTCTTGTCGAAGAAGCGCTTGGCGAACTTGCGGGTTTCGTCGTTCAGGTCCCAGTACCAGCTGGTGGTGAACTGCAGGCCTTCGGTGTTCTTCAGGCCCAGGCTGTGCACGTCGCTCAAGAAGATCAGCAGGCCGGCCAGCTTCATGGTCTTGCCGATGCCGAATTCCTTGGCGGCCTTGATGCTGTTGACGGTGTCGCCGCCCGCATTGGCCAGGCCCAGGATCTGCGCCTTGGAGTTCTGCGCCTGCAGCAGGAACGACGAGAAGTCGGAGGCATTGAGCGGATGGCGCACCGCGCCGACGATCGTGCCGCCCTTGGCCTTCACGACGGTGGAGGTGTCGGCTTCGAGCGCGTGGCCGAAGGCGTAGTCGGCCGTCAGGAAGAACCAGGTCTTGCCGCCGCCGTCGACCACCGCGGCGCCGGTGCCCTTGGCGAGCGCGACGGTGTCGTAGGCGTAGTGCACGGTGTAGGGCGTGCACTGTTCGTTGGTGAGTGCCGACGAGGCCGCGCCGTTGTTGAAGTACACGCGCTTCTTCTCGGCCGCGACCTTGGCCAGCGCCAGGCCGACACCGGAGTTGGTGCCGCCGAAGACCATGCTCAGGCCTTGCGTGTCGATCCACTCGCGCGCCTTCGAGGCGGCGATGTCGGGCTTGTTCTGGTGGTCGACGGTGAGCAGTTCGACCGGCTTGCCCGCCGCCTTGCCACCGAAGTCGTCGATGGCCATCTGGATCGCCAGCGCGCCGTTCTTGCCTTCGAGGTCGGCGTACAGGCTGGACATGTCGGTGATGAAGCCGATCTTGACCTTGTCCTGGCCTTGCGCCTGGGCGGACGCTGCGAGCGCCAGTGCACTGAAAGCCAGGGCGAAAGCGGTGAGCTGATTTTTCATGGGTGTCTCCGGCAGTGGCAAGAAGGGGTGAAAGAACTCAGACGCCGAGCAACTCGGTCAGTACGGGCATCTTGGCTTCGAGCTCGGCGGCGCCGAACTTCAGGGCGATGCGGCCGTGCTCCATCACGTAGAAACGGTCGGCCAGCGGCGCGGCGAAGCGGAAGTTCTGCTCGACCATGACGATGGTGTAGCCCTTGGCGCGCAGCGTGGTGATCATGCGGGCCAGCGCCTGCACGATGACGGGCGCCAGGCCTTCGGAAATCTCGTCGAGCAGCAGCAGCTTGGCGCCGGTGCGCAGGATGCGCGCCACGGCCAGCATCTGCTGCTCGCCGCCCGACAGGCGCGTGCCCTGGCTGTGGCGGCGCTCGGCCAGGTTGGGGAACATGGCGTAGATCTCGTCGACCGACATGCCCTGCCCCGCGCCCTTGAGCTCGGGCGGCAGCATCAGGTTTTCTTCGCACGAGAGGCTGGCGAAGATGCCGCGCTCTTCGGGGCAGTAGCCGATGCCCAGGTGGGCGATGCGGTGCGTCGCCATCGAGACGGTCTCGACGCCGTTGACCTTGATGCTGCCCTTGCGGGCGCCGGTGAGCCCCATCACGGCGCGCATCGTCGTCGTGCGGCCCGCACCATTGCGGCCCAGCAAGGTGACGACCTCGCCCGGCTGCACGACCATGTCGACGCCGTGCAGCACGTGCGATTCGCCGTACCAGGCCTGCAGGCCCTTGATTTCGAGTGCAGCGGTCATCAGTGAGCCCCCTGCATTTCGCCGTCGGTGGTGCCCATGTAGGCTTCCATCACCTGCGGGTTCTTCGAGACTTCGGCGTACGGGCCTTCGGCCAGCACGGCGCCGCGCTGCAGCACCGTGATGGTGTCGGCGATGGTCGAGACCACGCTCATGTTGTGTTCGACCATCAGGATGGTGCGGCCGGCCGACACGCGCTTGATGAGTTCGGCCACGCGGTGCACGTCTTCGTGGCCCATGCCCTGCGTGGGTTCGTCCAGCAGCATCAGCTCGGGCTCCATGGCCAGCGTGGTGGCGATTTCGAGCGCGCGCTTGCGGCCGTAGGGCAGGTTCACGGTCTGTTCGTCGGCCAGGTCTTCGAGACCCACCTCGGCGAGCAGTTCGCGGGCGCGCGCATCGAGCGGCTTGAGCGACTTCTCGCTCTTCCAGAAGTGGTACGAGGTGCCGAGCTTGCGCTGCAGGCCCAGGCGCACGTTCTCGAGCAGCGTGAGGTGCGGGAACACGGCGGAGATCTGGAACGAGCGGATCACGCCGCGCCGCGCGATCTGCGCCGGGCGTTCGCCCGTGATGTCGTGTCCGTTGAACAGGATCGTGCCGGCCGTGGGTTCGAGGAATTTGGTGAGCAGGTTGAAGCAGGTCGTCTTGCCGGCACCGTTGGGGCCGATGAGCGCGTGGATCGAACCGCGCTTCACCGAGAGGTCGACCTTGCTGACCGCGGTGAATCCCTTGAATTCCTTGGTGAGCTGGCGTGTTTCAAGAATGACGTCGCTCATCTCGCGGCGTCGTCCGTGTGCGGAAAAAAGAAATCGGTCATGCGGTCCATCTCAATGCGCCACCATCGAGCGCGGACCGATTGTTGGTGGCTGCTATGCAATTGCATACTGGGGCAAATGCCTATGCTGCACTGCAACCATTCACAGAGTGCGCACCCTCTGTGCGAGCGACTGTCGTCCCGACGACATTGCGCACTGCAGCACGCACATGTGCGAACGCGCGATGCATGCACGTGCACCGTCATGAGGCCGTCAAACATGCCTGCACGCTTCGTGAAAAACTTGCGCGCCCGCTGCACTGCAACGATGCGCTTTCACCCGGATTGAATCCATCACCGCCATGCCGAACTTCCGCTCACCCGAATTCCTCGCCGGCCACGTCGCTCACACGCTGGCGTTCTACGCGCCGCGCAGCCGCGATGCCTCGGGCGGCTTCTTCCATTTCTTCAAGGACGACGGCACGGTGTACGACCGCCGCACGCGCCACCTCGTGAGCAGCACGCGCTTCGTGTTCAACCACGCGATGGCCTGGCGCCGCTTCGGCCGGCCCGACGACCTCGAGGCGGTGCGCCACGGCCTGGCGTTTTTGCAGACCGCGCATGCGCAGCCGAATGGTGGCTATGCATGGCAGATCGACTGGGATGGCCATCAAGCCACCGTGCAGGACGGCACGCAGCATTGCTACGGCCTGGCCTTCGTGCTGCTGGCGCACGCGCATGCGCTGATGGCCGGCGTCGAGGAAGCACGCGCCGGCCTCGCGCGCACCCGCGATCTGATGGAACGGCATTTCTGGGAACCGGCACACCAGCTGTACGCCGACGAGGCGACGCCAAGCTGGCAGGTCGGCCCCTACCGCGGCCAGAACGCCAACATGCACGCCTGCGAGGCCATGCTCGCGGCCTACGACGCCACGCGCGAGCCCTTCTATCTCGAGCGCGCACGCACGCTGGCCGAAAGCATCACGGGCCGGCAGGCCGCGCTCGCCGACGGGCTGGTGTGGGAGCACTACCGCGCGGACTGGTCGGTTGACTGGGACTACAACCGCGGCGACAAGACCAACATCTTCCGGCCCTGGGGCTTCCAGACCGGCCACCTCACCGAGTGGGCCAAGCTGCTGCTGCAGCTCGAGGGCCACCTGGGCCCCGACGCGCCGGGCACCGAATGGATCGTTCCGCGTGCACGCCACTTCTTCGACACCGCGATGCAGCGCGGTTGGGACGCCGCGCACGGCGGGCTGGTCTACGGCTTCGGGCCCGATGGCGCGGTGTGCGACGGCGACAAGTACTTCTGGGTGCAGGCCGAAAGCTTCGCCGCCGCCGCCCTGCTCGCGGTGCGCACGGGCGACGCCGGCTACTGGGACTGGTACGACCGGATCTGGGCCTACAGCTGGGACCACTTCGTCGACCACGCGCACGGAGCGTGGTACCGCATCCTCACGCCGCAGAACGCGAAGATCAGCGACGAGAAGAGCCCGGCGGGCAAGACCGATTACCACACGATGGGTGCGTGCCATGACGTGCTGAAGGCGCTGGGACACGGCGTCAAATAGCCGCGTCACCCTTCAATATCCGCACAAATCTTGTGCGGCCACGCCCCTACCCCGCAGCGCGCGGGCTGCCTACGCTTCAGGCCTTCTTTCACTCACGCAGAGAACGCATGAAGCACCCCAGCATCCGCAGCCTCACCGGCGCCGTGCCCACGAGCCGCCTCGATCCCGCCGCCACGGCGCTGATCGCGATCGACTTCCAGAACGAGTATTTCGACGGGCGCATGCCCATTACCGACGGACTGGCCGCCCTGCGCCAGGCGCGGCGCCTGATCGATGCCGCCGACCGGCATGCGGTGCCGGTGTTCCATGTGCAGCACGTGGCGCCCGCCGACAGTCCGATCTTCGCGGAGGGCAGCCACGCCTTCGGCATCCACGATGCACTGCGCCCGGCGCCGCAGCACGCCGTGCTGCGCAAGGCCACGCCGAGCGCCTTCGCCGGCACCGCGCTCGAGGCCGAGCTGCAGGCGCGCGGCATCACGACGCTGATCCTCACGGGCCTCATGACGCACATGTGCGTGTCGGCCACGGCCTTCGATGCCGCACCGCGCGGCTACCAGAGCCTCATCGTGGGCGATGCCTGCGCGACGCGCGACCTCGACCTGGAGGAAGGCGGCGTGCTGGGCCACCGCGAACTGCATCGCGCGGCGCTGCGCGGCGTGTCGGATGTGGTGGCCGAGGTGCGCTCGACCGACGAGGTGTTGCAACTGCTGGACGCGGGCCGCTGACGCCCTGCCCTTCGCATGCACCCACGAATCCACCCTCTTCGATCCATGACCATGCAACGCTCTTCCGCCTTGTTCCTCGCCCTGTCCTGCGCCCTGAGCGCGTCGGGCCTCGCCACCGCCGCCACGCCGGCACCCCGCACGCCGATCTCGGCGCCGGCCGACACGCTGCAATGGCAGGCCCTCGCGGGCGGCATCCGCTACGCCAACGTGCGCGGCAACCTGACGGGCAAGGGCCCCTACGAAGCCTTCGTCGAATTCCCGGCCGGCTTCGACAACCCGCACCATCGCCACACGCAGGCGCTTCCGTCCGTCGTGCTCTCGGGCGTGTTCTACGCGATCTTCGATGACGGCAAGAAGGTGTTGTACCCGGCCGGTTCCTACTACCTGCTGCCGGCGCGGCTGCCGCACCGCAGCGGCTGCGAGCCGGGCGCGAACTGTCTGCTGTTCCAGTACCAGAGCGACCGCTTCGACCTGGTGCCCACCGCAGCGAAGTAAGGCGCGGCTGCCGCGCTCAGTCGCCCTGCCCGTCCGCGGGCAGGTAGCGCGCGGCAGCAAAGTCGACAAACGCCCGCACCTTCGGCGACAGGTGCCGGTTCTGCGGATACAGCGCGTACAGGTTCAGCGGCTGCTGGCGGAATTCGGGCAGCACGCGCACCAGGTCGCCGCGCGCCACAGGGTCGCGCACGAGGAACGCCGGCGACGCCGCCAGCCCCGTGCCCGCCAGCGCGGCGCTGCGCAGCACGAGCCCGCTGTTGGCCTGCAGCCGCCCACCCACGTCGACCGTGCAGACGCTGCCGTCCGGCGCGGTGAAGCTGGGCTGTGCGGCCTTCGCGGCCAATGAATAGTTCAGGCAGTCGTGCCCCGCCAGGTCGGCGGGCGTTTGCGGCGTGCCGCGCCGCTGCAGGTAGGCGGGCGACGCCACCCACCACTCCTCGAAGCTGGCGAGGCGCTTGACAATCAGCGTGGAATCCGAGAGTGCATACGCCAGTCGCAATCCGACGTCGAAGCCCTCTTCGATCAGGTCGACGAAGCGGTCGTTGCACACGAGGTCGGCTTTGACCTGCGGGTGCGCGTCGAGAAAAGCCGGCAGCCACTGCGCCAGCTCCTCCAGCCCGAAGGACATCGGCGCGTTGATGCGCAGCAGGCCCGTGGGCTCGACCTGGTGCTGCGCCACGACCAGCGCCGCAGTCTCGACCTGGTCGAGGATCTGCCGCGCGTGTTCGTAGTAGGTCTGGCCCGCCTGCGTGAGCGCGAAGCGGCGCGTGGTGCGATTGAGCAGCTGCACGCCCAGCGCCGTTTCCAACTGCTTGACGTGGCGCGAGACCACCGTGTGCGACACGTCCATCGCGTCGGCCGCGGCGGTGAAGCCGCCGGCCTCCACGACGGCGCGGAACGCCTTCATGGCCGCGAACTGGTCCATGCGCGCGGGCCGTGCGGGGTCAGTGCGCGCCGGCAGCCGCGTCGCCGCCCGCGCCGCCCTTTTGCGGCCGCGCCAGCCACACCAGCGGAATCAGCAGCAGGAACAGCACCGCCGAGGCATAGAAGATGTCGTTCGTCGCGAGCATGAACGACTGCTGGTCGACGAGGCGGTTGATCTGCCCGAGCACCTGCTCGGTGCTGAAGCCGCTGCTCGTCAGCCCCGAGATGGCGCTGGTGGCCGCGCTGTTGCCCGGGTTCACCGACTCCACCAGCTGCGCGTGGTGCAGGGCCGCGCGGCTGTCCCACAGCGTGGTCGCGATCGAGGTGCCCATGGCGCCCGCCGTGATGCGCAGGAAGTTCGACAGCCCCGACGCGGCCGGGATGCGGTCGGGCGTGAGGCCCGACAGCGTGATGGTCACGAGCGGAATGAAGAAGAACGCCATCGCGATGCCTTGGATGATCGTCGGGATGATGATCGTCACGAAGTCGGCCTGCGTGTTGAAGTTCGAACGCATCCACAGCACCAGCGCGAACACGAGGAACGAGAAGGTCGCGTAGCGGCGCGGGTCGATCTTGGACACCGTGAGGCCCACCACCGGCGAGAAGAAGATCGCCAGCAGCCCCACGGGCGCCATGATCATCCCCGCCTGCGTGGCGGTGTAGCCCATCCACTGCTGCAGCCACAGCGGCAGCAGCACCACGTTGCCGAAGAACAGGCCGTAGGCGATGGCCGTGGCCACCGCGCCCGACCAGAAGTTGCGGCGCTTGAACAGCGACAGGTCGACCACCGGGTGCTTGTCGGTCAGCTCCCAGACCAGGAAGAACGCGAAGCCGACCGCGGCCACCACGGCCATCGTGACAATCTCGGCGGAGTGGAACCAGTCGAGCTCCTTGCCCTTGTCGAGCATGAGCTGCAGCGAGCCCACCCACAGCACCAGCAGCGCCAGGCCGATGGCGTCGATCGGCACCTTGTGCGTCTTGCTCTCGCGCTTGTGATACAGCGTCCAGGTGATGGCCGCGGCCACGATGCCGACCGGGATGTTGATATAGAAGATCCACGGCCACGAGATGTTGTCGGTGATCCAGCCGCCGAGCAGCGGCCCCATCACGGGCGCGACCAGCGTCGTCATCGACCACATGGCCATGGCCAGGCCGGCCTTGGCCTTCGGGTAGCTCGACAGCAGCAGTGTCTGCGACAGCGGGATCATCGGACCCGCCACGAAGCCCTGCAGCGCGCGGAACAGGATGAGCGTGGTCATGTTGGGCGCCAGGCCGCACAGCAGCGAGGCGACCATGAACAGGATCACGCTGGCCATGAACAGGCGCACCTGGCCGAAGCGCTGGGTCATGAAACCCGTGAGCGGCACCGCGATGGCGTTGGCCACCGCGAAGCTGGTGATGACCCAGGTGCCTTGCGTGGTGCTCACGCCGAGGTCGCCCGAGATGGCCGGCAGCGACACGTTCGCGATCGACGAGTCGAGCACGTTCATGAAGGTGGCGGCGGACAGCGCGACCGTGCCCCACACGCGGGCGGAGCCCTCGAGCGGGGGGTGCGCGATGTAAGCAGGAGCAGCAGTGGCCATGGCGCGGGCTGTGAGGGTTCAGCGAGTACGCGCTGCGATCAGCCCGGCTGGCCCTGCGTGGCGGCGTGCGCGGCCGGTGCCGCAGTGGCTGCGGCCGGACGGCTCACGGCCGCCGTGGGCGCGCCGCGACCGAGGTTGGCGGCCACGATGCGGTCCACCTCGGCGTCGGCGCCGCGGTCGAGCTGGCTGTAGACCTGCGTCTGCGCGAAGGCGGTGCTGCGCGGCGCGTCGGCCAGCATCTTGCCGGTCTTCTGCGTGATGTCGATCTCGGCGTCCATCGACAGGCCGATGCGCAGCGGGTTGGCCTTGAGCTGCTCGGGGTCGAGCGCGATGCGCACGGGCACGCGCTGCACCACCTTGATCCAGTTGCCGGTGGCGTTCTGCGCCGGCAGCAGCGCAAAGGCAGCGCCGGTGCCCACGCCCAGACCCGCGACCTTGCCGGTGTACTCGACCTTCTTGCCGTACACGTCGGCGGTGAGCTTCACGGGCTGGTCGATGCGGATGTTGCGCAGCTGCACTTCCTTGAAGTTGGCGTCGACCCACAGCTGGTGCAGCGGCACGATGGACATCATCGGCGTGCCGGCGGCCACGCGCTGGCCCAGCTGCACGGTGCGCTTGGCGACGTAGCCGTCGACCGGTGCGGGCATGGCCACGCGCTGCGTGGCGAGGTAGGCCTCGCGCACCCTGGCGGCGGCGGCCAGCACGCTCGGGTGCTGGGCCACGCTGGTGCCCTCGGTCAGCGACTGGTTGCTGGCCAGCGCCTCGCGCGCGGCGACCACGCCGGCCTGTGCGGCGGCCAGTGCGCTCTTGGCGTTGGCCAGCTGCGTCTCGGCGTGGTTGAGTTCTTCCTTCGACACGGCGCCGTTGCCCGACAGCGCGCGGCGGCGCTGCAGGTCGTCCTGCGCCTTGGCGATGTCGCTCTGGGCCTTGGCGATGTCGGACTGGCGCAGCGTGACCTGCGCGGCCAGCGAGCCGTTGTTGGCATACAGCGTGCGCACCTGGCGCACGGCCTGCGCGAGCGCGGCCTCGGACTGCTCGAGCGCCACCTTGGCGTCGGCCGGGTCGAGCTGCACCAGCGGCTGGCCGGCTTTCACGAAGTCGGTGTCGTCGGCGCCGATGGCCATGACGGTGCCGCCGATCTGCGGCGTGATCTGGATGACGTTGCCCTGCACGTAGGCGTTGTCGGTGTTCTCGTAGTGGCTGGCGACCAGCCATTCGTACAGCCCCCAGCCGCCGCCGGCGACCACCACGACGGTGGCGAGGACGGTGAGTGCGCGGCGGCGCTTGCCGTTGCTGGCAGGCGCCTCGGGCGCTGCGGGGGTGGGCACGGGGGAAGCGGATGTCGGAGTGTTGTTATCGCTCATGATGGAGTTCTTTCCGAAGAAGGCGGATCAGCAAATCAGTTCTGGATGGCGGCCGTCGGCGCCGACGCCGTCGCGGTGGCCGGCGGCTGCCAGCCGCCGCCCAGGGCGCGCGCCAGGCCCACCTGCGTGTCGAGGGCGCGGGCCGCCAGGTCGACCGCGAGCCGGCGCTGGGCCAGCACGGCGGTTTCGGCGGTCAGCACGTTGAGGTAGTTGCCCAGGCCCGCGCGGTAGCGCTGCACGGCAATGTCGTAGGCGCCTTCGGCGGCCGTCTGCGCGGCGCGCTGCTCGGTCTGCTGGCGCACGATCGACTGCGCGCTCGAAACCTGGTCGGCCGCGTCGCGCACGGCGTCGAGCACGGTGGCGTTGTAGCTTTCGATGGCCACGTCGAGGTCGGCCGACTTGCCGCGCAGGTTGGCGCGCAGGCGCCCGCCTTCGAAGATCGGCAGGTGGATGGCTGGGCCCACGCCCCACTGCTCGCTGCCCGACTTGAGCAGCCTGCCGAAACCCAGGCTCTGGAAGCCGGCAAAAGCCGTGAGGTTCACGTTGGGATAGAACTGGGTCTTGGCGTTGGCCACGTCGCTGGTGGCCGCTTCGACGCGCCAGCGCGCGGCGGCGATGTCGGCGCGGCGGCCCAGCAGGTCGGCCGGGATGTTTGCCTGCAGCGCCATCGGCTTCACGCCGGCGAGCACCGGCGGCTTGAGCGAGGCCGACACGTTGGGCTGGCCCACGAGCGCATCGAGTGCGTGCTGCTGCAGCGCGATCTGCTCGTTGAGCGCTTCGATCTGCTGGCGGGCTTCGGGCAGGCCGCCTTCGCTCTGGCGCAGTTCGAGGCGGGTATCGAGGCCGGCCGAGACGCGGTCGCGCACCAGCTTGAGGGTCTCGTCGCGCTGGGCCAGCGTGCGCTTGGCCACCTCGACCTGCTCGTTCAGGCGCGCCCACTGGAAGTAGCTGCGCGCCACGTTGCTCGCGAGCAGCACGCGGGCGGCATCGGCATCGGCGGCGGCGGCGTTGGCCACGCCGAGGGCGGTGTCGAGTGCGCTGCGGTTCTTGCCGAAGAAGTCGAGCTCCCAGCTCGCGCCCAGCTGCAGCAGGCCGATGTTCTGCGTCGAGCCACCCAACGGCGCCGGGTAGATGTAGTTGCTGTTGAACTTCTGGCGGTTCAGGTTGAGGTCGGCGCCGACCTTGGGCAGCAGCGCCGCGCCGGCGATGTCCGCCGAGGCCTGGGCGCGCACGAGGCGCGCACGCGCGACCTGCAGGTTCGGGTTGCCGGCCACGGCCTGGTCGACCAGCGCATTGAGCTGGCTGTCGCCGAAGGCCTGCCACCACTGGCTGTCCAGGCTGGGGACGGTGGCGCGCGCGGGGTCGGCTGCGATGCCGAGCGTGGACGCATCGCGCAACTTGGCGTGCGAGCCGATGCCGGCCATGTCGGCACAGCCGGCGAGCGCGACCACCGCCAGCGCGGCGGCCACGACGGGCGTGCGGCGCAGCGCGCGCACGGCGAAAGACTCAGTCATTCTTCTCTCCACGGGCCGCGAGGCCCTGTGCGTTGTCGAGGATGCGGCGCAAGTAGTCCTTGAGCTGCTCCCATTCTTCGGGGCTGAAGCCGGCCAGGTACTCGTTCTGCACCCGGCTCAGCACATAGGGCACTTCCTTCGCGGCCGCACGGCCTTCGTCGGTGAGTTCGATGTTGACCACGCGGCGGTCTTCGAGCGAGCGCACGCGCCGGCACAGGCCCTTGGCCTCGAGGCGGTCGAGCAGGCGTGTCATGGCGCCGGTGTCGAGTTCGCAGGCGCGGGCCAGTTCGGCCACGGTGGTGGCGGCGCCGACGTGCAGCTTGTACAGCGGCACCCACTGCGGGTACGTGGGGCTGCCGGGCTCGCACATGCGCGTGCCGACGGTCTGGCCGACGGACGTGACGATGCGGCGCATCAGGTAGCCGATGCTCTCTTCGGCGCGGTAGTCCTCGGCGCGATAGAAGGCGGCCGGCGGGCGCGCGGCCTCGTCGGGCGTCGGAGGGACCGGGGAAATGGGGACATCGCTCATGACCGAAATATTAGTTGTCATGGCAATTACTGTCAAGGCGACCTTTGTGGGGGCAAGGGCTCGGTAGAATTCGCGCCCATGGCTTCTTCCCCTCCGTCGTCCTCCGCAGCCAAGGGTTCGCCCCGCTCGCTGTCGGGGTTGCGCCCCTTCCTTCGCCCCTACCGCGTGCAGATCGTCCTGGCGGGGGTCTTCCTGGTGATGGCGGCCGTCACGACGCTGGCTTTCCCTATCGCCCTGCGCAGCCTGATTGACGGCGGCTTGGTCAGTGCCGACAAGGGCGCGCAGACCATGGCGCTGCGCGAGCACTTCGGCGCCCTCTTCGCGGTGGCCGTGGCACTGGGCCTGTTTTCGGCCGCGCGCTTCTATACGGTGAGCTGGCTCGGCGAGCGTGTCACGGCCGACCTGCGCAACGCGGTCTACGGGCACGTGCTGCAGCAGAGCCCGGCCTTCTTCGAGACCACGCAGACCGGCGAGGTGCTGTCGCGCCTCACGGCCGACACCACGCTCGTGCAGACGGTGGTCGGCTCGTCGCTGAGCATGGGCCTGCGCAACGCCGTCATGGGCGTGGGCGCGCTGGCGGTGCTGGTCTGGACCAACCCTTATGTGATGGTGCAGGTGCTGGGCATCCTGGTGCTGGTGGTGCTGCCGAGCATGTGGTTCGGCCGCCGCGTGCGCAAGCTCTCGCGCGCCAGCCAGGACCGAGTGGCCGACTCGAGCGCCATCGCGGCCGAGGTGCTGAACGCGATTCCCGTGGTGCAGAGCTACACGGCCGAAGGCCGCGAGGCCGACCGCTTCAACAGCTCGACCGAGAACGCCTTCCATACCGCCGTGCGCCGCACGCGCGCGCGTTCGGTGCTGGTGGCCTTCATCATCATTGCCACCTCGGCCGCCCTGCTCTGGGGCCTGTACGAAGGCACGCAGGCCGTGCTGCGCGGCGACATCACGGCCGGCCACCTGGGCCAGACCGTGGTCTACGTGGCGATCTTGGCGAGCGCCACGGCGGTGCTCGGCGAGGTGTACGGCGACCTGCTGCGCGCCGCCGGCGCCACCGAGCGCCTGATGGAGCTGCTGCACGCGCCGACGGCCATCGCCTCACCCGCACGACCGGCAGTCACGCCCGTCCCCGCGGCGGGCAGCGCCATCCGTTTCGACGCCATCACCTTCCACTACCCCTCGCGGCCGGGCACGCCGGCGCTGCGCGACTTCAGCCTGGACATCGCGCCGGGCGAAACCGTGGCGCTGGTGGGATCGAGCGGCGCGGGCAAGAGCACGGTGTTCCAGCTGCTGCTGCGCTACTACGACCCGCAGTCGGGCCGCATCGTGCTCGACGGTGCGTCGCTCGATGCGCTCGCGCTGCACGACCTGCGCACCCGCATCGGCCTCGTGCCGCAGGACGCGGTGATCTTCTCGGCCAGCGCCTTCGAGAACATCCGCTACGGCCGGCCCGAAGCCAGCGCCGACGAGGTGCACGCCGCGGCACGCGCGGCCTTCGCGCACGACTTCCTGCAGGCCCTGCCCGAGGGCTACGACACCTTCCTGGGCGAACGCGGCGTGCGGCTGTCGGGCGGCCAGCGCCAGCGCATCGCGATCGCGCGGGCCATCTTGAAGAACCCGCCGCTGCTGTTGCTGGACGAAGCCACCAGCGCGCTCGACGCCGAGAGCGAACGCATGGTGCAGGCCGCGCTCGAATCGGCAATGGAAAACCGCACCACGCTCGTGATCGCCCACCGCCTGGCGACCGTGCAGAAGGCCGACCGCATCATCGTGCTGGACCACGGCGGCATCGTCGAACAGGGAACGCACGCGGCGCTGGTGGCGCAAGGCGGCGTGTACGCACGGCTGGCCGCGCTGCAGTTCACGGCCTGACCCGATCGGGTCGGTCGGTCAGTTACTGCAGGGTTTCTTTCAGCGCCGCCGGAATCGGCAGCGCCATCACCGGAATGCCTTCATCGAGCAGCGCCTCGGTCTGCTCCGGCGTGGCCTGGCCGCGGATGCCGCGCTCGGCGGTTTCGCCGTAGTGCATCTTGCGCGCCTCGTCGGCGAAGCGGTCGCCGACGTCTTCGGTCTTGGCCAGCACTTCGCGCACGGCGCGCATCCAGCGGGCTTCGGGTGAAGTCGCGGTTGCGGAGACTTGCGTGGACGGCGATGCGGGCGCCGACGGCGCGTGGGCCGCGTCGCCGCGTCCCTCTTCTTTCGGCGCCTTGGCGTTGCTCAGGTTCAGGCGCGGCGCGCTCAGCAGCTTGACGATCGCGGTGTCCCCGCAGACCGGGCACTCGACCAAGCCGCTGGCGAGCTGGCTGTCGAACGCCTCGTTGGACGCGAACCAGCCCTCGAAGCCGTGGCCGTGCGTGCAGCGGAGATCGAGGACCTTCATGCGCGGATTATCCCGCGCCGCCTTGCGAGGCTGCGGCCTGCCAATCCAGTGCCCATGCGCCCGACAGGACGTTCTGCAGCCACAGGGCGCAGGTGAGCGTCTTCGCGTCGGTCACGGTGCCGTCGCGGCACCAGCCGATGAGCTCCTGCGGCGTGGCGGTGAACACGTCGAGAAACTCGCCGTGGTCGAGCTGGCGCTCGCCCAGCGAGAGGCCGCGTGCGAAGTAGATGTGGATGATCTCGGTCGAGTACGCCACCGCCAGGTGCGTGGCGCCCGCATGCGCCCATTCGCGCGCGGTGTAGCCGGTTTCCTCGAGCAGTTCGCGCTGGCCGCACAGCAGCGGATCTTCGCCGGCGTCGAGCTTGCCCGCGGGAAACTCGACGATCACCCGGTCCACCGGGTAGCGGAACTGGCGCTCCAGCACCACGCGGCCGTCGTCGAGCAGCGGAATCACCACCACCGCGCCGGGATGCACCACGTACTCGCGCGTGGCGCTGTGGCCATCGGGCAGGCGGATGGTGTCGCGCTTGGCGTGCAGGAACTTGCCCTTGAAGAGCTCCTCGCTGCTGACGAGCGCTTCCTTCAGATGCGAATCGGGTGCGGGAGAAGTCATGTCGGTCAGTGCCTGTGCTTCATCAGGTAGCGCCAGGTGAACCCCGGGAAGGCCAGCACGACGAACAGCGAAGCCGTCACCGCGTAGAACTCCCAGCCCTGGGCCGAGATCTGCCCTGCCCTGCGTTCGAACAGCAGGCCGATGCCGCCGGCAATGAAGTACAGCACCACCAGTTCGCCGAAGCGGATGGCAAGCGACTTGTGCGCGGTCGACAGCGGCACCGCCCCGAACAGGCGCTCATTCAGGAACGGCAGGTTGGCGGCCACCAGGGCCACCAGCAGCACCACCCAGACCGACGCGGTTTGCGACACCTGTGCGGGCCGCGTCAGTGGGCCAGCGTGGCCGCGATGGCGTCGTAGCACAGCGTCATCAGACCGCCGGGCACCACGCCAAGAATCAGGATCAGCGCACCGTTGATCGTGAGCACGGTGCGCACGTCGAACGAGGCCGACACGGTGGTCGCCGTGACGGGCGCGTCGAAGTACATGACCTTGACCACGCGCAGGTAGTAGAACGCACCGATCAGCGAGGTGATCACGGCGAACACCGCCAGGCCGATGTAGATGGCGGCGCCCGAGGCGATCAGCGCCTGCAGCACGGCCAGCTTCGCGTAGAAACCGACCAGCGGCGGCAGACCGGCCAGCGAGAACATCGCGATGGCCATCACGCCGGCGTACAGCGGGCTGCGCTGGTTCAGGCCGGCCAGGTCGGTGATCTCTTCGCTTTCGAAGCCTTCACGCGCCAGCAGCAGGATGATGCCGAAGCTCGCCAGCGTGGTCAGCACGTAGGTGATGACGTAGAACATCGAGGCGCTGTAGGCGGCCTGTGCGTTCTGCGTGCCCTGCTGATCGGAACCCGCCACCAGGCCCAGCAGCATAAAGCCCATCTGCGCGATGGTCGAGTAGGCCAGCATGCGCTTGAGGTTGCTCTGCGCAATGGCGGCCAGGTTGCCGATCACCAGCGAGGCGATCGCCAGCACCGCCAGCATCTGCTGCCAGTCGATGGCCAGCGGCTGCAGGCCGTCGACCAGAAGGCGAATGATGATGCCGAAGGCAGCCAGCTCGGGCGCGGCACCGATCAGCAGCGTGATCGCCGTCGGCGCGCCCTGGTAGACGTCGGGCACCCACATGTGGAACGGTGCAGCACCGACCTTGAAGGCCAGGCCCGCCACGATGAAGACCAGGCCAAACACCAGCACCTGGTGGTTCACCTTGCCGGTCGAGATCGCCTTGAACACTTCGTTCAGGTCGAGCGAGCCGGTCGCGCCGTACATCATCGACAGGCCGTACAGCAGGAAGCCGCTGGCCATGGCGCCGAGCACGAAGTACTTCATGGCGGCTTCGCTGGCCACCGCGTTGTCGCGGCGCAGGGCCACGAGCGCGTAGCTCGACAGGGTGAGCAGTTCCAGGCCGAGGTAGATCAGCAGGAAGTTGCTGCCGCCGATCATCACGAACATGCCCAGCAGCGCCAGCATGCTGATCGTGAACATCTCGCCGCCGCGCAGCATCTCGCGGTCGGCCGCATAGGGACGGCCGTAGACCAGCGTCACCATCAGGGCGAGCGAAGCGAAGCACTTGAGCCAGTTGCCCATCGAGTCACTCACCACCATGCCGCCGAAGCCGTAAGAGGTCTTGCCGCCGACAGCGGCCAGGCCCGTGAGCACAGCCACCGCCGCCAGCGTGAGCAGCGTCAGGATGTAGGTGCGGGTGCGGCGCGGGCTCGTGTCCGACAGGTCGACCAGCGCAATGATGCAGGCCATGACCAGCAACACGATTTCGGGGTAGATCGTCACCCAGCTGAGTTTGTCAATCATCTCGTTCTCTTCTTCAGCGTGGCATCAGACGGGCAGCTTCGAAATCGCCACATGGCGCAGAAGCTCGACGACGGAGGCATCCATCGCGTCGGTGAAAGGCTTCGGGTACAGGCCCATCCACAGCACGGCGATTGCCAGCAGCGAGAGCATCAGGAATTCGCGGGCGTTGATGTCCTTCAGTTCCTTGACGTGGTCGTTGCCGACCGGGCCCAGGTACACGCGCTTGTACATCCACAGGGTGTAGGCAGCGCCGAAGATCAGTGCGGTGGCAGCGCCCAGGCCGATCCAGAAGTTGGCCTTCACGGCGCCCAGGATCACCATCCATTCGCCCACGAAACCGGCGGTGCCCGGCAGGCCGCAGTTGGCCATGGCGAACAGCAGCGCGAACGCGGCGAACTTGGGCATGGTGTTGACCACGCCGCCGTAGTCGGCGATCTGGCGCGAGTGCACGCGGTCGTACAGCACGCCGATGCCCAGGAACATGGCGCCCGACACGAAGCCGTGGGCAATCATCTGCACGATGCCACCGGACACGCCGAGCTCGTTGAAGATGAAGAAGCCCAGCGTCACGAAGCCCATGTGGGCGACCGACGAGTACGCCACCAGCTTCTTCATGTCCTGCTGCACCAGCGCCACCAGGCCCACGTAGATCACGGCGATGAGCGACAGCGCGATCATGAGCCACGCCCACTCGTGCGAAGCGTCAGGCGCGATGGGCATCGAGAAGCGCAGGAAACCGTAGGCGCCCAGCTTCAGCATGATCGCGGCCAGCACGGCCGAGCCGCCCGTGGGGGCCTCGACGTGCACGTCGGGCAGCCAGGTGTGGACCGGCCACATCGGCACCTTGACGGCGAAGGCCGCGAAGAAGGCGAAGAACAGGAAGGTCTGCGCGGTCGAACCCAGCGGCAGCTTGTGCCAGCTCAGGATGTCGAAGCTGCCGCCCGACTTGTTGTACAGGAAGATCAGCGCGACCAGCATCAGCAGCGAGCCGAGCAGCGTGTACAGGAAGAACTTGAACGCCGCGTAGATCTTGTTCGGGCCGCCCCAGATGCCGATGATCAGGTACATCGGGATCAGCGTGGCTTCGAAGAACACGTAGAACAGGATGCCGTCGAGCGCCGAGAACACGCCGATCATGAAACCCGACAGGATCAGGAACGCGCCCATGTACTGGTTCACGCGCTCGGTGATCACTTCCCAGGCCGAGATCACGACCACGACCGTGATGAACGAGGTCAGCAGCACCAGCCACAGCGACATGCCGTCGATGCCCAGGTGGTAGTTGACGTTGAAGCGCGAGATCCAGCTCGTCTTCTCGACGAACTGCATCGCGGCGGTTCCGTTCTGGAAGCGCGTGAACAGCGGCACCGTGACCAGGAAGCTCACGATGGCACCGACGAGCGCGACCCAGCGCACGCCCTTGGCGTGCTCGTCGCGGCCAAACGCCAGCAGCACGGCGCCGAATGCGATCGGCACCCAGATGGCAAGGCTCAACAAACCCATTTTTCTTTTTCTCCAGCGTTCGGGCTCAACGTTTGAACCAGACGAAGTACGTCATCAGGATGAAGATGCCGAGCAGCATCGCGAAGGCGTAGTGATAGATGAAGCCCGACTGCAGCCAGCGCACGACGCCGGCCACACGCCCCACCACTTTCCAGGAACCGTTGACGATCGCGCCGTCGATCAGGGCTTGGTCGCCGCCCTTCCACAGACCGGTGCCGAGCATGCGGGCACCGCGGGCCAGGATGTTCTCGTTGATCCAGTCGAGGTAGTACTTGTTCTCGAGCAGGTTGTAGATCGGGCTGAAGGCGCGCTTGATGGCGGCCGGCAGTGCCGGGTTCATCATGTACATGTAGTACGACAGCGCCACGCCGGCCAGCGCCAGCCAGAACGGTGCGGTCTGCAGGCCGTGGATCGCCATGGCGACCGGGCCGTGGAAGGCTTCCTTCAGCTCGCCCATCGCGTGGTGCTTGGCACCGTCGACGAAGATCGCGTCCTTGAAGAAGCTGCCGAACAGCATCGGGTCGATGGTCATGAAGCCGATCACCACCGAGGGGATCG
This sequence comes from Variovorax sp. GW821-FHT10C12, assembly GCF_059415405.1. Classification (NCBI taxonomy): domain Bacteria; kingdom Pseudomonadati; phylum Pseudomonadota; class Betaproteobacteria; order Burkholderiales; family Comamonadaceae; genus Variovorax; species Variovorax sp. GW821-FHT10C12. The sequence goes on from NZ_JBWKNE010000001.1 coordinate 2,662,486, forward strand.
CCAGCAGCACCAGCGGCAGCCAGACCACCATCGGCGATTCGTGCGGCTTGTGGGCGTCGTGGCCATGGCCGTGATCGTCGTGACCATGGGCATCGTGCGCATGGTCGTCATGGTGCGCATCGGGGTTCTGGTCGTAGCGCTCCTTGCCGTGGAAGACCAGGAAGTACATGCGGAACGAGTAGAACGCCGTCACGAACACGCCGGCCAGCACCGCGTAGTAGGCGAACTGCGCGCCCCACAGGTGGCTTTCGTGCACGGCCTCGATGATGCTGTCCTTCGAGTAGAAGCCCGAGAAGAACGGCGTGCCGATCAGTGCGAGCGAACCCAGCAGCGAGGTGATCCAAGTGATGGGCATGTACTTGCGCACGCCACCCATCCAGCGGATGTCCTGGTTGTGGTGCATGCCGATGATCACCGAGCCCGCGCCGAGGAACAGCAGCGCCTTGAAGAAGGCGTGCGTCATCAGGTGGAACACCGCGACCGAGTAGGCCGAGGCGCCGAGTGCCACCGTCATGTAGCCGAGCTGCGAGAGCGTCGAGTACGCGACCACGCGCTTGATGTCGTTCTGGATGATGCCCAGGAAGCCCATGAACAGCGCGGTGATGGCACCGATCACGAGGATGAAGCTCAGGGCCGTGTCGCTCAGCTCGAACAGCGGCGACATGCGCGCCACCATGAAGATGCCGGCCGTCACCATGGTCGCCGCGTGGATCAGCGCCGAGATGGGGGTCGGGCCTTCCATCGAGTCGGGCAGCCACACGTGCAGCGGGAACTGGGCGCTCTTGCCCATCGCGCCGATGAACAGGCAGATGCAGATCACCGTGATGAGCATCCACTCGGTGCCCGGGAAGGTGATGCCGGCCAGCGTGTGCGCCTTGGCGAAGGCTTCGCCGTAGTTCAGCGTGCCGGCGTAAGCGGCGATCAGGCCGATGCCCAGGATGAAGCCGAAGTCACCCACGCGGTTGACCAAGAAGGCCTTCATGTTCGCGAAGATGGCCGTGGGCTTGTTGAACCAGAAGCCGATCAGCAGGTACGACACCAGGCCCACCGCCTCCCAGCCGAAGAACAGCTGGAGCATGTTGTTGCTCATGACGAGCATCAGCATCGAGAAGGTGAACAGCGAGATGTACGAGAAGAAGCGGTTGTAGCCGTCGTCCTCTTCCATGTAGCCGATGGTGTAGATGTGGACCATCAGCGACACGAAGGTCACGACGCACATCATCATGGCCGTGAGGCCGTCGACCAGGAAGCCGACTTCCATCTTCAGGCCGCCAACCATCATCCATTCGTAGATGGTCTGGTTGAAGCGGGCACCGTCGACGATGACCGACTTCAGCGTCATCGCCGAGATCACGAAGGCGACGAACACGCCCAGGATGGTCAGCGAATGCGTGACCTTGCGGCCGATGTGGTTGCCGCCGAACTTCGTGCCGAACAGGCCGGCAAGTGCGGCGCCGACCAGGGGTGCCATCGGCACGGCCAGCAAGGTGGATGCGGAAAGGGTTGCGCTCATACTGCTGTCAACCCTTGAGCGAGTTGAGTTCGTCGACGTTGATGCTCGACTTGTTGCGGAACAACAGGACCAGCAACGCGAGGCCGATGGCCGATTCGGCCGCCGCCACCGTCAGGATGAAGAACACGAAGATCTGGCCGTGCATGTCGCCCAGGTAGTGCGAGAAGGCCACGAAGTTCATGTTGACCGCGAGCAGCATCAGCTCGATGGCCATGAGCAGCACGATCAGGTTCTTGCGATTCAGGAAGATGCCGATCACCGACAGCGCGAAGAGCATCGCGCCGAGCGAGAGAAAGTGTCCGAGCGTGAGCGTCATGCCTTGTTTTCCTTTGCAGCTGCATCCGCTGCCGGGGCCTCAACCACCGGCTCGGCCGCACGTGTGACGGGCATCTGCACGATGCGCACGCGGTCGCGCGCCTTCACGCGCACCTGGTCCGACGGGTTGACGTACTTGCTGTCCTTGCGGGTGCGCAGCGTCAGTGCAATGGCGGCAATGATGGCCACCAGCAGGATGACCGCGGCGATTTCCAGCGGGTAGAGGTATTCGGAATACAGCAGCTTGCCCAGCTCGAGCGTGTTCGAGCTGTTGGGCGAGGTCGTCGCCATGGCGCGCGGGCCTTCGCCCAGGCGGAAGCCGCCCATGAGCACGGCCGCCATTTCGAGCGCGATGAGCGCACCGATGCCTGCGGCCAGGGGGAAGTGCTTCCAGAAGCCCTCTCGCAGGCCGTCGACGTCGATGTCCAGCATCATCACGACGAACAGGAACAGCACCATCACGGCACCGACGTACACCAGCACGAGCGAGATCGCCAGGAACTCGGCGCGCAGCAGCAGCCAGATGGCCGAGGCCTGGAAGAAAGCCAGCACCAGGTACAGCGCGGCGTACACGGGGTTGCGGGAGGTGATGACGCGGAAGGCTGCAAACAGCAGCACCGCGGCAAACAGATAGAACAGACCGGTCTTGACGTCCATTGGAATTCGATTGGTACGGGTTTCGAGCGGAGCCGGCTCAGCGGTACTTGGCGTCGGCCGCCTTGTTCGCCGCGATTTCTTTTTCGTAGCGGTCGCCCACGGCCAGCAGCATGTCCTTGGTGAAGTACAGGTCGCCGCGCTTTTCGCCGTGGTATTCGAAGATGTGCGTCTCGACGATCGAGTCGACCGGGCAGCTCTCTTCGCAGAAGCCGCAGAAGATGCACTTGGTCAGGTCGATGTCGTAGCGCGTGGTGCGGCGCGAGCCGTCGTCACGCACGTCGGATTCGATGGTGATGGCCAGTGCGGGGCACACGGCCTCGCAGAGCTTGCAGGCGATGCAGCGCTCTTCGCCGTTCTCGTAGCGGCGCAGTGCGTGCAGGCCGCGAAAACGCGGCGACAGCGGCGTCTTCTCTTCGGGGAACTGGACGGTGATCTTGCGCGCGAAGGCGTACTTGCCCGTGATGGCCAGGCCCTTGAACAGTTCGAACAGCATGAAGCTGCCCAGGAAGTCCTTGAGCGAGAAAGGTGCGGAGGCCAGCTTGGAGGTGCGTCCAAGCCCTCCGGCGGTGTGTGAAGCAGTCATGATGTCGTCGCTTCCTGCTTATTTCCAGATGTTGAACGGCGTCTGCATCCAGCCACCGACCACGACCAGCCACACCAGGGTGACGGGAATGAAGATCTTCCAGCCCAGACGCATGATCTGGTCGTAACGGAAGCGCGGGAACGTCGAGCGCACCCACAGGAACATGGTGACCACGCAGAAGGTCTTGGCGCCCAGCCAGATCCAGCCCGGAATGAAGCTCAGGAACTCGAACGGCGGCAGCCATCCGCCAAGGAACAGCACCACGGTCAGGATCGAGACGAGCCACATGTTGGCGTACTCGGCCAGGAAGAACATCGCGAAGCTCATGCCCGAGTACTCGATCATGTGACCGGCCACGATTTCGGACTCGCCTTCCACCACGTCGAATGGGTGGCGGTTGGTTTCGGCGAGACCCGAGATGAAGTAGACGACGAAGATCGGCAGTAGCGGCAACCAGTTCCACGACAGGAAGCCAATGCCCATGTCATGGAACATGCCCTTGCCCTGCACCGTCACGATGTCGGACATGTTCAGGCTGCCCGTGACCATCAGCACCACGACGAAGCAGAAGCCCATCGCGATTTCGTAGCTCACCATCTGTGCCGAGGCGCGCAGCGCGCCCAGGAAGGCGTACTTCGAGTTCGAGGCCCAGCCGGCGATGATCACGCCGTACACCTCGAGCGAGGTGATGGCCATCACGAACAGCAGGCCGGCGTTGATGTTGGCCAATGCCACGTCGGGGCCGAAGGGAATCACGGCCCATGCGGCCAGCGCCGGCATGATGGTCATGATGGGGCCGAGCAGGAACAGGCCCTTGTTGGCGACCGTCGGAAGGATGATTTCCTTGGTCATCAGCTTGAGCGCGTCGGCGATCGGCTGCAGCAGGCCCAGCGGCCCGATGCGGTTCGGGCCCACGCGGATCTGCGTGAAACCGATGGCCTTGCGTTCCCACAGCGTGAGGTACGCCACGGCACCCATCAGCGGGATCACGACGACGATGATCTTGATCAGCGTCCAGATCACGGGCCAGACGACGGACGTCCACCAGCCTGCGGCGACCAGCCCCAGGCCGAAGCCATGAATTGCGTCGATCATGCCAGTGCCTCCTCGGCACGCGCCGGTGCACCCGGTGCGGTCGATGCGTTGCGCGCATCGGCGGTCAGCTGCAGCGACGGTGCGCGACGCACGATCGAGTCGAGCTGGTAGATGCTCGCGACCACGGGTGCGGCCGCGGCGCCGCTGGCCGCGACGGCCTTGGCGGTGGTGGCGTTGCTCAGCGCGTTCGCCGGCACGGTGCCCTTGTCACCGACGGTGGCGAGCACCTCGGCGGTCGATTCGAAGGCGAAGCCCGGCAGGCCGAGCAGGTTCGCCAGCACGCGCAGCACCTTCCAGGCCGGACGCGTTTCGCCTTGCGGCTTCACGACGGCATGGAAACCCTGCACGCGGCCTTCCGCATTGACGAAGGTGCCGGGCGTTTCGGTGAACGGGGCGATGGGCAGCAGCACGTCGCTGAATTCGAGGTTGGCCTTGAAGGGGCTCAGCGTGACCACCATCTGCGCATTGCCGATGACATCGGCGGCGGCAGCACCGGCGGCCGAGTCGAACACCGGCTCGGTGTTCAGCAGCAGCACGGCCTTGAGGCCAGAGCCGGCGGCGAGCATGCGGCCGGCATCGAGGCCGCCGTTCTGCGGGAAGGCACCCACGAGTTGTGCGCCCACGGTGTTGCCGGCTTCGGTCAGGTAGCCGACGGTGGCGCCGGTCTGTGCGCCGATCCAGTTCGCGAGGGCCAGCAGGCTGCTGGCTTGTGCGTGGTGCGCGGCGGCATTGCCGAGCAGGATCGCCTTGCGCTCGCCGCTCAGCAGCGAGGCTGCGATGGCTTGCGCGGCGGCGTCGGGCGCGTTCTTCGGTGCCAGCGGTGCGGCAGCGCCGTTGGTCTGGCCGATGGCAGCAGCCACGGCCGCCAGCGCCTCGACCCACTGGTCGGCTTCGACGATCGACGCTTGTGCCACGTCGATGGCCCAGGCAGCGCGGTCGGCCATGAGGCTGGACGAGGTGATCACCGACAGTGCGGCGCCCTTGCGCACGGCCTGGCGGATGCGCTGCGCGAACAGCGGGTGTTCCTTGCGCAGGTTCGAACCGACGACCAGCGCGCGCTGCACTTGCGTGAGCGAGGCGATCGACGTACCGAGCCAGCGCACGCCTTCGAAGGCCGTGAATTCGGCGTTGCGCAGGCGGTAGTCGATGTTGTCGCTGCCCAGTTCACGCGTGAGCATGGCGGCGAGCTGCAGCTCTTCGAGCGTGCTGTGCGGGCTGACCAACGTGCCGATGCTTTGCGCACCGTGGTCGGTCTTGATCTGCTTGAGGCCGTTGGCGACGTACTCGAGCGCCGTCTGCCAGTCGACCTGCTGCCATTGGCCGCCCTGCTTCAGCATGGGCTGGGTCAGGCGTTCCGTGCCGTTGAGCGCTTCGTACGAGAAGCGGTCGCGGTCGGCGATCCAGCATTCGTTGACGTCTTCGTTCTCGAGCGGCACCACGCGCATCACGCGGTTGTTCTTGACCTGGACGATCAGGTTGGCACCGGTGGAGTCGTGCGGGCTCACCGACTTGCGGCGCGACAGTTCCCAGGTGCGGGCGCTGTAGCGGAAGGGCTTGCTCGTGAGCGCGCCGACCGGGCAGATGTCGATCATGTTGCCCGACAGCTCGGAGTCGACCGAGTCGCCGAGGAAGGTTTCGATTTCGGAGTGCTCGCCGCGATGCGACATGCCCAGCTCCATCACGCCGGCCACTTCCTGGCCGAAACGGACGCAGCGCGTGCAGTGGATGCAGCGGCTCATTTCTTCCATACTGATCAGCGGGCCGACGTCCTTGTGGAACACGACGCGCTTTTCTTCTTCGTAACGCGAAGAAGAACCGCCGTAGCCCACGGCCAGATCCTGCAGCTGGCATTCACCGCCCTGGTCGCAGATGGGGCAATCCAGCGGGTGGTTGATCAGCAGGAACTCCATGACGGACTGCTGGGCCTTGATGGCCTTGTCGCTCTTGGTGCGAACGATCATGCCCTGCGTGACGGGCGTGGCGCAGGCCGGCATCGGCTTGGGCGCCTTTTCCACGTCGACCAGGCACATGCGGCAGTTGGCCGCGATGCTGAGTTTCTTGTGATAGCAGAAGTGCGGAATGTAGGTGCCCGCCTTTTCGGCCGCATGCATCACCATGCTGCCTTCGGTCACTTCGACCTTCTTGCCGTCGAGTTCGATTTCGATCATGTCTGTGTTTCTTCTCGCACTCAGGCCTTGACGGGCGCCGTCGGGACGTGGCCCGGAATCAGGGCCTCGAACTCATGGCGGAAGTGCTTGATCATGGCGCGCACGGGCATGGCTGCCGCATCGCCGAGCGCACAGATGGTGCGGCCCATGATGTCGCCGGCCACGGAGTCCAGCAGCTGCATGTCGCTGGGCTTGCCCTGGCCGTTGTGGATGCGGTCCACCACACGGTAGAGCCAGCCCGTGCCTTCGCGGCAGGGGGTGCACTGGCCGCAGGACTCGTGCATGTAGAAGTACGAGAGGCGCTTGAGCGACTCGACCATCGAACGGCTGTCGTCCATGACGATCACCGCGCCCGAGCCCAGCATGGAGCCGGCCTTGGCGATGGAGTCGTAGTCCATGGTGCAGGCCATCATGATGTCGGCCGGCAGCACCGGCGACGACGAGCCGCCGGGAATCACGGCCTTGAGCGTGCGACCCTTGCGCACGCCACCGGCCAGTTCGAGCAGCTTGGAGAACGGCGTGCCCATCGGCACTTCGTAGTTGCCGGGCAACTCGACGTCGCCGCTCACCGAGTAGATCTTGGTGCCGCCGTTGTTCGGCTTGCCGCACTCGAGGTAGGCCTGGCCGCCGTTGCGGATGATCCAGGGCACCGCCGCGAAGGTCTCGGTGTTGTTGATGGTGGTCGGCTTGCCGTACAGGCCGAAGCTCGCCGGGAACGGCGGCTTGAAGCGCGGCTGGCCCTTCTTGCCTTCGAGCGATTCGAGCAGCGCGGTTTCTTCGCCGCAGATGTAGGCACCGAAGCCGTGGGCCGCGTGCAACTGGAAGTTGTACGTGCTGCCCATGATCTTGTCGCCGAGATAGCCCGCGGCGCGCGCCTCTTCGAGGGCGGCCTCGAAGCGGTCGTAGCTTTGGAAGATCTCGCCGTGGATGTAGTTGTAGCCCACACTGATGCCCATCGCATACGCGGCGATGGCCATGCCTTCGATCACGATGTGCGGATTGAACTGCAGGATGTCGCGGTCCTTGCACGTGCCGGGCTCGCCTTCGTCCGAATTGCAGACGAGGTACTTCTGGCCCGGGAACTGGCGGGGCATGAAGCTCCACTTCAGGCCGGTGGGGAAGCCTGCGCCGCCACGGCCGCGCAGGCCCGAAGCCTTCACTTCGGCGATCACCTGGTCGGGTGTCAGGCCCTCTGTGAGGATCTTGCGCAGCGCCTGGTAGCCGCCGCGCGCTTCGTAGTCGGCCAGATGCCAGTTGGTGCCATCGAGGCCTGCATAGATCTGAGCGCCGATGTGGCGGTCATGGAAGCAGGTCTGGACACCGGTGGCCTGGAATTGCGAGAGAACCTGTTCGGGCGTCATCACGAAGCCTCCCCTGGCTTGGCACTGCGCAAACCGTCGATGAGCTGGTCGAGCTTGTCGTTGCTCATGAAGCTGCACATGGTGCGGTCGTTGACCAGCATCACGGGCGAATCGGCGCAGGCGCCGAGGCATTCGCTCTGCTGCAGCGTGAACAGGCCGTCGGCCGTGGTCTCGCCCATCTTGATGCCGAGCTTCTTCTCGAGGTGCACGAGCGCGGTGACGCCGTCGCGCAGCTGGCACGGCAGGTTGGTGCACACGTTGAGCTTGAACTTGCCCACCGGATGCTGGTTGTACATGTTGTAGAAGGTCGTCACTTCGTGCACGGCGATGGGCGCCATGCCGAGGTAGGCGGCGATCTCGCGCTCGCGCTGCACACTCACGAAGCCTTCGTCCTGCTGGACGATGGCCAGGCAGGCCATCACGGCCGACTGTTTTCCGGCTTCGGGGTACTTCGCGACCTCGCGCGCAAAGCGCTCGAGGATGGCGGCCTTCAACGGCGCCGAAGGCACCGCGTCATGGTGATGGGTTGAGGAAGTCGTCATTCGCTCTTTCTCACCTGTCGATTTCGCCGAACACGATGTCCATCGTGCCGATCACCGCGACAGCGTCGGCGATCATGTGGCCGCGCGACATTTCGTCGAGGGCAGCGAGGTGCGGGAAGCCCGGGGCGCGGATCTTCAGGCGGTACGGCTTGTTGGCGCCGTCGCTCACGAGATAGATGCCGAATTCGCCCTTGGGGTGCTCGACGGCGGCATACGCTTCGCCTTCGGGCACATGGAAGCCTTCGGTGAAGAGCTTGAAATGGTGGATCAGCTCCTCCATGTTCGCCTTCATCGATTCGCGCGCAGGGGCAGCAACCTTGTGGTTGTCGGTGATAACCGGACCCGGATTCACGCGCAGCCATGCCGAGCACTGCTGGATGATCTTGTTGGCCTGGCGCATTTCTTCCACGCGCACGAGGTAGCGGTCGTAGCAGTCGCCGGTCTTGCCCACGGGCACGTCGAACAGCATCTGGTCGTAGACGTCGTAGGGCTGCTTCTTGCGCAGGTCCCATTCGACGCCCGAGCCACGCAGCATCGGACCGGTGAAGCCGAGGTTCAGCGCGCGCTCCGGCGTGACCACGCCGATGCCCACGGTGCGCTGCTTCCAGATGCGGTTGTCGGTGAGCAGCGTCTCGTACTCGTCGACCATCTTCGGGAAGCGCTTGCAGAAGTCGTCGATGAAGTCGAGCAGCGAACCCTGGCGGTTCTCGTTCAGACGCTCGATCGCCTTCGCGTTCTTGATCTTGCTGACCTTGTACTGCGGCATCGAATCCGGCAGGTCGCGGTAGACGCCGCCCGGACGGAAGTACGCCGCGTGCATGCGCGCGCCGGACACGGCTTCGTACATGTCGAACAGGTCTTCACGCTCGCGGAAGCAGTAGATGAGCATGTTCATCGCGCCGCAGTCGAGACCGTGCGCACCGAGCCACAGCAGGTGGTTCAGCAGGCGGGTGATCTCGGCGAACATCACGCGGATGTACTGCGCGCGGATCGGCACGTCCAGGCCCATCATCCGCTCGATGGCGAGGCAGTAGGCGTGCTCGTTGGACATCATCGACACGTAGTCGAGGCGGTCCATGTAGGGCAGTGACTGGATGAAGGTGCGCGATTCGGCGAGCTTCTCGGTCGCACGGTGCAGCAGGCCGATGTGGGGGTCGGCACGCTGGATCACTTCGCCGTCCAGCTCGAGCACCAGGCGCAGCACGCCGTGTGCTGCGGGGTGCTGGGGACCGAAGTTGAGTGTGTAGTTCTTGATTTCGGCCATATCTGTCAGTGCAAACCGCCGCCGTAGTTGTCTTCGCGGATCACGCGCGGCGTGATTTCGCGCGGCTCGATCGAGACCGGCTGGTAGACCACGCGCTTCTGCTCTTCGTCGTAGCGCATTTCGACGTGACCCGACACCGGGAAGTCCTTGCGGAACGGATGGCCGATGAAGCCGTAGTCGGTCAGGATGCGGCGCAGGTCGTCGTGGCCGTCGAACACGATGCCGTACAGGTCGAAGGCTTCGCGCTCGAACCAGGTGGCGGCACTCCAGACGGGCTGGAGCGAATCGACCACGGGCAGGTCTTCATTCGGCGCAAACACCTTCAGGCGCACGCGCTGGTTGAGACTCACGGAGAGCAGGTGCGAGACGACGCAGTAGCGATCGCCCTGCCACTCGCCTTCGCGGTAGTCGGAATAGTCCATGCCGCAGAGGTCGATCAGCTGCTCGAAGCGGCAGCCGGGCGCATCGCGCAGCAGCGTTGCTGCATCGATGTAGTCGACAGCACTGACCACGACGGTCACTTCCTCAAGCGCGAGCGTCACGCTCTTGGCCTTGGCGCCGAGCGCCTCGGCGATCGTGGCGCGCAGCACCTCCGGCGAAATTGCAAAGTCAGTCATCGTCGGCAATCTCTCAGGCGCGGGCAATGGTGTTGGTGCGGCGAATCTTCTGCTGCAGCTGAATCACGCCGTACAGCAGTGCTTCAGCGGTGGGCGGGCAACCCGGCACATAGACGTCGACCGGCACGATGCGGTCGCAGCCACGCACCACGGAATAGCTGTAGTGGTAGTAACCGCCGCCATTCGCGCAGGAGCCCATCGAGAGCACCCAGCGCGGCTCGGGCATCTGGTCGTAGACCTTGCGCAGCGCCGGCGCCATCTTGTTGCACAGCGTGCCGGCCACGATCATCAGATCGGACTGTCGCGGGCTGGGGCGGAACAACATGCCGAAACGGTCGATGTCGTAGCGGGCAGCACCCGCATGCATCATCTCGACCGCACAGCATGCGAGGCCGAACGTCATCGGCCAGAGAGATCCGGTCTTCGCCCAGTTCACGACCGAGTCGTAGGTCGTGGTGACGAAGCCTTCTTTGAGAACGCCTTCAATGGCCATCGTGTTGCTTCCTTGTCATTCCCAGTCGAGCGCGCCTTTTTTCCACTCGTAGACAAAGCCCACGACGAGGATGGCGAGAAAGATCATCATGGCCCAGAAGCCAACAGCGCCGATTTCCTTGAGCGCAATGGCCCACGGAAAGAGAAAGGCAATTTCGAGATCGAAGAGGATGAAGAGAATCGCGACGAGGTAATAGCGCACGTCGAACTTCATGCGCGCATCCTCGAAGGCCTCGAAGCCGCACTCGTAGGGCGCATTCTTCGCAGCGTCGGGCCGATTGGGCCCGAGGATGTATCCGATGACTTGCGGGGCGACGCCTACGCCGACCCCGACCAAAATGAACAAAAGGACGGGAAGGTAGGAATCGAGGTTCATCGAGAAATTTTCACCGCTTGCCACCGACAGAAGAGCCTCTGGATAGAGATCTTCTGCCGGTGAGATTTGGTGCGGTCGGCGAGACTCGAACTCGCACAGCTTTCGCCACTACCCCCTCAAGATAGCGTGTCTACCAATTTCACCACGACCGCGGTTTTTAACTGTCCAGATGGCATGAGGTGCCGTTGAGGCATTTGGCTTTCTGAACAGATTTAGAGTTTACCCTGAAATGAAGCCGTTTCTCACGAACGGCTGCATGAAAACAACCTGATTACTTGGCCGGAATCTGGCCGGAGCCCGAAACGGGTGCTGCAGGCGCCGAAGCGGCCTTGGCAGGTGCTGCTGCAGCAGGGATTTCGCCCGCAGCGCCCGTCGTCGCAGGAGCAACCGGTACGGCAGGTGCACCCACGGCTGCGCGTTCCAGCAGGCTGCCACCGCCCGCAGGACGTGCGTGGCTGAAGTAGGCCAGCAGCAGCGTGCAGGCGAAGAACACCGCAGCCAGCACGGCCGTGGTGCGCGAGAGGAAGTTGGCACTGCCGCTGGCGCCGAACAGGCTGCCTGCACTGCCGCTGCCGAAGGCCGCGCCCATGTCGGCACCCTTGCCGTGCTGGATCAGGATCAGGCCGATCATTGCCAGCGCCGCCAGCATTTGCACGCCGACCAGAAGATTGAGGACCACGTTCATTCGTTCTTACTCCTAAGTGATGGCTGCCGTTGCCGCGATCAGCGTGCAGCGGCAGAAATGATCTGCAGAAAGTCGAGCGCCTTGAGCGAGGCGCCGCCGATGAGGCCGCCGTCGATGTCGGCCTGCGCCAGCAGTTCGGCGGCATTCGCCGCGTTCATGCTGCCGCCGTACAGAATCTTGATGCCCGCGGCGTGCTCGCTCGCCGCATGGTGCAGTTGCGCACGCAGCACGGCATGCACCGCCTGCGCCTGTTCCGGCGAAGCCGTCTTGCCCGTGCCGATGGCCCAGACCGGCTCGTAGGCCACGACGATTTCACTGATGCAGTGGCCATTCAGATGGATCACAGCAGCCAGCTGGCGCTTGACGACCTCTTCGGTCTGCCCTGCTTCGCGCTGTGCCAGCGTCTCGCCGACACAGACGATCGGCGTGATGCCGTTCGCCAGCGCCGCCGCCGTCTTGGCCGCCACGGCATCATCGGTCTCGCCGTGGTACTGGCGACGCTCCGAATGACCCACGATGGCATAGCGCACACCGAAATCCTTCAGCATCGCTGCCGATTGCTCGCCGGTGAACGCACCTTGCGGGTGCGCCGAAATGTCCTGCGCACCGAGGGCCAGCGACGGCGTGCCCGCCAGCAGCGATTGCAGTTGGGCAAAGTACGGCGCAGGCGCACACAGCGCAACACCGCAAGCCGCAGGGCTGGCAGCCAGCCCTTGCTGCAGGGCCTTCACCAGCGCCTCGTTGGCGGCCAGGCCGCCATTCATCTTCCAGTTGCCGGCAATCAGTTTCTTGAAGGTTGTCATCGCGTTGTTCGTCTCACCAAGTCAGCACGATCTTGCCGATGTGCTGGTTCGATTCCATCAGGGTGTGCGCCTGGGCCGCGCCGCTGGGCTCACCTGCTGCCGCATAGGTGCTGTGGATCACGGGCTTGACTGCGCCGCTTTCGAGCAACGGCCAGACCTTTTCACGCAAAGCCTTGGCGATGGCGCCCTTGAACGCCACCGGCCGCGGACGCAGCGTCGAGCCGGTGATCGTGAGCCGACGACGCAGCACGAGGCCCGCGTTGATCTCGCTCTTCACACCGCCCTGCACCGCAATGATCACCAGCCGGCCGTCTTCGGCCAGGCACTCGACCTCGCGCGCCACGTAGTCGCCCGCCACCATGTCGAGCACCACGTCCACGCCCTTGCCGCCCGTGAGCTGCTTCGCCGCTTCGACGAAATCGCTCGTGCGGTAGTTGATCGCGTGGTCGGCACCGAGCTTCAGGCAGGCTTCGCACTTGTCGTCGCTGCCGGCCGTGACGATCACGGTCGCGCCGAGCGCCTTGGCGATCTGGATCGCCGTGACGCCGATGCCGCTCGAGCCGCCCTGGATCAGCAGGGTCTCGCCCTTCTGCAGGCGGCCGCGCTCGAACACATTGCTCCAGACGGTGAAGAAGGTCTCGGGCAGCGAGGCCGCCTCGATGTCGCTCCAGCCCTTGGGCACCGGCAGGCATTGCGCCACGGGCGCCACGCACAGCTCGGCGTAGCCGCCACCGGCGACCAATGCGCACACGCGGTCGCCGACCTTGAAGCCCGCGTCGGCCAGCGCCTTGGCGTCGCCCGACACGATCTCGCCGGCCACTTCGAGGCCCGGCAGGTCGGAGGCGCCGGGCGGCACGGGGTAGTGCCCCATCCGCTGCAGCACGTCCGGGCGATTCACGCCGCTGGCCGCCACGCGGATCAGCAGCTCGCCCTCGCCCGCCACCGGGTCGGGACGCGCAGCGACGCGCAGCACCTCAGGGGCGCCGTACGAAGTGATCTCAATGGCTTTCATGGGGTCTCCGAGACTCGGATGCCCGCACAGGGGCGGGCATCAGTGGCTGTCCACGAGAGGCGACGGCACTGGGCCGTCGCGCCTCACTGCTTACTCCTGCGGTTCGCGCGGCGCTTGCTGCTGCGACTCGCCGGCGGGCTGCTGTTGCTGCTCGCCGCGGGGCTGTTGCTGCTGGTCGTTGAAGCGCGGTGCGCGCTCGCCACGATCACCACCACGGTCGCCGCCGCGATCGCCACGGTCCGAACGCTCACGGCGGTCGCCGCCACGGTCACCGCGATCGCCGCGGTCTTCACGCGGCGGGCGCTCGCTGTATTCCATGCCGGCCGGACGCTCGGTCAAGGCCTTCATGGACAGCTTGACGCGGCCCTTTTCGTCGGTCTCGAGAACCTTGACCTTCACGATCTGGCCTTCGCTCAGGTAGTCGGTCACCTTCTCGACGCGCTCGTGCGCGATCTGGCTGATGTGCAGCAGGCCGTCCTTGCCGGGCAGCAGGTTGACCAGTGCGCCGAAGTCCAGGATCTTGGTGATCGGGCCTTCGTAGACCTTGCCGATTTCGACTTCAGCGGTGATCTGCTCGATGCGCTTCTTGGCGAATTCGGCCTTTTCCGGATCGGTCGAGGCGATGGTGATGGTGCCGTCTTCGTCGATGTTGATCGTCGTGCCGGTTTCTTCCTGCAGACCACGGATGACCGCGCCGCCCTTGCCGATCACGTCGCGGATCTTCTCGGGGTTGATCTTCAGCGTGGTCAGGCGCGGTGCGAACTGCGACACGTCGGCCTTGGCTTCGCCCATCGCTTCTTGCATCTTGCCCAGGATGTGCATGCGCGCTTCCTTGGCCTGCGCCAGTGCGACCTGCATGATTTCCTTGGTGATGCCCTGGATCTTGATGTCCATCTGCAGCGCGGTGATGCCGTTGGTCGTGCCGGCCACCTTGAAGTCCATGTCGCCCAGGTGATCTTCGTCACCCAGGATGTCGGTCAGCACCGCGAAGCGGTTGTCTTCCTTGATCAGGCCCATGGCGATACCGGCCACGTGCGCCTTCATGGGCACGCCAGCGTCCATCATCGAGAGGCAGCCGCCGCAGACCGAAGCCATCGACGAGGAGCCGTTCGACTCGGTGATTTCCGACACCACGCGGATGGTGTACGGGAATTCTTCCTTGGTCGGCAGCACGGCGACGAGCGCGCGCTTGGCCAGACGGCCGTGGCCCACTTCGCGGCGCTTGGTGGAGCCCATGCGGCCCACTTCACCGGTGGCAAAGGGAGGCATGTTGTAGTGGAACAGGAAGCGGTCTTCGTACTCGCCGGCCAGCGCGTCGATGCGCTGTGCGTCGCGCTCGGTGCCGAGCGTGGTGACGACCAGGCCCTGCGTCTCGCCGCGCGTGAACAGCGCCGAGCCGTGGGTGCGGGGCAGCACGGAGTTGCGGATTTCGATGGGGCGCACGGTGCGCGTGTCGCGGCCGTCGATGCGCGGCTCGCCTTGCAGGATCTGGCCGCGCACGATGCGCGATTCGATCGCGAACAGCAGGTCGCTGACCTTGCCGGCGTCGAACTCGGCGCCTTCAGCCTTCAGGGCCGTGAAGACGCTGGCATTGGCTTCGCGCAGGGCTTGCGTGCGGGCTTGCTTGCTGCGGATCTGGTAGACGGCGCGCAGCTTTTCTTCGGCCAGGCCGTTGATCTTGGCGATGAAGTCTTCGTCCTTGGCTTCAGGCACCCAGGTGCCTTCCTTGAGCCATTCCGGCTTGCCGGCGTCGCGCACGAGGTCGTGGATCGCGTTGATCGCGATGTTGGCCTGCTCGTGACCGAACACCACGCCACCCAGCATGATTTCTTCGCTGAGTTGCTGGGCTTCGGATTCGACCATCAGCACGGCGGCTTGCGTGCCGGCGACGACGAGGTCCATCTGCGAATCCTTGCGGGCGGTGGGGCCCGGATTCAGCACGTACTGGCCGTTGATGTAACCCACGCGGGCGGCACCGATCGGGCCGCTGAACGGGATGCCGGAGATCGACAGCGCGGCGCTCACGCCGATCATGGCGGCGATGTCGGCGTCGACTTCAGGGTTCAGCGACACGGTGTGGATCACCACGTGCACTTCGTTCAGGAAACCCTCGGGGAACAGCGGGCGGATCGGACGGTCGATCAGGCGGCTGGTCAGGGTTTCGTGCTCGCTGGGCTTGGCTTCGCGCTTGAAGAAGCTGCCGGGGATCTTGCCCGCGGCGTAGGTCTTCTCGATGTAGTCGACGGTCAGCGGGAAGAAGTCTTGACCCGGCTTGGCGGTCTTGGAAGCGACCACGGTCGCCAGGATCACGGTGCCGTCGATGTCGACCAGCACGGCGCCGGTCGCCTGGCGGGCGATTTCACCGGTTTCCATGACGACGGTCTTGTCGCCCCATTGGAAGGACTTGGTGATTTTGTTGAAGAGGCTCATTATTGCTCCTATTTTGATAGCAAATCACACAGGATTCGCAAAGGGCGGAGGCTGCTCAGAACACGATGCCATTCCAGCGAAGCTCGGGGCGAACTTCATTGGAATGACACAGCTTCGCTCTGTTGGGCACTCCGAAAGTGGATCGCGAAGTAAAAAACGCCTGAGCTAGCGGACTAACCCAGGCGTTTTTTCATGCGATTCGAATTACTTGCGCAGACCCAGCTTGGCGATCAGCGCGGTGTAACGCTCGGCGTCCTTGGACTTGAGGTAGTCGAGGAGCTTGCGACGGCGGCTGACCATGCGCAGCAGGCCGCGACGACCGTGGTGGTCCTTGGCGTGCGTCTTGAAGTGGGGGGTCAGCTCGTTGATACGGGCGGTCAGCAGTGCGACTTGCACTTCGGGGCTGCCGGTGTCGTTGGCTGCACGGGCGTTGTCCTTGACAACTTCGGCCTTGATGGAGGCTGCGATCATGTTGAATTTCCTTGTTCCGGGATGTTTGACTTGCGGTGAGCACTGGAACTGCCCTCACCGTGCGCCTTGCGGCATGCAAAGCTTTGGGAGTATACATCGGCCGGCTTGACCGCTCCTTCCCGCCGCCTTCCGTCGAGCGAAACCAGCCCCACGGCACCCAGCACGCAGGCACCGCCGGCGACCTGGGCCCACCCCACGGCCTCCCCCAGCCACCACGCGGCCAGGACCAGCGCCGACACCGGCATCAGCGCCGTGAACAACGCCGCCTCGGCGCCCCGCAGCCGGGCGGCGCCCGCGTACCAGAGCAGGAAGCCCGCCACCGTCGGCACCAGCGCGTAGTAGGCCACCCCGGCCAGCGCCTCGGTCGGCACCGGCTGAAGCCAGGCGCGCTCCAGCAGTGCGGGGATCACAGACAGCAGCAGCCCCAGCGCGACCATCGCGGTCGATTGCACGAGCGGCGCCAGCGGCACGCGCAGCCGCTTGTTGAGCAGGATGAACAGCGACTCGAGCGCCACCGCCCCCAGCACCAGCAGGTTGCCGAGCAGCGCGGTCGACGTGCGCTCGCCGCCCCCTTCGCCCGGACGCAGCGTGATCGCCAGCACGCCCAGGCTCGCGAGCACGATCCCGCCCACCAGATAGCGCCCCGGCCGCTCGCGCAGCGCCAGAACCGCGACCAGCGCGGCCATGGCCGGCAGCGTGCCGGTCACCACGCCCGCGTCGGCGGCCGGCGCCCAGCGCACGCCCAGGATCAGCAGCACCGTGTAGCCGACGCTGCCCGCCGCCGCCTGGCACAGCAGCAGCACGGCGTCGTGGCGGTCGGGGCGCGGCCAGCGGGCGCGCAGGAACCCCATGAGCGCCACGAACACGGGCAGCGCCAGCGCAAAGCGCAGCGCGGTCGCCGTGAACGGCGGCAGGCCGCTCGCAATGAGCTTGCTCGCGACCACCGTGCTGCCGACCGTGACCATCGCGAGCGCGCACAGCCACATTCCCTTGCTTCGTTCCGACATGCTTCTTCGCCTTCCGTTTTGCAGAAAGCGCGAGCGTCTCCCGCCAGGGGCGCGGCGGTCTTGAACGAAATTGCAGGAATCGAGCTAGCGCGCCGCCGCATACGCCCCGGGCGTGAAGCCCAGGAAGCGCACAAAGGCCCGCGTCATGTGACTCTGATCAGAGAAGCCCGCGCCGGCTGCGACATCGGCCAGCGCCCTGCCCTGCGCGATCAACCGGCGGGCGCGCGACAGCCGGCACTGCTGCAGCCAGGCATGCGGCGGCAGCCCGAAGGCCGCCGCAAACCCGCGCAACAGCTGGTAGCGGCTCAGGCCCGCCTCGCGCGCCAGTTCGGCGAGCGTGGGCGCGTGAATGCAGTCGTCGGCGATGCGTGCACGTGCGCGTTCCATCGCTGCCGGCGCCACGCGCCGTGGCGATTCGGGAGCCCGCGCGCCGGGTGCATCACGCAGCAGTTGCAGCACGCCCTGTTCCAGCGCCAGCGCCTCATCGCCTTCGACGACGGCCGCGAACAGCCGGTCGAAGCCCTGCCGCAGCGCCGGATCGCTCAGCACCGGCCGCGTCAGTTCGAACCCCGGCGGCACACCGTCCGACAGCAGCGCAGGCGCCAGATGCAGCATGCGCCAAGCCCGCGCTTCGCCGCGCATCGCGACGCCGTCGTGCACCTCGCCCGGATTCACCGTGATGACGTCGCCGCGCACCGCCTCGACCGCGCCGCGCCCGCTGGCCGAGCGCTGTCCGCCGCGGTCCATCACGCCGATGCCGAACACGTCGTGCATGTGGCGCGGAAAGCTGCGGCTCGATTCGGCCGCGATCGCCTGCAGGCCCGGCAGCGCCGAGCCGCGGATGCGCACGGCATCGACGGGCGCGGACCTCGAGGCCATGCCGGAAAGCCTCAGCGCGCCTGCTTCGCCAGCCAGCCGCGCAGGCGCTCGACGCCCTGCACCAGCCGCTGCGGGTCTTTCGACGCGAAGCACCAGCGCAACCAACCCTGTGCCTCGGGCGCGAAGGCGTTGCCCGGCGCGAGCCCCAGGCCGGCTTCGGCAACGAGGCGCTTGGCGAGCTCGAGCGAATCGCTGAAACCTTCGAGCCGGAAGAAAGCGTACATGCCGCCCTTGGCCGGCGCCACCTGCACGCCCGGCACGGCCGCCAGCAGCGGCACCAGCGTGTCGCGGCATTGCTTCAGGTGCGCGACCACGCGCGGCGTGATGTCGGCCGTGTGCGCCAGCGCCGCGATGGCGGCGCGCTGCGTGAACACGCTGGCGCACGAGGTGTTGAACTCGATCAGCTTGCCGATGCCGTCGACCATCGCCGGCGGCAGCACCAGCCAGCCGAGGCGCCAGCCGGTCATGAGGAAGCTCTTCGAGAAGCTGTGCGTGACGACGAGGCGGTCGTCCGGCGTCGAGATGTCGAGGAAGCTCGGCGCACAGCCATTCGGCGTGGGCTCGAAGTACAGGCGCTCGTACACCTCGTCGGCCAGGATCCAGGTGCCGGTCTGGCGGCAGTGGTCGAGCACGGCCTGCTGCTCGTCGCGCGTCATCGTCCAGCCCGTGGGGTTGTTCGGCGCGTTGACGATCAGCAGCTTCGTCTTGGGCGTGACCGCCGCGCGCAGCGCGGGCAGGTCGAGCGTCCACTGGCCGTTCACCGGCACCAGCGACACGGTGCGCACCTGCGCGCCCATGATCGCCGGCTGCGCCGTGAGGTTGGGCCACACGGGCGTGACGGCGACCACGTCGTCGCCCGCGTCGACCAGCGCCTGCACCGCGAGCATCAGCGCGCTCACGCCGCCCGACGTGACGGCGATGCGCGAGGCGTCGACCGTCGGGTGCAGGCGGCTGGTGTAGCGCGCGATGGCTTCGCGCAGCTCGGGCAGGCCGAGGTTGTGCGCGTAGAAGGTTTCGCCGCGCTGCAGCGACTCGATGGCCGCCTGGCGGATCACCTCGGGAGTGACCTCATCGCTCTCGCCGAACCAGAAGGCGAGCACGTCGTCGCGGCCCATGCCGGCGTTGGCGACTTCGCGGATCTTCGAGGCTTCGAGGTGGTGGATGGCTTCACGCATGTCGGGGAGTTCCTGTGCTGTCGGGGTCATGCACCTCAGGGGCGCTTCATCTTGCAAGAGGTGGGCTGCTCGGCGCGCTCCGGCGCGATCGTCTTGATCACGCGAAAGCCATAGCCCGAGCCCTCGACGTCGAACTGCACGCCGGGCTTGCCCTGCTTGTCCATCACGCCCACCACCAGCGGCTGCTGGAACTGGTGGTCGGCCGCGCGCATGCGCCCGCGCTGGCCGTACAGGCTCACGTCGGCCTGCTCCAGCGCGCGCGCCAGCGGCACGGCCTCGGTGCTGCCCGCGCGCTCCAGCGCCTGCGCGAGCGACTCGACCAGCAGCTGCATGCGCATGTGCACGTAGTCGTCGGCCGGCCGCGGAAAGCGCGTGCGGAAGGCGCGGTAGAAGGCTTCGGACTGCGGCGTCTGCACGTTCGGCAGCCAGTCGGCCACGGCCACCACACGGCCGATGCCCGCGTCGCCGATGGCGGCCGGCGCGCCCAGCGCATTGCCGTAGAAGGTGTAGAAGCTGCCGTTGAAGCCGGCCTCGCGCGCGG
The DNA here is from genome assembly GCF_059415405.1 of Variovorax sp. GW821-FHT10C12. Lineage (NCBI taxonomy): Bacteria > Pseudomonadati > Pseudomonadota > Betaproteobacteria > Burkholderiales > Comamonadaceae > Variovorax > Variovorax sp. GW821-FHT10C12. The sequence goes on from NZ_JBWKNE010000001.1 coordinate 2,682,472, forward strand.
CCTTCACGAGCAGCGTGAGGTCGTTGCCCCAGTTGCCGGTGACCACCGCCTGCGCGCCGCTGGCGAGGATCTTGGTGGCGTAGGGTGCGAAGTCCTTCACCTTGCCCATCGGGTGCAGCTCGTCGCCGACGATCTCCACGTCGGGGCGCTGCACGCCGAGCTGGCGGCGCGATTCGCGCAGCACGGCCTGGCCGAAGCTGTAGTCCTGGCCGATCAGGTAGACGCGCTTGAGCGCCGCGTCGTCCTTGACCACGTCCATCAGCGCGGCCACGCGCATGTCGGCATGGGCGTCGAAGCGGAAGTGCCAGAAGCTGCAGCGCTCGTTGGTCAGCACCGGATCGACGGCCGAGTAGTTCAGGAAGATCACGCGCCGCGACGGGTCGCGCTCGTTGTTCTTGTCGATGGCATCGATCAGCGCCGCGGCCGTCACCGACGAGTTGCCCTGCAGCACGATGCGGGTGCCGTCGTCCATGGCCGCGCGCAGTGCCGACAGCGCCTCTTCGTTCTGGCCCTTGCTGTCGTAGCGGTCCAGCTGCAGGGGCCGTGCGCCGCCCGGCAGCTTCACGCCGCCGCGTGCATTCACACGCTCCACGGCCCACAGCAGGTTGCGGAACACGGCTTCGCCGGTGTTGGCGAAGGGGCCGCTCATGCTCTCGATGAGCGCCAGCCGGATCGGGGCGGGTTGCGGGGCCTGCGCGAAGCCGGCGAACGGGGTCGCGCATAGCGCCGCCGCTGCGAATTTCAAGGCCTGGCGGCGCCAAATAAAGGGGGTTTTCATTGTCTTGAAACGCGTGCCGATGCGCCTAGATGAGGTGTCAAGCGGCACTCACGATGGAAAGGCCGCGCAGTGTAAGGGACACACATTCCATGTCCCCATTGTGTTCATTCACCCTGGAGTTTTCGCCATGTTCTTCACCCCCACCCATCGCAGCGCGCATTTCGCTCCCCGTGCCCATGACCGCGCTTTCGAGCGCTTCGTGAACGAGGCTTTTGCCGGCGCCCGCCGCTCGCCGCTGGTCGAGCAGGACGACAAGAGCTGGACCCTGTCGCTGGACGTGCCCGGCCTGTCGCGTGAAGACCTGTCGGTGGCCATCGAAGGCGCCGTGGTCCGCATCGAAAGCAAGGCCGAAGCCAAGCGCCAGATCAAGCTCGCCTACGAGCTGCCGCAGGCCATCGACCTGGCCACCAGCGAAGCCAAGCTGGAGAACGGCGTGCTGACCCTGAAGCTCGGCAAGCTGGTGCCGGCAAGCCAGGTTTCGCACTTGCAGATCAACTAGTCGGACCGATGCCCCCACGAAGAAAATGTTAGTGACAGCTTGTTTTGACTTTAAACAAGCGTCGTATTCACAATAGCGCTGGATAACGTCACATGATGTGACGATTTTTTAGTACTTTCTTCTTCGTGGGCATCTCGTAAACGCATCGAGTTCCCGGGGCGGTGCGGACAGCGGGTGTGCCTCAAGGCACCATGAAAACGCACCTGCAGTCAGCCAATGACAACGAACGGTCCGACACGCTCCTGATCTTCCTGCCGGGGGCCTACCTCAAGCCCGAAGAGTTCGAGCGCGAGGGTTTCATCAGCGCCGTGCGCGAACGGCACCTCGCAGCCGACGCGCTGTTAGTCGATGCGGACGTCTCCTACTACTACGACCAGACCCTGAGCGAGCGGCTGCACGCCGACGTCATCGAGCCCCAGCGGGCCAAGGGCTACACCTCGATCTGGCTGGTCGGTATTTCCATCGGCGGTTTCGGCGCGCTGATCCACGAACTGGCGCGGCCGGGCTCGGTGGACGGCATCGTGGCGCTGGCGCCCTACCTCGGGCGCCGCGTGCTCGGCGCCGAGATCAAGAAGGCCGGTGGCCTGCGCGCCTGGCAGGCACCCACCGGGCCGCAGCCCGACGAGGAGCCCGACCGCAAACTCTGGCCCTTCTTCCAGCAGTACCTGGCGCCGAAGCCTTCCCAGGACCTGCCGCCGCTGTACCTGGGCTTCGGCCTGGCCGACCGCTTTGCCAGCAACCACAAGCTGCTGGCCGACGCCCTGCCGCCGGGACGCGTGTTCACGACCGAAGGCGGCCATGACTGGCCCGAATGGCGCCAGCTCTGGCGCAATGTGCTCGACGTGCTGCCGCTGCCTTCACTGGGCCGCGGCGCACGCGCGCCGGCTACGCGGTTTCCGGCAGCGGCGTCTCGGGCGTCATCAGCGATGCCATCGGCCATCGCGGCTTGACGTCGAAGGCGTAGCGCTCGGAGGCCTGCGACAGGCCTGATTGCAGACGCATCGCGGCCGCCATGGCGATCATGGCGCCGTTGTCGGTGCACAGGTGCAGCTCGGGGTAGTGCACGCGCACCTTGCGCTTCGCACACGCCGCGTTCAGCTGCTCGCGCAGGTTCCTGTTGGCCCCCACGCCGCCCGCCACCACCAGCCGCTTCAGGCCGGTCTGGTCCAGCGCCGCAAGCGACTTCTTCAGCAGCACCTCGACGATCGCCGCCTGCGTGGAGGCGGCGAGGTCGGCCTTGCGCGCCTCGAGCTGGTCGCCGAGCTTCTTGGCCTGCGTGAGCACGGCCGTCTTCAGGCCGGCAAACGAAAAGTCGAGATCGCCGCTGTGCAGCAGCGGGCGCGGCAGCTTGAAGGCCGCGGCGTCGCCCTCTTCGGCCAGCTTCGCGAGCCAGGGGCCGCCGGGGTACGGCAGGCCCATGAGCTTGGCGCTCTTGTCGAAGGCCTCGCCGGCTGCGTCGTCGATGGTCTCGCCGAGCAGTTCGTAGCGGCCCACGCCGTCGACCCGCATCAGCTGCGTGTGGCCGCCCGACACCAGCAGCGCCACGAACGGAAATTCGGGCGGGTCGGCGCTCAGGAACGGCGACAGCAGGTGCCCCTCGAGGTGATGCACCCCCAGCACCGGCTTGCCCAGCGCCACGCCGAGCGCGCAGGCCACGCCGGCGCCCACGAGCAGCGCGCCGGCCAGGCCGGGCCCGCGCGTGTAGGCCACCACGTCGATCTCGGCCAGCGAGCGCCCGGCCTCGGCCATGACGGCTTCGGTGAGCGGCAGCACGCGGCGGATGTGGTCGCGGCTGGCCAGCTCGGGCACCACGCCGCCGTAGGCCTGGTGCATGGCGATCTGGCTGTGCAGCGCGTGCGAACGCAGCAGCGGCAGCGCGTCGCCGTGCGACTCGACCAGCGCCACGCCGGTCTCGTCGCAGGATGATTCGATTCCCAACAAGAGCATGGCGCCGAGTGTAGGGGCCGCCCGCCGGCGGCGCCCGCGAAGGGGCAAGCGAGGCACGGAAGTTGCACGAGCGGAAGGCGCCCCTTCTGCGCCCCCACGAATGACATCCGGCCTGAGCTTCCTGATCGCCGCGCGCCGATGCGAGATCGACGCGCTGGACCAGCTCGCGCGCACCAGCGAGCTGGTCGGCGCCATCGGCCGGCTCGTGCATGCGCTGCAGCGCGAGCGCGGCATGTCGAACGTGTTCCTGGCCTCGCACGGCGGGCGCTTTGCCGACCAGCGCGGCCCGCAGATCGCCGAATGCCTGGCGCTCGAGCAGCAGGTGCGCGCCGGCTTCGACCGGCTCGAGGCCGAGCACCACCGTGCGGTGGGCGCCGGCCACGGCGCGCGCCTGTTCAGCCGCATCGCCTGGGTGCTGCCCGGCCTGGACGCCCTGCCCGCGCTGCGCCGGCGCATCGACGCGCTCGAACTCCAGCCGGCGCAGGCCGTGGCCGCCTTCGCCAAGCTCGTGGCCGGCCTGCTGGCGGTGGTGTTCGAGGCGGCCGACGGCGCCACCGACCCCGAGATCTCGCGCCTGCTGGTGGCGATGTTCAACTTCATGCAGGGCAAGGAGTTCGCCGGCCAGGAGCGCGCCTTCGGCGCCGCCGCGCTCGCGCTGGGCCGGGGCGACGACGCGCAGCGCCAGCAGTGGCGCCATCTCATCGAGTCGCAGGAGCGCTGCTTCCAGGTGTTCATCGATTTCTCGGGCGACGCGGTGCGCACGCTGTGGCACGACAGCCAGTCCGACGCCGTGCTGGCCGAGCTCGAGCGCCTGCGCCGCAAGGGCGCCACCTCGGTGCCGGCCGACGCGCTGCTGAGCCAGGCCTGGTTCGACTGCTGCACGCGGCGCATCGACGCCATGCAGACGGTCGAGAACCGCCTCTCGGCCGACCTGCGCGCGCTGTGCGACCACAAGACCGCCCAGGCGCGCAGCGAGCTGGCGGCCTACCGGCAGCTGCTCGGCACGCTGGCGCCGCAGGCCGGCGGCGCGCTCTTCTTCGACGATGCCCAGCAGGCGCAGGACGCCACGCCGGCGCAGCTGGGGCGCCACCTCGAACGCTCGGTGCTCGACATGGTCCAGGAGCAGTCGCAGCGCCTGCAGGCCATGAGCGACGAGCTCGACACCGTGCGTGCCTCGCTCAACGAACGCAAGATCGTCGAGCGCGCCAAGGGCCTGCTGATGGCGCACCGACGCCTGAGCGAGGCCGAGGCGCACAAGATGCTGCGCCAGACCGCCATGAACCAGAAGCGCCGCCTCGTCGACGTGGCCGAGTCGATGCTGGCCATGGCCGACTACCTGCCGCTCGAAGCTGCACCGCGGCGCTGACCCGGGGCCGCTTGGATTGGTGCAGCGCACAACAACTGTGCGTCGCCCGGGTTAGCGAGCCAGCAGGAACTTTCTCCTGCACCGGCGCGCCCTGCCAGCTATCTTTTCCATAGCTCCCAACGGCAGGTTCGAGCTGGCACGTCGCTTGCGTAGTCCTTGGCACGGGACCGCAAGGTCTCAAAGGCAGGTTGCACCCAACGGCGGGTGCGGCCCACCGAACCGGACAAAGGCGTCCCCATCCCGCAAGGGCTCGTTCACGAGCAGCCCCTGCGCGGTGCGGACGCCTTTTCGTTTTTGTCTTTCACTTCTGGAGCCCCGTCCATGTCCGATCTGCTGCTGAAAACCAAACTGAGCCGGCGCCGCGTGCTGCAGGCCGCCGCCCTCGGCGCCGTAGGCATCGACCCCGCGCTGCGCGCCGCCGTCTGGGCCCAGGGCTCGGACAAGCCCGAGAAAGAAGAAGTGAAGATCGGCTTCATCCCGCTGACCGACTGCGCCAGCGTGGTGATGGCCTCGGTGCTGGGCATCGACAAGAAGTACGGCGTGAAGATCGTGCCCAGCAAGGAAGCCAGCTGGGCCGGCGTGCGCGACAAGCTCGTGAACGGCGACCTCGACATGGCGCACGTGCTCTACGGCCTGGTCTACGGCATGCACCTGGGCGTGAGCGGCCCGAAGAAGGACATGGCCGTGCTCATGACCCTGAACAACAACGGCCAGGCCATCACGCTGTCCAAGAAGCTGGCCGACAAGGGCGCGGTCGATGCGGCCTCGCTCGCCAAGCTCATCGCCAAGGAAAAGGGCGAATACACCTTCGCCCACACCTTCCCCACCGGCACCCACGCCATGTGGCTCTACTACTGGCTCGCCTCGGCCGGCATCGACCCGTTCAAGGACGTGAAGAACATCACCGTGCCGCCCCCGCAGATGGTGGCCAACATGCGCGTGGGCAACATGGACGGCTACTGCGTGGGCGAGCCCTGGGGCCAGCGCGCGATCATGGACGGCATCGGCTTCACCGGCATCACGACGCAGGACATCTGGAAGGATCACCCCGAGAAGGTGCTGGGCTGCACCGCGGAGTTCACGAAGAAGTACCCGAACACCGCGCGCGCCGTCACGGCCGCGATCCTCGAGGCCGGCAAGTGGATCGACACCGGCCTGCAGAACAAGAACAAGATGGCCGAAACCATCGCCGACAAGAGCTACGTCAACACCAGCGTGGACGCCATCAACCAGCGCATCCTGGGCCGCTACACCAACGGCCTGGGCAAGAGCTGGGACGACCCGAACCACATGAAGTTCTACAACGGCGGCGCCGTGAACTTCCCGTACCTGTCGGACGGCATGTGGTTCCTCACGCAGCACAAGCGCTGGGGCCTGCTGAAGGAGCACCCCGATTACCTGAAGGTGGCCACCGAGATCAACCGCATCGACATCTACAAGCAGGCCGCCGCCGCCACGCAGACGCCCGTGCCCAAGGACGTGCTGCGCACCAGCAAGCTCTTCGACGGCTCCGTGTGGGACGGCAAGGACCCGAAGAAGTACGCCGAGTCTTTCAAGCTCCATGTCTGAGGAGAAACGCACCATGGTCAGCGCTGTCTTTCATTCGCCGATGGATGTCTCTCTCCCTCTCCCGCGTGCGGGAGAGGGTCGGGGTGAGGGTGTGCCCCGCGTTGAGGCTGCCCCTCACCCCAGCCCTCTCCCCAGAGGGGAGAGGGAGAAAAGGCCCCGCACGCCGATCGACCTGCGCGCCTTCTGGATGCGCGTGCTCCCGCCGTTCCTGGGCTTCGGCCTGCTGGTGCTGGTGTGGGAAATCGTCGCCATGAAGAGCACCACCGGCTTCCCCTCGCCGCTGGCCACCTGGCAGCAGGCGCTCACGGTGTTCAGCGATCCGTTCTACAGCAAGGGGCCGAACGACCAGGGCGTGGGCTGGAACGTGCTGTCGTCGCTGCAGCGCGTGGCGCTGGGCTTCGGCCTGGCGGCAGCGGTCGGCATTCCGGCCGGCTTCGCCATCGGGCGCTTCGAGTTCCTCTCGCGCATGTTCAACCCGCTCATCAGCCTGCTGCGCCCGGTGTCGCCGCTCGCGTGGCTGCCCATCGGCCTCCTGGTGTTCAAGGGCGCCAACCCGGCCGCCATCTGGACCATCTTCATCTGCTCGATCTGGCCGATGGTCATCAACACCGCCGTGGGCGTGCAGCGCGTGCCCAGCGACTACATGAACGTGGCCAAGGTGCTCAACCTCAGCGAATGGAAGATCCTCACCAAGATCCTCTTTCCCGCCGTGCTGCCCTACATGCTCACGGGCGTGCGCCTGGCCGTGGGCACCGCGTGGCTGGTGATCGTCGCGGCCGAGATGCTCACGGGCGGTGTGGGCATCGGCTTCTGGGTGTGGGACGAGTGGAACAACCTCAACGTCGCCAACATCATCATCGCGATCTTCGTGATCGGCATCGTGGGCCTGGTGCTGGAGTTCGCGCTCATCAAGCTCGCCACCGCATTCACGTTCGAAGAGGTGAAATCATGAACGACGATTCGAAGTACATCGAGATCCATGGCGTCGAACAGGCGTTCAAGACGCCCAAGGGCCGTTTCGTCGCGCTGCGCGACGTGAACCTGAACGTGGCCAAGGGCGAGTTCGTCACGCTCATCGGCCACTCGGGCTGCGGCAAGTCGACGCTGCTGAACCTCATCGCCGGGCTGACCACGCCCACGCAGGGCGTGCTGCTGTGCGCCAACAAGGAGATCAAGGGCCCGGGGCCCGAGCGCGCCGTGGTGTTCCAGAACCACTCGCTGCTGCCCTGGCTGACCTGCTTCGAGAACGTGTACCTCGCGGTCGAACGCGTGTTCGCGGCCACCGAGAACAAGGCGCAGCTGCGCGAACGCACCGACGCGGCGCTCGCGCTGGTGGGTCTCACGCCCGCGGCGCAAAAGCGCCCCGGCGAAATCTCGGGCGGCATGAAGCAGCGCGTGGGCATCGCGCGTGCGCTGTCGATGGAACCCAAGGTGCTGCTGATGGACGAGCCCTTCGGCGCGCTCGACGCCCTCACCCGCGCCAAGCTGCAGGACGAGCTGCTCGCCATCGTGCAGAAGACGCGCAGCACCGTCGTCATGGTCACGCACGACGTCGACGAGGCCGTGCTGCTCAGCGACCGCATCGTGATGCTCACCAACGGCCCGGCCGCCACCATCGGCGATGTGCTGGCGGTGGACATCGCGCGCCCGCGCAACCGCGTGGCGCTGGCCGAAGACCCGGCCTATGTGCATGCGCGCAAGGCGGTCATCGATTTTCTCTACACGCGCCAGGCGCATGTGGAGAAGGCCGCGGCCTGATCCCGCAGGCGCAGCACCACGGGCGTCACGACATGATGACCTGCAGGCTGTGCTCGTACCACCCCGTGAGGCGCTCGAAGGTGTCCACGAGCGCCTCGCTGGAACGCACCAGCGTGGCGCGCCCTTCGGGGCTTTCGAGCGCCTGCACGCCGCCGACGAGGCGCAGCCACTCGTCGCGCGCGCTCGCCAGCCCGGCGCGGATCTCGGGCGAACTGAGTGGCGCGCGCTCCAGCTCCAGCAGCGCGGCTTCGAATTCGTTCATGGTCGGCAGCAGCCGTTCGCGCGAGGCGCCCGCCGCGAGCGTCGAGGCCAGCAAGGCGTCCTTGGCCAGCCGCTGCGCGCGCATGCGCTGCCGTCCGCAGATGTTGACGATGCGCAGCGCGCGCCGCGCACCCGAGGCCTCCAACGCGTCCGTCAGCGCCTCGGCCGCCGACAGCAGGGCCTCGCCGCGCGCATCGATTGCAGCCAGCCCTTGCGACGCAGGCTTGGCAACCAGCAGCGCGGCCAGCGCGAGCCACGCGGCCTGCACCTCGCCGAGCGCCTGCACGCCGGCCGGTCCCAGTTCGAGGGCCGTCAGATGATCCAGCGTCTGCTGCACGCGTTCGGTCGACTGCGTGCGCAGCACGCGCGCACGCTGCGCGTCGATGCCGGCCGCGAGCTGCGCCGCCACGCGCACCAGCCGCTGCGAGAGCATGCGCAGCTGGCCCGCGCGGTTGACCGCCTCGGCCCACTGCGCGGCCTCGATGACCGAGCGCGACACCTCGCCCAGCCGCAGGTTGGCGTGCATCGCGGCGCCGCGCAGCAGGCCGAAGGCCTCGTCTTCGCCGATGCCGCGCGCGGACATCAGCAAGCCCTTGGCGCGATCGACCCACTTGCGCTCGTCCATGCGCGTGCGCAGGGCGTCGAGTTCGGTGCGCAACGCGGCCTCGCGGGTCCAGCGGGCCTGCGCCTGCGCGGTCAGTGCGGCGAGCGCATCGGCGCTCTCGGTGGGTACCCACCCGTGCACGCCCGCAGCCACGAGTGCCGCGTGCTGCGCGCCGTCCAGCGGCGCGCTCATCACGCCCAGCGCACACGGCGGTGCGCCGCCCCAGGGGGCCAGCGCTTCGAGCAACGCGTCGAGCTGCGGCGCCGCTTCGCCCAGATGCACCAGGACCATCGACGGTGCAAGCGCCTGCGTGCGCTGCACCAGCGTGTGGCAGCCCGCGCGCCCGAGCACCGCGACGCCCGCGGCATCGATCGACTGCTGCAGCGACGCCGGCAAAGGCTCACCTTCAGCGGCTTCAGGGGAAAGGACGACGAGAAGGGACATGGCGGCAAGGTGTGGCAAGGCCCGGGAAGCATAGGCCACGCCAGCCTGCATTCGCAGGCACGCCTCTTGCATTGGATGGGGTGCGGTGTAACGAAGCACCGCTTTGGTGATGAGGCTGCAGGCTCCTGCAACCCGCCCGGCCACGCTCAGGCCGGGCACACCCCCACGCCGACAGCGTCCGCTGCCGGCACCCCGACCCCAACCCCGTCCGTCGACACGGCCTGCCCCAGGCCGGGCCGCGGCTTTTTGCACCTTTGAACACCATGTCCGGTTTCAGGAATTTCTTGCAGTCAGGCCACAGTCCGACCCTGTTCGCGGCCTTCCTGTACTTCTCGTTCTCCTGCTGCATCTGGGTGCTCAACGGTGCCATGGCGCCCTTCATCGGCGAGACCTTCAACCTCTCGCCCGCGCAGAAGGGCCTGATGCTGTCGGTGCCGATCATCGCGGGCGCGCTCATGCGCTTTCCGCTGGGCCTGCTGTCGCAGTACATCGGCCGCAAGAAGGCCACGCTGGTCGAGATGGGCCTCATCGCCGTGGCGATGCTGTTCGGCTTTTTCTTCGTGAAGAGCTTCAACGACCTGCTCGCCATGGGCGTGCTGCTGGGCATCGCGGGTGCGAGCTTCGGCGTGGCGCTGTCGCTGGGCTCGGGCTGGTTCCCGCCGCAGCACAAGGGCCTGGCCATGGGCCTGGTGGGTGCGGGCAACGTGGGCACGGCCGTGTCGGTGCTGGTGGCGCCGCCGCTGGCACTGTGGCTGGGCTGGCAGGCGGTGTACGGCGTAGCCGCGGTCGCGATCCTGATTCCGATGGTCGTGATGGTGGTCTTCGCCAAGGAGCCGCCGGACGTGGACCCGCACGGCAGCTTCCGCGCCCACATCGCCTGCCTGTTCGAGAAAGACGGCTGGGTGTTCAGCCTGATCTACGGCGTGACCTTCGGCGGCTTCATCGGCCTCACGACCTTCCTGCCCTCGTACTACTACGACCAGTTCGGCGTGAGCAAGGTGCAGGCCGGCCAGCTCACGATGCTCGCGGCCTTCATGGGCGCGGCGGTGCGCATCGTGGGCGGCTGGCTGTCCGACCGCTGGGGCGGCGTCAACACGCTCACGGTGGTGCTGCTGGTGGTGGCCGTGGGCCTCGTGCTGGTGGGCTTCTCGTCGGGCTCGCTCGTGCTCACCACGCTGCTGCTGATCGTCTGCTTCGCCGCGCTGGGCGCGGGCAACGGCGCGCTGTTCCAGCTGGTGCCGCTGCGCTGGCCCACGAGCACGGCCGTGGCCGGCTCGATGATCGGCGAGATCGGCGCCCTCGGCGGCGGCCTGGTGCCCAACGCCATGGGCCTGTCGAAGCAGTACCTGGGCAGCTATGCCTGGGGCTTCGTGTTCTTCGGTGCGCTCTCGCTGGCGATGCTGAGCGTGATGCGCGTGATGCAGATCCGCTGGACGCGCACCTGGGCCGAAAAAGGCGGACGCGCACGCGTCACGCCTGCCCCTGCGGTTGCCAAGCCCTCGCCCGTTCGCAAGGCCGCACGTTCATGAGCCATGTCGCCCGCCCCCGCTCAACGTGGAAGGAAGAGAAGCCACACGATGAGCAGCACGTTGAAGAGAACGGACACGCCGAGCGCGAGCTGGTACAGCGCGAGCGGATCGCGGCGGATCAGCGGCGTGGCGGCGGGCGCGTTCACGGGGCGCGAGGCGCCGCGCTCCAGCGCGAGCAGCATCTCCTCGGCGGTCTCGAAGCGTTCGCGCGGGTCGCGGGCCACGGCCTTGCGCACGAGGTGGTCGAGCCACACGGGCACGTCGGGCCGCAGGCGCGAGAGCGCGACCGGGTCGCGCCGGTAGCGCGCCACCTGGTAAGGCTCGATCTCGCCGTAGGGCAGGTGGCCGCCGAGCCACTGGTAGAGCGTGGCGCCGAGCGCGAACAGGTCGCTGCCCGCATCGGCCGCGCCGCCCTCTTCCCACTGCTCGGGGTTGATGTAGCTCGGCGTGCCCGCATGCAGCTCGCGCTGCGCCGCGCCTTCGCGGCCCGAGATCGCCACGCCCAGGTCGAGGATGCGCCAGCGCCCGTCGTCGCCCCGGTGCAGGTTGCCGGGCTTGATGTCGCGGTGGACCACGCCGTGGCGGTGCAGCCGCCCGAGTGCGCGGCTCACCTCGATGGCCGCAGCGACCACCTCGGCCACGCTGCCGCGCGTGCCGTCCTTGCGCATCTGCTCGAGCGTGCGCCCGCCGTGCCAGTCGAACACGATGTACAGCGCGCTGGCGTCGGGCGCGCGCTCGTGCACGCGCACGAAGCCGCCGCCCTGCCCCACGCGCTGCCCCAGCCAGGCTTCGTGCGCCAGCATCGCGCGCTCCTGCGGGTCGCCGGCGCGCGAGGGATGCAAGGTCTTGAGCGCGACCAGCTCGCGCGTGACGGGATGGCGCGCCTGGTACAGCAGGTGCACGCCGGTGTCGGCCACCAGGCCGGTGACGACGTAGCCGTCGAGCACGTCGCCCACCTTGAGCCACGGGGGCGGCGCCAGGCGGCGGCCGTCGCCGAGTTCGTCGTCAAGCTGGCGCGCATCGAGCCCCACCACGCGGATCACCAGCGCGGTCGCGTTGTCGCGCGTGCCGGCGGCCAGCGCCGCCTGCACCAGCGCCTCGCTCGCGGCCTCGGCGTCGCCCTGCAGCGCGAGCGCGGCCACCTGCTGCGGCTTGAGCACGCCGTGCACGCCGTCGGTGCTGAGCACGAAGCAGTCGCCCACGCGCACGTCGCCCTGCAGGTAGTCGACGCGCACCTGGTCGTCCAGGCCGATGGCGCGCGTGAGCCGGCTGCGCATGTCGGGGTGGTCGAAGGCGTGGTCCTGCGTGAGCAGCTGCGCGGGCTCGCCGTCGGCGCGCACGCGCCAGGCGCGCGTGTCGCCCACGTGGGCCAGCGTGTAGCTCTGGCCGTGCAGCACCAGCGCGGTGAGCGTGGTGAGCGCCGTGCCGGCGCCCTCCTGTTTTCCCTGGCGCCGGCGGTTGTGGTCGGCCAGCCAGCCGTTCTGCGCGCCGATCAGGCGGTCGAGCGCGGCGGTCGGCTCCCAGGTCGCGGGCGTGGCGAAGTAGTCGGCCAGCAGACCCATCACCGTGGTCTGCGCCGCCTCGCGGCCGCGTCCGCCACTCGAGACCCCGTCGGCAATGGCCGCGATGAGCCCGCGCGCCTCGTCGCCGGCCGGTGCATGCACCGTGCCGGCGAAGTCTTCGTTCGCGTCGCGCGGCCCGCGCTGGCTGCTGTAGCCGATGTCCACTTCAAAGCTCATGGCGCGATTCTGACCGCGCGCCACGGGCTGTCGTTCGCTTGATTTCCCTGAAAGGTCCAGCCCCATGAAGAAAATGAAACTCGTGATGGTCGGCAACGGCATGGCCGGCGTGCGCACGCTCGAAGAGCTGCTGAAGATCGCACCCGACCTGTACGACATCACCGTCTTCGGCGCCGAGCCGCACCCCAACTACAACCGCATCCTGCTGTCGCCGGTGCTCGCGGGCGAGCAGACGGTGGACGAGATCGTGCTCAACAGCTGGGAGTGGTACTCCGACAACCACATCACGCTGCACGCCGGCAAGAAGGTGGTAGAGGTCGACCGCGTCAAGCGCATCGTGCGCGCGGAAGATGGCACCGAGGCCGCCTACGACCGCCTGCTGATGTGCACCGGCTCCAACCCCTTCATGCTGCCCGTGCCCGGCAAGGACCTGAAGGGCGTGATCGCCTACCGCGACATCGCCGACACCGACTACATGATCGAGACCGCGCGCACGCACAAGAACGCGGTGGTCATCGGCGGCGGCCTGCTGGGCCTGGAAGCGGCCAACGGCCTGATGCTGCGCGGCATGACCGTGACGGTGGTGCACGTCATGCCCTGGCTCATGGAGCGCCAGCTCGACGACGTGGCGGGCAAGCTGCTGCAGAAGTCGCTCGAAGACCGCGGCCTGAAGTTCCTGATGGGCGCGCAGACGCAGGACCTGGTCGGTGGTGACGACGGCCGCGTAAAGGCCATCCGCTTCAAGGACGGGACCGAGGTCGCGGCCGACCTCGTGGTGATGGCCGTGGGCATCCGCCCCAATGTGGAGCTGGCCGAGAAGATGCGTCTGCACTGCAACCGCGGCATCGTGGTCACCGACACCATGCAGACCGTGACCGATGCGCGCATCTACTCGGTGGGCGAATGCGCGGCGCACCGCGGCATCGCCTACGGCCTGGTCGCACCGCTGTTCGAGCAGGCCAAGGTGGCGGCCAACCACCTCGCGCAGTTCGGCATCGGCCGCTACCTGGGCTCGCTCACGTCGACCAAGCTCAAGGTGACGGGCATCGACCTGTTCAGCGCCGGCGAGTTCATGGGCGGCGAAGGCACCGAAGAAATCGTGATGAGCGACCCCTTCGGCGGCGTCTACAAGAAGCTGGTGCTCAAGGACGACAAGCTCATCGGCGCCTGCCTGTACGGCGACACGGTCGACGGCAGCTGGTACTTCAAGCTGCTGCGCGACGGTCGCAGCGTGCACGACATCCGCGACAAGCTGATGTTCGGCGAATCGAACATCGGCGACACCGGCCACGAAGGCCACAGCAAGGCCGCGAGCATGCCCGACGACGCCGAGGTGTGCGGCTGCAACGGTGTGAACAAGGGCACCATCTGCAAGGCCATCAAGGAGAAGGGCCTGTTCACGCTCGACGAGGTGAAGAAGCACACCAAGGCCAGCGCCAGCTGCGGCTCGTGCACCGGGCTGGTCGAGCAGATTTTGATGTTCACGGCCGGCGGCGACTACTCGGCCACGCCGAAGAAGAAGGCCGTGTGCGGCTGCACCGACATGAGCCACCAGGACGTGCGCGACGCCATCCGCAAGGAACACTGGCTCACGCACGCCGACGTGTACCGCGGCATGGGCTGGCGCACGCCCAACGGCTGCGCCACCTGCCGCCCGGCCGTCAACTACTACCTCATCAGCACCTGGCCGAAAGAAGCCAAGGACGATCCGCAGAGCCGCTTCATCAACGAGCGCAGCCACGCCAACATCCAGAAGGACGGCACCTACTCCGTCATTCCGCGCATGTGGGGCGGCCACACCACGCCCGACGAGCTGCGCCGCATTGCCGATGCGGCCGACAAGTACAAGATCCCGACCGTCAAGGTCACGGGCGGCCAGCGCATCGACCTGCTGGGCGTGAAGAAGGAAGACCTGGAAGGCGTGTGGAAGGACATCGGCATGCCCTCGGGCTTTGCCTATGCCAAGTCGCTGCGCACGGTGAAGACCTGCGTGGGCAGCGAGTGGTGCCGCTTCGGCACGCAGGACAGCACGCAGATGGGCAAGGACCTGGAGCGCGCGCTGTGGGCCATGTACTCGCCGCACAAGGTCAAGCTGGCCGTGTCGGGCTGCCCGCGCAACTGCGCCGAGGCCGGCATCAAGGACGTGGGCGTGATCGGCGTCGACTCGGGCTGGGAGCTGTACGTGGGCGGCAACGGCGGCATCAAGACCGAGGTGGCTCAGTTCCTCGTGAAGGTGAAGACCAGCACGGAAGTGATGGAGTTCACCGGCGCCTTCCTGCAGCTGTACCGCGAGGAAGGCTGGTACCTGGAGCGCACGGTGCACTACATCGGCCGCGTGGGGCTGGACTACGTGAAGAAGAAGATCCTCGAAGACGCCGAGGGCCGCAAGGCACTGTGGGAGCGGCTGCAGTTCGCGCTCGACGGCGAACCCGATCCGTGGTTCGAGTCGGCGCAGGCGTCGGTGGACGTGCGGCAGTTCGAGCCGCTGTCTGCCTGAGCGCAAGAGTGGAGAAAGACGCTTGAAACGAAGACGCTTCATCGCCGCCGCTACGCTGACCTCCCTGACGGGGGTGAGCGCCCGCGCCCAGGTGACCGACCTCAACGACGCCATCAACAAGGCGGGCCGCCAGCGCATGCTGTCGCAGCGCGCGAGCAAGGCCTACCTGGCGCTCTTGCAGAAGGTGGAACCGCGCAGCGCGCAGCAGGTGCTCGACAAGTCGATCGCGCTGTTCGAAAAGCAACTGGGCGAACTCAAGGCCTTCGCGCCGAACGCCACGATCCGCGGCACCTACGACGCGCTCGACGGCAGCTGGAACGACTTCAAGCGCGAGCTCACCAGTGCGACGCCGGGCAAGGACGAAGCCGCCAAGGTGGTGAAGCTCGACGCCACCGTGCTCGCGCTCGCGAACCAGGGCACCGCGCAGTACGAAGCCGCTTCGGGCAAGCCCGTGGGCCGGCTGGTCAACATCGCGGGCCGGCAGCGCATGCTGTCGCAGCGCATGGCCAAGTTCTACCTGGCCGGCGCGATGCAGATCGATGCGGCCGGCAGCGCAGCAGAGATCGCCCGGTCGCGCGCCGAATTCCTGAGCGCGCTGGACATCCTGCGCAACGCGCCCGAAGCCACCGCGCAGATCCGTCAGGAGCTGGTGCTGGCCGACGCGCAATGGATGTTCTTCAACCGCGGGCTCCAGCGCCTCGAAGGCGCCGTGGCTTCGCCTGCCCACATGTCCGACGTGTTCGTGACCAGCGAGAACCTGCTCGCCATCATGGACCGCGTGACCGGCCTGTATTCCGACCTCAAATCCTAGAGAGCCCCACCATGAGTGAATGG
Source organism: Variovorax sp. GW821-FHT10C12 (assembly GCF_059415405.1). NCBI lineage: Bacteria > Pseudomonadati > Pseudomonadota > Betaproteobacteria > Burkholderiales > Comamonadaceae > Variovorax > Variovorax sp. GW821-FHT10C12. Next base: position 2,698,297 of record NZ_JBWKNE010000001.1, read on the forward strand.
AAAGCCATCTGCCGCATCGACGACATTCCCGTGCTCGGTGCGCGCCGCGTGACGCGCCCTGAAGGTGTGGACGTTGCCGTGTTCCGCAACGCCGAAGACCAGGTCTTCGCACTGCTCGACCGCTGCCCGCACAAGGGCGGCCCGCTGAGCCAGGGCATCGTGTTCGGCACCAGCGTGGCCTGCCCGCTACACAACTGGGCCATAGGGCTGGACGACGGCTGCGCCAAGTCGCCCGACGAAGGCTGCACGCCGAAGTTCGCGGTGCAGGTGACGGACGGCGTGGTGCATCTCGATGCGCACGAACTGGCAACGCATGCCATCGACCTGCCACGCCCCGTGGCCGGCCCGGCGCGCACCATCGCGCTCGTTTCCGCTTGAGACCGGCCGCGCCCATGAACGAGACGAAGTCCACCTGCCCCTACTGCGGCGTGGGCTGCGGTGTGATCATCGAATCCGACGGCGCGCAGATCACCGGCGTGCGCGGCGACCCCGACCACCCGGCCAACTTCGGGCGCCTGTGCACCAAGGGCTCGACCTTGCACCTCACGGCCAGCGCGATCGTCACGCGCCAGACGCGGCTGCTGCAGCCGATGCAGCGTGCGGTGCGCGGCGAAGCGCCCGCGGTCGTCGGCTGGGATGCGGCGCTCGACCTCGCGGCCGGCAAGTTCGCACAAGTGGTCCGCGACCACGGCCCCGACGCGGTCGGCTTCTACGTGTCGGGCCAGCTGCTCACCGAGGACTACTACGTCTTCAACAAGCTCGCCAAGGGCCTGGTCGGCACCAACAACATCGACACCAATTCGCGCCTGTGCATGAGCAGCGCCGTGGCCGGCTACAAGCAGACGCTGGGCGCCGATGCGCCGCCGGCCTGCTACGACGACCTGAAGCACGCCGAGTGCCTGTTCATCGTGGGCAGCAACACGGCGTGGGCGCACCCCATCCTGTTCCGCCGCATCGAGGACGCAAAGGCCGCGAACCCGGCGCTGAAGATCGTCGTGGCCGACCCGCGCCGCACCGACACGGTCGAGATCGCCGACCTGTTCCTGCCGATCCAGCCCGGCACCGACGTCATGCTGTTCCACGGCATGCTGCACCTGATGCTGTGGGAAGGCTGGACCGACACCGCCTACATCGCGGCCCGCACGAACGGCTTCGACGCGCTCAAGGCCACGGTGCGCGAGTGCACGCCCGACAAGGTCGCGCAGGTGTGCGGCATTCCGAAGGACGACCTGCTCGCGGCGGCACGGCTATTCGCCACCTCGCCCGCCACGCTGAGCCTGTATTGCCAGGGCCTGAACCAGTCGTCCAGCGGCACGGCGAAGAACGCCGCTCTGATCAACCTGCACCTGGCCACGGGCCAGATCGGCAAGCCCGGCGCCGGTCCGTTCTCGCTCACGGGCCAGCCCAATGCGATGGGCGGGCGCGAGGTGGGCGGCCTGGCCAACCTGCTGAGCGCGCACCGCGACCTGGCCAACCCCGAGCACCGCGCCGAAGTGGCCGCGCTGTGGGGCGTGCCTTCGGTGCCCGAGAAGCCGGGCAAGACGGCCGTGGAGATGTTCCAGGCCGCGGCCGACGGCGAGATCCGCGCGCTGTGGATCGCCTGCACCAACCCCGCGCAATCGATGCCCGACCAGGCCACGGTGCGCCGCGCGCTCGAACGCGCCGAGTTCGTCGTGGTGCAGGAAGCCTTCGCCACCACCGCCACCTGCGCCTTCGCCGACCTGCTGCTGCCCGCCACTACCTGGGGCGAGAAGGAAGGCACCGTGACCAACAGCGAGCGCCGCATCTCGCGCGTGCGCCCCGCCGTGCCGGCGCCGGGCGAAGCGCGCAACGACTGGTCGATCGCCGTGGCCTTTGCGCGCCGGCTCGAAGCGCAGCTGGGCCGCAGCTTCACGCTGTTCCCGTACGAGAGCGCCGAGTCGGTCTGGAACGAGCACCGCGAATCCACGCGCGGGCGCGACCTCGACATCACCGGCCTGAGCTACGCGATGCTCGAGAGCGCCGGTCCGCAGCAATGGCCGCTGAAGGAAGGCGAACGCACCGGCCGCGTGCGCTTGTACGAAGACGGGGTGTTCCCCACGCCCGACGGTCGCGCGCGCTTTGTCGACACGCCCTACAAACCCGTGGCCGAGGCACGCGAGGCACGCTACCCCTTCTCACTGAACACCGGCCGGCTGCGCGACCAGTGGCACGGCATGAGCCGCACCGGCACGGTCGGCAAGCTGTTCGGCCACGTGGCCGAGCCCGTGGTGCAGATGAACGCGCAGGACATGGCGCGCCGCCAGATCGCCGAGGGCGACCTGGTGCACCTCACATCGAAGCGCGGCTCGATCCTGCTGCCGGCACGCGCCAGCGCCGAGATCGGTATGAGCCAGGCCTTCGTCGCCATGCACTGGGGCGAGGAGTACCTGAGCGGCTGCTCGTCGACCGGCGTGCGGCTCGCGGGCATCAATGCGCTGACCACGCCGGCCTACTGCCCGACCTCGAAACAGCCCGAGCTCAAGCACACGCCGGTGAAGATCCTCAAGGCCGAGCTGCCGTGGTCGCTGCTGGCCATGGCCTGGCTGCCCGCCGGCGACGCCCTCACGGCGCAGCGCGCGCTGCAGCCGCTGATGGCGCTGTTCCCCTTCGCCACCTGCGTGCCGTTCGCGGGCAATGCGCCGGGCGAGGAAGAGCGCAGCGGCGTCCTGTTCCGCGCCGCCGCGCACGACGCGCCCGACGCCGCGCTGGTCGGCCAGATCGAAGCCCTTCTGGGCCTGCAGACCGCCGACACCCTGCGCTATGCCGACCACCGCCGCGGCCAGCGCCGCGCCGCGCGGCTGGTGCGCCGCGCCGACGGCAGCGCCGGGCTCGAAGCCTTCCTGCTGGGCGGCGACACCAGCGCCGAAGCCTGGATCGCCACCCTGCTGCGCGAGGAACTGCCCGCGCAAAGCTACGGCCGCCTGCTGCTGTCGCCGGGCGCCCGCGCGCCGGTCGCCGTGCAGTCGCGCGGCAAGCCGGTGTGCGCCTGCTTCAACGTGACCGACCGCGCCATCGAGGCCGAGCTGCTGCGCTGCACCGGCAGCGCAGACGAACGGCTGGCGGCGCTGCAGGGGGCGCTGAAGTGCGGCACCAACTGCGGGTCGTGCGTGCCGGAGCTCAAGCGCATGGTGCGGGCCACCCCGGCCGAAGCACTGGCCGTGGGGGCATAAGCCGACTCACATTCCGGCATAAGCGTTGCGGGACAATCCGCCTACCCATGGGAATCAGCCACTACATCAAGGAAATCGGCCGCGGCGCGCGGGGCGCCCGTCCGCTCACGCGCGAGCAGGCCTGCGACCTGTTCGGCCAGGTGCTGGACGGCACGGTCACCGACCTGGAAATCGGCGGCTTCTGCCTGGCCATGCGCATCAAGGGCGAGACGCCCGAGGAGATGGCCGGTTTTCTCGACGCCACGCACGCACGCCTGAACCCCGTGACGACCCGCGGCGGCCCGCTGATCGTGCTGCCCAGCTACAACGGCGCGCGCAAGCTGCCGGTGCTCACGCCGCTGCTGGCGCTGCTGCTGGCGCGCGAAGGCCTGCCGGTGCTGGTGCACGGCAGCGCGAGCGAAACCTCGCGCGTACTGGCATCGAACGTGCTTTCAGCCCTGGACATGCCCCCGATGACCACGCTCACCCCGATCGCCGCCGGCCAGGTGGGCTTTGCCCCGACCGAGCTGCTGAACCCCGCGCTCAAGCGCCTGCTCGACGTGCGCCGCGTGGTGGGCCTGCGCAACCCCGGCCACAGCGTGGTCAAGCTGATGCGCCCGACCACCGGCCCCTGCGTGGTGGTGGCCAGCTACACGCACCCCGAGTACGCCCGCACGATGGGCGAAACCTTCGAGCTCACGGGCATGACCGCCCTGCTCTCGCGCGGCCTCGAAGGCGAGGTGGTCTCCGACCCGCGCCGCACCGCGCAGATCGACGGCTTCGTGCGCGGCGTGCGCAGCGAACTCCAGGCCCAGGCCGCCGGCACCGCCGCCGACGTGCCTGGGTTGCCGAAAGAAATCGACGTCGCCACCACGGCCGCCTACACGCGACGCGTGCTGGCCGGCGAGCTTCCCGTGCCCGAAGCCATCGCGACGCAAGTCAGGCACATCACCGAACTGGCCTCCCACGCATGAACACCCCTTCCACCCTCATCACCGGCCGCTGCACGCTGGTGGGCGCCGGCCCCGGCGACCCCGAGCTGCTGACCGTCAAGGCCGTCAAGGCGATCCAGGCCGCCACGGTGCTGCTGGTCGACGACCTCGTGAACGACGCCGTGCTCCAGGCCTACGCCCGGCCCGGCGCGCGCATCGTGCACGTGGGCAAGCGCGGCGGCTGCAAGAGCACGCCGCAGGCGTTCATCGAGCGGCTCATGATCACGGCCGTGCGCGAAGGCGAGACCGTGGTGCGCCTCAAGGGCGGCGACCCGTTCATCTTCGGGCGCGGCGGCGAAGAGGTGGAGCACCTGCGCGACGCCGGCATCGAATGCGCGGTGGTCAACGGCATCACCGCCGGCCTGGCCGCCGTGACCTCGCTGGGCGTGCCGCTCACCCACCGCGATCACGCGCAGGGCGTGGTCTTCGTCACCGGCCACGCCAAGACCGGCGCCGGCGCGGCCGAAGACCCGACCGACTGGCGCGCGCTGGCCGCCACGGCGCACAACGCCCGCCTGACACTGGTGATCTACATGGGCGTCTCGGGCGCCGGCCACATCGAGCGCGAGCTGCTGCACGGCCTGCCGGGCGACACGCCCGTGGCCGTGGTGCAGCACGCGAGCCTGCCGCACCAGCGTCACCTCGTGACCACGCTGCAAGGCCTGCAGGCGCGCATCGCCGAGGCCGGACTGGCCAGCCCGGCGGTGATCGTGGTGGGTGACGTGCTGCAGGGGCTGGCCGCGGCGGCGCTGCAGCCGGGCGACGCCGGCCGGTTCGGCACCTAGCGCGCCGCTTCGAGGTGCGTGACGGTCGGCTTGCCCTTCACCACCTCGACATGAAACCGGACCTTGTCGCCGGGCTTGACCTGTTCAAGCATCTGCTTCTCGGCCACATCGAAACCCATCGTCATCGGCGGCATCGCCAGGTTGGGGATGTCGCCGTGCTTCAACACGATCAGGCCGCGGGCCGGGTCGATCTTCTGGACCACGGCATCGGTCAGCATGCCCGGCGCGGACGCCTTCGCGGGCGGTGGCTCGCTCTTCGGCGCCTGGGCCTGGGCGGCACCGGCCAGGCCGGCGATCAGTGCGAAGGCAAGGGGATGGAGGATGTTCATGAAGTGGCTCCTTGATGAGATGAGGGGTTGGAAACAGCAGGCGACAAAGGGGCGCGGCGGCGCAGCAGATACCAGGCCGCGGGCACGACCAGCATGCTCAGCAGCGGCGCGGTGACCATGCCGCCCACCATGGGCGCGGCAATGCGGGTCATCACCTCCGAGCCGGTGCCGCTGCCCCACAGGATGGGCAGCAGGCCGGCCATCACGACGGCCACGGTCATGGCCTTGGGCCGCACGCGCAGCACGGCGCCTTCGCGGATCGCGGCCAGGAGCGTCTCGTCGTTCATCGGCTCGCCGGCATCGAGGCGCCGTGCCAGCGCGTTCTTCAGATAGACCAGCATCACCACGCCGAACTCGGCCGCCACGCCGGCCAGCGCGATGAAGCCGACCGCCGTCGCCACCGAGATCGAATGGCCCAGCGCCCAGATGAGCCAGAAGCCGCCGACGAGCGAGAACGGCACGGCCGCCATCACGAGGGCCGCATCGGCGAACGAGCGGAACAGCAGGTACAGCAGCACGAAGATGACCGCCAGCGTGGCCGGCACGACCAGCTTCAGCCGCTCGGTCGCACGCGCCAGGTACTCGAACTGGCCGGACCATGACACCGCGTAGCCCGCGGGCATCTTCACGGCCTGGTCGACCGCCGCCTGCATGTCGTGGACGGCGGAGCGCAGGTCGCGCCCGCGCACGTCGACGTAGACCCAGCCCGAGAGCCGCGCGTTCTCGCTGCGCAGCATCGGCGGGCCGTCTTCGATGGTGATGCGCGCGACGTCACCCAGCAATAGCTGCGCGCCCTTGTCGGTCACGAAGGGCAGCTGCCGCAGCCGCTCCAGCGAATCGCGGATCTCGCGCGGGTAGCGCACGTTGATCGGGTAGCGCTCGCGGCCCTGGATGACTTCGCCCACGTTCTCGCCGCCGATGGCCGTGGACACGACGGCCTGCACATCGGCCGCCGAGAGGCCGTAGCGCGCGGCAGCGAGCCGGTCGACATCGACGTCGATATAACGCCCGCCGGTGAGCCGCTCCGCCAGCGCCGACGACACGCCGGGCACGCCCTTCACCGCCGCCTCGATCTGCGTGGTGAGCGCATCGATCGTGGCCAGGTCCGCGCCCGCCACCTTGATGCCGACCGGGCTCTTGATGCCCGTGGCCAGCATGTCGATGCGGTTGCGGATGGGCGGCACCCACACGTTGGTCAGGCCCGGCACCTTGACGGCACGGTCCAGCTCCTCGATCAGCCGGTCGGGCGTCATGCCGGCGCGCCACTCGCGCTTCGGCTTGAACTGGACCGTGGTCTCGAACATCTCGAGCGGCGCGGGGTCGGTCGCGGTGTCCGCGCGGCCGGCCTTGCCGAACACGCGCGCGACCTCGGGCACGGTCTTGATCAGGCGGTCGGTCTGCTGCAGCAGCTCGGCGGCCTTCGACACCGACAGCCCCGGCAGCGCCGACGGCATGTAGAGCAGGTCGCCCTCGTCCAGCGGCGGCATGAACTCGCCGCCCAGGCGCATCAGCGGCACCACGGTCAGCGCCAGCAGCACCGCGGCGACGGCGAGCGTTCCCTTGGGAAATCGCAGCACCAGCTCCAGCGCAGGCCGGTACACGGCCATCAGGAAGCGGTTCACGGGATTGGCGCCTTCGTGCGGAATGCGCCCGCGCACCAGGTAGCCCATGAGCACCGGAATCAGCGTCACCGACAGGCCCGCTGCCGCCGCCATCGCATAGGTCTTGGTGAAGGCCAGCGGCGAGAACAGCCGCCCCTCCTGCGCCTCGAGCGAGAACACGGGCACGAAGGACAGCGTGATCACCAGCAGCGAGAAGAACAGCGCCGGCCCGACCTCCACCGACGCGTCGGCCACCAGCCGCCATCGCTCGACCACCGTCGGCTGCCGACCCTGCGCCGTCTCGAAGGCCTCGATGTGCTTGTGCACGTTCTCGACCATCACGATGGCGCCGTCCACCATCGCCCCGATGGCGATCGCGATGCCGCCCAGCGACATGATGTTGGCGTTGACGCCCTGCCAGTGCATCACGATGAAGGCCGCGAGCACGCCGATCGGCAAGGCCACCACGGCCACCAGCGCCGAGCGCAGGTGGAACAGGAAGACCGCGCAGACCAGCGCCACCACGATGAACTCCTCGATCAGCTTGCCGCGCAGGTTGTCGACGGCGCGGTCGATCAGCAGCGAGCGGTCGTAGGTCGGCACGATCTCGACGCCCGGCGGCAGGCTGGGCTTGAGTGCGTCGAGCTTGGCCTTGACGGCCTCGATGGTCGAGCGCGCGTTCTTGCCCGAGCGCATGACGATCACGCCGCCGGCCACCTCGCCTTCGCCGTCGAGCTCCGCGATGCCACGGCGCATCTCGGGGCCGATCTGCACGGTCGCCACATCGCGCAGCAGCACCGGCGTGGCGCCCGTCACGGCCAGCGGGATGGTGCGGAAGTCGTCCAGCGAACGCAGGTAGCCGCGCGAACGCACCATGTACTCGGCCTCGGCGAGTTCCACGACCGAGCCGCCCGAAGCCTGGTTGGCCTTCTGCAGCGCCGCCACGACCACCTGCTGCGTGATGCCCAGCGCGCGCATGCGGTCGGGGTCGAGCACCACCTGGTACTGGCGCACCATGCCGCCGATGCTGGCGACCTCGGCCACGTCGGGCACGGTCTTCAGTTCGAACTTGAGGAACCAGTCGTTCAGCGCGCGCAGCTGCCCGATGTCGCGCGTGCCCGTGCGGTCGACCAGCGCGTACTCGTAGACCCAGCCCACGCCCGTGGCGTCGGGGCCCAGCGAGGCGTTCGCCCCCACGGGCAACCGGCTCTGCACCTGGTTCAGGTACTCGACGACGCGCGAGCGCGCCCAGTAGGGGTCGGTCTTGTCGTCGAACAGCACGTAGACGAAGGAGTCGCCGAAGAACGAGTAGCCGCGCACGGTCTTCGCGCCGGGCACGCTGAGCATGGTGGTGGTCAGCGGGTAGGTGACAAGGTCTTCGACCACCTGGGGCGCCTTGCCGGGGAACGGCGTGCGGATGATGACCTGCGTGTCCGACAGGTCGGGCAGCGCGTCGAGCGGCGTGCGCGCCACCGACCACCACCCGGCGGCCACCAGGAACAGGGTCGCGATCAGCACCAGGAAGCGGTTGCCGATCGACCAGCGGATGACGGCGGCGATCATCGCTTGGTGCCCTGTGGCATGCGCTGCACGGAGACCAGCTCGTAGCCCGTGGGGCCGCCCTCCTTGAACTCGAAGCGGACCAGGTCACCGGGCTGGATGTCCGGGAACGCCTCGGGCGATGCCTTCGCAAAGCCCATCGTCATCGACGGCCACTTGAGCGTGGCGACGGGGCCATGCGAGATCGTGAGGCCGTCGGGCGCCACGCTTTCGACCTTGCCTTCGGCCTGGTGCAGCGCGGCAGCCGGCGCTGCGGCCGTGGCCGCAGGCGATGCCATGTTGCCCAGCACCGAACGCAGCCGGGCTTCCGAGTCGATGAGGAACTGGCCGCTGGCCACCACCTGCTCGCCTTCAATCAGGCCCGAGACGATCTCGGTGTCGTCGCCGAGGTCCGCGCCAGTCGACACGTCGCGCGGCTCGAACGCGCCGTCGGCCTTGCGCACGATGACGACCGCGCGCTTGCCGGTGCGGATCACGGCTTCGGACGGCACGACCAGCCGGGTGCTGGCGGGCCCCGTCACCTGCAGGCGCAGCAGCATGCCGGGCGTGAGCGTGCCGCGCCGGTTGTCGACCTCGAAGCGGGCCTTCAGGGTGCGGGTGGCGGCGTTGACCTCGGGCAGGATCTCGTCGAGCGTGCCGTCGAACGACTGAGCCGCATCGGCCTGGAGAACCGCCCGGACCTTCTGGCCGCGCGCGAGCCGCACGGCCTGCGCTTCCGGAATCTCGGCCACCGCCCAGACCTTCTCCAGGCCAGCGATGCGGAACAGCGTCATGCCGGGCGTGACCGCGACGCCTTCGCGCACGCCCAGCTCGGCCACCACACCGTCGGACGGCGCGGTGAGCACGTAGCGCGCCTGCGCCGTGCCGGTCTCCTCGCTGCGGCGGATGAGTTCGGCGGGGATGGACAGGGCCCGCATGCGATCACGCGCCGCTGCGACGAGGTCGGCGGGAACGCCTGATTTCTTGAGGGCCAGCCATTCGTTCTGCGGGCCCAGCCATTCAGGCGCGAAGACCGTCGCCAGCGCCTGCCCCTTGCGCACGCGCTCCATCGGCGCGCGGACCGACAGGTGCTCGATGTAGCCCGCCACGCGCGTCTGCACGACGACATTGAGCCGCTCGTCGAATTGCACGGCGCCGACGGCATCGAAAGACGCGGAAACTTCCGCCCGCCGCACGCCGGCATACCGGATGCCGAGGTTCTGCTGGACCGTGGGGCTCACCTGCACGCCGCCTTCGTTGCCCGTGCCGGTGGTGCTGTCGGCGTACATGGGCACCAGCTGCATGTCCATGAACGGCGACTTGCCGGGCTTGTCGAAGCGCGGGCCCGGCACCATGGGGTCGTGCCAGTAGAGGACCTTGCGGCCGTCCGGGGTGGACGGCGTGATCGCCGGCGCCTCCGTGGAGGGGGCGGTCGTGCGCCCCAGGTAGAAGGCGCCTGCGGCGAGCAACAGGGCGGCCAGCAGCGAAGCGCCGATCGTGCGTGTGCGGTTCATGGAGCCCCCTCGGTGGTGAGCGGCCGGAAGGCCAGTTGGACCTGGGCTCTGGCCAGGTCGCGCTGCAGCGTCAGCAGCTTGCGCTGCGCTTCGACTTCGGCATGGCGCGCCTCGAACAGCGTGACGAGGCTGCCCTGGTTGGAGCGGTAGGCCGCGGTCGCGGCTGCCGTTCTCTGGCCGGCCGGAACGACCACGCCCGTGCGGTAGCGGTCGATGCGTTGCTGCAGGCGTTGCGCATCGCTGCGCAGCGCCTGGTACTCGGCGGTCGCGGCCCGGGTGGCTTCGGCCAGGTCGGCCTCGGCTTTCTCGATGAGGGCCAGCTTGGCGGCGGTGTCCCGGTCCTGCCGTTCGCCAGGCGCCACGGGCAGGGGAATGCTCAGGCCCACCGACACCATGTCGGCGTAGCCGGTGCGCTGGCCATAGGCGAGTTCCCAGGTCCAGTTCGGCTTGCGGTTGGACGCGGTGACGGCCGCCGTCTGCCGGGCCACGTCGACATCGCGCTGCAGGGCCGCGACCGTGGGGTGCGCGGCCACGTAGGCGGCTTCGGACGGCACGGCGATGGTGCCCGGAGACTGCAGTTCGTCGGGCGGTACGCCGACCCAGCGCTGGAAGGCGACGCCGGCGGCTTCCAGCTGCTGCAGGAGGTCGGCCGTCTCGTCTTCCGCGATGCCTCTGGCGCCGGCCAGGGCCAGCACGTCCTGGCTGCTCCCCGCAGCCGACGACAGGCGGGCGCGCGAGGCCTCCAATTCTTCGTGGGCATGGTGCTCCATGCGCCGCGCGAGCGTCAGGCTCTCGCCGGCGTAGAAAGCGTCCACGTACGCGAGCGCGGCCTGCCGGCGGGTGTCGGCCACGGCGGCCTGCACCCGCACCGCCTCCAGCCCGACCGACGCCTCGGCGGCGGCCTGCCGCGCGGCGCGCTTGTCGGCGGACAGCCATTCCTGGCTGAGGCCGATGCGCTTCATCGTCATCGCATCGCGCGTGGTGTGGAAACGGTCCGCGCCCGTCGCGGGCAGGTTGTCGACGCCGATGCGCAGCGTGGGGTCAGGAAGCTGCGGGGCCGCGGAGGCCGCCGCCGTGGCGCTGGCGACACCGGCACGGGCGGCGCGGGTGGCTTCGGAGCGTTGCGTCGCCCGCTGAAGCGCGTCCGCCAGGGACAGGGGGGCCGCCGTCGCCAGGTACGGCAGCAGCGCGGCAGCCCATGCGGCCGCGCGCGAAAAGGAAATGAACATGAAAACTCCGCAAACGAACGAGCGAATCGCTGGCAGGCGGACGCGCCGCACCAGCACCGGTCAGTCGACGGAGATGTCAGACGCGCAGTCGGCGCGTGGCGAGAAACACGGGGTCGGGCGGTGGATGCTGCCGCTCCGGCACGGCCTGCGGCGGAAGGACGTGGCCTTCCGACACCAGCACCAGCGGCATCACCACGAGCTGCACGATGGCCGGCAGCGAAGGCGTGGTCAGCTTCACCGGCTCGAAGGACAGCGACAGGTCGGCGGCGTGCTGGAAGCACAGCACCGGCTGGGCCATGTCCATGCCTTCGCAGGGCTCGCCCGACGCCATCCTCTCGGCCATCAAGCCCGGGCTGTCCGAGGCGCCGGGGCAGACATAGCCTGCCAGCGCCAGCTGCGAGAACAGCAGCGACAGGACCACGAACAACGCGGTCATGCAGCGACGGAGGGAGCGGCGGGCCATGAGGAGGCGCAGTGTAGCGCCGCCGCCCGGGCGCCGCCTAAAATCCGCCCGGCCCAACGAACAAGAAGGAAGAGGCAGGGATGCTCGACAAACTCAACGAATTCACCGAAAGCCACGGCGAGCTGCGCCGCGGGCGCGGGCTGGTCACGGGCACCATTGCCTTCAGCCTCGCCGCCCTGTGCTTCCTGGGCGTGCTGGCCTTCCACTTCCCGCAGTACCTGACGACGCCCGAGCTGCGCAAGAGCTACAACGTCGACGTGATGCGCGTCATCCTGCTGACGGCGCTGGTCATTGCGGGCGGGCTCTCGCTGGTCAACATCATCTTCAACCGCTCGCGCTGGCTCTCGTCGGCCGCGTTCCTGCTCGTGGTGGTGTCGGCGCTGCTGGGCGGGCACAAGGTGCCGGTGCACGACTTCGCGGACCACACGCCGTACATCGGGCTCGATTGGTTCATCCTCGACCTCTTGGGCTCGTCGCTGATCTTCATCTTCATCGAGAAGCTCTTTGCGCTGCGCAAAGATCAACCCGTGTTCCGCGAAGAGTGGCAGACCGACTTCCATCACTTCGTGGTGAACCACATGATCGTGGGCTTCGTGCTGCTGGCGACCAACCTCATGGTGCACAAGCTCTTCGGCTGGGCCGCCAACGACGGCATCCGCGGCTGGGTGAGCAACCTGCCGTTCTGGGCGGGCATTTTGCTGATCATCCTGGTGGCCGACCTCGTGCAGTACTGGACGCACCGCGCGTACCACGAGGTGCCGGTGCTGTGGCGCCTGCACGCCGTGCACCACAGCGTGAAGAGCATGGACTGGATGGCGGGCTCGCGCCAGCACATCCTGGAGTTGCTGATCACGCGCACGCTGGTGCTCGCGCCCATCTACGTGCTGGGCTTCAGCAAGGACGTGATCGACGCCTACATCGTGGTGGTCGGCTTCCAGGCGGTGTTCAACCACTGCAACGTGAGCGTGCGCCTGGGCCCGCTGCGCTACCTGATCGTGACACCCAACTTCCACCACTGGCACCACAGCCAGGACATCGAGGCGCTCGACAAGAACTACGCGGCGCACTACGCCTTCCTCGACTACCTCTTCGGCACCGCGGTGAAGAGCACCAAGCTCTGGCCCGAGAAGTACGGCGTGCTGGGCGACTACGTGCCCAACGGCTTCTTCAAGCAGCTGAAGTTCCCGTTCGTCTGGAAGGGATGACCATGGCTTCCCTTCTTCGCGCTGCGGCGCTCGCCGCGGCGCTGCCGCTCCTGCTCTCGGCCTGCGCCACGCGCATCGAGATGCCTTCCGAAACCTCCGGCCTGCGCCTGCGCGTGCAAAGCTCGGTGATCGCCCCCGGCAACGGCGGCGAGCTGATCGGCGCCGACGTGCTGGCGCCCGGCGACATCCTGCTGACCTCGATCGCCACCGTGAACTCCTTCGGCATCCGCCTGGGCACCTTCTCGCCAGTGAGCCATGCCGTGCTGTACCTGGGCGACGGGCAGATCGCCGAGGCCGTGGGCACCGGCGTGCGCGCGCGGCCGCTGGCCGAGGTGGTCGACGAAGAGCAGATGGTCGTGGCCTTTCGCGTGCCGGGCCTCGAACCGGCCCACATCGAGAAGATGCGCGACTGGGCGAATTCCAAGGTCGGCACCCGCTACAACACGGCCGGCGTGCTGCTGAACGCGCCCTTCGTGCTGAACCGCCGGCTGTGCGAGTTGCCGCTGATTCCTTCGGCCGTCAGCGCGTACTGCATCAGCGGCATGGCGATGGTGCAGCTCGGCGCCAGCCGCAACGACCAGTTCTTCTGCTCGCAGTTCGTGCTGGAGGCCTACCGCCAGGCCGGTGCGCCGATCACCGACGCCGACCCGCGCTGGGTGAGCCCGGCCGACCTGCTCCACATGCGCGAGGGCGACGTGCCCTCGATTGCCGCCACGCAGCCGCTGCGCTACGTGGGCCACCTCAAATACAACCCGCCGCCGGTGCTGGCGGCGGACGGACCCGCTTGAGCTCTTCTCCTTCCTCTTCTTCCTTTGACGTCGTTGTCGTCGGTGCCGGCGCCGCCGGTCTCTTGTGCGCCGCACTGGCGGGCCAGCGCGGCCTGCGCGTGCTGCTGGTCGACCACAGCGAGAAGGTCGGCGAAAAGATCCGCATCTCGGGCGGCGGCCGCGCCAACTTCACCAACCGCGACCTCGACGTGCGCGCCCCGCAGCGCCATTTCGTGGGCGACAACCCGAATTTCTGCCGCTCGGCGCTGTCGCGCTACGCGCCGCAGCAGTTCATCGACATGGTGCAGCGCCACGGCATCGCGTACCACGAGAAGCACAAGGGCCAGCTGTTCTGCGACGGCTCCTCGCAGCAGATCGTCGACATGCTGCTGGCCGAGTGCGCCGCCGGCAACGTCGAGCGCTGGCAGCCGTGCAAGCTCGGCGACATTTCATTTGTCGACGGGCGCTACCAAATCAGTAGCACGCGCGGCCCGATCGACACGCCCAAGCTCGTGGTGGCCACCGGCGGCCTGTCGATTCCCCAAATTGGTGCAAGCGACTTCGGCTACCGGCTTGCCGAGCAGTTCGGCCTGCGGCTGGTCACGCCCCGCCCGGCGCTGGTGCCGCTGACCTTCGGCGGCGACGCCTGGGCGCCCTACGCCAGCCTGGCCGGGCTGGCGCTGCCGGTGCGTATCGAGACTGGCGGCAAGAAGGACAAGATGGCCTTCCTGGAAGACCTGCTGTTCACGCACCGCGGCCTGTCGGGCCCGGCCGTGCTGCAGATTTCGAGCTACTGGAAGCCCGGCGCCCCGCTGACGCTCGACTTCGCGCCCGGCATGGACGTGGCCGAGTCGCTGTCCGACGCCAAACGGCGCTCGAAGAAACGCATCGCCAACGAACTGGCCGCGCTGGTGCCCTCGCGCCTGGCCGACGCCTGGGTCGGCGAAGACCCGGCCCTGCAGCGCCCGGTCAACGAGGCCACCGACAAGGCGCTGGCGGCGCTGTCCGAGCGCATCGCCCGCTGGCAGATCACCCCCAGCGGCACCGAGGGCTACAAGAAGGCCGAGGTGACGGCGGGCGGCGTCGACACCCGCGATTTATCGTCCCAGACCATGGAATCGAAGCAGCCGGGCCTGTATTTCATCGGGGAAGTGGTCGATGTGACCGGCTGGTTGGGCGGATACAACTTCCAATGGGCGTGGGCGAGCGCACATGCGTGCGCAACCGCGCTATAATCGCGGGCTAACTCTGGCCTTCCCTCAACGGCCGCAAAAAGTTTTCAGTTGAGGAACCCCGGCTTGGGGCCTCGATCTCCCCCGGCCAAATCCATTTCAACGATTCATCAATGACCACCATCCGCGTTAAAGAAAACGAGCCCTTCGACGTCGCCCTGCGCCGCTTCAAGCGCACCATCGAAAAGCTCGGCCTGCTGACCGACCTGCGCGCCCGCGAGTTCTACGAGAAGCCGACGGCCGAGCGCAAGCGCAAGAAGGCAGCTGCGGTCAAGCGCCACTACAAGCGCGTGCGCAGCATGCAGCTCCCCAAGAAGCTGTACTAAGCAACGCCCAGGGTGGCTGGCCCGACGAAAGTCCTCGCCAGCGCCCCGTTGCACCAGCCGCGCCAGGGAAACCTGCCGCGGCTTTTGTTTTTTCCGAAAGGTTGCGAAGAATGACTCTCAAAGAACAAATCACCGAAGACATGAAGACGGCGATGCGTGCCAAGGATTCGGAGCGCCTGGCCACCATCCGCCTGCTGCTCGCCGCCATGAAGCAGAAGGAAGTCGACGAGCGCGTGGAGCTCGACGACGCCATGGTCATCGCCATCGTCGACAAGATGGTCAAGCAGCGCAAGGACTCGATCGCCGCGTTCACCACCGGCGGTCGCATCGACCTGGCCGACAAGGAAGCCGCCGAGATCAAGGTGCTCGAGGTGTACCAGCCCCAGCGCATGAGCGCCGACGAAGTCGCCACCGCGGTGAAGGCCATCGTGGCCGAGCTCGGCGCGGCCGGCCCCGGCGACATGGGCAAGGTGATGGGCGTGGTCAAGACCCGCCTGGCCGGCAAGGCCGACATGGGCCAGGTCAGCGCCGCGGTCAAGGCCGCCCTCACGGGCGCCTGAGGCGGCCACCGCCATGAAGAACGGCAGCAGCAGCCCGCTCGGCGCCGCGCCCGTCGCAACAATCCCGAAGGCCTGCGCCTGCCTGGTCGATGCGCGGGGCCGGCTGCTGGTGTTCCGTCACCCCGAAGACGGCAACATGCAGCTGCCCAAGGGCACCATCGAGCCGGGCGAGTCGCCCGAGGCGGCCGTGCGGCGCGAGCTGCTCGAAGAGTCGGGCCTGGTGTTCGCCGGCCGGCTCGAATCGCTGGGCACGCTGGAGCGCGAATGCGAAGCCGGCGTCGAAGGCAACACGCACCGCCATCCGCAGCGCTGGCACATCTTCCTGATGCGCGACCACCGCGCCCTGCCCGAGACCTTCGAGCACATGGCCACGGGCAGCCCCGAAGAAGAAGGCCTGGTGTTCTCGTTCCGCTGGCTCGACGCCGATGCGGCCATCGAGGACTTCGCCCTGCCCTACCGCCAGACCATCGAGCGCGTGCGCGCGGCCCTGCTGGCCGCCGGCTGACCTGTCACGGGATCAGGCGGACATGACGGCGCGCAGCGCCATGTACGCCCCCAGCAGCGCCAGCCCGATCAGGAAGCAGCGCCGGAACACGGCCACCGGCAGACGCTGCCGCAGCCAGGTGCCCAGCACCATGCCGCCGACGGCCGGCACCAGCATCGCCAGCGACCCGCCCAGCACCGCCGCCGGGTAGCTTCCGTTCGCCGCCAGCCCCAGGGCCAGCACCACGGTCGAGGTGGTGAACGAGATGCCCATCGCCTGGATCAGCCCATCGCGCTGGAAACCCAGCGCCTGCAGGTACGGCACGGCTGGCACCGCGAACACGCCGGTCACGGACGTCACCAGCCCCGTCGCGGCGCCCACCACGGGCCCCAGCCAGCGCGCCTGGGCGTCGCTCACGTGCAGCTGCCGCCCCGTCAGCCCCCACAGCGCATAGATCACCAGCGCCACGCCGAGCGCCAGCGAAGCCCAGGCCCCGGCCGGTACGCCCAGCCACCACGCCCCCGCGAGCGTGCCCACCACGACACCGGCCTGCATGCGACCGATGCGGCGGAACACTGCGCCGAAGCTGGCACGCGGTCCGGTCTGCCAGACGTTGGTGACCAGCGAGGGCACGATCAGCAGCGCCGCCGCCTGTGCGGGCGACATCCACAGCGCGAGCAGCGCCATCGCCACGGTTGGCAGCCCCAGGCCGATCACGCCCTTGATCAGGCCGGCCAGCAGGAAGACCGCGGCCGCCGCCGCCCACAGGCCCATCGCTTCATTGGAGATCGTCATCGCCGCGGAGTCTGCCGACCGACTCACCGGCTGGAAATGCGGCTTTCGCGCAGCCAGCCTCAGGCACAGGCTGAGGCTGGCGTGCTACCTTGCGGCCCATCATGCGATTCGATCTGACCGACCTGCGGCTCTTTCTCCACGTCGTCGAAGCCGGCAGCCTCACGGCCGGCGCCGGCCGCTCGCACATGACGCTGGCCTCGGCCAGCCAGCGCGTGCGCGGCATGGAAGACGCGCTCGGCACGCCCCTGCTCACCCGCCACGCGCAAGGCGTGCGCCCCACCGAGGCCGGCCGCACGCTGCTGCACCATGCGCGCGTCGTGCTGCAGCAGATGGAGCGGCTGCGCGGCGAACTCGGCGAGTACGGCCAGGGCCTCAAGGGCCACGTGCGCTTCATGTGCGGCACCTCGGCGCTCACCGAGCACCTGCCCGAGGTGCTGAGCCGCTTCCTGGCCGAGCATCCGCGCATCTCGGTCGACCTCGAGGAGCGCGCCAGCCCCGACACCGTGGAGGCCCTGCGCAGCAGCCTGTGCGACATCGGCATCGTCTCCGACGCCATCGACAGCGACGGCCTCGAATGTCACCCTTTCCGCCGCGACGACCTCGTGCTGGTGATGCCGCGCGGCCACGCGCTGGCGAGCCGGCGCCGCGTGCACCTGGCCGAGGTGGTCGACAGCGAGTTCGTCGGCCTGCCCGCCGACAGCGCGCTGCAGCAGCTGATCACCGGGCATGCACGCGCGCTCGCCAGGCACCTGGCCTACCGCGTGCGTGTGCGCAACTTCGAGGCCGTGTGCCGCATGGTCGAGTACGGCATCGGCGTGGGCATCGTGCCGCAGACCGCGGCCGAGCGCTGCGCCCGCTCGATGAAGATCGCGCGCGCCTCGCTGGCCGACCCGTGGGCCGAGCGCACGCTGATGGCCTGCGTGCGCTCGTCGCAAGACCTGCCGCTCAATGCGCGGCGCATGCTCGACTACCTGATCGCACCGCCGCCGGCGGCGGACGCTACGCGCAAGTGACCGGCCGCCCCTGCTGCGCCCGCGCCGCGATGAAGGCCTCGAAGGCTTCGCGACTGGTCTTGCGCGGCACGTAGCCGAACTGGGTCTTCAGCGCGGTGTTCAGCAGCACCGGCCGGTAGCGCAGAAAGTCGAGCTGCTCGGGCCCGTAGCGGCTCACGCCCAGTGCAGAACCCGCGGCCAGCGCCGCCTGCAGCACGCCGGCCGGCCAGGCGATGGCGCGCTTGCCCAGGCGCGCGGCGATCTCGTGGATGGTGAGCGCGCCGTCGCCCGCGAGGTTGTAGCAGCCGGGCGGCGCGCCGCCGAGCGCATGGGCGATGGCGCCGGTCACGTCCTCGTCCCACACGAACACGAAGGGGCTGTCGCTGCCGCGGATGGCGATCAGCCGCTTCTTCTCGAACAGCGCCGTGATCTGGTTGTCGACGCGCTCGCCGAGGATGGTGCCGATGCGCAGCACCGTCTGCGCCAGCGCGGGATGCTGCCTGCGGCAGTCGGCCAGCATCTCTTCCACCTGCCGCTTGTGGTCGGCATAGGCGAACACCGGGTTGCCGCGCAGCGGCTGCGACTCGGTGATCCAGGCCGGGTTGTCCGCGTGGTAGCCGTAGGCCGCGCCACTCGACGACACCACGATGTGCCCCACGCCGCGCGCCACGCAGGCGTCAAGCACGTTGCGCGTGCCGCCCACGTCCACCGAATGCTCGAAGGCGCGGTTCGAGTCCTTGCCGGGCGTGACGATGGACGCGAGGTGCACCACCGTGTCGATCGCGTGTTCGGCGAGCACGTCGGCGATGCCGTCGTCGCGCACGTCCTGCTGCAGGTAGGCCACGCCGGGCCGCCGACGCTCGGCGGGCACTTCGCGCACGTCGAGTGCCACCAGCGTTTCGAACGTGCCTTGCGCGGCCAATGCGGCGAGCACGCTGCGCCCCAGAAACCCGTCACCGCCAGTGACTAACACGCGCCGCGCGGACGCCTTCCAGACCTCGCTCATGGCGTCGCAGGCTTGCGCCCCCACCAGCTCGCCAGCGCCAGGCCCGCGATGATGTCCCAGAAGCCCCACACGCCGGCCACCACGGCCATGCCGCCGAGCCCGCCGAAGAAGCTGAAGATCAGCACCAGCCCGAGCCCCGCGTTGCGGATGCCCACCTCGATGGCCACCGCACGCCGGTCGTAGTCGCCCAGCCCCGAGAGCCGTGCGCACAGGTAGCCGGTGCCGAAGGCCAGCGCGTCGTGGATCACCACGGCCATCAGCACCAGCCCCACGTAGTCGAGAAAGTAGCGCCAGTTGCCCGCGATGGCGCCGACGATGAAGGCGATCAGCGCCATAAAGCTCAGGATGCGCGCCGGCTTCTTGATGCGCGCCGTAAGCCCCGGCAGCTTGTGCGCGCAGGCCACGCCCAGCACGAAGGGAATGCCGATGATCATCACGATGTGGCCCAGCATGTCGAAGGGGTCGAGCGCGATGGTCTTGAGCAGCACCGAGGCCGTGGGATGCAGGCCGCCCCAGAACGCGAAGTTCAGCGGCATCACCACGATCGACAGCGCGTTCGAAATGGCCGTCATCGACACCGACAGCGCCACGTTGCCGCCCGCGCGATGCGTGAGGATCTGCGAGATATTGCCCGGCGGACAGCAGGCCACGAGGATCATCCCCAGCGCGATGCTCGGGCCCGGCTGCAGGATCAGCGTGAGCACGAAGGTCACGGCCGGCAGCACCACGAACTGCGCACCGATGCCCACCGCCATCGCACCGGGCATGCGCGCCACGCGCCTGAAGTCGTCGATGCGCGTGTCCAGCGCAATGCCGAACATCAGAAAGCCCAGCACCACGTTGAGCAGCACCAGCGAGGCCGGGTTGAAGTGCAGGCGGATCTCGTCGACAGGCAGCATGCGGAGAACCTCGTGAAGAAAGACGATCGGTCAGTCAGCCAGTGACGCAGCGGCCTGGCGCACGGCCGCGCGGTAGGTGTCCTTGTGCACGTAGTAGGCCATGCGCTCCAGCTGCAGGTACTTGAAGCCGCCCGACAGGTCGGGCGGCGGCCCCTGCACTGCTGTACGCAGGGCGGCCGCCTTGGGCGAGCCCGTGGCCTGCGCGCGGAAGTAGCGCGCCAGCAGCTCGGCCTGCTCGTAGCGCCCCTGCCAGCCGATGCCGCTGGCCTCGATCATGCCGAGCACGCCCAGCGTCTCGAAGCGCGGCGAGAAGATGTTCAGGTACAGGCGCGGCGCCATGCCCTGCCAGTTGAGCAGCTCGCGGTCGATGAACGGGTAGTGCAGTGCGTAGCCCGTGGCCGTGAGGATCAGGTCGTAGTCGCGCGCGCTGCCGTCCCTGAAATGCACGGTGCGTCCGGCGAGCCGCGCGATGTCGGCGCGCACGCCGATGTCGCCATGGCCCACGTGGTGCAGCACCAGCGAGTTCACCACCGGGTGCGACTCGTACATCTTGTAGTCGGGCTTGGGAAAGCCGAAGCGCACCGGGTCGCCGGTGAACCACTGCAGCACCGTGGCGTCGACCTTCTGCTTGAGCCACGGCGGCAGTGGACGCTTGCCGCCCAGCGTGTCGGCCGGCTTGCCGAACACGTACTTGGGCACGAAGTAGTAGCCGCGCCGCACCGAGATGTCGACGCTGTGCGCGTAGTGCACCGCATCGACCGCGATGTCGCAGCCCGAGTTGCCGGCGCCGACGATCAGCACGCGCTTGTCCTTGAAGAGCTCCGCGTGCTTGTAGCTGCTGGTGTGCAGCAGCTCGCCGTCGAAGTGGCCTTCGAACTGCGGATGCTTGGGCTCCGACAGCGTTCCGTTGGCGATCACCACGCCCTTGTACTCGTCGGTCTCGACCGTGCCGTCGGGCGCCTCGACGCTGATGCGCCAGCGCGTGTCGGGTGCGTCGCTCACCGGCTCCACGCGCAGCACGCGCGTACCGAAGCGGAAGTGCGCGCGCAGGCCGAAGCGGTCGGCAAAGTCGCTGAAGTAGCGGCGCAGCTCGCGGTGGCTCGGGTAGTCGGCCACGGTGTCGGCCATCGGGAATTCGGCGAACTCGGTCGTGCGCTTGCTCGAAATCAGGTGCGCCGAGTGGTAGACCGTGGAGCGCGGGTTGTCGATGTCCCAGAGGCCGCCGACGTCGCTGTGCGCCTCGAAGCCCTGAAACGGAACGCCGAGCTTCTGCAGATTGCGGGCGCCCGCCAGGCCCGAGGGGCCGGCGCCGATGAGGGCGATCTGTTCGTGAGTCGGAACGGCGGTGGCAGAAGGCGTCATCGGCGGGGAGGTTCTTTCTGGGAATTCAGGCCGGGAATGGCGGTGGCACCCGCCTCGCCCACGCGCGGCTTGCGCGGCTGGCCGCGCAACAGGCGGTCATGCAGCGGCGTTGGCAACAGGTCGAGCGCTTTCGACAGCCAGCCGATGCGCTGCGGCAGCACGATCTTTTCGCGCCGGACGGCCAGCCCCGCCAGCAGCTGGCGCGCCGCTGCGTCGGCCTCGAGCAGCCCCGGCATCGCGAAGCGGTTGCCGGCCGTGAGCGCGGTGCGGATGTAGCCCGGGCTCACCGTGTGCACCGTGAGCCCCGTGCCGCGCAGCTCGGCGCGCAGGCTTTCGAGATAGCGGATCAGGCCGCCCTTGCTCGCGCAGTAGGCGCCGTTGCCCGGCATGCCGTGCCAGCCCGCGATGCTGGCCACGCCGACGAGCGCGCCGCGGCCCGCTGCGCGCATCGGCTGCACGAAAGGCTGGAAGGTGGTGGCCGCGCCGAGCAGGTTGATCTCGAGCATGCGGCGGAACACGGCCAGGTCGTCGGCCTCGGCGGTGTCGTAGCCGCCGGCCACGCCCGCGTTGGCGATCACGAGGTCGGGTGGGCCGAAGCGCTGCATCCAGTCGGCCGCCATCGCCTGCATGGCGGGGCCGTCGGACACGTCGGGCGTGTAGGCCTTGCAGCGCCCGTCACCTTGGGCCGCGAGTGCCGCAAGGCGCTCGGTGTCGAGCCCCACCAGCGCCACGCGTGCGCCACCGTCGATCAGCGCCCGCGCCAGCGCCTGCCCCAGGCCGCCGCAGGCACCGGTGAGAACGACATTGCGAAACGGCAAGAGCATGGGCGAGGAAGCGCGCAGGGCGGCGAGTGGCAAAGCGCAGCCACTGTAGCCGCGCCCTGCCACTGCATTCCCCAGCGTTTCCCCTTGTCCCGCGCCCTTGCGGGGCGTTCAGGCGGCTTCAGCGGCGGGAAATTCGATCTGGATCTTCACATCCGTGACGCGCCCGGCCGCAGCCTCCTCGAAGGCGGCGATGCCGTCCTCGAACGCGAAGGTGCGCGAGATGAAAGGCTTCACATCGACCTGCCCCGACGCAATGAGCGCCAGCGCGCGCGGGAAGATGTTGGCGTAGCGGAACACCGACTCGATGCGAGCCTCCTTGGCCTGGATCGCGACGATGTCGAAAGCCACCTTGGCGGCGGGTATGCCCACCAGCACCAGGCAACCGCCGGGGCACAGCAGGTCGAACACGTTGTCGAAGGCGCGCGCGCTGCCGCTGGCTTCGAAGACCACGTTCGCGCCCCAGCCGTCGGTGAGGGCTTGCACGGTGTCGGCGAGGCTGGTGCTGCGCACGTCGACCGTCGTCACCGCCGGGTTGTGGGCGAACAGCGCCAGCTTCTCGGGCACGAGGTCGGCCAGGATCACGCGCGCCGCGCCGCCCGCGAGCGCGGCCAGCGCCGTCATCGCGCCGATGGTGCCGGCGCCGATGACCACCGCCACGTCGCCCGGCTTCAGCGCCGCCTTCTTCGCGGCCTGCAGGCCGATGGCCAGCGGCTCGACGATGGCGCCTTCGCCGAAGCTCACGTTGTCGGGCAGGCGGAAGGTGAAGGCCGCCGGGTGCACCACGTAGGGCGTGAGGCAGCCGTGGATCGGCGGCGTGGCCCAGAAGCGCACGGCAGGGTCGAGGTTGTAGAAGCCTTCGCGCACGGCGCGCGAGTCCATGTCGGGAATGCCGGGCTCCATGCAGACGCGGTCGCCGGGCTTCAGGTGCGTGACTTCGGCGCCCACCTCGGCCACCACGCCCGAGGCCTCGTGGCCGAGGATCATGGGCGCATCGACGACGTAGGGGCCGATGCCGCCGTGCTGGTAGTAGTGAACATCGCTGCCGCACACACCGACGGTGTGCATGCGGATCTTCACGTCGCGCGGGCCGACGTGCAGCGGCAGTTCGACATCGCGCAGCGTGATCTCATGCGCCTTTTCCAGAACCAGTGCTTTCATTGAATCTTTCTGAGAGGGTGATGAAACGGGGCTGCCACTCAGTGCAGCCCGGCGTCTGAGCGCAGCAGCGAGGCGCCCGTCGCCGCGTCGAACAGGTGCACCTGCTGCGCATCGGCAACCACGTGCAGGCGCTCGCCCAGCCGCGGGCTGCCCGCGGAGGGCAGGAGCACAGCGATCTCTTCGTTGCCCTGGCCGATGCTCACGAGCACTTCGTTGCCGAGGTATTCGACGAGCAGCACCTCGCCCGCAAAGCCGCCCTGGCGCCCGCCGTCGGTGTCGATGCGCAGGTGCGCGGGGCGCACGCCCAGCGTCACGCGCTCGCGGCCGTCGAGCGCGAAGCGACGCGCATCCACGCGCACCGAACCGCCGCCGCTGCGCAGCTCGCACCGGCCATCGTCCAGGTAGTTCACCGCCATCTCCATCAGGTTCATCGGCGGCGTGCCGATGAAGCCGGCCACGAAGGCCGAGCGCGGGCGCTCGAAGATTTCCTGCGGCGTGCCGACCTGCTCGATGCGCCCGTCACGCAGCAGCACGATGCGGTCGGCCAGCGTCATGGCCTCGTGCTGGTCGTGCGTGACGTACACCGTGGTGGTCTTCAGCGTCTGGTGCAGCTTCGCGATCTCGATGCGCATGTGGTTGCGCAGCTTGGCGTCGAGGTTCGACAGCGGCTCGTCGAACAGGAACACCTTCGGCGTCTTGATCATGGCGCGCGCAATCGCCACGCGCTGCTGCTGGCCGCCCGACAGCTCGGTGGGCTTGCGCTGCAGGTAGCGCTCCAGGCCCAGCGTGTCCGACACCTCCTTGATGCGGCTGTCGATCTCGGCCTTGGGCACCTTCAGGCGCTTGAGCCCGAACGCGATGTTGTCGCGCACCGTCATGTGCGGGTACAGCGCGTAGTTCTGGAACACCATCGCGATGCCACGCTCCTGCGGCGGCAGGTCGTTCACGCGCTGGCCGCCGATGTGCAGGTCGCCGCCGCTGATGTCTTCCAGGCCCGCGAGCATGCGCAGGATGGTCGACTTGCCGCAGCCCGAGGGGCCGAGGAACACGACGAACTCGTTGTCGGCCACGTCGAGATCGAAGGCGTGGACGACCTGCGTTTCCCCGTAGCGCTTGATGAGGTGGTGACAGCGGATGGCAGACATTTTGGGTTCTGGAGAAAGAGAAGCGTCGGGGTTCATTCAGCCTCCCGCTTGCGCTTGAACGCGGCATTGAGGAAACCGCTGAGCACGCCCACCATGAGCAATGGCGGCAGCGACAGCAGGATGACCGAGGCATTCAGGATGCCCCAGGGCACGTCGCGCCCGAGCTGGCTGAGCTCCGACGCCACGATGGGCAGCGTCTTGGCCTCCGAGGTGGTGAGCATCAGCGCGATGAGGAACTCGTTCCACACCAGCACGAAGCCGAAGGCGATGGCGCCCACCAGCGAGCGTGCGGCAATCGGCAGTGCGATGCGAAAGAAGATCGCGTAGGGTCCGTAGCCGTCGACGCGGCCGGCCTCTTCCACTTCCTTCGGCACCGCCTTGAAGGCCGGGATGGCGAGCCAGATCACGGTCGAGAGCGTGAGCAGCGTGTAGGTGGCGATGAGCGCCACGCGCGAGTCGTACAGCTCCAGCTGAAGCCAGATCACC
Source organism: Variovorax sp. GW821-FHT10C12 (assembly GCF_059415405.1). NCBI lineage: Bacteria > Pseudomonadati > Pseudomonadota > Betaproteobacteria > Burkholderiales > Comamonadaceae > Variovorax > Variovorax sp. GW821-FHT10C12. The sequence goes on from NZ_JBWKNE010000001.1 coordinate 2,723,160, forward strand.
ATGAGCGGAATGGCCACCGCCACCGGCGGCAGGAAGCGCATCGACAGCACGAAGAACTGGATGTCGTTGCCCCAGCGCAGCGGGTAGCGCGCCAGCGCATAGGCGGCAGGCAGGCCCAGCACCGCGCCGATGATCACCGCCGCGCCCGCCACCACGATCGAGTTGACCAGCCCCGCCGCCACGGCCTCGCGGTTCAGCACGTACAGGTAGTTGTCGAGCGTGGGCGTGAAGAAGAACTTCGGCACGGCCGAGACGATGTCGACCCGGTTCTTGAACGAGTTGAGAAAGGTCCACAGCACGGGCACGAGGGCCGAGAGCCCGGCCGCGACGAGTGCCAGCCGCGCCAGCAGCGTTCCGATGGCAAGCTTCTTCATGATGGCTTGGTCCATTTCCAGATGTAGGTGAACGCGACCGTGGAGGCGACCATCATCAGCACCGCCATGCTCGACGCGTACGAGATGCGGCCCGACTCGATGAAGCCCTGCGAGAAGGCGTACATGTCCAGCGTCTCGGTCGAGATGCCGGGGCCGCCGCGCGTCATCACGTAGATGAGGTCGAAGGCACGCAGCGACTCCACCATCTTCACGAAGGCCAGGCTGATGAGCGGCGCCTTCAGCATCGGCAACGCCACGTAGGCATACACCTCCCAGGTCTTCGCGTGGTCCAGCCGCGCGGCCTCGAAGGGCTGCGGCGGCAGGGTTTCGAGCAGCTTCAGCACGATGACGCCGAAGAACAGTCCCCACTGCCACACGTCGACGAAGGCCACCGTGAGCAGCGCCAGCACCGGGTCGGCGAACAGGTCCAGCGGCTCGCCGGTGATCGCCTTGTACGGCCACGTGATGAGGCCGAACAGCGGATGGAAGGCGAACTTCCAGACGAAGGCGGCCGACACGCGCGGCAGCAGCACCGGCACGATGAACAGCATCGACAGCACCTGGCGCCAGCGCGGCGTGGCGCAGCGGTGCATCAGCGTGCCCATGAGCACGGCCAGGGCCATGGTGGCGCTGACGGTCAGCACCTCCCACACCAGCGACACGCGCACCGAGTTCAGAAAGCGCCGGTCGGAGAACAGCTGCACGTAGTTGCTGAACCAGACCCAGGCCGTGTCGGCCTGGCCCAGTTCACGGTCCTGCAGCGAGATGGCGATGGCGAACACCGTCGGCACCAGCGCCAGGACGGCCAGCACGAGCAGCCCCGGCCCGATGAACACGGCCGGCAGCCGTGTGGTGTGGGAACGCATGCTCACTTCTTGCGACGCGCGATCAGCTGCTTGGCGTAGGCGTCGAGTTCGTCGAGCCCGCCCTGGATGTCGGTGCGCGAGCCGGTGATCAGCTCTTCCAGAATGATCCCCCAGCGGTCGCCCAGGTCGGGCCAGGCCGGGTCTTGCCAGAAGTTCACGGCCGTGACCTTGCCGGTGTCGGCCAGCGCCTTGCCCAGGTCGGCGCCGTAGCGCTTGGCAAACGCCGGGCTGCTCAGCACGCTGGTGCGGTTGAGTTCGCCGAACTGGCCTTCCGCCAGGCGGCGCTGCTCGTTCTCCTTGGACGTGGCCCATGCGATGAAGAGGCCCGCGCACTTCTTCGCCTCTTCGGTCTTGTTGGCGCGCGCGCCGATGGCCAGGCCGTGGCCGTAGCCGCCGCCGGTGAGCGGCGTCGGCGGCACGGCGTAGGCGATCTTGCCGACCACGGTCGACATCTTGGGGTCGAGCGCGTTGCCTGCGAGCGGCGTCGACTCGACCAGGATCGCGACCTTGCCGGCCAGGAAGGCGCCGGTGGATTCGTCCCATCCGCCCGTCTTGGTGCCGGGCGCGGAGTACTTGAAGAGATCGAGGTAGGTCTGGGTCGCCTTCACGGCGGCGGGCGAGTTGAAGACCGGCTTGTCGCCGTCGAACCACTGGCCGCCGTAGCCGCGGAAGAACGGCATCCAGCGCCACACGTTGGCACCCGAGCCGCGCTGGCCGCGCAGTGCCACGCCGTAGACGCCGTTGGCAGGGTCGTTGAGCTTCTTCACGGCCGCCACAAACTCGTCGAGCGTGGCCGGCGGCTTGATGCCTGCCTTCTCGAGCAGGTCTTTGCGGTAGACCATGAGGTCGCCGCCACCGGTGAGCGGGGCAAACCAGGTCTGGCCGGCGAAGGTCGCGACCTTCTGGCGGCCGGCGTCGAAGTCGGCGTAGTCGTAGCTGGCCGGGTAGTACGGCGTGAGCGGCACGATCCACTTGGACTGGACGAACTGCGCCACGTTGGCCTCGTCGACGTAGTACACGTGGTACTTGCCGACCGTGGACGCATCGGCGCGCGATTTGGCGCGGCGGTCGTTCTCGTTGAGGTTGTCCACACTGAACGAGGCACCGCTCAGGCGCTTGAACTCGTCCTTGGATTTCTCGAGCAGCGTCAGGCCTTCACGGGGCTGCGACAGGACGCGCACGTCCTCCTTGCAGACCTGCGCCAGCGCGGCGGGCGCCAGCGTGGCCAGCGCGAGGGCGAGGCCGGCCAGACGGTGGGGATGCGGAATCGGCATTTGTGTCTCCTTCGTTGTTCGTGCAAGTTGCCGGCGAAATGCCGGCAAAAGCAGCGAAACGAAGGTTAGGGGGCCGATCCGACGGGCCTCCTACACGCCCACCGGGCATCTGATACTTTGCTGCCAATCCGTCTCGGGGTTTAGCCCAAGAGGCAAGCGCGTATCAGCCAGAGATCAGGCAGCGAGTGGTGTGTGCTGCACGCTGCGCAGGCCGAAACGCTCCTGCGCCTGCTGCCGGTAGGCCGAGGGCGTCATGCCCTTGAGCTGCAGGAAGCGGCGGTTGAAGTTCGCGAGATTCGAGAAACCGACCTCGTAGCAGATGTCGCTCACCAGCCGGTCGGACACCTGCAGCATCTCACAGGCCTTGGTGATGCGCAGCCGCGTGACGAAGTCGGTGAAGGTGCTGCCCATGTGCTTGTGGAAGTAGCGCGAGAAGCTGCTTTCGGCCATGTTGGCGATGGCCGACACGGCGGGCAGCGACAGCTCTTCGGACAGGTGCGCATGCAGGTGGTCAAGCACGCGACGCATGCGGGTGTTGGCCGTCGGGTCCTCGTCAGTCGGGTCGGCATTGCTCGAGATCTGGCGCCAGTCGCTCCAGTTGGCGAGCTCGTGCAGCAGGCCGATGAACTCCGACAGCCGCGCCATGCCCTCCTGCTTCTGCACCCGCGCGAAGCGCTCGCGCACGAGGTCGCCGATGCCGAAGAACTCGATGCCCAGCTTCGCGCGGTCGAGCATCGGCAGCACCGTCTCCAGTTCGGGGAACAGGTCCACGCCCTTGCGCAGGGGTTCGTCGCGGAAGTGGATCACCATGCTGCGGTCGGCCACGCCCTCGGGCGGCACGTCGTGCGAGATCCAGGTATGGGGCAGCCGCCCACCCACCAGGGCCACGTAGCCGGGCTCGAAATGGCCGATGTGGTTGCCGACGAAGGCGTCACCGCTGGTGCGGTTGATGCACTGCAGCTCGTACTCGTCGTGGTAGTGCCAGCAGTCGAAGGGCCACGGCACACCGTGCTGCAGGCAGCGCACCGAGCTGCTGCCCGCCGGCTCGAAGCCCAGGCGCGGGTCGCGCAAGAGTTCGTGTTCGAGGGCCGGCTTGCGCACGGCGCTGTGTTTGCTCATTTCCTGTCCCCCCTGTCTTTGAAATTGGAGGTCGTCGAGCCAGCGCCGCAGCCGGAGCGGCGCCTCTCAGGCGCCGGCCACCTTCATGCGGTTGACCAGGATCGACCCCGTGGTTTTTGCGCCGAAAGTGTAAGCATCTGCGCCAATCGCTTCAATTCCCATCAGCATGTCGCGCAAATTGCCCGCAATCGTGATCTCCTGCACGGGGAAGGCGATGCGGCCTTTTTCCACCCAGAAACCGCTGGCGCCGCGCGAATAGTCGCCGGTCACGTAGTTCACGCCCTGCCCCATCAGCTCGATGACGAACAGGCCGGTGCCGAGCTTGGCCAGCATGGCGTCGAGGTCGTCGCCGTGCTTCGTGAGGCGCGAGCTCAGCGTCAGGTTGTGCGAGCCGCCGGCATTGCCGGTGGTCTTCATGCCCAACTTGCGCGCCGAGTAGGTCGAGAGAAAGTAGCCTTCGAGGCGGCCGGCATCGACCACCTTGCGTGCGCGGGTGATCACGCCTTCGTCGTCGAAGGGCGAGCTGCCCTTGCCGCGCATCACGTGCGGGTCTTCGGCAATGTCGACGTGCTTGGGCAGCACGGGCTTTCCCAGCGAATCGAGCAGGAAGGTGCTCTTGCGGTACAGCGCCCCGCCGCTCACGGCCTGCACCAGCCCGCCCAGCAGGCCCACGGCCAGCGGCGACTCGAACAGCACCGGGCATTCGGTGGTCTTGATCTTGCGCGACTTCAGGCGGCTCAGCGCGCGCTCGGCGGCGTAGCGGCCCACGGCCTGCGGGCTGGCGAGTTCGTCGGCCGAGCGCATCGAGCTGTACCAGGCGTCGCGCTGCATGCCGTCGCCCTTGCCGGCGATGGGCGCCACCGAAATCGAGTGCCGCGAACTGGCGTAGCCGCCGCGAAAGCCGTGCGTGTGGGCGCTGAAGAAGTGGCTCTGCTGCGCCGAGACGCCGGCGCCTTCGCTGTTGGTGATGCGCTTGTCGGTCGACAGCGCGGCCGCCTCGCACTCCAGCGCCATGGCCGCGGCCTGCTCGCTGGTCACGTCCCAGGGATGGAACAGGTCGAGCTCGGGGTGGACCTTGGAAATGTCTGCCTCGTCGGGCAGGCCGCTCACCGGGTCTTCGGCCGTGAAGCGGGCGATGTCGTAGGCGGCTGCGGCGGTCTGCTGGATGGCCGCCTCGGAGAAGTCGGAGGTGCTGGCGTTGCCGCGGCGGTGGCCCACGTAGACCGTGATGCCCAGCGACTTGTCGCGGTTGCGCTCGACGTTCTCGAGCTCGCCCTTGCGCACCGAGACGCTCAGGCCGCAGCCCTCGGAGGCCTCGGCGCCGGCGTCGGTGGCCCCGAGCTTTTTGGCGTGCGCCAGGGCCGAATCGACCAGGTTTTCGAAGAAGGAGCGGCTGTAGGCGAAGCCAGAATCGGCGCGCGAGGAGGATGTCGTCATGTGGTGGCTATGATACTTGCGCCCCCTGTTTCACGTTTTCCCTTCCGCGCCCCCTGTGCGCGTTGCAGCGCCGCACGGCGCAGCCCAGAATCCACCCCATGTCCCGCAAACCCAAAAAAGGCTATTTCGTCCGTGGCCACTTCGTTGCCGAAGGCAGCGAACTCGACCTGGAGCTCAAGCGCGAGCTCAAGGGCGGCACCGACGAAGCCAGCCGCACCGAACTCAAGCGCGAGAGCGCCGAACTGCAGAAACTGGGCGAAGAATTGCTCACCCTGCGTGCCGGCCTGTTCGACGCCCTCCCGCTGAGCGAGAAACTGGTCGATGCCATCGCCGAGGCGAAACGCATCACCAATTTCGAGGGCAAACGCCGCCAGATGCAGTTCATCGGCAAACTGATGCGCGCCCTCGACCCCGAGGTGCTCGAGGCCGTGAAGCAGGCGCTGACCGAGCAGAACACCGTGCCGGCCGCCGAAGCCGCCGCGCTGCACGAGGCCGAACGCTGGCGCGAACGCCTGATCGCCGACGACGACGCCCTCGGCGGCTGGATCGAAACCCACCCCGCCACCGACTCGCAGCAGCTGCGCGCCCTCGTGCGCCAGGCCCGCAAGGACCTGAAGTCCGGCCCCGCCGGCGAAGCGCCGCGCCAGGGCAAGGCCTACCGCGAGATCTTCCAGCTCGTGCGTGCGCAACTGGCGGTGCACGGCGGCGACGACCACGCCGAAGCGGCTGCGGCGCAGGACCGGGAAGAAGACGCATGAGCGAGGCTGGCTTCGACGCGGTGCGCATCGGCATCGTCTCCATCAGCGACCGCGCCTCCAGCGGCACCTACGAAGACAAGGGCCTGCCCGCGCTCAAGGACTGGCTGGGCCGGGCGCTGAAGAACCCCATTGAGTTCGAAGCCCGCCTGATCCCCGACGAGACTGCGCGCATCAGCGCCACGCTCATCGAGCTGGTCGATGCCGGCTGCTCGCTCGTGCTCACCACCGGCGGCACCGGCCCCGCGCTGCGCGACGTCACGCCCGAGGCCACGCTGGCCGTGGCCCACAAGGAAATGCCCGGCTTCGGCGAGCAGATGCGCCAGATCAGCCTGCGCTTCGTGCCGACCGCCATCCTCTCGCGGCAGGTGGCCGTCATCCGCGACCAGAGCCTGATCATCAACCTGCCGGGCCAGCCCAAGTCGATCGCCGAGACGCTCGAAGGGCTGAAGGACGCCGACGGCACGCAGATCGTGCCCGGCATCTTCGCCGCCGTGCCCTACTGCATCGACCTGATCGGCGGGCCGTACCTCGAGACCGACGACACGGTCTGCAAGGCCTTCCGGCCCAAGTCGGCCGTTCGCGCCGCACGCTGAGGCGCAGGCCCCCCGGGCCTGCCTGCCGCCGGTTCTCGCGCGGCGGCATTCACCACCGAAGACACATCTTCCTTCGCCGATGCGCGAGGGGCGCGCTCGCGTCCGCATCGCCCACCCCAGCTTTTATCGGACCCGTCCGATGGTTCCGCTCCCCTGTTCTTCCTAGAGTTCCTGACGCCCGGGCCGCCGGATCGAACAGCGTGAATTCGCTGCCCGATCCGATCTTTCTTTCCCTTTTCAGAGCATAGGAACTGCATGGCATCCAACAAGGCAAACGTCTTCATCGACAACCAGAGCGTCGATCAGACGGCAAGCGCACGGGTCTTCGCACCACAGCCGCCCTCCATGGACAGCGTCATCGACGACGCAGGCGACATCATGGGCTCCCTCGCCTCCGGCGGCGTCACCGACGACCGCCAACCCGAGTTCCAGGGCCGAGGCACGCCGGGCGACACCATCCTCATCAAGGACCACGGCGTGGAAATCGGCCAGGCCGTCGTGGACGAAGACGGCCAATGGGGCTTCACGCCATCGAGCGACATGAGCGAGGGCCATCACGCCATCACCATCGTGGCGCGCGACCCCGCCGGCAGCGAGAGCGAGCCTTCGGGCCCGTTCAATTTCGAGATCGACGTCACGCCACCCAACGCCAGCAAGCTGGCCATCACCGGCGTCCTCGACACCGCAGGCGGCATCACCGGCAACGTGGCCGCCGGCAAGACCACCGACGACACGCGCCCGCTGCTCACCGGCACGAGCACCGGCCAGCCCGGCCACACCGTCACGGTGATGGTCAGAGACAGCACCGGCACCCATGCGCTGGGTGAAGCCGTCGTCGGCGACAACGGCCAGTGGTCGCTGCAGGTCATATCGCCGCTGGCCGCGGGCCTGAATACCTTCACGCTCGTGGAGAAGGACGCGGCGGGCAACGAGACCGCGCCGACGGGGCGCTACCAGGTGACCATCGACACCAGCAAGCCGGCGCCCCCGGTGATCGAGCACGTCTACGACGACGTGGGCATGCCCCACATGCTGGCCCCCGGCGAGGTCACCAACGACGCCCGGCCGACCCTGCACGGCACGGCCCAGCCCGGCCATACCGTGACGTTCCACGACGGCACCACCCTCCTGGGCACCACCCAGACCGGCGCCGACGGCACCTGGGCGTTCACACCCAAAGACAACCTGAGCGAGGGTGCGCACCACATCACCGCCACGGCCACCGGCCCGGTGGGCCAGACCGGCGACGCGAGCAGCGGCTGGCACTTCGAGGTCGACACCCTGGCGCCCACGCAGACCCCCACCGTCTCGGGCATCGGCAAGGACAGCGGCATGGACGCCGACGACCACACCACCAACGACGGCAGCGCGGGGCGCCTGATGACGGGCCGCCTGAGCGCATCGCTCGCAGCCGGCGAGACCCTGCAGGTGTCCACCGACGGCGGCCAGACCTGGAAGACCGCCTTCGTGAACGGCACGCAATGGAGCGCCCAGGACGACCACAGCCATGCGGGCGACTGGACCGTGCAGACGCGCGTGGTGGACCTGGCCGGCAACGTGGGCCCGGTGAGCTCGCAGGCGGTGACCCTGGACACCGCCACGCCGCACGCGCCCACCGCGGTCGTGCTGGGCAACGGGCAAGTGACCGTGAGCTTCGACAAGACCGCGGTGTCGCCGGGCGACCGGATTCACCTGCTCAACGGCAACCAGAACGTGGACTACCTGTTGACGGCGGCAGACATGGCGGCAGGCCAGGCCACCGTGGCGGTGGGCGACGTTTCGCTGAACCTGGCCGCGGCGGTGGTCAGCGCCACGGGCAATCATTCGCTCTACCTGGTGATCCGGTCGAACACCGACCGGGAAGACTTCGATGCCGGTGAGACCGTCGAACTTGCGCCGGGTCAAACAGCCGACGCCGGCGTGCTGCTGCTGACCAGACAAGACGCGGCGGCCGACGCTTCTTCTTCGAACAACGGCATCTTCGACAGCGCCTCCCCCGACCACGGGCAGGCGTGGCACATCAGCGGCACCACAAGCGCTTCACTGAAGGGCAACACCTACAACGCCATCGAGTTCGACTGGCGGCACTCCCAGACCACGCAATCGGTCACCTTCTACGACGCATCGGGCAAGGCCATCTTCGAAGGCACCTTCGGAAAAGACCACAGCCTTCCGGCCGATGGACACGCGAAATTCATCATGCCCGAAGGGCTTTCCTTTGCCTCTTTCGACAGCGATTGGACCGTGCAGACACGCGTGGTGGACGAGGCGGGCGCTGCGGGGCCGGTCGCGTCACAGACGATGGCGCTGGATACCGTCGCGCCCACGGCGCCGACTTTCTTTTCCGCAATCGATAAAAAACTAGAAATCTCCTTCGACAAAACCGACAAGGCAATCGGAGATCGAATTCATGTAATTCAAGGAGGCAATGAATTTTTCCATTCCCTGACAGCCTCCGACATTGCCGAAGGAAAAGTCCAATTAGAATTGAATTTTTCCATCGACTCTTCAATTTCCATTGGAATGATTGACAAGGCGGGAAATTCAAGTCCTCATGTAAAAAAATCGATTGAAAATATTGAAAATTTTTTGCCAGGTAGCGCTCCATGGGGCGAGATGCAATCAGGCGACAAAATCAATCAACTCACCATCCTTCAGCCTGCCAGCGGGGCGACACATCTTCACAAAGAAGAGGGAAAAGTCTCTCTACATCTAGGCGGAGGTGAAAACACTTCCGCAAAAATAAAACTACCCCCAAACACAAAAGATTTTCTAATCAATCTCTCCTATGATTTTGGAGTTTATACCGGCACACGCCTCAAGGCGTATTCAGAAAATGGTACCTTTTTAGGCGAGATTCCATTGCAAAAAAGCAGCACAAACAGTTGGTCATGGAGGACATACGGATTTGAAGCACCAAGCGGAGAGGAGATCGATCATATTGAATTTATCTTTGGCGCGGATGCTTTTGGCTCCCTGTATGGCGTCATGATTGATTGGTTGAGTTGGAATAATTTCTCGAACACTCCGGTATCGCAAGATCAAACTCTTATCGCTGGATCTGCCAAAGATATGCATGGAGGAAACGAAGACACGATGTTCAACATTCAAGATGCACGTGACCTGAGCAAGTCAAGGATCTTCGGCAATGAAGGGATGGATACCCTCAAACTGACAGGTGCCAACCAGACGCTGGACCTGACCGCGCTCGCGGGCAAGGTCAGCTCGGTTGAAGTCATCGACCTCACCGGCACGGGCAACAACACGCTCAAGCTGTCGCTGGCCGACGTGATGAACAACGGCGCCAAGGACCAGTTCGTGGCCGACGGCCGCGTGCAGATGATGGTCAAGGGCAATGCAGGTGATTCGGTGACGCTGTCCGACGTACTGCCCAACGGCACCGATCCGGGCGACTGGGTCAAGAAGGCCAACGTCACGGTGGGTGGCGTGGTCTACGAGGTGTACCAGCACTCGGGCTTCGACGCGGAACTGCTGGTGCAGCAGGGCGTGACCGTCACGCTGCAGAACGCAGGGGCCGGCACGTTCCACATCGAGCCGGAAGTCGAAGCCTACGTGGTCGATCACGCAACGCAGGCCTACACCGACGGCAACGACACGATCATCGCCAAGCTCGGCTTCGCCGATCGACTCGAAGGCGGTGCCGGCAACGACATCTTCACGAATGTCGGTACGGGCGACGTGGTCCATGGTGGCTCGGGCGACGACGTCATCCGCATCAACAGCGGCGACTTCGCACGCGTCGACGGCGGTTTGGGCATCGACACCCTTGTCATGGACGGCAAGGCCATGCACATCGACCTGTCTGCGCTCGGCGCGAAGGTGCAGGGCTTCGAGAAGTTCGACCTGGGTGCCGGCGGCAACACGCTGGCCCTGCACGCCAGCGACGTGCTCGCCGGTGGCATGCGTGACATGGTCACGGCCGACGGCAAGGTGCAGATGCTGGTCAACGGCGCCAACGGTGATGTGAACCTGCTCGGCGGCAACGACGGCTGGACCCAGGGCAATGCAGCCACGGTCGGCGGCGTGACCTACAGCGTCTACACCAACCTCGCCGGTACCGCCGAGCTGCTGGTCGAGGACAAGGTCCACGTGACCATCCTCTAAGCCTGCAGGCAGGCCACGCGGCGCCCCACCGGCGCCGCCCCCGACGCGACAGTTGCCCCGTGCGACTGTCGCGTTTTTTGTTGTGCCTGCCCTCGCCTCAGCCCGCCGTCACCGCAGGCCCGAACCCATGCCCCTCCCCCGCCTGCTCGCACGGCACCCGCTCCACCTGCACGGTCGAATGGTGAATGTCGAACGTCTCGGCCAGCAGCGCACGCAGCTGCAGCATCAGCGGCGCCAGGTCGACCACGTCGGGCGTGCACACCACGTGCACGCTCAGGCTCACCTTGCCGCTGGACAGTGCCCACACATGCAGGTCGTGCAGGCCGGCCACGCCCGGCTGCGCCTGCAGCGCGCGCTCGACCTCGGGCAGGTCGATCTCGTCGGGCACGCCTTCGAGCAGCACGTTGAGGCTCTCGCGCAAGAGGCGCCAGGTGCGCGGCAGCACCCACAGGCCGATGGCGACGGCGATCACCGAGTCGACCCAGGCCCAGCCGGTGAAACGGATGACGAGCGCGCCCACGATCACGCCGACGGAGCCCAGCATGTCGGCCCACACTTCGAGGTAGGCGCCCTTCACGTTGAGGCTCTCGTCCTTGCCGCTGGCCAGCAGGCGCATACCGATGAGGTTGACCACCAGGCCGCCGATGGCCACGAGCAGCATCATGGTCGACTGGATCTCGGCCGGCTGCGAGATGCGCCGGTACGCCTCGTAGAGCACGTAGATCGCCACGAAGAACAGCAGCACCGCATTGACCACGGCCGCCAGGATCTCGAAGCGGTAGTAGCCGAAGGTGCGGCGCTTGTCCGCCGGCCGCTTGCCCAGCCAGATGGCGGCCAGCGAGATGGCCAGCGCCACGGTGTCGGTGGCCATGTGGGCCGCGTCGGACAGCAGCGCCAGGCTGCCCGACACCAGCCCGCCGATCACCTCGGCGACGAGGTAGGTGGAGGTCAGCGCCAGCGCCCAGCGCAGCGCCTTTTCATTGCCACCTACAGCGTGTGAATGCTCATGGGCCATGGGAACCTTGCAGTGCGGGGTCGAGAGGTGCGCCGTGTTGCTTCTCTGCGTTGGCTTCCTGCACCTCGTCTTCATCGCGCCGGTGCGCGATGCGGTACAGCAGCGGCAACACCAGCAGCGTCAGCGCGGTCGACGACAGGATACCGCCGATGACCACGGTGGCCAGCGGGCGCTGCACTTCGGCGCCCGTGCCGGTGGCGATGGCCATGGGCACGAAGCCCAGCGAGGCCACCAGCGCGGTCATGAGCACGGGGCGCAGCCGCGTGAGCGCACCTTCGCGAATCGCCGCGTCCAGCGGCAGGCCGCCCTCGCGCAGGTTGCGGATGAACGAGATCATCACCAGCCCGTTGAGCACGGCCACGCCCGACAGCGCAATGAAGCCCACGGCCGCCGAGATCGACAGCGGAATGCCCCGCATCCACAGCGCGACGATGCCGCCCGTGAGCGCAAACGGAATGCCGGTGAACACCAGCAGGCCGTCCTTCAGGTTGCCGAACATCGCGAACAACAGCGTGAACACCAGCAGCAGCGACACGGGCACCACCACCTGCAGGCGCTGCGTGGCCGAGGCCAAGTTCTCGTACTGGCCGCCCCACACGGTCCAGTAGCCCGGTGGAATGCGCACGGCGCGCATGGCCTCCTCGGCCTCGGCCACGAAGGAGCCGAGGTCGCGCCCGCGCACGTTGGCGCTCACCACGATGCGGCGCTTGCCGTCTTCGCGGCTGACCTGGTTGGGGCCGGGCGCGAGGTCGAGCGTGGCCACCTCGCCCAGCGGGATGAAGCTGGTGCGCAGGCCTTCGCCGCCCGCGCCTCCCACACCCTTCGGCAGCGCGATCGGCAGGCGGCGGATGGCCTCCAGGTCGGTGCGCAGGGTCTCGGGCAGCCGCACGAGGATGTCGAAGCGGCGGTCGCCGTCGAAGAGCGTGCCGGCCTCGCGACCGCCCACTGCGGTCGAAATGGCGTCCTGCACGTCGCCCACATTGAGGCCGTAGCGCGCGGTCTTCTGGCGGTCGATGTTCACGGTGAGCATGGGCAGGCCGGTGGTCTGCTCCACCTTCACCTCGGCGGCGCCGGGCACCTTGCCCAGCGCAGCCGACACCTGCGCGGCCGTCTGGTTGAGCACGTCCATGTCGTCGCCGAAGATCTTCACGGCCACGTCGCTGCGCACGCCCGAGATCAGCTCGTTGAAGCGCAGCTGGATCGGTTGCGAGAACTCGTAGTTGTTGCCCGGCAGCTTCTCGACTTCTTCCTGTACGGCGGCCAGCAGCTCGGGCCGCGTGCGCTTCGGCTTGGGCCACTCGCTCTCGGGCTTGAGCATGATGTAGCCGTCGGAGATGTTCGGCGGCATCGGGTCGGACGCGATCTCGGCCGTGCCGGTGCGCGCGAACACGCGCTCGATCTCGGGGAACTTGTCTTTCAGCGTGCGCTCGAGCTGCTTTTGCATCTCGACCGACTGCGTGAGGCTGGTGCCCGGAATGCGCAGCGCCTGGATGGCGAAGTCGCCTTCGCTCAGGCTGGGCACGAACTCGGTGCCCAGGCGCGTGGCCAGCAGGCCCGACAGCACCACGGCCACCACGGCCGTGGTGATGACCAGCGGCTTGGCATTCATCGCGCGCGACAGCAGCGGCGCGTAGCCGCGCTTGGCCCACAGCATCAGGCTGTTTTCCTTCTCGCCGACCTTGTTGCCGATGAACAGCGCCACGGCGGCCGGGATGAAGGTGATCGACAAGATCATTGCGCCCAGGAGCGCAATCACCACGGTGAAGGCCATCGGGTGGAACAGCTTGCCCTCGACGCCGGTGAGCGCAAAGATCGGCAGGTACACGATCATGATGATCAGCTGGCCGAACAGCAGCGGCCGGCGCGCCTCCTGCGAGGCCGCGAACACTTCATGGAAACGCTCGCTGCGCGTGAGCGCCCTGCCGTGTTTCTCCTGCGCATGCGCCAGGCGCCGCACGCAGTTCTCCACGATCACCACGGCGCCGTCGATGATGATGCCGAAGTCGAGCGCGCCCAGGCTCATGAGGTTGGCGCTGACCTTCTGGTTCACCATGCCGGTGAAGGTGAAGAGCATCGACAGCGGAATCACCGTCGCGGTGATGATGGCCGCGCGGATGTTGCCCAGAAACAGGAACAGGATCGCCACCACCAGCACCGCGCCCTCGAAGAGGTTCTTCTTCACGGTGGCGATGGCCTTGTCGACCAGCACCGTGCGGTCGTACACCGTCACGGCCTTCACGCCCGCGGGCAGCGTGCGGTTGATCTCCTGCATCTTCTTGTCGACCGCCTGCGAGACGGTGCGGCTGTTCTCGCCGATGAGCATGAACACGGTGCCCAGCACGACCTCGCGGCCGTTGTCGGTGGCGGCGCCGGTGCGCAGCTCCTGGCCGATGCCGACCTCGGCCACGTCGGACACGCGCAGCGGAATGCCGCCGGCGTTGCCCAGAATCACGTTGCCGATGTCTTCCACCGACTTCACCTGCCCCGGCGCGCGAATGAGGTACTGCTCGCCGCGCTTCTCGATGTAGCCCGCGCCCACGTTGGCGTTGTTGCGCTCGAGCGCGGTGACCAGGTCGGTCATCGTGAGGCCGTGCGCCAGCAGCTTCGCGGGGTCGGGTGCGATCTGGAACTCCTTGGCGTAGCCGCCGATGGAGTTGATCTCGGTCACGCCCGGCACGTTGCGCAGCTGCGGCTTGATGATCCAGTCTTGAATCTCCCGCAGGTCGGTGGGCGTGTAGGGCTTGCCGTCGGCCTTCTTCGCGCCCTCTTCCGTCTCGACGGTCCACAGGTAGATCTCGCCCAGGCCGGTCGAGATGGGCCCGATCACCGGCGACACGCCGGGCGGCATGCTCTCGCGCGCCGACTGGATGCGCTCGTTCACGAGCTGGCGCGCAAAGTAGATGTCGGTGCCGTCCTTGAAGATCACCGTCACTTGCGACAAGCCGTAGCGCGACAGCGAGCGCGTCTGCTGCAGGCCCGGCAGGCCGGCCATGACGGTCTCGATGGGGTAGGTCACGCGCTGCTCGGCTTCGAGCGGCGAGTAGCCGGGCGCGGACGTGTTGATCTGCACCTGCACGTTGGTGATGTCGGGCACGGCGTCGATGGGCAGCTTCTGGTAGCTGAAGACGCCGAGCGCCGCCATGCCGAGCACGGCCAGCAGGATCAGCCAGCGCTGCTCGATGGAGAAGCGGATGATGCGTTCGAACATGCGGTCGTCCTCAGTGGGTGTGCGTGGCCGAGCTCTTGCCCTGCTGCGACTTCACGACGAAGCTGCCGCTGGCTGCATAGGCCGCGCCGGGATTCAGGCCGCCCACGATCTCGATGCGCTGGCCGTCGCTGCGGCCGGTCTTCACGTGCTGCGGCACAAAGCCGCCGGGCACGCGCAGGAACACGGTGGGCTGGTCGTCCACCGTCTGCACGGCTTCGGCCGACACGGTGACGGGCGCATCGGCCTCCGACGCCACCAGCTCCACGTTCACGAACAGGCCCGGGCGCCAGGTGCGCTGCGGGTTGGTGAGCGTGACGCGCGCGGTGGCGGTGCGCGTCTGCGCCCCCAGCAGCGAGCCCACGTACGACACGGTGCCGCGCGCGGCCTGCTCGAAGGAACCGGCGCGGATGGTCACGGCCTCGCCGACGCGCACGAGGTTCAGGCTGCTGGCGGGCACGCTGATCTCGGCCCACACGGTCGACAGGTCGGAAATGGTGAACACGTTGACCGCCTCGCCCACCGACTCGCCCAGCGAGATGTGCTTCTCGACGACCATGCCGTCGAAGGGCGCACGCAGTTCGTAGCGGCCCAGCGCCGACGAGCCGGGCGTGGCGCCCAGCGCCAGCAGCTTCTGGTTGGCGTTGGCCACGGCGATCTGCGCCTCCTGCATGGCCTGCTCGGCCTGCAGGAAGTCTTGCTGCGGGGAGATCTTTTCTTCCCACAGCTTCTTCTCGCGGTCGTGCGTGGTGCGTGCCAGCGCCAGCCGGCGCTGCGCGGTCTGCAGCTCGCTGCGCTGCTCCGAGAGCGCAGGGCTGGAGATCACGGCCAGCACCTGGCCGCGCTTGACTTCCTGGCCCAGGTTGGCCGACACGCTGTCGACCACGCCCGCCACGCGCGGCACCACGTGGGCCGTGCGGTCTTCGTTGAACTTGATCTCGCCGGGCAGCTGCAGCGACGTCTTGATGCGCGCCGGGCCGACGCTGTCGATCGCGATGCCGGCGGCCTTGACCTGCTCGTCGGTGAAGGGGATCTTTTCTTCGTCTTCCTTGTGGGCGTTGGCGGCGGCCTTCTGGGGCTCTGCGGTTGCAGGCGCTTCCTTGCCTGCGTCCTTGCTCTCTTCCGCGTGGTGTTCCTTGTCGCCATGGCCTTCGTCATGCGAATGGCCGTGGTCGTCTTCCTTGCCCTTGGCGTGGCTCTTGTCTTCCTCGTGGTGCTCGCCGTCGGCATGGCCGGCGGACTCCGAGTGCCCGCCCGCCTCGGGCTTGGACGGTGCAGTGCGCAGGATGAGCGCGCCGGTGATGAGGCCGGCGAGCAGGACGGCGGCAATGGCGATCCACTGCTTGCGGCCGGAGGACGTGGTGCGGTTGTGTGGTGTGGTCATGGTCGGAATCGGTTCGGTGTTCTTCTTCAGCGCACGTTCGGCGTCGCCTTCGAGGCGATGTCGTCGCCCTCCGTGCCCAGCAGGCGGTCGAGCTCGCCGGCCGCGCGGTGCGCCTCGGCCAGCGCGACGAGGTACTGGTTGCGCACCTGGAACAGCGTGCGCTGCGCGTCGAGCGCTTCGAGAAAGCTGAACTTGCCCAGCTCGAAGCCCTTGGTGGCGGCGCGGTAGGCGGTCTCGGCGCCGGGCAGTGCGTCGCGCTGCAGCGTCTCGGCGGTGGCGCGCGCGGAGCGCAGGCGCTCGCTGGCCTGGGCCACGTCGGCGCCCAGTTGCAGCTCGGCGGCGGCGAGTTCGTCGCGCGCCTTGTCTTCGCGGCTCAGTGCCTCGGCGATGTTGCCGCGGTTGGTGTCGAAGATCGGCAGCGGCACCGACAGGCCCACCACCACCTGGTTGCGCCGGCTGCTGCTCACGGCCTCGCCGCCCTCGCCTTCGGACGCGGGCACGCGCTTGACGCCGAGCGACACGGTCACGTCGGGAATGCGCTTGGCCTGCTCCAGGTCGCTCAGCGCGCGGCGGCGCTCGACCTCGAGCCGGGCCTGGCGCAGCACGGGCGCATCGGGCAGGCGGCGCGCCACCTCGGGCGCGGCGGCCTGCGCGGGCAGCTGGTCGACCGCGCCGTCCACCTGCGTGAAGCGCGGCGCCGGGTTGCCCCACAGCGCGGCCAGCAACTGGCGCGACGCGCGCAGCGTGCCTTCGGCCTGCAGCAGTTCGACGCGGATGCCGGCCTCGGCCACGCGCGCCTTGGTTTCTTCGAGCGGCGACACCTTGCCCGCCGCCACGCGGTTGGCCGCGGCGCGGGTGGCGATCTGCGCGAGCCCCACCGAGTCTTGCGCCAGGCGCAGGCGCTCCTGCGCGGTCAGCACGTCGAAGAAAGCGGTGACGGCCGCGGCACGCAGTTCGGCGCGCCGCGCCGACAGCGCCGACACCGCCTGGTCGCGCGCACGCTCGGCCGCCGTGACGCGCGCGGCGCGCTTGCCGCCCAGCTCCAGGGGCTGGCTCAGCTGCAGCGTGGTCGTTCGGTTGTTGCGGCGCAGGTCTTCCAGCTGCGTGTCCAGCGTGGGGTTGGGCCAGGCGCCGGCCTGCACCACGGCGCCATCGGCGGCGGCCTGCTCATGGCGTGCGGCCGACAAGCCCGGGTTGGCCTGCAGCGCCAGCGCGACGGCGGCGCGCAGGGTCAGCGGGCCTTCGGGCTCCAGCGTGCGGGCGGGTGCCGAAAGGGACGACGAAGGACCGGCCGCCTGCGGGGTCTGCTGTGAAAAGGCCGGGGGTACCGCCAAGGCCAACACGGCCAGCGGCACGAAAAGCGTGCGCATCGAATTCTCCTGGGTTGCGAAACAACGGACGGACGAATTCGGCGAAAAGCGCTCAGCGGATCGGTGGGATCAGAAAAAAGAAAAGGTGCTGTGCTCTCGCCGAATCAGGCGGCGAGCAACCAGTCGGGGCGCACCGGCACTTCGGCGATGTGCGAGGCGAAGCGTTCGGTGGAAGCGGCGCGCAGCGGCTGCGAAGCCACGGGCGCCTGGGCCGGCAGCGCGGCGGCGGTGTCCGCATGCTGGGCCTGCCCGAAGTGGGCAACGATGCAATGGCCGACCGCCGCGTTGGGCTGGCGCGTGCTGTCCTTCTTGGCGCCGTCGCCCGCGTGGGTGCGGTCGGTGCCGCGCGGCTCGTCCTCGTGATGGCCCCAGTGGCCGCTTCCCTTGTCGCCTTCGTGCAGGCAATAGGCTGCCGACACCGCCCAGCTGTACTGGAAAGGCAGGAGAAACAGCAGGAAAATGAGGAGCCAGCGGCGCATTGTTGACAAAAGTATATCGACGGGGCGTGACGCGCCGACCGAGAAAGGCCCTGCAAACCGAGGGCCCGGCCCACTGTATGACAGCGTGTCGGCGCTTTGTCCTTCAATAGGATTACTAAATCGTAACCAGCCTATCGAGAGGCCTTGGGTACGATCCGTACCATGCGAATTCTTGTCATCGAAGACGAACCCAAACTGGGCGACTACCTGAAAAAAGGGCTGGAGGAGAACGGCTACGTCGTCGACATCGCCCGCGATGGCATCGAAGGCCGCTACCTCGCCACCGAGGGCGAGTACGCGCTGGTGCTGCTCGACGTGATGCTGCCCGGCATCGACGGCTTTGCCGTGCTGCAGGCCATTCGGCGCACGAAGAACGTGCCCGTGCTGGTGCTCACCGCGCGCGACAAGGTCGAAGACCGCGTGCAGGGCCTGCAGCAAGGCGCCGACGACTACCTGGTGAAGCCCTTCTCTTTCTCGGAGTTGCTGGCGCGCGTGCAGGCGCTGCTGCGACGCGGCAAGACGCAGGAGCCCACGGTGCTGCGCCTGGCCGACCTGGAACTCGACCTGGTGAGCCGCAAGTGCATGCGCAACCGCACGCGGCTGGACCTCACGGCCAAGGAGTTCACGCTGCTGGTGGTGCTGCTGCGCCGGCGCGGGCAGATCTTGTCGCGCTCCACGCTCGCCGAGCAGGTGTGGGACATGAACTTCGACAGCGACACCAACGTGGTCGAGGTGGCCATTCGCCGCCTGCGCAGCAAGATCGACGATCCCTTCGACGTGAAGCTGCTGCACACGGTGCGCGGCATGGGATACGTACTCGAAGACCGCTCCTGGGCATGAGCCCGAAGCCGCATTCGATCCAGAGCCGGCTCTCGTTCTGGTTCGCTGCACAGACGCTGTTCGGCCTGAGCATCATCTGCCTGGCGATCTACTTCGTCACGGCCTGGAGCTTCGGCGCCAAGCAGCGCGACGCGCTCGATCAGAAGACAGTGCTCGTCGAGCACCTGCTCAAGGAGGCCGAGAAGGGCGGCGACCTCGTCTTTCTGCGGCACAAGCTCGACGACTTCTTCTCGATGCAGGACGACGTGACTCTGTCGATCGCGAACGCGGGCCACGAGCTCTTCCAATCGACACCTCCGCCGCAGGGCCGCTGGCTGCGGCGCGCCATCGTCGTGCCCTGGCAGAACGGCGACTTCCACACCAACCTGTCGGTGCAGGTCGGCGTGAACATCGCACAAGACACCCGGCTGCTTGAACGGCTGGCCTGGACGCTGCTGGGCGCTGTGGTGCTGGGCACGGCACTGGTGTCGCTCACCGGTACATGGCTGGTGCGACGCGGGCTGCGACCGCTGAAGGCGCTGGCCGAGCGCACCGCGGCCATCACGCCCGACCACGTCCACCAGTCCATCGACCCCGGCGCCTTCGCGGAAGAGCTGCGCCCCTGGATCACGCAGTTCAACGCGCTGCTGGCGCGGGTGCAGCGCGCCTATGTGCAGCTGGAGTCGTTCAACGCCGACGTGGCGCACGAGCTGCGCACGCCGCTGGCCAACCTGCTCGGCTCGACCGAGGTGGCGCTCACGCGCCCGCGCAGCAACGAGGAGCTGCAAAGCGTGCTGGCCTCCAACCTCGAGGAGATGGGGCGGCTGTCGGGCATCGTGACCGACATGCTGTTTCTTTCGAAGGCCGACCGCGGCACCTCGGCGCGCTCGAAGGCGCCCGTGAATCTGGCGGACCAGGCGCGCGACGTGATCGACTTCTACGACGCCATGCTCGACGAAGCCGGCCTGCGCGCCGAGGTGCACGGCGAGGCCGTGGCCGAGGCGGACGCGGGGCTGATCCGGCGCGCCCTCTTCAACCTGCTGGGCAATGCGATCCGCTTTGCCGAGCCGGCCTCGACCGTGCGCATCGAGATTGCGGCCGGCCCTGGCGGAGAACACAACACCATCGCCGTGGTCAACCGCGGTGCGCCGATCGATCCCGAGGCATTGCCGCGCCTGTTCGAGCGCTTCTACCGTGCAGCCCAGGCGCGCGAAAGCTCCACGCGCCACCACGGGCTGGGCCTGTCGATCGTCGAGGCGATCGCGCGCATGCACGGCGGCGAGGTGTTCGCGTCGAGCCAGAACGGCGAGACGCGCATCGGCTTCAGCGTGCGCCGCAACGGCTGAAGTGCGGGCTCAGGACTCGGCGTGTGCCGTCTCGGCGGGCCGGGCCTTGCGGCCGATGCACAGCGTCATCAGCGGCCCGGTCATCGCGGTGGTCGCGAGCGCCATCACCAGCAGCATGGTGAACAGCTCGGGGCCGATCAGGCCGACATCGAGGCCGATCTTCATGACGATGAGTTCCATCAGCCCGCGCGCGTTCATGAGCGAGCCGGTGGCCAGACTGTCGCGCCAGCTGTAGCCGGCGATGCGCGCGCCCGCCGCGCCGCCCGCGATCTTGCCCACGGTGGCCACGCCCACGATCAGCAGCATCGCGCCCAGGCTCGCACCCGAGAACGCGTTGGCCGTGGTGCCCAGCCCCGCGAGCGCGAAGAACAGCGGCATCAGCACGACGATGGAAATGGGTTCGATGCGCTCGCTCAGCGAGCGCAGAAGGCGGTCGTCGCGCGGCAAGCAGGCGCCGAACAGGAAGGCACCGAACACCGCGTGCAGGTGCAGCCATTCGGTGAGCAGCGCACACAGCAAGAGGCCGATCATGAGCGAGGCCATCAGCGTGGTCGACGGCTCGCCGTCGGGCGCCTTCACGCGCAGCAGCCACGCAAAGGCCGGCTTCAGGCCGAAGAACAGGAAGGCCAGCAGCACCACCACGCCGACCGAGGTCTTGAGCAGGCCGGCATAGCCCTCGCCCGCGCCGATGGTCGCGACCACGAAGGCCAGCAGGATCCACGCGAACACATCGACCACCGCCGCCGCGCTCAGCGAGAGCTGGCCGAAGGGCGTGCGCGTCATGCCGCGGTCTTTCAGGATGCGCGCCATCACCGGAAACGCCGTGATCGACAGCGCCGCCGCCATGAACAGCGCAAAGGGCCAGAAGCCCACGCCGGCCGGCGCGAGCGTGGGATGCAACATCGGCGAGATCGCGATGCCCAGCACCACCGGCACCGCCACGCTCAGCACGCCCACCGCCCCGGCCGCCTTGAGCTGCGCGCGCATGTTGCGCGTGGCCCGCAGCTCCAGCCCGACCACGAACATGAACAACACGAGCCCCACCGTCGCCAGCGACGACAGCCCCTGCAGCGACTCCTTGGCAAACAGCTGCACGTGCAGCGACGGAAAGAGCAGCCCCATGACCGCCGGCCCGAGCATCAGCCCCGCCGCCATCTCCCCCACCACGCTCGGCTGCCCCACATGGCGCAGCACCCAGCCGCACAGGCGCGCGGTGGTGAGGATGACGACGAGTTGCAGCAGGAGGGTGGTGACGGACATGGGCGGGGAAGTCGTGAAGACGGAAAAGTCGCCCGATGTTAGTGAGTTCTGCGCGCCGCTGATGCCGGCGACCGACCACCTTGCGCTAACCTGCGTCGCGGCTGTGCGCCGACTTCCCTTTCATCACCTCTCACGCCTTCGGGAGAACCATGCGAACCTTTGTCGAACTCATCATCAGCTGGGGCCCCATGCTGCTGCTCATCGGTGTCTGGATTTTCTTCATGCGCCGCAGCGGCGGCCTGAAACAAGGCCAGTACATCGAAGAGGTGCGCCACTATCTGTCGGATCACATCGTCGAAACGCGGCGCATGAACGCCAACCTCGAACGCATCGCCGCCGCGCTCGAGGCCCGCCAGGCCCTGCCTGACACGTCCTCAAGCAACGGGACGTAGCGCGCTCACTTTTCGGTCCGCATCAACCGCAACCCGTTCGCCACCACCAACAAGCTCGCCCCCATGTCGGCGAACACCGCCATCCACATGGTCGCGCTGCCGAACACCGCGAGCACGAAGAACACGCCCTTGATGCCGAGCGCGAGGGTGATGTTCTGCCACAGCACGGCATGCGAGCGGCGCGACAGGCGGATGGTCTCGGGGATGCGGCGCAGGTCGTCGTTCATGATGACCACGTCGGCCGCCTCCATCGCGGTGTCGGTGCCGGCGCCGCCCATGGCGAAGCCGATGTCGGCCTTGGCCAGTGCCGGGGCGTCGTTGATGCCGTCGCCGGTCATCGCGACGGCGCCGTAGCGTTGCTGCATCGCCTGGATGGCATCGAGCTTTTCTTCAGGCAGCAGGTTGCCGCGCACGTCGTCGATGCCGGCGTGCGCGCCGATGGTCTTCGCGGTGGCGGTGTTGTCGCCGGTGAGCATGACGGGCGTCACGCCCAGCGCGCGCAGCTCGGCCACGGCGGCTTGCGATGAAGGCTTGATGGTGTCGGCCACTGCGAACAGCGCCAGCACCGAGGTGGTCGATGCGAGCAGCGTCACGGTGCGGCCGGCTTCCTCGTGCCGCTTCAGCTCTGCTTCGAGTTCCGGCGAGCACAGGCCGCGCTCTTCGATCAGCCGGTGGTTGCCCAGCACGTAGCTCTGGCCCGCGTGCGTGGCCTGCACGCCGCGGCCGGGCAGCGCGGTGAAGTCACCGACTTCTTCGACCGCCCCACCCAGGCCCTGGGCGATGGCCTTCGACACCGGGTGGTCGGAACGGCCGGCGATGTTGGCGGCCAGCGCGTACACCGCGCCTTCATCGCCCGCCGCCTTGTCGATCAGCACCGACTCGACCAGCTTGGGCTTGCCTTCGGTGATGGTGCCGGTCTTGTCGAGCGCCACGGCCTTGAGCTTGCGTGCCTCTTCGAGGTACGTGCCGCCCTTGATCAGGATGCCGCGCCGCGCGGCCGAGGCCAGTGCGCTCACGACCGTCACGGGCGTGGAGATGACCAGCGCGCACGGGCAGGCGATGACCAGCAGCACCAGCGCCTTGTAGATGGCCTGCACCCAGGTCCAGTCCAGCAGCCACGGGGTGAGCACCGCGATGCCCAGCGCCAGCACGAAGACGGTCGGCGTGTAGATGGCGGCGAACTTGTCGACGAAGCGCTGCGTGGGCGCGCGCGAACCCTGGGCCTCTTCGACCGCGTGGATGATGCGCGCGAGCGTGGTGTTGGCGGCCACGGCCGTCACGCGGAACACCAGCGCGCCGGTCTGGTTGATGGTGCCGGCAAACACCGCATCGCCCGCGGCCTTGTCGACCGGGATGCTCTCGCCCGTGACCGGCGCCTGGTCGATGGCACTGGTGCCTTCGAGCACCACGCCGTCCAGCGGCACGCGCTCGCCGGGGCGGATGCGCGCGACGGCATCGAGCGCCACCGCATCGGCGCGCACGGTCTGCCAGCTGCCGTCGGGCTGCCGCACCTCGGCCTGTTCGGGCGCGAGCGCGAGCAGGCTCTGGATGGCGTTGCGCGCGCGGTCGACGGCGCGGGCTTCGATGAGTTCGGCGATGGCGTACAGCGCCATCACCATCGCGGCCTCGGGCCACTGGCCGATGATGAAGGCGCCCGTGACGGCGACGGCCATCAGCGCATTGATGTTGAGGCGCCCGCGCACCAGCGCGGCGAAGCCCTTCTTGTATGTGTCCAGGCCGGCCAGCGCGATGGCCGCGAGCGCGAGCCCCATCTCGGCAGCCATGAAGCCCACGCCGTCGAGCGCCAGGAAGGACACGGTCTCGGCCGCGATGGCCAGCACCAGCGCGGCCACGAGGCGCGCCAGGCCGGTCGACATGCCGGCGAAGCGCGCGGGCTCCGCCTTCTGTGCACCCGTGGTGGCCACCGGCTCGGGCTTGAAGCCGGCCTGGCGGATGGCGTCGAGCGCAGCGGGCAGCGCGCCGTCTTCGGTCGTGAGGGCCAGCGTGCGTTCGCTCAGGCGAAAGCGCAGGGCCTTCACGCCCGCGACGGGCTCGAGGGCGCGGCGGATCTCGGACTCTTCGACCGCGCAGTCCATGGTGGGGATGCGAAACAGGACCGCGCCCTTCGGCAGGTCGACCGGCTCGGCCGATGCCGGGGTGCTGCCGCATACGGGGCTGCCGCAGCAGGCCGTTGCCGGCGCGGCGGGGGCGTGATCGTGCGAATGGTCGTGCCCGTGGTCATGTCCATGGCTGTGCCCGTGGTCGTGAGCGTGGTCATGCGGCGCTGCACGCGGCACCGGCTGATTCAGGGTGTTCTGATTCGTCATGCCTTCATTGGAAACCCTGAAGCAGGTGTAGAGTCAACCGTTGATTGCCACTTCCTTGAGATGCCGCATCATGAAAATCGGTGACCTGGCCAAGGCCACGAACACGCCGGTCGAAACCATCCGGTACTACGAGCGCGAGCAGCTGCTGCCCGCGCCCGCGCGCACCGACGGCAACTACCGCATCTACGACGACGAGCACACGCAGCGCCTGGGCTTCATCCGCCGCTGCCGCTCGCTGGACATGACGCTCGACGAGATCCGCAGCCTGCTGAAATTCCGCGATGCGCCGCAGGAGGACTGCGGCGAAGTGAACCAGCTGCTGGACGACCACATCGGCCACGTGGCCTCGCGCATCGCCGAGCTGAAGACGCTCGAAAAGCAGTTGAAGGCGCTGCGCCTGCAGTGCGGCGGCCCCGAATCGGCGAGCGCCTGCGGCATCCTGCAGGAGCTGGACACCGCCGCACTCTCGCCCGAGACCTTCGGCCAGCACGCGGGGCACGTGCACGGCACGCTGCACGGCGCCTCCGCCAAGCGCTCCTGACGTCGGGCCCGGCGCCACGCCGGGCGATGCGGGGGCGTGCTTCGCCGCCGTTGATCGAACTTCAATGGTTCATGTGAAGGCTGTGTGGCCGGGCTCCGCGCCAATGCACACGCGTGTCCGCACTGACACGCATCTCCTCGGGCAGGGCCTGACGCGCCCGCCGGCATCGCGAATGTTCGCGAAGGCGGTGCGGCCGACCCCGGCAGACAATTCCGCCGACCCGGCGCATCCGCCCTGCGACCCTGGCGCCGCGAGCCGGACAGACCTACAACGGAGACACCATGCCGATCGACTTCACCCTCACCCCCGCGCAGCGCGAGTTGCAACTCTCGGCTCGCCGTTTCGCGCGCAGCGTACTGACCGAGGTCGCACCGGCCACGCGCCACCTGCCCACGCCGCTGGCGCGCTTCGTCGCCACGCGGCCGTTCTACGCACAGCTGGTGAAGGCCGGTTTTCTGCGGCGCATCATCCCGATGCCGTTCGGCGGCGAAGGCACGGGTATGCTGGACATGGCCGTGGTGGCCGAGGAGTTCTATCGCGTCGACCCCAACGTGTCGCTCACGATGTTCGCCACGCTGCTGGGCCTGCTGCCCGTGACGATCGGCGGCTCGCCCGAGCAGCAGAAGGCCTTTCTCGGGCCGTTCCTGGAAGGCTCCGGCGCGCCCTTGGCCGCCCTGTGCAACAGCGAGCCCGGCGGCAGCGCCAACTTCGATGCCGCAGCGCCCGGCGAAGGCACGCGCACGCGCGCCCGGCTCGAGGGCGGGCAGTGGGTCATCGACGGCACCAAGCAGTGGATTTCGAGCGCGACCGGATGGGACGAGCAAGGCGCCGACCTGCTGTGCGTGGTGTGCCGCACCGATGCCGACGCGCCGCCCGACAGCGGGCTGTCGGTGCTGGTCGTGCCGCGGCCCGAGGGCGGCATCGTGGTCGAGCGCTATCACGATTCGATGGGCCACCGCGCGCACCTCACGCCCCGCTTTCGCCTCGAGGGCGTGCGCACCGCGCAGGCCAACGTGCTGGGACCGGTGGGCAGCGGCAAGGGCCTGGTGGCCGCCAGCTTCTCGGCGACGGCGGCGCTGGTCGGCGTGTTCGGCACGGCCCTGATGCAGGGGGCGTTCGATTTCTCCTTGCACTTCGCCAAGACCCAATGCCGCGGCGGCGCCCTGCCGATCATCGAGCACCAGGCCGTGGGGTATGCGCTGGCCGATGCCAAGACCGCCATCGAGGCCTCGCGCTACCTCAACTGGCGCGCGTGCCACGCACTGGACACGCAATCGCCCGCGGCGCTGGAGCTGGCGCTGCAGGCCAAGATCTACGGCTCCGAAACCGCGGTGCGCGTGATCACCGACCTGATGCGCGTGGTGGGCATCGACAGCTACGACCACGACCTGCCGCTCGCCGGCATGCTCCAGGACGCCCTGGTGCTCCCGCTGTTCGACGGCGGCAACATGGGCGTGCGCCGTCGCCAGCTGCACGAGCTGCTGCGCTCGCCGGACTACGACCCGCTGACGGCCAGCGGTGCGGCGTGACGGCCGCAGGGCCGATGCTCCCCCGCGCCTTCGCCTGAACGGCGGCAGCGTCGCGGGTCCACTCCGGCGTGCCATCGGACGCAGGCCCCTTCCGTCCGGGGACGCCCGGCCGTAGCATTCGACTTCCGCACTGCAGCCCGGCCCCATGCTCGAAGACCACGACATCCTTGTGCTTCAACGCCAGCTCCGGCGGCGCCTGTTCGAAGGCGAGCGGGCGATCACCTGGCGACCGGGCCGCGAGCTGGCCGCGCAGCTGCTGCTGTACCTGGACGACCCGCAGGCCTGCTGGCGCATCTCGGTGCAATGGCTGCGCGACACGCTCGACGCCGACCGCGTCGACGCCGGCTTCGGCGGCTATGTCGACGCCAGCGGCCGCCTGCATGACTACGTGGTCGCGGCCGAGGTGCAGCGCCCGTCGCAACCGCTGCCTGCGGTGATCGGCCTGCGCTTCAGCGCCGCCAACCCGGGCATCCGCGCGGTCTGGCGCGGCAGCGGCATCGCGCCCATCATCGACGTGTCGCAGGAGCGCAGCTTCACGCAGGAGTTGCGCGCCACGCTGATGCAGGCCGGCACGGCCTCGAAGCTGGCGGTTCCCGTGCACGACGAAGACCGGCCGGTGGGCATGATCTGCGCCGACTGGCACCACAGGGCCCCGCGCTGGAAGCACGCCGTGTGCGACGAATTGCCAGGCCTGGCCCGCACCGCGCTGGGCCCGCTGCTGAGCGCCGCCCACCGGTTCGCGCAGGCGCAGAGCGAACGGGCGGGCGCCGCGGACAGTTCGGCGAACCTCGCGGCGCTGACGCCGGCGGAGCTGAAGGTGGCGAAGCTGGCGGCCGGCGGCCTGAGCTACAAGGAAATCGCGCGCCAGCTGGACCGATCGCTCTCCACAATCGACCACCAGCTGCGCAGCATCCGCGAGAAGCTCGGCACGCGCTCGACGGCGCGCCTGGTGCACATGCTCAGCGAACTGAACACGTCGGCAACGGGCCGCTCAACACCGCTTCAATGAGTGAGGCGTGGTGGGAATGAGCACCGCTGAACGCCCAGGCGGCGTCAGCGGTGTCGGCAACCTCAGCGACGTGAGGGTTCCACTTCAAGGGTCAAGGTCACGGCCACCGGCAGGTTGCCCGGCAGGTTGCGCACCCCGCACACCGACCGCGCATGGCCCGCGCGCGTGTCGAACAGGCTGGCCAGCAGCTCGGAGGCGGCGTCGAGCACCTGCGGGTGCTGGGTGAACGACTGCACGCAGGCGACATGGCCTTCGAGCCGCACGATCTGCCGCACCCGTTGAAAACCGCCCAGGTGCAGGCGCACCTGGGCCAGCGCATTGAGCACCGCCAGCCGGGCCGCCTGGCGGCCTTCTTCCAGCGTCAGTTCGGCGCCGAGCAGCCCGCGCGGCAGCGGATGCCCCGCGACCACGGGCCCCTGCATGGAGACATGCAGCAGGCCGGCCGCCTCGATCGCCGCGCGGTAGGCCCCGAGCGGCGGCGGCGGTTCGGGCAGTGCGAGGCCCAGGGCCTGCAGCCGCCGCAGCACCTCGTCGTCCCCGGTCGCAAGTGACGCGTCCATGGCCATGGTGCGCGCCTCTTCAGGTCGACCAGGGCTGCAGCACGATGCTGCCCCGCGCCTCGTTGGCCGCGATGCGCCGGTGCGCTTCGCCAGCCTGCGAGAGCGGCAGCACGCTGTCGATCTGCGGACGAATCTGGCCCAGCCGAATCGCGTCGAGCCAGGCGGCGAAGTCTTCGATGTCGCCCACCAGCGTGCCGCGCAGTTGCTGCTGGGCGAAGAAGAAACTGCGGATGTCGAAGTGCACGTCGGTGCCCGCCATGAACCCCATCGCCACCACGATGCCCATGGGCTTCACGGCCGCGAGGGTCTTCGACAGCACATCGCCGCCGAGGTTGTCGATCGCGACATCGACCCCCTGCCCGCCGCTCCAGGCGCGCACGGGCTCGACGAAATCCTGCGTCCCGGTGTCGATCGCCAGCTCGGCGCCCAGGCGCAGGGCCAGTTCGGCGGAGGCCGCGTTCTGCACCGTGGTGACGACGCGCGCCCCCAGCGCGCGGGCCACCTGGATGCTCATCATGCCGGTGCTCGACGCGCCGGCATGCACCAGCACCCGGTCGCCGGCCTTGACCTCGCCGACGACCTGCACCGCGCGGATCGCGATCAGCAGCGAGACCGGCAGCGCGGCCATCTGCTCGGCGGGCAGGCCGGTGGTGTCGCGCAGCAGCCAGTGCTCGGGCACCACGATGTACTGGGCATAGGTGCCCGGCATGTGGATGCCGGGAATCGCATAGCTGGCCGCGGCCGTGACCGGGCGGGTGTTCCACTGCGCCGGGTCGGTCGGGTAGCCGGGCATGGCGATCACGCGCTCGCCCACCGCGAAGCGCGAAGCGCCAGCGCCCAGTGCGGCGACCTCACCCACCGCATCCGAACCCAGGATGTGCGGGAACGGCAGGACCGGGGCGATCTGCCCCAGACGCACATAGTGATCCAGTCGGTTGACGCCGACGGCCAGCACCTTGACCAGGACTTCGCCCGGGCCCGGCACCGGCGTGGCGACCTCTTCGAGTTGAATCTGATCGGGGTCGCCGAAGGATCGGATGACGGCTGCTTTCATAAAAATCTGCTCCTGTCGTGTGGCGGGCACCATGCCTCGCAACGAAAGGGGAATGGTAGATTTCAAGTCACCAATCTGGAAGTAGTGACGTAAAAGTTCGATAGGGATAAAAAAGTGACCATGAAGAACCGGATGAACCGTGCGGGCCGCGTCCCGCGCGTCGCGGCGCCACCCGGCGACACGCCGCTGGTCCTGCGCGAGGACTGTGCGCAGCGGCGCATCCACTACGTCCTGAACGGCAAGTGGACCTCGATGGTGCTGTACGCCCTCAGCCACGGCGCGATGCGCACGGGGCAACTGGAGCGCGCCCTGCCGGGCATCTCCAAGAAGATGCTGACCCTGACCCTGCGCGAGGTGGAGGCAGGCGGCCTGGTCCACCGCGAGGTGTTCCAGGTCGTGCCGCCGCGCGTGGAGTACGCATTGACGCCGCTGGGCGAGGTCTTCGTCGAGCCCTTGCGCGCGCTCTATGGCTGGGCGCTGGACCACGGCGATGCGCTGGACCAGCTGGAAGACAACTTGCGGCGAGACAGGACCTCGCCCGCCTGAACGGCGACCGCGCCCCTGCGCCCCTCCTCTACTTGCCGATCAGCTGCGTCAGCTTGTCGGCCTCGAACGACTCGCCGCGCGCCGCGTCGCCCGGCACGCAGTCCTTCGTGCCCGGCTGCGCCGACAGCTTCTCGATGGCCTGCCACAACAGCGCGATCTGGTGCTCCTGGCTCGAGGCGTTGTCGATCAGGCCGCGCATGGCCTGGCTCAGCGGGTCGTCGTCCTGCGTGATGCCGTAGGCCGAGAACTTCTGCGGCGCGGCCACGTCGGCGCTCTCGCCCTCTTTCGAGGGGATGATGCGCGCCGGAATGCCCACCGCGGTCGCCCCCGCCGGCACCGGCTTGATGACCACCGCGTTGGAGCCGATCTTGGCACCGTCGCCGACGACGAAGCCGCCCAGCACCTTGGCGCCCGCGCTCACCACCACGTTCTTGCCCAGCGTCGGGTGGCGCTTGGTGCCCTTGTAGAGCGAGGTGCCGCCCAGCGTCACGCCCTGGTAAATGGTGCAGCCGTCGCCGATCTCGGCGGTTTCGCCGACCACCACGCCCATGGCGTGGTCGAAGAACACGCGCTCGCCGATCTTGGCGGCCGGGTGGATCTCGATGCCCGTGAACGCGCGCGCGCAGTGCGCGATGAAGCGGGCCGGCCACTTGAAACCGTGGGTCCAACAGGCGTGCGCCCAGCGGTGCAGCACCACGGCATGGAAGCCGGGGTAGACCGTGATCACTTCCCAGGCGCTGCGGGCGGCCGGGTCGCGTTCGAGGATGCACCGGATGTCGGCGCGCAGTCGAGAGAACATCGCTGCCTTTGTTGTCGTTATATCGATAGGGGCCGGGCAGTCTAAAGCCGGGCGTCTTCGCTTACGCGCGATGGGGTTTTGTGACAGTTCAGCTGCCGCGCGGCCCGCGGGTGGCGTCACTCATGGCCTTGGCGATGCCGCGCAGGATGTGGATTTCTTCCGGCGTGGGCTGCGCGCGATTGAACAGCTGCTGCAACCGCGGCATGAGCTTCTTGGGCGCCGCCGGGTCGAGAAAGCCGATGTCCACCAGCGAGCGCTCCCAGTGATCGAGCATGCCGGCCACGGCCTGCGCGTCGGCCGCCTGCACCGGGGCGATGGCCTCGCGCACACCGTAGCCGCCCAGCGCCAGGCGCCATTCGTAGGCCACCACCTGGATCGCCGCGCCCAGGTTCAGCGAGCCGAACTTCGGGTCGGTCGGGATGCTCAGGGCCACGTTGCAGCGGTAGACGTCCTCGTTGCGCATGCCGAAGCGCTCGGAGCCGAACAGGAAGGCCACGTGCTGGTCGCCCTGCGTGGCCAGCGGCTCCAGGTGTTCGCGCGGCGTGCGCGTGGGCGGGCCGAAGTCGCGCGGGATCATGGCCGTGGCGCACAGGTGGGTCACGCCGTCGAGGGCTTCATCGAGCGTTTCGACGATGCGGGCGTTGTTCAGCACGTCCAGGGCGCCGCTGGCGCGCTGGATGGTTTCCTCGCGCCGCAGCACGTTGGCCCAGCGGGGCGTCACCAGCACCAGGTCGTCGAAACCCATGGTCTTCATGGCGCGGGCGGCAGCGCCCACATTGCCGGCGTGGCTGGTCTGGATGAGGATGAAACGGGTGCGCATGACGGGTGGGGAAGACACAAACGGGCTGAGCCGGTAAAATGCCCGATTCTCGCCGCCCGCATCGCCGGACCGCAGGGTCGCCCAGATTGCATTCTTGGGGACCTCTCCCACCCGTTCTTCTCACAATCCAGAATGTCGTCCCCCAACCTGCATCCCATGCTCAATGTGGCCGTCAAGGCCGCACGCGCCGCCGGCGCCATCATCAATCGCGCTGCCCTCGACGTCGAGGCCGTGCGCATCTCCCAGAAGCAGGTCAACGACTTCGTCACCGAAGTCGATCACGCCAGCGAGAAGGTCATCATCGAGACCTTGCTGGGCGCATACCCGGGGCACGGCATCCTGGCCGAAGAATCGGGCACCGAATACGGCGCCAAAGACTCCGAATTCGTCTGGATCATCGATCCGCTCGACGGCACCACCAACTTCATCCACGGCTTCCCGGTCTACTGCGTGTCGATCGCGCTGTCGGTGCGCGGCAAGATCGAGCAGGCGGTGGTGTACGACCCCTCGCGCAACGACCTGTTCACGGCCACCAAGGGCCGCGGCGCCTACATGAACGAGCGCCGCATCCGCGTGTCCAAGCGCGTGAAGCTCAGCGAGTGCCTCATTTCGACCGGCTTCCCGTTCCGCACCGGCGACAACTTCAAGCAGTACCTGGCCATCATGGCGGACATGATGCCCCGCATGGCCGGCCTGCGCCGCCCTGGCGCCGCCGCGCTCGACCTGGCCTACGTGGCCGCGGGCTTCACCGACGGCTTCTTCGAGACCGGCCTGAACCCCTGGGACGTGGCCGCCGGCTCGCTGCTGGTGACCGAGGCCGGTGGCCTCATCGGCAACTTCACCGGCGAGCCCGAGTTCCTCGACCAGCGCGAATGCCTGGCCGGCGCCCCGCGCGTGTACGGCCAGCTGGTGCCGCTGCTCGCCAAGTACTCCAAGTTCGCCAACGTGGACGACAAGCTGCGCGCCAGCGACCGCGTGCGCGCCGTGTCGGCCTCGACCCGCTCGACCCCCGACGACGCCTCGGTCGACCTGTACGCCCGCAGCACCGTGACCGACCAGACGGCCGCCCCGCTCGACGGCAGCGTTGAGGCCCCGGCAGCGGCTGCTCCCGCCGCGCCGGCCGCCCCGCGCAAGCTCACCCGCATCAAGCGCGAGGCGCCCGCCGAGGGCGACGCCTCCGCCAAGTGATGACGGGGCCGGGCGCCGCCGCGCGGGTTCGTGCGGCGTTGCGCATTGCGCTGAGCCACTACGTCGCGAGCGGGCTCACCGTCGCGCTCGGCCTGCTCGTGATCTCGGGCGGGGTGCACCTGTGGCTGGGCACCCTGGCCGCCTCGGCCGCCGCCACCGGCGTGATCGTCACGGCGCCGCCCGACCTGCCCGGCCCGCGCCGCGGCAAGTTCCTGCAGATGCTGCCGGCGCCGCTCATCGGCCTGCCGCTGTTCTTCGCGGTGCAGATGCTGCACGGCGCACCGATCCGCCTCGGGCTGCTGCTGGTGCCCGCCACCTTCATGGCCTTCGTGGCCATGGCCTGGGGCAAGCGTGGCATTCCCATCGCCATCGCGGTGATGTTCTCGATGATCTTCTCCATGGCCACGCCAGCCCCCGCCGGGCTGTCCGACGCCATCGCACGCACCACCGAGTTCGGCCTGGGTGCCGGCCTGTACGTGGTGTGGGCCACGCTGGCCAACCTGCTGCTCAACGGGCGCTTTCGCACCCAGTCGATCGCCGACGTGCTGTTTTCGCTGGCTGCGCTCATGCGCACCGAGGCCAGCCAGTTCACGCCGCAGGACGAAACCCGCGACATCCGCGACACCCCCGCCTCGCTGCTGGGCCAGCTGCTGCGCGAGCAGGCCGCGCTGGCCGACCAGCTGCAGGCCACGCGCGACATCGTGCTCGAGTCGCCACGCACGCCGCGCCGCCAGCGCCTGGCCGGCATGCTCATCATCGTGCTCGAGATGCGCGACCAGCTGCTCGCCAGCGAACTCGACCTGGACGTCCTGCGCGCCCATCCGTCGCACGCGCAGGCGCTGGTCGAGATGCGCCGCATCCTCGAAGAGCTGGCCGACGAAACGACCGGCCTGGCCGACGCGCTGCTCATGCGCCGCCACCCCGCCGCCGTGGCCGACCGCCGGCCGCGCCTGGCCGCGATCCACGTGACGGCGGACGACGAAGACACGCACGGCCAGATGGGCCCGTCGGCCGCCATGCTCGCGCGCGGGCTGGCCAGCCGCATCGGCCACATCAACGACGAGGTGCTGCGCCTGGCGGCCATGGCGCGCGGCGACGCCGAGCCCAACCTGGCCGTGGTGCGCGCCAACTGGCAGCTCTTCGTGAGCCCGACCGACTGGTCGCTGCGCCCCTTCCTCGCGCTGTGGCGCTGGGACGCGCCGCCGCTGCGCCACGCCATTCGCGCCGCGCTGGCCATCGCAGCCGGCTACGGCATCGCTGTGTCGATGCCCTGGGGGTCGCACGACTACTGGATCCTGCTGACCATCGTGGTGGTGCTGCGCGGCAGCCTCTCGCAGACGCTGGAGCGGCGCAACAGCCGCGTCGCCGGCACGCTGCTGGGTTGCGTGCTCGCGGTGGGCCTGCTGTCGGCACACCCCTCGGCGCTGATGCTGCTGGTGACCGTGACCATCGCGCAGGCCATTGCCCACAGCTTCGCGGTGCGACGCTACCTCGTCACCGCCGTGGCCGCCACCGTGCTGGGCCTGCTGCAGGCCCACATGCTGAACACCGGCACCGCGCCCATCTTTGCGCTGTTCGAGCGCATCGCCGACACGCTCATCGGCGCCGCGCTGGCCTGGGGCTTCTGCTACGTGCTGCCCTCGTGGGAGCGCACGCAGATCCCGGCGCTGGTGGCGCGCGTGCTCACCGCGCAGGCGCGCCATGCGCGGCTCGCGCTCGGCCTGGGCCAGCTGCAGGCCATCCAGAGCAGCCCCGAGCTCGAATGGCGGCTCGCGCGCCGCGAGGCCTACGACAGCCTCTCGGCGCTCGTGCAGGCCACGCAGCGTTCGCTCTCCGAACCGCGCGCGGTGCAGCCGCCGCTCGAACCGCTGGAGCATCTGCAGGCCCACAGCTACCAGCTGCTCGCGCAGCTCAGCGCCGTGAAGTCGATGCTCGTGCTGCGGCGCGACCGCCTCACGCCGGGCGACATCGAAGGCCCGCTGGTGCGCACCGCGCAACGCATCGAGGCCGCCCTGGGAACCATTCCGATCGCAGGGCCCTCTCACCCCGAGAGCACGGGGGCCACCACCGTCGGCGGCCCCATTCCACTGCCTGACCCGTTCGACAACGACATCAGCCCCTGGCTGGTGCGCCGGCTCGACCTGGCCACGGCGCTCGCCACGCAGCTGCGCGACGACGCAGCGCGCATTCTTCAACCACTGAACGACACCACCCCAGAAGCAAAGACCACCCCCGCCTGATGACCCAAGAGCTCCTCGCACACCCCTGGTTCGGCACCTGGATTGCCGCCCTGATCGCCGCGCCCCTCGCCCTTCTCGCCCACCGCATCGGGGGCATGGTCCTCAGGCGGATCACCCGCCCGGCGCCCGCCGTGCATGCGATGGTGCTCAACTGCACCGCCCCCGCGCGGCTGGTGCTGCCGCTGGCGGCGCTCATGATGGTGTGGCAGGCAGCGCCGGACGACCTGCGCTTCATCGGCAGCGTGCGGCATCTCACGGGGCTGCTGCTCATCGCGGCCAGCACCTGGTTCGTGCTCAAGGCCATCAGCGGCTTTGCCGACGGCGTGCTCGCGCAGCACCCTTCGGACATCTCCGACAACCTGCAGGCGCGCCGCGTGCTCACGCAGACCCGCGTGCTCGCGCGCACCGCCATGTCGGTCGTCGTCGTGGCCGGCGGCGCCATGATGCTCATGACCTTCCCGGGCGCGCGCCAGGTCGGCGCCAGCCTGCTGGCCTCGGCCGGCGTGATCGGCATCGTGGCGGGTCTGGCGGCCAAGCCCGTCTTCAGCAACCTCATCGCCGGCCTGCAGATCGCGCTGTCGCAGCCGATCCGCATCGACGACGTGCTCGTGGTCGAGGGCGAATGGGGCCGGGTCGAGGAAATCACCGGCACCTTCGTGGTCGTGCGCATCTGGGACGACCGGCGCCTGATCCTGCCGCTCACCTACTTCATCGAGAAGCCGTTCCAGAACTGGACCCGCCACTCGGCCGAACTGCTCGGCTCGGTTTTCTTCTACCTGGACTACGGCACGCCGCTGGCACCGCTGCGCGCCGAGGTCGAGCGCCTCGTGAAGGCCGCGCCCGAATGGGACGGCCGCTTCTTCAACCTGCGCGTGACCGACGCCACCGAACGCACCATGCAGGTCCGCGTGCTCTGCACCGCCGCCACCTCCGGCCTGGCCTTCGACCTGCGCTGCTACGTGCGCGAAGGCGTCATCGACTTCATGCAGCGCGAGTACCCGCAGTTCCTGCCGAAGATGCGCTTCGAGGGCAACGATCCGGCGATGGGGCAGCCGGCGGTGATGCACGGCGCGACGGCGGGCTGAAGCTCCCGCCGCCGTCTTCTTTCTTCTCCCCTACCGCGCAGGCGCCGCCGCCGGCAGCACCATCGGCGCGCCCAGCCGCGAGGCGCGCTCCCAGCCCGGTTGCGACTGCGCGCGCTCCAGCTCGGCCACCACCTCCGCGCGCGTGCGGGGTTGCGTGGCCTTCACTGGGATCGGGGCGCCCCAGCGCAGCACGCCGGCCCACTCGGGGCTTTGCTGCGCGGCGCGCAGTTCGGCCACCACCTGGGCGTCGGTCTTGCCCGGGCCGGCGTTTTCGGGGTGCTCCTTGATGCCGGCTTCGGTCGCCGCGAAATGCGCGGGCCCCTCGACGTGCTGCTGGCTGGTTTGTGCGCCAGCCACCAGCGGGAGCGCTGCGGCGGTCATCGCCGCCAGCGCAAAGGCCATCTTCCTGTTCGTCATGTGTCATCTCCTTCGTTGAACGCCGAAGAGGACCACCCGCTTCGGCGATGGCGGTTTTGCTTCGCCATGCCCACACGCTAGAAATTCGGACCGTCGCAGCGCGAACGGTTCAATTACAAAAACGACAGGATGAAGACCAATTCATCAATTCTCTGCAAGGGGCAAGCGGAGCTTTCCAATTCGTAACCCGGCTGCACGGAAAACGTAATTGAAAAAGGCGGTTTCGGTCTTTTCCTGTCGCAATCGATCGATATGATTTGCCCAGACGCATGAACCATGCGGAAGGCAGAAGAAATCAATTGAACGTATTTCCGCAAGCCGAACCGGAGCTCCAACGCGGTGCGTGGGAGCGATGAATTTCATATTCAATTCAAGGGCAACAATGAAAAGACAATTCCTCACGGCCGCCGCACTGTTCGGTGTCGGGTTCGCCAATGCACAGTCTTCCGTCACGCTGTTCGGCGTGGTGGACACGGGCATCAGCAATTACTCGTCCAAATCGCAGGACATGAGCGGCGCCACGCTGTTCAACCCGTTCTACGTGAACCAGGGCACGCGCACCGCGAGCCAGACCGCGCTGAGCTCGGGCGGCTATTCCACGAGCCGGCTGGGCTTTCGCGGCACCGAGGACCTGGGCGGTGGGCTCGCGGCCAGCTTCTGGCTCGAGGCGCCGATCAGCCCCGACGATGGCAAGACCGGCATCACCACCTTCCAACGCCGTTCCACGGTCAGCCTGTCGGGCGGTTTCGGTGAACTGCGCCTGGGCCGCGACTACGTGCCCACCGCCTGGAACGACATCGTGTTCGACCCCTTCGGCATCGTCGGCGTGGGCCGCAGCCTGATCTTCACCGCCGCCAACACGAACGCCGGCGGCGGCTCGGGCGGCTTCGGCGGTGACCTCAATTACAACCGCGCCAGCAATTCGATCGGTTATTTCCTGCCGAAGAATCTCGGCGGCTTTTATGGACAATTCATGTACGCGCTGCATGAAAACACCAAATACGACCCCGGCACGGCAACGCCGCCCGGCGTCAATGCGGCGGGCGCGCTCAATTCTGGCAATTCGGCCGCCTCGCGCGCGGGGCGTTACCTGGGCGGTCGCGTCGGTTATGCCAATGGCCCGTTCGACGTGGCCGTGTCGTATGGCAACAGCACGGCGGCCGACAATTTCTATGTAGGCACCACCGACAACGTCAAGACCTTCAATCTCGGCAGCTCCTACGATTTCGGCGTGGTCAAGCTGTTCGGCGAATTGTCGCGAATCAAGAAAACGCGTGATTACGCGGTCACGCCGCTGGTCGGCGGCGTGCC
The DNA here is from genome assembly GCF_059415405.1 of Variovorax sp. GW821-FHT10C12. NCBI lineage: Bacteria > Pseudomonadati > Pseudomonadota > Betaproteobacteria > Burkholderiales > Comamonadaceae > Variovorax > Variovorax sp. GW821-FHT10C12. The sequence goes on from NZ_JBWKNE010000001.1 coordinate 2,760,402, forward strand.
GGACGTCGACCTCACGGGCTACCTGATCGGCGTGACCGCGCCGGTCGGTCCGGGCCTGATCCGCGCCTCGTACTCGCAGGTCAAGTACGACCTCAACGCCGTCAACCTGCCGTTCACGCCGTCGGTCGCCGACCCCAAGGCCAACAAGCTGGCCATCGGCTACATCCACAACCTGTCCAAGCGCACCGCCCTGTACGCCACCGTCGCGCGCATCAGCAACAAGAACGGCGCGGCGCTCACGGTCGGCGGCCCTGCCTTCGTGAACACCGGGGTGTTCGTGCCCAAGACCTCGACGGGCTACGACGTCGGGCTGCGCCACTCGTTCTGATCAGGGAAGACTGTCACGCGCAAGCAAGGAAGCAAGTGAGTGAATGACCGCGGGCGGCCCTGCGCCCGCGGATGTTCCGTTTCTCCAGGAGCCCGTCAGGCGGGTCCATTCGGTCCGCCCTGGTGCGGACCTTTTTTTTGGCGGGCCCGGCGAACGGCTCAGTGCGCTGCCGGGTAACGAATCAGCGGGCGCCCGTTGAGCGCTTGCAGCGCGCGGTTGTTGTGGCTGTAGTGCGCGCGAAACCCGGCGATCTGGGCGGACGACAAGGTCACCGGCGCCTGCAGCACGTACCACTCGACGTTCTCCGTCAGCGGCGGCGTGGTCAGCGAACCCAGGTAGTGAAAGTAGCCCATGCGCGCGGGCAGGAGCGCCGCAATGTCCGTCATCGGCACCTCGCCATGGTGCTCCTTGCCCAGCGCCGCGAGCAGCTTGCCGGCCAGCGGATTGGCCGCGCCTTCGCGGTACATCACGGCGATCACGGCCAGACGGCCGTCGGTGGCGCGCAGGACGAAGTGGCCTTCGAGCGGAAAGTGCGCGCCGTCCACGGTGTGCTCGCTTTCGGCGTGAAAGTGGAACTGCGCCAGCTTGAAGTGACGGCCGCGGATCATGGCTTCCGGCCCGCGGGCTTCCACCTCCACGGCATGGCCGTTGTCGACCACTTCAAGCCTGGCGCGCGTGCGGCTCAGGCGCAGGCCCTGCGGTTCGCTCGCATCGCCGGCCTGGGCTTGCCGCGGGGCGATGTCGATCGGCGATTGCGCACTGTCGTGCACGGCCTTCCAGCTTTCCTGGTGGTCGTAGTCCAGGGGCTGTGCGTGAAGGGTGAAGGCCGCAAGCGATGCGGCGGCCAGCAGAGAGCGAAGAACAAGAGACATGGTGGTGATGGTTCAGAGTTGGTGTTGGTTTTTCATCCCGAAGACCCGCCTCACGGCGAGCGATCGCACCATATCCCGCGGCCAGCCCACCCACCGACAGCAATTGTCAACTGCCCCTGAAAACCGTCAGTTTCGAGCGCGTGCCGGTCACACACGTTCGCAGCCGGTGTCATTCGTTGTTCAACGAGCCGCGTGCCTTCGATGCGCCCGCTGCGGCGCGGGCCCCGTCCACACCTGCCGGCGCCGCCACCGCGCGCGCCGCGATCGGCACCGACATCACGATCGAGGTGCGCGTCTCGCCCAGGTGGTTGATGCTGCTCACAAAGGCCTCGAGGTGCTCGATGTCGCGCGCGACCACCTTCAGCACGTACGAGTCCTGCCCCGTCACGTGAAAGCACTCGAGCACTTCGCGCCGGCTGCCGAGCAGCTTCAGCAGCCGGGCCTTGTCGGGTTGCGCGGTGGTGATGCCGACCAGCGCCGTCACGGTGTAGCCCGCCTTGCGCGGCGGCACCACGGCGCGGTAGCCCTCGATGACGCCGGCTTCTTCGAGGCGCTTCACGCGCTCCGAGGTGGAAGGCACCGACAGCGCCACCTGCCGCGCGAGCGCCGTGAGCGAGGTGCGCGCGTCCTGCTGCAGCACGTCGAGGATCTGCCAGTTCTTGGCGTCGATTTCCATGGATTTCAGGCCCGATTGAGAGTTTCGCTTCCGATTTCAGGCAAGACATGCTGCGCGCCTGAATTTCGCCATTCTCGCCATGCAGGCCTCGCCGAACAATCGTCGGCATGGACTTCGCTCTCTTTCTCAAGGCCCTTGTCATCGGGCTCTCGATCGCCGCGCCGGTGGGCCCCATCGGCCTGCTGTGCATCCAGCGCACGCTCGCACATGGCCGCACCATCGGCTTTCTCAGCGGGCTCGGTGCCGCGCTGGCCGACGCCTGCTATGGCGCCATCGGTGCGTTCGGCGTGTCGGCCGTGGTGTCGACGATGGTCGCGGCGCGCGTGCCGCTGGCGCTCGGCGGCGCGGCGTTTCTCGCGTGGATGGGCGTGCAGCTGCTGCGCGCGCCGGCGGCCACGCAGGCCCGGGCTGCGGAAGACGCGGCCACGCCGGTGAAGGCGCTGCTGTCGGTGTTCGTGCTCACGCTGGCCAACCCGATGACGATCCTGTCGTTCGTCGCCGTGTTCGCCTCGCTCGGCAGCGGCCACGTGGGCAGCGGCAGCGGTGCGGCGCTCACGATGGTGGCAGGCGTGTTCCTCGGCTCGGCGCTGTGGTGGCTGGGGCTGTCGAGCATCGTGTCGATGGTGCGGCACAAGCTCGGCGCGCGTGTGCTGCAGGGCATCAACAAGCTGTCGGGCGCGCTGCTGCTGGGCTTTGCGGTGTTTCAGCTGTCGACGTTGCTGTCGCGCTGAGGAATCAACTGGCCGGCTTGCGGCGCGCGGGCTTGCGCGCACCCAGCGCGCTCGCCAGCGCCTTCGTCGCCCAATCGCGCAAGGCGTGCGGGTCTTCGAGCGCATCGACCGGCGCCTCGTAGTAGCTCGCGACCTTCACGGTCGAGGCGCTGGTCGCGTACGAGAACGGCACCGCGCCCAGGCGCTCGAAGTCCGGCCGGGTGGCGTCGTCCACGCGCAGGTACAGCGTGCCCTTCATCACGAAGGCGAACTGCACGCCGGCCTGCACGAGGCCGAAGCCGCCGAAGAAGCGCTTGACCTCGATAGGGCCCATCGCGCCGAGCGACTCGGCCAGCTCGAGCGCTCGCCCGTGCGAACGCTCGGCACCGCCGACGGCGGCCGCACCTTTGGCGCGGCTCAAACGACCGCCTTGCGCCGCGCGTCAGTCACCGGCGCGCCGCCGTGCACTTCGAGCAAACGCAGCAGCGCCTCGGAGCTGTGGGCCTTGGCCCAGTCGCGTTCGGAATCGTTGATGCCGACGAGGTGCAAAAAGTCGAAGCGGCCCGAATCGAGCTGCGCCGTCGCGGGGTAGTGCTTCGGCTCCATCAGCACCACATGGCGCAGGGCCACGGTGCCCTTCTCGCGGATCGCTTCGCCGACGGGGATGCGGTCGCCGTAGTCGAAGGGCTGCTTGTCTTCGCCGAAGTGCGAGTGCGCGAGCAGCACGTTGTAGGCGAGCAGGCGGCGCAGCAGCTTGATGGCCCATTGGTCCTGCGGCTGCGACGGCACTTCGATGACCAGCTCGGAGCCGATCCACGAATAGTCTTCCGGGTCGTAGTCGGCCGGCTCCGTTTCCCAGGGCGTGGAGCCGCCCGAGGTCACGTACAGCCAGGTGTTGCGCACGGGCGTGGGCGCGAACTCGAACACGCCCAGGTGCAGCCAGCGCGGATCGACGTCGTCGGCGCCCAGCGCCTTGAAGTCGTCGAAGTCCAGCACGTAGATGCCGGTGCGCTCGGGGCCGAACAGGCGCGGGTAGAGCGTCTCTTCGCGGTAGGCCCACACGTCTTCCATGGAACTCATCGGCGCATCCTCCTCGTTGGAACGAGGGGATTCTCGTCGCTCAGCGTGAACTTTGCGAACGACGCAGCGCCGGCCACTCGAGGTTGGTGAAGGCGCGCAGCACCCACTCCACCGGGCCGTACGCAAAGCGGGCCAGCCACCAGCGGCTGACCAGCATCTGCGTGCCGAAGATGCCGAAGGCCACCATCAGGCTCATGAACGGCCCGAACTCGCCGATGAGCCGCAGCCCGTACGCCAGGAAGAGCCACGCGCACACCGCCGACTGCAGCAGGTAGTTCGACAGCGCCATGCGCCCCGCCGGCGCGAGCGCGCCCGCCAGCCAGCCGCCCCAGCGCGACTGGAACAGCAGGATCATCGCGCCCACATACGTCGCCGTGAGCAGCGGCGAGGTGAAGACGCCGACCGCCAGGCCCAGCACGTCCCAGCGCGAGCCCGGCACGACCGACGCGGTCCACGCATACACCGCCGCGCCCGGCAACCCCAGCACCAGCCCGGGCACCAGCAGGCGCTTGAACAACGGGCGGTAGCGGTCGGCCCGCGCGAACAGGTTGCGGCGGCCCTCGATGACGCCCGCGAAGAACATCGCCAGCGCCATCGGCGCCTGCACCAGCCCGAGCACGATCCACACCTGCGACAGCTCGCGCAGGTGCTGGCGGATGACCGTCGCCGCCGTGCCGCGGTAGGCCGCGAGCGCCGAGGCCGCGTCGGCCCTTGCGGTGCGAAGAACGTCTTCGGTCGCTGGCCCGCCCAGCATCGCGAGCATGCCGATGGCACCCCACACCATCGCGGTCGCCAGCACCAGCCGCAGCGCCCAGCGCGCGAGCACCGCGTCGCTCTGGTGGCGCAGCGCCAGCAGCACGGCGCCGAGCACCGCATAGGTCGTGAGGATGTCGCCATGGAACAGCAGCACCGCATGCAGCGCGCCAATGCACCACAGCGCCACCAGCCGGCGCGCCAGGCGCGGCACGAAGGGCTTGCCGCTGCGCTGCGCCGACTGCATCTGCAGCGTGAAGCTGTAGCCGAACAGGAACGAGAACAGCAGGTAGAACTTGGTCTCGAACAGGAAGGCGACGGCAAAGGCCGCCACGCGGTCCAGCCCCGAACGCATCATCGGGTCGGGCAACGGCTGGCCGTAGTACGGCGAGGCAAAGGCCGCGATGTTCACGACCAGGATGCCCAAGAGCGCAAAGCCGCGCAACGCATCGACGAGCGACTGGCGCTCGCCCGCTACTGGAGTGGGGTTCATGCGCCCCGCCCCGGCTTCGCGAGAAAGCGGCCCACCACGCGACGCAGCATCGGCGCCTCGCGCGCGGGGTCGAAGCCCGTGTCGAGTGCCAGGCGCGAGAACACGCCGTCGATGAGTGCGGCGATCCAGTTGGCCGATTGCACGGGGTCGAGCTCGGGGTCGATCTGCCCGCGCGCCGCCGCCTTGCGCAGCAGGGCCGCGAGGCCGTCGCGCATTTCGGTGTCGCCCGCGGCCACGCTGGCGCAGACCACCGGGTTGCGCAGGGTCTCGGCCGCCACCTCCAGCGCCAGCCGCGAGTAGCTGCGGTCGGAGGCAAAGACCATCACCACGTCGAGGAAGGACAGCACCACCTCCAGCGGGTCGGCCGGGTCGTCGTCGATCGCGGCGAAGTACGCGGCCGTGTCGCGCCACTCTTCTTCGGCCAGGGCCTCGATGATCGCGTTCTTGCTGGGGAAGTAATGAAAGAGGTTGCCGGGGCTCATGCCCGCGGCGGCGCAGATTTCGGCGGTGGTGGTGGCATGAAAGCCGCGCCGCGCAAAGCAGTCGCCCGCGGCCTCCAGGATCTGGCGGCGCTTGGCCTGCTGGCGTTCGGGGTCAACTTTGCGCACGGTGGTTCTCGCGGAATTCGGTCATGCCCGAATTATTAGACCGAGCGCTCGATCTATTCTGAAGGAAGCCTGAAGAAACCCTTCAGGCAGCGCGCGTGGCCGCAATGCCCCGGATGGTGTCCAGCAACAGCCGCGCGCCCTCGCCCGTCTCGCTGCCGCGCCGCACGGTCACGCCCACCGGGCCTTCGGTGCTTGCCGTGTCGATGGCCACGCGCTGGAGTTCGCCGCGCGCCACGAAGCCTTCCACCGCGCCCTGCGGCGCAAACCACACCGCGTCGGAGCGCTGCAGCAGGCCCACCGCAAAGCTGGTGTCGGTCGCCTCCACCAGCCGCGCCGGCAGCGCCAGCCCCTGCGCGATGAGGAAGGCGTCGGCCGTGTGCCGGATCAGCGTGCCCGACACCGGCAGCACCAGCGGGTAGGCGGCCAGCGCGTCGAGCGTGGGCTTGCGCCGCGACGCCAGCGGATGGCCGGGGCGCACCACCAGCAGCAGCACCTCGCTGTACAGCTGCTCGAAGGCCAGGTCGGCCATGGCCGAAGCCTGCGCGAGCCGGCCGAGCACGAGGTCGATTTCGCCCTGGCGCAGCTGCGTCATGAGTTGCGCGTTGGTGCCGCTCACCACGCGCACGCGCATCGCCGGGTGCGCCGCATGCAGCCGCGCGACCGCCTCGGGCAGCAGGTGCGCCGCCATGTTGGGCAAGGCGCCGACCGCCACGCGCAGCTGGTCGGCCTCGGGCTGGTCCATCGCCAGGCCCAGGCCTTCGCGCAGACCGCGCAGCGCCGACACCGCATGGCGCACCAGCACCTCGGCGGCCGGCGTGAGCTCCACGCCGCGGCGGCGGCGCAGCAGCAACTGGCGGCCCACGATCTCTTCGAGCTCGGCCACCGTCTTCGACACCGCGGGCTGCGTGATCGACAGCGCCTCGGCCGCGCGCACCAGGTTGCGCTCCTGCGCCACCATGACGAGGCATTGCAGATGGCGCATCTTCAGGCGCTCAAAGTTCATGGCTGACATGCGGTTCTCCTCGAAGCCAGTGGGGCGACGCGCTTTCAAATATAACCAGAGGGAATAGCTGGCGGAAGAGACTTCAGTTGTGCCGCGCCGCGCAGCCTTCTAGAGTGCCGTGGATACGGAGACAGACACAGCAGCCATGACCACGACCCCTTCCTCGAAGCCTTCCTCTTCCTTTGGCACGCGCCGCCGCCTCACGCTCGCCGCCGCCTGCGCCGCGCTGGCCCTCGGCCTCGCCGCCCCGGCCGCGCAGGCCCAGGCGAGCTACCCCGCCAAGCCCGTGAAGTTCCTCGTCAACTTCCCGGCCGGCGGCCCCATCGACATCCTCGGGCGCGCGCTGGCCGACGCGCTGCAGAAAGACCTGAAACAGCCCTTCGTGGTCGACAACCGCCCCGGCGCGGGCGGCAACATCGGTGCCGACGCCGTGGCCAAGAGCGCGGCCGACGGCTACACCGTGCTGCTGGGCATCGACAGCACCTTCACCGTCAACCCGCACCTGTACGCGTCGATGCCCTTCGCGGCCAAAGACCTCAAGCCGCTGATGATCTTCAGCTCGTCGGGCCTGAGCTTCACCACCGCCGCCTCGGTGAAGGCGAAGACGCTGCCCGACTTCATCGCGCAGGCCAAGGCCGAGCCCGCCACCTTCAGCTCGGCCGGCAACGGCAGCCCGGGCCACATTGCCGCCGAGATCTTCGCGAGCGCCACCGGCGCAAAGATCGTGCACGTGCCCTACAAGGGCAACGCCCCGGCCGTGATGGCCATGCTGGGCAACGAGGTGCAGGCCGGCATCGTCGCCACGCCCGGCGTGCTGCCGCAGATCCAGGGCGGCAAGCTGCGCGCCCTGGCCGTCACCGGCCGCCAGCGCGCGCCGCTGCTGCCCGAGGTGCCCACCGTGGGCGAGCTGGGCCTGAAAGACCTGGAGTTCGAAGTGCTCTACCTCGCCATGGTGCCGGCCGCCACGCCCGAGCCCGTGATGCTGACCCTGCGCCAGGCGCTGCACAAGGCGCTGGCCCTGCCCGAACTCAAGGCCCGCCTGGCCTCGCTCGACATGGTGCCGCTGGCCGAAACCGATGCGGCCGCCACCACGCGCCTGGCCACGGCGCAGGCGCGCTACGGCCGCATCGTCAAGGCGACCGGGATGAAGGTGGACTGACGGCCTTGCCGCTGCGCGCCGTGTTGTTCTTCTTGCCGTTGCCTGCTGCCGCTGCCGCAGCAGCCGCCGCATGGCGCCCCCGGTCGGCCTTGGGCAGCACCGCCTGCGCCACCATGGTTTCGGCATGCGCCTGCAGCCGGTGCAGCGCGTCGTCGAAGCGCGCGGCATCGTCCGCGTCGAGCGTGCCCATCAGCTCGGCGTTGATGCGCGTCACCAGCGGAAAGAGTTCGTCGTACAGCGCCTGCCCCGTCGCCGTGAGGCCTAGCCGCACCTGCCGCCGGTCGCCCGCCAGCGCCGTGCGCGACACCAGCCGCTTGGCCACCAGCGAGCCCACCGCCTTCGAGGTGCGCGCCCGGTCCAGCTGCGCATGCTCGGCCAGCTGCGACGAGCCCAATTCGCCCCGGCTGGCCAGCACCGCGATCAGGCGCCACTCGCGCCGCGTGATGCCGAAGCGGCCCTCGCACAGCCGGATCACCATGCTGCCCGCCACCGCGAGCAGGCGCGACAGCCGGTACAGCAGCAGGTCGTCCAGCGGGCGGCGCGGCGGGGTGGCGGCGTCTTCGGCAGTCATGGGGCGGGGTCTCGAAAGGCCGGGTAAATCCGGGCGATGGTTGATTTGATCAATCGAATGTAGCGTCTCCAGAATTGTCCGCAGCCGCGGCCACCCGCCCCGGCCACGCACAGACCCTGCCGAACGCCGAACGAGACCCCGGAGAGATTGACGATGCCCCAGCTTCCCGACCCGACCCGCCGCCGCACCCTAACCACCCTTGGCGGGCTGGCCCTTGCACCCCTTGCGTCCTTCGCACCGCTTGCGTTCGCGCAGCAACAGCAACCCGCCGCCTTCACCCCCGGCCAGCCGATCAAGGTGCTCATCGGCGTGCCCGCCGGCGGCACGCAGGACGTGCTGACCCGCGCCATTGCCCACCAGGTGCGCGATTCGCTCGGCCCGCTCATCATCGACAACCGCTCGGGCGCGGCCGGCCGCATTGCCGTGGACGCCGTGAAGACCGCGCCGCCCGACGGCCACACCCTGCTGCTGGGCACCGCGAGCATGATGACCATGTTCCCCAGCGCCTACCGCAACCTGTCGTACGACCCCATCAAGGACTTCGTGCCGCTGGTGAACGCCGCGCGCTTCGAGCTGGCGCTCACCGTGCACAAGGACGTGCCCGCCAACACCCTGGCCGAGTTCATCGCCTGGGCCAAGGCGCAGGGCGACAAGGTCAGCTTCGGCTCGTACGGCGCCGGCACGCCCTCGCACTTTTTGGGCGAAATGCTCAACCGCGCGGCCGGACTGAAGATGGTGCACGTGCCCTACCGCGGCTCCACGCCCGCACGCCAGGACGTCATGGGCGGCACCGTGCCCGTGTACTTCGACACCATCGGCGGCGCGCAGCAGATGCTGCCCACCGGCCGCGTGAAGGTGCTGGCCACCAGCGGCGACAAGCGCTCGCCGCTCATGCCGCAGCTGCCCAGCTTCGTGGAGAGCGGCTACAAGGACGTGGTGGCCACCGCCTGGTTCGCCTACTACGCGCCGCTGAAGACGCCGCCCGCCACCGCCGAGAAGCTGCGCACCGAAATCATCCGCGCCGTGAACTCGCGCGACGTGCGCCAGCTGCTGCTGCAGAACGGCATGTACCCCGTGGCCGACGGCCCCGAGGCGCTCGTGAAGACCATGCGCGAAGACATTGCCCGCTGGGCCGGCATCATGAAGGCCGTGAACTTCCAGGCCAACGACTGACCGACCGATCGACACCAAGGACACACCCTTCATGATCCCGCGCGCCCCCTTCGCTTTCGCTTCTTCCTTCAACCCGGCCCGCCGCCGCCTCGCCACCGTGCTGGCCATGGCCGGCCTCGTGGCGGCCATCGCCGCCCCTACGCTCGCACGCGCGCAGGCCGCCCAAGCCGCACTCGACAGCCCGCTGCGCATCGTCGTCGGCTACGCGCCCGGCGGCGCCACCGACCGCGTGGCGCGCATCGTGGGCGACAAGCTCGCGGCCCAGCTCGGCGTGCCCGTCATCGTCGACAACAAGCCCGGCGCGGGCGGCCGCCTGGCCGCGCAGCAGGCCAAGGCCACGCCCGCCAACCAGAACGTGCTGATGCTCGCCAACCCCGCCGTGATGGTGGTGGCGCCGCTCGTCTTCAAGGACAACGGCTACGACGCCGAGCGCGACTTCGTGCCCGTGTCGCACGTCAACGCCTACGACTTTGCGCTGGCCGTGTCGCCCACCCTGCCCGTGCGCGAACTGAACCATCTGCTCGCATGGATGCGCGCCAACCCGCAGCAGGCCAACGTGGGCGTGCCCGCCACCGGCAGCCTGCCGCACTTCTTCGGCCTCATGGTGGGCGAGAAGGCCAAGGTGCAGACCCAGGTGATCGGCTACCGCGGCTCCGCCCCGCTGCTGAATGACCTGATCGGCGGCCAGGTGCCCATTGCCGTCGACACCGAAGACGTCGTGCTGCCGCAGCACACCGCCGGCAAGCTGCGCATCCTGGCGCTGTCGGGCGAAAAGCGCTCGCCCTTCGCGCCCACCATTCCGACCTTCAAGGAAGCCGGCCTCGACCTCGCCGCCACCGGCTGGAACACCTTCTTCGCGCCGGCCAGCATGCCCAAGGAGAAAGTCGAACGCCTGGCCACCACCATCCACGCCGTGATGCAAGACCCCGACACCCAACGCAAGTTCAAGGACGCCGGCATGACGCCGGTGGTGAGCACCCAGGCGCAGACCGCCGCGATGCTCAAGGCCTACAAGGCGCAGTGGGCGCCCGTGGTCCAGAAATCCGGCTACCAGCCCTGATCGAAAAACCTTCCGACCTATGACGACACGCAGCACCCGCCCCAACATCATCTTCATCGTGGCCGACGACCTCGGCTATGCCGACCTCGGCTGCTACGGCGGCCGTGAGGCGCCTTTTGGCCGCGTGTCGCCCGTGCTCGACGGCCTGGCCGCCAACGGTCTGAAGCTCACGCAGGGCTACTCGAACTCGCCTGTGTGCTCGCCCACGCGCTTCGCGATGATCACCGCGCGGTATCAGTACCGCCTGCGCGGCGCGGCCGAAGAGCCCATCAACAGCCGAAGCCGCGGCAGCACCACGCTGGGCCTGCCCACCGAGCACCCCACCCTGCCGTCGCTGCTGAAAGACAGCGGCTACAAGACCGCGCTCATCGGCAAGTGGCACCTGGGCTACCCGCCCAGCTTCGGCCCGTTGCGCTCGGGATATGAAGAATTCTTCGGCCCCATGTCGGGCGGTGTCGACTACTTCACCCACTGCGACTCGGCCGGCCGCCACGACCTCTGGTACGGCGAAGAAGAGCACAAGGACGACGAGGGCTACCTGACCGATGTGCTGTCGAAGCGCGCCGTCGACTACGTCGAACGCATGGCCACGCAAGAGGCGCCCTTCTTCCTGAGCCTGCACTACACCGCCCCCCACTGGCCGTGGGAAACCCGCGACGACGCTGACAAGGCCCCGCTCGTGAAGGACAACTTGTTCGACCTGTCGGGCGGCAACATCCATGTGTACCGCCGCATGATCCATCACATGGACGAGGGCATCGGCTGGATCATGGCCGCGCTCGAAAAGCACGGCATGGCCGACAACACGCTCGTCGTTTTCACCAGCGACAACGGCGGCGAGCGCTTCTCGGACAACTGGCCGCTCGTCGGCGGCAAGATGGACCTGACCGAAGGCGGCATCCGCGTGCCATGGATTGCGCACTGGCCGAAGGTGATCGCCAAGGGCGGCGAGAGCACCCAGCTGTGCATGACCATGGACTGGTCGGCCACCATGCTCGACGCCGCCGGCGTGAAGGCCGACGCGGCGTACCCGCTCGACGGCGTGTCGCTCATGCCCGTGCTGAAAGACGCCACCCACACCTTCCGCCGCCCCCTGCACTGGCGCATGAACCACCGCGGCCAAGAAGCGATGCGCGACGGCGACTGGAAGTACCTGAAGGTCGACGGCAACGAGTACCTGTTCAACATTCCGGCCGATGAGCGCGAACGCGCGAACCTGGGGAAGAAGGAGCCGCAGCGGCTGGAGGCGATGCGGGCGCAGTGGCAGGCTTGGAATGCGACGATGCCTGGGATTCCGGAGGATGCGACTGTGAGCCTTGGGTATTCGGTTAAGGATATGCCGCAGAGGTGAGGCGCGAGTGCAGGAAATCTATCGGGTGCGCGCCGTAGCACCTCGGAATACTCTTGGTGTGGCCGGGTGTCGACGCAAGCGGTTCCAGGGTAGGGACTCACCGAGCGGCGCTATCCTCCCAGGATGACTTCCGCCGCTCCTACGCCCTCTCCTGCACAGAAGCCCGACGAACCCAAGCCGTTGGGAGAACTACTGCCATCCGCGGCAAGCCCCGAACTCACTGGGGGCGCTGGATTCACCTACGAAGACGGAGTCGCAGCGTCCTACGTCGTGGCGTTGTTGGCCGAGGCGACAGCTCAAGGGGTGCCCGGCCGCATAGTCAAGAAGGTATCGATTCAACAGGGGGCAGTGGGCCAGCCCCTTGACGATGTGATCGTTGAAGCGGAGGGGCAGGATAGCGTCGTCATGCGCTTGAGTCTCCAGGTCAAGCGCAGTCTGCGAATCAGCGATGCCAGGACGAACTCGGACTTCCGCGAAACAATCATCCGTGCGTATGCCACTGTGGTCTCGAATGGTTTTCAAGCCACGATAGACCGCGTCGGCGCTATCTCGGACGAGATTGCCGAAGGCGCCAGACGTGACTTCGAGACGCTCTGCGAGTGGGCGCGGATGGATCCAGTCCCTGCCAGTCTTGTGACCAAATTGAACACGGAGGGAGTCGGAGGGGCGAAAACTGGTCAGTACGCCGCGGTCAAGAACATCCTATCTGGCATCGCCGAAATATCTGACCTTGATGCAGCAACGCACAAGCTTCTCGCTCACTTCGTACTGATGCGAGTGGACATGCTCCATGAGGGCTCTGCGACCCAAGCTAACGCCGTCGCATCGCTGGCAAACGTATTGCAACCGCAGGACCGCGCACGAGCCGATGACCTCTGGCAACGACTTCTCACCCTCGTCAGGGCGAGTGAGGGTGGAGCGGGCGTATTTGATCGCAAGACGCTCGTTAGCAGGCTCAATGGGTCGTTCAGACTCTCTGGCTCAGCAGTTCTACAGAGCACGCTCGCGTTTATTCGGGAGGAGTCTGTCCGTGGAGTGGCCGAAATCGGCAACCAAGTAGATGGCTTTGGGGTCGCACGTGCGCATCTGGTGGCTGAAGCGACTACGGCGATTGGCGCACATCTGTTCGTTCAACTTACCGGTATGCCCGGCACCGGCAAATCAGCAGTCCTTCGAGCGCTAGTAGAACGGGCGACCACCCAAGGGACGACGCTTTTCTTGAAAGCCGATCGCCTTGCGGGAGGAACTTGGACGCAGTACCTCGCCGCGAACGGGATTGCACCGTCCTCCATCGAGGAACTGCTTGTTGAAATCGAGGCGGTGGGGGTTCCGACGCTTTTCGTCGACGGGCTAGATCGAATTGAAATCGAAAATCGAGGCATCGTCACCGATCTTCTGAAGGTCATCCTTCAGTCACCACTACTCAAGGGCTGGAAGATCGTGGCCGCGTTGCGGGACAACGGCATTGAGCCGTTGAGAACTTGGCTACCTCCAGAACTACTTAGGAAGGGTGCAGCCACTCTCTCCGTCGGCGAGTTTAGCGAGGAAGAATCCGAAGCCTTGGCGAATGCCCGCCCCTCGCTACGCCCGATGCTTTTCGGGTCACCCGACGTGCGAGCCATCGTCAGGCGGCCGTTCTTCGCCGCCGTCCTAAGCGCTGGGCACACCGATGGCGATAGTGTGCCGATGTCTGAAATCGAGCTAGCAAGCGCTTGGTGGGAACGCGGTGGGTACAGTGCAGAAGCCGCGGCGGCCGGTCGCAGGCGACAGGCACTGGTGCAACTCGCTCGCAAAGGTGCATTTGCATTGGGGCGCAAGATCCCTGCCCTAGATGTTGATGCTCGGGCACTGCATGAGCTGCAAATAGATGGGGTGGTACGGCCATTGCGAGCTGGCCAGACCTGGCGATTTGCGCACGACATCTTTTTTGAATGGGCGTTCTTGCAGCTCCTCATCTCAAACGGTGAGGATTGGCTGACTACGGTTCAGGAAGCAGGGGAGCCGCCAGCACTTGGCCGAGTCGTCGAACTGCTCTCGCAATCCGAGATCAAGGACGGGGATGATTGGGCGAAGCAACTTGAGCGGCTCGAGGAGGTCAGTGGGGCTCGAACTCAGTGGCTCCGTGCGTGGATGACAGGGCCACTGGGCCTACCTCAGTTCACCTCAGTTCAGGCTACCTACGAGGCAGCCATGCTAGTCGAAGGCGGCAGGCGCGTCTCGAAGCTCTCTGTCTGGTTCCAGGCAGAGAAAAGCAAGGCCAATCCGAACGTTCTCGATGCGGCTCAGTTTCCACAGTTGAGTCCGGAACAGCGCCTCCGATACGCCGATGCCATGGCGTGGCCGTCAGACGTCGACACTTGGCGAAGACTCTGCAACTGGCTCTTGACATGCGTTGAGAGCATTGACCCCAAGTACTGGGGCAACGTCTTGACAGTATTCGAGGTGTGGCAGAACCTGGGGCGGGACGTCAGGAATAAGGTCTCGAAGAGCATTGTCGACATCGTCGCCAAGTGGACTGTTCAGATTGATGCGGGAGAAGAGGACTGGCGACGACTTCGAGGCGAAGCGGATCTAACGAAGGCACCAGGACCACCATCTTCGCTATCCGAGCGGCTTCGATCGTTGATATTGATTGCTTCCCCGGCCTATCCAGAGGTAGCGAAGGCCTACATGAGCCATCTACTGGCGCTGGAGCATCTTCCACAAGGGGCTTTCGAGGGCATCTTGACGTTTAGCCCGAGGCTAGGTGCATCGTGCCCTAAGGAACTCGTCGACTTCGTCATTGTGACCACGAAAAACGACCTGCCGAAGGAAGAGAAGCGACACGAGTTTTACAGCGGTCCGGACACCCAAGCCTGGCACGACCTGGGCCTTGATGACCATCAAGCCTACTTGCCGGCAGCCCCATCTCGCGAGCCATTTCCGTCAGTCTTTAAGGCCGCCCCTGATGAAGGACGGCGCTTAGTGAGATCGTTGGCGAATCGCGCTATCGAAGCTTGGCGACAGCTCTGCGAATTCGATCGACAAGGCCCCCGAAAACCACTGTCTCTGAAGCTGATCTTTCCCTGGGGAGAGCAAGAGTTTTGGGGCGATGGGCAAGTCTATCAATGGTTTAGGGGCGCTCATGGCTCCTACTTAGCGGACTCCGCGTTGATGGCGCTCGAGTCTTGGGCGTTCGAGCACGTAGATGCAGGCACTTCAGTTGACGAGGTTATTGCCCTGGTGCTGGATGGTCATCACTCCGTCGCTGTCCTAGGCATTGCGGTTTCCATCGCTCTCGAGAAGAACCATGTGTCCGCGACAACTTTGCCGCTAATTACTAACCAGCGACTTTGGAAGTGGGACATCAAGAGGATGGTCTCCGAAAACGGTTTCCTACTAGGTGCCGGAAGTTTCAATTCGGCTGATGAAAGGCACACACAGGCAGCGCATGAGACAGGCAAGAGGCGCGCGCGAAAGCTCGAGTTGCGATGGCTCGCCTCTTTGGCCGTTCTGCAGGGTGGGGAATTCGCACAACAGGCCTCGAAGGAGATCGCGGATTTTCCGCATGCCCTTCCTTTCGACTACGTCGACGAAACGAAGAATGCAAGTCTCATATCAAGTCTGCGAAGAACGGCTGAAATCTGGGCTGAGGTCGGAAAAGCCGAGAACTACGAGGCGAAGACAACGGACGATGGCAAGGGAGCGCTGATCTCCCTGAACAACCCAAAGGCAGTCGGTCCGGACATCGATGCCATCAACGAGCGTCAGGCCACCATGGTCTTGCACATGAGAGTGAATCAATGGGCAGAGAAGACCTTGGAGGCAGGCGTCATAGATGATGAAGTGGAGTTTGTAAATGCACTCAATACGGCTAGACAGCTAGACGCGGCCGATCTGTTCAGCCAAGGGTACGACCACATCAGCTCTGAGCACTCGCGACAGTCGCTGGTCGCAGGCGTCGCAGCGGTCATTCTTTCGCTTCCAACTCCCATCGATGCAGACACGCGCGAGTGGGCCTCGAATGTGTGCTTTCGCGCTTGGCGGACTGCGGAAGTGGGGAGCAATTACACGTACCGAGACTCACAGTTGGTATTTCATCCGGTGTTGTTCGCAACCCAAGGGCTCGCCGGCATTTTGCGAGCGGATCGCGCTCGTCATGACGCGCTAGAGGCGCTGCTGCAGCTATTTAGCCACCCATATACTCAGATCGAAGGGGTAGCGATGCAGGGTCTAATCGGACTCTGGGATGCTGCGCCCGATGCTGCATGGCTGGGACTTCGACTTGGGATATCCCTGTCGATCCTTGAACGCTCGCAGTACATGGTGGTCAAGAAGGATCGCCTTCGGCACGAGCAAGATCGCATCAATGCGAGCGTGCGTTGGGCCTTGGATGAAATCGCTGAGATCGACGCGCCTCCAGTTGCACTGCCGGCGGTCCCCGATGCATGGGATCAGGTCGAGCCAAGCGGCTCAGACGTCGCTGAGGAAGGCGGCCAACCTGCGAAATGGCGGCCGGCCGAGCGCGATCTCGACTGGCGTCATCTGTCGCGAGTGATAGCCGCGATACCCTTGGAAGCCGTGGTGAATGACGAACACCGGTTCCGATTTGTTCTGGATTGGCTCGAAGGCCTTGAGCGATGGACTATCGATCGGTTCAATCCACCTTCGACTCGAGACCGCCCCGGAAAGAGAACTCGTGATGAAAAGCCCACCGAGTTGTATGAGTGGCGCATCACGCTATTTTCTTTCCTCGCCCTGGTCAGTGCCCGGTTGGAGCCGACCGAGGCCCTTCGGCGCTTCGTGAATCCGATTCTTTCCTTGGACGACGAGACCTTCGTTTCGTTTGCTGATCCATTCGCATCGCCTTTGGTGGAAAACATTGTGGATGCACCGGTTCTCCCCGCAAAAGTCCTCGAGTTGCTTGCTGCCTTACTGCCCAGAGTTACGAGCCATTCCGCATGGAAAAGAAGTTCTTGGCGCGATGAAGGAATGAGAAATAACGAACTTGAAAGAATCCTTCGATCCGTGTTTTTTATTAAGTGGGGAGACCTTCCTAGAACCGCGCGGTTCGCCAACGGTAACTGGCAAGAACTGGGTCAGGTTCTTGATCTGGTCGTTCCTCTTCTTCGCGCGCATGGAAGCGATGCAACATTGGCTGCGATCTGGGCAACCTTGTGCGAGCGCGCGCTCGAACACTACCCGATTGAATCTTTTGTTGAGCACCTGGAGCTGGTTCTGCATGGCACAGCCGCGCCGACTGGCTGGAATAGCGCGCTCGTGCCGCCGCGGGTCGCGAGTCTCATCCAGCGTTTCTCGGAGCGAGGCGTAGAGCTTCCCGAACCCATCGCACGAAAATTATTGCGAGCGCTCGATAGCCTCGTCGATATGGGTGACAGACGTGCTGCTGCGATTCAGACGAGCGAGGTCTTCCGGCGAGTCAAGCTTGCTTAGCTCGGAATGAGGCTCGGATGCGACGTGCTCCTGTGTTGCCTCGCGGCAATCCAAAGTACTGCGATGGAGCGACAGCACCAGTTCGCGCCTCAACACAGCGGACGTTCACGAAGCAACCGCACTTCGGCGCGCCGCCGATTTCAGGTACACATCTAGAACCTGTCATCGGTGCGGCGACGATACTTTCGCCTGAATGACCGGTTTGAAGCTGAGACCGCAAGCTCTATCTCTGAGGGCCACCGACCGCAACCTCTGCAAAGCGGTCAAATCCTGATCGGGGAGCCGACGACACCAGCCCTTTGCCATATTGCTGGAGATAAGAAAATGAACCGCCGCCGGCCACAAAGACACAGCGGCGAGCAACAGCCCCCTACCCCCTCCCACTCTCCCCCAACAACCTCTCCGCCTCCCTAGCCAGATCCGCCGCAATCCACAGCATGTGATCCCGGTGTTTCTCTCCGGCTTCCTCGAACCACCCGTTGCCGTCGCCGTAGCAGCACCACAGCAGGGAGTTCAGCTGGGCCAGTTTGATTTCGAGGAGGTCTCTGGCGTCTTCGCCTGTGGGAGTGACGGAGGCCGCGCCGCGTGTGCGGCGGGAAGATTTGGGCGTTGAACGCCCAGCGATAATTTGCTCAGCCATTTGGTGTGCTCTTTCTGAAAGGTTGGCACGTCGTTTGGTCAGACGGTCAGGGTGTTCACGCACCCTGGCCGTCGCCTTTTGTGCCTCACATTCGTGTCGCCGCTTCACAAAGAGGCATCGACACCCGCCGTGAGGCAAGGCGGTTCATTCGCTCGTCAATCGATCAATGGATGCATGGGGAGAAGGCGTTTCCTTTCACGGGTTCGTCGGCCGCTACAGCGGGCCGTCTTGTCGCGGGGGCATTCACTGTAGAGAAGCGAAGCCGCGCAAGAGAAAAGAATTCGTCGACGATTTCTCGAATCGACGAGATATCTGAGGTGCCCCGGTTTTTCTGCTTCACCGGAGGCGGAGCGAAGCAAGACCCTGTGCGGGGGCCGGCCGCTAGTGCGCGTGCGTGGCGCGCTCGGCTTCGCTGTCGCGGTGGTCCTGGCTGACGCCTCGCGCCGGCAGCGCGTCGGCCGCCAGCGCAAGGAAGAGCGCAAGGAGCAGCCACAGCGCCACGTCGCTCAACCGGTAGAGGTTCTTGCGAAAGCGCTTGGTGCGGCGGATCACGGCGCGCCTCCCGGGGCGGCCGTGCGGGCGTCGTCGTTCAACACCAGAAGAAGACAAGGCCCCACGCCGCGGACCGCGTCCACCGCGAGGGCCGCGTCGTCCACCTCAGCCATGGGGCATGAGGTGGTACAGCTCCGGCAGAAAGCCGCCGGGCGCGGTGAGGCGCGACTTGAGCCGCACGACCAGGTGCAGGTCGTCCACCAGATGAATGTCGCCGCCGCGGTTGGTGAGCTGCAGCTTCACGGCCAGCAGGCCCTGCAGCTTGGCGCGGTGCCACTCGGCGGCGTCGGCGATCTGTGCGCGCGTCATGGCCGCGATGCCGATGCCGTGTTCCAGCTCGGCCGCACGCAGGCAGGCCACAACGCGGTCGACGCTTTTCAGCGTGCCCTCGATCACCTCCAGGCAACGCTCGGCCAGCCGCGTGGGCTCGTCGGCGGAGTTGCCGTACACGAAGGCCTCGTAGGGACGGGGGGCGCGCGTGGAATCGCGAGGCATGGGCTGCGGGCCGGCGTTGCGGCTCAGCGCGGCAGCAGGTCCAGGCATTGGCGGCGGCGCCACACGGCGCTGCGCACGGCCTGGCTGTCGTCGAACACGACCTTGTACTGGCACACGAGGTAGTTGGCCGACTGGGGCATCTGGAACTTGAAGTGGTAGTCCCACTCGGTGCCGAGCGCGCCGCGCTGCTGCTTCAGGGCCTGCCCGAGCACGGCGAGCACCTGGGCCTGGTTGAGGCCGGGCTTGATCTCGCGAAAGCGCTCGGGCCGCGACACGACGCCGTCGCGCAGAAAGGGTTCCTTGAAGTCGGGGCGGCGCGCCTCGACGTCGCGGTAGTCCAGCTTGTCGGGGTTGCTCACGGGGTCCACGGGGTTGTCGCGGGCCACCGCAGGAGCGGCGGCGCCGAGCAGCGCGGCGGCGAGCACGAAGGCGGCAGCGGCGGGGGATGCGTGCGGGGTGGTTTTCATGGCTAGCGTCCTCTTGGGTCGGATGGGTGTCGGATGGGTTTGCGGGGAGAAATGAGCGCGCGCGGGTCAGCGCTCGCGCATGGCTTCGCGCGCCTTGTTCAGCGGCTTGGTCAGGTAGTCCCACACGGTCTTGCGGCCGGTGCGGATGTCGGCGGTGGTCACCATGCCGGGCACGATGGGCATGCGGCGGCCGGCCTTGTCGGTGAGTGCGTCGGAGTCGGTGCGCACGAGCACGGGGTAGTACACGATCTCGGGCTTGACCTCGTCGCGCTGGGTGTCGGGCGCGATGGTCACCACGCGGCCCTTGAGGCCGCCGTACACGGCGTAGTCGTAGGCGGTGATCTTGATCTGCGCCTCCTGCCCGGGCCGCATGAAGGCGATGTCGCGCGGCGAGATGCGCGCCTCGACCAGCAGCTGGTCGTCCAGCGGCACGAGGGTCAGCAGCGACCCGTTGGGCGGCACGACGCCGCCGATGGTGGTGACCTGCAGGCTCTTGACGATGCCGCGCACGGGCGAGTTCAGGGTGAGCCGCTCGAGCGAGTCGGCGCGCCCGCGCACCACGGACGACAAAGACTTCACCTCGGCATCGGCCTTGGCCAGCTCTTCGCGGCTGCGCACCATGTAGTTGGCGCGCGCCTCGGCGATCTTCAGCTCGAGGTCGGCGGCCTGGCGTTGCAGGCGGATGAGTTCGACGTTGCTGGCCGCGCCGCTCACCTGCAGCGAGCGCGTGATGTCGAGCTCCTTGCGCACGAGCGCGAGCGCCTGGCCCAGGCCGGACACGGTGTCGCGCAGGCTGCCCTGGCGCGAGCGGAAGAGCGCGCTTTCGGAATCGACCAGTTGGGCGTAGGCCTTCAGCTCGGCGGGGAACTGCAGGCTGCCCTGCCCTTGCACCTCGGCGCGCAGGCGCACGCTGCTCGCCAGGGCGGCGCGGTAGCGCGCGGCGGTTTCTTCCACGTTCGATTCGCCGCGCGTCGGGTCGAGCTGCGCGAGCACCTGGCCCTTCTCGACGATCTGGCCTTCGTGCACGCGCAGCTCGGCCAGGATGCCGCCTTCGAGCGACTGGATGCGCTGCTCGCGCGAGCTGGGAATCACCTTGCCCATGCCGCTGGACACCTCGTCGATCTCGAAGACCCAGGCCCACACGAAGAAGGCGAGCAGAAAGAGCGCGACGAACCACACGACGCGCGCGGAGCCGCTGGCGCGGGCTTCGTCGAAGTCGTCGGCGCCGCCGGGGCCCCACACGGTGGCGGTGGATACGACCGGTGCCTGCGCGGCGGCCTGCACCTGCGCCTTGGTCAATGTCACGGCGTTCATGCCTGCCCCTCCTTGCTGCGGCCTGCGGAAGCCATCGCCTCGCGCGAGGCGACCGCGCCCTGGCGCAGCCGCGCCATCACCTGCTCGCGCGGGCCGTCGAGCACGACGGTGCCGCCGTCCACCACGAGGATGCGGTCGACCGCCTCGAGCACGGCCGGGCGGTGCGTGGCCAGCACCAGCGTGCGGCCGGCGGGCAGCGCGCGCAGCTGTTCGATCACTTCGCGCTCGGCCACTTCATCGAGCGAAGCGGTGGGCTCGTCGAGCAGCAGCACGCCGGGGCGGCGCAGCATCAGCCGCGCGAGCAGCAGGCTCTGGCGCTGTCCGCCCGAGAGGCCGCGCCCGCCTTCGAGCAGCGGATGGTCCAGCCCGGTGGGCAGGCGGCGCACGAAGGCCCAGGCGCCGGTGGCCTGCAGGGCCGCCACCAGTTCGGCGTCGGTGGCGTGGGGCGTGCCCATCTGCAGGTTCTCGCGCAGGGTGCCGTGGAACAGGCGCGCGTCTTGCGCGAGCAGGCCGACGTCGCGGCGCACGTCGGCGGGGTCGATGTGGGCCATCGACACGCCGTCGAGCAGCACGCTGCCCGCGCGCGGTTCGATGAGGCCCGAGAGCGCCTGCAGCAAGGTCGACTTGCCCGCGCCGTTGCGCCCGAGCACGGCAATGCGTTCGCCGGCGCCGATGTGCAGCGCCTTCACGTGCAGCGCGGTGGTCTGGCCGTCGTGGCTGAAGACGGCGTCGCGCAGCGTGTAGTCGCCCTGCACGGCGGGCCGGTGCACGCGGGTCTCGTGGGGCGGGTGGTCGACCGGGAGCTTCATGAGCTGGTCGAGCGCCTCGCCGGCCACCTTGGCCTGCTGCCAGCGGTTGAGCACCTGCGTCACGCCGGCCAGCGGCGCGAGCATGCGGGTCGACAAGATCGATGCGGCCACGAGCACGCCGGTGCTCATGTGGCCGTCCATGACGAGCGGCGCGCCGAAGAACACGACGAAGGCGAAGGCGGCGCCCTGCACGGTCTGCGTCCAGTTGCTCAGGGTGTTGAGCAGCGCGCGCAGTTGCAGGCCGGAGTCGGCGTTGACGGCGTTGTAGTGGTTCCACTGGTTCTGGAAGCGCGGCTCGGCCTGCAGCCCCTTGATGTCGTCGATGCCCTGCACGGCCTCGACCAGCATGGCGTTGCGCAGCGACGATTCGCGCATGCCCGTCTGGGCCAGCGCGCGCAGGCGCGGTTGCGCCAGCAGGCTGGGCACGATCAGCAGCACGCACGCGGCCAGCGGCACGAGCACGAGCCAGCCGGCAATGAACCAGAAGAGCACGCAGAACACGAAGAAGAACGGCAGGTCGGCCACGGCCGCCACGGTGGTCGACGTGAGCATTTCGCGCACGGGCTCCAGCTCGCGCAGCTGCGAGATGAAGGTGCCGGTGGCACGCGGGCGCGCCGAGCCGCGCACGCGCAGCGCGTGACCGAACACGCGGTCCGAAATGCGCAGGTCGGCGCGCTTGCCCACCACGTCGGTGATGCGCATGCGCGCGCCGCGCATGACCCAACTGAACGCGATCGACAGCAGCACGCCGCCGAACAGCACATGCAGCGTGGGCAGCGACTGCGCGGGCACGACGCGGTCGTACACCTGCATCGAGAACAGCGTGCCGGCCAGCGCCATGAGGTTGTAGGCCAGCGACGCGACGAGGATGTGCGCGTAGGGCCGCCAGTCGGCCAGCACGATCTGGCGCAGCCAGTGCGGCTCCACCGGGCGGATGTAGGCGTCGACGCGCGAGTCGGGCGCCGATTGCGCGGGCCGCAGCACGGCCATGGCTTCGAGCGCGGGTTGCAGCTCGTCCACGGTGCAGACGGTTTCCGCGCCCTGGTCGCCACCGAGCATCACGCGCAGGCCCTGCGCCGAGATGGCGGTGACCACGGCCGCCTGCCCGTCGCGCAGTTGCAGCACCACGGGCAGGCGCCAGGGGCTCAGGGTGTCCAGGCGCGGCGCGACCTGGCGCACGGTGAGCCCGGCCTGGCGGGCCATCTGGCGCACGCGCTCGCCGATGTCTTCGTGGTCGCTCCATGCGGCAGCGCCGCGGATGCGCTCGCGCGAGGTGTCGAGGTGGTAGTGGGCGGCCACGGCCAGCACGGCATCGACCCAGCCGGCGAGCAGCTCGGGGCCGCGCGCGGCAGAAAGCTCGGGCATCGTGGTGGCGGTCATGGCTGGCCTCCGGCGACGAGCTCGCCCGCATCGACCAGCCCGAAGGCCTCGCGCAGGCGGCCCGACTGGTACAGGCACTCGACCGCGAGCCGCTGCACTTCGTGCGCGCTCTCGGCCTGCTCGAAGCGCGCGCCGTGGAACTCCTGCTCGGCATTGAGCAGGTCGAGCAGCGAGCGCGTGCCCAGCTGCAGGTACTGCTCGCGGTACAGGTCGCGCGTGCGCTGCGTGCTGTGCACGCGCGCGGCGAGCACGGGCAGGCGCAGCGCGTGGCCTTGCGACTGCACGCGCGCGTCTTCGAGGCGCTGGCGCACGCTGAGTTCGGCATAGCCCAGCGCGGCCTCGGCCGCCTCGACGGCGTGCGCGGCGGCGCGCTGGCGGGCCTGGCTGCGCCCGCCTTCGTACAGCGGCGCGGTGAAGTTGACGGTGAACGTGCTTTCGTTGGCGGACTGGCCGGCAGGCCGCGCGCCCGATTCGAGCCCCCGGTTGACGGCGGCGTTGAGCGACAGCGTGGGCAGCAGCTGCGCATCGGCACCGCGCAGCGCGGCTTGCGCCATGTCGCGCTCGGCCTGCGCCATCTGCACGGTCGGCGCGGGCAAGGCCGCCTGCGGCAGCGCGGCGCAGGCGCTCGCGAGCGGCGCGGGCGCTTCGCCGGCGATGTCGGCCGGTGCGCGGCCCTGGGTCAGGTGCATGAGGTTGAGGCGCCAGCGCTCGGCCTGCGACGCGGTG
This sequence comes from Variovorax sp. GW821-FHT10C12, assembly GCF_059415405.1. Lineage (NCBI taxonomy): Bacteria > Pseudomonadati > Pseudomonadota > Betaproteobacteria > Burkholderiales > Comamonadaceae > Variovorax > Variovorax sp. GW821-FHT10C12. The sequence goes on from NZ_JBWKNE010000001.1 coordinate 2,784,055, forward strand.
TTGAGTTGCTGGGCGCGCGCGGCCTCCAGGCGCGACTGCGCCTGCGCCACGTCGGACTGGCTGGTGGCGCCCTTGGCCTGGCGTTCGCCCACGAGACCGGCCAGCGACTGCACGCCCTTCACCTGGGCCTGCGCGATCTCGCCGAGCGCCTGCTGGCGATGCACTTCGATCCATGCCTGTGCGGTGTCGCGCACCACGTCGTCGACCGCCACGAGCAGCTTGGCGCGCGCGGCCGTGGCCGAGGCTTCGGCCTCGCTCACGGCACTCGACACCTTGCCGAAGTCGTACAGCAGCTGGGTCACCGACAGCGAGGCCTGGTGCACCTGACGGCGACCGTCGGCCTGGAGCTGGCGGTTGCCCGTGCGCGCGCTGACGCCGGCGCTGACCTGCGGGTAGTAGCCCGAGCGCGCGGCTGCAATGCCCTCGCCCGCCTGCAGCGCCTGGCCGACGGCGTTGCGCACGGTCGGGTGCGAGGTGGCGGCCAGGCGCACGGCCTCGGCCATGCCCAGCGGGGCGGCGGTGCTCGCTTGCGCAAGCGCCGCCGATCCGGCGAACAGGAAGAAAAGGCCCGCGGCAGCAGACGAAAGATGACGGGAAGCAAGCATGCGTGAAGACGTGCAGACCACCAGGTGCCGACGCCGCAAGCGGCGCCGGCACGCCGGTCGGTCAGTGGTGAAGCGCGAGGCCCATGTGGAGCTCGTCGTCGAGCAAAGGCGCCACGGGCGGTGCGTAGGCCGCGAGCGAATCGGGCGACGTCGCGAAGGGCAGCGCCGTGGGAGACGCCTGCGTGCCCCCGAAGGCCGGTGGGAACGCGGCCTGCAGCAGGGCATGCAGCGACTCGGCCGCGGTGTAGGCCTGCAGCATGTCGGACAGCTGCAGCCCGCCCCACGCCGTGCCGTCGCCGAAGGGGAAATGCGGCGCATCGTGCGATTGCTGCTGCTCGATCGACACCGTCACCTCGTCGACGCCGGCCAGGCCCAGCGAATCGGGCGAGGTGTACAGCGCCGCCGCACCCGCTGCAGGCGTGTAGTTGACGTGCAGCGTCTGCGTGGCCACGTTGCTCGCATCGCCGTCGCGGTCGACCACCTGGTAGCTGAGGGTCTCGTCGTAGTTGTGCGAGGTGGTGGTGCGCGGTGCCACCTGGTAGCTGAACTCGCCCGTGTCGAAGTCCACCACCAGCTTGCCGCCCTTGTCGGTGGCAATGGTGACCTGGTGCGTCGCCTGGTTGTAGCTGTAGTCGCTGCCGGTGGCCGGGCCAGTCTTCGTCATCAGGCCCGTGACGCTGTTGAAGGCGTAGGTGGTGCCGTCGATGGTCAGCGTGGACACATGGCCGCCGTCGGCACCGAAGCCCGACGAACCGCCGAGGCCGCCGGTCAGCAGGTTGCTGACGGTGGGCGGCACGCTGATCGTGCCTTGCAGCATGTCGTTCAGCTGGCTCGTGTCGGTGACGATCTTGCCGTTGGTGTTCGTGCCGGTGTTGCCGTTGTAGGCGATGGGGTCGATGATGCCCTGCGCCGCGGGCAAGAGGTCGGACCCGAGACCCAGTGCGAACGAGTTGATCTTGTTGTTGGTGAGGAAGGTCTTCCAGATCGCTTCTTCCGCCGCCTGGATACCGTAGTCGGCCGAACCGCTGCTGCTGCTGTTCGACAACTGCCCTGTGTCGCCATCGCCCCGCGTCGGCTCGCCGTCCGTGAGGAAGTAAGACACGTTCTGGGCCCCCTGCAGCTTGCCTCCGGCCGAGAAACCGCTCATCGCCGTAGCCAGGGCCGCGTCGTAGTTGGTGCTGCCCCCGTGCTGCAGGGTCTGCACCAACGCCTTGGCCTCGGCCGCCGTCATCCAGGCCTGCTGCGCCTGCCCGGTCGTGCTGAAGGTGACAAGCTGCACCCGGACTTCGCCGTACAGGTCGTAGCCGTCGATCAGGTTCTGGACGGCCGCCTTCGCACGGGAGAGCCGCGTCGGCGTTTCCTCGTTCATGCTCCCGGAAAGGTCCAGGATCACCATCAGGTTCGTGTTGATCGGTGCCACGTCGACGGACTGCTCGCCGTTCACGAGCACCGGCACGTCGTCCTTGACGGGCACATTGAAGCTGACCGGCGCAGCAGCGGTCTGGCCGTCTGTCACATGCGCCTGGAATTGCAGGTTCGACAGGCCCTCGCCGTTGCCCGCCGGGTGGTCGATCGGCGCCTTCAGCGTGACGGTGTAGCCCGCCTCGAACTGCCCCGTGCCCGTGGCGGTGACGTTGCCCACGGCCACGGTCATCACCTGGGTGGTGAGGCCGCCGACAGTGACGCTGCCCGTGAGCGTGTGCGTGCCCGCGTCCCAGGTCCACGTCACCGGCTGGCCGCCGGAGGTGACGCCGGCCGGGCCGCTGAGCGACACCGACAGGTCGCCCGCCAGGCTGTCGGGGTCCACGATGGAGATCTTGCCGGTCGATTGCACCGGCGGCTCGCCCACCGCCGCAATGCCGCCGGGCAGGCTGCCTTCGGAGACGATGCCGGCGTCGGTCGCCGTGGCCGTCGGCGCGTCGTTCACCGGGTTGACGGTCACGGTCACCGTGCTGGTGGTCGTGCCGCCGTGGCCGTCGCTCACCGTGACGGTGAAGCTGTCGGTGCCGTTGAAGTCGGCGCTGGGCGTGTACGTGTAGGTGCCGTTGGGGTTCACTGTCACCGTGCCGTGCGACGGGTTGCTGCCCTTGGTGTAGGTGAGCGTGTCGCCGTCGACGTCGCTGCCGATGACCTGGCCGCTGACCGGCGTGTCTTCGTCCGTGGTCTTTGCGTAGTCGGGAGCCTCTGGGGCCTCGTTGACGTTCTGCTCGTTGAGCGTGACGGGGATGTTCGTCGTGATGGTGCCGTCGCTCGCACCGACCACCAGCGAGTGCGCGTTGGCGCCCGCTTCGTAGTCGTTGACGAAGGCTGCAGCACCTGCCGGCGTGAGGCTGATCTCGCCCGTGGCGGGGTTGATGGCGAAGTAGCCGGCGTCGTTGCCCGAGAGGATGCTGTAGGTGACGGTCGCGCTGTCGATGTCGGTGGCCTGGACTGTGCCGAGCACGGTGCCCGCAGTGCGGTTCTCGTCGTAGCCGAAGACGTAGCCGGTGGCCGAGTCCACCGGCGTGCCGCCGCCGTCGACGAACACCGGGGCGTCGTTGACGGGGTTGATGGTCACGGTGACGGTGCTGGTCGTCGTGCCGCCGTGGCCGTCGCTGACCGTGACGGTGAAGCTGTCGGTGCCGTTGAAGTCGGCGCTGGGCGTGTACGTGTAGGTGCCGTCGGCGTTGACGGTGACCGTGCCGTGCGCAGGGTCGCTGCCCTTCGCGTAGGTCAGCGTGTCGCCGTCGACGTCGCTGCCGACCACGCTGCCGCTGACGGGTGTGTCTTCGTCCGTGGTCTTGGCGTAGTCGGGCACCGTCGGTGCGTCGTTGATGTTCTGCTCGTTGAGCGTGACGGGGATGGTGGTCGTGGCCGTGCCATCGGTCGCACCGATCACCAGCGCGTGCGCGTTGGCGCCTGCCTCGTAGTCGTTGACGAAGGCTGCTGCGCCTGCCGCCGTGAGGCTGATCGCGCCCGTGGCGGGGTTGATGGCGAAATAGCCGTTGTCGTTGCCCGAGAGGATGCTGTAGGTGACGTTCGCGCTGTCGATGTCGGTGGCCTGGACTGTGCCGAGCACGGTGCCCGCGGGGCGGTTCTCGTCGTAGCCGAAGACGTAGCCAGTGGCCGTGTCGACCGGCGTGCCGCCGCCGTCGACGAACACGGGGGCGTCGTTGACGGGGTCGATGGTCACGGTCACCGTGCTGGTGGTCGTGCCGCCGTGGCCGTCGCTCACCGTGACGGTGAAGCTGTCGGTGCCGTTGAAGTTGGCGTTCGGGGTGTAGGTGTAGGAGCCGTCCGCGTTGACCGTGACCGCGCCGTTCGCGGGGTCGCTTCCCTTCACGTAGGTCAGCGTGTCGCCGTCGACGTCGCTGCCGATGACCTGGCCGCTGACGGGCGTGTCTTCATCGGTCGTCTCGTTGTAGTTGGGCACCGTCGGCACGTCGTTCACCGGGTCGATCGTGACCGTCACGGTGCTGGTCGTCGTGCCGCCGTGGCCGTCGCTCACCGTGACGGTGAAGCTGTCAGTGCCGTTGAAGTTCGCGCTGGGGACGTAGGTGTAGGTGCCGTTGGCGTTGACCGTGACGGTGCCATGCGCAGGGCCATTGCCCAGCGCGTACGTCAGCGCGTCGCCGTCCACGTCGCTGCCGATCACTTGGCCGCTGACGGGCGTGTCTTCGTCCGTGGTCTGAGCGTAGTTGGGCACCGTGGGGGCGTCGTTCACCGGATCGACGGTGACCGTGATGGTGCTGGTCGTCGTGCCGCCGTGGCCGTCGCTCACTGTGACGGTGAACGTGTCGGTGCCGTTGAAGTTGGCGCCGGGGACGTAGGTGTAGGTGCCGTCGGCATTGACCGTGACGGTGCCGTGCGCTGGATCGCTGCCCTTGGTGTACGTCAGCGTGTCGCCATCGACGTCGCTGCCGACGACCTGGCCGCTGACCGGCGTGTCTTCGTTCGTCGTCTCGGTGTAGTTGGGCGCCGTCGGTGCGTCGTTGACCGGGTTGATGGTCACGCTCACGGTGCTGGTGGTCGTGCCGCCATGGCCGTCGCTGACCGTCACCGTGAAGCTGTCGGTGCCGTTGAAGTTCGCGCCAGGGACGTAGGTGTACGTGCCGTCGGGATTGACCGTGACGGTGCCGTGCGCTGGATCGCTGCCCTTCACGTACGTGAGCGTGTCGCCATCGACGTCGCTGCCGACCACTTGCCCGCTGACGGGGGTGTCTTCGTTCGTGGTCTCGACGTAGTTGGGCACCGTCGGTGCATCGTTGACCGGGTTGACGGTCACGTTGACAGTGCTGGTGGTGGTGCCGCCATGGCCGTCGCTGACCGTCACCGTGAAGCTGTCGGTGCCGTTGAAGTTCGCGCCGGGGACGTAGGTGTAGGTGCCATCGGCGTTGACGGTCACCGTGCCGTGCGCGGGATCACTGCCCTTCGTGTAGGTCAACGTATCGCCGTCGACGTCGCTGCCGACGACCTGCCCACTGACCGGCGCGTCTTCGTTCGTGGTCTCGGTGTAGTTGGGGACTGTCGGTGCATCGTTCACCGGATCGACAGTGACGGTGACGGTGCTGGTCGTCGTGCCGCCGTGGCCGTCGCTCACCGTGACGGTGAACGTGTCGGTGCCGTTGAAGTTGGCATTCGGGGTGTAGGTATAGCTGCCGTCCGCGTTGACCGTCACCGTGCCGTTCGCGGGGTCGCTACCCTTCACGTAGGTCAGCGTGTCGCCGTCCACGTCGCTGCCGGTCACTTGCCCGTTGACAGGCGTGTCTTCGTTCGTCGTCTCGGTGTAGTTGGGCACCGTCGGTGCATCGTTGACCGGATTGATGGTCACATTCACCGTGCTGGTGGTGGTGCCGCCGTGGCCGTCGCTCACCGTCACGGTGAAGCTGTCGGTTCCGTTGAAGTTGGCACCTGGGGTGTAGGTGTATGTGCCATCCGCGTTGACCGTGACCGTGCCGTGCGCGGGGTCGCTGCCCTTGGTGTACGTCAGCGTGTCACCATCGACGTCGCTGCCGACGACCTGGCCGCTGACGGGCGTGTCTTCGTTCGTGGTCTTGGTGTAGTCAGGCACCGTCGGCGCATCGTTCACCGGATCGACCGTCACCGTCACCGTGCTCGTCGTCGTGCCGCCGTGGCCGTCACTCACCGTGACGGTGAACGTGTCGGTGCCATTGAAGTTCGGATTCGGCGTGTACGTGTAGGTGCCGTCGGGGTTGACGACCACCGAGCCATTCGAAGGATTGCTACCCTTCGTGTAGGTCAGCGCATCGCCGTCCACGTCAGCGCCCGTCACCTTGCCGTTGACGGGCGTGTCTTCGTTCGTGGTCTGGTTGTAGTTGGGCGCTGTGGGTGCGTCATTGACCGGATTGATGGTCACGTTCACGGTGCTGGTGGTGGTGCCGCCGTAGCCATCGCTCACCGTCACCGTGAAGCTGTCGGTGCCGTTGAAGTTGGCACCCGGGGTGTAGGTGTAGGTGCCGTCCGCGTTGACCGTGACGGTACCGTGCGCCGGGTCGCTGCCCTTGGTATAGGTCAGCGCGTCGCCATCGACGTCGCTGCCAACGACCTGGCCGCTGACCGGCGTGTCTTCGTTCGTGGTCTGGTTGTAGTTGGGCGCCGTCGGCGCGTCGTTGACCGGGTTGATGGTCACGTTCACCGTGCTGGTGGTCGTGCCGCCGTGGCCATCGCTCACCGTGACTGTGAAGCTGTCGGTGCCGTTGAAGTTGGCGCCGGGCGTGTACGTGTAAGTGCCGTCGGCGTTGACGGTAACCGTGCCGTGCGATGGGTCGCTGCCCTTGGTGTAGGTCAGTGCGTCGCCATCGACGTCACTACCGACCACGCTGCCGCTGACCGGCGTGTCTTCGTTCGTGGTCTTGGTGTAGTCGGGCGCCGTGGGTGCATCGTTCACCGGGTCGATCGTGACGTTCACGGTGCTCGTCGTCGTGCCGCCGTGCCCGTCGCTCACCGTCACGGTGAAGCTGTCGGTGCCATTGAAGTTCGCACCCGGGGTGTAGGTGTACGTGCCATCAGCGTTGACCGTGACCGTGCCGTGCGCTGGATCGCTGCCCTTGGTGTACGTCAACGTGTCGCCATCGACGTCGCTGCCGACCACTTTCCCGCTGACGGGTGTGTCTTCGTCCGTGGTCTGGTTGTAGTTGGGAGCCGTCGGTGCATCGTTGACCGGATCGACCGTGACCGTCACCGTGCTCGTCGTCGTGCCGCCATGGCCATCGCTCACCGTGACAGTGAACGTGTCGGTGCCGTTGAAGTTCGGGTTCGGCGTGTAGACGTACGTGCCATCGGGATTGACCGTGACAGAGCCGTTCGAAGGATTGCTGCCCTTGGTGTAGGTCAACGCGTCACCGTCGACGTCGCTGCCGATGACCTTGCCGTTGACGGGCGTGTCCTCGTTCGTGGTCTGGTTGTAGTTGGGCGCCGTGGGGGCATCGTTGACCGGATCGACGGTGACCGTGATGGTGCTCGTCGTCGTGCCGCCATGGCCATCGCTCACCGTGACGGTGAACGTGTCGGTGCCGTTGAAGTTCGGGTTCGGCGTGTATGTGTAGGTGCCGTCGGGGTTGACGACCACGGAGCCATTCGAAGGATTGCTGCCCTTCGTGTAGGTCAACGCATCGCCGTCCACGTCAACGCCCGTCACCTTTCCGCTGACCGGCGTGTCTTCGTTCGTGGTCTGGGTGTAGTCGGGCGCCGTCGGTGCGTCATTGACCGGGTTGATGGTCACGTTCACCGTGCTGGTGGTCGTTCCACCGTGACCGTCGCTCACCGTCACGGTGAAGCTGTCGGTGCCATTGAAGTTCGCACCCGGGGTGTAGGTGTACGTGCCATCGAGATTGACTGTGACGGTGCCGTGCGCTGGATCGCTGCCCTTCGTGTAAGTCAGTGCGTCGCCATCGACGTCGCTGCCGATCACCTTCCCGCTGACTGGCGTGCCCTCGTCCGTGGTCTGGTTGTAGTTGGGTGCCGTCGGTGCATCGTTCACCGGATCGACGGTGACCGTGATGGTGCTGGTGACCGTGCCACCGTTGCCGTCTCTCACTGTCACAGTGAATGTGTCGGTGCCGTTGAAATTCGGGTTCGGCGTGTAGACGTAGGTGCCATCAGGATTGACCGTCACCGTGCCGTGCGCCGGATCGCTGCCCTTCGTGTAGGTCAGTGCGTCGCCATCGACGTCGCTGCCGATCACCTTCCCGCCGACCGGCGTGTCCTCGTTCGTGGTCTCGGTGTAGTTCGGTGCCGTCGGTGCATCGTTCACCGGGTTCACGGTCACGTTCACCGTACTGGTGGTCGTTCCGCCGTGGCCGTCGCTCACGGTGACCGTGAAGCTGTCGGTGCCATTGAAGTTCGCGCCGGGGGTGTAGGTGTACGTGCCATCGGCATTGACCGTGACGGTGCCATGTGCCGGATCGCTGCCCTTGGTGTACGCAAGGGTGTCGCCATCGACGTCGCTGCCAACGACCTGGCCGCTGACGGGAGTGTCTTCGTCCGTGGTCTGGTTGTAGTTGGGCACCGTCGGTGCGTCGTTCACCGGATCGACAGTGACCGTCACCGTGCTCGTCGTCGTCCCGCCGTGGCCATCGCTCACCGTCACGGTAAAGGTATCGGTGCCATTGAAGTTCGGATTCGGCGTGTAGACATACGTGCCATCGGGATTGACCGTGACCGTGCCGTTTGCCGGGTCGCTGCCCTTCACGTACGTCAGCGCATCGCCATCGACGTCGGTGCCGACCACGCTTCCGTTGATCGGCGTGTCTTCGTTCGTCGTCTCGTTGTAGTCGGGCGCCTTCGGCGCGTCGTTGACGGGCGAGACCGTGACCGTCACCGTGCTCGTCGTCGTCCCGCCATGGCCGTCACTCACCGTGACAGTGAAGCTGTCCGTCCCATGGAAGTCCGGGTTCGGCGTGTACGTGTACGTGCCGTCCGGGTTGACCGTGACCGTGCCGTGCGCCGGATCGCTGCCCTTGGTGTACGTCAGCGTGTCGCCGCTGTCGATGTCGCTGCCGGTCACCCGACCGCTCACGGGCGTGTCTTCGTTCGTCGTCTCGGTGTAGTCGGGCGCGGTGGGCGCGTCGTTGACTGGCGAGACGGTCACGGGCACCGTGACGGTGGTGGTGCCGCCCTTGCCGTCGCTGACGGTCACCTCGAAGCTGTCGGGCCCTTCGTAGCCGGGCTTGGGCGTGTAGACGAACTGGCCGGTAGACGGATCGACGGTGACGGTGCCGTGCTCGGGGCCCTTGGCGACGGTGTAGGTCAGCGTGTCGCGGTCCGGGTCGGTGGCATGCACCTGGCCCTGCACGGGCTTGTCCTGATCGGTGACGACGGGCTCGGCCTTGCCTTCGGGGCCGCGGTTCTGCGCGGGAAGCAACGGCGGGATGAAGGCCGGGCCTCCACCGCCGCCGCCACCACCACCGCTCGCGGCGGCACCGACGCCCAGCACGCCGAGCGCGCCCAGCAGCCAGCCCGGCACGCCGTCGGGCAGCAAGGCGCCGCCGGCGTCGTTCCATTCGATCTCGGTGAAGTGGAAGTCCTTCCAGGGCGCGGTGTACTGGCCCCACCACTGCACGCCGGCGCCGTCTTCGAGCACGAGGTCGTTGCGGCCGGCGTCGGGGTACTCGGCGAAGAAGCCGCGCACGGCGACTTCCTGGCCGTCGCGCAGCACGAGCACAAGGTCGTCGCCGCGGCGCTCGAACTTGAGCACGCTCTCGGGCGCGATCTTCAGCGAGACGATCGACGGGCGATCCAGAACCAGAGGGGCTTCCGCCGTCGCTTTGCGGGATGACGCGCCACCAGACTTGTAAACAGCTTCCATGATTGGTCTTTCTCCTTGACTCCGGACCTCGGGCGAGCCCTCGCTTTCAGCGAACAGCCCGGGTCGCACGTTGGGAAATCTCGAAGGCCGCGGGTGGCTCTCGAGGACTCGCCGGCGCGACCCGGTGCGCGGGTCACGCAGGCTTGCGCTTGCATGGGGCCGGATTCTTGGTTCGGGGGGGTGTCCGGACTTTTGCCGGAGAGGCCGTGGCGTTTGCCGTGGCGTACAACTGTTCACAAACGTGTGTGAATGTCGAATACTTCACACGATTGGCGAAAGAAAATCAGCAATTCGCAAGTTAGGAAAGCGAGCGCTGGCGGTCTTTTGGCTTACGGGCTTTTGCCGGAGCGTCCAATTCTTTTGATGGACGGAATCGGCCCGGCTATTTCCTGCAATACCAAACGGGCCCTGTCCAACACCCCGTTTCCCCTCTGACAGACCCCCTCGCTGTGGCGCCTTTTTTAAGGCCTCTGGCATCAATGGCGGGTGAATCGATCAGGAATCAAGAGCGGTCATTGGATGAATTTGCATTTCTTGTGACAATGATTACCAAATTAATTTCTTGGTTACATTGTTTCGGTCACAGGGCGTTCACACGCGGTGCCGGCGCCCCCTCTTTCCATGTCCTATTGGTCACCTCCGGAGCCCCGGAGAGCTCATCTGCTGGTTGTCGACGACAACGTTGACGAACTCAAGCTCTTGCTGGAAACGCTGCGGGGCACGGGCTACCGCATCACGCTCGCCTTCGACGCGATGGAGGGCTACCGGCGGGCGACGACGCTGCAGATGGACCTGGTGCTGCTGGACGTGCGCCTGGGCGGCACCGACGGATTCGCCGCCTGCCGCCTGCTGAAGGCCGACCCGGCCACGGCGGACATTCCGGTGATCTTCGTGACCTCGTCGGCCAGCCTGGAAGAGCGCCTGACGGGCCTGCGGGCCGGCGCAGTCGACTACATCGTGAAGCCCTTCGACCCGGCCGAGGTGATGGCCCGCGTCGAGATTCACCTGGCGCTGGCGGAATCCCGCAGGGCGCGCACCGCCCCCGCCACGCAGGCGGCGCCCCCGCCCGATGACCCCGCCGCGAACGACGGCGGCGCGCCGGGCTCGGGCATGGACCGCGCGCTCATGCAGGCGGCGGAGCGACTCATCCTGGCCGACCTGAGCCGCGTGCTGCCGCTGCGCGAGCTGGCGGCGCGCGTGGGCACGCATGAAAAGCGCCTGTCGCGCGTGTTCAAGGAGCTCGCGAACCGCACGGTGTTCGAGTTCGTGCGCGAGGCGCGGCTGCACGAGGCGCAGCGCCTGCTGCTCGAATCGGCCATGCGCATCGAGGAGATCGCCGCGGCGGTGGGGTTCTCGAGCGCCGCGAATTTCGCGACGGCGTTTCGCGAGTACTTCGACTGCACGCCCTCGGCCTGCCGCCAGGCCGGTGTCGAACGCTCCGGCACCTGACGCGCGATGCATCCGGTGCGCCCCCTGCCCCGATGGGCAAGCTGTCTGTTGCTGGGTCTCGCCTTGTGGCTGTGGACCGGAGCGGCCAGTGCAGCAGCAGAAGCGATCAAGTTCAGCGCGCTCGCCCAAGGCAAGCTCCCTGTCGCGCAAGCCGTCGAGGTGTGGGAAGACCCCACGGCCCGCCTGTCGGCCAGCGAGGTGCTCGCCGTGCCGAGCGGCGGCGCGAACGGGTTCGTGCCCGCCACGCCCGACCAGTTGATGCGCGGGTTCTCGACCTCGGCGGTGTGGCTGCGCCTGTCGCTGGTCAACGATGCGCAGGAGGTGCGCACGGCGCGGCTCGGGCTCAATGTGACGTGGCTGCGGCATGTCGACTTTCATCTACTGCGCACGCGCAATGGCCAACCCGCATGGACGCACGCGCAGGCCGGCGTGTCCGACCCGATGGACGCCACGCACCGCCACGACCGCATTCCGCAGCTGCAGATCGACCTGCAGCCGGGCGAGTCGGTGCAGGTGCTGGTGCGCGTGATGAGCACGGGCCAGATCAAGCTGGTGCTGGAGCTGCATACCGACGAGGCATGGCACCACATCGAACGCAACCATGCGCTGCTCAGCGGCCTGCTGATCGGCGGGCTGCTGGCCTTCGCGGTGTATTCGGCCGCGCTGTGGTGGATTTCGCGCGCGCCGATGCTCGCGTTCCAGGCGGGGAGTTTTGCGCTGCTGGCGCTCTACGAGGCCACCTACCGCGGCTATGCGCGCATCGCGCTGTGGCCGAACAGCACCGACTGGAGCTACCGCGGCCACAGCGTGATGGTGGCGGCGACGGCGCTGTGCCTGCTGCTGTACTTTCACGAGCGCGGCCGCCAGAGCCCGGTGCGCGTGCCCGGGCGCCCGCTGCTGTTCGTGCTGGCCGGTGTCGAGATCGTCGTGCTGCTGGGCACTTTGTTCGGCCCCTACGCGACCTTCGCAGCCATCGGCATCGTGAACGCGCCGCTGATCGTGCTCGCGCTGACGGTCTGCACTTTCATCTACCAGCGGCGCGCCGGGCCGGGCGGGCGGCTGTCGCTGATGGTGATGCTCGTGATCTGCGTGGGCGCGCTGATGCGCATGTCGGCGCTGATGTTCGCGGAGCGCTCGATGTCCGACTTCGATCACTATGCGCTGGCGTTCCCGGGCATGCTGGTGGGCGCGTTCGCGATCACGGCCTGGTCGTTCCAGGAAACGCGCCAGCGCAACGCGGCGCAGCAGACGCTGCTGGCGTGGCAGGCGCAGGAGCAGCAGCGGCTCGAGGAAGAAGTGGTGCGCAAGACCCGCGCGCTGAGCGAGGCGCTGGGCCAGGCCGAGCAGCGCACGCGCGAACAGAAAGAACTGCTGGCCTACATCAGCCACGACCTGCGCGCGCCGGTGGCCACCATCCTGGGCAACCTGCGGCTGATGCAGGACGCCGGCGACATGCCCGCGCCCACGCGGCTCGCCACCATCGAACGCAGCGCGGCCTACCAGCTGGAGCTCATCGATGACCTGGTCGACTACGCCAAGGGCGAGCTGGCGCCGCTCGCCGTCGAGGCGCAGCCGGTGCAGCTGCGCACGCTGGTCGACAACGTCGCGCAGTACGCCGACGCGCTCGCGCAGCGCCAGCACAACAGCTTCGAACTCACGATCGACGGTGAGCTGCCGGCCCTGGTCCACCTGGACGGCAAGCGGCTGCAGCAGGTGGTGCTGAACCTGCTGTCGAACGCGGCCAGGTTCACGCGCAACGGCGCCATCGGGCTGCGCTTGCAGGCGCAGCCGTCCCACGGCGCGTGGCTGCTGCATTTCGAGGTGACCGACAGCGGCACGGGCATCGACACCGACACGCTCGATCGCATGACCCGCCTGCTGGCCGACAACGCCCCCAGCATGGCGGGCGGTGGCCTCGGGCTGGTGATCGCGCAGCGCATCGTGCAGCGGATGGGCGGGCGGCTCGCGATCCACAGCGGCATGGGCACGGGGACGCGGGTGGTCTTCTCGCTGTCGACCGAGCCGGCGCCTTCGTCGGATGCGCCTGCGCCGCCGTTGCCGGAACCCATCGCCACGCCCGGTCCGCGCCCAAAGCCCAGGGCACGCCGGCCACTTCCGGTGTTGACGCCGTTGTCGCCGGCGCAGAAGGACGAACTCGAAGCGCTGGCCCGCGACGGGCGCTGGAGCGACCTGCACGAATGGGTGAACCGGCTGGCCGCCGAGGCGCACAGCCAGTCGATGGTGCTGACGCTTCGCCAGGCACTGGACCGGCTGGACTTCGAGCAGATCCGCCTGATGGCGCGCGCGGCGCCTTTGCGTCCGCTGTAGCCCGCTCTCGCCCACTCTCGCCCGCCGAGGTCGCGCCAGAACCCATGCGACCGGCAGGGTCGCCCCATGGGTGGTCTTTCGCTTTCCATTTCGATATATCTAGAATAGTCTCGACCCACTCAAGAAAGCCATCCCCATGCGCCACCTTCACCACGCTCCGCACCACCATCACCACCGCCACGCCCCGCGCGGCGAACACGAAGACGGCCTGGCCGGCGGCGGCCGCGGGATGCGCGGCGGGCGCGGCGGCGGCGCGGGCCGGGTGTTCGGCCACGGCGGGCTGCGCTTCGTGCTGCTGCAGCTCATTGCCGACAAGCCCTCGCACGGCTACGAACTGATCAAGGCCATCGAAGACCGCCTGGGCGGCACCTACGCACCGAGCCCCGGCGTGGTCTACCCCACGCTCACGCTGCTGGAAGAGCTGGGCTACCTGAGCGTGGAAACCGCCGACGTCGGCGGTCGCAAGCGCTACAGCATCACGCCGAGCGGCCAGGAGTTTTTGGCCGCCAACCGCGAGACGGCCGACGCCATGATGGCCCGCATGGCAGGCGGCGTGGACGGCGCCGGCCCGCGCGCCGGACGCCCCCCGCAAGTCACCCGCGCCATCGAGAACCTCAAGCTCGCGATGCGCCTGCGCCTCGGCGGCGCCCCCCTCACCGAACAACAAGCCCACGAATTCGCCGCGGTGCTCGACAGCGCCGCACAACAGCTCGAACGCATCTGAACCCATCTCTGCAAATGACTGACTTCACTACGACTCCCTCTTCCAACACGCCCGACCGCGCGCCTCGCCGCGTGCGCCACGAGCTGCGTTTTCGCCAGCTCACGGTGAAGACCGTGCAGCGCGTGACGCCGCACCTGATCCGCATCACGCTGACCGGCGACGCGCTCGAAGGCTTCACCAGCCCCGGCTTCGACGACCACGCGAAGCTGTTCTTTCCCGATGCCGCCACCGGCCAGCTCACGCTGCCGACCGCCGGCCCCGACGGCCCCGTGTGGCCCGAAGGCGGACGCCCCGCCATGCGCGACTACACGCCGCGCCGCCACGATGCGCAGGCGAACACGCTCGAGATCGACTTCGCGCTGCACGACGCCGGCCCCGCCACGCAGTGGGCCGAGCAGGCCAAGCCTGGCGACATCGTCGGCGTGGGCGGCCCGCGCGGCTCGTTCATCGTGCCGACCGAATTCGACTGGCACCTGCTGATCGGCGACGACACCGCCCTGCCCGCCATCTCGCGCCGCCTGACCGAACTGCCGGCCGGTGCGCGCGTGGTGGTGCTGGCGGAAGTCGACAGCGCAGCCGACGAGATTCCTTTCGAGACGCAGGCCGAGCTCACGCTGCGCTGGGTGCACCGCGAAGGCGCCGCGCCGGGACTGAGCCCCGTGCTGGTCGACACGCTGAAAGCGATGACGCTGCCAGCCGGCGACTTCCACGCCTGGGTGGGCTGTGAATCGGCGATCGCGAAAGCGCTGCGCACGCACCTCGTGGGCGAGCGCGGCGCGAACCCGAAGTGGGTTCGGGCGTCGGGTTACTGGCGTCGGGGTGCGGTGGCGACGCACGACACGCACGACGAATAAGGAAGGCGCGATTCAGTCGCGAAGCCCGGGGCCGGGCTTCGTGCTAGAGCCAGCCGACGCGGCGGAACCGGTAGTACAGGTACCCGCAGGTGCTGACGATCAGCCCCAGCGCCATCGCATAGCCATAGCGGAATTTCAGCTCCGGCATGTGCTCGAAGTTCATCCCCCAGATGCCCGCAAACGCAGTGCACACCGCGAAGATGCTGGCCCAGGCGGCGAGCCGCTTGGTCACTTCGCTCTCCTCGATGGTGACCATCGAGAGGTTCACCTGCACCGCCGTGGCGATGGTGTCGCGCACCGCGTCGATCGAGCCATTGATGCGCACCAGGTGGTCGCCCACGTCGCGGAAATACTCCTGCGTGCCCACGCAGATCTGCGGCACGCGCCCGCCGTGCAGCTTGCCCGCCGCCTCCACCAGCGGCGCCACCGCGCGCTTGAGGATGAGGCTGCGGCGCTTCAGGTCGTACAGCTGCTTGATCTTGTCGCGCGCCGCACCGCCCTGGGCAAAAATCTGCTGCTCGATGGATTCGAGTTCCACTTCGAGCGCGTCGATCACCGGAAAGTAGCGGTCGACCACCGCGTCCATCAGCGCATAGAGCACGAAGCCCGCGCCATTGCGCAGCAGGTCGGGCTCGCGCTCGCAGCGCTCGCGCACACCCAGGAAGCCCTGCTGGCTGCGGTTGCGCACCGACAGCACGTAGTTGCGGCCGACGAACACGTTGACCTCGCCCACGTTCACGCTGTGCTCGCCGTCGGCTTCGGTCGAAGGCTCGACCAGGTGCATCACGACGAACAGCGAGTCGCCGTACTCCTCCACCTTGGGCCGCTGGTGGCCGTGCTGCGCGTCTTCGACGGCCAGCGAGTGCAGGTCGAACTCGTCCTGCATCTGGGCCAGTTCTTCGGGCGTCGCGTCGCTCAGCGCCACCCAGACGAAGCAGCCGGCGCGGGAGATGTACTCGCTGATGTCCTCGACGGGAATGTCGGCGAGCTTGGCGCCGTTTTCATAGGCCACGCAGTTGATCAGCATCGGGACGCTTCTCTCTTCGAACTTGGAATGAACTCAGGCGGGCGCATCGGTCGATGCGGTCGCGGCCAGGGCGGCTGTTTCTGCCAGCGAGGCCTCGATGGCCTGCGTCTCGCGCGCGAGCAGGGCCAGGCCCTTGTCGGCGAACGCGCGGTGGCTGGCCACGTCGGCCCACAGGCTCGCCGCGGCTTCGGCACACGTCAGCGACGTGAAGCGGATGCGGCCCTTGGCCAGCGCGACGAAGCGCTGCTCGCGCAGCGGATCGGCCCGGTCCCAGGCGCCGCCGATGAGCACGCGCTTGCCGCGCTTGATGCGGGGTTCGCGCTCGGCGAAGAAAGGCAGCTTGGCGCCGAACCAGCCCGGCAGGCCGGTGTTCAGCGCGGTGTCGAAGGCGGAAGGGGCGGCGTTCGCCTTGGCAAATTCGCGCAGCGTGCCGAGCTGGTAGAGCGCCGGGTCCTTGGCGCCGCCCGTGCCTTCGACGGGCCGGATGACGGACGGGCCGCTGTTGCCCGTGCCCGGGCGCCCTTCGGGCCGTTTCGACTTGCGCAGGTCCGCCAGCTGGGCCGGCGACATGCACAGATACAGCGCCGCGAGTTCAGCGGGCAAGGTGGCGGTGTCCGGGAGCGCGTCCGCTGCAGGGCCTTTGATTTCATCCGACGGGGCCATGGGCGCCTTTGTTCTTCACGCGGGGTTTGCGCCGAGGGATTTTAGGAGGGCAGTACCGGCCGCCCGGCCGCGTCAGTGCTCGGGGCCGCCCGGCCCCTGCGGCTCGGGTGCTGGGGCCGGCAGCCATTGCAGCTCGTCCGGCAGGTAGGGCCGCGACCAGCGCATGCCGTCCAGCCGCACGCGCAGCGTGAGCCCCCGCACGGTGGTCACGGTGCCGGGCTGCCCGTGCACCAGCACCCTGGCGCCCTTGCGGGCAGGCACATGAAATCGTTTCCGGATGTCCTCGTAGCTCACTGGGGTCTCCATCGATGAAGGTCGCGTGCGCCCGCGTAGTCATGCGCATGCGCATGACTACGCGCGGGGGAGCTGTCTGGATTCAGGGGAATGCGGCCAAAGTGGACGCGGCGGGGATGCCGGTGCGAGGAGGCCGGCGTGCACGCCGATGGCCGTCCCCGATAATGACCCGATCCCCGGGATGCGCAGCGCGCACCCTCTTTTCTTCTCCACGGATTCAATGACCTTACCGGTGAAAAGCACCAAAGATCAAGCCCCCTCGGCTGGCGATTTCGCCGGGCACACGCCCATGATGGCGCAGTACTTAGGCCTCAAGGCCGACCATCCGGACACCCTGCTGTTCTACCGGATGGGCGATTTCTACGAACTGTTCTGGGCCGACGCCGAAAAGGCCTCGCGCCTGCTCGACATCACGCTCACCCAACGCGGCCAGTCGGCCGGGCAGCCGGTGCTGATGTGCGGCGTGCCCTTCCACTCGGTCGACACCTACCTCGCACGGCTCATCAAGCTGGGCGAATCGGTCGCCATCTGCGAGCAGGTGGGCGAGGTCGGCGCCAGCAAGGGGCCGGTCGAGCGCAAGGTGGTGCGGGTGGTCACGCCCGGCACGCTGACCGACTCTGAACTGCTCAACGACAAGAGCGATTCGCTGCTGCTCGCCGTGCATGCGGGCACGCGCAATTTCTGCGGCCTCGCCTGGCTCAGCGTGACGGGCGCCGAGCTGCGGCTGGCCGAGTGCCCCGCCGATGCGCTCGAAGCCTGGATCGCGCGCATCGCACCGAGCGAACTGCTGTACAGCGCCGAGGTCACGCCCGCCTTCGAGCAGCGCCTGAAGGCCGCGCGCGCGGCCGTGCCGTTCACGCTGTCGCTGCGTCCGGCCTGGCAGTTCGACCCCGGCCTGGGCGAGCGCAAGCTCAGCGAGCAGATGGGCAGCCACAGCCTCGCGGCGTGGAACGCCGAATCGCTGAGCAACGCGCACGCCGCCGCCGCCGCGCTGCTGGGCTATGCCGAGCACACGCAGGGCCGCGCGCTGTCGCACGTGCAGCGCCTGTCGGTGGAGCGCGACGGCGACCTGATCGAGCTGCCGCCCACCACGCGCCGCAACCTCGAGCTGGTGCAGACGCTGCGCGGCGAAGACTCGCCCACGATGTTCTCGCTGCTCGACACCTGCATGACGGGCATGGGCAGCCGCCTGCTCAAGCGCTGGCTGCTCTCGCCGCGGCGCGACCGCAGCGAAGCCCAGGGCCGGCTCGACGCCATCGGCGCGCTGCAGTCCCCCGGGCCCGGCGCCACGGCCGCGCCCTGGCGCACGCTGCGCGAGCAACTGAAGAACACGAGCGATGTGGAACGCATCGCGGCGCGCATCGCGCTGCGCCAGGTGCGCCCGCGCGAACTCGTGGCGCTGCAGCTCGCGCTGGCGAAGGCCGAGCAACTGGCGCCGCTGCTGCCGGGCGCCGCCGCGCTGCTGGCGCAGATCACCGAACGCCTGGCGCCGCCGCCGGGCTGCGCCGACCTGTTGGTGCGCGCGATCAAGCCCGATCCGTCGGCGCTGGTGCGCGACGGCGGCGTGATCGCCACGGGCCACGACGCCGAGCTCGACGAGCTCCGCGAGATCAGCGAGAACTGCGACGACTTCCTGCTCAAGCTCGAGATCAGCGAGCGCGAGCGCACCGGCATCAGCAACCTGCGCGTGCAGTTCAACCGCGTGCACGGCTTCTACATCGAGGTGACGCAAAGCGCGCTCTCTAAGGTGCCCGACAACTACCGCCGCCGCCAGACGCTGAAGAACGCCGAACGCTTCATCACGCCCGAGCTCAAGGCCTTCGAAGACAAGGCGCTGAGCGCGCAAGACCGCGCACTGGCGCGCGAGAAGTGGCTGTACGAGCAGCTGCTCGACGCGCTGCAGCCCTCGGTGCCCGCGCTCACGCAGCTGGCCGGCGGCATTGCCGCGCTCGATGCGCTGTGCGCGCTGGCCGAGCGCTCGCACACGCTGAACTGGCGCGCGCCGACCTTCGTGTCGCACCCGTGCATCGAGATCCAGCAGGGCCGCCACCCGGTGGTGGAGGCGCGACTGGCCGAGAAGTCGTCGGGCGGCTTCATCGCCAACGACACGCAGATGGGGCCGCAGCAGCGCATGCAGATCATCACCGGACCGAACATGGGCGGTAAGTCGACCTACATGCGGCAGGTGGCGATCGTGGTGCTGCTGGCCTCCATCGGCTCGCACGTGCCGGCCACGGCCTGCCGGCTCGGGCCGATCGACGCCATTCACACGCGCATCGGCGCGGCCGACGACCTGGCCAATGCACAGTCGACCTTCATGCTCGAGATGACCGAGGCCGCGCAGATCCTGCACAGCGCCACGGCGCAGTCGCTGGTGCTGATGGACGAGATCGGCCGCGGCACCAGCACCTTCGACGGCCTGGCGCTGGCGGCCGGCATCGCGGCGCAACTGCACGACCGCAGCAAGGCCTTCACGCTGTTCGCCACGCACTACTTCGAGCTCACCGAGTTCCCGGCCACGCACCACGGCGCGGTGAACATGCACGTCAGCGCGACCGAGTCGGGCCGCGACATCGTGTTCCTGCACGAGATGCAGCCGGGCCCGGCCAGCAAGAGCTACGGCATCCAGGTGGCGCGCCTCGCGGGCATGCCAGCGGCGGTGGTCAACCACGCGCGGCAGGCGCTCGATGCGCTCGAATCGCAGCATGCGCAAACGCGTGCCCAGGTCGACCTGTTTGCGCCGCCGCCGGCCACCGAAATCCCCATGGCCAGCGCCGTAGAATCCGCGCTGGCGGCCCTCGACCCGGACACCATGAGCCCGCGCGAAGCCCTCGACGCGCTCTATGCCCTCCAGAAACTGAACGCACGTGAACGCAGTACCGCATGAGCGGGCCCAGTTCCTGCAAGGCGAACCCATGACTTATTGCGTAGGCATCAAACTCAACGCCGGCCTGGTGTTTCTCTCCGACTCGCGCACGAACGCGGGGGTGGACCACATCAGCACCTTCCGCAAGATGATCGTCTACGAGCAGCCAGGCGACCGCGTCATGGTGCTGCTGTCGTCGGGCAACCTGAGCATCTCGCAGTCGGTGCGCGAAATTTTGCAGATCGAAGAGCTGCGCGAAACGCGCGAAGACGGCACGCAGGGCGAACCCATCACCATCTGGAACGCCAAGAGCATGTTCGACGCCGCGCGCGTGCTGGGCTCGGCCGTGCGCCATGTGTACGACCGCGACGCCGAAGCGCTCAAGCATGCGGGCCTCGATTTCAACGTGTCGTTCATCTTCGGCGGGCAGGTCAAGGGCGAAGGCATGCGCCTGTTCCTGGTCTACGCCGCCGGCAACTTCATCGAAGCCACCACCGAGACGCCCTACTTCCAGGTGGGCGAGTCGAAGTACGGCAAGCCCGTGCTCGACCGCGTGCTCACGCCCGAGACGCCGCTGGACGAAGCCGCCAAGTGCGCGCTGGTGTCGATGGACTCGACCATGAAGTCGAACCTGTCGGTCGGCCTGCCGCTGGACCTGGTGGTGTACGAGGCCAACAAGCTCGAGACCGACCGCGTGATCTGCATCGACGCCGACAACCCCTACTACCGCATGATGCACAACAGCTGGGGCCAGAAGCTGCGCGAGGTGTTCGACAGCATCGAAGACCCGGTGTGGGACGACAGCGCCACCGAACACCCGCTGCGGATGCCGGCCACGCGCCACAGCCCGCTGCGCAAGATCTCCACGCCCGACGAAAAGCTCATCTGAATCTGTCCGTGCCTCCTGTCATCTTTTCGCACGGCAACAGCTTTCCGGCGAGCACCTACCGCGTCGTTCTCGACAGCCTTCGCAACCGGGGCTTCGAGGTCGACGCCATCGAGAAATTCGGGCATGACCCGAAGTACCCTGTCACCGACAACTGGCCGCACCTGGTGCAGCAGCTGACCGACTTCGCCAAGCTGCGCGCCGACCGCGCGGGCGGCCCGGTGTTCCTCATCGGCCATTCGCTGGGCGGCTTCCTGAGCCTGATGTGCGCGGCGCGCCATCCCGAGCTGGCGCGCGGCGTGCTGCTGATCGACTCGCCGATCCTCGGCGGCTGGCGCGCGAACACGCTCAACGTGGTCAAGCGCACGCCGCTCATGAAGAGCATTTCGCCCGGCGCCACCAGCCGCAAGCGCCGCAACAGCTGGGAGCACCGAGAGGCGGTGTTCGAGCACTTCCGCAGCAAGAAGGCGTTCGCGAAGTGGGACGAGCAGGTGCTGCACGACTACATCGACCACGGCACCTTCGACAGCGAAGACACGCGCGCCCTGAGCTTCGACCGCGACGTGGAAACCGCGATCTACAACACCCTGCCCCACACGCTGGGCGGGCTGCTGCGCCGCCACCCGATCAAGTGCAAGGTGGCCTTCATCGGTGGGCGCCAGTCGGTCGAGATGAAGCAGGTGGGCATGGCGATGACCGAGCAGGTCACCAAGGGCCGCATCACGATGCTCGACGGCAGCCACCTGTTTCCGATGGAAAAGCCACTGGCCACGGCGGCGGCCATCGAGGCCTCGCTGCGCAACCTGATGTAGGTGGTGTTCAGGCGGTGCGGCAGGCGACCGCGTCGCCGACGCGCAGCACACCGCCACGCAGCACCCGCGCCGTCACGCCGCCATGCCCGCGCATGGCGTTGTAGCCGCCGGGACCGAGCAGTTCTTCCATGCGCGAGCAGGGCTCGCAGGGCCCGGTGATCTCGAGCAGCACCTCGGGCCCGAGCGCCAGCACCAGCGGCTGGTCGCGAAACAGCGAGCGCGCCGCCAGCAGGTTGAAGCCCGACACGACGAGGTTGCGGCGCAGCAGGCCCGCGTCGACACCGGCCACGCGCTGCGCGAGCGCCGCGACAACCGGCAGGTGCTCCGCCTGGATCAGCGTGACCTGCCGCTTGCCACCGCCGCGCCCGGCACTGCTGCGGTCACCGGCCAGGCCCAGCCCTTCGATCGCCAGCACCTCGTTCACCGATTGAACTGGCGTGCGCCGCGCGGGGCGCAGCAGGATGGCGTCGAGCCGGCCGGGGTGCGGAAACTGCCGGGTCAGGGCGTGGAGGTCGGACATGCGCCGCATTGTCCACGCGGACTTTTTTTGCGCGTCGCTGTCGGCCCGCCGCATACTGGCGCGTCCTTGGGGTTGAACCGACCTTCTTCGAAGCGACACGCACCGCGCCGACGATGACCACCACCGAGCTGAGCTGGATCGCCACCACGTTGACCGCCGCGCGTCCGCGCGCGGTGGCCGCGCTACTGCGCTACTTCCGCGACCTGGACACGGCCGAGGAAGGCTTCCAGGAGGCCAGCCTGCGTGCGCTGCGGCACTGGCCCGAGCACGGGCCGCCCGACGATCCGCTGGCGTGGCTGATCCTCGTGGGGCGCAACGCGGCGCTCGACGAACTGCGGCGGCGCGACCGGCACGATCCGTTGCCTGAAGGGGATGACGGCGATGCGGACGCGGCCCTCGACCCCGACCTCGCCGAACAGCTCGACCAGTCGCACTACCGCGACGACGTGCTGCGCCTGCTGTTCGTCTGCTGCCACCCCGCGCTGCCGCTCGCGCAGCAGATCGCGCTGGCGCTGCGCATCGTCTCGGGCCTGTCGGTGGCGGAGATCGCGCGCGCCTTCCTGGTCGGCGAGCGCGCCATGGAACAGCGCATCACGCGCGCCAAGCAGCGCGTGGCCGCGGCCGGCCTGCCCTTCGATGCGCCCGGCGCGCGCGAACGCGGCGAGCGGCTGGCGGCCGTGGGCGCGGTGGTCTACCTGCTGTTCAACGAAGGCTACGCCGCCAGCGGCGGCACGGCCCATGTGCGCGTGGCGCTGTGCGAAGAGGCGATCCGCCTCGCGCGCCTGCTGTGCGACCTGTTCCCCGACGCGCCCGAAACCGCCGGCCTGTGCGCCCTGCTGCTGTTGCAGCACGCGCGCGCCGATGCGCGGCTCGATGCGGCCGGCATGGTCGTGCTGCTCGAAGACCAGGACCGCACGCGCTGGCACCGCCCGGCGATCGACGAAGGCCTGGCCCTGCTCGACGCCGCGCTGCGCCAGCGCCGCATCGGGCCGTACCAGCTGCAGGCGGCCATCGCGGCCACGCACGCGCGGGCGGCGCGCGCAGCCGACACCGACTGGGCCGAGATCGACCGGCTCTACGCCGGGCTCGAAACGCTGCAGCCTTCGCCCGTGGTGACGCTCAACCGTGCGGTGGCCGTGGCCAAGGTGCGCGGGCCCGAGGCGGCGCTGGCGATGGTCGACGGGCTGGCAGAGCCGCTGTCGGCGTACTTTCATTTCCACGGCCTGCGCGGCGGGCTGCTGATGCAGCTGGGCCGCGCCGACGAGGCGCGCCGCGCCTTTGCCGACGCGCTCGCGCTGGCGCGCACCGCCGCCGAAGTCGCCCACATCCGCCTGCTGCTCGACCGCCTCGGCGCAGGCGCTTCTTTCGACATCCTCCAAGCAAAGGACGCACGATGCTCTATTCCATCCTGATCTACGGTTCCGAAGCTGCGGCGGCCGGCTGGGCGCCCGAGGTCGAAGACGAGATGCTCGAGCGCCACACCGACCTGCGCGACGAGCTGCAGGCCGCCGGCCGGCTCGGCACCGTGCTGCGCCTGATGCCCGACACCGCCACCACCGTGCGGCACGCCGGCGCCGCGCATCCGCTGGTGACCGACGGGCCCTTCGCCGAGACGAAGGAGCAGCTGATGGGCATCTACATCGTCGAATGCGAGTCGCTCGAAGACGCGCGGCATGCGGCGCGGCGGCTGGACTTCGAGGGCGGCGTGTTCGAGATCCGCCCGGTGACCTGGTACGACCCGGGCGTGATCGCGCCGCGCATTCCGCAGGTCTAAAAAAAGCGCGCTGCGCTGTCGGATCGCCTGGGCCTGCGCCGTCCTTGGAACGAGCGCCCGCATGTCGCGGGCGCCGAACACTCCAAGGAGAAACGTCCATGCCCTCGAATGCTCTGTCTTTGCAAGACCGCTGCGCCGTGATCCACGGCGGCAGCGGTGCCCTCGGCGGCGCCGTCGCCCGCGCTTTTGCACGCGAAGGCGCCCGCGTGTTCATCACTGGCCGCAACCGCGACAAGCTCGATGCGGTGGTGCGAGATATCACCCAAGCCGGCGGCCACGCGCAGGCCGCGGTGGTCGATGCGCTGGACGAAGCCGCGATGCTGCGCCACGCCGCCGAGGTCGCCGAGCAGGCCGGCGGCATCGACCTCGCGTTCAACGCCGTCGGCATCTTCCACGTGCAGGGCCGGCCGCTGGCCGAGCTGTCGCTGGAGGACTTCTTCCTCCCCATCCACGCCTACACGCGCAGCAACTTCCTCACCGCCAAGGCCGTGGCACCGCACATGGCGGCGCGCGGCGGCGGCGTGATCCTGTCGGTGTCGACGCCGGCCTCGCGCCTGCCCGGCCCGGGGTACCTCGGGCATGCCGTGGCCTGCGCCGGCGTGGAAGGGCTCATGCGCCACATGGCGGGCGAGCTGGCGGCCTTTCGCATCCGCACCGCCTGCATCCGCTCGCACGCGATTCCCGAGGCGGTGGCCGCGGGCTCGCACAGCGGCGAGGTGTTTCGCCCGGCGGCCGAGCGCATGGGGCTCACGGTCGAGCAGATGCTGGCCGCGCGGCCCGAGGGGCTGCTGGTCGAACGCCTGCCCTCGCTGGACCAGCTCGCGGGCACTGCGGTGTTCCTGGCCTCGCCGCTGGCCGGGGCCATGACGGGCGCAATAGTCAACCTGAGTGGAGGGGTCATCCTCGATTAGGGTTGTGGTCGCTTTGAATTAACATCAAGATACAAATAGGAACTTTAGAAACAGTCGTTTCATTTAAGAAAAAACGTTGCACCACGTACACCACGGCTCAAAAATGTCGTCCTATGTCTGCCCCTCTCCTGGAAGACGTTGAAGTGGTCTCGCTGAGCCCCGCGCTGGTGGTCGAAGACGATCCGGCGATGCGCGAGCGCCTGGCGTACGTGCTGTCGACGCTCGGATGCGACGAGCCCCAGATCGCCTGGGCCGACAGCCTGACCTCGGCCCGCTCGCTGCTGGAGCAGCAGCATTTCGGCGTGGCGCTGATCGACATCGGCCTGCCCGACGGCAGCGGCGTCGACCTGATCGAGTGGATGCACGAGCACCACCGGCTGGTGCCCGCGGTGGTGATCTCGGCCTGGCGCACCGAGGCCGTGATCTTCGCGGCGCTGCGTGCCGGCGCCATCGGCTACCTGCTGAAGGAACGCGACGACCTCGAGCTCAGCATCGCGCTGCGCAGCATCGAGCAAGGCGGCGCGCCGATCGACCCGGCCATCGCGCGCCGCATCCTCGGCTGGGTCGCGACCCAGCTGCCCAGCCTGCCCACGCCGCCCGACGACCCGTCGCTGACGCCGGCCACCACGCCCGTCATGCTGACGCCGCGCGAGCGCAAAATCCTCGAGCTCGTGTCGCAAGGAATGAGCAACCGCGACATGGCGGAGGCACTGTCGATCTCCAGACTGACCGTGGAATGCCACACCAAGAACATCTACCGCAAGCTGGCCGTCAACTCGCGCACCGAGGCGGTCTACCAGGGCCGAAGGCAGGGCTTGCTGCGCTGAAGGTTTTCGCGGGCCTCGTGCTGTGGGCCCTGTGGCTGCTGCTCTCGACGGGCAGCGCACACGCACAAACACCGGTGGTTCCTGAACTGCGCGCCGAAGCCGCACGCGGCACCGGCTGGGACGACACGACCCCGCCCGCCGACGGCTGGACACCCGTCGCCCTGCCCGACAGCTGGGCCACGCGCTGGCCCGGTTTCGACGGCGTGGTCTGGTACCGGCTGACCTGGGCGCAGCCCACGCCGGTGGCCGAGACCGGGCTGCTGCTGCACTACCTGAACATGGCCGGCGAGGTCTCGCTCAACGGCACGACGATCTGGCGCGACCACAGCCTGGTCGAGCCGCTCACGCGCGCATGGAACTCGCCGCGCTACTGGCTGCTGGACGCGCCGCAACTGCGCGCCGGCACCAACACACTGCTCGTGCGCGTGTCGGGGCTGTCGGCCTACCAGGCCGGGCTGGGGCCGGTGAGCCTGGGCACGCCCGCGGCCATGCAGGCCGAGTTCGGCCGCGAGCAGCTCATGCGGCGCGACCTGCAGGTGTTCGGCCTGGCGACCAGCGCGGCGGTGTCGGCCTTCTTTGCGGCGTGGTGGCTGCTGCGACGGCGCGAGACGGCCTACGGCTGGTTCGCGGCGATGTCGGTGCTGTGGCTGCTGTTCGGCTACAACCAGATCGCCACCAGCCCCTGGCCCTTTGCCAGCAACCACAGCTGGCAGGCGCTGAACACCTCGCTGCTGCTGGTGTTCAGCGTGTCGTACGGCGTGTTCGTGCTGCGCTTCGCCGGGCGGCGCAGGCCGCGCCTGGAGATCGCGGCGTTCGCGGTGGCGGCCGTCGGCGTGCTCGACCTGTGGTTCGCGGGCGCTGCGAACCTGCCCACCCACCGCGCGATCTGGACGCTGGTGGGCGGCCTCACCATCATCGTGGTGAACAGCAGCGGTATCTTCCACGCGCTGCGCCACCGGGGCAGCCCGATGCGCTCGCTCGCGCCGTTCATGGCGGTGTCGGCGCTCACGGGCGCGCACGACCTGCTGGTGTTCACGCAGGTGATCGACAGCAACATCTACTACACGACCATGTCCTCGTACGTGCTGCTGCTGGGCATGGCGCTCACGCAGGCCGGGCGCTTCGTGCAGAGCCTGCGGCGCATCGAGAACTTCAACACCGAGCTGATCGAGGAAGTGAACGCCGCCAAGGCCGAACTGGCCTCCACGCTCGCGCAGCAGCACGCGCTGGAGCTCGCGCACGCGCGCATCGGCGAGCGCGTGGCGCTGGTGAGCGACCTGCACGACGGCCTGGGCGGCATGCTGGTGGGCAGCATCGCGACGCTGGAGCGCACGCCGGAGCACCTCAGCGCGCCGCAGCTGCTGGCGATGCTCAAGAGCCTGCGCGACGACCTGCGGCTGATCATCGACGCCACCGGCCGCGACGACGGTGCACGCGCGCTCGGCGAGCTGCTGGCGCCGCTGCGCTACCGCAGTGCGCAGCTGCTGGATGCCAACGGCATCGACTGCCGCTGGAAGGTCTCGGGCATCGACACGCTCGAACTCGCGCCCTCGCAGAGCCTGGACCTGATGCGCTTCCTGCAGGAGGCGCTGACCAACGTGCTCAAGCACAGCGCGGGCCGGCGCGTGGACGTGACGGTGGCGCGCGCGGGCGCCGAACTGCAGCTCAGCGTGCGCGACGACGGCCGTGGCTTCGCGGTGGATGGCGTGAGCGGCGGCGCGGGGCTGCGCAACCTGCGGGCGCGGGCACGCCGTCTGGGCGCGCAGCTGCAGCTGCAGTCGCGCCCCGGCGAGACGCAGGTGGTGCTGCGGATGCCCTTGGGCGGCGCAACGGCTACTTGACCAGCGCCAGCGTGCCCTTCATGAGCGACGCGTGGCCCGGGAACGAGCAGAACCACGCATAGCTGTCCTCCGCCTTGAGCTTGCTCACGTCGAAGCTCACGGCATCGGTCTCGCCGCCGCCGATGACCTTCGAATGCGCGATGACGCGGGCATCGCCCGGCTTCACATAGGCCTTGTCCAGCCCCGCGCCGATGCCGTCCGCCGCCACGCCCTGCGCGTCGGCGGCCTTGCTCAGCACCCAGTTGTGGCCCATCGCGGCCTTGGGCAGCTTGCCGACGTGCTTGAGCTTCACGGTGAACTGCTTGCAGCTGGCCGGCACCGCGATGGCGCTCTTGTTGAACTGCATCGCGTCGCTGCCTTCGATCTCGATGTCGCAGGTGGCGGCCAACACGGGGCCGGCAAGCAGCGCCGTGAAAAGCAGGGCCGCGGTGGTTCTCGTCTTCATCACATGGTTCCTTCGGTGAGGTGCCGATTCGGCACGCCCCACTGTGCGGTGGGCGTGCCGCGGAACACTTGCGATGAATCAATGCGCGGCGAAAAGCCTCAGAGTTCGAGCACCAACCGCCCTTCGCAGGCACGCGAACAGCAGGCCATCATCTTCGTGTTCGCGTCGCGCTCGCTGCGCGTGAGCACCACGTCGCGGTGATCGACCTTGCCGGCCAGCACGCGCACTTCGCACGAACCGCACAGGCCTTCCTCGCAGTCGCTCTGCACGTCGACGTTGGCCGCGCGCAGGGCCGTCAGCAGGGTCTGGTCGGGCGGCACGGTGATGACGAGGCCGGAGTCTTTCAGCTCCACCTCGAAGGCATGTTCCTTCGACGGGTCGAGCGTGGCCAGCGTCGATTCGAAATGCTCCACGCGCAGCGCGCCCTCGGGCCACGCGGCGCAGCAATCTTCGAGCGCCTCGAGCATGCGCAGCGGGCCGCAGGCGTACACCTGCGCGCCGGGCACGGGCGTGGCCAGCAGCGCGCGCAGATCGTTGCGCCGGCCTTCGTCGGCGGCATGCACATGCAGGCGTTCACCGTGCAGCGCGGCCAGCTCGTCGACGAAGGCCATGCTCGCGCGGCTGCGGCCGCTGTAGTGCAGCTCGTAGTCCATGCCCAGCGCCTTGGCGCGCCGCGCCATCGCGCTCACGGGCGTGATGCCGATGCCGCCGGCGATGAAGATCGCCTTCGGCAGCGACTCGTCGAGCCGGAAGTGGTTGCGCGGGCCGCGGACGCGCAGGCGGTCGCCCACCTTCACGTTCGCATGCACCCAGGCCGAACCGCCACGGCCTTCGGGCTCGTGCAGCACGGCGATCTCCAGCGCGTGGGCTTCGTCGGGGTCGCCGCACAGCGAGTACTGGCGCGACAGCTCGGGCGTGCCGCATTCGACATCGATGTGCGAGCCCGGCGTCCAGCGCGGCAGCGGCTTGCCGTCGGGCGACACCAGGCGCAGGCGCACGATGCCGTCGGCCACCGGCGTCACGCGCTCGACCACCACGGGCCGCGCGATGGCATGCGCCGACGGCTCGCCGATGCGCACCGGCACCTGCACGTCGCGCAGGCCCGAGTTGGCGCGCTCCGGGTTGGCGCGCGGGTCCCACTCGACCCACAGGTGCTCGGGGCCGCGGAACGAGGTGTTGGGCACGTAGCTGAAGCGCTGCTCCGACAGGCGCATGTGCGGCAGGCGGCGCGTGAACTCCTCCAGGAAGATCTGCATCTCCATGCGCGCCAGGTTCTTGCCCATGCACTGGTGCGAGCCGTAGCCGAAGGTCAGGTGGTCGCTGGCGTTGTCGCGGCGGATGTCGAACAGGTCGGCATCGGCGAAGTGGCCTTCGTCGTGGTTGGCCGACGAGGTGACGATCAAGAGGCGCGAGCCCGCCGGCAGGTCGACGCCGCCGACCTGCGTGTCTTTCGTGACGAGCCGGCGCCAGGCAGCCACCGAGCCGTTGTGGCGCAGGCACTCTTCCACCGCGTTGGGAATGAGGCCCGGGTCGTCGCACAGCTCCTGCCACACCTGCGGGTGCTGCAGCAGCAGCTTCACGGCGTTGGCGGTGGCGTTGGCGGTGGTCTCGTGCGCGGCCACGATGCCGGCCATCATCATCGAGTGCAGGTACGAGTCGGTGACGACCTCGGGGTGCTGCATCTGCTTGCGGATGCCGTATTGCATCCAGCCCGGCGCGTCGGGGTCCTGGCGCATCTTGTCGAGCACCTTGCCGGCGTACTGCCAGAAGTTGCCGACGGCGTGCGCCACGGCCACCTGCTCCTCGGGCTTGGGGCGGCCCCAGGTGTTGACGGTGTGCGCGATGGAGTATTTGCGCAGCGTGTCCATGTCTTCCTCGGGCACGCCGAGAAAGTGCAGCGCCACGGTGAGCGGAATCTCCCACAGCATCTGGTCGACGAGGTCGGCGCGGCCGTCGTCGATGAAGCGGTCGACGTAGCTGCGCGCGAGTTCGCGCACCAGCGGCTCGTGGTGCTTCAGCGCCTCGGGCGTGAACGGGTCCATGAGCGCCCGACGGCGCGGCATGTGGGCCGGCTCGTCCTCGTTCACCAGCGTGCGGTTGAGCGCGAAGCCGTAGCTTGCGAGCACGGCGTTGGCTTCTTCGCCGGTGGGCGTGATCTTCTCCAGCGCGTTCGACGGGCTGAAGGTGAGGTTGTCGCGGAACACCGCCTTGATGTCGTCGTAGCGCGTGATCACCCAGTAGCCCAGCTTGGGGCTGTAGAAGATCGGCTCCTGCTCGCGGGCCCAGCGCACGTACTCGGGCGGGTCCTGCTGGTAGCCGTCCTCGAAGGGATCGAACTCGGCGGCGCGCTGGCTCACGGGGCAGCCGGTGGGCGTGCGCTCGGCGGAGAGCGCCCCGTGCGCGACGGGGCAGCCGGAGGTGCGCGAAGGCATGGCGGTATCGGACATGGCAGCAGACTCAGTCGAGCGTGATCTTCAGGTCGCGGATCAGCTTGTGCCAGCGCGCGGTCTCGGCCTTGAGCAGCTCGGTGTACTGCGCGGGCGTGTTGCCCACGGGCTCGACGCCGAAGTCGACCATGCGCTTGTTCACCGAGGGCTCGTGGATCGCGGCCACCAGCTGGCGGTTGAGCGTGTTCACCACGTCGGCCGGTGTGGCCGCGGGCACCACCACGCCGACCAGCGCGGCGGCCTCGACGTTCTTGTAGCCGAGCTCGGCGAAGGTGGGCACGTCGGGCAGCTGCGGCAGGCGCGTGGGATTGGCCACGGCCAACGCGCGCACCTTGCCGCCCTTGATGAAGCCGGCGCCGGCGGCCATGTCGACCATCATGGCCGGCAGCTGCCCGCCGACCACGTCGGCCAGCGCGGGCGCCGCGCCGCGGTACGGCACGTGGACCATGAAGAGCTTGGCTTCCACCTTCAGCAGTTCCATCGCCAGGTGGTGCGGGCTGCCCGCGCCGGCCGAGGCGTAGTTGATGCCGCCCGGCTTGGCCTTGGCCTGGGCGATGAAGTCCTTGGCGGTGGCAAAGCCCGAGTTGGCGCCGACCACCAGGATCATCGGGAACTTGCCCATCAGCGTGACGGGCGTCAGGTCCTTGGTGGGGCTGTAGCTCAGCGACTTGTACAGCGCCGGGTTGAACACCAGCGTGCCGTTGTCGGCCGAGAGCACGGTGTAGCCGTCGGCCGGGGCGCGCGCGGTTTCGGCGGCGGCCAGCGCGGTGTTGCCGCCCGGCTTGTTGTCCACCAGCACCGGCTGGCCGACCTGGGTCGACAGCGTCTGGGCGACGGTGCGCGCGAGGAAGTCGGAGCCGCCGCCCGCGGCGTAGGGCACGAGCCAGCGGATCGGCTTGGCGGGGAAAGCAGTCTGGGCGCTGGCGGCGGTGGCCAGCGCAGCCAGGGACAGGACCGCAAGGCCGCGGGCGAAGTGCTTCTTCATCGGGGTGTCTCCGGGGTAGAAATTGTGTATTGCGTAATTATCATACGCATTGCGTAATCACCAATCCAAGGGTTTACCCGGCCATTTGGGCCGCCACCTAAGATGCCGACGACATGACCTCCCCCGCCGAAGCACCCTCTTCCCCTCCCCGCGAGCGCCGCCAGCGCGTGCAGTCCGCCGAGACCGGCATGGCCGTGCTCAAGGGCCTGGCGCACCTGGGCGGGCGCAGCAGCCTCACGGCGCTGGCCACCCACGTGGGCGAGAGCCCGGCCAAGGTGCACCGCTACCTCGCGAGCCTGATGGAAGAAAGCCTGGTGCGCCAGGACACCGCCTCGCAGCACTACTACCTGGGCCCCGAGGCGATCCAGATCGGCCTGGCTGCCATGCGCCAGGCCGACCCGATCCGCGCGGCCGAGCCCTGCCTGATCCGCCTGCGCGAATCGCTGGAGGTGACCTGCTTCGTCGCGGTGATGGGCAACAAGGGCCCGACCATCGTGCGCTTCGAGGAGCCGGGCCTGCCGGTGACGGTGAACGTGCGCGCCGGCTCGGTGATGTCGATGCTGTGGTCGGCCACCGGGCGCGCCTTCCTGGGCCTGCTCGACGAATCGCGCGTGGTGGCGCTGGCCGAGCAGGAACTGGCCGACGCCACCGAGGACATGCGCGCGCTGCTCGATGCCGACGACCCCATCGGCGCGTTGCGCCGCGAGGTGCAGCAGGCGCACTGCGCCATCGTGCGGGACACCTACCTGCGCGGCATCAGCGCCGTGGCGGCGCCGGTGTACGACTACGCGGGAAGGGTGTGCGCCGTGATCACCGCGCTGGGTGCCACGGGCGGGTTCGACCCATCGATCGACGGGCCGATCGCCATCGCCGTGCGGCGGGAGGCGAAGGCCGCCGGCGCGCTGCTGGGCGCGGCGGCCTGAGGCTGCTGGCTTATTCCGCCCAGACCACCGCGCCGGTCCACGCCGTGGCCAGCACCACGATGCCGAAGGCGATGCGATACCACGCGAACGGAATGAAGTTGTGCGTGCTGATGTACTTCAGCAGCCAGCGCACGCACAGCCATGCGCTGATGAACGAGAAGGCCAGCCCCACCGTGAACAGCGGGATGTCGGCCACCGACAGCAACGCGCGCTCCTTGTAGAGGCTGTACACGCCCGCGCCGATCAGCGTCGGAATCGCCAGGAAGAACGAGAAATCGGTGGCCGCCTGGCGCGACAGGCCCAGCAGCATGCCGCCGATGATGGTCGAGCCGCTGCGGCTGGTGCCGGGGATCATCGCGAAGCACTGCACCAGGCCGACCTTGAGCGCGTCCCAGGGCGTCATGTCGTCCACGTGCTCGACACGCACCGAACCGGGCGGGCGTTTCTCGGCCCACAGGATGATGAAGCCGCCGATGATGAAAGTGCTCGCCACCACGGTCGGGATGAACAGGTGCGCCTTGATCATCTTGCCGAACAGCAGGCCCAGCACCACCGCGGGCAAAAAGCCGATGAGGATGTTCAGCGCCAGCCGGCGCGCCTTGGGCTGGCGCGGCAGCGCCACCACGGTCGAATGGATCTTCTGCCAGTAGACCAGGATCACCGCGAAGATCGCGCCGGTCTGGATGGCGATCTCGAAGACCTTGCCCCGGTCGTCGCCGAAGCCGCCGAGCAATGAGCCCGCAAGAATGAGGTGGCCGGTCGACGAGATCGGCAGGAATTCGGTCAGACCCTCCACGATGCCCATGACAGCGGCCTTGGCCAGCAAAACGATATCCACGCGTACTCCTTGAAAGAGCGGCAATTATGGCGAGCCCCCCGGTCAGGCCCTGTTCAGGCGCCGTTGCGCCGGCGAAACGCCAGGCAGCCGACCCACGGAAATACCTAGTTCGGGTGATGTTCGACGTCGGCGCATTAATACATATTGGTAACAGTTATTCATCTGCGTCCGAAGGAGCATCCATGTCAACGTTCACCACCGGGAGTGAACTCGAGGCGTGCGTCGCTGAAGAACGCCCCTCGACGCTCGACGACCATGTCGAAGACCGTCTCAAGAGCCCCTGCCAGCGGGAGCGGGAGCAGTGCCACGGCATGCTGCGCGTGGCCGAAGCCACCGGCGCCTCGGCCCACGAGCTGCGTCAGCTGACGCAGCGCCTGGCCGACATCGATCACTGCGGCGCCAGCGCCTGCATCGTCGCGCAGGGCCACGTGGAGGCCGACCGCATGGCCTCCGGCCTGCAGGCCGACGCCGCCTTGTGCATCGACTTCCGACTGCTGGAGCCGCTGGGCCCGGCGCACGACAAGAAATGGTTTGCGCGCTGGAAGTTCTGGAGCTTCCTGCTCGGCGCGGCCGGCCCGGTGGCCGCGCTCACGCTGCAGGGCCTGGCGCTGCGCCCGGCCGAACCGCACGACGCGCACGCCGACCTGGTCGCCAAGTCGCGCAAGGTGCTCGAAAGCTGGCGCCGCACTTCCGACACCCTCTTCTGGCACGCGGTGGAAGACTACGTGCGCCAGCAGGCCTTCTCGCTCGAGACCCAGGCCTACCTGATGCACTGCGTGGCGTCGGTCTTCGCCGCCGAGGCGCCCATGCGGTCCAACGCCGAGCGCGAGCGGCTGGCCGCCGTGCTCACCGACACCTACTGCGACGCGCTCGGCACGGCGGCGACCATGCCCTCGTCGGACATCTACCGCCGCCTGGCGCAGGGCCTGGAAACGGACAGCGGCAACGCCGGCCCCGGCCGTCCGCTCGCGCGCGGCGAGGCGGCGCAGGTGGCGATGACCACGCTGTTCACGGTCGTCGGCAACGGCGGCTCACACTGAAGCACGCCGGCGCAGCGCGCGCACCGCGCTGTCGACCGTCGTCAGCACCGGCAGGCCGCTGGCCGCCTCGCAGGCGCCACGCGCCCGCGCCATGCTGAACTGAGCCAAGGCGATGCGCGTGCAGCCGCGCGCACGCAGCGCCGCCGCCTGTTCGGCGATGAGCGCGTCGTGGCGCTGCGTGTCGCCCGCATCGAGCGCGGCCAGCGCGCCCTCGGCCAGTGCGAGTTCGAGCGCCATGCCCGCAGGAAACTCCGGCGGCATCGATTCCAGCGTGCGCGCAAAGGTCGCGATCAGGCCCAGCCGGCCTTCGCCCTGCACGGCCTCCTCGATCATGGCCTCGTTGGGCTTGAGCACCGGAATGCCCGCGTGCCGCTGCGCCACCGCCTCGATGCACGGCCCGAAGGCCGAGCAGGTG
This sequence comes from Variovorax sp. GW821-FHT10C12, assembly GCF_059415405.1. Lineage (NCBI taxonomy): Bacteria > Pseudomonadati > Pseudomonadota > Betaproteobacteria > Burkholderiales > Comamonadaceae > Variovorax > Variovorax sp. GW821-FHT10C12. Next base: position 2,818,335 of record NZ_JBWKNE010000001.1, read on the forward strand.
AAGAGAATGCCGCGCGCGCCCGTGTCCACCGCGTACTGCGCCAGGCGCTGGAAGCGCTCGTGCATCGCCGCGTCGAGCCCCTTGCCGTCGCGCGCGAGGTCGGCCGACAGGCTGTCGTCCAGCAGGTTCATGCGCACGGCCTCGGGCCAGTCGCGTGCGAAGGCTTCATTGATGGGCGCGACGGAATGCGAGAGCGCGTGGATGAGGGCGATGCGTGTCATGAAGTCAGGTGAGATCAGATGCCTTTGGACGACGGGTTGGCAAAGGCCTCCTTCGTCTCGGCATTGAGCGGATAGTTGATGTTGATGCCCTTGGGCGGAATCGGCGACATGAACCACTTGCTGTAGAGCTTTTCCATCTCGCCGGACTTCATCATGCCCGACACCACGCGGTCCACCAGCGCCTTGAAGGCAGGATCGTCCTTGCGGAACATCAGCGACTGGTTCTCGGTGCGCAGGCTCTCGCCGGTGATGACGAAGTCCTTCGGGTTGCGCGCGTTGGCGATCTGGCCCGCCAGCAGGATGTCGTCGAGCACGAAGGCCTGCGCGCGGCCGCTCTCGACCAGCAGGAACGAGTCGGTGTGGTCCTTGCCCGAGAGCTGGTTCACCTCGAGGCTGCGGCCCTTGTCGGCCGCGCGCAGCAGGCGGAACGACGTGGTGCCGGCGGTGGTGACCACCGTCTTGCCCTGCAGGTCGGCGATGCTCTTGATGCCCGAATCGGCCTTCACCAGCGTGCGCACGTTGTAGCGGAAGATGTCCGGCGAGAAGGCCACCTGCGACTGGCGCTCGACCAGGTTGGTGGTGGAGCCGCACTCGATGTCCACCGTGCCGTTCTGCACCAGCGGAATGCGGTTGGCCGAGGTCACGGCCTGGTACTTGACCTCGACGGCCGACAGCTTCAGCTCGGTCTTCACCGCGTCGACGATGCGGTTGCAGATCTCGATGCTGTAGCCCACGGGCTTGAGGTTGGCGTCCAGGTACGAGAAGCCGAACGAAGCCTCGCGGTAGCCGAAGGTGATGGCGCCGCTGGCCTTGATCTTGGCGAGCGTGTCGTTGGCGGGCTGCGCCTGCGCGGGAGCGGTCGGTGCCAGGGCGGCAAGGGCCAGCGCGAAGGCGGCGGCGGCAATGGAAAGCGACGGGCGAAGCTGGGGCATGGAACGCTCCTCGGAACGGCGGTTGAAGAAAAAGGGAACGGCTCGAACGCTCAGCGCGTCGCATCGCGCGTGACCGCGTCGACCGAGGCCGTGAGCCGCGCGACGATCTCGTGCAGGTGATCGCGCGTCGCGATATACGGCGGTGCCAGCAGCACGTGGTCGCCCTGGCGCCCGTCCACCGTGCCGCCGAAGGGGTAGCACAGCAGGCCGCGCGCCATCGCGTCTTTCTTGAGGCGCGCGTTGACGGCCAGGGCCGGATCGAAGGGCCGCTTGCTCGCGCGGTCGGCCACCAGCTCGACGCCCCAGAAGAAACCGCGCCCGCGGATGTCGCCCACGTGCGGGTGGTCGCCCAGCGCCTCGGCCAGCATCGCGCCGAAGGCCATGCCGTCGTCGCGCACCTTGGCAACCAGGCCGTCGCGGCGGATCACCTGCTGCACCGCCAGCGCCGCCGCGCAGGCCATGGGATGGCCCAGGTAGGTGTGGCCGTGCTGGAAGAAGCCGCTGCCCTTGGACATGGCCTCGACGATGCGGCGCTGCGCGAGCACCGCACCGATCGGCTGGTAGCCGCCGCCCAGGCCTTTGGCGATGGTCATCAGGTCGGGCACCACGCCCTCCTGCTCGCAGGCGTGCAGCGAGCCGGTGCGGCCCATGCCGCACATCACCTCGTCGAGGATCAGCAGCACGCCGTACTTGTCGCACACGGCGCGCACCGCTTTGAAGTAGCCCGGCACCGGCGTTAGCACGCCGGCGGTGGCACCGCCCACGGTCTCGGCCACAAAGGCGATCACGCGGTCAGCGCCCTGCGCGACGATGGCCGCTTCGAGCTCATCTGCCAGGCGCAGGCCGTACTGCTCGGCGCTTTCACCTTCGCGCTGCTCGCGGTACGGGTAGCACGGCGCGACGTGCGTGGCCGGCACGAGGATGGGCGCGAAGGGTTCGCGCCGCCAGGCGTTGCCGCCCACCGCGAGCGCGCCCAGTGTGTTGCCGTGGTAGCTCTGCCGGCGCGCGATGAAGTGCGTGCGCTGCGGCTGGCCGATTTCCACGAAGTACTGGCGCGCCATCTTCAGCGCCGACTCCACCGCCTCGGAGCCGCCGCTCACGAGGTACACGTGGCTCATGCCTTCGGGGGCACCGCCGATGAGCTCGTCGGCCAGCTGCTCGGCCACCTCGCTCGTGAAGAAGCTGGTGTGGGCGTAGGCCAGTGTGTCGATCTGCGCGTGCATGGCCGCCATCACCTCGGGATGGCCGTGGCCGAGCGAGGACACGGCCGCGCCGCCCGAGGCGTCGAGGTACTCGCGCCCTTCGGCGTCGCGGATGAACATGCCCTGCGCGCTGGCGGCAACGGGCGGGGTCTGGCGAAGGTGGCGGTGGAAGACGTGCGTCATGGCAGCTGGCAACTGGATTCGGGGTTGGAACTAACGTTTCCGACGAATTATTGTTTGGAACATTTGTTCCGTCAACTTCCGGGATTTCCCTGCTCCGGTACATTCGTTCCAGACACCGAGAGAAAAGAGACACCGCCATGGGCGCCAAAGAACTGATCCGCCAGCGTTTCAACGAACTGAGCCCCGCCCTGCAGCAGGTCGCGCGCTACGTGCTCGACCACCCGAACGAAGTGGTCACAGGCTCGATGCGCAATGTCGGCACGCGCGCACAGAGCACGCCGGCCACGCTGGTGCGTTTCGCCCAGCACCTGGGCTTCGAGGGCTGGCCGCAGCTGAAGGAGGCCTTTGCCGCCGACATGGGCCTGGGCACCGAGACCTACGGCGGGCGCGCCAAGCAGCTGGTGGGCCGTGTCGCCGACCAGGGCCTGGCGGGCGAGATGTTCGAGGTGCAGCGGCGCAACCTGGAGCTCACGCACCAGCAGAGCGGGCCGGCGCTGCTCAAGGCCTGCGCGCTGCTGGAGAAGGCGCCGGCCGTGCATGCGGCGGGCTTTCGCGCCTGCTTTCCGATCGCGTTCTCGTTCGTGTACGTGTACCGGCTCTTTCGCACCAGCGTGCACCTGGTGGACGGCCAGGGCGGCTCGCTCGAGATGCAGCAGCGCGCCTTCGCCAAGGGCGACGCGCTGGTGGTGGCGAGCTTTGCGCCCTACTCGCGCGAAGCCTTGCAGGTGGCCGAGGCTGCGAAGGCGGCCGGCTGCCGCATCGTGGCGATCACCGACAGCGTGACCTCGCCGCTGTCGCTGCTGGCGGACGAGACGCTGCTCTTCACCATCCACAGCCCCTCGTTCTTCCCCTCGGTCGCCGCCGGCGTGGCCGTGACTGAAGCGCTGGTCGAGCTGCTGGCGAGCCGCGCGGGCAAGCCGGTGATCCGGCGCATCGACCAGGCCGAGGCGCAGCTGTTCGAGTCGGGGGCCTACCTCATGGCGCCGGTGGCGCGCGGCGGCTGATCAGGCGAGCGCGCGGGTGCGGCCGGCGCTCTGGCGCAGGTAGAGCACCAGCAGGTCGCGGTTGGCGTTGATGTGCTCGCGCATCGCGGCTTCGGCGCCCGCCGCTTCCTGCCGGCCGAGCGCCTCGACGATGCAGCGGTGCTCCTCCAGCGCCTGCAGGGCCTGGCCGTGCCGGTACATCAGCATCGCGGCGTCGTGCTTGTGCGGGCGCGAGCGGCTGTCGAAGATCACCGGCAGCTGGCAGGCGCGCTGCACGGCCTCGCTGAGCCAGCGGTTGTCGGCCAGCGACAGCAGCTTGTGGTGAAAAGCCTGGTTCAGGTCCTGCCACTGGTCGGCCCGCTCGTCGGTCCAGTCGCCATCGGCGTGCAGCAGCGCGTGCTGCTCGTCGACCATGGCCGTCAGTTCGGCCAGCGCCTCGCAGTCCAGGCCGCGCTCGCTGAGCAGGCGGCAGCCCATGCCTTCGAGCGTGGCGCGCACGCTGAAGGCGTCGAACACGTCCTTGGCGTCGAAACGGCGCACCTGGAACCCCCGCTGCGGGTGGTAGACCAGCAGCCCCTCATCGGCCAGCCGCGCCATCGCGCCGCGCACAGGGGTGCGCGACACGCCAAGCTCGTTGGCGAGCGAAATCTCCATCAGGTGGGCGCCGGGAGCGATCGCACCGTCGAAGATGCGGGTGCGCAACGTGTCGGCCACGGACAGCACGCGCGTCCGCGAGGGGTCTGGGGGGGTCATCGAAAGTCGAAAACAGGGGACGGCCCGAAGCAGGCCGCGCGGATGGTACGGCGGCGTATCGAAGCTTCATATCCCCAATTTCCGTAAAAATCCCGTTCTGGCGACTTTTTCGATAGTTACGTAGAAATTATTAACTTCTGTAAACAACAACCCCGGTTTCTGCGTTAACGCCCCACCGTTTCGGCCGCCCGATGGATCGCCACGCGAATCCGCAGGTAGGTGCCGCAGCGGCAGATGTTGCCGCGCATGGCGTCCGACACCTGGTCGTCGCTGGGTTTGGGCGTGGTTTTGAGCAACGCGCAGGCCGACATGAGCTGGCCGCTCTGGCAATAGCCGCACTGCACCACGTCGACCTCGGTCCAGGCCGCGCGCAGGGCGTCGGCTTCCCGGCCCTTCAGGCCCTCGATGGTGGTGACTTCGCGCGCGCCCACGGCTTCGAGCGTGGTGATGCAGGAGCGCACGGCCTGCCCGTCCAGGTGCACGGTGCAGGCGCCGCACAGCGCCTTGCCGCAGCCGAACTTGGTGCCGACGAGCTTCATCTCGCCGCGCAGCACCCACAGCAGCGGGGTGTCGGGCTCGGCGCTCACGGTGGCGGTCTGGCCGTTGATCTTCAGCGTGGTGGTGGTCATGGTGAGGTGTCCTTCTTGTTCTCGGGGTCAGGCCAGCCGCAAAGGCAGGCTGCGCAGGCGCTGGCCGGTCAGCGCGAACACGGCGTTGGCCACGGCGGGCGCGATGGGCGGCGTGCCCGGCTCGCCCACGCCGCCGGGCGGCACCTCGGCGCCGGTGCCGGCGAGGATGTCGACCTCGATGGCCGGGCACTCGTCGATGCGCAGCGGCGTGTAGTCGTGGAAGTTGCTCTGCTGCACCTGGCCGCGCGCCACGGTGATCTCGCCGCGCAGCGCCGCCGACAGGCCGAACACGATGCCGCCTTCCATCTGCTGGCGGATCAGGTTCGGGTTGACCGGCAGGCCGCAGTCGATCACGCAGACCACGCGGTGCACGCGGATCTGCCGCTCGGGCGTCACCGACACCTCGGCCACCTGCGCCACGATGCTGCCGAAGGCGCGGTGAATGGCCACGCCGCGCGCGCGCTTGGTGCCGTCGGGCCCGTCGGCCAGCGGCTCGCCCCACTTCGAGAGTTCGGCCACGCGCTTGAGCACCGCCAGGTGGCGCGCGTCCTTGGCGAGCAGGCCGGCGCGGAAGGCCACCGGGTCCTTGCCGGCGGCGACGGCGCATTCGTCGATGAAGCTCTCGACGAAGAAGCCGTTCTGCGAGTGCGCCACCGAGCGCCAGATGCCGGTGGTGACGGCCGACTCCACCGGCACGTGCGCCACGCGGGCCTGCGGGAAGTCGTAGGCGGTGTTCCAGGCGCCGTCGGTCGAGTTGTCCATGAACGACGGCGCGCCCAGGCTGGAGCCGGCGCTGGTGGTCTGCCACGCGACCAGTGCGCCCGCCGCGTCGAAGCCGGCCTTGCACAGCGCCACGTAGGCCGGGCGGTAGAAGTCGTGCGTCATGTCTTCCTCGCGCGACCAGATCAGTTGCACCGGCGCGCCGCCGGCCTCGCGTGCGAGCTGCGCGGCCTGCACCAGGAAGTCGATGAAGTAGCGCCGCCCGAAGCCGCCGCCCAGGTAGGTGACGTGCAGCGTGACCTTCTCGGCGTCGATGCCCAGCGCCTTGGCAACCGCGGCGCGCGCGAAGCCCGGCGCCTGCGTGGGCGCCCAGACGGTGGCGGCGCCGTCCTTGAACTGCACGGTGCAGTTCATCGGCTCCATGGTGGCGTGCGCCAGGAAAGGCACGCGGTACTCGACCTCGATCGTGCGCGCGGCGGACTTCAGCGCCGCCGCCACGCCGCCGGTATCGAGGCGTGCATTGCCCGCTTCGGCGTCGAGCGTGCGCGCGAGGCGATCGATCATCTCGGCGCTCGACAGGCTGGCGGCCGGGCCGTGGTCCCAGGTGATGTCGACCTGCTTCAGCGCGCGCATCGCGTGGTACGGCGTGTCGGCGATCACCGCGACGCCGCCCGCCGTGCTGCCCGTGCCGACGAGGCTCGCGGCCACCGGCTCCAGCGCCATCACCTTGCGCACGCCGGGCAGCGCCTCGGCCGCTTTGGCATCGAAGTGCGCGACGCGGCCGGCCAGCGTCGGGCACATGGCGATGCTGGCGTACAGCAGGCCCGGCGGCAGCACGTCGATGCCGTAGGTGGCGGTGCCATTGAGCTTGCCGGCGTTGTCGATGCGCCGCTGCGGCTGGCCGATGACGCGGAAGTCGGCTTGCGCCTTGAGCTTCACCGCCGTGGGCAACGGCTGCTGCGCGGCCTTTGCCGCCAGCTCGCCGAAGCGCGCGCTGCGGTTGGAGGCCGGGTGCAGCACGCGGCCCGCTTCGGTGCGGCATTCGCTGGCGGGCACCTGCCACTGCGCCGCCGCCGCGCCCACCAGCATGAGCCGCGCCGAGGCGCCGGCCTCGCGCACCGGGCCCCACTGGTCGGTGACGCTCGACGAACCACCCGTGCCCGAGAGCCCCGGGATCGTGCGCAGCAACTTGCCCACGACCTGGTGCGCCGCACGCTTGCCGAAGCCCTCGTCGCCGGGCTTGAAGGGCAGCGCGTCAAGGATCATGGCCTGGTTGTTGTAGATGGCGTCGAAGCCGGCCTGCTCGAGCCGCACCTGCGACACCGCGGCGTCCATCTCCTCGGCCAGCAGCATCGCCAGGCCGGTGTGCGTGCCCTGCCCCATTTCCGACTGCGTCATCACCAGCGTGACCGTGTCGTCGCTGCCCACCTTGACCCAGCCGTTGAGCGCGACCTGCCCGTTGCCCGCAGGCAGTGGATTGCCCGGCACGAGGCGCGAAGCCGCCGGCGTGGCGGCCCAGCCGACGACCAGGGCGCCGGCGGCGCCGAGGGTGCCGAGCACGAAGTGGCGGCGTTTGAGTGTGGGCATGGCGTGGTCTTTCTTCGGTGGGGGTCTTGTCGTTCAGAGGTGCGGTCGTCGTCAGGACGGCACGGCGATGCCTCGCCAGAAAATCTCGAAGCCGGCTTCGGCGTAGTCGAAGGCCTCTCGTTCATCACCGGCCTGCGCGATGTAGCCGACAGTGGTCTCGGCCATGGCGGTCAACATCGCGCCCAGGAATTCCATCGGCCGCTCGACGACCTCGCCGCGCCGCATGCAGTCTTGCGCCACCGCCTCCAGCCGCGCGAACGGCGCCATGCCGGCGGCGCGGCTCTCATCGCTCAGTTCGTCCGACACCTTGAGTTGCGCCAGCACGCGCAGCTTGCCGGGATGCGCCACACCCCATTGCACATAGCGGTCCCAGATGTGGTGGAACTGGGTGCGCGGATCGGCCGCTTCAGGCCAGTCGGCCAGCATCACGCCGGCCAGCTCGGTCTTCAGCACGCGGTACAGCGCGTCGGTCAGCAGCGCCTTGCTTGCGAAGTAGGTGAACAGCGTGCCCTCGGCCACGCCCGCGGTGCGCGAGATCGCCGAGGTCGGCGTGGCCCACACGCCGCGCCGGCCGAACTCGACCAGCGCCGCCTCGAGGATCGCGTTGTGCTTGTCTGCGCTGCGGGGCCGGGCCATGCGTCGATGGTCTCCATCGTTCGTTTAAATGAGTGCGCACTCAAGTATAGGAACGCGGCGCCGATCCGCAAGCCCCCGCGGCGATGGCCCCGTGGAACCACGGCGTAACACAACAGTCCAACCAGAGTCGTGGCGTCGTGCTGCGACAGGAGGTAACGACCATGAAGCATGTGAAGCATTGGCAGGACCCCGTCAACGCCGTCGCCGGTGTGTGGCTGATCGTCTCGCCATGGGTACTGGGCTTTCAGGGCAATTCGCTCGCCATGTGGACCATGGTGGCGACCGGCATCCTGCTGGGCGCCGTGGCCTTGGGCGCGACCTTCGTGCCGCACCAGTGGGAAGAGTGGACCGAAGTGGCGCTGGCAGCCTGGCTGGCGGTGTCGCCCTGGTTGCTCAACTTCCGCATGGTCGAGCCGGCGCTGGTCAACGCGGTGCTGATTGCCGCGCTGATCATGGTGCTCGCCCTCTGGGTCCTGGTGACAGACAAGGACTACCTGGGCGGTGCCATCGACCGTCCGGCGCACTGATGGGGAGAGAGCGATAGTGTGAGCGCCGAGCGGCGACCACCGCCGCGAAGCGACGACGCCCGGTCCGGTGTTCGCGCCGGGCCGGGCCGACGGGCCAGGCAGGTTCCCATGCCCGCCCGCGACGCCCGCCCCTTACGGTGTGCGGGAAGCGGCGTTGTTGTTTGAAGTGCTGTTGCCGGCCGGGCGGGCATCGCCCATCCAGTCGGCCTGCCAGCCGCCGCCCATGGCCTGGATCAGCGCGATTGCCGCGGCCTGGCGATTGACCTGAAGCTGCACGAGCGCGCGCCGCGCGCTCAGTGCAGCGGCCTGCGCCTGCACCACATCGGTGTAGCTCACCTGCCCCGCACGATACCGGTTGAGCAGTTGCTGCTCGGTCTTGTCGGCCGCCGCCGTGGCCTCGCGGCGCAGGCCTTCCTGCTGCGCCAGCGTGGCGCCGGTGGTCAGCTGGTCTTCGACGGTCTGGAACGCGGCCAGCACGGTCTGGCGGTAGCGCGCCACGCTGGCCTCGTGGCCGGCCTTGGCGGCATCGACGCTGGCACTGATGGCGCCCGCATCGAACACCACCTGCGCCACCGACAGGCCCAGCCCCCACAGCGTGTTGGTCGCGCCGAAGAGGTCTTTCACGCGGCTCGCGTTGCTGCCGACCGAGGCCGTGAGCGAGATGTTCGGGTAGTAGGCCGAGCGCGCCACGCCGATCTGCGCATTGGCCGCGGCCACCGCGCGCTCCGCCGCCGCGATGTCGGGACGGCGCTGCAGCAGCGTCGAAGGCACGCCGGTCGGCACGCCGGGCACCGTGGGCGTCCAGCGCGCGGGCGGCAGGCTGAAGTCGGCCGGCGCCACGCCCACCAGCATCGCGATGGCGTGCTCCAGCGTGGCGCGTGTGCGCTGCAGGCCCACACGGTCGGCCTTGGCGTTCACCAGCTGGGTCTGCGCCTGCAGCACGTCGGTCTGCGCGGCAATGCCGGCGGCGTAGCGGTTGCTCGTGATCTCGAAGGCGCGCTGGTAGCCGAGGATGGTTTCGTCGAGCAGCACGATCTCGGCATCGGCCTCGCGCAGCGAGAAGTAGTTGGTGGCCAGGGCGCCGACGGCCGACAGCCGTGCCGACGCCAGGTCAGCCTCGCTGGCCTGTGCGTTGGCCTGCGCGCTGTTCACGGCCTCGCGCAGGCGGCCCCACACGTCGGGCGTCCAGCTCGCGCCCAGCGTGGCGCCGAAGGCATTCGACGGGCTGGCCGAGGCGTTGCCGCCCACCGTGCCCGAGCGCTTGCCGCTGCCGTCGAAGGACACCGACGGGAACAGCCCCGCGCGCTGCTCGCGCACCAGCGCCTGGGCCTGCGTGTAGCTGGCGACGGCGGCGGCGATGTTCTGGTTCGACACCTGCACGCGCGCCGCGAGTTCGTCGAGCGTGGCGTCGCCGAAGAGCTTCCACCACTCGCCGCGATCGAGCGCGTCGGCCGGCGCGGCGGGCAGCCAGCCGTCGGCGGCGGGCTGTTCCTTCCAGCCGGCCGATGCCGCCGACTCGGGCACCTTGTAGGCCGGGCCCACGGCGCAGCCGGCGAGCACGGCGGCCAGCGCGAGCGTGCTCAATGCGAAGAAACGGCGTGAAGGGCCGATAGAAGAAAAGGAAGCATTCATGGTCATGGGTCTCAGACGGCCGGCGCGCGGCTCAGCGCGTGTTCGTTCTTGCCGCGGCGGCGCAGCTTGTCCAGCAGCAGGTACACCACCGGCGTGGTGAGCAGCGTCAGCAGCTGGCTCGCGATGAGCCCGCCGATGATCGCCACGCCCAGCGGCCGGCGCAGCTCGGCGCCCTCGCCGAAGCCGATGGCCAGCGGCAGCGCGCCGAGCGCGGCGGCCAGGGTGGTCATCAGGATCGGGCGGAAGCGCAGCAGGCAGGCCTCGCGCACCGCCTCAAGCGGGCTCAGGCCGCGCGAGCGCTCGGCCTCCAGCGCGAAGTCGATGATCAGGATGGCGTTCTTCTTCACGATGCCGATCAGCAGGAACACGCCGATCAACGCGATGATGGAAAACTCCATGCGGAACATCAAGAGCGCCAGCACCGCGCCCACGCCGGCCGAAGGCAAGGTCGACAGCACCGTCACCGGATGCACCAGGCTCTCGTACAGGATGCCCAGCACGATGTAGATCACCACCAGCGCCGCCAGGATCAGCATCGCCTGCTGCCCCTGCGACTGCTGCGCGCTCAGCGCGGTGCCGGCAAAGGCGCCGCGCACATTCGTCGGCATCGCGATGTTGGCCTCGGCCTTGGCGATGGCCTCGCGCGCATCGCCGAGGTTGGCGCCCTCGGCCAGGTTGAACGAGATGGTGGTGGCGAGTTCGCCGTCCTCATGGCTCACCGACGTGGCCACCGACTGCTCCTCGAACTTCGCCACCGCCGACAGCGGCACCAGCGCGGTGGCCGTGTTGCTCAGCACGTTGCCGGTCGAGGCGTTGCGCGAGCCGGCGTTGGCCGACACCGGCACCGTCGCGGCGGCACTGGTGGAGGCCGCCTTGCTGCCCGTGGATGTCGTGGTCGTTGCCGCCACCTGCGTGGTCACCGCCTGCCCCGCGACCACCGAGGTCTTCGTGGCCGGCACGTACACGTCACGCAGCGCGTTCGGGCTGCGCGTGTAGGCCGGCGCCCACTCCATCACCACGTGGTACTGGTTGAGCTCGGTGTAAATCGTGGCCACCTGCCGCTGGCCGAAGGCGTTGTACAACGCGTTGTCGATGGCGGTGGAAGTCAGCCCCAGGCGCCGCGCGCTGTCGGGGTCGACCTTGGCCACCGTCTCCACGCCGTTCTGGTCCTGGTCGGTGTCGATGTCGGTCAGCGTGGGCTGCTGCTTCATCTCGTCGGCCAGCTTCACGGCCCAGGTGCGCAGGTCGGACAGGCTGTCGCTCTTGAGCGTGTACTGGTAAGTGGAGTTGCTGGAGCGCCCGCCCGAGCGCACGTCCTGCACCGGCCCGAGGAACACGCGCAGCCCCGTCACCTGCGCCAGCTGCGGGCGCAGCCGCGCGATCACCGCCAGGCCGCTGTCCTTGCGCTGGTTCGCCGGCTTCAGGTTGACGAACATGAAGCCGCCGCCCGCGCGCCCGCCGCCCGTGAAGCCCACCACGGTGTCGACCGCCTCGTCCTTGCGGATGATGTCGACCACCTCGCGCAGCTTGGCGCCCATGGCCTGCGACGAAATGCTCTGGTCGGCGCGCAGGCCGCCGTTGAGCTGGCCGCTGTCCTGCTGCGGGAAGAAGCCCTTGGGCGCCGCGCTGAACAGGTAGACATTGAGCCCCACCACCGCCAGCAGCACGACCATGACGATCGCCTTGCTGTCCAGCGCCCAGTCGAGTGCGCTCTCGTAGCGCTTGAGCATCCAGTCGTAGCTGCGCGCCGCCGCGCGGCCGAGGCGGCCTTGCGGCTTGTTCTTGTCGTGCTCGCCGCCGGGCTTGAGCATCCACGCGCACATCATCGGCGTGGTGGTGAGCGAGATGACCAGCGAGATCAGCACCGCCGCCGACAGCGTGACCGCGAACTCGCGGAACAGCCGCCCCACCTGTCCGCCCATGAACAGCAGCGGAATGAACACCGCCACCAGCGACACGCTGATCGACAGCACCGTGAAGCCCACTTCCTGCGCGCCGAGCAGCGCCGCCTTCATGCGCGACATGCCCGATTCGATGTGGCGGCTGGTGTTCTCCAGCACCACGATGGCGTCGTCCACCACGAAGCCCGTGGCCACCGTGAGCGCCATCAGGCTCAGGTTGTTGAGGCTGAAGCCCAGCAGGTGCATCACGCCGAACGTGCCCAGCAGCGCCACCACCGTGGCCACCGCCGGCACCACCGTCGCGCGCACGCTGCGCAGGAACAGGCTGACCACCAGCACCACCAGCAGCACCGCGATGACCAGCGTCATCTCCACCTCGCGCAGCGAGCTGCGGATGGAGTTGGTGCTGTCCGACGCGACCTGCAGCGTCACGTCCGGCGGCAGTTGCGCCTGCAGCTCGGGCAGCAGCGCGCGCACGTTGTCGACGGTCTCGATGATGTTGGCCGAGGGCTGGCGCGTGATCAGCACGATGATCGCCGGCTCGCCGTTGAACAGGCCCAGCGTGCGCGTGTCTTCCACGCCGTCGATCACGTCGGCCACCTCGCGCAGCCGCACCGCCGCGCCGTTGCGCCAGGCCACGACCATCGAGGCGTAGTCGCTTGCGCGCAGCGCCGGGGTCTGGGTGTAGATCTGCAGCTTGCGTCCTTCGCCCTGCACCATGCCCTTGGGGCGGTTGGCATTCGACGCCTGGATGGCGGCGCGCACGTCTTCGGTGCTGATGCCGTAGCGGTTGAGGGCGAAGGGGAGCAGTTCGATGCGCACCGCGGGGAGCGAGCCGCCGCCGATTTCTACGTCGCCTACGCCGTCTACTTGCGACAGGCGCTGGCTGACGATGTTCGAGACGGCGTCGTAGATCTGGCCCGGGGTCTTTGTTTTGGACGTGAGGGCCAGGATGATGACTGGCGACGCGGCTGGGTTGGCTTTGCGGTAGGTGGGGTTGCTTCTTAGCGTGGCGGGCAGGTCTACGCGGCTGGCGTTGATGGCGGCCTGGACTTCTCTGGCGGCGCCGTCGATGTTGCGGCTGAGGTCGAATTGCAGGGTGACTCGGGAGGAGCCTACCGAGCTGGTGGACGTCATTTCGTTGACGCCTGCGATGGTTCCCAGGTGTCTTTCCAGCGGGGTCGCGACGCTGGTTGCCATCGTCTCGGGGCTGGCTCCTGGGATGGAGGCTCTTACCGAGATGACTGGATAGTCGACTTGGGGTAACGGGGAGACTGGGAGGACGAAGAACGCTGCGATTCCTGCCAGGGCGATGCCTATGGTCAGGAGGACTGTGCCTATGGGGCGGCGGACGAAAGGACGCGACAAGTTCATCGCCGTGCCTTCTCTTGGGTTCCGAGGCCGGGTCTCGCCCCGGCAGGCGACCTACTTTTCTTTGCTTCGCCAAAGAAACGTAGGCAAAAGAAAGG